>CAVUVM010000004.1:0-1187595 GCA_963744935.1 uncultured Acidimicrobiaceae bacterium
GGTCGAGCACCACGGGTTGGCACTGCCCGATACGTATTCGTTGAAGGTGGTTTGGGCGCCGTTCTCCTCGGTGACCGTGGCCGTCTCGGTGCTCGAGTCGTACGAGAGCGACATGCCCAGGTTGTCCGACCACCCGTACCCAGAGGCCCGGCGGTCAGGCCCGCGGTCACCTCGGCCTGGGCCGCCTGGGCGTCGTAGGTGCGGGTGAAGTCGAGGGGGATTCCGGCGCCGGGCAGGGTCACGTCGGTGGCCGAGTCGGAGAAGTCACCGGTCGCGGTGTCGACCGGGTCGCCCGACTGCTTGGTGGCAGAGATGCCACAGGTCTCGCAGCCCTCTGACTTGGAGCCCCCGCCCGTGTGTCGGCGGCGAGCCGCGGTGCCCTGGGGGACGACGGTGTCGGCGGGCGCTTCCGCGAGGCTGTTCAAATAGTCAGCCGTGAAGAGGTGGATAGGGGTACCTATGGTGTCGGTGGCAAGGTCGATGCTCTCGAGGTAGGCCGCCCCGAGCAGGTAGGCGGTCTGCCCGTTGGACGATATGGCCACGGCGACGAGGTCACTTCCCGCCAGACTCGCCGGAGAACGAGATCGGGTGCCGACGGTGTTCCGTCGCCAAATCGACCGGGGTCAGCGTCGAGGAGTCGTCCACGACATAGCCGGTCTCGCCGTCGGGGCTGAGAGCAAGACCTTCCTGGTTGGTTGTCTCGAGCTTCGCAAGTTTGGACCTGGACGGAGATCTCTGACCCGACGGCGCCGCTTGCCACGTCAATGGGGATGATGCCGGGACTAACCCCGTCGCAATTACCTCCGAAGGTGGCGTAGAGGGTTCCCCGTCGGGCGACATGACAAGGCTGTTCTCGT
Source organism: uncultured Acidimicrobiaceae bacterium (assembly GCA_963744935.1). Taxonomy (GTDB): domain Bacteria; phylum Actinomycetota; class Acidimicrobiia; order Acidimicrobiales; family RAAP-2; genus Bog-473. Next base: position 858 of record CAVUVM010000004.1, read on the forward strand.
AGCCGGCGCTGTCGGAATCGCGATCGTTGTGCCGACCGTATTGGTGGCCAGGTTGACCGGCGTGACAGAACCGTAGCCGGCCAGCCACAGGGTCTCGCCGTTGGGTGAGACAACGGCGCCAAAGCACTCAATATCGCATGCGCCGAGCCAATGATGAAGGTGCTCGCCACGCGGGTCACAGTGTTAAAGACGGCGACGGAGGTGTCATCGTTGCTGGTGGCGTAAATGTTCTCCGCCGTTGGGCGACATGGCCCAAGCAACCCCGTACTCGCTGCCCAGGTCGATAGCGGTACCTGGACATTCCCGTGAGCAGGTTGATCGGCCTCACGGTGGACGATGTCCCTATGTTGCCGTAGTAGGCCACCCATCCCGTCGTCGAGCCCCGGTGGGATGAACATCTGGCCACCGCTTAAAGTTTCGTCGGTGCCGGCCCCCGTCGTCAGGTTGACCGGCTGGACGCCCTCACCACTGACCACGTAGACGTCGGTACTCGGGTTGGACCAGGTCGGATCGATGTTGAGGGGATAGGTAGCGGCACCGTCACGGACTGTGATCTTGATGTTCGAGCCAGCAGCCGTCGCGCCCCCATAGATGCCGGGACTGATCGTGCCTGCAGCGTCGGTCATTACGCTACAGTCCGGTGTAGGTGGCGACGACCTGTCCGGCACCGTCGCGTAGGTCGATGCCAGAGCCTGAGGTGACGGCGGTGGCTCCCGAGATTGGGATATCGATCGTTAAAGGGCCTGGCACCGTGAGCTTTATGGGTGACGTGGAAGGTTTGCTCTATCCCCGTGAGCACGGGGTGGAAGGAATCAGTGAGCCCACCGCTGCCGTAGGTGGCGGCGTTCGTCTTGTGCACCAGATGTGAGCTCAGATCCGTCGAGACCGGCCGCGACCAAGCGTGCCGGCACCAACGTTGAGCGTGAAGCCGGATCCGCTGAACCTGGCGCCCGTCGAGGTGTAGGTGGCGCCTAGCTGAACGGGCACTTCCTTCAAATTCTCCCTGTCCGCCGAGAGTCAGGGTCCCTTTCAACTGCAGAGCGGTGCGACGCCGGGGCGTTCGTCAATATCGTCGCGCTCGCCGCATGGTCCAGGGCTTTCCCCGGAGGTTGGTTCCAACTCGCGGCAGCGGACACGTCGTTCGACATAAGTAGCATCGCGGCCGGACCACTGCAACCGTCACCGACATGGCGCGGTGGCATCCCGACAGGGCTGACCGTGGACCCTTGGGCCATATCTGCCAGCCCGTTGGTTCGTGCGGTTCTGCCACCGTGACGACGCGGGACGAGGCATCGGGGCCCCTTCGTTCGGTAGCCCGGCGATCCGCTTGGGTCCCGTGGCATTGCGTCCCCACCTTGCGATGGGTTTGCCCTTCTCGCTGAAGTTGATTTCAACATAACGGTGATCGGTCACAATGACAAGCGACCCTGCGGTGAAATTGTTGGTACGATCTCGGGGTGATCCTGTCGGTATTCGTCGGCGACGAACGAATTGCATTGAATAGACCATCGGCTCGATTGAGTGGCCGACCAGCTCCGTCTCCGCGCTTCAGGTTAGGAACGCCGTCCAGGGGGTGGAGGAATACCCACCCGCGGCGGAGATGCCGTCGCGACCACCTCCTAATCGGAACCTCAGAACCACGATGAACGAATAGCCTTTGCGCCATGGCTGTCTGCGTCCTATGCGGCGAATAGAGGCGAAGATCACGCTCGAACACATATACGGCGACTGGATGGCCGAAGAGTTCCCCGAGCAACGCAAGCTCAGGCTGCGGGGCTATGGACAGTTCGATCGAACGCAAGAGAGTAACGAGCGTACTGGGAGGAGAAGGACTCCCACCACCAGACAAAGGCAGGGATCCTGTGCGCTCCATGCAACAACGACTGGGGCGGAACCCTCGAAGAACTGTCAAGCCGCTCCTGACCTCAATGATTCGAGGGAAACCGAAAATCTTGCTTCCGGACAACGGCGGAAATGGCTCGCCACCTGGGCGACCAAAGCGGCAATCCTCGCCGGAGAATGCCGCTCCGCAAGAGGGTCGCATGTCGCCCGACTGGTATCGCCAATACCTGCGCGAGCGCCCGCGGAGCCGCCGCCACGTACTGGGGTTCTGGCGGGATCTCTCGTTCCTGGAGTCTGGAGCATCACGTCTGCCCGAGTGATGAGTCGGATTCAATATCAGTCTGACCGCGCGAGCTCGTAACAGGGGATGCAATGTGGGATGGGCCGCTGGCGGAGAGGGCAAACGCAGTGATGCGCGTGATGGGATTCGGGGCAAGATGTTCTTTGTCGTGCAAGCGATCTTCGAAGAAGAGGGGGTTCCCCCTTACGATCTCTCACTCACGCTCCCGAGGGCCTACGTCCGCCTCTGGCCGAATCCGGCGGCCACCACCTTCTGGCCGACGCGACCGCCATCCGCGACGCCGATGTCGACGGTCTGATGGCTAATGGGCCCTACTTCTTACCTCCCGAGATGGTGGTACCAACTCCGCAGCCGATCCGTCCAAATCGCCAGCGGCGGCGGCGAACTCGTCGCGGTTAGAACAGCCCGCTTCGTGTGCCTTGGATCATCGAAGAGCATCGAGGCCCGACGGGACCTCTCTGGCCCGATCGCCGCCGTGACGGAACCGGGTCGTGAGACGAAGTTCGGCTGGCGGCGCTAGAAGGCGGTCGCCGTCGCAATCGGCTTCCCCTCGACCTTGTTGACTGCCTCGGCGGCGAATGCTTCCACCGTACTGGCGCCAAGGTCAACGTAGTCTGCATCACGGAAAGCGCGCTTGAGTCAGTGCGGTCCCGCGACCCTCGGGCGAACTACCCGTCTGTACCCTCATGCGTCGTGACAGCAAGGGAAGCCTGGGGGCTCTGAGTCAGTCTCGCCACTGAGGTCGACCCCGACCTGTTCTTCCCGGAGCGTGGGGTCTCCACCAGAGAGGCGAAAGAGGTCTGTAGCGGTTGCGTCGTGCGCGAGGACTGCCTCGAGTACGCGCTCGCCAATGGCGAGAAGTTCGGGATTTGGGGCGGGACGGCGGAGCGGGAGCGCCGCCGCCTGCGCCGGGTCCGACGTGAGACGCTCCCCGCTAGTTCTCGTCCTCCAGCTCCTCCCTGAGCTCCATCAGGGACTGAGGACCCACCCACTGAAGCCATCCCAGGGCGGAGGGGTCTGCGTCTGCCGAGCCAGGTCGCAGCTCAGAGAGCGCCAGACAAAAGGCCAACTTTTGTCCGTAGAGCGCCATGCCCAAGATGACCGGCCACGCCTGCTCGCATCCGGTTAGCCGGTCGGACAGCTCTCGAGCCTGCGCACCATCGCCGCTCGCCACAGCGAGGGTGATCTCCTGAGCCCACCCGAGGCCGCGCTCGATGAAGTCTTCAGATTCCGCCACGGTAGGACCCCTCCCTTGTCAACGCGTTTGTCAACGCAACGCCGCTCGTCAGCGCCAAACGGGACCCTACGACGCCATACGACAGCGTCACCGAAACCGCACACGACCAGGGGCGACCACTAAGCACCACTCAAGCCCACACGACCCGGACCGGCCTGGCAGTCAAGAGGTTCGTGGGTTCAAGTCCCATCGCCTCCACCAAAATTCCTGGTCAGAGTGGCCGTTACTCGAGCAGACCCTCAGCCCTTCGATTCTTCCCCGCGTTTTCCCCGCGCCGACAAGCTCGATCGGTTGCGACCGGTCTGTTGTGCACTGCCCGAACGTCTCTGTCCGCGCGCGGTCCATCGCGTCGGCGACGGCGCGCAGGTCTTCTGGACACAGGTGCGCATACGTGCGGAGGAAGATCGCCGGGTCGTGACCGAGCGCTGCAGCGGCAGCCGAGACGGGGACACCTCGTTGCGCCATGAGGCTCGCTGCAGTGTGTCGCAAGACATAAGGCGTCGCCCACTTCGGCAGTCCGATCTCGTCGGCCGCGCGCTGCCACACCTTGTGGCGCCAGTTGGAGATGCGCACTGGAGTCCCCGAGGGCGTCGTGAAGAGGAGTGCCAGCGGGTCGTCCTCGACGTGGACGGCGAGGTGATTCCGGACGTCGACGAGGACGCCAGAGGGCACCTGGATCAACCGGGCCCGGTGCGTCTTGGTATCCCGCTCGAGGAGGTGGCCCCGGTGTTCAGCCATGCTCCCTCGAGCGTGAGGCGTCCTAGGTCATCTAGATGCCTTCGCCGTAGAGCGGCGGCTTCTCCAGGGCGCAGTCCGCAATACGCCAGCACGAGGACGAATGGACGCCACCACGGATCGACCGTCACAGCCAGAGCCTCAACTTGCTCGACGCTGAGGGCGTTGCGAGTCCGACTGGTACCCATGGGCAACCGGATGCCAGCCAGCGGATTGGAGGCGATGACGCGAGCATCGACAGCAGACATCAGCACCATGCCGGCCACTGTCCGGGCGGAATGGATGGTCGAGTTCGCGTAGCCGGCGGTCCGCAGCTGACCTAGCCACTCCTCCATGTCGATGCGACGCAGAGTACGGAGACGCCGGCTTCCAAAGTAGGGCAGCACCTGGATTCGTAACGCCGATTCATAACCACTGATCGTGCTCGGCGCTCGCTCACTCTGTTCAACCGTCGGCCACCATCGCCGGGCCCACTCCGCAAAGGTCACCTTGACCATCTCGGGATCGAGGTATTGCTCGGTGTCCAGCTGGTACCGCACGTATCGCTCGAAACGCTGCGCGTCGGCCTTGCGCTCGAAGGTGCGCTCCCTCGGGAGCGGATCGCGGTAGCGGACGACCCAGACGCTCTTGCGCTTGTTGACGCGCTTGTGGATGCTCACGGCGGCCTTCCTCGTTCAGAGCTCGAGTTGGGAGGCGAACGCCGACGGGGCCCGAACGACGGGCTCCAGGCCACCTGGAGTACCCACGAGGCTATCGCCAGGTGCGTACTCGCGGGGTGTCCCTCGCTCGGGCTCCACCCGTTGGCAATCGAGCCACATGTTGAGCGAGGCTGGGTCGAAGCGGACGAAACGACCCACCTTGATAAACGGGATTCGACGTTCGCTGACCAGCCGCTGGACGTGACGACGCGTGACACCGAGCGCCTGAGCGACGGTGTCGATGTCCAAGAGCGGCGCATCGCGCGTCGGCGTCGGCATTGGCGGCCGTCGGTTCTTGGGTCCCATCGCCAGGCTCCTCTCGATCGAGGAGAACGTCTCCTCTACCTATTTAGAGCCGCTGGAAACCGCGAAATCGGACAACATGAAGGTCAGAGCCACGTAACAGAACCAAAATCGACCCAAAATGACAGAGAAATTGCGGTCAGAGGGGACGTGAAGGAGCGTTCTCAGACCACACTTCGCCACCGCTTGGTACCGGACGAGGCAACTCGCACCGTTGACTCGCGGCCAAGTCCGCTATATCGACCACAGCTTCCCCGACCTCAGCGAACCACGCCATTCCCTGCGGGCGTAATCCCGAGGGCCACCGCAATAGGCTCTCTGCATGGACGACGGCTCACAGGAGACGGAGATGACCGTCGTTTTGAGGTGGCAGCCCAACGGGGACGGCGACGATCCTCGCTTGATAGTGCAACTTGAGGACGGAGAGGGACGGGAGTGGGATCCCGGGCCGAACGCCGCGCCCATCACCGGATTTTTGCCCGCCGGATGGCCGACGGGCAGCGCGCTCACCTTCAGGCGGACCATCAAAGAACGCTGAGCCCTAACCAAACCGGGCCGTCGCCCGTTTCGGGTCAGAGCGGGCGCGATGGTCCTACCCGAGAACTCAGGGGGACTTCTTCGCTACCGTAAAGCTATGTCGGGCTGGCCAGCGGTTTCGTATGAGCAATGGAATGAGACCTGCGACACGCTGCACGCGCATTGCCAGGTGCTTGGCAAGTTGGCGGTGAGGCTGGCGCCACTCGAGCAACAGCTACAGCATGCGGCGCTGCGCCTGACCGCTCGGGGCTGGGAAACCGCTCCGCTGCCAGCACCCGACGGTTCAGGGTCGCTCGTAGTTGTACTCGACTTGCATGCCCACGAGACCGCGATCGAGCACAGCAGCGGCCGGGTCGAGCGTGTCGCGCTCACGCCCAATCGAGCGGTCGGAGTCGTGACGCGCGAGGTATTGGCCACAGTTCGCCGTCTGGGCGGCCCTGTCGAGATTAATCCGGCGCCGCAGGAGGTTCCGTGGAGCGAGCCGCTTGACGAGGACACCCAACACGTTCGGTATGACCAAAGTCAGGCTGCTGACTACTTCGCGGCGGCGACCCAGGCAGCTCTCGTTCTCGGGAAGTTCCGGGCGCCTTACCGTGGGCGATCAACGCCGGTCAATGCGTGGTGGGGTTCGTTTGATCTCGCCGTCGACTTATTTTCCGGCCGTCCGGCCGAACCACCGTCGAGTGATTTTATCACGCGCAATTCTATGAACGCAGAAGGAGTGGCAGTGGGTTGGTGGCCCGGCGATGCGCGGTACGGCAAAGCGGCGTTCTACGCTTTCGCGCACCCCGTGCCAGAAGGCTTCGGCGGCGTGACCCTTCCTTTGCCACATGCGCGTTGGGACGGAACCCTAGGTGAGTACATCCTCGACTGGGAAGACGTCCGCGCAAGCCCTGATCCGCGAGCGCTCGCGTTGGAGTTCGCCCGCGCTGCGTTCCGTCATGCCTGCGCGACAGGCGAGTGGGATCACGGACTCGCTGTTAGTGCTGATGGAATCCCTCCTCCGGTCGTCTGAAACCCCTCAACTTCGTCGGTTGACACGCTCCGATATCGTCATACCTCCGCTCAAGGTCAAGAGGCTAGAGGTCTGCATCTGCCCCCGTCCGCTGGCACAGTGGGGCGTCAATTCCATGATTTCGGCTCAACGGTGGACCAGGACGGGCAAGGCCATGTTGCGACGTTTGTCCCTTTCCGCTGCAGTGATCGCGATCCTCGGCTCCACAATGGTGGCCTGTAGCGCCGTTGAGGCCGCGCCGCCCAACTTGACCGCGGGCTCCAAGTGGACCATAAGGAGCGACGAAGTCCCAGGACCCGTCCCATCCGAGAGATCTTTGGATCTCCCGGACACCTCACCTTCGTCTTCGTGGGCCCGCAGACTCGCGTACCGGGTAAATACAAAACGACTGGCAAGACGATCACCGAGAAGGCGCCAGGCTACGTGCCCGGACCCAATGATTTCAGTGGGACTTGGTCGAAGACCCAGAACGCGTACGTCGGAACTTTGACCATTGGGGCGAATCACTTTCCAGCAACCCTGTCCCCCGGGGTTGTGAAAGGTTGCCCTGCATAACTAGGGGTGAGTTCCTAACGGCAGTCAAGCCCTTCAAGCAACATTTTCGCTAGGTTCTTCCTCTGGCGGGTCGGTGGCCGGAGCGACCTTTCGGGCCGACTCCTTTCTGCCTCGACCCGCCGCCCTGTTCTTGAGGACTTTGGCTGGTGTGTTTCGACGACGGGCCGCCCGGACCTTGGGGTCGATCTTGAAGCGGTCAGCGCAGGCGGCCTTGCCTTCGGCCTCGGTGATCGCCTCGCCGTCTTCGTCTCGCAGCTTGTAGAGCTCTCCTTTGCGCCAAGCGGCGGCGATCCGGGTGATGAGGACGGCCGAGACCGAGCAGAGGGCGGAGTTGTGGTGCTTGCCCTCGACCATGACCAGTCGGTAGGAGCGCTGGGCGAGTGTCGGGTCGATGTGGCGAGCGTGGTCGGCTGCCATATAGAGGGCCTGGCGCAGGCTGGCGTCGCCGGCCTCGGTGATGCCTTTGTGAGCCGCAACCAGTCCGGACTGGTCGACCTTGGGGACAAAGCCGGTGAAGGATCGGACGCCGGCCAGGTTGGCGAAGCGGTTGAAGTCGCCCGCGTTGCCCAAGATGGCCGCAGAGAGGACTGGTCCGAGCCCCGGAGCCGAGCGAACGATGCCCTCCGGGTCGGCCTCGTCATAGAGAACGGCGATCCGCTTGTCCGCCACGGCGATCTCGTCGTCGAGTTGGCGCAGCACCCGGACTTCGGAGGCGATGTCGTGGGCCAACTCGGCGAAGTCGATGCCCCCGCCCGACCACAACTCGAGGGTCTCTGCCGCCATGGCCAAGAGCTCGTCGGCCTTGTCTTCGCGCCACAGTCCCGCGCTCGAGCGGATCAACAACGCGGCGAGCCGGGCGCGCCCGAGACGCTTGAGTGCCCGTGGATCGGCGTATTTCTCCAAGATGACCAGGGCGGTCTTCGACGCCGTGGCCGATCCGAGGGAATCGGCCCACCCCGGACCGAGCAGCTCGACCAATGCGTCGAGGCGGAGACTCGCCGCGCTGCGGCGCTTGACCAGGCTGAAACGGTGACGCACGGCTCGGCGCAGTGACCCCGCCGGGCCGAGGTCGTCAATGCCGCGGAGGCCTTCAGGGTGTAGCAACGGCAGGCGGGCCAGCACCCTCGAATCCAATCGGTCGGTCTTGGTGTGCTTGTTGTAGTAATCCCGCCGGTCGGCCGACTGCTCGGGTGGCACCAAGATCACCGTGGCGCCGCGTGCTTGGAGCCAGGCCGACAGCGGCACCCAGGCGTTGCGGGTCGGCTCGAGGATCACGGTCACCGAGGCATCGTCGGGGATCTTGGCCCACAGGCGCTCGAGGTCAGTGGTCGTCGTGCGGAACTTCCACGATGACCAGATGAACTCACCTCGCTCGTCGGCCAGGCTGGCCCGGTGGTCGGCCCGACAGGCGACGTCGATGCCCAACTTCACTTCCTTCATGCACGGTCCTTTCGCTGGTGGTCACTGGTCGGTCGGCTCTCCTTCGTCGACCGGTGCACGTTCCGCAGGGGTGTGACCATCCAGACATTCAAAAGCAGGGGTCCGACTCGATGCTCGGCCGCCGAGTTCCAGAAAAGGGATGCACGTGCGTCGGGAGGCTCGTCTGGTCGACGATCACCGTTGAGGAGTCGAGCTGTCGCTCGCTCCGACCCCCGTAAAGTCAAGCCAGAAGAACCGACCCGACGCACCCTACGAAGGGCTTCCGCCAAATCGGTGGATGCCCGGAACCAACGCTAAATGCCCCCTACCGCCGGCACTGCGCCGCACAGATCATGGCGCGATCCCAGGTTCCGGCGGATTTGTCCGGAGGTTGCACATAGGGGTTCCACTGACGAAGCTCCTCTGGCATACTCGATCAACCTCAAATGATGGACGAAGGTGGTCCACATCCGACCTCGGATCCCACAGAAGCAGATCGAGCTCCTTAAGGCCGTGCCCCTCTTCTCTGGATGCTCGCAAAGTGAACTTCGCACCATCGCTCAACTCGGCACACCGGTCGGCGTCGAGAAGGGCGCAATGCTGACCACAAAGGGCGCGGTCGGTCAGGAGTTCTTCTTGGTGCTCTCCGGGGTCGCCTCTTGCCGGCTGGGCAGGCGCCAAGTGGACCAATTCAAGATCGGCGGCTACTTCGGCGAGCTTGCCCTCCTTCACGGAGGCATCAGGACCGCTGACGTCGTCGCTGAGACGGCTATGGAGCTGCTAGTGCTCGATCGCCGTGAGTTCCAGAGGATGCTGATGACGACGCCGCGCATCGGCATCAAGATGCTCGACCGCCTAGCCGACCGCCTGGCGGAGGCTGACGCGCACTACCGCGACTGAAACCTAGCTCGATCCAGACGGACTCGTCAGTTCCGATGGGTGCTCCTCGCTGCCGGGAGGGGGTGGGTCACCGAATGTGGCTGATCGGGGCACTTCAAGCCGATCCGCTGGGCTATGTCGGCTTCGCCCATTCAGTGCGCTCGGTAGGCTGCGTTCGGAGACGACGAGGAGGTTGTTATGACCGACGCTCAGGAAGCTCAATGGAATGTGGCCGATTGGCACGGCAAAATGCTCGTTGATCGGAACGGCGAAAAGATCGGAAAGCTGCAAGATGTCTACGTTGACGTCGAGACCGACGAGCCGCAGTTCGCCACGGTGAAGGAGGGCTTTATAGATCGACACCTGGCCTTCGTCCCTTTGGGCAACATCCAGATCGGTCCCGATGACTTGCAGGTAGCGGTGACCAAGCAGCAGGTTAAGTCTGCGCCCCACATCGATATGCATGGAGAGGAACTCTCCCAAGCCGACGAATCAACGCTCTATCACCACTTCGAGATGAATTACACGCCGATCAGTACGGAAAGCGGCCGTCGCCTGGCTCGGCGCTGAAGGTGGCCAGGTTGAGCCGACGGCGAATGCCAGCCCAAAGTGCCAAGGCAAGTCTGAAGATCGACTGCCCCCGTCCTCGCTGCCGGGCTGGGGTGCCACTTCGCAGGGCCTTGGGCTCGGCCGAGACTTCCCAGTCAGGAGCTGCTCAGCACCGAATCGTTGACACCTGAACTTAGAGGGCGCAACCTAGTTGCGGCGACCTCCACGATCCCCTGGGCCGCCCGCAAAACGAGGGAGGTGGCTAGTAATGAGGTACGTCGTGATCAGTCGGCTGGCTCCTGGAGTCGACAGCGCACGCAAGGCATTCGAGGTGTTCTTGAAGGCCGGGCTACCAGCCGGAACCGAATCGGTGTGGGCGGGGGCGGACGGGAAAACGTTCGTCAACATTGTCGAGAGCGAGACCCCGGACATTGTGGCTTCGTCCACGTATGCACCCTTCTTCGAGGAATCGACTGTCATCCCCGTTGTCGCCGTTGACGACGCCTGGATTGAAGCCATCCGCACTGCACAAGCCAACTGGGGCTAGGGATCAATTCGAGTCCTTCTGCGTTTGCCCTGCGCGCATCGGTCCCGAGGTATCGGGGCGCTTTGCGCAGTTGAACGGTGGGAGGGAGAACCGATGGCTGGACTCAACATGGAAGATGGGAAGAAGCCAGCCAAGTCGTTGCGGCAACACGCTGCGACCTACGTGGATGAGCTGATTCAGATTGCGCCGCCATGCGACCATCCGCTGACGCTGGAAATGAGGGCCGATACCATCGCCCTCGTCGAGGGAGCGATGCGTGACCTGATTCGCGCGGGCGTACCGCGTAGTCATCTTCGATAGGCAGCCTGGCCATCTTTAACGCTTAGGTTTGACGTCCCCCGAACTGTGCACCTGTTGAGTGCTTTGGGTGCCCCCGTAACGCCGGGTCAGTGGCGCCTATGAACCTGCATCGACGTCAGGATCCTTCCATCCTGGTGGAACCTTTGACGTCTGTGCCCATCCGATTGGAGGCGTGGTCTCGTGCCCTTCGGGCGGCTGGTATCCGATGCGTGACCTCCACCTGGGTGGTCGTCCAACGCCGTTGTCCTGCCGCCAGCTCCGGCCAACTCGAATGGTCTGATAGGTGCGAACTGCGCCTGCGCCTATGCAGGCCAACGCGCCGACAATGGCCACTAGGAACAGAGGGCCATTCTCAACAATCTGGCTGACGAATATGAAGACGATGAGCGGGAAACTCAGCAACAGCCACAGGTTCGCAACGCTCAGGTAGGTCGCGCCGACTTCGCCATACCAGGGCAGATTCCGTCTGTACGAGAATCCCCCGCTTTGATATTGACGTTCGAGCGCAGCACCCCAGAGACTTCGCTCAACCCCAGTAAGTCGGTCGAGCACCGGGTGAGGAAGATCATCGGTGCTCGGTGCCATGGTCCTATTCTCGACTTAAACCTCGGACGTATTGAGAGTGCCCCAGTCCGTCGGTGGCTGATGCTCTTCAGTGTTCCATTCAGGAACGTTTCAGGTTGCGGGGCGTTCGACGAGGGGTCGGGGGAGGCAAGTCGTCTGGGGCGGCAGCGATCGCATCGCGGATACGTGCCAGGGTGCCCAGGAACTCGTAGAGCTCGGTGTCGTCGATCCCGGTCATCACCACGGTCGTGGTTTGGACGACCTCGGGGAGCAGTCGATTGAGCACCGCTTGGGCTTCCGGCGTCACGTCGACGAGGACTCGGCGGCGGTCGTCGGGATCCGTGAGCCGCCTGATGAACCCGTTGCGCTCCAAGGTGTCGAGCACGCTGGTCATGGTCCCGCTCGTGATGTGCATGTGGGCGCCGATTGCGCCGGCGGTCATGGGAGCTCCGTTGCCCTCGATGACGGCCAGGACGTTGAGCGCTGCGTGCGACAGGCCGTGACGACGTGCCACCGACGCGATCAGCGCCTCGGCATGCCCTCCGACCACTTCGAGATTCCGGAAGACCTGGGCAGACAGCCAGGACGCACCGGGAAACTCCATTTCGAATGCTGCTGCCTCTGATGCCGGCGCCGAGGCAGCGCCCTTCCGGGCGCCACCTCGGCTCTTGGGGCGGGACGGGCTCAGTTCAAGCCTCCACCGCGATCTCGATCCGGGGTGCGCCCTTGACCCCGGCGCGACCCATGGCCTCACGCAGCTCGTTGCTGCCGGCGAAGGCTTGGGCCTGCTCCACGGTGGGGAACCGGTGCAGCACGTACACGTCCTGCTTGTCGGACAGATCGACCAGCACCTCGGCATCGGTGCAGCCATGCTCCTTGCGCAGCCCGTCCACGCTGTCGTACGCCGAGCGCCAGGCCGCGTAGTCCTCGACCTCATGTTGAACCATCAATGTTGCCTGTGCCATGAGTGCACCTCTCTCTCCCGTTATCCTCATTCCCTTGAGGACAAGTATCTTGGTCTCAAGATAACATCCCCCATCGAGATGTCAACAGAAAGATTCGGGATTCACTGCACGCATGGTGATGGCTGCCCCCGTTCGCTGCCGGGACAGCGTCACGTTTCGCCGCGAAGCTCACGGCGTCCAAGGACCGTGACGACTCGACCTGACACCGCGAGGTCCCTGCTAGGGGCCGGCAGTGAAAAATTCCAAAGCGACGTTGTCTGGGTCACGGCAAGAGAGCCCAGAGCCGTAGTCGGCATCGACGTTCCACCATTGTCGATACCGAGTTCTGACAGCCGGAGTTCCCACTGCTCAAGCTCATCTCGATCTCTACAGGCGAACGCCAGATGGTCCAGGCCAATTCGACGCTCATCGAACGGCAGAGTGTCAGATGGATCGGGGAATTCGTGCAGCCCGACGAGCGTTTGACCTTCGACAAGCCAGACAGCTCGCCGAAACGGGCCAGGGCTTTCGTCCCGGTGAAACGCCACGTCGAAAAGTCGTTCGTACCACTGGACGCTGCGGTCGAGATCGCTCACCGTCAGAGTCACGTGGGCGATCGTCGGGACGTCAGGCACGGAAGCCTCCTCATGGAGCCGATGAATTGCGCGTCGCCGGTCATTCTTGCCTGGAGGTGCCCCAGATCACCTGAACTCACACCGGTACGGGGAGCACCGGAAACGTGCCAGCAGTGCGGCGCCCCCGGTAGAAGGAGGGCACCGCACCGTGGCGACTGGACCGAGGGCGGCCCGGCGCGGCTAACGAGGCCGCGCCGTTCACCGTGCGCTCACGGTCCCTAGGCGGTCGGCGTCTACGCTTCCGCGCATGACAACTGAGTACCGAGCAACCGAGCCGCAGGTGGAAGACCTCACGGCGGTGCAAGGGCACACACGCTTCCCCACGCAGCAGCACTTACAGCACGCCGGCAAGGTCCATGCTGTCGCCGTGGTGGGCGATCTTGAGCGGTTCGGGACGGTTTGTGGCAACCTTGCACGACCCACCGACCGCCTGTTCTTGGACGTGCCCGCCGAGGAACGGTGCCCTGAATGTTCTGAGGCGATTGAGGAATGACTAAGTGCGGGCCGCCACCGTACGAATCCTTCGGGCTAGGCATTCATGCCCTCAATCCGCCGGTCGCTGACAAGAATGGATCGCCTCTGTGCGCTTCAGCTCCTCTCCGGGACTTTTCGGCCGTGCTTGTCCGCCTCGCCCAGAGCGTCCCGACTCCCCTTTACGATCTTCTCCGCAAGCTGGGTCGACGCACCGACAAGCTCCTCAGTCATCTTGAACGCCGAGTCGATGATCCGCTGGCGCGGGCCATTGTCTGCACTCACATCAGGAAAAACGCCATTTACGGCGTCAAGGAACTTCCGCACCGATTCAAGCGCCGTGTTCCCGGCATCATGAAACGACTCGATGATCCGATCAGCGCTCCCGGACGTATTCTCTGTGCTGCTCATAGGGTCCTCCATCTCTTGGGCCTCGATTCGCTAGTGTGGGGCTAACCCCATTCTCTACACATGGACAAGACGCGAAGTAGAGGACCTTTGGCACGTTCCCATCGCACAGTGGTGCCGCCCATCGCCGGACCGGGGTCGCACCCTGCGGCACTTCGGGGGCAGGGCGGACTCGCGGTAGGAGCAGCTGCAAACATGGATGCGTGGTAATCCAGATGATGGCGATCCGTCGGTGATCGGAAAATCGTCCGACGAACGAGAGCAGCATCGTCGATCACTCTGGGCGTACTACGACCGGCGGGTGGCCGGACGCTTGCCTGGCTTGGCCAACGCCCATGACTACTGGACGCGTCTAGGCGTCACGGTCGAAGTCGAAGACATCGCCGCTGAAGCTGCGCAGCTTGAACGCCTACTTCGTGGACTCTCTGCAGTCCGCTTTGTCGAGGTAGGTGCCGGGCCAGGCACTTTCACCCGATACCTTTCAGGGAGTGGCATCGCCATCGACCAGAGTCGAAAGGCGCTCGACGTTCTACGCACCGAAGCTCCGGGAGTACCTGTGATCCAGGCAGATGCCACAGCCCTACCCGTAGGACCCCACGCCGTCGACCGCTGCTTTTCCGCCCACCTTTATGGCTTGCTTCTTCCAGGCGAGCGTGAATCCTTTCTTGCCGAGGCGCACCGGGTAGCGTCCGAGGTCGTAATCCTTGACGCCGGTCGCCCCCAGGGAGTGAGCGCCGAGGAGTGGCAAGAGCGGACCCTGCCGGGGGGAGACCGCTACAGAGTCTTCCGCAGACACTTTGATGCGGAGGCGTTGGCCGCCGAAGTGGGTGGTGTGGTGCTGTTCGCCGGGCAGTTCTACGTGCTGGTGGGCACCGCGGCGGCCTCGTAAATCTCAGTTCTCGAATCGAGGAGGACCGGGAGAGATGTGCCGGTCCTCGAGCTTTCCCTTGCAAGCCTCAGCCACGCGCCCGGTATCGCGTACCCGATGTCCAATGACCCGATCGGACCTCCGCTTCGCACGTGACCCAGTTCGCCAATCGGTCGGGAGCCAGGCGTCCGACGGTCCACACTGTGAGCCAGGCATCAGATGGTCCACACTGTGGAGGGTGGATACCTCCGATTTCCACGTCATTGCCTCGGTGAGTTCGGATTCTCCTGCACTGATCGAACCGGTGCTCCGGCGGCTGGTCGTCGGCTCCGTAAACGAGACGCCCGACGGTTTCGAAGTGGACGGATGGCTTCAAGGGAGCGATCCCCGTGAACTCAATCGTGACCTCTTGAGTGCCCTCCGCAAGGTGGAACGTCGAACAAGGCTTCGGGCCGAATGGACGGCTGGGGGGATGACCTACCGCTTCTTCGATTACGTGCTGAAAGGCGTTCGCCCGCAATCAACCGATTCTGCGTAAGCGCCTGTCCCAGTCCGCGGGCCGGGTGCCACCGAGCGGCACCTCGGTGTCATGCCCCACATGGATTTGAGCGCGTCAAAACGTCGCCTTGGGAGTAGCCCCGTCCGCCGGCTCCGGGGTTATCGAAACGGCATTTGTTTGGCGCGTACTTTCGCAAGGAACGGCCGCGTAAGTTAGCTTGTGAACACACGCACAAGCGGGGCGGTTTGCCCCCTGGGAAGGATGGATTAACGATGGGCAACAAGGCCTGGATGCTGGTGTGGGTCGGGGTCTCCGTCTTTGCGGTCCTCTGCGTTTACGCGGCGGTGGGGAGCTGACGCCCACCGCCTCGGTCGAGCCGTGAAGGCTCAGCTGAAGGCCTGAAGAGGTATCTCCTGAGACTTTTGGTCGCACTTTAGGGGCGCCCAATAACGCCGTACATGAAGGGGCGGGGCCGGTCTAGAGGCTTCTCCTTTTCTGACCAGGCTTTGCGTCGAGGGTCGTCCTGCACGAAGACGCGCGCCACCAAGGAGCCGGAGTCAACGTCGGGCGATGAGCCCGCCGGAGGCTTGGCGTTGACGCCGACGACGTGTGGCGCATTCTTTACGAGGACGCCTTATGTGGGGATGTGTCCCATCACTGCGAGGTTGGCTCTGTCACGGTCCGTTGGGCGGCCAGCCATACATTCGGCGATCTCCACCATGATGGGGTTCGGCCACGTCCCGACGGGCTCAATCAGGAGCGACGGCCACACCGTTGTCGGTGGGCCACGGCGTTAGTCGGGCTCGCGTCGGTCCGTGGCCGAGAATCACGCTGCGACGGGGGTGGTGAGGCACCGGACCTCTCCGTCTCGCAGCGCATAGAACACGAGGGTGAATTGCTTGCGAGCGACAGCAACGCGGGCCTTGTACTTGCCCCGGCGCTCCGCGATCCGGCGATAGTCGGCGCGCAACTTCTCGTTGCCCTTGGCCCGGTAGTTGCCGACCGCTTCGATGGCGGCCCAGCGCACGAGGCGCGAGCCTTGCTTGGTGATCGAGCCGCGGTGCACCACCTCGTCGGACTCTTTGTGCTTGGGAGTGAGGCCGGCCCAGCTGCAGAGCTTCTTGGGCGAGTCGAAACGGCTGATGTCGCCGATCTCGGCCACGAAGACGGCCGCGAGCACCTTGCCCACGCCAGGGAGACGCACAAGGGCCCGATAGCCCGGGTCGCCCTTGAGCCGATGGTGGAGTTGAGCGTCGACTTTGGTGATCTCGCGCTCGACGTGTGCGAGCAGATCGCGCAGTGAGCGCATGCGGAGTGCGTAGGCCTCGGGGAGCTTGAGACCGTCGAGCTGGGCCTGGCCGATTGGTCTCCAGAGCTCGGCGACGACGGGCAGGATCCCGTTTTTGGCCATCACGCCGTGGATCTGTGCCTTGGCACTCGTGCGAAGGCGCGTCAGCGAGTAGCGATAGCGGACGAGCTCGCGCAGCTCACGGATCTCAGGCGGGGCGATCCAGCCTTCGGCGAGACGTCCGATGCAAAGCATGGCCGCGAGGTCGCGTGCATCGTTCACATCGTTGTTCACCCGGCGGTTGCCCCAGTTGTTCCCGAGCGCATGGGCGAGATGCACATGGGCGCCGAGGCTCTGGAGGACGTCGGCCACCCAATACCCCAGCCATAGGTGGATTCCAAGACGACCTCGGGCTCGGGCCCGGCGGCCGCCATCGCCTGGGCGAGCTCGTAGGGCTGGCTCACGATGCGTTCGATTCCGAGGACATCTCCGTCCTCTGCCATCCGGTAGATGGTTGTGCTGCGACGATGCAGGTCGATTCCGACGTACTGTCCCATAGGGGCCTCCTTCTCTTTCGAGGTTTCTTTTGCAAGACCGAGCATGCTCGGATCTCACAAGGGGCGGAGGCCCCGCCCCTTCATCGCATCAGGTTGGGGTGACACTCAGCGGCACTTCGGGGCTAGGGAATGTGGCGGTCCAACTTGGGACGTTAGTCAGCTTCTGCCACGTCTCGGAGCTGCTCCACGCCACTCTGAGCGAAGATCGCAGCGACACCGATTTGATCCCAGTCGGGTTTCTCGGTATGGAGCTGCTCCAAGAGCGAGTTAGCAGACGAATCGACTAGCCACAGTGCCGCTCGCGCAGCCTTTGGCACATCCCTTCTCCACTCTTGGAGCGGCACGTCGGGCTTGTCTCGAAGCGGTTCCAAAGTAGCCAGGATGTTTAGCGCGGCGGCGCGCACATACTCAGTGTCGCCAGCTTTGCAGGCTGCCTGGACACCAGCGATTGTCCGACCGAGGGCCAGTTGCACGTCTGCGGCCGATGGCTGGGCTTGCACGGCCCCATTTTTGACCGACCAGATAACCGCCCCCGACCGCCGGTTGCGGGGCACGGCCCTAACGGCGACGATTCCTTTCGTGTCCCGACTGCCTCATGGCCACACAAACCGGACTCGTTCCGTCCAGAACGGAGTTGAGAAGCGATACGAAGGGGTGGGTCCGTTCGCCCGAGCGGAGCGCAAATACGCGTGCCTGACGCACCTGCTCGGGAAGTATCCGGTCCCAGAGGTTGTCGAGTTTGATGCTTCGGTTCCGGTGATCGTGTTGGCAACCATCGCCGGTCGTCACGGCCAAGAACTCATCGCCGAAGGCCACGCACCTACCGTCTTGCGGCTAATCGGGCACCAACTCGCCGAGCTTCAGGCCATTGATTCCGCGACCATCCCAGGTCTTGAAGGCGAAGGGGCCGCGATTGTCCACGGCGACTTCGGACCACAAAACATTGTCTGCAGCCTCGATCTGACCAGCGTTGCGGGAGTTTTCGATTGGGAGTCGGCGCACGTTGGATCACCCATAGAGGATGTCGCGTGGGCAGAGTGGATCGTTCGAATGCACCATCCCGGGGCCGTAGGGAACCTCCCCGAACTCTTTGAGGGCTCTGGTCTGTCCATCAGCTGGGCAGATCGTCAGTCTGCGATGGTCGAGCAATGCCGCCGCTACATCGCATTCTGTGAAGCCTCCGGGTGGGAAGCACCGGCCGCCGAATGGAGACGCCGACTCGCTGCGACCGAGCGGTGGCACGAGTAGCCGCGCCGAGTCGTAGGACCCTGCCCCAGAACGCCGGGACAGGGTGACACACAGCACTTCGGAGACACCCCCCCAATGAACGTGTGCACGGCGACACCCAATCTCGCTCGTTCTAACCACCACGCTACGGCATCCCCGCGCTACGTTCGTTTACATTGGGGATTGTGCGACGGCGGATAAGAGGGCAAGCCATAGCTCCGATCGGACTGGCTGTGGTAGTACTGGGTCTGGCTCTCAGCACTTCGAGTAGCGGGTCTAAACAGCAGCGTGTGTCTGCTTCATACCCATCGCCATTCTCAGCTCGCTGCGTCGGCTCCGACGCCGTTGAACCCTGTTATACAGCCCTCCAGCTTCAAAAGGCCTACAACCTAGAGCCTCTCTACGCCAAGGGACTTGACGGCTCCGGAGCAACGGTCGTCGTATTGGCCGCCCGCGTTTCACCGACCCTCGTTCACGATCTTGCGGTCTTTGACGAGGCGTTTCACCTCCAGACGCCGAGCATCCGCGTCGTGTCACCTGCCGGCACGGTGCCAGCCAGGTTCGACCCCGACTCGATTCAGAGTGCTGTTGATTTCTCATCTGAGTGCACGCTCGATGTCGAAGCCGTTCATGCCATCGCTCCCGGAGCCAACATCGTTGTGTTTGCTGCTCCTTCCGGTGCGGTCTCCTCGAACCTCTCCGATGTCATCTGGCAGGCCGCGGCGGTGCGCTACGTGGCATTGCATCACTTGGGCGAGGTAATCACCTCGAGCCAGGCCAGCGTCGGTGAGTCAGCGGTCGGTAGTTCGACCATCATCCGGCTACACGAGGACTATCAATATGCCGCGGCCCATCACGTCAGCGTGATCCAGGCCTCCGGGGACTTCGGGGCCTCCAGCCGTGATCTGGTGGGCGTCTTCACTCGCCGAATGAGGGGTTACCCAGCTTCGGATCCGCTGGTCACCGCCGTTGGAGCAACCCAGCTCCATCTCGACGCCCAAGGCAACCGGACAAGTCCGGATACTGTCGCCGCGACGCCCGGCAGTGGATTCGCTAGCGGTGGTGGACTGTCTGAGGTCTTCCCCCGTCCCAGCTACCAGATCGCAGCGGAGTCGGTCGTCGGAGACCACCGGGGAGGCCCCGACGTCTCGATGAGTGGTGACCCCAATGGTGGCTTCGAGCTTTACATGAGCTTTCCGAAGGGAAGCATCGCCGCGTCAATTCAAGGGTGGGGATCAGGCGGCGGAACGAGCGTGTCGGCACCGCTCTTCGCCGGTATCGCGGCGATTGTCGACCAGGCTGCTGGACGGCCGTTGGGTCCTCTGAACCCCTACCTTTACAGTGCCTACCAACTCCCGAATCATGGTGGTCTCGTGCCAGTCAGATCCGGCAACACGACAACGGTCCAGTCTTCCGACGGCACGTCCTCGACGATCCCAGGCTATGAAGCGTCGGCTGGCTACAACCTCGCAACTGGTCTCGGTACGGTGGACGCTGCAGTGCTGGTCAGATCCGTTGCCCAGCTTGCGACGAAATAGCCATCATTCGGAGCGTCGCAGTGACTCGCTGGGGACGCGAGAGCGACGGCATCACGTCCGAGTTTGCCCGACAGCGCCGGTGCCCCGATAAGCCGGTCCTTCATGAATTGATGACTGCCCCCAAACGCCAATGATGTTGTGAAGCTCCCGTGAGGATCCACCGCTGCAAGGTTGGTCGTCAGTAGTTTCGGGAGCACCGGAGCCACCGGTCTGACTTGAGATCACGACGGACACCCGTTGGTGTCCGCACCCCGTCGACTGGAGCTCCGGGCAAACTCAGACGAGGCGCGGCGTGCCCCGTTCCAGAGGGGTGATGGGCCGCTCTGTTGGACCAGATCGACCCGCACCGTCACTCCTTCTCGGGACGGCCGCGCCACCCCTCAACCGACTTAAGGAAAGGAAGGGATGGCATGACCATCGTAGAAGCCACGCGCGCCGTCACCGGTGGCATCGACACCCACGGCGAGATCCACGTAGCCGCCGTCTTAGACGAGGTCGGTGGCCTGCTCGGCACGCAATCGTTCCGGGCCGACCCCGAGGGTTATTCAGATCTTTTGGCCTGGCTGGAAGCCTTCGGCGACGTCGGCAAGGTCGGTGTGGAGGGGACCGGTTCCTATGGGGCAGGCATCGCCCGGTTCCTCGCCAAAGCCGGCGTCCACGTCGTCGAGTCGACCGCCAGAACCGCCAGGCCCGACACCACAGCGGCAAGTCCGACCCGCTCGACGCGCTCGAAGCCGCCCGGGCCGTTCTCTCGGGCCGGGCTCATGGCGCGGCCAAGAGCAGGGACGGCTCGATCGAGGCCATCCGGGTCCTCGTCGTGGCGAAGCGCTCGGCTCGAGGGGCCCGCATCAAGGCGCTCACCCAGATGCGCCAGCTGACCTTCAGTGCCCCTGACCAGCTCCAGAGCAAACTCAAGGGCTTGCCGATCACCGAGTTGGTGGCCGCCGCCCAGGGGCTGCGTCCGACGCGCTCGCCCGATGTGGTCACCGCGGCGACCAAGGCTTCCCTGTCCTCACTGGCGCATCG
The DNA here is from genome assembly GCA_963744935.1 of uncultured Acidimicrobiaceae bacterium. Lineage (GTDB taxonomy): Bacteria > Actinomycetota > Acidimicrobiia > Acidimicrobiales > RAAP-2 > Bog-473. The sequence continues at coordinate 21,800 of CAVUVM010000004.1, forward strand.
CGTAACCGATCTCGAAGAGGAGATCTCCGACCTCGACGCCATGATCACCCCGCTGCTTCGAGAGGCCGCGCCCGAGCTGCTCGGCATCTATGGCGTCGGCATCGACACCGCGGCCGCGTTGCTCGTCGCCGCCGGCGACAACCCCGAGCGCCTGCACTCCGAAGCGGCCTGGGCGCATCTGTGCGGCGTCTCACCGCTCGAGGCCTCCTCGGGCAAGGTGACTCGTCATCGCCTCAACCGCGGCGGGGACCGCCAGGCCAACCGGGCACTGTGGCACATCGTGATCACCAGGCTCGCCTCTGATCCGAGGACCCAGGCCTACATGGAACGTCGGGTCAAAGACGGTCGCTCCAAGCGCGAAGCCATCCGCATGCTCAAACGCTACGTCGCCCGCGAGGTCTACGCCCGCTATCTGCCTCGCGCCTAGATCCCCGGGCCCGTGGACCTGGCTCACAGTTCGCCTGTCGTCCGTGAGACTGACCTGTACCCGATATGCCGGTCCACGGCCTGGGTTCACCGACTCTCGAAGACGCGTGACCTGATAAGAGCTTGCCCTCTCGACGAGTGGCCCATCATTGGTCTGTCCGCTGTCCTCACTCCGCAAATCCCTCGAAAGGTCTTGACATCATCCATAGGAGCATCGGGAAGATGACGCTCGGTTGCCAGATAGGGAGGGATGAGTCAGGCTCTTGTCGATGGATGCGGGGGCCCTGCGTTTCGAGGTCACGAAAGCGAAGGTGTCATGGGGCGCGTACTTCCAAGATCTGATGCGACCCAGGTTCGGAGGGGGTTTCAAAACCTACTCTGGAAGAGGGCCGTCAGTCGTGGTTGAAAACACGCACGGCGACAAGCGGGTGGTCGAAGTCACGAAGTCCATGAAGGAAGCGCAGGACCGAGCGGCCACACTCGAACGGGACTTCAAGACGCTCAGCTTGTCGGAATGGTGTGAACGCTATGACGTTCCGGTTTCCTTCGTGACGGAGTGACCCCGACTGCCGGGAAGGTGGGACAGGCACTTTCGGGCTTATGGATATGCGGGACGGTGAATAGCTAACTCAGCGGTGCCAAGAGCGTCGGTGATGATGCTACGCCCAGATGTACTCCTCAGCGATGGCGCCATCGCGCCACTTCGCTACAGTCACCATCCGGGCACCATTGGCGAACTCCCCGATGACGCACGTCCAGTCTCCCGACCCGAACTTGATCGGGTGTGACGTGATCTGGGGTGGTGTGCCGCCCCCGTTCTGTTGGACGTATGACTTCATGGCCTCGATGTGCTCCTCGATACCGTGGGTCGTGGGCTGGCCTTGCCAGTCCACCAGGACATCGTCGGTGTGATGGCCCGCGAAGACGCCAGTCCAATCGGCATTGTTCCATCCCACGAAGTCGAGGTCATCCATGCCTTGAAGGTTTCGATTAACTGCGTCGTCGTTCGGCATGTCCACGTGCCTCCTATGTGACAGCGCCATTCGGCTCACGCTCAACGTTACTCAGGGTCCGGATACCGTCCCTGCCCGATTCGCGGCGCTTCGGATCTGAAGGGGGGATAGGGTCCGCGAATCGGCGATAGGACGCTGCCACCCTGACCGCGTGAGCGATCGCCGAGTTTTGAGTCCATCTGTCGTGCGGGATCCCGAGCGCATATGCGAGATCTTGGTGGGCCTGCCCGAGGTCAACGTCTTGGGTGTTGAGGACTGCGAAGGCATGCTCGAGATCCATGTCGAGTGCCGGAGCTCACGCCCAGGGTGTCCAGAGTGCGGGGTGCTCGCCCACCTGAAGGACCAGCGGATCGTGACCCTCGTCGACCTGCCCTGCTTCGGTCGCTGCACCAGACTCCTGTGGCACAAGCACCGGTGGCGCTGTCCGGATCCCGACTGCTCCAACGGGAGCTGGACCGAGGAGGACGAACGCATCGCGGCGCCTCGTCTGGCCATGACCGACCGGGCTGGCCGGTGGATCACCGCACAGGTCGGCCGGTGTGCGCGCAGCGTGAACGAGGTGGCCAAGGAGCTCGGATGCGATTGGCACACGGTCAACGATGCCGTCGTCTCCTATGGAGGGGCCCTGGTCGATCACCCCGACCGCTTCGGCACCGTCGAGGCTCTCGGGCTCGACGAAGTGCTGATGGTGCGCCGGGGTCCGTGGCGCCGCCAGGAGTTCTCCACCCAGATCGTCGATGTCGGGCGCGGCCAGCTCCTCGACGTCGTCGCGGGCCGCTCGGCCACCGAACCCATGGCCTGGCTGGCCAGACGAGGCCAGAGCTGGTGCGACCGGGTGCGCTTCGCCACCTTGGACCTCTCGGGTCCCTATCGCAAGGTGTTCACGCTGATGACGCCCCGAGCGATCCAGGTGGCTGATCCCTTCCACCTCGTTCGCCTGGCCAACGCCAAGCTCGATGAGTGCCGACGCCGGGTGCAAAACGACACGCTGGGACATCGCGGCCGCAAGGCCGATCCTCTCTATCGCTGCCGGCGCCTGCTCACCAAGGCCGAAGAACGCCTCGACGAGGGCGGGCGGACCAGGCTCATGGGACTGCTGCGCGCTGGCGATCCCCGCGGCGATGTGGCCACCATGTGGCAGGCGAAGGAAGCCGTGCGCGAGCTCTACAGCCACGGCGATGCCGAACTCGCCCTCGAGTGGGTCAGCCAGCTGAGCCAAGACCTCCAAGATCGCGACTACCCCGTCGAGGCCCGCTCGCTCGGGCGCACGCTCGGCAACTGGCGTCACGAGATTGCCGCCTGGCATGGCGCTCATGTCTCCAACGGGCCGACCGAGGCCGCCAACAACCTCATCAAGCGGGTGAAGCGGGCTGCCTTCGGCTTCCGAGACTTCCGCAACTACCGGATCCGTGCCCTCCTCTATGCCGGGAAGCCAGATTGGTCGTTGCTCGGATCGATCAGCCCGCGCTGATTCCAGAACGGTTCCCCTATTCGGGGACTTCCTCGAACCACGAGTCGGTCGGGCAGCCGTCATTCACACAGCGCCACCCGCGCACTTTCCACGACAGGTGAAGCGCACGTCCGAACACCGGCAGACCCTCACGTTCAACACGACGCGTCGTGGTCGCCACGGACTCGGTGCTCGCAGGCCGAACACCGTGCGACGTCATCGCGGGTCTCGACCTCGACCCACAAGCCCGCCTCATCCTCGACGACACTCAGCACGTGCGCGTCGGGATGACCGATCATGATCGCAGCTATGCGTTCGGGATCGTTCTCCGTGCTCCCTGACATGGGCGAAGGGTAGAGGACCGGGTCAGCTGGGATCCCAACACCTCATCGACCCAGGCTCGGACCCCCTTCAGATCCGAAGAACCCGATTCGCCAGGTCTGCTGGCGGGCCGAGAGTCTGGTGCTGCCGCGCTAAGTGTTGGTGTCGTCGGGCGGGACCAGGTCAGGACTTGGCAGCGGTGCGACATGGCCAAAAGGCGGCTGTTCTGGGCAGTCGGCGTCGAGCGTAAAGGCCGTCATTGACAGCGACCCGTAGGCGTAGCCGTCCACGAGCACGTCCGTGGTCGATCCCGCCGCCTCGGCCAGTCCGGCGAGATAGAGGAGCGGGAGGAAATGGTCGGGCGTGGGGACCGCGTTCGGAAAATCAGTGTGATCGCGCAGGCCGAGGACGGCCGACGGTGAAGTGGTCATGTGATCCCGAGCAGCGTCATCGAAGCGATGAGCCCAGTCGAGCCCTCCGTCGGGTCGGCTCCAGTCGATGCGACGCAGATTGTGGACCACGTTGCCGCTGGCGACGATGAGGATGCCCCGCTGGCGCAGCGGTGCGAGCTTCGCTCCGAGTTCGAAGTGGTATTCAAGCGGCCTCTCGGCATTTAGCGATAACTGGATGACGGGAATGTCGGCGTTGGGAAACGCATGCACGAGGACCGACCAGGTGCCGTGGTCAATGCCCCAGCTGTCGTGGTCAAGCCCGACCCAGGTGGGCTTGACCAGCTCGGCCACCTCCTCGGCGAGGGTGGGATCACCTAGCGCGGGATATTGCACGGCGAAGAGTTCATCTGGGAAGCCGTAGAAGTCGTGGATCGTTTTGGGTTGAGCCATGGCGGTAACCGCCGATGCGTTTACGTACCAATGTGCGGAGATAGCGAGGATTGCACGAGGTCGGGGCACCGAGTCACCAAAGGCCCGCCATGCCGCGGTGTAGCCATTGTGATCGAGCGCGTTCATCGGGCTCCCGTGCCCCAGGAATGCCGCCGGCATCAAGTCACTCATGAGCCGCGTCCCTACCGAGCTATCTCCTTGTGGTCGGTAATCAGATCCCCCAATTACCGCGCTCCATCTCATCACAGTATGGGGCTGGACGCAGCGGCGCCGAGGGTGACCCCGTTCGCCGGCTCGGTGGGATACTTCGAATCCACTTTTGGGCTAGTGGTGCAACGCCACGGCATCGGCCTTGACGATACGCAGCATCAGCCGACGGATCAGCGCGCTGAACGGGCCAACGAGCAACCAGTACCGGGAGAAGCGACGGAGGCTTGCCGCATCAGTGGCCGCCGTTCGCGTCTCGGTCGTGAGCAACGAGCGCCCTCTGCCATAGGGCTCCACGCGGACGTTGAAGGCGACCTTCACGAATCCTGGGGAATGGAAGGCTGCGAAACCTTCTGCGTCAACGTGCGGATGCGGGATGTTGTCGGTAACCGCCTTCCAGGGTTGTACGACCGTCCCGAGGGCGATCTCGCGACCAGGCCGCTCTCCGAGCAACACAAAGCCGGCGCGTGCCATGTCGTCGAGGGTCAGGGGCGGCCGGGCGTCTGCTGCCGGCTGCCCATTCACGAGCTGCCAGATTCGATTCGGGAGGCTTCGAAGCTCCAACAGAGCTCGGATCACGCGGGATCGAGCAAGGTCGCCTCCCCGTAAGGCGTGCCACGTGGCGTCGGTGGTCGCTTCCACGATGACCGCGTGGGTCTCAGTCACGTCGTATTGGGGGAGGTAGCGGTCCAAAAGCATCGGTTCGGCCACGGACTCCACTCGTACCCCCATTCGACCGTTGGACTGTAGACACAGCTTTGCAGCCGATGAGTGGCTCACAGCCCGCCGTGCCGTTGTCACGCCTCCACGCTTGACGCTGTATCGACATTACGATCGATCGATATCGCCCCCCATCACACCGGTTTGGGGTGCCACCGTACGCTGCCGATGTAAGAGCACCTTTCTGCGAGCCATGTGATACTTGTGCGGTGGCGGCCTTCGAAGACCCTTTTACCGTTGATAGCGAGACTGGCCAGGGCGCAAGACCTCGGAACCTTCCATCCTCGGCTTCATTGTGGTTGGCCATCGCTGCCATCTTCCTGGCTCTAGTTTTCCTGCATTTCCGCGGTGCGATATTGCTCTTCGCCGTTCCGGTAATCGGCATTCTCGCAACCGCCTGCGGTGCAGTCGGTCTGGTGAGGGCCCGACGAACCGGTATCGGGCACACAGAGGCTTGGGTGGGACAGGCCTCGGCATCTGCACCATTGTTATGACGGGCATTGTCGGCCTGTTTGCCTGGGAGATCAGTCGCTTACCGTCTAACGGTTTCTGAATCTGTGGTCCATGACGACTCCCCCCAGGGTGTCCCCGTTCATTGCCGGCACGGGGCCACTCCCAGCACCTGCTCTTCGATCTAGCGTTGAGCAAAGATGGCTTCCCAAACTCGCCCTACCGACCAGGACTACGACGATGCCACTTGCGCTTCGGCGATCAACGCGCCATGGCCCTGGCCGGTGCACTCTGCGTGGCACTCAACACCGTGGTCGGCTTCACCAACAAGAGCCTCCGTGCCTTGGTGTCCCAGCTGCTCGACGGTCCCTACAGCACGTCACAAATGACCTATGACCTGCGGCGTCTGCGCCTCAAAGGCCTAGTCATCCGCGTCCAACACACCAACAGCTACATCCTCAGCGACGACGGGATCCGCTTCGCCGTCACCTACACCAAGCTCGGTCGCCGCGTCCTGCCCCCGCTGCTGGCGGTCGATCACCCACCCGCGCCCACCGCACTCCGCCGAGCCTTCCGGGTCATCGACCACCACGTCGAGGACTACCTCGAGCACGCACGCCTCAAGCTGGCTGCCTGAAAACTTGCCTCAAATGTGAAGACGGCCGGAACCAAGGTTCTCTAGATACCGCCGAACTATCCAACCGACCGGCGTAGGGGCAGGTAGGACACCAGCGAGTTTCGGCCGATCGGAAAGGCGCCGGTAACGTCGGCACGCGATGAACGGCGAACCGGCGCAGCAGGTTGAGGAGGCCCGGCTTCTTCTGGAAGCCCGGAAAGAGCTGTACGGACAAACAGATCCGGAAACGATTGACGCAATGCTCCAGTTGGCCAGCGCGCTGAGAGATGCCGAGTCGTACCACGAGGCCGAGTCCGTCTTGAGGACATCGTTGTCGATCCAGAAACGCTCCGAAGAATCAGACGAAGCTCGAATCACTCGGACAGAGTTCAATCTGGCGATCGTGCTCGATCGACTCGGTGAGAGCGACTCAGCGAGGCGCCTCTGGGAGAAGGTCCTCGAAGCGTCCGACCGAACAAATGGCCCCGACAGCGAGCTGTCTATCCGCGCGGCCGGCAACTTGGCAATCACGCTGCGCAAGCTCCGCCGCTATGGCGACGAGTTTCCCCTTAGAGTGCGCGTCCTCGAATCGACGAGAAAATCGCGGGGACCCGAACACGTAGATACCTATCGCTCGATGGTCGACCTGGCTCAAACACATCGGAGCCTTGGCAACCACGAAATGGCCCTGAGCCTGTTTACCGAGGCAGTCGCTGGACTCGAACGGAATGGAGTGGAGCCGAGGACAATCCTCTATCAGAAATGGGCGATTGTGTCGGAGTTGATAGCCCTGAAGCGACGTGAGCAAGCGTCTCTGATGTTCGATCAGGTGGTCGCAGGTGCGGTTGGTCAACTCGATCCGAGTGACCCCTTCCGCAAGAGTGCGTTACGGCAGGCACGTGCTTATCGGCTCCTCGGTCGATTCTCACGGTTAGGCAGTAGGTCCCGTCGGAAAGGGCCGTCGAGCCCGTAGGGTGGCTCCACGGTCCGGCTTACGGGGTCACCTGACCGTCCGGCCGGGCTACTGAGTCGAGTGACGCTCTCTGCTCGCGACACGCTGTCGCCGCATCACGGCCCGGCCCTTGCGTATCAGGGCCCGATCGCATTCCAGACGAGCGCGGAGACTGCATCGACCGTGTCGATACCGTATTGCTCCGACGCGTTTCCGTTTGTGAGCACGGCGATCAAGTAGTCACGGCCGGCGCCATTGACCCAGCCGGTGGTGTTGATCTGCCACCCGTCGATGACGGCGAACCCGTTCTTGAGTGCCACCGTGACGCCTGGGGGGACTCCGCCCGTCGCGCCCCAGTCCTGGGAGGGAGTGATGTTCTCCATGAGGTCGAGGACGTAGGCGCGAGACGCATCCGTGAGCAGCGAGTTGGGCTCCACAAGGGTTCGGATCATGGCGAGGCGATCGAGTGCCGTGGTGGTCGTGGTCCCCCAGACTCCATCGGTGGCGGGGTCAGTCGAGGTCATTCCCGCCTCCCGTTCGAACGCGCCGACGGCAGCGGGCCCGAGCTGGGTCCAAAGGGTGTCAGCGGCGCTGTCGAGGCTGTCCTCGATCATCGGGACCGCCAGGCTCTGCTCCTCGGACGTGAGCGGGCGCCCGGCGGCCTGGGCCTCCACCAGCAGCGTGGCCAAGATGTCGACCTTCAGCGTGCTCGCCGTGTTCTCGACCACTCCGGGCCGGAATTGGTAGATCTGATCCGTCGTGAGATTTTCCACGGCCACAGTCACGTTGTCGTCCCGCCCGGCGACATAGGCGGCGATCGCCGAGATCACCCGTGCCCCCAGATCGACGCCGTAGGCGATCCAGTATCCGCCTGGCCGACCGGCGATACCCACGGCGGGCGCCTGCTGCGGCGTGCCCGCGTCGGATCCTTCGAACGGGGCGTCCCCGAAGTTGAAGACCCCACCGTCGGCGCCGGCCAGCCAGTAACCACCCCCGTCGGGCGAAGCAGCAATGCCGACGATCGGCTCGTTGAGGGGCTTAGCGCCCATCGAACCCTCGAACGGTGCGTCCCCGAAGGCGAAGATCCCGCCGTCGGCCGCCGTCATCCAGTAGCCGTTGCCGGTTGGGGTGGCGGCCATCCCGACGATTGGTTGGTTGAGCGGACGGCCACCCATGGAGCCGGCGAAGACGGCGTCGCCGTACGCAAACACACCACCGTCGGATGCAACCAGCCAGTAGCCACCACCGTCAGGCGTTGCCGCCACTCCCACCACAGGTGCGTTCAAGTGAGTCCCGCCTGCGGATCCCTCGAAGACCGCGTCGCCGTAGGCGAACACGCCACCGTCGGAGGCGGCCAGCCAGTAGCCACCACCATCAGGCGTTGCAGCCATTCCCACCACCGGTGCGTTAAGGTGCGTCCCGCCTGCAGATCCCTCGAAGGCCGCGTCGCCGTAGGCGAACACGCCACCGTCGGAGGCCACCACCCAGTATCCGAGGCCGTTCGGGGTGGCCGCCACCCCCACGACGGGAGCGCTCAGATTGTTGAGCGTCGTCCCACCCACAGCAGCGGCGGCACCGAGCGCTGTCACCGCATCTGGGCCGGGGGTCCCGGACTCGACGTGTCCCGTCGCTTCCGCAGATGCCGATGAGGGCGCTCCATCGCTTGTGGTCGCCAGGCCATAGCCGACGACTAGGACGAGCACGCTGATGGCTGGCAAGACCGCCCGAAGTCGGCGCGGTCGCTGGCGCATGGACTTCATGTCCGAAAACCTACTGGCGGGTCACGCCAAACGCCTCACGGGACCGGGGGCTACCGCCTTATCGCTTCTCGATGCTGGCCCAGGAAGTCGTCGATGTAGGCGCGGACGACGCTTACCTCGGTCGATGCCGTGATCGTCGCTTCGTGGATCCCTGGGCACGCCTTCCAGCATCATGGTCCGATCCTCTCAGCAGGTATCTGTCTTGAGCGGAGACGATTGAGAAGAACCGAGGCCACCTCGCGTTCGACTTCACAGTCGCCAAATCGTCAGGCCCGGGGGTCCATTGGCGGATTCACCGCGCCGGCACTGCCTCAGTCGCGCCTCAGGCTCGAGTCCGGCCATTCCATCAGCAGTGGTCGTATATTGATGCCGTTCTTCCGGGACGATCAGGGGGATCCTCATGAACGACCGTACGTTCCAACGCCTCGGCGCGCTGAGCGGCCTCTCCTTCGTGGTGCTCGCGGTTCTTTCCGGTTTCATCTACCCGCAGCAGCCGCGGGTGGACTCCTCGCCAGCGGCGACGTTGGCCTGGGTCACCGATCACCGACTGGCACTGCAGACTGGAATGATCTGCGATTTCTTCGCGGCTGGTCTGCTGCTGTGGTTCGTCGGCTACCTGCACCGAGTGCTCCGGCGAGCGGAAGGCGACACCGAGTCACTGGCTCCGATCGTCTTCGGGGCTGGCTTGGGCGTGGCCATCACAACCGCTCTGGCGGCGCTGCCCACCGCGGTGCTCGCCTTCATGGTCGCCCAGCCCGGCGGGATAAGCGACGCGTCTCTTGTCCGGATGCTAGGTGACCTGAATACGCTCTTCTTCTCGGCTACATCCGTGATGACGGCTGTCTTTCTGCTCGGGTTGGGACTAGCCATGTCAAGTCGGGAGGTCGCGGGACGATGGCTCGGATGGTTGAGTCTGGTCGTCGCGGCCTTCAACGGGCTGGCCGTCTGGATCGGGGTCACCTTCAGCAGCTATCACGGCAAGGGCTGGCAGGTGGTGGGTTGGGGCGCGTACATCGGTTTCCTTGTCGTCATGTTGCTCGTGAGCACATTCCTGCTCCGACAAGGGCGCTCTGCTCGCGCTGTCGTCCCGTCGGTCGCCGTGTCGTAGAGAACGCAGGGCTGCAGACTGTGCCGCGGTCCGGCCTTCGGGGCCACCGTTCAGATCGATCGATAACGGCACTTATGCACTGAGGAAGTCACGGGCCGCGCTCTTGGAGCGGAGAACGTAGAGCGCCACGTGTTTCCCGTGTCGTGACAGGATTCCGAGTTCTACTTCGCGCTCAGATCGGCGGATTCGACAGATACGCCAGACCAGCGACCATTCTTCGCGCAACCGTCGCAAAGCTGGCTCGTCGCAGCCGTTGGGCAGCTGGAAGCCAGCCGGACGCTTGCGAATCCCGCGGACGAACGCTCTCGGTGCACAGACCCACCACGGCGTATCGAGGAACACGACCGTGTCTGCGCGTTCAAGCCGAAGGTCGAGTGTGGCGTGGTAGTTGCCGTCGACGATCCACTCGTCGCTGGTGAGCAGGCTTCGCTGCGTCTCGCGCCACTCGTCTTCAGACGGCTCCACCCAGCCCGGTTTCCAGAAGTGGACGTCGAGATGGATGACGGGAAGGCCAGTCTTGGCCGACAGCGCTCGCGAGAACGTGCTCTTGCCCGCTCCGGCCATGCCAGTGACCACGACGCGTCGTCCGACAGAAATCCCGCGCGGGATGTCCCTTACAGATCGAAACTCCGTGGAGCCCTCATCCGGCACCGTCGCATATTGCCGGATACCGGACGAGGAGGCAGCCCGCCTACCCAGCGGTCGGGCCTCTAACGACCAGGTAAGCAGAGTCTGCCCAACGAGGGCCAGGCCCACGGGCAATTCGTCAACCGCCGTGGTTCCCGCTAGCGCCGATCGTGGATTCGACACCAGCTCGGGAGCGGAGAATGCGACCAGGTCGTCGCTCCCGCGCGCCGTCACGTACGCGGTCGAGGATGTCGCCACCACTTTGTGGAACACGCCCGCCGTATTCTCTCGCAACGGTTTCGAAGGATCGAAGTTGGTGGAACAGGCCGAATTGGCTGAAGTCAACGGTGGGCCGATTGGGGGCCCATGGGAGGAGCCAGGAAGCCGACGCCAGGAGTGATCCGCATGAGGTGCTTGCATCGACAGAGCGACAGCTTCGGTGGATGATTCGGATCTTCGGTCTGCACGGCGGCCTCACCACGGTGACGCGAGGTCGAGTCGCCAGGCCTTTGGAGGTCCTCGACAGATGCGACGAGGCTCGCCTGTTGCGCGAGGACATGCTGTCCACGTTCAGAAACAAGCGTGGCCCGGAACTCCCTGAAACGCTCACGATCGAGTCGTACCTGGCAATCAACCTCCGACATCTGGGTCACACCGGCGAAGCAGCAACCTTGGGCGCCCACGTCCTGGACAGCCGGACGAGGGCGCTCGGTCCCGATCATCCGGACACGCAGTCAGCGGAGCAGTCCTAGACAGCCTCAACTGATTCAGCGATCCGAATCGTCCACCGAGAATGACCACTGTCCCGGCGAGCTGGAGCACCGCCGAAGAGTGAACGCCGTCGTCGTCTTATGCCCGGACCGGGTGCGGCGGCGACGCTTCTTATCCGACGGTCGTGTTCAGGGCTTCCGTGATGTCGTTGATCGCTGCCTGCTCAGACTCACTGACTTCTTGACCGTGCTCCCGGTGAGCGGCTGCGACTTTGTGGGACAGCGTGACGATGAACCGGCGATATTCTTCGACCTCCCCCGGCGTGGCCTTCTTCTCGAGCAGAGCGACCGAATCACGCAGATGTTGCAGTCCGTGCTGCTTGAGTTCCACGGGAGAGTGATAGTGCGTGTGATCCCGTTCAGGTTTCGCCGCGACTATGTCATCTAAAAGCTCGCTCTTGCCGTGCTGCTGGCGCGCCTCGACGTAGCCCTTGGCCATGGCGATGGTCTCGCGAAAGGACCCTCCTCGTTGGGCAGTGACCACGATCATGCCAGCACTTGGTGGCGCCTCTAGGATTAGCTGCCATTCCTCAGCCGTGAAATCAGACTTTGAGGTCATCGCCAAGTCTCCGATCTCTAGAATTCGGTCCGGTGCACGCACCGTAGCGTGCTCCTACCCGTACTGGGACAATCCGGAAGACTGTCGCCGATGAACAATCGTGGGCAGGTGGTTCGGTCTCTCAGATGCCAGCAGTTCTATTAGCCCTCATCGCTTTCCAGCCTCCGCAGACAGCTTCGCTGCTGGGCCCCCCTGTCTAAAGGCGCGGTTCAGAAGCCAGGCGGGAACAAGTACGTACCAGGCAATGGTCATGGCAGCGGCAGCCGGGAGTGAGAGCAGGACTAAGACAGCTAGGTGGAGGCCAGCGGAGACCCGGCGTATTCGAGTGGGCAATGGCTCCCTGGCCAGTTGGCGGGCATCTTGCACCGTCAGGTTCAGAAGCTTCTCGTATTCAAACCCGTAGAGGTTCTGCTGCCTCCTTCCGGCCAAAAAGGCTCGCACCGTACGTTTTGGCGCGACCACGAGGCCGCCGAGCAGTCCGGCCAGGTCGAGCACCCAGGCGGCTACAAAGTCCCGGCAACCACCACTGGCCAGTTCCCAGGCACTGATCTCGAGCTCGCCAATCCGGTCCGTCTTGTAGCCGCTCACCAAGTGGTTCAGGTCGTGTATTCGGACCGCCCGCTTACGAGCCCGGGTATTAGGGATCGGATACGGCAAGTAGAAGATCTTCACCACCGCGAAGGACTCGGAGTCGCCCGCGTCGGGCGGTAACCCGCTCGCCGCGAGGTGCTCCACAAGTGCCTCTCGCACCGATAAGCCCGTCATGTCGCTCACAAACTCAGCGTATGCGCTCTCGGCCTTCACTCCTCAGACGGAACATGACCGCCGAACGATTGCAGTGCAGCGGTGCATCAAATGCGACCCCGGACCGGCGAGAAGTATCAATGTACTCTGACGCTTCCGGCCGCATTCGCCGCTGCACATTCTGGGGCACCCTCAGCAAGCCAGATCCGTCCGATCTGCACCGATGCAACGACTCGTTCACTGTTCACCATCTCTGCGACGTCGCACCGTGCTAGACCTACCGACCATAGGAGACGATCCCGTGGTAGCGGCGACGCGAGCCTCCCCCACTTGGGAGCGATACGCGTGGGTGGCGGGGATCCTCTACGTCATCGCAGTCGTGGCGGAGTCCGCGGTCGGGCTCGGGGTCGGGATCAACCAGAACGACTCGGCTGCGAAGATCGCGACCGAGCTCGCCGACCACAGGACGCGGCTGATGGTGGTCGAGGGCCTGTGCGTCGTCTACGCGGCCATGTTTCCGATCTACCTCTGGAAGCTCTACGACCGTCTTCTGCGCTCGGATGCCGACGGGTCACGCGCCCTCGGCGCGCTGCTGCTGGTCGGCGGCGTGCTCTTTGTCGCCCTCCACGCCGTCAGCGACGTCGGGATCTACGGCGTGCTCGGCGGGAAGCTCGCGTCCTTCGGGGTGCAACACGATCACAGTGTCTCCTACACGCTGTACCTGATGACCTATGCCGTGGACAGCGTCGCGGACGTCTTCGGCAGTCTCCTCGCGTTCGCTGCTGGAGTGCTCGTATTCAGGAGTGGTGTCGTGCCGCGGTGGCTTGGGTGGGTGTCGATCCTCGCCGCGCCCCTGCTCTTTCTGCAGGCCTTCGGCCTCGGCGGTGTGATCGCATCGTTTGGCCTGGTTCTCGACCTCATCGGATTTGTGTTGCTCCTGGTCTTCGTATTGATGAGCAGTGTCGTCTCGCTCAAGCGCGAGAGATCGGTTGGCGCCGCCGCTCTAGCGGGTCAAAAACATCCCGCCTGACTGAAGGCGCCCGGCGAGTGGGTGGCACCTGGGCAAGGGTTCGAGGTGTGCCACTTTGACGGTGGAACAAGCGAGTGCGGCATGCCAGCGTTGTGCCGCTGGGGGTCAGTCTCCGAGTTGGTCGGCAGCCTCACGACGCAGACCCGCCGCGATGCTCGTCAGAATCTGACGTTCCTGAGCCGGGGTGAATCGGGCTGAGGTGAATCGACTCGTGTTGCCGGCCCTCCGTGTAAACGACTCCGTGAGGGGCCAGGTGACCTGTTCGATGACCTCTTGACGCTGCTCAGAGTTGTAGAGCCGCTCTATGCCGTCGAGCACGCAAAAGACGCGAGTGGCGTCATCGGACGTGAAGACCACTCGATCCTCGGGGTTCATACGGGAATGCGCCCTCATCCGCCGCATTTCGAGTGCGGCCTGACGCTCTTCCTCGCTTGGCTCCGGAGCTGTTGCATCGCCCGCTTCGGGATCTTCGGCGATCTTTTCGTAAAGCGCCCTCATTAGCTCGGCGGTGTCGACGCCGAGATTCTGGAGCGCTTGGACCGCCACGCCGTTCCCTTCCCTGAGGACAGCCAGCAGCAGATGTGCGGGTCCGACGTAACGGTCGCCCAGCTCTCGGGCCTCAAAGGGAGCGAGGCGCATGAGACATTTCGTTAGCCTCGGCGTGAATTCCCTCGGAGTCGCAACCGAGTCGGGCGCCGTTTGTTCTTCGACCACTTCTTCGTCGGGTCCAGGGGCCCTGAGAACGATCGTGGTCCACTCGCTGGCTAGGTCGATTCCTGGAGTTATGAGGGTCTGGACCTCTCGTCGGATCCTCTCTGCCGTCACGCCGAAGCGGCGCAGGATCGGAACAGCCACCTCGTCATTGACCTCGGCAATCGCAATAAGCAAGTGTTCGGTACCGGTGTGATCATGGTCCAGAAGAAAGGCCTCGCTTCGCATCTCCAAGAGCACTCGGCAGGCTCGGTCGGTCAGGCCTCCGTACATACGTGACACCCTACGTTGAGCTGAAACTCCGCTCTTGGCCGAAGGTCCCTGGCGCCTCACTCTCGGCGATGTAGCGCACGTACCCGTCGGCGCCCACAAGCGTCGTGACATCTTGTTCGAAGTAGCCGTCGGCGTCGCTCACTCGCCTCGCTCGCGCTCGGCCGGAGACCTTCTTGCCCAACATTTCAATGTCGGCTCGCCCTAACGTCGGCTCACGAAAAAGCCTCATCGGCTATGTTCGGCTTCATTCCAGGGGGCGCGGCGCCAGCCGACAGATGACGGTCGGAGGCCCGCGCCGGAGTCGAGGAGTAGGAGATTGGGCAAGACCATCCAGTGGGGGACCAGAAGCGTGGCGTCCGCCGCACTGGCGGGGGCACTGATCGGGAGCCTCGCCCTATGTGCAGCTGAGGCGGGTGCCGCAACCTCGGCGCGGCCAATGGCCTACGTAACAAACAGCGAGTTGGCATCTCTGTCGATGTATGTCGGGGCGACGTTCGCGGGCACCATCGCGAATGTCGGGAGCGGCCCCACGGGTATCGCCATCGACCCCAGTACCGATGTGGCCTATATCGCGGACTACGGCTACTACGACGAGCCGGCGCGCACCGTCACCCCCGTGGACCTGTCCACAGGCACACCCGGCCACCCCATTGCGGTCGGGAAAGGACCGCTGGCCATCGCTCTTTCGCCGGGGGGCGGTGACGCTGTCGTCACCCTCCAAGGCACAGCTAGCAGGCCGGGGCATCAGATCCGCGAGATCGACCTCACCACCGATGTGGTGTCGGCACCCGTGGACGTCGGCCTGAATCCTGAATCGCTGGCGATCAACCCCGCTGGCACGATGGCGTACGTCGCTTCGTTGAGTTCCGCTGAAATCACCCCCGTAAATCTCACCACGTGGCCACCGCTGGCCGAGACGCCCATCGCTCTCCCAGGTACCGCGCCGAGAGCCATTGCCATAGCTCCTGACGGCAAGCGGGCCTATGTGCTCGACGCTGAAGGCGCGACCGTGATCCCGATCAACCTGGCGACCGACCACGTCGGCACCGCTTTCAGCCTCGTGTGCCAGACGCAGGGCGACCCAGGCTGCACTCCCGATGCGATCACGATCTCACCCGACGGGAGGACTGCCTATGTTGCTGCCGCAGGCTCCGGCGACGTGTTGCTCTTGAATCTGCCGTCTTTGTCCGTGGCGGGGGTGGTCCAGACGGGAGCGTATCCGGACGCCCTGGGACTCAGTGGCAGATGGCTCTATGTGGCCAACGGGGCGTCGAACACAATGAGCGTCTTTTCAGGGCTGAGGTCTCCAGCCTCCGTGGGCGGTGTGACGTATCCCTTCGGAGTGGCTGTGATTCCCGGGACAGGCGACGCTGCCTCTTCGACAGGACCGGAACTGGCACACTCCTCATCGCCCGTCAGGAGCAGTGTCGGGCAACCCATCCATACTGCGCTAAGCGGCCGCCAACCGCCGTTCTACGGCTTCCCCGCACCTGGGACCTAGGACCGTCGGAGTATCACCGGAGTGCCGCAGGGTGGAACTCCGTTCGGTGCCATCCGGTCCCCTCCAGCGTTCAAATCGTGATTCGCTTGCCACCAATCGCGACACAGAGGACCGGAAGCTTCGGCGGTTCGTCCGGATTATGGAGATAGATGAAGCGATCCTGCGATGTGACCGCCTCACAAAAGCCGGCCGAGGAGCATGAAATGCCTTGGCCGATGCCATGCCCTGGTAGCCGGTTTCGACAGTCGCGATCACATATGGCCCACCGGACGAAAGACCCATGACGGCGAAGCGGTCATGTCCGAGATGATCGGCCAGTGCGGCGACATCGACCGGCCAGTCGGCGAGTACGCGGCGGAGTGAGGGGGTGAGGACCCCCCTGCCCGTAACCCGCATTGTCGGGTGGTACTACGCGCACCCCCGACAATGCGAAGTCTCTCTCAAAAGGGACAAGGTCCAGCCGACTTGTCGGCGCGCCGTCAAAGTACATGGCATGGGGCCCGTCTGGATCGCCACAGTCTGTATAAGCCAGCGTCCGACCGTCCGACAACGCCATCGAGCTGTCGATCATCGCGGGAGCGTACCCTCGGGCCTCGCTGGCGGGTCGGGGTAGCCCTAAGTTGCCGGACTGTCTAACCGTTCCGGCGGACGGGACGCCCTAGGAGCCTCAAGCGCGAATGGGTTCGTTGGTGATTCCAACGTCTCTGAGAATCGCTCGCGTCAAGGTGCTCATCTTGTCACGGGGCAGTCCCTTGTGGTCCCACCACTCAACGGCCGATGTTTCATCGCCATCTGCGGTCGGTGTTCCCCCGACAACCGTGGCATCGAATACCGTGACGACATATGAGGTTTGATCCCCGTTTGGATAGGTCAACCGATACTCAGGCCCACCTAACACGGCCAGAATCGGTCCCAGCTCTAGTTTGACGCCAGCCTCCTCTTCGGCTTCACGGAGGGCAGCCTCGTGTGGCGACTCATCGGGTTCGATCGCTCCACCGATAGTTGCCCAAAGTCCACTGTCGATGAGTCGGACGAGGAGCACTCTGCCGCGATCATCCCTCGGGACAACGGCGGCGGAAGGGAGCACGAGAAGCTCGTTCCCAATGAGGTCTCGGAGCCTTCTTATAAAGGGAGACGTCGCCACGGGCAGACGCTACTGGAAACGACTGTTGACGCTGGGGTAGCAAGCTCAGCTATGCGATCCTTATTGGTTGCGGCGCTGCCATCGTCAAGCGCTGAGCGCCTCCTGCAGTTCGGAGGCAATCTCGTCGGTCGTTGCATCCATGGAGTGCTTCACCACCTTGACTGCGCCCTTGAGGGCTTCATTGATACCGTTCTCAACCGTCGGGTCGCCAACCACGATGAGGCCTGCGTCGCTCGATGTCAGCTCGCTTGCCGCGTCCTTGAGCTCCTTTCTCGGCAACCGTCCGCCACCGAAGACCTCCGGGATGACCCGGACACGCGGGCGGTCCATGCGCTTCACTATGTGAGGCTTACCGTTCTCTTTGTCGACAACCGTGGCGTCGAAAGCGCCGACGAACTTGTCCGTGTGTAATTGCTCAATGGTGCTGAGGTCGGCAACGGCCATTTCGCACTGGAGTCCACGGCGGTGTAGACGTCTACTTCATCAGCCATAGCTCCTCCCTTGCTGAGGCTTTCGCTCTGATCGACCAAACCTCGTCGATCAAGTTCATGGTAAGCACAATGCCTAGTCGTCCATAGGTGAGCTTCCCCCGCCTTGGCGGACACCGAACATGAGACGCCGAGAGGCGTCGCTTGGAAGGATGTCCTCATGCCAGTGCGCTATCCAGACGAGTTCCGCCAGCGGGCGATCGAACTGGCCCGGACCGGTGACCAACCCGTCGCCAAGGTGGCTGCCGATCTCGGCATCGCCACGTCGTGCCTGGGTCGGTGGATGAAGCAAGACGACATCGACGACGGCGCGCGAGAGGACCTCAACACCGACGAGCGGGCCGAGTTGGTGCGTCTTCGTCGTGAGCTGCGCTCCGCCCAGATGGAGGTAGAGATCCTCCGGCGGGCGGCCGCGTATTTCGCCAAGGAGACGCTGCCGGGCCCAAAATGACGTACACCTTCATCGCTCGGGCCTGCGCCGACCTGCCCGTCGCGGCCTGCTGTCGAGTGATGAGGGTGTCGACGTCGGGGTTTTACTCGCGGCAGGCCGAGCCCGTGCGGGCCAAGGACCTCGACGACGCCTATCTCTCCAATACCATCGTCGACATCTGGACCATGAGCCGTCGTTCCCATGGCTCGCCTCGGGTCCACGCCGAGCTGAAACTCGGCCAGGACGTTCACTGCTCGCGCAAAGGGGCCGAACGCTTGATGCGCCAGGCGCAGATTGCCGGCATTCACCGGCGTCGACGGGGAGGGTGCACCCGTCGGGACCTCGGTGCTGAGCCCTGCGACGACCTGGTCGAGCGGGCCTTCGATCCCACCGAGCCCGATCGCTTGTGGGTGATGGACGTCACCGAGCACCCGACCGAGAACGGCAAGGCCTACCTGGCCGTCGTCCTCGACGCCTTCTCCCGGCGCGTTGTGGGCTGGTCGATCGCCGATCACATGCGTTCTGAGCTCGCCGTCGACGCCCTCCAGATGGCCCTCTGGCGCCGTCGTCCACCACCAGGCCAGACCATCGCGCATTCCGACCACGGGTCGACCTACACCTCGTGAGGTTTCGGGCGACGCCTGCGCGGCGCCGGCCTGCTCGGGTCAATGGGATCGATCGGTGACTGCTTCGATAATTCGGTGGCCGAGAGCTTCTTCGGCACGCTCCAGCTCGAGCTGCTCGATGAACACCGCTGGGAGAGCCGCCAGCAACTGGCCCAGGCCATCTTCGAATGGATCGAGGTCTGGTACAACCCGCGTCGTCGCCACAGCTACTGCCAGATGCTCAGTCCCGTGGACTACGAAGCCGCTCACGCGGCATGATCAGCAACCAACAGTAACTGTCCGCTGGAGCGGGGGAAGCTCAAGGGACTTGGCTTCTCATCAGGCCCCAGGCTGGCGTACTGGGTCACCCCCAACTGGACGCTTGTCGCCCTACTCCGCGAAGGGTCGGCCCACCACCGTGTTGCGGCGCGAGGATGAAGCGCCGTGACGCGCAGAATCCTTCTGCGGCATGCCGAGCCGCTCATGACTGATGGAATGCCGGCCACTCATTGGCCGCTGACCGATGAAGGTCGGAGCAATGCAACTGCGTTCGGATGGTCGCTCGCCAGCGCATATGAGACCGCCACCGTGTGGACGAGTCCGGAGCGCAGAGCCACTGAAACCGCAGCGCTTGCACTTCCCTCGGTCTCCTTACGGGTCCGAGAAGAGCTGACTGAAGTGAAGAAACCGTGGTACCCCACGGTCGAGGAGCACGCGAAGGCGGCTGCAAGCTATCTGGAAGGAGAGGCTGTCCACGGGTGGGAACGTCGTGAGGATGTGGTCGCCCGACTCGCTCTGTTGGGGACCGATGTTGATTCCCCGGAGGACGACCTGATCATTGTCAGCCACGGAGTGATTCTCACCATCTGGCTCGACCACCAGATCGGGCTCGCAGATCCGTACCGGTTTTGGTCGAATCTACGGATGCCAGACGCGTGGCTTGCCGATTTCGAGGCCAAGTCGCTTGAGCGCCTCATCGCCCGCTAAGCAGCCATCGTCCTCGCGTTTCTGCGCACTTCGACTCGCGGGCGCTCGTTCCCGAGGCTGCCGCGGTAGCGTCATGACGTGCGGTCGTCACCGCTCGACCTTTTGGGACCACCGGATCTTGCCGAGCATCTGGCGACGGTAAGTGACCGACTCGCGGCAACCTGCAGGGTCGGCGCACCAGACCTGACGACTTCGTGCCTCCGAGTGGTGGGTAGTGGTGGCAAGCGCCTTCGTCCTGCCTTGACCATCGCTGTCGCCGACGTTCGGCGTGTATTCGATCCCCGAGTCGTCGCTGCGGCTGTCGCGGTAGAGCTGGTTCAAGTCGGCTCTTTGGTTCACGACGACATCTTCGACGAAGCTCAGACTCGTAGGGGGACCCCGACTATCAATGCAGTCGAGGGTCAAAACCAGGCACTTCTCGCGGGAACCTACCTGATGGCGCGCGCGGCAGCCGAAGCCGCCGCGGCTGGGCAGCAAGTAGCCTCCGATGTAGCGCGCACGGTCGCCTTGCTGTGTGTAGGTCAGGCAACCGAAACGCAGCATTTGTTCGATATCGATCAGGAGATTGACCGATACCTCTTTACGATCGGCGCCAAAACAGCTGCGCTCTTCGCCTGTTCATGTCGCGTGGGAGCGCTCAGTGCAGCGTTGCCTGATGAGCACGTCGCCAGTTTCGGCGAGTTCGGACGAAACTTCGGGATGGCGTTCCAGCTCATCGACGATGTACTCGACTTGATCGGCGACCCTGATCGTCTGGGCAAGCCGGTGGGAGTCGACTTGCGAAGCGGTGTGCTCACCATGCCCGCCCTCTTAGAGCTGGCCCATCCCAGGGCAGGAGACCTCCGCACCCTCTTGGTCCGCCGGCAGGTCACCGACCTAGAACAGGCGTCGAGAATGATCCTCGAATCCGGCCGAATCGACGATGTCGTCGAGGTTGCCCGCCAGTACGCAAATTCGGCTGCTGAGTCGATAGCCGACGTTCCAGGCACGACCTCTCTTTCGAGGTTCCCCTCTTCTTATGTGGAGTGGGCCCTCGAAGAGTTCGTTGGCACCTGAGCCGATTCCCGCCGAACGTGTTCGATCAGAACCAGTTCGGGTCCGCGGAGGTCAACGTCACGGGGACCAACGTGCGCTGCCCTCCCTCAACCAAGAAGGTGATCAGCACCACCAAGGGCTGACGACGGAGGGCGTTTGAGCTAGAAATCTCCGACGACGGGTTCGTTGAGGGGCTTGCCCCCCATGGAGCCCAAGAACGTGGCATCCCCAAAGGAGAAGACTCCGCCGTCGGAGGCGATGGTCCAATAGCCCAGCCCGTCACCGGTGGGCTCGATGGCCACCATCGGTTCGTTCAGGGGCTTGCCCCCCATGGAGCCGTAGAAACTGGCGTCCCCGTAGTCGAAGATGCCGCCGTCGGAGGCCACCAGCCAATAGCCCAGCCCATCGGGGGTCGACGCCATGCCGACGACGGGCTTGTTGAGCCGGAGACTGCCGGTGGAGCCGAAGAAGGCGGCGTCGCCATAGGTGAAGATGCCGCCGTCGGAGGCCACCAGCCAGTAGCCCTTCCCGTCCGGTGTCGAGGCCATGCCAACGATCGGGGCGTTCAGGTGTTTGCCACCCCGCGAGCCGTAGAACCCGGCGTCGCCATAGTCGAAGATGCCACCGTCGGAGGCCACCAGCCAGTAGCCCAGCCCATCGGGAGTGGAGGCCATGCCGACGATCGGGGCGTTCAGGTGTTGGCCACCCATCGAGCCGTAGAACCCGGCGTCGCCGAAGGAGAAGATTCCTCCATCCGAGGCGACAGTCCAATAGCCCGGCTGTCCGGTGACCTGCGCTCCGCTGACCATTGGGTCATTGAGCGGGCGCCCTCCCATCGATCCGTAGAACGGGTTACCGAAGTCGAAGAGACCTCCGTCGGAGGCGACCTCGGTGTATCCGGACGTACCACCGACCGTGCCGGGACTCGTCGACGGCGATGCTGCCGTGATGACCCGTACACAATCGATACCGCCGTCCGTTAGAAGTGACACGTGGATGGCTGAGGGGTTCGTAAGTTCGAACCCGTCGGGATTGCCTGGATCGGGCGAGTTCCCCGCATTTAACCCTGGGTTGTCGACGTTGAACGCGTAGTCCGTTCCGGGCACGCCCACTGTTGGATCTGTTGCTTCAATTGTGGCCCCCGTCATGATGACGCCCAGGATGGGTGTACTGAAGCTCACTGTCGCGAAGTAGTTGTAGGCCCGCGAATCCCCGGGCGGGTTCGAGCACATGAAGTAGCTGTCGACGGGTGTCCCGGCCGCCAGGTCGCTCGGCGAGAGGGGATCGCCGGTATGCCATTGCATCGGGAATGTGCCGCCGGGCGTCACGTCGACTGGGAGCGACTCCGGCAACGTGAACGCGGTCCGTTCTGTGAACAGGTGGATATCGAAAGTGCTCGAGTCGACGCCTTTTGCGACTTCGGAGGGCGGTGAGACCACCACCACCTGACCACCCACGGTTACGACCGAGGCGCCGCTCGGTTGGGCATCAACGAGGACGCCGGCCGCGCCGGCCACGAGTGTGAGCGTTGCGAGGAGGGCAAAGGTGTGAGCACGCGTCCGTGCGAACCCGCGCATAGTTCGCCATGCGACGTGTGCGGATGGCGCGGCCAAGAAACTCAACGCTCGCTCTGATCTGTGGCCACTGTTCATGCTTCACCGCCTGGCAAGAGAGTCGCCATAACCTCCTGCATTGAGCCAATAACTCGACAATATACGGTGCGCGCGGACGTGGCGAGGCGGGTTGTGCTTCCGTTGTGAAACCGCGAACAACCCTGCTCACCGTGCGTGAGCGACCATCGAATCGTTGCGCACAATCGCTCGGATACATCAATTCCCCGACACGGAGGCTCGATCAGCCGCCGACGCGTGCGTGTGCCACTCCTTTGTTGAGGGATGGAGAGCGCGCCAATTCGGCAACGACAGGGGGGCGAACGGAGCGGTGAGACCGAACACGCTGCCGGGCAACGGTGATCACAAGGGCCCAGAAGTAGCCCCAGATGTCCGCGTCTGCTCGTACTACATCAGCCCGCCCAGCGCCCGATCCGAAGAGCGATCCGGAAAGAGCTCTCCGTCAATCTGATAACAAGGTTCTGCGAGCTTTCGGATCGCGCATACCTTCAAAGCTCTCCTCATCTGAGCGAGCGCGCGTAACCTTCCGGTGATCCGACAACGTCTGACCATTCGGTTGGGTAGAGCGAGGCTCTCTCGCACTACCGGACGGGATCTGTGCCCGAGATCGGAGTCCTGAGTGCGACGTGACTATCAATTCGGCGGCGTCATCGGCCGTTATCACGACGAGTCGAGTCCCTGGTGGCCCGAGCCCGATCGGGCCGCGGCCGGATCGCCGAATGTGGCGATCATCGTTCTCGACGATGTCGGGTTTGCCCAACTGGGGTGCTTCGGCTCGAACATCGCCACCCCGACCTTCGACGGGCTCGCCGCTGGCGGATTGCGCTACACGAACTTTCACACCACCGCCCTCTGTTCGCCTACTCGGTCGTGCGTGCTCACCGGGCGGAACCACCATTCGAACGGGATGGGTCGGGTCATCGAGATCGCGAGTGGCTACCCTGGCTACAACGCTCGGATCCCCTTTGCGAACGGGTTCCTGTCCGAGATGCTCGTCGAACAGGGCTACGCCACATTCGCCATCGGAAAGTGGCACCTCACGCCGGAGGACGAGCTTCATTCCGGGGCCAGTCGCGTACGCTGGCCCCTCGGGCGGGGCTTCGAGCGTTTCTACGGCTTCATGTCGGGCGAAACCCATCAGTTCGTACCGAACCTGATCCACGACAATCACTACGTCGACCCCCCGTACACACCCGAAGAGGGATACCACCTGACTTCAGACCTGGTGGATCGAGCAATCGGTTGTGTCCGAGACCTGCGCGTCGCCGATCCCGACAAACCCTTCTTCTTGTACTTCGCCACGGGCGCGTGCCATTCACCCCACCAGTCACCACGTGAATGGATCAAGCGCTACCAGGGGGCGTTCGACGAGGGTTGGGACGTCTGGCGCGATGCGACCTTGGACCGTCAGATCGCTTCAGGGGTCCTCTCCGCGGGAACCGAACTCTCGCCCCGCCCCGACTGGGTGCCCGCGTGGGACTCCCTGTCGGCTGACGAGCGCCGACTGTATGCCCGCTACATGGAGGCCTTCGCGGGGTTCTTGAGCCATACCGATCATGAGGTCGCGAGGCTCGTCAACTATCTGCGCCGGACCGGCGATCTCGAGAACACCTTGCTCTTCGTGTTGTCTGACAATGGGGCGAGCTCCGAAGGTGGACCGACCGGATCGATGAACGACGTCCGTGCCTGGAACGGGGTGCCGACGCCGCTGGAGGAGGCGCTCGCCCACATCAACGAAATTGGCGGTCCTCTGTGGCACAACAACTATCCGTGGGGCTGGACGATCGCAGGCAACACGCCGTTTCGCCGCTGGAAGCGAGAGGTGCACGAGGGCGGTGTCGCCGACCCGCTGATCGTCCATTGGCCGCGACGGGTGACAGAACCAGGATTTCGTCGGCAGTACGTTCACGCCGTGGACTTCGTGCCCACGGTTCTCGAGGTCGTGGGTCTCACGGCTCCGGACGCCATCAACGGCATCATCCAGCGACCCATCGAGGGAACGAGCTTCTCTGGCACTCTCGCTGATCCGTCGGCGCCTGATCGTCACACCACTCAGTACTACGAGATGTTCGGCTGCAGAGCGCTCTACCACGAGGGCTGGAAAGCGGTCACGTACCACCCCATCATGCAAACCGACCCAGGCATCGACGCCGACACCTGGGAACTCTACGACATGGTACGTGACCCTTCGGAATGCCATGACTTGGCCGCGGCAGAACCCGAGCGCCTGCGACAGATGATCGACCAGTGGTGGGTGTGCGCGGAGCGATACCAAGTGCTCCCATTGGACCCAAGACCGCTTCCGGCTCTCGTCGGGGAGCGAAAGCTCAGCGTGCCGGATCGGGATCGCTACGTGTACTACCCAGATGCAGCTCAGGTCCCAGAGCTCATGGCGGTCAATGTCAAGAACCGAACACACCGGGTGGTGACCCGCGTGAACCTTGCCGCTCCAGCGGCGAGCGGGGTGCTGCTCTCGCAGGGCTCTCGCCTCGGCGGTTGGTGCATCTATGTGCAAGACGGCCGGTTGCACTACGTCCACACGAGGGCCGCGACAGAACCCGATCGGTTGTCCGGGCCTGTCTCACTCGAGCCTGGTCCGCACGAGTGGATCTTCGAATTCGCCAAGACGGGCGAACACCGTGGACGAGTCCGTCTGGTGGCGGACGGCGCCGTGATCGCCGAGGGGAGCATCAAGAGGTTCACGCCCGGACGGTTCTCGCTCACGGGAGCCGGAATCACCTGCGGCTACACCAGTGGCCTCCCGGTCGCGGAGGATATCGATCCATCCTCCCGCTTCACGGGGACCATCGAGACTGTCACAGTCGAGGTCGACGGAGTGCCCTTTGTCGATCCCGAAGAGGAGGCTGAAGCAGTCATCTCCACTCAATGACGTAGTTGGACGACGTGGATCCTCCGTGCGGGGGGCTCGGCCGGGCCTCAACCCGATACCGAGACCTCCCAGTAGTTGAGCACGCCACCTACGTACGGGATGACCTGAAGGTTCTTCACCGACTTGGTCGCCCCGGTGACGTTGGGCGAGTAGTCGACGTAAAAGCCGAGTGCGTTCTTGATGACGAAGTCTTGTGCTGCGATCCACTCGCTCTTGAGCTTCGGGCTGCTCGGTGGCAAGGCCTGAATCTCGTTCGTGATGGCGTTGAGTGTTGGGTTGTTGTAGTTGCAGATGTCACCGACGCTGCCCGGAACGAACTGCGTCGTCAGCTTCTCGATGCCGGGCAGGCCCGACGGGTTCAGCCCCATGGCTGCCTTGTGGTCCTGGTACAGATCCGTCACGTAGTTCGAGGTGGACACGATCTGTACCGAAACGCCGATCTGTTTCCACTGCGCTTGGAGCACCGTTGCCAACTGGTCGGTGTCGCTCTCGGGTAGCGCCATGATCGAGGTGGAGAATCCGTGCGGGTAGCCAGCTTGGGCCAGGAGCTCCTTGGCTTTCTTCAGGTTGTAGGCGTAGTAGCCGGTGAGCGACGAGTCGTAGTAGTTGGACCCCTCGGGGAAGATGCTCCAGGCGGGCTGGCCCTTGCCGAAGAGCAGCGCGTTGTTGATGGCGACCCGGTTGATCGCGTAGTTCAGAGCCTCGCGAACCTTGAGGTTGGCCAGCGGTCCGGACGACTTACAGACCGGGACGAAGAAGTAGTTGGCATCCGGGAAGGTCGAGTTGGTCTCGATGCTGGTCAGGTTCTTCACGGTCGACAAGTCGGCGTCTGGGATTCCCTCCACGTCTACCGTGCCGGACTCGAGCGCATTGAGCTGCTGCGGTCCCGTCGGGACGTCGACGAAGGTGATACCCGACAGGGCGATGGCCTTGGCGTCCCAATACTTGGGGTTCTTGACAAGAACGACCTTCCCGGGGCTGTAACTCTTCAGCACGAAGGGACCGGCCCCGATCACGTTGGTGTTCGGGATGCCGGTGCTCGGCCCGGTCGAGATCGCCATGAACGACTCCTGGTCGGCCAGGAGCGGATAGAAGGAGCTGGCCACGGGCTGCGAGAAGTGCAGGACCAGCGACTCGGGCCCGGTGACGTCTATGGAGGAGAGAGCCTGAAAGGCCGCGGTGCTGGCCCCCGTGTTCGGGTTCGAGAGGTTCCGCTCGTAGCCTGCCTTGACCGCGGCGGCGTTGAGTGGGGTCCCGTTGGAGTACACCAGGCCGGGTCGCACCTGGACATCGATCGTCGTCGAGTTCGGAATCGTCACGCTCGAGGCCAAGTCGGGCACGTAGGCGCCACTGGTCGTCTCCCGCAGCAGGCCCGCGTAAATGGGCCAGTCGTAGTCGAAGCAGCACGCGCTGCTGTTGAACTGGGCCGGGTCGAACTGAACCGGGTTGATGCCCGAGAAGAAGTCGTAGCCAACCGTCAGAACGCCACCACCGCTCGAAGCGGCACCAGCCTGACCTCCGAACGTGGCCGCCTGGGCCCCAAGCAGCAGCCCGGTCGCCAGTACGCACATCGCGATCCAGCGGGCCGCCCGTGTGGTCGTCGTTCTCATGGTCGTCTCCATCCCTCTTTCTTCTTGCACTTTCCGGTTGTTGCTCTTGTTCGGGTCCGCGCGTTACCGGCGCGGGCCGCGCGTTACGGGAAAATCGGGGCAAGGGGCACCGGCTGACTGTGATGAGCTGAGTCCGGCGACCGGCGCGGCGCGCCGGCCATCGACGATCCGCGCGAGGCTCACTTGGACCCGGCGCGCCAAACGACGCCAACACTTCCCCCCAATCCGCCGCCTGATCTCGTGTGCGTTGGCGAGCCGGCCTATGCGCCGAACGCCGCCGCGACATCTGCAGCCCCCGTAGCCTGCAACAATTCCGTAACGTTGTCCAGCACCCTGCAGCGGACGGGTTGCCGCAGCCGATCGGATCCACCCTCGACCCCTTACCCGCGCCCTGTTGGGCCGGTCAGGTAGCAACGCACCGTGAGCCCGTCGACCACGTTGGCGGCCGGCTCCGCCGTGGCGCACACGTCCATGGCGTGCCGGCAGCGCGTGCGGAAGCGGCAGCCGCTCGGTGGGTCGAGCGGGGAGGGAATGTCGCCCTCGAGCACGATGCGCTGGCGCCGTCGTCTCGGGTCCATCGTGGGTGAGGCGGACAGCAACGCTTGCGTGTACGGATGGTGCGGCGTCGTGTAGAGAGCGTCGACGGGGCCTTCCTCCACGACCCGGCCGAGATACATCACCGCCACCTGGTCGCTCAGGGTGCGGACCAGGTTCAGGTCGTGCGATATGAAGAGATAGGCGATGCCGAGCCGGTCCTGAAGCTCGGCCAGGAGCTCGACCATCTGTACCTGGGTCGCGACGTCCAGTGAGCTGAGTGGCTCGTCGAGCGCCAGGATCTCGGGCTCAGTGGCGAGCGCTCGCGCGATGGCCGCCCGTTGGAGCTGGCCCCCCGACACCTGACGGGGGTGGCGGCGGGCGAACGCCGTTGGCAACCGCACCTGGTCGAGCAACTCGGCCACGCGGCGGTCGCGTTCAGGGCGTCCCAGTTCGGTGTGGACCGAGAGAGCTTCGCCCACACTCGCGCCGATCGTGGCCAGCGGGTCGAACGAGGAGTACGGATCCTGGAAGACCAGCTGCATCTTTCGACGCAGGGCACGCAGACGCGCTCCCTTGACATCGGTGATGTCCTCCCCGCCCAGCAGCACCCGGCCGGCGGTGGCTGGGATGAGACGGAGGAGCACTCGGGCCAGGGTCGACTTGCCCGACCCGCTCTCGCCGACCAGGCCGAGCGTGGTACCTCGCGCCACGGCGAGGTCGACGTCGTCCACCGCATGCACGGTGGCCTTGCCTCGCCCCGGAAGCCGGACCGTGAAGTGGCACGACACGCCCCGCAGCTCGGCCACCGGGTTCCCCGAGGGCACGGCGGACGACGTGTCCGGCGGCACCGCGACCGTCACCGGGTGCCCGTCTCGTCCGCACCGATGGGCACGGTCGAAGCCAGGCCGACGCCCGGCAACGCCAGCTCGTCGGTGCGGCGGCACCGGCACTGGTGGCCGACGCTCACCACTTCGAGCGCCACGGGCTCGTCCCGGCAGGCGTCCTCGGCGAAGCTGCAGCGCGGGTGGAAGCGACAGCCAGCGGGGAATTGGCCGGCCTGGGGCACCTGGCCTGCCAGCAGCGCCGGGCGTCCATCCGCCAGGCGGGCACCGGGCGAGGCAGCCAGCAGGGCGGCCGTGTACGGATGACGGGGACGCGCGAAGAGCTCGGCCGTGGGCGCCTGCTCGACCACCTCGCCGGCGTACATCACGGCGATCTCGTCGGACATCTCCGAGATGAGGGCGAGGTCGTGGGTGACGAAGAGTACCGCCAGGTCCATGCTCTCGCGCAGCTCCCGCAGCAACTCGACGATCTGGGCTTGGATCGTCACGTCGAGGGCCGTCGTTGGCTCGTCGGCGATGAGCAGGCGCGGCCGGCAACTGAGCGCCATGGCGATCATCACCCGCTGGCGCATACCGCCCGAGAGCTGATGCGGGTACGCCGACAGACGCCGGGCGGGGTCAGGAATGTTCACGCTCGTCAGCAGCTCGACGGCCCGCGCCCGCGCCGCCGAACGGCTCAGCTTCTCGTGCAGGCGCATGGCCTCGGTGAGCTGCGAGCCGATCGTGAAGGACGGATCGAGGCTGGCCAGCGGGTCCTGGAAGACCATGGCGATGTCACGCCCGCGGATCCTTCGCAGCTCGTTGAAGTCGGCGTCGAGCAGCTCGCGGCCTTCGAAACGGATGGAACCGCCGACGATGCGCGCTGGTGGTGAGGACAAGAGGCGCAAGATGGCGAGTGAGCTCACCGTCTTGCCGCAGCCCGACTCGCCCACCAGGCCGACGATTTGTCCCCGACCGACGTCAAAAGAGGCCTCGTCCACGACGCGGGCGGGGCCGGTCTCGGTGTCGAACTCGATGCACAGGGCGCGTACTTCCAAGAGGGCCGGGCCGTCGGGCTCGGGCGCTTCGGCGGCCCGAGCCTTCTTGGCGTGTTGCGTCACCGCGGTGAGGCCACGTTGGGCCTGGCGGCCCCGACCCTTGGTCGCCGTGCCACTCACGGTGTCGCGCAGGGCGTCGCCCAGTGTGTTGAAGGCGAGCACGGTCAAAGCGATGATGAGACCGGATGGGACGAGGGACCACGGGTGTGTGAAGAGCGCGGTGTTGTACGCCTCCTCGAGCATCGAACCCCAGCTGGCTGCGGGAGGGGGCGGCCCCAGGCCGAGGAAGCTCAGCCCCGACGATGTCAACAGCGCCGCCCCGAGGGCGATCGCGATGCCCACTGCGAGGCCGGTCAGCACGTTGGGAAGGATCCGCGACACGACGATTCGGGTAGGTGACGTGCCGATGGACGTGGAGGCCTCGACGAAGGCTTCCTCTTTGATGGCCAGGGTCTGGCCGCGGATGAAGCGAGCGAAGCCGGGCGCGAAGACGAGGGCGAAGGCGAGGGAGACGTCGTTCACTCCGCTCCCGAGCACGGCCACGACGGCCAGGGCGAGGATGAGAGGAGGGAAGGCCAGGCCGGCATCGGCGCCGCGCATGAGCAGATAGTCGATGCGGCCCCCGCGGAAACCGGCCACGAGCCCGATGACCAGCGCCAGTGCCAGCGCGATGATCACGGTCTCAAAAGTGATCTCCATGGAGATGCGGGCGCCATAGATCAAACGCGAGAGGACGTCGCGACCGAGATCGTCGGTGCCGAGCCAGTGGCTGGCGCTGATGCCGGCGTTCGTGTTGGCCAGGTTCTGTGCGTTGGGATCGTAAGGGGCGATCCAGGGGGCGAAGATCGCCGCCACCGTGACGAGGACCAGCCAACCCAGGCCCAGCACCACACCGACGCGCGTGAGGAACTTCCACAAGAGCCGGTGATCGCTCCACGAGCGGCGCAATGACTGAGGATCGTCGCCCGGCAGCTCCGTCTCGAGGATCGTCACGAGACCCTCACTTTGGGATTGAGGTAGCCGTAGCTGATATCGACGAGCAGGCTCATGGCCATCTGGAACAACACGAAAATGAGAGCCACGCCCTGAACGACCGGGAGGTCGTGTTCGGTGATGCCGGTCAGCATGTAGGGCCCGAGGCCCGGGAAGGCGAAGATCTGCTCGACGATCACGGCGCCGCCGAGCAGATAGCCGATCTGAATTCCGAACACCGTCACGACCGGCATGGCGGCGTTCTTCAGGCCGTGTTTGAAGAGCACCGAACGCCTCGTCCCGCCTTTGGCCCAGGCCGTCCGGATGTACGCGGTGTCGAGGGCGTCGATCAGCGAGGCCCGCAGCTGTCGGGCGAGCGACGCGCCGACGAGGAGGCCCAAGGTCACCGCGGGCAGCGTCACGTCCTTCAACCAGCCGGTGAAGGAAGCCGTGATGGAGATATATCCGGTTGGCGGAAATATCTTCCAGTGCACGGCGAAGATCGACACCAGAATGACCGCCAGCCAGAAGCTCGGAACGGCGAGGCCGAGCGTGGTGAACGTCCGGGCGCCGCCGTCGAGACCCCCCTGGGGCCGGATACCCGAGATCAGGCCCACGGGGATACCCACCACGAGGGCCACGATGGCCGAAGCAACCACGAGGCCGAAGGTGACGGGGAACCGCTGCTCAATCTGCTGGGTCACCGGCTGGCCGCTCGACAGCGAAGTGCCGAGGTTCCCGTGCAACGCGTTATCGAGCCAGTGCCAGTACTGGACGAAGAAGGGATCATTGAGATGGAGCTGGGCCGTGACATGCGCTATCTGCGCCGGCGTGGCGCTCACGCCGCCCGCCAACGTGATGGCTGGGTTGCCCGGAACGAGCGCCAATAGGAAAAAGACAGCGAACGAGACTATGAGCAGCACCGGCACGAGGGCCAGCAGTCGGCGTAGGACCAACCTTCCCACTCCACCCCCAGGGTTAGACCGGAGTCTGCGCTGCGCCGTCTAGGCAGACGTCACGTCGGTCCCGGCATCGTATCCAAGCGCTCAACGAAGAAGGTGCCTCTTGCTGCGCCGTACGGGCGAACTCCTCGGGAACGCCCGCGCTAGCCTCCCCCGGCGATGTCTGCGGACGACCTGGCGGCCGAGCTCCTCGCCTCGACGCTCGACGCCGACCCGTTGACCGGATCGCTCTACGGGTTTCCCGGCTACGACAACCTGTTGCCCGACTTCGGCACTGAGGCAGAGGCCGCGCAGGCCCGCGCGCTCGATTCGATCGCCCGGCGTTCCGCAGAGACCCCGACCGATGGACTCGAGGAGTCCGAATTCCAGACCCTCGACTTCGTCCGCTGCATGGCACGGGGGATGGCCGATGCCACAACCGTGCCCACTATCGAGTTCACCATCTGCGACACGTTCGC
The DNA here is from genome assembly GCA_963744935.1 of uncultured Acidimicrobiaceae bacterium. Lineage (GTDB taxonomy): Bacteria > Actinomycetota > Acidimicrobiia > Acidimicrobiales > RAAP-2 > Bog-473. Next base: position 53,508 of record CAVUVM010000004.1, read on the forward strand.
TGCGCCGGTGGGGGCGGTCTTCAACGTACTGCCCAAGCTGCAGCTCGACACCGAGGAACGGCGCGAGGGCTACCTCACCCGGATGCATTTACTGCCGTGGCTGCTCGAGACCGCCGCGCAGCGCCACCGCGATGGCGCGGCCGGCGGCCGGACTGCAGTGGCCCGGCTCGTCGACTCCGCCGTCGCCCAGCTGGACGTGATGCTCGAAGACCCCGCACTCGGCGGGATCGCCCGACCCGACCAAGACGACGTGACGTTTGCAGCCTCGCTGGCGCAGGTGGTCGCAGACGTCGTCCGCCCTGCTCTCAGCGCCTACCGCGAGGCATTGCGGAACGAGATTCTCCCCACGGCTCGTGACGACCAACACCCCGGCATCTGCTTCCTCCCCGGGGGCGAGCAGATGTACGCGATCTTGGCCAGGTTGCACACGTCCATGACCTACTCCCCCGACGAACTGCACGCAACGGGTCGCCACATCGTCGAAGAGGTGCACGAGGAGCTTAAGGAGACGGCGCAGCGTCTCTGGAACACGACTGACATCACGGACATCTTCGATCGACTGTCCAACGATCCATCTCTGCGCTACGAGAGTCGCGAGGAGATGCTCGAGCACGCTCGGCGTGTTGTCGCCGCCGCTGAGGCCGAGGCACCGAGCTGGTTCGCGGTGGTCCCGGATCAGCCCTGCGTCGTCGAACCGGTTCCCGAAGCCGAGGAAGCGGGAATGGCGGCGGCGTACTACATGCCGGGTGCCATCGACGGCTCTCGGAACGGCACGTACTACCTCAACACCTCCAAGCCCGAGGAGCGGCACCGGTACGCCTCCGAAGACATCGCCTTCCACGAGGCGGTGCCCGGGCACCACTTCCAGCTGACGATCGCCATGGAGTCAGCCGATCTCGTGCCGGCCCGGAGGGTGCTCTATGACACGGCCTGTGCCGAGGGATGGGGCCTCTACAGCGAACGGCTCGCCGACGAGATGGGGCTCTACAGCGACGACCTGTCGCGCATGGGGCTCTTCGTCGCCGACGCCTGGCGCGCCAGCCGCCTGGTGGTCGACACCGGGCTGCACGCCATGGGTTGGACGCGCGACCAGGCAGTCGACTGGATGACGGAGCACACCCCACTGCCGCGGATCGAGGTGGAGTCAGAGGTCGATCGGTACATCGCTTACCCCGGTCAAGCACTCGCCTACATGGTCGGCCGGCGCGAGATCGTCCGCCTGCGATCCGATGTCGCCGAACAGCTCGGGACGCGCTTCGACCTCCGCGCCTTCCACGACCTCGTGCTGCGCGCCGGCATCCTGCCTTTGCCAGCGTTGGCCGGCATCGTCGAGCGCTGGACGGCCCGCCAGTCTTAGGCGGCCTGCGCTACATCGTCGGTTCGCACCCCAAGGTCGAGGACTCGTTGCGGATCGCGTTGTCCACGGCGTCCACCCAGCGCCGCGGCGACCAGCGGCTCACTTCGGGACGAGCCGACAACTCGAGCTCGAGAGGGACGAGGACACTCGACTGCATGTCGGCCAAGGTGAACTCGGCGTCGAGGAGGTCGAACACCTCGTAGGCCAAATAGGAACGCGCCGCGCGCCAGCTGTGCGCGGCAGGCCGACGACGGCCAGGGTGGACCATCGATCCGGCAATGAGGTCCTCGGACCCGTGCGCCAGCAAATTCGCCCACGCCCAGACCGGGACGACAATCCCCCCTTGTCCTCCCACTACTCCGCAAGGGTTCCCTCGAGAAATGCGGCGCACTCCACTGCGATGGTCCCGCCACCGGCTTCCTCATCCCATACCGCCATCCTTCCTCCCCTCGACACCCGCCTACCACTGCGCTCCCCTTCGGACGCAGGAGCATGGCTCTGCCTCTCACATCGTGTGGAGCAGCGCATCGATCATCTAGAGGCAAAAGTCCCAGCCGGACCGGGGCCGAGGTCCCGGTCCGGCCCCTCACACACGGGCGGGTCGGGTGGCGCGGGTCCTCGTCGCGTCCTTCGTGTTGGCCCGAGCGGCGAGGATCACCCCGAACAGGCACACCGCAGTGACATGCATCGCCGTGCACCAGAGGCAAATGGCGCCGATCCGAAAGAGCTCGACGTAGACCAGGTACAGGACCATGAGCGCGCCGGCCGCTGCCAGGCCGAGCCGGACGCGGTCGATCCACTCGGTCTGCGACCGCCAGGCCCACGGTGTGGACAGGGCGGTCATGAAGAGGGCCCACAGGAGGCCGAGCAGGGCCACGGGAACCCCCAGCACGACGGACCACGAGCTCGTGGTGACCAGTTGGCAGTTGACGATGCCCGTGTCCGGACAAGCCAGGGCAGCGGGGTCCGCGTAGTGCACCACCGTCAGATAGGAGGCGACCGCCACCGCGAGGACCGACAGGCCGAGTGAGGCGATCTGCGCCCAGACCGGGGTCCGCCTCGAAGGTCCGGCCGTGGCCATCACGCCCCCAGGTGCTTGACGATGGCCTGGATCGCCGGCGAGTCGCACACGCTGCTGGGCTGGTTGCCCGTCACGCTGCAGATCGCCGCCGTGATGTCGTTGGCCGCGCCGTCGATCGCCTGCGCGACAGCTGTTGACGGGTCACCCAACTCACTGGCGATCTGCGAACGGGACAAGCCCGCCAACACCTGTGGCGAGAAGCTGGCCCCCGTCACGACATACGTGTTGCCGATGTCGATGAACGGGATGCTCCCCTCGGGGTCGTAGCTGGCCAGCAGCTTGCTCTCCGCAGCCGTCGGCGTCTGCAGGGTCTGGTAGGTGCCGTCGACCAGTTGGTTGGTCGCCTCCTCGACCGGCTGGAACGTGAGATAGGGACTCGAGTAGGTCGACCCGTAGAAGGACAAGGTCTGCGTGTCCGGATACACGTCCGAGCTCGACGAATGTGTCCCCGACAGGTTGGAAAAAGTCCCGAACCGCGACAGCGCCACGGCGAGCGCCCACCTCTCCGCGGCGCAGTAGGGGCAATATTCGGCGCCCACGTAGGTGATCACGGCTTTCCCGTCGGACCCACGCAGGACCGAAGTCCCGGTGACGCGGTCGGGCAACGTGACCGACGCGGGGCTGCCCACAGCGTCGAGTGTCGCGCTCGGCACGGCCAACGCCTCCACCACGTTGGGAGCCAGCGCGCTCGTGCCGGGATCGCCGGTCACTGCGGACCCTCCCCTGCTCAGGTGCGAGGCGGCCGCGGCCGGTCTCGGACTCGCGGTGGCCTTGATCACGACCATGGTCGCGATGGCGGCAACCACGAGGCCGACTGGCACAAGGGCTGCCGCAACGGGATGGCGGCGGCGAAAGCGCTCACGCGAGGGGTCAGGTCGCGCGGTGTCGTCACGCTGTGATGATTTCTCGTTGCTCCGGTTGTTCCGGTTGTTCCGGTTGCTCCGGTTGCCCCGGTTGTTCGTGGACTTGAGTGTGGACCGCGCGGCGCGCGACCCGGAATTGGACTTCGACATGAAAACGTTCTCCTGAGGAATGGCCGAACGACGCTGGGCGTGCTCGGGGCTCGATCGGGAGGCCGCGTGCACGGCCTCTCTGCTGCTGGCTGGCCAGCGCGACGCCGACCCTCGAACGGGCGGGCGGCCGCGCGGCGTACGTCCGAGCTAGGAGAACTGAGGTGGGTGGAACAGCGGGTCGCGGGTGCCCGCGGGAAGCACGGCTGCCTGAAGGCGCCGGCGACGGATGATCGAGTGAGCCAGCGCCAGAGCGGCGAGCCCACCGACGACGGCGGCGAGCACGACTCCGGGCGAGGGTGCCGGGGCGGCAGGAGCGCCCTTGCCGCAGGTCGCGTCGAGGCAGCTGATCGGTACGGAGAGCGGTGACTCCGCCACCTGCACGATCTCGGATGCGGCAGTCTGGGTTCCACTGACGACGCCGTGAGGCATGAGGCCACTGACGACGGCCACGGCGACGATCGCCACCAGACAGAACCGCCACTTCAGGGCCATGGCGGCCAGGCTAACGGTCCTCGTTAAATCCCCGATAAGAATCGACGGCCATCTCGAGTGTCATCACGAGGAGTGGTCGGAAACTGCGGCAATCCGACTGCAACCTCGATCAGTCGCGACGGTCTTCGAGCACGACGCCGCGTCGCAACACGTATGCGCTCCGGCCGCGGGCGACCGGCACCTTCTCGAATGCGTGTCTCACCCGGCGGTGCCACAGCGTGTACCACGACACGAAGCCGGCCACGAAGAACCCGACGGCTTCGGCGATCAGCGCGAGTACTCCCATCTCGACTTCCCCCTCACTGCGCACACACGATCCGTCACGCGACCACGGGTCCGCCTCACGCGCGCACCTGCCGCTCCAGTGTGCGGACCCAGCGGCGGCGCCACCAGGTACAAAGGTCCTATTCGGGAGCAACGGGGCAGCCTGGCCCCGAGGCTGGGAGCTACGGGCTGGGCCGTGAGCTCAGGTCACCCGACTCAAGAGGACGCTCCCGACCCGACCTCAGACCCGCTCGCCCGCCGTGCCCACACCGCGACCAGCTGGAGCAGGCCGAGATAGACGGCCAGCACGATCAGGATCACGAGGAGGCTCCACCCCGTCAGGTTGCCGCCGAAGACGAGGAAACAAGCCGCCACCACCACGCCGAGCACGCGCAGCCCGCTCAGATGCTCTTCGATCCACCCGCCGGTACGCCGGGCTCCTTCCGACCCGGCGGCGGCACGGCCGGCCCCCGAGGTGACGCCCCCGGCCTGAGCCCACACCCAGCGGGCTCCGTTGGCGCAGGTCGAGCGGATCCACACCGCGTAGCGAGCCGGGCCGGCCACCCACGCAGCCAGGGCGACCAGGACCGTGGCCAGGAGCGTCCACCGCAGGTCGGACTTCAAGAAGCGCAACACGGTGTCCCACACGGAGCCGGCCACCTGGCGATCGAAATGGTGCCCGGAGGCCTGGTTGAGGAAGGTGATGCGCCCGAGGGACAGCCCGGCGAGCAAGAACAAGGTGACCAGCGCGACGCCGATCGCCATCCGCAGCAGGACCTTGCGGTGGTCGACCCCGATCAGGATGCCGAGAACGGCCAGCACCAACGCGATGATGGGGATGGCCCACTTCAGCTTCACGATGAGGTTGAAGAAACCGGAGAACTTCGAGACCTGCTGCTGTGAGACGATCGTGACGCCGAGGCTGTTGCCCGTTGTCAAGACGGGCTTGAGCGGGTTGAAGAGCGTGACGCCGTGCTGGTCGAGCGATTGGATCAGGTTGTTGAGCGCCGGCGTGACGTTGACAACGATCTTGCCGCCCTGCTCGATCCTCTGTTGCAACGGCGACTTCTTGCCGGTGAGGATGTTGATGACCGCTTCATGTGAGCGTCGGTTGAGCAGGTCCCACAGTTGGCCGAACTTCGGGCTCTGGAACACCTGCAGCGCGACCCCGTACACATAGTTCTCCACCTCGCTCACGATCGGGGTCACGATCGGCTTGGCTGCGGGCGGCAACACCTCTTTGACCTTTTTCTGCACCACGTGCGTCGAGAACAGCTCGTCGGTCGCCTTGCGCGCCAGGTGGTCGACGATGACCGGATTACGCGCGAGCGGCGCCATCGTCGCGACGTACTGGTCGGTGTTGGTCACCGTGCGGATAGCCCACAGCGAGATGACCGAGATGGGAATCAGGAACGAGGCCAGCACCACAAGCACCCAGGCGACGATCGTCCTGGTGCGGCGGGCACGTGGTCTTTTGGGCGGCGCGCTCTCGCCGGGACCGCTCGCGGCCGCCGGAGTCGAGCCGCCGGACGGGCTCATTCCCTGAGGTCCCTCCTGGCTCATCTCGGCCCCCTCACGCCCACATGCCTAGTGCGATTGACCATGGCTAGCACGGATGCTGTGGACCTGCAGTCTCTCGATAGAGTTTCGGCATGCGGGGAGAGATGCGCAGAGTGATCCTGAGCGCCTCGTCGGCGTTCCTGGCGCCGTTCGTCTTCTTCGGCATCATCGTGCTGCGCAAGGTGAGCCGTCGGATCAACGTCCAGGCCCGCTTCTGGAACAAGCGCCTGCAGCACGAGATCTCCCGCTGGTCCTAACCACCCCCCGGCCCCTGGCTCCACCTACGCTGACCGCGTGCTGACCGCGTGCTGACCGGGCTGGCCCACTCCGCCATCTGCGTGCCCGATGTCAAGGCGGCCACGCGCTGGTATAGCGACGTGCTCGGTCTCCAGGTGCTCTCGCCTCCGTACCGCATGGAGGGCGACCAGATCGAACGGGACATGGGCGAGCTCGTCCCGTCGCCCGTCGTCGTAACCGCCGCGATCGTCGGGTTCGCGCAGGACGACCGCGTGCTGGAGCTGATCGAGTACCCCGCGGCCGACATCGTGACGGCCGATGCAGACAGGCCGTCAGTCACGAGGGCGGGCATCACCCATGTCGGGATCGTGTGCGACGACATCGTTGCCACCAGAGCGGACCTCGAGGCACATGGCGTGGAGTTCCTCACAGCCGGGATCGCGGACGTCGCAGGCCTCAAGACGACCTGGTGCAACGACCCGTGGGGGACGGTGATCATCCTCCTCGAGAAGAGCCGGCAGACACGCCCCTACTGGGGCCAGCTGCTGCCCTAGGGTCGCCGCTCTCGCCCCGGCAGCGTCTTTTCACGAACGAAACGGGCCTGACGTCTGTGCCCTCTGCCGTGTGAACGTCGAAAAAATTCCATTTCTTCCCCCAAGAATGTGCATTCTGGGGTGCGCGTCGGCCACAATGGGCGCCATGAACAAGCGAGAACTAGCAAGAGCAGTCGCAGTCCAATCCGACGTCGACTTGAAGACCGTCGTCACTGTCATCGACGGGTTCACCGATGTGGTCACCGCCGTCGTCTCGAAGGGCGAGCCGGTGGCCATCACCGGCTTCGCAAAGTTCGTCAAAGTGAATCGTCCCGCGCGGATGGGTCGCAACCCTGCGACCGGTGAGGCGATTCGCATCAAGGCTTCGAAGAAGGCGCGCATCACCCCTGTGAAGGCCTTCAAGGACGCCGTGCTCGCTCCGGCGAGCGCACCGAAGCTCGTGAAGGGCGCGTACCCCACGGTGGATGCCGCGGTCACGGCTGCCGGCAAGTCTTCGGCTCCGGTGGCGGCCAAGGCGCCCGCCAGGAAGGCGCCGGCCAAGAAGGCCGCGGCGAAGCGCGGGCCGGCCAAGAAGACGGCGGCGCGCAAGACGGCGGCTCGCAAGACGACCGCTCGCAGGGCGCCGGCCCGGAAGACCGCAAAGAGGTAGTCGCGTACGCCCGGTCCCGCCGCGGGACCGGGCGATACGGACCGGTGCATGCGACCGCTCGGCGGCGGCGCGGACACACCCGAAGAACCACCACCTGGCTGGCGCCTGGCCGATCGGCCGCTCTCGCAGCCGCATCCCGACCGGATCGCACCGGACAATCCCGCATATTCCCAGGTCATCGCCGCCCATGACGCGGCCCTGCACGCCGGCGCGGACACCTACCTCGATCCGATCTCGGGATTGGTCGTCCTGACAGCGGCTTTCCTCGCACGCCGCGGCTTCTGCTGCGAATCGGGATGCCGTCACTGTCCGTACCTCGATTGAGCCACCAACCTCGAGTGAGCCACGAACCTCGAGTGCGTCACGAGCCGGTCACGATGGCGGTGACATGGACCCGTATGCTCCTCCCTGCGTCCGGCACAGGGAGGGCGGTCACGCCATGAGCGACACCTCGCAAGGACCTGGATGGTGGTTGGCATCTGACGGCAAGTGGTACCCGCCCGAACTGTGGACGGGACCACCCGACGCGCGCCCCGACGGCGCGGTGTCGCAAGACCCGACGGCGTCGGCGTTCGGATCTTCGTCCCCGTCAGAGCTCAGTAGCGAACCAGCTCCGGCCGCCGGTTCCGAGCCCGGGTCCACCCAGGCTGGCAAGCCCGATTCACCCGGCCCGCCCACTGTGCCCAATGCGTACGAGCAATCGCCCGCATCGACCGCGCCAGGTCCCTACCCCGCAGGCGGCTATCCGACCTACGGCTACGGGCAGCCCAGCCCCTACCCCGCCATCCGCAAGAAGACGAACGGCCTCGCCATCGCCGCACTGGTCTGCGGCATCGCCGGGATCATCTTCATCACGGCCGTGCTAGCCGTCGTCTTCGGTTTCGTGGCCCGCTCCCAGATCCGGCGGTCCTCCGGTACCCAGGGTGGCGAAGGTCTCGCCTTGGCAGGCATCATCCTGGGGTTCGCTTGGATCGTGCTCCTGATCGCCCTTGAGGTCTCGGTCCCGAACAACAACACGAACAGCGGTGTGGTGCTGATCCATCTCGCCGCTGGCAGTCTCGGTTCATAGCCCACAGCTGTCTCAGGAAAGAGGAGGACACATGCAAGGTCTGCTCTACGGAGTCCGGCCCGAGGAGTGGACGCCACCGGATGACTCCAACCGTCTCCTCGTGGGCCTCTCGCGTACGCCGATGCGGCTGCAGCAGCTCGACGAGCCGAAGCCGATACGAGACGACTGGGCCGTGGCCAAGACCCGGCTCACGGGCATCTGCGGGTCCGACGCCAAGATGGTCTTCATGGACTTCGGCGACGACTTCGGGGACGGCGCGCTGAACGGCTTCTTCAGCTTTCCGACCGTTTTCGGGCACGAGGTCGTGGCCGACGTGGCGGAGGTCGGGCCGGCCGTCACCACGCTCGAGGTAGGCCAGCGCGTCGTGCTGAACCCGTGGCTGTCGTGCGCGCCACGCGGGATCGACCCCCTGTGCCCGTCGTGCCAGGCGGGTGACTACAGCCTCTGCTACCACTTCACCAAGGGCCCGATCGCGGCCGGCATTCACACGGGGACCTCGAAGGACGCGCCCGGCGGCTTCGCCGACTACCTGCCGGCGCACGAGTCGATGCTCATCCCCGTGCCCGACAACCTGACCGACGAGCAGGCCGTGATCGGCGACCCCTTCGCTGTCTCGCTGCACTCGGTCACCCGGCACCCGCCCACACCGGGTGGCAAGGTCCTGGTCTATGGCGGCGGCGCCCTCGGCAGCTGCGCCACGGCCATCATCCGAGCGCTCTGGCCCGACGTCGAGGTCATGGTCGTCGCGGCCTGGCCGGCCCAGAAGGCGCTGGCCGAGAAGCTCGGCGCTACCGTCGTCGACCCCTTCCCCGTCGAGCAGCTCCTCGAGGAAGCGGCGGACTGGTCCGGTGGCGTGCTCCAGAAGTTCGAAGGCGGCGGATTGCCCATGGCCCATCCGGGGGGCTTCGACGTCGTCTACGACACGGTAGGCACCGCGCAGACTGCGGAGATAGGCGTCCGGTTGCTCAAGCAGCGCGGGACGATGGTCAAGAGCGGCGTGCACGCGCCCGAGCGCTGGGAATGGTCGCCGCTCTACTTCAAGGAGATCTCCTGGGTGGGCTCGAACGCCTTCGGCGTCGAGGAGGTCGAGGGCGTGCGCATGCACGGCATCGCCCACTACCTCAAGCTGGCCTCCGAGGGGCGGGTCGACATGAGCGGGATGCTCACCCACACCTTCCGCCTCGACGAGTGGCGCGAGGCGTTCATCGCCCTCGCCACCCAGAAGGAGAGCGGCGCCATCAAGGTCGCGTTCGACTTTCGCTGAGCCCCGCGGGGACCCCATCTGACGTGGCCCGGCACAGGGGGTAGCGTCGCGTGCCGCGGACGATGCCGCCGCTTGCAGCAGGCGTGACACGCTTCTGTGGCACGCGGACAACACGCTGACGTGACAAAGGGGGTCTTCATGACCACGAGCCCGTCGATCGATTCGGATCTCGCCTTCGAGCCCAGGTGGGGTGTCGAATCCCCGGCGACCACCGTGTTCGACTTCAACTACACGGGCGGGCGCGACCAGTTACTCCGTCTCTATGACAAAGGGACGCGGCGCCAGTGGATCGGCAGCGATCGCTTGGACTGGAGCCAGGAGGTCGACCTCACGAATCCGGTCGGCATGCCCGACGAGATCCTGCCCATCTTCGGCACCAAGTGGTGGGACCAGATGTCCGACGAACGCAAGGGTGAGTTTCGCCGACATGTCGAAGCGTGGCGCTTCAGCCAGTTCATGCACGGCGAGCAGGGCGCGCTGATCTGCACCGCCAAGATCGTCCAGACCGTCCCCGACGTCGACTCCAAGTTCTACGCGGCGACCCAGGTGATCGACGAGGCGCGCCACGTCGAGGTGTACAGCCGCTACCTGCACGAGAAGGTGCAGCTCGTCTATCCGCTCAACACGCATCTGAAGGCACTGCTCGACGACGTCATCTCAGACAGCCGGTGGGACATGACGTATCTGGGCATGCAGGTGCTCATTGAGGGACTGGCGCTGGCCGCCTTCGGCATCATCCGCAACAACGCCACCGATCCCCTGGCCAAGGCCTTGAACGCCTACGTGATGCAGGACGAGGCGCGTCACGTCATGTTCGGCCGCCTGGCCTTGCGTGACTACTACCCACAGCTCACCCAGGCCGAGCGCGACGACCGCGAGGCCTTCTGCATCGAGGCCTGCTATCTCATGCGCGACCGGTTCTTGGGCGAGGAGGTCTTCGAACGCCTGGAACTGCCGCCCGAGCTCACGACCTACGTCGACCAGAGCGAATCGCTGCGCGAGTTCCGCAACTTCTTGTTCATGCGCATCGTGCCCATCCTGCGTGACATAGGACTGTGGGGCCCCAAGCTGCGTTCGGCGTTCGAGGAGATGGGCGTGATCGGTTTCGCGGACGCCGACATCGACGCGGAGATGGCCAGTGACGAGAAGGCGGCCCAGGACCTCGACGAACAGCGTGACGCCCGGATGACGCACGTGCAGGCGGTGGCGGAGCAGGCCTGACCCGGTCGGGGTGCGGTTCGGGCCCGTCCGGTTCGGGTCTGTGGGGAGCCGGTCAGCCGCCTTCGAGGGCGCGCTCGAGCCCGGTCTGGATCTGCTGGGTGGGCTCGTTGGTGTCGAGGTAGTCGCGCCAGGAAATGACCTTGCCGTCGGCGTCGACGTCGATCACCGTCGCCCCCTGCATGGTGATGGCGACGCCCGAACCCTCGCCGGCGTTGAAGGTGCCGGTGCCCGTCCACTCGAATACGGCCCAGTCCTGACCGCCTCGGATGCGGTCCACTTTCTGCGCCCAATCCGGGAAGATGGCGTCGGTGTCGCGCGCCACCTTGCGCACGTCGGTCGTCCACGGCGTCACCGGGTCGCAGAATCTGCCCCCTGGAGCGAACAGCTCGGCGAAGGCGTCGGGACCGTTGATCGACTCGAAGGCGCGCGCCCATCCGTCCCAGTCACGCTCTGTCTCTCTTTGCGCGCTCACCGGCGCCTCCTTGTTCCACCGCCCATCCCGGTACCTCCCCCACTGTCATTGCCATCGCCCCGCAGGGATTGTGCCTCGAAGGTGACCACCGCGTCATCGAGGGGCAGGATCATCTGCGGTTCGACGAAACGGTGCTCCTTGGCCACCAGCGTCACGGCCGTGCCCCACGCAACGAAACTCACCGCGTGGCGGGCGAAGCTGACCGGGCCCTCGGTGACCTTGACCTCGACCACGCCTTGGCCGCCCACGTCGAGAGCCGAGCGCTGCATCCGCTCCATGGCCGACTCCCGGGCGGCGTACATGGCTTGGGTGTAGTTGGTCAGCTCCACGTTCTGCGTCGACTGGCGCAGGGCGGCTCCCGCCGTACGCCGGGGGGAGTAGACGAAGCTGGCACCGAAGGCCAGGCCGACCGGCATCCAGCCGGCCCGCAGCAGGAGCGTGAAGTCACGGGCCGAGAGATCCGAGACGAAGGGCATGGCCTCGGCCGCATCGTCGCCGCGGGGGTCCTTCCCGGCCATGGGCCGCACCGCAGTGCCCACGAACCCGACTTCGATGTGGTGTGTCCACACCGACACGTCCACCCGGACCCCCACCACCCCGTGTCCGTGCAGCTTGGCGCACTCGCCACGGAGCTGGCGGGCCGCGTAGTCCACGGCCGCGTTGTACGCGTCGGAGGCCAAATTGATCGCGCCGCTGCCCCAGTTCCACACGCCGACGGGGACCGAGACCACGCCCACCCCGGCGACCAGGTCGAGGGGTTCCCACCCGGCGGTGTGGAGCAAGAGCGCCTCGTCGACCGAGAGGTCCGAGGTGATGCCACGGGCCTTGCTCGGCGGCGGTGCGGTTGCCAGGGATTGGGCGCCGCGAAGCATCTCGGCGCGGACGTCGAGGGGTGCCGGTTCGGAGGTGGCAGTCATCCGAGGCGCACCGTGGGCCGTGGGAGGGCGATGGGGTCGAAGTCCTTGAACCGCCGCACGCGGTTGCCTCGCAGCGTGCAGTCGATGACCTCGTCGCCCTGGGAAAGCCCGCGCTTGTCGACGGCAATCATCGCGCCGTGCAGTTCGTCGCCCGCCAGCTGCTGACGCACGTGCTTGCGGGCCAGCTGGCGGACCGCCATGTGCGCCTTGGTGACCTGATCCACCAGTTGGGGTCCCTGCGGCCCGCCCCACGCCATCGTGCCCTCCATGAGGTACTCGGTCATGCAGTAGGCCCAGACCCGCACCGACGCCAGCGCCGCCACGACGGCCACCGGCATGAACCCGGACTCGATCGACTTGGTCAGCCGCTGGCCCGCCAGGTAGGTCGTCCAAGGGACGCCGCCGGCCGGCGGCGGGCCGCCCTCGACGGTGACCGCGGTACCGAGGAAGTGGAACTCGGTAGTCCCCGTGTCGGACACGTTGGCCACCCGGTCGACGACCCCGATGATGCCGTGGGCGCCCAGGGCCTGCGCCTCTTCGACCATGCGGCCGTAGGCGGTCCCGTACCCCTGCGTCCACGCAGCCTCGACCCAGGTCTGCTCGAAGTTCTGGCCCCACGCGCGGTGGTCCATGGACACGTAGCCGTGCGGGCAGCGGTACGTCTCGCTGTACGCGCCGGTGCTCTCCGCTCCGAGCGAGTAGGGCGTCATGCCGCGCATGTAGCCCGAACCCGGCCCGTACCAGCCCCACTGCATGACGCAGAAGCCCTGCACGAGCGCGACGGGCTCGAGGCCGAGCTCGAGGCAGGCGGCGAAGTCCGGCACGGTGAGCCCCGAGGAGAACGCGCTCGACTCCAACCGGCGGACGGCGGCTTCGGGCAGGTCTCCCTGGGGGCCGCCGGGAGAGCCGAAAGCAGGATCGGGCGGCGGGCCGTCCAGATCGGACCCGCCGGACCCGCCGGACCCGTTGGAGACTCCGGACATCAGTTGTCGAGCGAGATGATCGTGATCGGCTTGGGCAGGGTGACCTCGCCGCTGCGCTTGGTGACCGCCGTGCCCAGCGCCAGGAACTCGATCGTGTGCGAGCCCCACTGGTGCGACTTCTCCTCGAGGCGCACGCCCACGATCCCCGCTGCGTTGAGGCGTCCGGCCTCGTCCTGCATGCGGGTCATGGCGAGCTCGCGCGCCTCGTAGAGCGCCTGGGTGAAGTTCGGGAGCTCGACGTTCTGGCCCATGGAGCCGAGCGCCTGGGTCAGCTTGCGGTGCGCGATGTGGAAGACACACGTGCCCATGACGAGACCCTGGGGCACGTGCCCGGTCTGCATCAAGGTCCAGAAGTCCTGACCGGAGAGGTCCGACGTGAAGGGCTTGCCCAGCGCGTTGCGGTACGACGTCCCGTCCTCGGCCTTGACCGCCGTGCCGAAGGCGATGAACTCGGCGGAGTCGTTCCCCCACTCGTAGTAGTTGACGTCGAGCCGGACGCCGACGACACCGTCGGCACCGAGCTCCTCGGCCTCTTCCTCCATGCGGTTCATCGCCAGTTCCCGGGCCGTGTACATGGCCTCGGTGAGCTTGTCGAGCTCCTGGCTCTGTCCCCACTTCCGGGTCTGGATCCCGATGTGGTAGATCGACGAGCCCATCACGAAGCCGAGCGGGTGGAAGCCGGCCTCCTTGACGAGGAGGAACTCGTTCACCGAGAGGTCCGAGGTGAACAGGCCGTGCTCGAGCTCCTCGAGACGGCGGGCGGCGTCCTTGGGGAGATCCGTCGGCGCCGCGGCCGGTGGGGGTGGCGTGGGTGGGCTTTCGGGTGGTCCCGTCTGCTGGTCCGTCACGATTGTTCTCCGATCACGATTCGCTCGAGTGCGAGCCGGGTCTGTTCGCTCGTTGCTGCCTCCGCCTGCAGAGTGCTCAGCAACCGGGTCAGCCATTCGGCCATGCCGACCCGTTCGCTGCGGATGCGGATGCCGCCCGACGAGTGGCCGATGCTGCAGCGCACCGAGGCGCCTTCGACGACCGCATCGAGGGTGTCGTCACCCAGCACGATATGGACCGACTTGATGTCCTCTGACTTGCGAAAGCGCCCTGCTCGCTCGACCGCCATGCGGTCACCGAGGACGTCAGCGAGCTGTCCGACCAGCAGCTTGAGCATGATCCGAAGATCGGTGCTGTTCGACGCCAGCTGCGAGACCGCCATGCTCAGGTCGAATGCGGGGCCTGGCGTCGGTGTGTCATCGAGCGGCGCGGGCAAGCCGGTGGGCTCCATCGACATTGGGCGCATCGTATCGCCAGGTCTTGGGCTTGAGTGTCCGGGGCCCCACCCCTGCGATCCATTCGTGGGCTCCGTCCGTGGGATCCATCCGTGGCATCCCGAGTCGGCCTGCTCGGCCGGATGGATCAGGCCGGCCGTGGCTCGAGGATCACGACGGGGATGTCCCGGGCGGCCTTGTGTTGATAGCCCTCGTACCCCTTGTAGACCGCCACGATCTCGGGCCACAGGGAGGCCTTCTCCTCCGGTGAAGCCGTTCGGGCCCGCATGGGCCGGGTCACCCCATCCATGGTGATCTCGACATCGGGGTTGGCGCGCAGGTTGCGATACCACTGCGGATCGCGGTCGTCGCCGCCCTTCGAGGCCACCAGCACGACACGGGAGTCGTCGTGCAAAGGGGTCGTCAGCATCGTCGAGCGCCGCTCGCCACTCTTCCTCCCGATGGTATGCAGCTCGACGCCCGGCATCCCGAAGAGCAACTTGGGCCAGCGGCCGCCTGTCATCCGCAGCGCCGCCTTGTGCGTCAAGTTCATGAACTTGAAACCTGCGTCGACCAGCGGCTTGCGTTGTTCGGTCATTGTCGTGCCGTTGTCCCTTCGCTTCGTCTTCGAGCGCCCATTTCGCAAAGGCAGGCACAAATTGACCCACATGTGCGTTGCTGCGTGTGAAGGAACGAAATCTAGCGGCGCCCAGGCGCGCCTGCGTCCCCTTGAAGTGACTGCGAGACATAACCGTTCCGTAACCGATTTCACACGTCACACCGTGAATCCTCTCGATACGATTGCCCCGGCGGGATCGAGACATTTGGCGAAGGCGACCCCCAAACAAGGAGGATGGTGCTTCCCCCAGCACGCAGGATGCGATGGCGGCGCTGTTCCCTGCGGCGCCCCGACACATCCACGTGGTCACGCCGCGCCATCCTCCCTGTCCGCGCCATCCCCCCACTCCGCGCCGCGCTGGCGACGCTCGTTGCCGTCACCGGGATCATCGCGTTCGCATCCGTCACGGTCGCGACTGCGCCACCGGCAGCCCCCGCCAACTGGGCGCCCGCCCAGGCGGGCGACTTCCCCGACCCGAGCGTCCTTCTCTACGGCGGCACCTACTTCGGATTCTCGACCCAGAACTTCGCATCACCGGGCCAGACGATCAACATCCAGATGTCGACGTCGAGCGACGGGGTCGACTGGACCCGCCTGAGTGGATGGGACGCGTTGCCGAACCTCCCGTCGTGGGCCGAAGTGGGGAACACCTGGGCCCCGAGCGTCGTCTACGACAGCACGGACAACGACTTCGTCATGTACTACGCGGCGACGGACGCCGCGAGCGGGGAGCAGTGCATCGGTCGCGCCACGTCGTCATCACCGATCGGGCCCTACACCGACAACAGCAGCTTTCCCGTCGTGTGCCAGAACGGGACGTACCCGTACCCAGTCGTCGACAACGGCAATTTCGGGGGGAGCATCGACCCCGACGTCTTCACCGACAACTCCGGCTCGTCGTGGTTGATCTGGAAGAGCGACGGCAACCACATCGGCACGAACACCTACATCTGGTCCATACGGCTCTCCGCTGACGACGAGCCCATCACCGCCGATTCCCCGACGCCGCTCATGCAGGCCCTCAAGCCGTGGCAGAGCGGGATCGTCGAAGGGCCCGACATGTACGAGACACCGACCACCAACACGTACTACCTCTTCTACTCCGCGAGTCAGGAAGGCACCTCCACGTACGGCGTCGGCTGGGCCAGCTGCCCGCAGGGGCCTGCGGCCGCCTGTACCGACGAGTCTGGATCCGGCCCGCTCCTCGGCACCCAACCCGGCGTCTCAGGACCAGGTGGGCCCGACGTCTACACCGTCTCCGGCGGGCAGACCGTCATGGCCTTCGCCGGCTGGCAGGGCACCACCATCGGCTACCTGAGCTGCGGATTCCGCCCCATGTACCTGGCCGACCTGTCCTTCGGCAGCGGCACCGACGGCCCGCCGACCCTCTCGCCCTACGACCCGAACGAGGCGGCCGCAGCCAGCCCGTCGTGCCCGCAGGGGCCGGTCCCCGCGCCCGGGTACTGGCAGGTGGCCTCGGACGGCGGCGTCTTCACGTTCGGCTCGGCCGGCTTCTTCGGCTCCACCGGCTCGATGCGGCTCAACAAGCCCGTCGTCGGCATGGCGGTCATGCCCGACCAACACGGCTACTGGCTCGTCGCCTCCGACGGCGGCGTGTTCGCCTTCGGCGACGCCGGCTTCTACGGCTCCACCGGGTCCATGGTGCTCAACAAACCCATCATCGCCATGATCCCCACGCTCGATGGACGCGGCTACTGGCTCGTCGCCTCCGACGGCGGCGTGTTCGCCTTCGGTGACGCGCCGTTCTACGGATCCGCCGGCGGTGACAACCTCGCGTACCCCGTCACGGCGGCGTCGCCGTCCTACCTCGGCGGCGGCTACTGGATGGTGGATTCGAACGGTCAGGTCTTCAGTTACGGCAACGCGCGCTACGAGGGCCAACCGGCGTTCGCCCCCGGTGGCTACCGCGTCACGGGGATGGCCTCGACACGCAGCTCGAACGGGTACTGGCTGGCCAGTGCGAACGGCAACGTCGCCACCTTCGGCAACGCGGCCAATTACGGCTCCGAGGTCGGGACGGCGCTCAACGCGCCGATCGTCGGCATGTCCGCGACCTACGACGGCAACGGCTACTGGCTCCAGGGCGCCGACGGCGGCATCTTCACCTTTGGCGACGCGCCCTTCCTCGGCTCTATGGGCGGACGGCACCTCAACGCGCCGATGGTCGGCATCGCCGGCGGCTGACACAGCCCCCTGGGCGGCGGTTCCCCTCCTACGTCCCGCCGGCCATCCCCCGCGCCATGGGCGCGCCGGTCCGTGTCGCATGCCACGAGCGCACCACGAGCACGGCGAGCACGAGCGAACTGAGCAGCTCGGTCACGAGTGCCTCATACGCCCACCGGTGACCACCGGGAGCTTGAATCCGAAGATGCCGACCGTGTCGGCGAGGATGAAGCCGACCGTGGTCCCGAGCATGAGCGCCACGCATCCGAGCGCCACCGCGACGAGCCTCGTCGCCACCAGCGCTACAGCCAACACGAACGCCGCCACCGCTTGCACCATGAACAGTGGGCCGCGGCCGAAACCGCGACGATCGCCCAGCTGCCCAGTGAACCGCGACGCATCGTAGGAATCAGCTCCGCGTTCGCCCCGTTAGTAGCCGTACCCGCCCCCGCCTGTCGTGGTGGGTGTGGTGGTCGGCGGGGGCGACGTCATCGGTGTCGTGGTCGGCGGGGGCGATGTCGGCGGCGGGTTCGTCGGGGGCGGTGAAGTCGACTGCGTCGCCGGCATCTGCGAGACCGGCGGACTGGACGGCGTCGCCCCGGGCGAGCCCTGCGGCGTCGAGGTCGGCGGCTGCGTGCTCGCGCTGGTGGGGGCGGAGGTCGACGTCGAAGACGGGCTCGCGTGCGCAGCCGTGGCCGCACCGGCCGCCGGAATGCCGCTCTTCAGCACCGCGAACCATTCGCCGGCGATCGCCTGCCCCTTGGCTTGCCCCTTCTTTTTGTCGCCCTCGAAGCGATAGAGGGCGACGTTGTGGAACGCGACCTGCCAGCGTCCGTTGCCGACCTTGATCAGCGAGAGCGCCTTCACCCCCTTGGGGCCGTTGATGTGGGTCCCTTTCGCCGCCAATAGCGGCGGCCAGACCTTGGCGCAGGCCCCCGTACACGTCGATCCTCCGGCCGGGTCTTTGGTGAAGCGGTACAGCGTGAGACCGGACGCCGTGGTGAGCACGGTCCCGATGTGCGACACGCTGGCCGTCGAGACGGTGATTGTCTTGGCGTGAGGGCTGGTCGCTCCCGCCGGTGCGGCCTGAACCGTGAGCGCGAGGCCGGTCCCCAACCCTGCCCCCAGCCCGAGCCCGGCCGTCAGCGCAAGGGCGAGCCGCGCCGGCGTTGCGAAGAGGGCCCCGGCCGGGGCCCTCCACGCTCTCCCACCACTGAGAGCATCTCGGCCGGCGAGCCTGCGTGCTCGCCGCGCCGTTGCTGGTGTCGCCATGTCGAGTCGTCCTTTCGTCTTGTCTCGTCTCGTCGCCTTCGCGGTGCTCCCGGGGAGGTCATACGGTCTGAGGCCGGACCCGGATTGCGGCGTATCCTGGGACCGAGATCCAGGAGGCAGGTCATGACAGGCAGCACCGGCCGATTCGAGCTGCGGGGCATCAACCATCTCGCCCTCGTCTGCCGCGACATGGAGCAGACGGTCGACTTCTACACCAATGTGCTCGGCATGCCGCTGGTCAAGACCATCGCGTTGCCCGCCGGCATGGGTCAGCACTTCTTCTTCGACTGCGGCGGCGGCGACTGCCTCGCCTTCTTTTGGTTCCCCGACGCGCCCGACGGTGTGCCCGGGGTCAGCGCACCAGCGGCGCGACCTGATCAAGGCGACCTGACGAGCGCCATCGGGTCCATGAACCACGTTGCCTTCGATGTGGCGCCCGAGAAGATCGAGGAATATCGCGACCGTCTCCTCGCGGCGGGCATCGACTGCACCGAAATCGCGAATCACGACGACTCCGAATGGGGCATCAGCGACGCCATGCATTCGGGCGTCTTCGTGCGCAGCATCTACTTCCAGGACCCCGACGGCATCCTGCTCGAGTTCGCCTGCTGGATGCGCGAGTTCACCCTCTCCGACGTCTCGCACACGCCGGCCCGGGCCGTCGACGCCAACCTGGCGGCCGGGTCCGGGCTCCCGACCGAGCCGACGCCCGTCTGATTCGTCCGCGGACGCCCACCCCCCTAACGATGCCCCGCCTCCACCAGGTCCCCAAGGACGAAGCCACCGCGCCCATCGTCACCACCATGTACGAGTGGCTTTTCGAGGGACGCGACCCCGTTGCCGAACCAGGTCGATGGGACGGCACGACGGGTGACTGGTGGACCGTCTTCGCCAACAGCCCCGACATCCTCGATCACTGTGTCAAAGGATTCGGCCTCTACCAGTCGCCGACGCGCACGCTCGATCCGAAGCTCCGCGAGCTCGGCCAGATCCGCGCTGGCTGGGCCGCCGGCAGCCAGTTCGTCTTCAGCCAGCACGCCAAGTCGATGCGCGAGCTCGGCATGCCCGAGGCACAGATCACGCACATCCCCGCCTGGTCGACGGCCCCCGACGGCACGTACAGCGCAGCCGAGCGCGCCGTGCTGGCCTACACCGACTGCCTCGTCTACGACCACGGCCGCGTCCCGGACCAGCTCTTCGCCGAGCTGCACCGCCACCTGAACGACGTCGCCATCCTCGAGCTGACCTACATCACCACGCTGTATTTTCAGCACGCCGTGATGTCCAAGGCCCTCCGCACCGAGTTCGACGACCGCGACGATCCCGTCGTCGAGGTGTCGGGCCCTGAGGGGGCCAGCGCAATGCATCCCGGGCCGCGTCGGTGAGGGCGCCTCACACCGTTGTGCCCTCAGACGAGGGCCGTCACGAACCCGACGCGGAGGGCCTGTGGAACGAGTCGTACTACTGCGACTTCGTCACGGACGACGGCGCACTCGGCGGGTGGCTGCGCCTCGGGCTCTACCCCAACCGCGAGGTCGCCTGGTGGACAGCCTGGGTCGTCCGCCCCGGATCCCCCGGCATCTGCTCCGTCGACTACCGGGCGCCGGTGCCACCGGGCGACACCTTGGTGTCGGAGTCCCCCATCGACGGCCACCGCGGCGGGCGCATCGAGATCGACCTGCGCCGACCACTCGAAGAGTTCCGCCTCGCCGCCCACGTGCCGGGCACCGCCGTGACCAACCCGGCCGACGTCTACGCCAAGGGCGAGCACGATGCCGGTCCGGCCGTCGACCTCGATCTGGACCTCACGTGGACGACGGACGGCTCGGCCTATCACTACGAGCTCACCACGCGCTACGAGATCCCGTGCAACGTCGCCGGCGCCGTCACGATCGACGGTCGGACGTTCGGCGTGGACGGGCAGGGCCAGCGCGATCACTCGTGGGGCGTGCGCGACTGGTGGGCGTTCGGATGGTGTTGGTGCTCCATGCGGCTCGACGACGGCACGCGCCTCCACCTGGCCGACATCCGCATGCCTGGAATGCCCGTGTTCTTCGGCTACGTCCAGACGCCGGGAAAGGTGCACCCCGTCACCGCGCTGTCCGTGACCGAGGAGATCGGCGAGTACGGCTTTCCCACCGCCGCCCGGGTCGAGATCGCCGCGGCACCCGAACACGACCTCGGTCTCGACGTGACGCCGGTCGCGTTCGGCCCGGTCCTGCTGCGCGACGACGACCCGGCCGCGGGCGCCCACCCCCGCACGAGTCGCTTCCCCCGAGCCATGGTGACCTGTCGCGCCGACGACGGCCGCTCCGGTTCGGGCTGGATCGAGTGGAACCAACCTGATCCAATCTGATCCAATCTGATCCAATCTGATCCGGGTCAGTAGGCTGGGCATCAGCTCGCCGCCGATAGCCTTTTTGGGTGGCTGGGAACGGAGGATCTCCTCGTGCGCCTGCGGGCCCGCACGTTCCGTGCGACCGTCGCCTCCCGCGCCTCACCGCGCCCGTCGCCGCACTCTCGTTGAGCGCCGCGCTCGCGGCCGGCGCCGCGTTCGCGGCCGTCGGCGCGTTCGGCGCGTTCGGCGCATCCGCCGCCACGACCGGATCCCCCGCTACCACCACGATCACCACCGGGTCGGCCTCGTCCCACCCCACCGAGGCGGACGAATGGGTGGTCAAGGCCTTCGATGCGGAGGAGAAACTCGGCAGCGTGCGCATAGAAGGAAAGGTCACGCAGGGCAAGAGCGTGATCGTGCTCGACCTGCTGGTCAACGGCGACGGGGAGGGTGGTGGCGTCTTCGTCCAGCAGGGCAACGTGATCAAGATCGAACGGGTCGGCACGATGCTCTACCTCAACGCGCCCAAGAGGTTCTGGTCGACGCACGCCAGCGTGGCCCAGACCGACGCCTACGGCGGCAAGTGGATCGAGCTGTCCGCGCTCGACCCGGGCTTCGTGTCCTTCGACCAGTTCCTCGACGCGGCCGATGTGGTCAACGCCGTCTTCCGCGGCTACAGCGCCCCCTTGACGCTGAGCAAGCCGACCAGATTTGGTGGCCACAAAGTCGTCGTCGTCAAGGACACGGTCACCAACACCGGCAAGCGCAGTACGGGCCTCGTGTACATCGCCACCGCCAGCCCCCACTACGTCTACAAGATCGTCGACGACACGCCGGATCAGACGAGCACCCTCGTGTTCAACAACTACGGCAAGGCTGTCCCTCTTACCGTCCCGCCCGAGCCGATCAACATCTCCTGAATCCGCGAGACATGAGTCCGCGGCTCAACAGTCCGCGGCTCACCAGTCCGCGGAGTGTCCGATCGTTACTTGAACATGTCGCCCAGGATCTTGGCGCCCCCAATGCCGGCGGCCGCGCCCTCGACGCCGTGGTGGTCGTCGCGGTCGGGCATGTACTCGCTGATGACGCCGGCCAGGATGGGCAGCGGCATCGACTGCAGCCAGATGCGACCCGGGCCCGTCAACACGGCGAAGTGGTGCCCGTCGGAGCCCATGTAGCGGTTGGCCATGCCGGGCACCTTCTGCACCGAGAAGGTGACCGAAGCCTGGAAGAGGCCGGCGTGGCCGGGGTGCACCCGCATCGTCTGGCCGGCGGCCAGGTCGTAGACGATCACCTCGCCCGAGAGGTCGATGAAGGCGCGACCGCTTCCGCCGACCTTCTGGAGGATGAAGCCCTCGCCGCCGAAGATGCCCCCGCGGAATGACTGCTGGAATCCCATGGACAGCTCGATCCCGGGCGTGGCCGCCATGAAACCATGCCGGTGGACCATGAACTCGTTGCCCGGCGCAACATCGATCGGGAGGATGTGACCGGGGAACTTGGAGGCGAAGGCGATCGAGCCGGGACCTCCTTGTGCGGTGTACGTCGTCATCATGAAGCTGGCGCCGGAGACGGCCCGCTTGACGGCTCCCATGATGCCTTTGCCGCCCATGCCGCCGCCGGTGTTGGTGGCCATTTGGACTGCGTCTGACATCCAGCTGAACTCGCCGGCCTCGGACACGACGGACTCGCCGTCGGCGAGCGAGAGCTCGAGCACCGGCATTGTCGTTCCGTGGATCGTCTCTTCCATCGTGGCCTCCTTATCCATCCGTCTCGGTTCGGGACATCGGGGTGCAGCGCCCAGTCCCCCTCTTCGATCGGAAAACGGTCTTCGCCTTCGATATCGGTCTTTGCTCTCGGGTTCCTTATGGCTTTCCCTCGCGGATCCCTGCGCAGAGACCCACCCAGCGTTCTAATCCATCACGACCGCCCATGCTCGGACTATCCCTGTGCTGCGCCGGTGATGTGCGCCGGCCGCGTGCTCCGTCAGGTCGCGGCCGCGCCGCCGGGGAGCCCCGCGTCGGCCGGCGGGAGGAACCGGCCGGGACCGTGCGCTCCCGAGATCAGGCGCTCGGCCAGCGACACCTCGACGAGGCCGAGGGCAATGCCGAATGCCGCACCCAGGACGAAGTTGGTCAAGAACACCAAGAAGATGGACTCCTTGGGCACCACGTCCGCGATCAGGACCACGACCTCGTGCTCGAGGGCCAGCGGGATGGTCACCATCGTGAAGACCAGCCAGAAGTTCGGCCAGACGACGCGCACCGAGCGCCGAAAGGCGTCGGGCACCGAGGAGTCGAGCAGGTTGATCAGCGGGCCGACGAGGGCGGTGAGCGTGCCGACGACGAGGCCCGGAATAACGAGGAACAGCGCGAAGAAGGCGCCGAGCACGAGGAGGAGCACCTCCGCCAACAGGAGCCGCACCCAGGGCAACGTGGCCAGGACCCGGCTCACCGGCTGGGGCATCTGGTTGCGCTCCACCGCGCCCACCAGGCGCTCGAGCATGCCGCTGTAGAAGGTGAGCCCCAGGGTCGAGACGCCGAGGAACACGACCCCCGAAATCGACTCCAGGCCCAGGTGATCGACGGCGATCTCGGTGAACCAGGTGCTCTGGAACGCATCGAGGCCGAAGATCACCAGGGCGGGGACGATGACACGGCCCGGCTCGAGGCGGGCCGTCCTCCAGGCCATGGACACCAGCTCGAGGGGATGCAGCGGATGGCGGTCGGGATGGTGGCGCCGGGCAGGCGCGCTCGAGCGGTCGTAGCGGGCCCGGCGCAGTCGGTGCTTCCTGGGGCGCTCCTGTTGCTTCTCGGTCGGGCCCCCGGGAGCGGGCAGCGGGTTCAACAGGTCGTCGAGGTCGGCGGTCGCGTCCTCGTCGGATGGGCTCATGCGGGCAGAAAACCGTCGCCGACGAAGTCGAAGAGATTTGCCGCCGGATCGAACGCCGGTGGCTCACCGGCGAAGCGGTGCCGGCCGACCGCGAGCACGAAGCCGTCGGGATCCTCGAAGGCCACCTCTTCGAACCCGGCGGCGGCGAAATCGGCCCGGATGGACGGCGTGGCGTCGGGCGGGCGTCGGTGCCGGGTCCAGATCACCTCGGACCCCCGTCGACAGAATCCCCGGAGCCCCTCGACGGTGCGGGTGATGTCCGCCGAACCGATGTTCCCGAATACACCGCACACCAGCACCAGGTCGGCCGGAACCTGGGGCTCGTACCAGCGGCACAGCGAGGCGTCCCCCTCCACTATCCGCACCTGATCGCGCACACCCGAGGATGCAGCCCGGTCGTCGGCAAAGGCGACGAGTCCAGGATCGAGCTCGACGAGCAGGGCCGAGACATCGGTCCGCCGCGGATGCGTCGCCACCACGTCGATCACGTCGCGCCCCTGCCCGGCACACATGCTCACGATCCGGATCGGCCCCCGGTGCCCTGAGGGCACCCCGTCGAGGAAGTCCCTGACCATCCCTTGCACCAGCGCCAGCCGGAGCGACAACGGCGAGTCGGGGTTCTCGTAGGCCGCGTGCCAACGCACCCAGTGCGAATCGTCAGACCCCGAGGCCGCTTCTGGATGGTCCCCGAGGGCCATGACGACCCATCGTAGGGTGGGCTGCGTGACCGCCCCGACCGGGCACGCTCGGCTGTGATCAAGTACATCGGATCGAAGCGCCGCCTCGTCCCGGTTCTCGCCCGCATCTGCGAGGCCTCCGGCGCCCGCAGCGCGCTCGACCTCTTCACGGGCACCACCCGCGTGGCCCAGGCCTTCAAGGCACAGGGCGTGCACGTCACCGCCGTCGACAGCGCTCGCTATGCCCACGCCTTCGCCCGCACCTACATCGAGGCGGATGCCGCCACCACCGATTCGGGTGCCCTCGGGGCGGCGATCACCCACCTCAACTCGTTGCCGGGCAAGGAGGGCTACGTCACCGAGACGTTCAGCCGTCAGGCCCGGTTCTTCCAACCGCACAACGCGATGCGGATAGATGCCGCCCGGGACGCCATCGACTCGGAGTATGCGGGGTCACCTCTGTTCCCCCTCCTGTTGACGTCGTTGATCGAGGCGGCCGACCGGGTGGACTCGACCACCGGCGTGCAGATGGCCTACGTCAAGGCGTGGGCGCCGCGGTCGTACAACCCCCTCGAGCTGCGCGTGCCCGAGCTGCTCGTGGGCGGCGGTCGCGCCATCCGAGGCGATGCCATCGAGCTCGTGCATGGATCGAGCCTGGGCCACGTCGACATGGCATACCTCGATCCGCCGTACAACCAACACCGGTATTTCACCAACTACCACGTGTGGGAGACGTTGGTCGCCTGGGACGCGCCTGAGTCATACGGCGTCGCCCGCAAACGGGTGGACTCCCGCGACCCGTCGACGAGATCCGCCTTCAACTCGAAGCGGACGATGCCCGGCGCGCTCGCCTCGGTGGTCGCCGCGGTGGACTGCGACCTGCTGGTGCTCTCCTACAACGACGAGTCCTGGCTCGAGCTCGAGGAGCTCGAGGTGATGTGCGGCGCAGGAGGGCGGCGCGACGTGGCGACGCTCGCCTTCGACTCGACTCGCTACGTCGGCGCCCGCATCGGCATCTTCGACCCATCCGGGCGCAAGGTCGGGCGGGTGAGCCATCTCTCCAACCAGGAGTTGCTGGTCATCGCCGGCGACCCATCGGTGGTGCGCCGGGTCGTCAAGTCGGTCGACTCGACGCCACTCGGATCGAATCGTCCCTCGGCGGCGCAGGCCGTGACGGTCAGCGCGCCCCGCGCCGATCGACTACAACAGACAACGTGAGCAAGCACGATCACGCTGGCCACGGTGGGGGCCACCATGACGACGGCTCCCACAGGGACCACGGATCGGACGCAACACCGGGCGACGGATCGGACGGGACACCCGGCGCGCAACCAACACCGGGAGCGCCCGCAACACCGGGAGCGCACGAGACGAACTATCCACGGCTCGAGGACTGCGACCTCTCCCTCCGGCTCTCCAAGGACGAGGAGAGCAAGCGTCTCGGCCGGGCGCAGCGCCGCCTGTTGCACTTGCGGCTGATCAACGGCGGCCAGCTGAACGAAGGCAAGCTCGGACCTCCGGTGTGCATCGTCTTCGAGGGCTGGGACGCCGCGGGGAAGGGCGGTGCGATCAAGCGGCTGGTCGAGCCGCTCGACCCCCGCCACGTGCACGTCGCCCCCTTCGCCGCACCGACACCCGACGAGCTGCGCCACCACTTCTTGTGGCGCTTCTGGCCGCCGCTGCCCGGATGGGGCGGCATGACCATCTGCGATCGCAGCTGGTACGGCCGCGTTCTGGTGGAGAGGGTCGAGAGCCTGGCGACCGAGGTCCAGTGGCGTCGCGCGTACCAGGAGATCAAGGACTTCGAGCACACCTTGGCCGAGGAGGGAATGATCGTCATCAAGCTCTGGATGCACATGTCGCACGAGGAGCAGGGTCGCCGCTTCGAGCGTCGCCGTGACGACCCCCTCAAGTCGTGGAAGCTCACAGCGGAGGACTGGCGCAACCGGGATAAGAGGGCCGAGTACGACGCTGCGGTGTCCGACATGCTCCGGCTGACGAGCGGCCCGCTGACGCCGTGGGACGTGATCTCCTCGGAGAACAAGCGCTATGGGCGGGTGCAGGTGATCGAGACGGTGATCGATCGGATGGAGGAGGGTATGGCGCGCTGGGACGTGCCCGTGCCGCTCGACGACGAGGCCGGAGAGCAGACCGAGCTCGCCCTCATGCTCGACGATCCAGAGTTCCAGCACGGGCCACAGGGTCCGCCGAACGGGTCCACCTCGTCCTCGGAGGAGCGGGTGCAGGCGTGAGCGCGGCGTCAGAGTCGGCGGCGGGGGCCGCTCCCGCCCGGCCCGGGATCACGATCCCGTTCGACGGGATCCCGCTGCATGCGCACCGCGAGTGGTTCGCCCGCCTGCGCGAGTTGGGCTACACCGACATCTGGTCCGCCGAGGTCGACGGCGCCGACGGCTTCACGCCCCTCGCCCTCGCCGCGGCCTGGGAGCCGACACTGAACCTGGGCGTCGCCATCACGCCGGCCTACACCCGCGGCCCGGCGCTGCTCGCCCAGAGCATGGCCGCCATGGCGGACGCCGCACCGGGGCGCTTCGCCTGCGGGCTCGGCGCCTCGTCACAGGTGATCGTGGCCAACTGGAACGGCCTGGCCTTCGAGAACCAGTACCGCCGCGTGCGCGACACGGTGCGCTTCTTGAAGATGGCCTTCACGGGCGAAAAGGTGACCGAGGAGTTCGACACCTTCCGCGTCAAGGGCTTCCGGCTCGCGCTCATCCCAGAGCAACTGCCGCCGATCTACCTGGCGGCGCTCCGGCCCGGGATGCTGCATCTCGCCGGGCGGGAGGCCGACGGCGCCATCCTCAACTGGCTCAGCGCCGAAGACGTCGCCACCTCTGTCGCCGAAGTCCAAAAAGCTGCAGACGGCTCGCCCCGCCAGATCGTCGCCCGCATCTTCGTCATCATCACCGAGGACGCCACGCTCGCCCGGACCATCGGGCGCCGGATGATCACCAGCTATCTCAACGTCGAGGCCTACGCCGAGTTCCAGCGCTGGCTGGGCCGGGGCCCCGCCCTTCAGCCCATGTGGGACGCCTGGGCGGCCGGCGACCGCAAGGGCGCGCTGGCGGCGATCCCCGACGATGTGGTCGACCAGCTGGTCGTCCACGGATCCGTCGCGCAATGCCGGGCCCACGTGCAGCGCTACGTCGACAACGGCGTCACCATCCCCGCACCCGCCCTCATCCCGATCGGCGTGGACCTGGCCGAGGCGGTGGTCGGCCTCTCGCCATCCGCGAAATAGGCCGGCGAGCATCTAGCGGAGAGGGGCAGCACCAGTGGCAGAGATCGACTTCCGCACCACCTCAGTGGCCGAGCTCACCGGGTCGGTGCGGGCAAAGGAGGTCAGCGCCCGGGAGGTGACCGAAGCCGCCCTCGCACGGATCGAGAGACTGAACCCGATCTACAACGCCTTCGTCGCCACGGATGGGGACAGGGCGCTCGACGAGGCCGAGGCCATCGACGCCCGCATCGCCGGGGGCGGCGACCCGGGCCCCCTCGCCGGGATCCCGATCGGCGTCAAGGATCTGCAGGGCGCCCGGGACTTCGTCACGACCTACGGGTCGGCACTGCACGCCGACGACCCGCCCGCCAGTGCCGACGACCCCTTCGTGGCGCGGCTGCGCGCCGCCGGCTGCGTCATCCTCGGCAAGACCAACACCCCCGAGTTCGGCTGGATGGGAAACACGTCCAACGCCATCTTCGGCGCCTCCTACAACCCGTTCGACGTATCGAGGGGACCGGGCGGATCCTCGGGCGGTTCGTCCGCCGCCCTGGCGGCAGGCATGGTGCCCCTCGCAACCGGCTCCGACGGGGGCGGCTCCATCCGCATCCCGAGCGCCTGCTGCGGCCTGTCGGGGATGAAGCCGAGCCTCGGCCGCGTCCCCGCCGGCGGCCCCAACCCGCCCGGCTGGATCGACCTCTCGACCAACGGTCCCATGGCCCGCCGCATCGCCGACGTCACCCAGGCGCTCGACGTCGCCGTCGGCCCCGACCCCACCGACCTGCGCGCCCTCCCCCGCCCCGAGGCCAACTGGGTCGCCGCCCTCGACGACCCGCACGTGCCGGTCAGCATCGCCTACTCCCCGACACTCGGCTACGCCACCGTCGACGCCGAGGTGGCCGGCGCCTGTGAACGCGCCGTCGAAGTGCTCGCGTCGGTGGGCGCCGACGTCGTTGTCGTCGATTCTGTTTTTGATGAGGACCCCGTCGGTGACTTCCTCACTTTGACCGCGGCTGCAACGCTGCGCACCCTGCGCCCCTACATGGACCATCCCCGCTGGGACGAGGTCGACCCCGTGCTGCGCCACTTCGTCAACGTTGCGCAGTCGACGACCGCCGAGCAGATCCTCGGGGTCTTCGACCGCTTCCACTACATGAACCTGAAGTTGGTCGACTTGTTCCGTCGCTCACGGATCCTCGTCACGCCGACCTGCGCCGCCCTCGCCCCGCACGCCGGCGGGATCACCAGCACTGTCAACGGCGAGACGACCGCCAACTGGGTCCACTTCACCTACCCGTTCAACATGACCCGCTCGCCCGCCGCCACGGTCTGTGTCGGCACGAGCGAGACGGGCCTGCCCATCGGCCTGCAGCTGGTCGGGCCCCAGCACGGTGACCTCGTCGTGCTCCGCACGGCGGCGGCCCTCGAGGCCGCCATGGACCTCGATACGCTCGCATCTATCCCCGACTAGGAGGAGAAATTCCATGTCGATCGCCACCCCCGCCAATCCGAAGGACACCGTCCGCCTCGTCAGCGAGGAGGACGCACCGTGGGCCGACACCGGCATGGGCATCCTGCTCAAGATCGTCCGCTTCGACGTCCAGCACGGGACCTGGGTCATCCTCAACCGATTCAAGCCTGGCGTGCAGCTGCAGACCCACCGCCACACCGGCTCGGTCGACGCCTTCACCTCGGCCGGGCGCTGGCACTACCTCGAGTACGACTTCTACGTCACTCCCGGGTCCTACCTCTTCGAGCCGGCCAACTCGGTGCACACGCTGCACGTGCCCGAGGACAACACGCAGGACACGGACGTGTGCTTCATCATCGAGGGCGCGCTGTTGAACCTCGGCGAGGACGGGTCCGTCGAATCCGTCTCCGACGGCCAGAACACGCTCGAGGCCTACTACGCGATGCTCGAGGCGCAGGACGACCCGCGGCCGAGCGGCATCATCGTCTGATCCCATGACGTCGACGACAGGGTCTGCGACTGCCGACGCCGGCCGCCTGCTCGACCCGCGCCTGTACTCGGGCGGTGACCCCTTCGCGCTGTATACCGAGCTGCGCCGGACGGCACCCGTGTGCTGGGTCGACCGTGAGGGCGGCGGCTTCTGGGCCGTCACGACGCATCCCGAGGTGGCATCGATCGGTGCCGACCCCGTGCGGTTCTGCTCGTCGCGGGGGATCCTGACCGACGAGATCGGCACGTCCTACGACTCGCCGCCGACGATGATGCACACCGACCCGCCGCAGCACACGCGCTACCGGCGGCTGGTCCAGCCTGGGTTCAAGCCGACGCTGGTGCGCCTCATGGAGGCGGGTGTGACGGCCAAGGCACGTGCGCTCTTGGATCCGATCCGCCGCGGTGTGGCCTTCGACGTGGTGCAGGACCTGTCGATCCCCTTCCCGTTGCAGGTGATCTGCGAGCTGCTCGGGGTGGACGGGTCGCAGTGGCCGCGCTTCTTCGACTGGTCCGAGGCGGTCATCCCGGGCGAGTCCGAACAATCCGAGGAGGAGCGGGCGGCGCTGCAGCTCGAGATGTGGGAGTACCTGATCGGTGTCGCCGACGAGCGGCGGCGGTCGCCGGCCGACGACCTCGTGTCCGTGCTGGCGAACGTCGGATCCGATCCGGACGCTGACGGCGAGGCGCTGAACGAGGCGGAGCTGGCGATGTTCTTGATCCAGCTGCTCGTCGCCGGCAATGAGACGACCCGGAACCTGATCTCGGGTGGTCTGGTGGCGCTCGCTGAGAATCCCGCGCAGTGGCAGGCCTTGCGTGACGACCCTTCCCTGGTGCCGACCGCCGTCGAGGAGCTGCTGCGCTGGACGACGCCGGTGATCTCGTTCATGCGCACCGCCACCGAAGCGACGCTCATCCGTGGCGTCTCCGTGGCGCCAGGTGATCCCGTGCTCTTGATCTATGCCTCGGCCAACCGCGACGAAGAAGTCTTCGGCGCCGACGCCGGCGAGGTCCGGGTCGACCGCCATCCGAATCCCCACGTGAGCTTCGGCTTCGGACCCCATTTCTGCCTGGGTGCGGCGCTGGCGCGTCTCGAAGGCCGGGTGGTCCTGACCGAGCTGCTCGCACGCTTCTCGTCGGTGTCGTTGGCCGGCGAGGTGGAGCGCACCCCGAGTCCGGTCATCGCAGGGGTGCGGCACGCGCCGATCGTGTTCGCCTGATTGGCGGCACCATCGGCCAGACCCACTCGTCGCACCGCCACCATCCGTCACTCACTCACACCGGCGCCAGTGCAGTCCCGCTGCCACAAGATGCGTCCTCGCCGGTCTCAGCGAACGTAATGTCCGGCAGTTGCGCGCAGGGTGCCGGCGACTCCTCTCGAACCACAGCCGGGCGCCCCGACAGCAGCGTGAACGCGGCGGCGGCACCGATCGCTGCGACGACCGCTCCTGCGATGCTCGCGAGAATGGCGAGGCTGGCGGGGAAGATGAAGGCGGCGGCAACGCCCATCAGCGCCCGCGCCGCAATGAGCGTCCCCGTCGAGTCCGATACCGCCGCGGCGGCGGAGAACAATCCGAAGAAGACCAGACCGACCTGCATCGTCCCCTTGCGACCCAGCCGGTCCCCGATCCCGCCCCCGGCGAGCAGCAGGCCGGCGAAGGCGAGGCTGTAGGCGTCGACGATCCACTGCAACGACGTGATGGATGCGCCGAGTTCGCGGTTCAGGGTCGGGAGCGCCACGTTGACGATCGTGTTGTCGACCACCACCAAGAAGACGGAGAGGCAGAGGACGGGCAACACCATCCAGCGGCGGTCCGATCCGACCGCTGGGGAAAGCCCTCCGCCGGCGTGGCCCTGGCGTCCCTGACGGCCTTGACCGCCCTCGCCGCCGGTGAGCACTGCCACGGATTGGGGGGATCCGGATCCGACGTTCATCACGACCTCCCGAAGAAATAGAACACCGTGCTATTGTTATAGCACGGTGTTCTTTAGTAGGCTAAGGTCGATGGCAGAAAACCGCCGGACCAGGAGCGGAGGTGGATCCGACGCCCGAGGCAACGCCGGATCCACCACGGGGAGCCGGAGCAGGACTCCCAGCGCGGACATCCGGGACGCGCTCCTCACGTCCGCGGCCGAGATACTCGAGACCGAAGGACCCGACGCGCTCTCCGTGCGTCGGATTGCCACCGCCGCCGGTGTCGCGCCCATGGGCGTCTACAACCATTTCGACTCGAAGAACGGCATCATCGAGGCGCTGTTCATCGAGCGCTTCGAGCGCCTCGGGGACGCGCTGGCGGCGATCGCCGACATTGAGGATCCCTACGAAGCGTTGCGCGAGGCCGGTCGCCGCTACCGCGCCCTCGCCCTCGCCCACCCCATGGGTTACCGGCTCATGTTCCTGCGCACGATCCCCGGGTTCGAGCCGAGCCCTGCCGCGCTCGAGATCGCCGCTCGGGCCTTCGACGCGCTCGTCGCCGCGGTCATGCGCGCCATGGCGGCTGGCGTGCTCGCGGTCGGACCGCCGACCGAGACCGCCCAGGTCATCTGGTCGACCATCCACGGATGGGTGTCACTCGAGCTCGCCGGCATCGGCTTCGTCGAGGACCAGGACGCCGGCTTCGATCTCGGCTGCCGCTCCCTCCTCCGGGGTCTGCGCCCCTGATCCTTTGATCCGAAGCGTCGCGATGCAGCGCTTCAGCGCGGATCGGGCCTGTCGAGGTACCAGTGCCGCGCCACTGACGGGAACCACTGGACATCATCTGCAGCCCTCGTCCACGGGATCATGCCGAACCGCGTGATGGTGCGCTGGCGGCCGTCGTGGTCGCCGTAGAGGAGATCGATGGTGAAGGGCTCCATGTTCGCGACCTTGCGGCTCAGCCAGTGAAAGTCAGGGTCCGCCGCGCTGCGGATGGCGGCTTGCCAGAACCCCACGTCGGACGGGGCCACGTAGAGGTCGCGCGTCTGTGCGCGAAAGGCCCCGGGGTCGGCGTGCGTCATCTCGGGGGTCGGCGCATCTTCAGTGAGGCTCCACCCGAACGGCACCGCTAGACCCGACCCGACGTTGCGGACCGAGATCGCCATGTAGATCGATCCGTCGACGAGCTCGGCGGTGGCCCGGCCTCCCTCGAGACGAGCCCAGTGGTCGTCCATCCAGCGAACCTTCTGCAGTGGGTCCCCGAGCCGTGAGGTGACCAGCACCGGCCGCAGCGCCACCTGGTAGGCGGCTTCCGCGATCCGGGCGGACCGGTTGGCCGAGCGCACGGCGACGAAGGTGGAGATCGCCAGCACCAGCGTGCCCAACGCCGTGGCGAACGACGCAATCGTCGCCCAATCCGTGGACAAGACCATCGGGGCAGGTTACGACGCACCCTGGCAGACTGCTCCCGTGATCGCCCACGTCTCCATCCAATGCGCCGACATCGGTGCAAGCGCTGCCTTCTACGACACCGTGCTCGCCCCGCTGGGCGGCTCCCGGGTCATGTCCGACGGCGACGCCATTGGCTACGGCGTCCCGCCCCTGCCCGAGTTCTGGATAGCGCCACAACAGACGGGCGACGGCTTCCGCGAGACGCACATCGCCTTCGGCGCGCCCGACCGCGCCGCCGTCCGCGCCTTCTTCGACGCGGCCGTGGGCACGGGGGCCCGGGTCCTCCACGAGCCTCAGCTCTGGCCTTGGTACCACCCGAACTACTACGGCGCCTTCGTGCGTGACCCCGACGGCAACAACGTCGAGGCCGTCTGCCACTCCCCCGAGTGATCCGCGCCCGCCTCCTGCGCCCCGCGCCCCGCGCGTGGACCGGTTCAGCCGAACGTCGCCCCGAAGTGGTTGAGCACGGCGGTGCAGAGATCCTGTTGCGCCGCCGGCAGGGTGCACGTGGCCAGGTAGGCCGTCGACTCACTCGGCTTGGGCTGGTACAGCACGACGCCGTTCGCCGGGTTCTCACCGCCTGAGGGCAACCCCGCACCGGCCACCCCCGGCGGGTCCTGGAACCCGGCCTCGACCGACGAGATCCTCACCACGGTTTCCTGGGAGGGATCCGCGGAACAGCTCTTATCGAGGTTCTGTTGCGCTACTGCCTTGGCGGCGCTGAAGAAAGGACACGCCAAGAAGGCCCCCGTTATCGGGCTGCCTCCGCTTTCCGTTGCCGTGATGGCCTCAATGGGCGAGGACGCCGGCAGGTGCCAGGTGGTCCCGGTGCCCGCCGGCAACGACGTCCCCACCGGCGTCAGCGCCAGCGTCCCACTGCCGTCGGCCCCGAAGGTGCCGTTGCAGGTCCAACCGGTCAGGGGACCGATGAGCATCAACCTCCCGGCGGCGTCGCTGTAGAGGGCCAGGTTCCCTTGCTGCGCATTCGATGGGGGGACGCTCACGGAGACCGACGCCGGCAGCGATGTCGTGGTGGTGGGAACACCCGTGGTCGCGTTGCACACGATGACCGGGAGCGAGGCCGCGACCATCGGCCCCGTAGCCGATGTCGTCGACGTGGACGATGGAGACGACGTCGTCGTGGACGGCCCGGCCGACGTGCTCGTCGTGGATTGCTTCGGACGGGTCGTAGCCGACGACGAACCAGGGCCCGACGACCCGCACCCCGCGCCGAGGACCGCGACGAGGGCACCTGCCCCGGCCACCACCAACCAACGCGACACCTCTATGCGTCCACCGTCAGGTCGTCGAGCAGTTCGGCGAAGCGTCGCTGCGCCTCCGCCCGCCGGGTCGGGATGTGCTCGCTCGGCACCTCGTGGGGGGTATAGCCCTTCAGGACCTGGCGGGCCACGGTCTGGCGATGGACCTCGTCGGGCCCGTCGTAGAGGCGGGCCGCCCGGGCGGCCCGGTACATGTGCTCGAGGGGGAGGTCACACGAGAACCCGAGCGACCCGTGCACCTGGATGGCGCGATCGATCACGTCGTAGAGGACCTTCGCCCCGAAGTACTTGATCATGGCGATCTCGACCCGGGCCGCCGCCGCCCCCTCCTGATCCATCTTCCACGCCGCCTGCAGGGTCATCAGCCGGGCTGCCGCCATCTCCGCCATGGAGTCGGCGACCCAGTTCTGGATGGTCTGCTTCTCGGCCAGCGTCGATCCGTGCGCGTACCTGGACACCGCCCGCTCGCAGAGCATGTCGAAGGCCCGCCGCGACTGCCCCAGCCAGCGCATGCAGTGGTGGATCCGTCCCGGGCCGAGTCGCTTCTGCGCCAGCACGAAGCCCGAGCCCTCGTTCCCCACCAGGTTCCCCACCGGCACCCGCACGTCGACGTAACGAATCTCGGCGTGGTTCCCGAAACGACCGAACTCGGTTCCTGGATCCTCCATGGTCGCCACGTCACGGACGATCTCCACTCCCGGCGTCGACGCCGGCACGATAATCATCGACGACCCCTGGTACGGATGGACGTCCGGGTTGGTGACCGCCATCACGATCAAGAAGTCCGCCACGGATCCGTTGGTGGTGAACCACTTGTGCCCGTTGATCACCCACTCGTCGCCGTCGCGCACGGCCGAGGTCTGCAACAGCGTCGGGTCTGACCCCGCCACCTCGGGCTCGGTCATCGAGAACGCCGACCGCAACGCCCCGTCCAGCAGCGGTTCCAACCACTGCGTCCGCTGCGAATCGTCCCCGCTCATCTCGATACCCACGGCCAGCAACTCCGCGTTCCCCGAATCCGGCGCGTTGTTGCCGAACACCACGGGCGCCAGCGGCGACTGCCCGAGGATCTCGTGCATCAACCCCAGTCGAACCTGCCCGAACCCCATGCCTCCCAGCGCCGGCGGCAGATGCGCCGCCCACAGACCTTGCGCCTTCACTTGCTCCTGCAACGGGCGCACCAGCGTTCGCACCTGGTCGTAGTCCAGATCCAAGGTCTCGAGCGGGAACACCTCGTCGCGCACGAGGCCGCGCATCCACGCCAACTTCTCCTCGAACTCCGGCTCCGTCGAGAAATCCCAGGCCATTGGCCACCTCCCTGCTGCCGGCCGCCGCGCAGTCAGCTACCGGGACTCCCCACCCTGCCACTACCGTGGGCGCCGTGACCACAACGAGCCCCGTCACCTTCCGCCCCGGCGCGCCGTTGGACGGCCCGCCGCCCCCGCCTCAAGTCGCCCTGAGCGCGGCGGACAGGGCTGTGATCGCCGGAGCAGAGACGGCGCTCCTCGATGACCGCCGTCACCTGACCGCTGACGAGCTCGCCGCGCTGGCTGCGCTCCCCGATGGCGCGGTCATGAACCTTGCGGCACTGGCACATCAGGTGCGTCTGGCCTGGTGCGGCCCCGAGGTCGAGATCGAGGGCATCCTCTCGGCTAAGACCGGTGGGTGCCCCGAGGACTGCCACTTCTGCTCGCAGTCGTCGCGCTTCGACTCGCCCGTCAAGGCCACCCCGTTCCTCGATACCGACGAAGTGCTCGCCGCCGCCCGCGAGACCGCTGCCCTCGGCGCCTCGGAGTTCTGCCTCGTCCTCGCCGTGCGCGGTCCCGACGAGCGCACCATGGGGCGCATCCTCGACCTCGTCCCTCTCGTCCGCGACGAGACCGGCCTCAACGTTGCGGTAAGCGCCGGCATCCTGACCGAGGACCAGGCGCGGCGCCTGGCCGAAGGGGGCGTGCACCGCTACAACCACAATGTCGAGACGGCTCGCTCGTATTTCCCCTCCATCGTGACCACGCACAGCTGGGACGAGCGGGCCGCGACCTGTCGCCTTGTGCGCAATTACGGCATGGAGCTGTGCTGTGGCGCGCTGCTCAACATGGGCGAGACCGATGCCCAACGCGTTGAACTGCTGACCCAGCTCCAAGAGCTCGAGCCCACCGAGGTGCCGCTCAACTTCCTCAACCCGCGGCCGGGCACCCCGCTCGGCGAGCGGCCGATCCTCGGCCCCTGGGACGCCATCCGATGGATCGCGCTCTTCCGTCTCGCTCTGCCTTCGGTGATCCTGCGCTACGCCGGCGGACGCGAAGTGACCCTGCCGCGACCTCCAGGCCATCGGGATGACCGCCGGCATCAACGCGCTGATCGTCGGCAACTACCTCACGACGCTCGGCCGCTCGGCCGACGAGGATCTCCAGATGCTCGAGGACCTGCGTATGCCCATCGGCGCGCTCAGCGCCGCCATCTGATCCACCACGGCCGGTCCAGCTGGCTGGGAGATCCGCCATGACTCACCCGCCACCGTCAGCGACCGTCTTTTGCACCGGCTGCGGCCGGCCCGCGCCGGAGTGTGCCGGCTGTGCCCGCGCGCTCGACCCCCCTCGCTTCTGCCCCGAGTGCGGGCGGCGCATGACCGTCACCGTCGTGCCCACGGGTTGGGTGGCGCGCTGTCGAGAACACGCCGGTCTCGAGCTCCGTTCCGCGTAGCGGCCCGTCAAGAGGCTGGCCTCGGTTCACCCCGTCTTCGTACCGACCACGGCCACGAGGCCGGCCGGCAGCCTCTCGTCTCCGAAGGACTCTGACACGGTCACCTCCACCCCGTGAGGGGCGAGCAGCTCCGGCACCGTGGCGGTGTCGATCAGGACATTGTCGTGACGCTCGTCGTCCCGTCGCCACGTCCCGTCCTCTCGGCGCACGAAGGTAGTCATGACTCGCACGTACCGGTTCGGCTCGGGCACTGTGAACTCCGTCGTCAGAAACCAATCGTCGCCTCGCCAGACACTCGGTGGCTGGTTCACTCGGAGGGCTCCCCACTCGAGGTCGCACAGGTCGATGGCCATGATGCCTCCCGGCCGCAGGGCCGCGGCGATTGCCACGAGCGCGGCTTCGACTTGCGATTCCTCGTCCAGGTAGTTCGAGCGCGTGGCCCACCCCGACGATGGCGTCGGCGGGCGGAACCGAATCGCTCGGTAGGGACACCCGCCGGAACTCGTACGCTCCGGGCACGTGCTCTCGGGCGAGGTTCAGCATCGCGTCTGACGCATCGGTGGCAAGTACCCGGAGACCCGCATCGACGAGATGGGCGGTCAGGAGCCCGCTCCCGCAGCCGATTTCGACGACGAGTCCGCTGCGTTCTCGCACGGGCTCGAGAATCGTAAGGATCCCCGGCGCACACGCGTCGGCGTGGAATCCGAAACCGCGATGGTGGATGAGCGCAAGGTCGTCTCGGTAGTACGGCTCATCTCCGGATCGGCGCTGTTCCACGGCGTCCAGTGCTTCCTACGCCTTCAATCCCGGTCGCCTGAGAGTCAGTGTGCGAACTGACCCAGCCACGGAGCAGTCGCCATCAGCAACTCGTCGGTGAGTGCGACGATGTGCTCGTAGGGCAGTCGGCCGGCCATCTGATCGGTGAGCATGGCCTCGAGGACCAGAGTCCGGTCGCCGGTCAGGGCCGCCTCGACTGTCAGTTCCTGCGAGTACACGATCCGTCGCAGGCATTCGCCGAGTACGGATCCCACCTCGACACGATCACGCGGGGTGATACCTGATGCATTCACCACACCCATGCACTCGAGGACGGGCCCATGACCCAGGCCGACGACCTGGCCCGTATTCGGAATGTTGACCGGGAGGTGCCGCTCATGATCGGACACGATGGCATCGAGGAGCGGGGCGACGAGCTCTCCCGAGGGCCACGGTGGAACCTCCGGCGCTTCCAGGAGCGCCGCCAGCTCGGCCTCATCGGTCTCCTTGTCTGCCCGATGACCATCGATGCCGTAGTGGTGCACGCTCCAGTCGTCACCGAAACCACTGGCCTCGGTGACGAACCAGGGAAAGAACTCAGCGACGTGTGTGTCAGACGATCCCGGGAGGACGCCGAAGCGTCCGAAGAGCTCGAGCTTCAGCCGGTTGTTGGCCAGAACGTCGCCCTTCGTCCATTTTTCCCCGGTCGATACCTTGCGCCAGTGACTCCCGGCAGGAGGCTCCATCCAGATCGGGTCGTCCAGAGCCGTGAGAGGTTGGTCCATCAAGGACCGCAGCATCTCGAAGCCATCGGATCCGCCGATCCGCAGGGCCGTGACCAGCGGAAGGTGGTTGACGCCGCCGACGACAGGATCGACCTCGTGCATCCCGACGTCGAAGAGCAGGCTCATGGCCCAGGTCAGACCGACGAGCTCGTTGCACAACCCGACCGTCGTCACCGTCGTCTCACGGGTCACCGCGCGGCAGAGTGCGGTGAGGGGGTTGCTGACGTTTACCAGCAAGCCGTCGGGACAGTGCCGCTCCATCGCCCGGGCGATGCCAAGTGTCACCGGCGCGCTCCGCAGCGCACGCGAGATGCCACCGGGACCCACGCTGTCGCCCACGGGTTGGCGCACGCCGTAACGATCGGGAATCTCGAGGTCGTGGCGCATGGCCGCGAAACCACCCACAGAGAGCCCGGTGATCACATATTCGGCCCCCTCGAGCGCGGCCTCGAGCTCTGTGGTGGTCGTTGTCCGCAGACCACCCGACCCAAGCGATGCGATGTGATCGGCCAACTGTTGTACCGGGGGCAGGCTCTCGGGAGCGGTGTCCATCAACACGACCCGGCTCTCCGCCAAGGACGGTGTGTTGACGAAGTCCAAGAGCAGGCGGGGCGTCCAGTGGGCGCTCCCGCCGCCGATGATGGCAATTCGCGGTGTCATGTCGCCTCCGGCCTAACCGTCGATATCGCTGCGCAGCGACGTCACCGTACCCCACGGCCGTGCCGCTCGGCGCCTCGATATGCGCCGCGCGTTCGAGCGAGGCGATGCGTATCCAAGTGGCCCAATCGACTCCCCGATGACAGAGGGAGGCGCCGCTTCGATTGCCGCGTCGCTGGTGGCACTGACGCCACCGTCCCAGCCCACTGTGCCGGTGGCGCTGGTACCCTTTGCCGGGCACGAGCCGAAAGGCGCCGGCGTGGAGCAGACCGAAGAGGAGGGTTGGTACACCGATCCCTACGGCCTGCACGAGGCCCGGTGGATGTCCATGGGTAAGCCAACCAAACTCGTCCGTGACGGAGAGTTGGAATCGTACGACGAGCTACCCGACTCGGCGCCTGATCACCCGGCCGAGAAATTGAACCTCCGCCAGGTTCGGTGACCTCAGCAGATGAGCTTCGAGCGGACGATGCCGAGTCCGAGACGCCCACGATGGCCGCGATCGACGACGCCGAGCGGAACCTCGCCTCGAGTGGATTGCAGGGTCCACTCACCCGTTCCCGCCGCGCGCTACGGCGGAAGAACGATCCACGGTTCTTCGAGTAACCGCGGCGACCTCGACCCGCTCCGGCGTCCCGGAAGCCCGCGAAACCGGGACACTCATGTTCGTGTCAGCTCATGACAGCGCTGACACGGTGTGCGAGGTGCTCGTCACTTGGCTCATGCCGCTCAGAACGACTTGGGGAGTGGTTTGATAGCCGCCTGAAGTTCCATTCCCCAGTTCGCCCTTTGAGTTGTCTCCACAATCCCAGAGCTGTCCCGTGCTGTCTATGAAATAGCTCGCCGCACCTCCGGTCCATACTTGCGTCCACATGACACCCGCTGGTGGCGTGATTTGTTTGGGATGCTCGTTGACCGTCTTTGGCGTCGAGCAGAACTGACCTCGGGCATTGTCTCCCCACGCCCAAATGGTTCCATCGGACAACAGTGCGACCGTTTGGCCTGGCACGTTGGTTCCACTGCCACCCTCGGACACCTCACTCACGGGGGCAGGCAGCGTAACTTTCACGGGGAGGTCGCTCTTTGTGAGCGATCGATTCCCAAGCTGTCCCTGGGCGTTGTAGCCCCAGTTCCAAAAAGAACCATCAGAGAGCGTGACCCCCTCGAGCGACCACCCAGCCGTCATGGCGGTCACCGCAAGATTCGGAAGCCCCAGAACAGGTTCTGGGGTTGGCGCGTTGTCGAAGTTGCCGGTCCCCAGCTGCCCATACTGGTTGAAGCCGCACGAGTAAAGCGTGCCACCGGCGTAGTAGGTGGCATGGTCGCCTGCACCTGCAGCCAAGGTGACGTCCGTCAACGGAAGCTCGACAGGCGTGGTCTGTTCGCCTGACAGACAGAGCTGGTCGTAATCGTTCTGGCCCCATCCCCAGGCGTTGCCGTTGGCGTCGATGGCGATCTCAGTGTCACGAGGACCTTCTGAGGCCAGTTTCGTGATGATCACTCCCGATGGAAACTTCACCTGCACGGCGGCCGTTGTGTCGGTGTTGCTCTCCGTGCCATCGCCAAGCTGACCGGCGGCGTTGTTTCCCCACGCCCACACTTGCCCCGAGGCCGTCAGCGCATACCCGGCCGAGTTGATGCCATAGAGGTTCGTGATGGTTCCGGGTACACCGGTGACGACGAGCGGCGTGGCACTCATTTCGTACTGGCCCCACGAATAGAGAGTCTGTGTAGCGGCTCCCGCAAGGTTGGCCCACGAAAGGACCAAGGCAGTTGCGATGAGAGGAGTCAGAAGTCGAATCTTCATGGGAGTGCTCCTTCCGAGTTGAAGGGGTGAGGGGTCTCATTCGAGAAGACCGGTGTGACGACATTTCGGATTCATATCTTGGGTAACCGTCGTCCACGGCATCTGAGTTCCGACGAGGGGACTTCCCAGCTTTCCGATTGAGTACTGGTAGAACCATGATCAGGAGCAAAGCCCACCATGTCAAGGGTGCGGGGACGTTACGTACAAGTCGCTGGCCCCATGGCCATTGCCCAGAGACGCACCGCCGCACATTGCTGCGCCATCTCATCAGGATGTCGTACGAGGTGCGCTACCCACCTCCTCGTGTCCCAATACGATCGCGCCCCACAGCCTTACTGGGTCCGGGAGTCCCAGCGGGTTCGAAGACTGCAGCACCTGCAGTGACGATGCCGATGGACAGCAAGATCGATCCGAGCGCGTCGAGTGGGGTGTGCCAGTGCGCGCCGACCACTGCCAGTGACATCAGCACGGTCCACGCAACGCCAAGCACGAGCGTGGCACGGCGAGTGCGGTTCCCGAAAATGGGGCCGAGCGCCAGCCACATGGCAAGCGCGGTCGCGCAGACCGCCGTGACGTTCCCAGAGGGAAAGGTGAGCTCGCCGTAGTAGGTCCGCTGGACGAGCGGCTTGACGACATGATCGTTCACGAGCAGGGCCCCTGCGGCGAGAGCGGCGTAAACCGCGACACGAAGAAATATGCGCCTGGCTAGACCAAGGGCAAAACAGACGACGAGAACGGCGGCGATCGCCGGAACAGCGAGGAATTCCGCAAGATCGGCCCACGCTCTGGTCGCAGAGGGAGGCCCCAGCCATCCAAGAACGGGATCCTCGAACCCGTACGGCGATCGGCCGTGCGCCACTGCCAAAGACAAAACCGCGGTTGCAAACAGACACATCAGTGCGATCACCCTGAGCCTGGCCCGCGACACTCAAGCAAACTACGCGGCGCGAGAGAAGCTGTGTTGTCGCCTCGCTAGCGGAGAGGGAGTTGCTCTAGAAACAGAACTGAGGACAACATCCCGGCACGGCGTACTAGAGCAGGCGAACCCGAGCCCCTTTGGGTGCCTACTGGGCCAGGGCCCTCGCGAGGAGAGTTGCCATGTCAAGGTAATGAGCGCGGCTATCTACGACGTGCAGCTCACAGTCCGGTGGCCCGAGCGTCAGACGCTGGGCCGCCGAAAGTGGAACGGTCTTGTCATTTGCCCCATGCCACCAATCGACGTGAACGCCGACGTCGCGGAGATCGAAGTCCCATGCACTGGCAATCGCCATAGTCTCGTCCGTCCAGCCGCTGAAGCCCTGGCGAAAGGCCTCACGACGGAGCTCCAGATCCCAACGCTGCCCTAAGACGTTTTCTAGGCGAGACAGGTCCTCAGGTGGAGCGTCGGCGAGGACATTTGAGATGCCCTCACTCAGCAGGCGACTCCCAAGTCAGTGACGTACGAATGGACACCCTCCCATCCCAGGTCCAGGGCGGGTCCGAGTTCAGCGTTCGCGCGGACGAGGCCTGCTCGCTCAGAGGGGAGGATGGGACATGCACCACTGTCGACGGTTATCAAGCGCACCCGGTCCGTATGACGCGCGCCGAGAGCCAGGGCGTGCGGTGCACCGCCGCTGTCGGCAACGACGGGAACAACATCGAGTTCCAAGGCATCGAGAAGCTCGATGAGATCGTCCGCGACTTCGCACAGTCCATGTCCAGGGAGGCGGGTGGAATGACCGAAGCCCGGTCGGTCAACCATGATCACTCGAGCCCGAGCGGGCAACGGGTTAGGACCTCGGGCGATGCGCGTCGAAGCAGTGCCCTGGAGTCGCACCACAGGCCGGTCGTTCGGATCTCCCCAGATGCGCCAGGCCAACGTCCGGTCGTCGCACAGCTGGAGACGACCGTCAAGATAGGGAACGCCCTCCTCGTCTACTTCCGAGGCACGGATTGTGACCATTCTTGACAGCATGTCACCGTGCCAATGACGTGACACTTAGCCGGGCTTTTGAGGGGCACCGTGCGCCCGACGCGACTGACGACGAGGCGCCGTGCTACCTCTCGCTTCCTTCCGAGAAGACCCACATCGGGTACCCCTTTCGAAGTACGTCGAGGTGCATCCTCCACTCACCGTCTGTCAGCACCTCGATGTCGCTGAGGACCACGCTGCTGCCCGTGTCCGCAAAGCCCCACGAGAACCCTGCAAGAGGCACGACACGCCGAGCTTTCAACTGCGCAACCTCGTCGAGCGGAGTGGTGGCCAGAAAGCTGTGCGCCACCCACTCCAGTGGTTTTCGGACCGAACGCGACGGAGCGTCGAAGAGTATTGGGCGCTGCCCGTACCAGCAGTAAGGCGAAGGGGCGTCGCCGAACAGCCCGAACGGGTCGAGTTCGAATTGCTCACCGTCGGATTCGTTATCAGTAGAGCGAACGAGCTGCACCCACCCGAGCATTGAGCCGTAACCCCGCGCCGGGTAATCGACAGTTGCGGTACAGACGGGAAATCCTTCTGCGACCGACCACCAACATCCGTAGAACTCAGGATCGATGTTCGGCACACACTCGACGTGGACCATCCCGGCCTCACCCCGCCAAGTAAAGCCCACGTCTAAGTCCTTGGTGCCGGCCGTCATGACAACATTCTTCTCGACCTCGGTTCGGGACTGCACAACGCCTATGACGGCTAC
The DNA here is from genome assembly GCA_963744935.1 of uncultured Acidimicrobiaceae bacterium. Taxonomy (GTDB): domain Bacteria; phylum Actinomycetota; class Acidimicrobiia; order Acidimicrobiales; family RAAP-2; genus Bog-473. The sequence goes on from CAVUVM010000004.1 coordinate 97,104, forward strand.
CGAAAGACGATTCCATCTCTCCGTTCGGTTGATCTAGTACACTTTTCGATGTATCGTGTGTGGAGCGACGCGGTCTCTTAGGGGGTAAGTCATGAGCGGCGAAGGCGTACGAGGTTCCTCCGACCGCAGCGTTCTTGTATTGACGAGCCTGGCCAGCGGACCCAAGCACGGCTATGCGCTGATCAAAGACATTGAGGGGTTCTCTGGCGTCAAGATGGGCCCAGGCACGCTCTATGGCTGCCTGTCGAAGCTCGAGGAGGCCGGTCTCATTGAAGCGCTCCCTGCGCAGGATCGTCGACATCCCTATCGCCTCACGTCCCAGGGATCGGCCGTACTCGGCCGACGATTGTCCGAGTCGGCCCGCATCGCTCGATTGGGCTTAAAGCGTCTCGCTGGTGCCACATGAGCCGCCGTTCGCTGACCGAATGGATCCTGCTGATCTACCCGAAGACCTGGCGCGATCGCTACGGGGACGAGGTTCGAGACCTCATGGCGGAGGTCACCGAGAAAGGTGAGTTCTCGACTCTACGGCTGATTGCCGGCTTGACCCTCGGCGCCGTCACACAGCAAGTCCGATCGTGGTCCTGGCGACCGCTTGCGGTTTCGGGAAGTGCCGTGGCGTTCGCTGCAACTCTGATCGTCGTCTTCTCCAGCCCTGGACCGGGTCACCTCAGCGGCACCATGGTCGGTTTGACGAAAGGCACGATGCCCTCTTCGACAAACGGCACGATCAACACCAAGAAGGTGCCCGACTTCATCAGCGCCATCGGACGTGACGGCAAGATCGTGGGCTACATCCCAAAGGCATACCTTTTGCCGACCCCAGCAAACCAGCCGACAAATTCCAAGGTCGGCGGCGTCGCGCCTGTCTACGCGAGCAATCTCAAGACGGTGGTCGGGCACTTCTACCCGGGGATTGGCTTCGTTCCGCTCGGCCAGTCGCCGGCGTCAGAGCCCTGTACACCTGTCACGACCCTCGAACAGTCCTCCAACGGACAGACTACGACCGGTTCGATCGCCTGTCCTTCGACGATTGAGATCGTTCCCAACATCATCGGGACGTCCCTACCATCGGCGATGGGCCAGTTGAGTTCCCTGAGCCTCTCCGGCAACATCAGTTATAAGCACTCGCGATCGATCGCCAGCGGCGACATCGTCGCTTTGACGCCCGCACCGGGCACGAGAGTTCCAGCACGATCGACGCTCAAAGTCGTGAGCTCCCTTGGACCTGCTCCAAGCGGTCCGACTTCTCCGCCGATCAAGGCTCATACGAGCGTGGTGACAGTTCCCAACACGATCGGCCAAATGCAAGCCGGTGCGTGTGCAACGCTCGCGCAATCAGGTGTGTCTTGCGCTGCGAAAGTGGCGACCTCAACGTCGGTGGGAATCGGGCATGTCGTGTCTCAGATGCCAACAAGCGGCGCACGAGTTCCCTTTGGGTCCACTATTAGCATCACGGTCTCACGAGGGCCGTAACGAAGGCTGTCCGACCTGTTCTGGTGCCCACATGGCGAAGGCTGACCTCGGAAGAGACGCCTGAGTAGTGCCGCAATGACCTGAGTGAGGTCGTCGGGGAACCGATGTGGTGCCTCCACCGGAGGGCTGAGCTTCGACAATCCGCTCGATCACGAACCCAGGGTCGGCGAAGGCGTGCATGGCTGCCGACAAGGGTCTCCGCAAATACCACGACAGCGCCATCGGTCCGAGTATCGCTCGGCGAACTATCCGCCGGGCCTCATGGCGGTGTGGCACGGGGTACAGACCCAGCTGGGTGGGCCCTCGTCACCCGTGGGTTGATGATCCTCGATAGGGAGGATTCGCCAGGGTCGCCGCCGAAACTGACAGACGGGTCTCGCGTCCGAGTGCCTGACTCATGGCGCGGGCGATTTCAGCATGCCTCGCAGACCTGCCTCCAAGTCGGGCTGAGAGAAGACGAATCCGCCCGATTCGAGGACTGTTGGCCGCACCCGGGCGCTGGTAAACAGCAGGGCGTCGGCGAGCTCTGATCCTAGGAGCAGGCTCGGGCCGAACCTGGGCACAGGTAATCGGGCCGGTCGAGACAGCACAGCGCTCAGCACCCGGGTGAATTCGCGGTTCGTGACGGGGTTCGGCGCCGTCAAATTCACCGGCCCACTCACGTCGTTCTCTAGCAGCCACGCGATCGCCCGGATCTCGTCGTCGAGGGTGATCCAGCTCCACCACTGGGCGCCGGACCCAAACCTGCCGCCCAGACCGAGCTTGAACAACCGGAGCAGCTTGGGGAGCGCACCTTCCTGCCTACTCATCACGACACCGGTGCGAGCACAGACCACTCTGATGCCGGCCTCGGCGGCGGGGGTCGTTTCGGCCTCCCAACGCACGCACAGCGACGCCAAGAAATCGTTCCCCGGTGCGCTCAGCTCGGTGAGCATCTCGTCGCCACGGTCACCGTAGAAGCCGATGGCCGACGCGCTCACGAGCACCGGAGGTGGACGGTCCAGACCGGCCAGCGCACTTGAAAGCATGGCCGTTGATCGGGTGCGGCTTTCGACGAGTACCCGCTTGCGTGCGTCATTCCATCGGTGATCTCCGATTCCCGCGCCAGCGAGGTGGATCACCGCGTCAACGCCTTCGAGGTCACCGGAATCGATCGTGCCGAACTCGGGATCCCAGCGAATAGCGATTTCACCGGGACGAACCGGACGGCGTACGACTCTGACCACGTCGTGGCTGTAGCCGCCTAGAAGGGAACACAGGGCTTGTCCGATCAGCCCGCTCGATCCTGTAACCACGACCCGCATAGATGATTCAGGATAGGTTCGTCCTGTTACCGCACTCTCACCTATCGCGCTCCATGCCTACGAGGACAGCCTGTACCCGGCGATGTGCGATGGATTCAAGGCCCAGCGGCCCCCTTGCTTCTAGCGGATGCAAGATCTGCAAAGGCGGACTGCAGAACAGAAAAGGCATCGGGGCTAGGTCTGCGCACTTCGTTCTTGGCTGCCTTGACCAACTCCACCTGAGCCCTCAGTTCTGCACCAGCAACCTCGTCGACGACTGGATCGATGCTCGTTTCTCCGAGAACTTCTCCTTTGGACGCGTATCCCCACGCAGCGGAGCCAATGACCGAACTCTCGTAGGCGTCACCTCGATCCGTCTGATCATCAAGTCTTCCCAGAACCTCAAGAAGCGCTTGTCGGGTCATATCCGTCGGAGTCGTGAGGTATTTCGCGATCGACGCTTCAACTTGCTCGATATCGCCCTCAAGAGTGGCGTCGACTGGAATGTTCTCGTCGCCGTCACATTGTCCCTTGTTGCGGCCAAACATCCGGTCGTAACTCCTCACGCTAGGAACAGCTGAGTGGTCCCGCCGCTCTCGATGGTAGGCCGATCTTGGACCACTGTCCGTTGCATCGCCGAAATGCCTACCGTCCCGGGCTGGGACACTCTCGAACGGTCAGCTGCTTGACGATCCGGTCATGCCCATGGCTACGGCAAAGCGGTGACTGGAACCCCCTCGGCGTCTAGCACGTACCACAGCCCTCCGGAGTCGTTGAGTCCCTGCCCGGTTGCTTCGCCAGGCTGTAAGTCGCCGTGCCAAAGGTAGAGCGGCCACCCGTTGTAGGTGATCTGCTCTATGCCACCGGTGCGCACCGTCGTGCCGAGAAGGGATGCCTTCATGCCGGCTCCGGCGGTTGGAGCCTTGACTCCGTCGACCAGCAAAACCGGCGGCCAGAGGTTCTCGCACTCGCCGTAGCAAGTGGACTTACCAGACTGCCTGTCCGGCTCGAACATGTAGAGGGTAAAGCCTTCCCCGTTGACGAGAACCGTCCCCAATCCCGCCACCGAACCCGTGCTCACCTCGTAAAAGGGCGGCGCGGTGGTCGGAGGGGATGTCGAGGGGACAGTGCTGGCGGGCGCTGACGTTGTGGTCGTGGTGCGCGAAGAGGCCGTGGAGGCCCCCCGCGAAGACGAACACGCCGCCGCCAGCACGGCGCAGGCAGCGAGGACCAGAGGGAGGGCCAGGCGGGTGACGCACGGCGAGCAACGACGGTCGTCGCTGGAATCAACGGTGTGAGCCACTTGCTCACATCCTTGCACTCGCGGGGTGCGTGGCCTTTTCCCTGACCACTCGTGCCGGAGGGTGGCACCCCGTTCCGGGGCACTGGGGCATTCAGCGCTCAGCACTATGGTCGGGCGGATGCAGATAGGAGCCGTGACGATCGAAGGCGTCTCGGACGGGAGTCTGCAGGTACCCCCGACGCTCATGTTCAACAAGACCGATCAAGACTGGCTACAGCACTCTCAGTTCCTAGACGAAGAGGGATTGCTGCCGATCGAAATGGGCGGGTTCCTTGTGCGAAGCGGTGACCGTCTCGTACTCGTTGACACCGGGATAGGTCCCCACGCCGCCCCGGAACGGACGGGGATGTTCATGAAGAGCCTGACGGCGCTGGGTGTCCAGCCGTCGGAGATAACGGACGTCGTGCTGACTCACCTTCACTTCGATCACCTCGGGTGGGCCACCGATGGGGAGCGTCGCCTGTTCGGCAACGCCACGTATCGGTGTCATGAGGCGGACTGGGAGTTCTTCATGGGTTCCGCGCCGTTCGATGACAGCCTGTCCGTCTCGTTAATGGGCGGCAGAACATCGTCGGAACTGCTTCCGCCGATCGCTGACCGCCTCGAAACGTGGAGCGGCGACGGGAGGATTCTTCCCGGCATGGATGTGCGCAGCGCTCCCGGTCACACGCCCGGCAGCACGGTCATTGTCATTTCCTCTGGGACCGAGCGAGCCATGCTCCTCGGTGACGTCGTGCACTGCCCCGCCGAGCTCCTCAGCGACGACTGGGAGATGATTGGTGACGTCGACACGCAACTCGCACAAAGCTCTCGCGAGGCTCTGGCCAGGGAGCTCGAAGGATCGGACGTCCCAGCCGCGGCGAGCCACTTCCCAGGACTCCAGTTCGGGCGGCTGTTGGCGGCCGAAGGCCGTCGACGGTGGACGTTCGACTGAACCTGCGCCACCCGCTGTTAGGGCCACCCGTTTCCATTCCTGAACGCATCAGGCGCCATGGCCGCCTCGTCCTCGCGTATTGGGACTCACCCTGCACCGTTGTTGGAAGTGGACGAGTTAAGAAAGACTCGACAGCTATGAATCTCCGGTTGGCTGCCCGATGTGTCGGGATGATCGGCGTCGCGACGGTATTTCTTGGGAGCTGTGCTTCTCCTACTAACGCCTCGACTACCGAGTCCGTTTCACCGGCCCGGGTAGTGACCATCAAGATTCCTGCTCCCGAGGGCCAGATCGCTTCGACGTGGCTGAACTTTGTGGGCTATGGAGATCAGAAAACGCTGAGCTATCCGGGTCCGCCGCGGGCGGACGTTCTCTTGCCGGCTGGCTACAACCCCCGCCATCGCTATCCCCTGGTCGTCTTCCTCGGTGGACTTGGCTGCAACTACGCCTCGTGGGCCGAGAGTGGGCTGTATAAGCCGTTCGACCAACTCGGTGCGATTGTGGTCACGCCTGAAGGGGGCAACGGCTGGTACGCCGACTGGTGGAACAACGGCGAGCGCGGCAGCCCGTCGTGGGAGAGCTACTACCTCGAGACGGTGATCCCGACCATCCTGGCCCGTTATCCGATCCTGCCTGAGCGTCGCTTTCACGCCCTCATCGGCATCTCGATGGGCGGACTGGGTGCCACGTACCTGGGTGGGAGGCTGCCCGGCTTCTTCGGCTCGGTGGCCAGCCTCTCGGGCTTCGTGGATCCTCAGTGGCAAGCTGCGGTCGTCCAGCCGGCAATGGCCACTTTCTCGTTCGCTCCGCAGCACGGCGACTCCGACCCCGATCCCATCTACGGCTCCCCGGAGGGCTTTTACGCCGACGGGCACAACCCGACTTTCCTCGTGCACAACCTCCAGGACACGCGGCTGTTCGTCAGCACCGGTACCGGTGTCCCGAGCAAGGCCGATCCCGATCCGGGCCAGGCCCCCATAACGGACGAGCACATCATCTACCCGATGAGCCAGCTGTACCACCAGGCTCTGGTGGTCGCCGGGATCCCTGTCACCTACCAAGTCCACCCAGGCGCCCACGACGATCCCGACTTCCTGGATGAGATCAGGGCGATGCTCAATTGGGGTCTGTTCAAGCCGGTCGCTTCTGATCCACCATCCTGGACGAACACGACAGTCGCCACGAGCGGCCAGCTGTGGGACTTCAACTACCGATTCACCAATCCACCGACACAAGTCGTGCAGTTCAAACAGGCCGGGACCACACTGTCGATCAGCGCCGCAGGGTCAGAGCTCACGATCACAACGGCCAACGGTTGTGCCATCCACACCTCTACGCCGGCAACCGTGCACCTGCCAAGCCGCGAGCTGATCTCCCCCCTCTCTCCAGAGCAAGTCGGCCATGGGGCATGTCGGTGATTCAAGGGCTATTCCGCCCCAGCCCAGATATGGAGGCGAAGTCCCTCAGGTTGACACCTGGACGTGGTTTCGGGGGTCCCCGTGAAAGGGCCGACGAGGACGGGGCCCGAGTGAAGGCTGTCTACCTTGCACAGCTCCTCGGACGGAGCTTCGCGAGCTCCTCGCCGAGATTTCGTCCTCCCTCAGACGTCCTCCAAGCAGAAACGGTACTTGCACTCATTCGCGGGCGCCGCGAAGCTCTCCAAGCGTGGAGGGCGAGGACGAAACCGAGGAGATTCTTCAACACCCTGGACAATCCGTGCAGACGACGCCGAAGTGGCATAAGGGTCCCTTCATCGTGGCAGTTCTCGCCGTGGTGTTCGCTGTCGCAGCCCTCGGAGTCGCCGTGTGGGCTCTGGAGAGTGTCCCCACAGTCGGACCCACCGGCCCGCGTGGCGCTGCCGGACCTGCTGGGCCGACGGGGCCACCGGGGCCAGACGGCAAGCAGGGTCCCGCTGGAGAACCCGGGACGGTCAAAGCAACGGAGGTCGTGTCAGCCACAACTCTCTCGTCGGCAGCAGATCCCCCGGTGGGAACGGTGCTAGCGGCGACGACATCGTGCCCTTCCGGAACGGTCCTGTTGACGGGAGGTGCGGACGTGACAGTCGCCGGCGCCACCGATCAGCATGTTGCGCTGCAGTCGTCATATCCGTTGACCGCTGACTCGTGGCGCACCGTCGGCGTCGTGATCAAACCCCTTGGGACGGGACAGACCATGACATTAAAACCGTACGTGACATGTGTCGTGCCCTCCACAACGAGCACGACAGCTCCGAAGTCGTGAGTTTGACAACCCCGAACTAGTCGTGAGTTCGCAAGCTCGATCGGAACGGGCCTCGGCTTCGCCGACGCTGGACCAACGTATCGAACGGGGATCGAAATCCATGTATTTCCCTACGTAATCGCCACCGGCGATACGCGGTGAGAAAGTATGGCGATCGCCTACGGGCATGTCGGAGGAGCGACGGACACGAACGCTGAGTATTGTCAAGCGTTGTGGGGCGTGACGTGAATCCAAATGTATCGATACTCAAGTATTCGAGACCGCATACCCGCAGCGTTGGGTCCTGGTTTGCCTTGGCTTGTGCGACCGTTCTCGCGGTGACCATTGGATTGGGTCCGTCGGCTGCCAGCGCGCGGCCCTGGGGAGCACACGACAAGACGTTGTCGACTACTGGGCCGTCGCCTGAAGAAGCCCACGCGCTCGCGCCACTGACACTGGCCAACTTTGTGATCACCAGCCCCACCGGAGACTCCACGACGCACAGTGGACCTGTCTCGATCGCCTTCGGTGGGATCCACACATGGCAGTTCTTGACACTTGGATACCAATTCAACTTTGCCGACAACGCACAGACTCTCGCACCTGGGCAGTACGACACCTTGACCGATGCACAAGCCGGGGTAGCGAACGATCAAGTCTGCATGGTGAATGGCGACGGGGGATTCGAAATCGACCAGGCGAACTACAACAATGCGGGAGCGCTCACCGTCGCAGCGATCCAGTTCGATTTCGTATGCCCCGATGGATCGGAATTCGCGGGAACCATCGCCTACAACATCGTGCCGACCGATCCCACCGACGGCTACTACCTCTTCGGCCAGCAAGGTGAGATCACCGGCTTCGGCAACGACAACTACCTCTCCTATTTGAACGGTGCCCAGTACTACAACCTCAATGCCCCCATCGTGGGCATGGCGCCCACCCCCGACGGCGGCGGCTATTGGATGGTGGGCTCCGACGGCGGGGTCTTCTCGAGCGGAGACGCCGGCTTCTTCGGCTCGACCGGAAGCATCCACTTGAACCAGCCGGTCGTCGGCATGGTGGCCACGCCCGATGCAGGGGGCTATTGGTTCGTGGCTTCCGACGGCGGGATCTTCGCCTACGGCGACGCCGGCTTCTACGGCTCCCGCGGCGGCCACCGGCTCAACAAGCCGATCGTCGGAATGGCGGCCACGCCCGACGGCAAGGGCTACTGGCTTGTCGCCTCAGACGGCGGGATCTTCTCCTACGGTGACGCCGGCTTCTACGGCTCCCGCGGCGGCCAGCCGCTCAACAAACCGATCGTCGGAATGGCGGCCACGCCCGACGGCAAGGGCTACTGGCTTGTCGCCTCCGACGGCGGGATCTTCTCCTACGGTGACGCCAGCTTTTACGGCTCCAATGGGGCGATCCACCTCAATGCGCCGATCGTCGGCATGACGGCGACGCCCGACGGCACCGGGTATTGGTTCACCGCCTCCGATGGCGGCGTCTTCAACTACGGCTCGGCCGGCTTCGCCGGCAGCCTCGGGGGCAGCGGCGTGGCCGACGTGGCCGGTATGTCGCGCGGGGCGAGCCAGCCCGTAGGTTGACGAACCCTCGTCGCGCCGTCACGAGAATGATCGCCTATCGGCCAGTCCCGGATTCCTCCTGACATTTCCCGGCTCCGGGACAGTGTTGATGACGAGTTGCGAATGCAGTTCGGCATGCGGCAAATGGATATTCCGCCGAAGACGATTCGAGAAATCGCCTATTGGGTGGCCGTCCAGCTTGACTATGCCTACGAGTTCACCCGTGTCGAGATTGAAACTCGATCATTGCGATGGAAAAGGATAAGCCCCTGACGACCCCCAGCCCGGCAGCGAGGATTGACCTGGGTCACCCTGTCTCGTCACTCCAGTTGTTGAGCATGTCTCGCTTGAGGAGATCACCTTGGATGGTGACAGCACCAATCAACTCCTCCTCGTTGATGCCTCCGGTCATGCGCAAATGCCCACTTAGGGCTGCCGTCCTCTCCGAGCCACTTGACCATGCACACGGCTTCGAGTGCGGTCCACGAATCGGGCAGAGCACAGACAGCCGAACCTCGCCAATCGGGACCTGTGACTCATCCATGGACGAGCATCCTACGGTCAGCGCCTCGGTCGCTCAGTGCTGCACTGTCGGCGAGCTCCTATCACTTGTCAACCCCTCTTCGGGGGTTCGGGAGCGAAAACAGCGGACACGACATTGATCAGTCACCCGATATGAGGACAAGCTCCTATTAGGTCACGCGTTTTCGAGATCGTGTGCCCGAGCTGAGGGTCGGCGAGCTGGCGAGTCAGCTCCGAAGAGCGACAGTACGGGGAAAACATGACGACGTGAGCGGGGGGCCCGCAGTGGGGTATGGGCGAACCCCCGTGCGCGTTTGAGACGGAACGTCTAGCTGGTCAAGGCTCGATGACGAATTTCGTGCCCGGAGCCAGGGTGATGGTCAGAGAGCTCGAGACGCAGAATTCGCCCTTCACCTTTGCACCGACCGAAGTGCTGCCGGTGTTGTCCGACGTGACCTTGCCCTTCACTAGCTCATCGTCGATTGAAGTCGACGGGCAATTGGTCCCCGTGCTGGTCGTCTCGTTGAAGCTGGTCTTATCCTTGTTCCCCCGCTTGATAGTGCCGGAGGTGGCCCCCTTCGGTCCCCGTGGTCTTGCCCTTGCCATCGGTGTTCCCGGTGCAGCCGCTGAACTTGATCGTGGCCGACTCGGTGGTCGCGTTCGCGGTCCCATTCGCAGTGGAGCATTTGATCCCCGTCGGCGTAGCCCCTGCGGGACCAGCCGTCAGGACCGTGATCCCGGTGAGCGGGACGAGAGCAGCGGAGGCGGAACCGCCAGCATGATTCGATTCTTGAGCACGGATTGCAACCTCCTTCATCTCGGTGTTGACGCGGGGGAAATCCGTGAACTTTGTCAAATCCACTAGATGCCTCCCCCTGGGTGTTGTGCTGCACCCTCTCTCGCTGATGCCCAATGACCGCAACTGACAACGCTCGGCCGGGAACCGCGTTGCCCCAGCGAGGGGGTGAACGCAGGGTGACAAACTCGTCGACGGGCGAGCGCGGGCCACGGGCCGAAAGGTTAAAACCCGTGACCGACGCTCAAGCCCGTGCCGATAGTCACCAGAAGTGAAGACTTTTGGCTGACGGCGTCTATTCAAGGGTCGACGGAATCGTGCCCATTCATAGGGTCGCCATTTCCAAGAAGGCTAGGAACTCTCCAAATAGTGCAGGGAGTTGGATGGCACTTTCCCCCGCGGGTCAACTTTCATAAGTCTGGAGCCACCTGAGCGGGCTCTGAAACGAACCTGCGGGGAGGTACGGACGAGGCTACACATGAGACCGCCCGGTACGGGCTACACATGACACCACCCTTGGAGATCTACACATGAGCCGGACCCTTGGAGCACCCACCCACACGAACTACTAGACGTGGAGTGACCGGTTTCGAGACTGACTAGGAGTTCGTCAGCGGACCCCCGTGGCATGTCCCCGTCCCCGGCAGCGACGCTCCTATCACTTGTCAACCCCTCTTTCGGGGCTCGGGAGTGAAAACAGCGGACAGAACATTGATGAGTCACTCGACGTGAGGACAGGCTCTTATTGGGTCACGCGTTTTCGAGATGGTGGTCCGAGCTGAGGGTCGGCGAATCGCTGGAAAGTCAGACCCGGAGGCCGACAGAACTGGGGAGAGCCAGACCCACAGCCCGGGGATCTAGCCGCGAGGCAAGTAGCGATAGACCTCGCGGGCGACATAGCGCTTCAAGATGCGGATGACCTCGTAGGTGGTCTTGCCTTCTTTGACGCGGCGCTCGAAGTAGAGCTGGGTGTCGGGATCGTGGGCGATGCGCACCATGACGATGCGCCAGAGCGCGCTGTTGGCCTGGCGATCCCCACCGTCGTGCACTTTGACCCGGCCGCTGTTCTTGCCTGAGCCCTTGGGGATGGGCGAGACACCGCACAGGTGGGCCCAGGCTGCCTCAGAACGCAGACGCTCGGGGTTGTCGCCGGCGGCCATGACGAGTGCTGACGCAGTGTCGGGTCCGACACCGAAGAGCTCGAGGAGTTCGGGGACGGTCGCGACGAGGAGGCCTTCGATTCTCTCGTTGAGCTCGGCGAGCTCGGCGTCGAGTGTTTCGATGCGGCGGGCCAACGAGGATAACGACGCCTTGGTTGCGGCCGTCACCGGATCAGGTGATCGCGTCGGCCGGAGCCCCTTTCCCTCGGCCACCAATGCCGGCACCGAGAGGCCCTTCAAGCGACAACGCAGCTGCTCGGGCGCGCTGTAGCCGAGGTGGCGCATCTGGACGAGGGCTTTGCCCCGAGCCTGGCGGGCCGAACGCTTGGCGACGACGAGGACCCGGATGGCCTCGACCGCACCGTCGCGCGACTTGGGCTTGCCCTTCGCCCGGCCGCTGAGCGCAGCCCGGGCCGCTTCGATGGCATCGAGCGGGTCGGACTTGCCAACCCGGCGGCGCGTCTGGCGATCGGGCCGGTCGACCTCGATGACCTCGACACCCACCCGGCGCAGGTAACGGGTCAGGCCCGAGCCATACGAACCGGTGCCTTCCACGCCGATCTTGGTGACCTCGCCGAAGGTCTCGAGCCAGCCCAACAATGCCTTGTAGCCGGCCGAGTCGGTGGCAAAGCTCTCTGCGCCGAGCAGTCCACCGAGTGGATCGAGTGCTGCGGCCACGTGGACGTCGCGGTGCGTGTCGACACCACCGGTGATCCCGCGCGCAGCTTCTACGATGGTCATGGTCATCCCTTCTCTCAAAGTGTTGAGGGATGGCACGGCCGTTCCGGATCGGAGCGACGGGCGGTCTGGGTTGTTCGCGCAACCCGGACCATTCACCCCAACTTCGAGACGGGACGTGCCGCTTTCAATGAGCGGCTGGAAGGTCTCGGTCGACGACGTCTTGCAACGTCACGGGACTCCAAGTCAGACCGGACCGGCCAGCACTCCCGAAGCTATTGAGGACCAGCAGTCAAGCGGTGGACCCTCAGAGAAGTATCAATGAACTGGGGCAGTCTCCTGGGGGGACAGGCGACACCATGCGGCTCCGGATCGGTGCAGGGGATGGTCAGCACCGACCTGGGTGGTCGTGCATGGACGTGTCATTCCGGCCCGGCGGCCCGGGCAACTTCAACCGCTATTTCCTATGATGGAACTTTCCCCGCAGGACAAGTGAGGAGCTGAAATGACCTTTACTCCCGTTGCCCCCACTGCCCATGTGTCACCGACAAGGATCGCCGCAGACACCTTCGTCATCCACCAGGTGCAGCCCGCGCTGGGCCAACCGCTGTTCGTGTACCTCAACTCCATGGTGATTCGGGGCCGTGAACCGGTGATCGTGGACACCGGCACCCCCGCCAACCGTGATCAGTGGCTCAAGGACGTGTTCTCGCTCGTCGAACCCAACGACGTGCGGTGGGTCTTCTTGTCCCATGACGACGTCGACCACAGCGGGAACTTGGACGAGGTCATGACGGCGTGCCCGAACGCGCATCTCGTGTGCAGTTGGGCCATGGTGGAGCGCCACACAAACTGTTTTGATTTTCCTCTTGAGCGCTGCCGCTGGGTCATGCACGAAGAATCGTTCGACATCGGTGACCGCACCCTGCACGCCGTCCGGCCACCCATCTACGACTCACCCACGACGCGCGGACTCTTCGACCCAGTCACCGGCGTCTACTGGGCTGCCGACACCTTCGCAACGCCGCTTCCAGACGCTGAGCTGGCAATAGCCGATCTCGACCCCGAGTTCTGGGGGCAGGGAATGGCACTGTTCGCATTTGGGGCATTGGCTCCCTGGCTGACACTCCTCGATCGTGACAAGTTCGTGCGCTGCGTCGATCAGGTACAGGGACTCGACATGACTACGGTCGCCGGGTGCCACACTCCCGTGATTGAGGGCCAGTTCATCGAACGTGCCTTTGAACATCTACGTCAACTTCCACAAATGGATGCGCCGCCGATGCCCGACCAGTCCATTCTCGATCAGATCATCGCTGCCACTTCACAAGCTTCTCCGTAGTCAGCAGTCGGCCCCCAAGCCGGCGAGCTCCTATCACTTTGTCAACCCCTCTTTGGGGGTTCGGGAGTGAAAACAGCGGACACGACATTGATCAGTCACCCGATATGAGGACAAGCTCCTATTGGGTCACGCGTTTTCGAGATCGTTGGCTCGAGCTGAGGGTCGGCGAGTCGCTGGAGAGTCAGCTTCGAAGAGCGACAGTTCGGGGGAAAGCCAGACCCACCAGCTCGAGGATCTAGCCGCGAGGCAGGTAGCGGGCGGTAGACCTCGCGGGCGACGTAGCGCTTCAAGATGCGGATGAATTCTTGCTTGGTTTTGCCCTCCTTGACCCGGCGCTCGAAGTAGAGCTGGGTCTCGGGGTCATGCGGGATGCGCACCATGACGATTCGCCACAGCGCGCTGTTGGCCTGGCGATCGCCACCATCATGCGCCTTGACCTTGCCGTTGGTCTTGCCCGACCCGGCCGGGACGGGTGCGACGCCGCACAGATGGGCCCACGCACCCTCTGAAAGCAACCGCTCGGGGTTGTCGCCGGCCGCCATCACCAGTGCGGCTGCGGTGTCGGGCCCGACGCCGAAGAGATCCAACAGCTCGGGGACGGTGGCGACGAGAAGCACTTCGATTCTGGCGTCGAGTTCGGCCAGCTCTGCGTCGAGCGAGCTGATCCGATACGCCAACGAGGACAGCGACGCCTTGGTGGCCGCGGTCACCGGGTCGGGTGAGCGTGTCGGCCGGAGTCGGGATCCTTCGGCGACGAGGGCCGGCACCGAGAGGCCCTTGAGGCGGCAACGCAGCTGTTCTGGGGCGCTGTAGCCGAGGTGGCGCATCTGGATGAGGGCCTTGACCCTGGCCTGACGGGCCGAGCGCTTGGCCACGACGAGGACCCGGATGGCCTCGACAGCACCGTCGCGCGACTTGGGACTCCCGCTCGCTCGACCACTGAGTGCGGCCCGGGCGGCTTCGACTGCGTCGAGGGGATCGGACTTGCCACTGCGACGGCGCTCCTCTCGATTCGGCCGGTCGACCTCGATGACCTCGATGCCCCTTCGACGCAGGTAACGGGTCAGTCCGGATCCATACGAGCCCGTGCCCTCGATGCCGATCTTGGCCACGTCGCCGAAGGTCTCGAGCCAGGCCAACAACGCCTTGTAGCCAGCGGAGTCGGTGGCAAAACGCTCTGTGCCGAGCAGCCCGCCGAGCGGCTCGAGGGCGGCAGCGACATGGACGTCGAGGTGGGTGTCGACGCCACCGGTCACACCCCGCGCAGCTTCTACGATGGTCATGGTCATCCCTCCTGTTAACGGAGTTAGGGATGGCACGGCCGTTCCGGATCGGAGCGACGGGCGGTCTGAGTTGTTCTAGCAACCCGGACCAATCACCCCAACTCGGAGACGGGACGTGCCGCTTTCAATGTGCCGCTAGTTGGTCTCGGTCGACGACGTCTTGCAACGTCACGGGACTCCAAGTCAGACCTATTTCGGACCAGCAATCAAGCGGTGGACCCTCAGAGAAGTATCAATGTACGGGGGCAGTGCCGCTCAAGGCTCTCGGCACCGTCCCACAAGTATCGGGACACCAAAGTCCGCGTTAGTCCGGCGCGGACTACCCTCATCCATGAGAGCGGCTCGCGGGGTGAGGTCAGTTGAGCAATTGGCGGATCCACTGTTCCCTTGGTTGAGGCCACGGTGGTCACGCCGCCTCAGCCGCCTCGTGGACCGTCCAGCCTTCGATCCGAACACGCTCACACATCAGCATCCGGCTGCGGGGTGTCAGGCGAGGACGGGGGGGTGCGACCCTCCCTCACCACGAGGCCTGGGCGCTACCCAGAGCAACAGGTCTCCTCTGCCGAACTGGCGTGCCAGTGCGCTTGGTCAGTGGCCATGATCGGCCCGCGACAGGCGGAGAAGCTTCGAGAGGAACCAACGCCCGCCGTCCGTTGACACGCGGACGGACGCCACCTTGCCGGGTAGGGCGGCGTCACCTATGTATTCGAGTAGCGGCGTCGGCTATTCACTGTGATAACTGCGTCTGTGATTGCGCACAACAGCCCGAATAGGAACTCGTTTTTCATGCCTTGCGGTGATTGATTCTGGACTCTCGCGTGGATTCGACTGACTGCCTCGGGAAACGGATTGCGGCCGAGGAAATGTTTTGCGGGCTTATCGGCGTCGAGCAACGCCGCCCCGGCCATCGCTGCAAAGGTTGCTGCGCGAGCCGGCCGACCTACCGCCCCCGCAGCAAACACCATCGTCAGGAGTCCCAACAGGCCGTCGCGCTTCGCGTACCCAAGGAACAGCTCCCTGCCCTCAGCCGTGGACTGTTCACAACCCCAGTGAGGCACCATGTCCAGAACGAGGTGAGACCCAACGCCGACGACGAATGCCGTGACCGGATGTCGCTCGAACAGGCGGCCAATAACGACCCCTGAGAGCACATGATTGGTTACAAACACTCGGCGCACTCCTTGCCGGCTGGAGCCCCGTCTATCGTGGAGACAAAGCACCGATCACTCGGCGCAGACTAACTGCCGGCCAACCTCGCGCACCTTTTCAGGGCCAAGGCGTTGTTCAAGGCTGCCGAAGAGCCGGGTCAGCGTGTGACAACCTGGCCGTGGGCCGCACAGTTCGGTTTCAAACAGATCCTCAGCCACTGGTCCGCGCTGGGCGCCTCATGAACCGCGTGTGCAACTAGTTGTGTCGGAGGGGGGACGAACCCAAACCCTGACTGGACGGTCATCCCGGGTCACGCCCATAACCGGCAGCATCGAAGTGGGGCACCTCGCGGCCGTCGCACCGGTGGGCATATTTCAAGCGGTCTTGCGCCGCCTGGCTCCCGGCACGGTCGCCCGAGAGGACCTTTGGCCCTCCCGCCCTGGCCTGATTCGTGACCAGACTTGAGGTGAGGGCAAATAGTCAGGCTGCCACCCCGTTAGCCGAGTCATAAGGAGGCATTCGCGTGCAAGCTGCTGTCGGAGACAAGATCGTCGTCAGGGGCCACCACACCGGACAGCCCGTCCGCGAGGCCGCCATCCTCGCTGTCGAGGGTGAGAACGGAGCCCCTCCCTACCGGGTGCGGTGGAGCGATGACGGACACGAAGGGCTCTTCTTCCCAGGATCCGATGCCATCGTCGAGCACCCAGCCAAGGGGTCACCGCAATGACCTTCGCAAGGGCAACCTAATCTCGGGCTGAGCACACCCCTACCACCCCGCTCGGTGATGAAGGCGCGGGCAGGCTTCACCGGAAGATATGGCCCCTGGCCGGCGGATGGGAGCACTCCTGGGTCGGAGATTCGCCAGGTTTTGGGGCGCCCTTCGGGCACCTACGCCATCAAGCCGTCCCAACTCAGAATGGTCAGCAGCGCGACGGTCCAACCGCTCGCGTCAGCAAGCATTCGGCCGTCTGGCCCATAGTGACGGCCTCCGTGACCAGGCCGATCACGCAAGCTGAGCGGCGCTCCTGGGAGGGCGCCGGTGCCGCCCCGTCCCATTTGGACATCATCCGTTCGCTCCCGGGACGTTGCGCTGCTGGTTGAACTTCACGGCATTGACGACGACGCGCACCACCAGGCCCAAGAACACCAGATCAAGCCACATCTGCACCGTGACAACGAGGCGTGCCGCCTCGGTCTTGGCAGTGATGTCCCCGAACCCGACCGTCGTAAAGACGGTGGACGAGAAGTACATAGCGTCGGTGCGACTGATCGGCACACCGAATGAAGCGTGGTTGGCACGAGCCATGAGGAAATAGGCCATGGCGAAGAACAAGACGTAGAGAGGGACGCTCATGGCGAGCGCTTCGACGGCTCGGCTGATCGGACGGTCCGAACCGACTATGGCTTTGACCTGCAAGGCGATGATCGCCGCCAGCGCCATGACACCCAATGCCAGCTCCAGGGCCGCTCCGAGGTTTGAGCTGTGGTCCAGGGGGACGAGAAAGTAGAGAGCGACGACGGGGGCGATGTTGAGCCCCGTGCGCAAGGTGACGACGACGACCCGCCGACGCCGCTCCCGATTGGTGAGTTCCTTGTAGGAGCGATGGTGTAGGGGCACCTCGCTGGTGGCCACGGTGGAAGAGTGCTCGTTCATGCGGCAGTTGGCGCGTGTTTTTGGAGCCGGTCAGCGATGAACATCACGATCACGCTGATCCCGACGCCGATGAAGGTGAAGAGGACTCGGCGCCCTTCGGCGGCGAGGTCAGAGGGCTGAGGCAGGTCCGTCGCGATGAGAGCGGCACAGGCGATCGACGCGGCATAGTAGGCGTAGTTCACACCCCGGAGGGTGACCCCGAGCGCAGCCAGCAGGATGACGATGGCCTCCAGCACATGCTTGTTCCCGATCATGAGCAGGAACGGTATGGCCACAAGAGCGCCCACGGCCGCCCCCGCCAGGCGCTGCTCGCTGAACTGCATGCTTTGCTCGAGGCTGGGTTTCATGGCCACCAGGGTGGCGATCGGTATCCAGTCGGCGTCAGAGAGGTGGCCCCCGAAGGCGATCGCGGCAGCCGCCGCCAGAGCGACAGCCCGGATGAGCGCGAACAGGACGATCGGCCTCGTCAGCGTCACGGGGCCACTGGGTCCCGGCAGATCCATGAGCGGCGCCGGACTCCACTTCCCCTTGCTGGCAAGCCACATGACGATCGTGAAGCCGATCCACGCAGCCGCCCCGATGAGCCAGGCCAGCGCTTGGCGCCACCCGTCGATCCTCAGGTGGCCCGTGTCATGGGTGGCGAGTGAGAGCACGACCAGGAACCAAATGTTGAGCAACAACCCGGCCGCGAACCTATGGAGTCCCAGTTTGACCGCCAACCCAGCCACGAGGGTGAGCGCGAAAACGGCTAGGACGAAGAACCCCCAAGCACGCCCGCCCACCGAGAATCCGAATACCGTGACCAACGCGCCGATCGCAGCGAAGACCGACATCCACTTCACTCGATGCGAAATGTGGGCACCCGGATCGCTCAGCGCGACCATCAAGACGGCGAAGACGACGGTGATGAGATACTTCTGTGATTCGTCTGGATGATGACGAACCACAGCACGAACAAGACGGCGCCGACGGCGACGCCGCCCTTCATGTTCAGCTTCGTTCTGTCGGTCTCGAACGCCTTCGTCAGGCGGCTCATCGATTGCCCCGAGCTTTCGTCGCCAATGCTGGCGTGTAGTCGACTCGACCTGTTCGCACGATCGGTCGAATTGCGCGCCCATAGAACGTCACTTCCCTCCCGTGGCTTCCGCGCCGTCGTCAAGACAGGGCCAAAGGTCCGAATCTGGCGGACCCGATAGCCGTCACGTCCTCTCGAGGGCCCTTTCCCGCACCGGCCAAAGCGTCAGTTCCGCACTTTCGGGAGGGTTTTGGGACTTTGTCCCCTATGCCGTGTCAGCGGCACTCCTAACGTGGTCTGCACCGGCAGCACTTCATGCTACCCACTCGGCCCTGTCGGCCGACTGAAGACAGGAAGAAGAATCGTGGCCAAGCCCGATTCAGTGTTCGTGTACATCGGAACCTACGCGAACGAGGAGTCCGCACGCGCCGACTACGACATCGTCAAGGACCTCCACGCCGACAAGTCGATCGGCACCTACGACGCCTCGGTGGTCACCAAGGACCCCGACGGCAAGGTCCACGTCAACAAGGACGAGACGGCGACCCGCCACGGGGCCTGGGGTGGCGCAGCGGTGGGCGCCGTCGTCGGCATTCTCTTCCCGCCTTCGATCATCGTCGGCGCGGCGGTCGGCGCGGCGGTCGGTGGCGTTGGTGGCCACCTATGGAACGGCATGTCCCGTGCCGACGTCAAGGAGTTTGGAGACATCATCGATGCAGGGCAGGCTGCCCTGGTCATCGTGGGGGAAAGCACCATCGAAGCCGCCCTCGAAAGGCTGGACTGAAGGCCGAGAAGCATGTGGCCAAGGAGCTTGATGTGAGCTCCAAGGACATCGACAAGGCGGTGCAAGAGGCAGCGCAGGAACTCAGCTGACCTTTCCCAATCCGTCCGTCACCAGCGCCAATCAGGTCAATCAGATACTGGGTGCACACGACCACCTCACAGGTATCGCCGGCTTCTGCATCTCCGATGGCGATAATGAACCCGTAGTCATCCAAGGGAGGGTCCTCATGTCCACCATCGACACCGCCGACGCGGCGGAAACCATCAAGGCCTTCGGGCAGCGATGGTGGCTGCTCACCGTCTTCGGAGTCATCACGGTCGCCTTCGGCGTGCTCCTGACGTTCAAACCGGGCAAGTCAGTTCACACGATCGCGGTGATCATCGGTATCTGGCTGTTGATTCTCGGCGTCGTCCGGCTGATCCAGGCAATCGGTGCTTCGGGAGAACGAACCGGCTTTGTGATCGTCGGACTTCTGGCGATCGTTATCGCGCTCATCTTGTTGCACCACACGACTACGACGGTCGCAGTCCTTGGGTTCATCGTCGGCATCTTCTGGACCATTGGAGGCGTTTCGGAGCTCTTTCACGGTTTTAGCGCAGATGATGGCGCCGTCAGTTGGCCGACGGTGATTCTGGGGCTGATCGCGACGGTCATCGGAATCCTCTGCCTGGTCTACCCGTCCCTGTCCCTTTCGATCATCTGCGTGATCGTCGGACTCGGCATGATCGTCTACGGCATTGTCGAGATCGCGGCAAGCCTTCAGTTGCGGAAGGCAATGAACGTCTGAGAGGTCATAGCGCGGCAAGTCAGGCGTCCCCCGTGACGGAGATTCGGCACCGGCGTCTCCTGGGTACCTCATAGCGCGGGGGCGTCGTCAGTCTGACGAGTGGCTCAATCGGGCCGGAGTGGAAGACAGCAGGTTTCACCGCGGGGGTGGTCAGAACGAGCTGCCTGCGGGAAGGCAACAATCGCGAGCGGTAGCCTCTGCAGACCATTCCAGAAGGGGTCCACATTCACCGCGATGTCAGTCAGTTCGTGGTGGAGAAGTCCGCAGGCATCCCACCTCTGGGGTAGCCCAAAAAGCGCGGCTCTTCGGGCCCCGCGGGTAGCACCATGGTGCCGCAGGGTGGTACCCAAGTCCGTTCATGGGCAGTTAGCGGAGCGCGAGCAACTTCCGCGTCCCAACGTAGATAAAGCGACCCTGAGCCGGCGTTATAACCGGCGGATTGGGACAGGTGGATCACGCGCGCAACCGGTGTTCGGGGGCAGGTGGGAATAGCCTTGCCACATGGCGTCAGCCCTACTTCTGCCAGTCGCCGCTGTGGCCATGAGTCTTCTGAGCGGGTCGGACCCGCAGGGATTGGCGAGCTATTCAGTGGGTCCGCTGGGTCATCAGATTCACATAGTCGCCGAAGCGGGCCAGCGCGTCGCTCCCGCAGTCGCCGGAGGAAGGTCGGCGGGAACGGCGGTGATTCCCGGGGCCACCAACTACTCAACAAAGCTCGCCCTCCTTCACGGTGGAACCGTTGAAGTTGCCGTGAGTGTCCCCGCCAGCACCGTCGCTCCTGCTCACGCTCACTGGATCATCAACGACTACTTCAACAACGACCCTGAGCGGTGGGTGGCCTGGAATGGCACTTCCGCTGACATGGGAGTGCTGCGATGCAACACTCCGGCGGGCTTGTGTCCTGGGTACGTCGGCGGATTCCAGGTATTCCGAGACAACGTGCTCTACAACGTCACTGTCACCAGCAGCAGCTCTGCCATGGCGTGGGCGGTTGTCCACTCCGTCCGTATTCCTGGATAACCCGAGCTGCCCACCAACCGGCGGACTGGGACACTGCGTCCGAAGTCGAGTCAACCCCAATAGCCGGCGCCAGCGATCCGCCGTTGGTACTCGGGAGAAAGAGATGCGTGCGCTCAATGAGGTCAGTTGATCCCTGTCCAGCCTCACCCCCGTGGACGTAGCGGCTCGTTTGCTCCGTTCGGATTTGGAGGGTCGCGCCCTCTCCGATGCTCCTCGCTGACGGGTGGAGCAGCTGTGCTCACATGGCGGCCATCACCTGCTGGTCCGCTTCGCGCAGACGCGTGGCCATGGCCGCGAGCAGATTGGTGGAAAAATGGGGCACGGTGTCGAGCACCCCGTTGAACTGGTGCTGGCCGAGCACAAGCAGCGTCATCTCGGTTTCTGAGGTCACGGTGGCCGAGCGAGGCCTGCGGTCGAGTAATGCAATCTCGCCGAAGTACTGACCCGGTCCGAGCGTGGCCACCTCGCAGTTGTTGCGCTTCACCGTCGCCTGGCCCTTGACGATGACGAAGAACTCCCGCCCGATGGTGCCCTGCTCGCACAGCGTCCGCCCTGGCGGCACCACGATCTCTTCGAGAACCCGCTCGATGGTGCGCACCTCCCTGGACGACCAGGTGGCGAAGAACGAGATGCCCTTGGTGTGAGTTGCCCCTTTCTTCACGGTGTCCTCCCTTTGCTCCTGGCAGCCTTGCGGCGCCCGTCTGGAAGACATCGTGCGCCTCAGGCGACGATACGTCTGTCAGCACTGCGACACAGCGAGTGTCAACGTGGCGACAGTGGGCTCTGGACGCCGACCAGAGCAACACGTCTGTTCGGCCGATTTGCGCCAGCGCGCTCCAGGTCGGTGACCGTGATCCGGCCGCGGGACAGCTCGAAGAACCCTTCCTTTTGCGGGTGCCCGAGGACCCGGTTGACCGTCTGGCGCGTGGTCCCTGCGAGGGAGGTCAGATCATCCTGGAGCGACCGTCTGAACGGCTTGGAGTACGCCGTTGGTTGCCCTGCGAACAGTGGAGCCTGTTTCATAACCGGTGCGAACTGGGGCACTCTTAAGGGTTTACGTCGAAGAGGCGAATGGACGTCGACGGTGGGCATGTTGGCGGGGCGTTGCGCTAAGGGCCACAGGTGCTGAGCGAGACCTCACGACGTTGAGGAAGTAGGCAGCACTTTGGTAGACGCGTACAGAGCTTCTGCGTGAGGCTGCGACTCATCGAGCAGCGACTGGTTAAGGACCGCGACTTCGGTCTGCAGTGTGCCTTCGAACATCTCCGCCAACTCTGAGAGTTGATCTAAAAGCTCCGGCGCTGGGCCGACGAATTTGACCATGAGGTGCCCCGCTCCGATCACAGCCCTCGGATTTGGAGGAGGTGCAAGCATGAGGACGACCTGAATCTGCTCAAGATCAGACACCCGGTGAGCGAAGTGCTTGTCAGCCATGTCCAGCACTTCGTTATGAGCTTTTTGGAGTTCTTCGCTGAGTGAGTCCATCAAGGCATCGGGGATCTTCCGTCGGGGCTGTCCCTTCCCAATCAGCGACCGTCCGCCGGTGAATCCTCTCCGATATGCGATTACTGCGGCCGCCCACAGTGCTCGCCGTATTAGGAGATCTTCCTCCGCTGGATCTTCATCGGAAGAAATCCTCTTCGCCATGGACGCCGTACATCCTCGGACGAACTGAAAATCTGAGATCAGCGACAGGGTGTCAGCGATCTCAGCAGGCTTAGGACCCTCCACAGGCACCATCGGGATCTGCTCAGCCACAGACCCGCACTGTATGCGTCGTTTCCCTTCGCAGTCCGAAAGCACCGATGTGTCCCACCCTGCCGGCGTTACCTGTGTGAGTCGCTCGCGTCAAGGCGCGGGTAACCGATTGGCGAGTTGGCCGTGGGTGATCAGTTTTGATCCGGCTTGGGACGGCGTGGGGGCGCCCTGCGTTACCTAGGTGCTCGACGGACCTCAGCCCGTCGGCGACAACAATCGTGATCGGGTGACCCCCGGGTGGGAGAGCGGTCGCGTCAGTGTTCGAAGGCCGCCCAGCACGAGTGCTGGCGGGCACGCCGGTGGCAGGAGCTGACCGCTTGAGACCCGGATGTTCTGGTGGGCGACGCGCACCGTCGCTGCCGGAAAGAGAACGGCTCAGGCCGGGATGGCGTAGACCGCGTTGGAATCGACGGCCCGCAGCACGTGATAGCTGCGCCTCGCGAACTGGCGGGCGACGGAGATCGCGGCGATCTTGCCGTCGTGACGCTCTTTGACCTTCGCGTAGTAGCCATGATCGGGGCTTCGAGCGTGCGAGGAGTTCTTGGCCGCCTCGTAGAGCGCCCAGCGAAGTGTCTCGGGGCCCTGACGCGAGAGGTGGCCGCCGGCACGTCGACGGTCCGAGGAGTCGACCGTCACGTCGAGACCGCTGTGACGGACCACCTGCTCGGAGCGACTGAATCGCCGACAGTCGCCGAGTTCGGTCCAGAGCACGACCGCGAGGAGCCCTCCGATGCCGTATTGCGCATCGACGAGCGCTCGACACGCCGGCTGGCGAGTGCCGAAACGCTGCAGTGCGTATTTCAAGGGCAACGCCTCTCTGTCGGCGGCGTCGATCATCTTGTAGCCGACGTCGATCCGCTCGCGGCCGGCCGGGGAGATCGAAAGGTTGCCGTCGGCCAGCATCGATCGGGTCTTCTCGGTGCGGATAGCGCCCTCTGGGATCGTGACCCCGTGGTGATAGAGCACAGCGTGGATCCGTTGGCACCACAGTGTTCGCTGGTCGACGAGTGACTTGTAGAGCCGGACGCGTTCTCGCCACTCCAAGACGTCGTCGGGTGGGATCCAGCTCTCGGGGAGCTCCCCTGCTTGGAGGAGCTCCCGCAGCAGCTGGGCGTCGGAGCGGTCGGTCTTCGCTCGGTGCTTGCGTCCTCTCGCTGCTTGGGTGTCGGCCGGCTCGGCGAGAAACGGTGCGAAGCCGACTGCGGAGATCTCTTCGACGACGTAGCGCCAACCCGTGCAACCCTCCACTGCGAGCGCTACCGAGCCGCCTTGTGCTCGAGCGCCGACCTCGTGTTCGAGCCAGCGCCGGAACCGCGACCGGTCCGGCTGCCAGAGGCGTCCTCGCCAGATCTCCCCAGAATCGACGTCCAAGACGTCGTAGGTGATCTGTCGCCGGTGCAGATCGAGTCCACCTACCATGTTCATGAAGGACCTCCTTGTGCTCGCTTGGGTGTTGAGACAACCCAATGGTTGCCCGTGCGAGTGGCGAGGAGGTCCTCACACATTGAATGTTCTGGGACTCCACCCCAAAACGGGTCACTTCAATCGTTGACGTTCTCTCTAATGTCGAATGATTCGAACATGAGTCGGTCTTAAGAGCACTACGCTCGCTTTGCCACGATTACATTTTGCCTAATTTCCGCTACCGCCTCCTTGAACTCAGTGACATTGAAATACGGCTGCCACTCACGCTTCGCATAAGCAAACGGAATGCATGTCTCGCCGAAAGCATCTGGAGGAAGGTTGTCGCCACCTCCGGTCGGGTCGCAGCAGTATTCACCGGCGTCGTAGATCTGAAGGTATCGCTCCGTGTCCACGAAGGCCCGACGTGCGCCACTGGCCGCAATGTTTGCGAGTGAGTTGAGCTTGGCGGGATCGGGCTCGTCCGCCCGAATCCTGGCGCATTGAAGGATGAAGTCTCGCTCACGAGTTGTCACGACGAGCATGCCTCCGGGTGTGAGTAATCGGGCGAACTCCTCGATCCATTCAAGGTGCACGGCTTCGGTGAGATGCGAGAACACGGAGAAAGCGAAGATGAGATCCACAGAACAGTCCGGAAGCGAAATCGGCGGGCGAAGATTGATCTGCTCGAAATTGGCCCAAGGATTGGTCGTTCGACAGATATCGATGACTTCTTGGAGTGGATCTACTCCGAACAGACTGTCCTTGCCGAAGTCCCTAATGAAGAATCGGGTGATTCGACCCCAGCCGCACCCGAAATCCAACGCAACCTTTGGCCGTGTGGAAGACGCCGCTCGAGTCACAGTCCGATAGAAGCTGAAGGCTTCGCGAAGGGTCTGCTCACCATGAGCCCCGGTGAAGCGGACCTGCAGCTCGTCTGGTGGCAACGCTGGCAGGTAGCCGTGCAGGGACGAAAAGACCTTCTCGCCACCAACGTTGAGCCAATACCATTCTGCCGGAGTCAGGGACCGGAACAGCTTGTGTGGCGGGAGCGAAGTGGTCCTCGCGGCGAGCACGTACGGCGCAGCAACAGCCGGCCGCAGCCACGTTCGTACCGTGTGAAGCGGCATGTTCTCCGACCCCCCAAATCCAATCCTGCTGACGATCAGTGTCCTGGCGTTGTGTGCTGTGTTGTTCTGTATCTTCCAAGACTTCAAGTTGATAGTCCAATGGCGCCGCCTTCGCCGATCTGGTCAGTGAGGGGGCAGCATCCCCGAAGTGCCTGCACGGTGGCACCCCGTCCTGGCGATGTACTGGGGCGCCCCGGCGAGCCCCAGCGCTGATCGGGCCAACTCGTTATGCGGTAAGCGCTGCCGAAGCGGCTGACGGTGGGCCAGTGCCTCTCGCATTGTTCGCCGTCACCGTGCATCTGTAACTGTCGCCTGCGGTCAGCCGCTTCACCTTGATCGGGCTCGCGGTTCCGGTCATCGATCCGGCGACCACGCCATTGCTCGATATGCACGAAGCCCTGTAGCCGGTGATTGCCATTGGTCGCCCCGGCGGTGAACTTCACCTTGAGTTTGCCCGGCTTCTTCTTCACGACGGTGACCCCGGTCGGAGCGGCGTGCTCAAGACCACGATGCCCAGTCCGAAGTGAACCGAGGTCATTTGTGACCAGTTTGTTCCGGACGGTGCCGCAATGAAGTTTTGCGTAATCTCATCTCCCAAGATGCTCAGACGACCCCATGTCCTCGTGCTCTTGGGAGGCATGCTGCTGGCCGGACTATCGGGATGCCGCTCCGGCGGGACAGGATCCCCGTCCGCAGCGCCGATGACCACGTGGGTAAGCGATTCGTACTTGGTCAGTTCGTTCGCCACGAGCCTGGCAAAGGAGACGACCGCCAACATGACCTACTTGACTGCGTTCGATGCCGCCAGTTCCGACATCACCGAGCTAGAACCGAAGTTGGTGCTCGACGACAACACGATACAAGCGATAGGGCTCGGACAGGGCTGCAACGCGGCAGACGCATCAACATACCCGAGCTGCGTGACAAGCGAAGAGCAGACGGCGGCGTATGCAAGAAGCGATGCGGCGGCTGTGGAAGCTCAGGTCCAGGCCGACTTTCAGCACCACGCGTCCTCGGTCAGTAGTTACCAGTCGGCGCTCGGCACCTTTGTCGGCCAGATGGATGGACTGCCGTGGCCCAGCGCGTATAGCAAGTACGTCAACACTCTGGTCACCGCTGCGAGGACTTTCCGAAGGGACGTTTTTCTCCAGTATGCAGCGTTGGCGTCAATCCCACAGTCGAGCGTCTCGGCGATCAACGCCCAGACGCTTGTCGACGGCGGGAAATTCGTTGACGCCGTCAGTGCGCTGAAGGGGGCGCTCGACAACGCGGGCAAGTAGGACGAGTGCGGGCGGTCACGCCTCGCAGAACGGCTGGGGCAGCATGGAGGTCGCGCCGATGATGACGTTCGTCGGACCACAAGCTCCCTTGGGAGCAATTCGCCCGTATCCAGTAACCCTGTGAACAGCGGGAAACGTCGAAAAGAGGCCGTGCTAGGAGCGGCTCCTCGGTCAAGATGAACGGATACCCGCAAACGAGAGGGGTATCCCAGTCGTGCCGCATGGTGGCACCCGGTCCCGGCGTACCGGGGCAGTGCGATGACGAAGGTCTTTTCGCATGGTGACCGCACTAACTGGCGATCTTTGTTTCTAACTCATCGATCCGGTCGGCCAGATCCTTTATCCCGCCTTGGGTGTGTATGTCGAGTCGATCAAGAATCTGTACGGTGTCATCAAACGTGTGCTGAGATCGCACATCGCTCGCCTCGGCCTGCACGTTCTGCCCAACCATAATGACAGACAGCAGGACCAGTTGGAGGAAGGTCTGCGCAATCCAGGGGATGATTCCCTCGCCACCCGGCCTCAGTGCGGCAGGTAATCCAAACAGGGCAAGGACTGCAAACGCGTATGCACACCACATTGACCCCACGATGTTGGTGAGGAAGACGGCGATCTTGGCATTGATTCCGTCGACTCTCTTGATTTGATCCCGTAACCCGCGCAGGCTGATCGCCTGACGAGTGTGAAGGTGGGTCCTGACTGGTCCGGCTATCTGAGTATCGGGCATCATGATCCTCGCTTCCTTGCCATTTGATGCCCTGACCATGACCTGATCTATGCGCGACGTGCAACAGGCTCCCGGTCCATCCAGGTGGTCCGGGGTAGGTGCCATGGGTCAACCAGGTCGTGCCGTACTACCCATCGTCCCGGCAGCGAACGGCGCATGGCTCAGTAACCTCCATGGCGTGGGTCGGGACGACGTCCGGCGACTGCTTTGGCGCGAACGCCATCCGGTGACGGCGTCGGCCCTCGGGGCGGCGATTGCCTGCGCGATCGTCATCGTTTTGAACATCATCTGGTTCGGAAGTGGTTGGGGGCACGCGGCAATGGTTGCCGTCACCATTGGAATCGTCTTGGGCGGCATCAACTTCGTGACCTTGCGGCTCCGACGGACTGAACGAGCTGAGCAAGAATGGGTGGACGCCTGGTGGAAGGAGCGCAACGGCTAGCCCGGGTTATCCCGAGCTGAAGTGCCTGTCGGCTGCACACCAGCCCGGCGCTCGGGGTCACCCCTTAGCGATGAAAACGTGAACCATTTGATCGTTAAGACGGTCATATCCTCCGAGCATCAGGAGGCGACGCCGATGGACTGTCATTGGCTGCTGCGTGGGGCTGCCCTCGTGCTGTCCGTACTCATCCTCATGGTCACCACGCTGATCGAGCCGGTCGCCGCCCAGGTCGTCCCTTCTGGTGGCGTCGTTGAGGTAACGGGCTACATGCGGCTCACCCTTGACCGCGGATCGCTCGGACCTGTGACCGTCGTCGTGAAGGGCAAGAAGGCAGCTGCGATCCGGTCTGCTCTGGGAGGACTTTCGGCCACGTCCTCCTTGCCGGACTGCATGGAGACCGTCGATGCCTTCACGATCAGCTTTCGGACGCGACAGGGTGGACGGCCGACATATGTGGCAACTGAGGACGATTGCCCTACCCCAGGCGTCGTGAGCATCAGCATCGTTGGGAAGACCACGCAGCACCTCAACCTCAAAGAGGACTGCGCGCTTCGAGCCGCCGTCATCGCTAGCTTGCCAAGAGGGCGAGCCGAAGGAACAACGCAAGATAAGCATCGCTGCTCGCTCTGGACCGCCCGGGATCGGCGAAGCGGGGCACTGTCCGAGTGGTGATTGCGAAGCGCAAGCGGTCCAAGCTTCCGGCTCAGGTCGGGTGCGGAGTCCTAGCCGGACCACTGTTCGTCGTTGCCTTCACGGCAATCGGGGCAACGCGGTCGGGCTACGACTGGCGTCGACACACCGTGAGTTCGCTCGCGGACGGTGATCGAGGGTGGCCACAGCGGGCCAACTTCATTTTGACCGGCGTGCTCTACTCTTGTGCCGCCCGAGGGTTGAGCCGATGCTCCCCGCGGGCCTTATATTCCGGTGCAGTTCCGGCCCTGGTCGCAGCGGCGGGGATTGGTCTGATTGGTTCGGGAGTCTTTGTCACCGATCCAATGGGAGGATTCCCGCTCGTCGTTGGTAGTGAAGACGGGTCCGACGACGCTGCCCTGACCGACGCTGCGCGAACTCGGGAAGGCACGCTCCATAATGTCTGCGCAATCCCTATCTTCGCCGGAATACCCGTCGCCGAATTGGCTAGCGCAATTGTTGCTGCACGAAGAAGGGACTACATCTGGGCAACGTACTCAGCAGGATCGAGCGTCATGATGGTCGGCAGCTTCGTGCTCATGGGCAGGTCTTTCGGCGGCGTGCCACGCTTTGCCGGCAAGGGAGGACTCTTCCAACGCACCTCGATCGCATCGGGGTTCGGATGGCTTACCGCGCTGTCTCTCCGTGCCCTCTCATCGCTCTCGGAGTGATCACTCGACTATCCTCCTGGCCCCGCAGGTGTCTCCGGCGAACGGCGGCAGTTCCGGCTTCAACTCGACGACCTCACTACTCTTCGGTTGTGGCATGGGTGCTGCAAGAGGACGGTGTAGAGCATGGCAACGGCGAATCGGGACGGCATAGGAATCATCGGTAGAACCATCGTTGAGGAACTCGGCGACAGAGACGAGATCGAATGGCAGCTAAGCGCCACACCCGAGCTCGAGTGGGCCGAGATCTTCCAACTGGCAGTCCCCTCGGACCGAAAGGGCTCGATCGAGTGGGTCAAGGGCGGTGGGCCTGACGTGATAGGCGCCGTTGTTCGGTGGTTCGTCCCAAACGGAGAGATCGAAGAGGCCGACGCAGAGGTCAGACATCGCCTCTCGGTGGCGAACCAGAGGTTCGGGTCGGGGTACGGCTAGGAATCGCCGACCACTGGCCGCGGCTCCCGTTGCCGCTAGGAGTTGTTGAGCTTGGCCCAAGCCGGCGACGCTCCTATCACTTGTCAACCCCTCTTCGGGGCTCGGGAGTGAAAACAGCGGACAGAACATTGATGAGTCACTCGACGTGAGGACAGGCTCTTATTGGGTCACGCGTTTTCGAGATGGTGGTCCGAGCTGAGGGTCGGCGAATCGCTGGAAAGTCAGACCCGGAGGCCGACAGAACTGGGGAGAGCCAGACCCACAGCCCGGGGATCTAGCCGCGAGGCAAGTAGCGATAGACCTCGCGGGCGACATAGCGCTTCAAGATGCGGATGACCTCGTAGGTGGTCTTGCCTTCTTTGACGCGGCGCTCGAAGTAGAGCTGGGTGTCGGGATCGTGGGCGATGCGCACCATGACGATGCGCCAGAGCGCGCTGTTGGCCTGGCGATCCCCACCGTCGTGCACTTTGACCCGGCCGCTGTTCTTGCCTGAGCCCTTGGGGATGGGCGAGACACCGCACAGGTGGGCCCAGGCTGCCTCAGAACGCAGACGCTCGGGGTTGTCGCCGGCGGCCATGACGAGTGCTGACGCAGTGTCGGGTCCGACACCGAAGAGCTCGAGGAGTTCGGGGACGGTCGCGACGAGGAGGCCTTCGATTCTCTCGTTGAGCTCGGCGAGCTCGGCGTCGAGTGTTTCGATGCGGCGGGCCAACGAGGATAACGACGCCTTGGTTGCGGCCGTCACCGGATCAGGTGATCGCGTCGGCCGGAGCCCCTTTCCCTCGGCCACCAATGCCGGCACCGAGAGGCCCTTCAAGCGACAACGCAGCTGCTCGGGCGCGCTGTAGCCGAGGTGGCGCATCTGGACGAGGGCTTTGCCCCGAGCCTGGCGGGCCGAACGCTTGGCGACGACGAGGACCCGGATGGCCTCGACCGCACCGTCGCGCGACTTGGGCTTGCCCTTCGCCCGGCCGCTGAGCGCAGCCCGGGCCGCTTCGATGGCATCGAGCGGGTCGGACTTGCCAACCCGGCGGCGCGTCTGGCGATCGGGCCGGTCGACCTCGATGACCTCGACACCCACCCGGCGCAGGTAACGGGTCAGGCCCGAGCCATACGAACCGGTGCCTTCCACGCCGATCTTGGTGACCTCGCCGAAGGTCTTGAGCCAGCCCAACAATGCCTTGTAGCCGGCCGAGTCGGTGGCAAAGCTCTCTGCGCCGAGCAGTCCACCGAGTGGATCGAGTGCTGCGGCCACGTGGACGTCGCGGTGCGTGTCGACACCACCGGTGATCCCGCGCGCAGCTTCTACGATGGTCATGGTCATCCCTTCTCTCAAAGTGTTGAGGGATGGCACGGCCGTTCCGGATCGGAGCGACGGGCGGTCTGGGTTGTTCGCGCAACCCGGACCATTCACCCCAACTCGGAGACGGGACGTGCCGCTTTCAATGTGCGGCTGGTTGGTCTCGGTCGACGACGTCTTGCAACGTCACGGGACTCCAAGTCAGACCGGACCGGCCAGCACTCCCGAAGCTATTGAGGACCAGCAGTCAAGCGGTGGACCCTCAGAGAAGTATCAATGTACTGGGGCAGGGGAATGTCGAGGGCCCAGCGGTAGCTCACGAACCCGGCTGAACGAGGGTGATGGAAGCCACGAGCTTCTCCAGCAGCCGGATATTCGTCGTGGTGTGGCCGTAGGCGCTCGCCATGTAGTCGATGCCGTTGTCTTTCCATTCGATCAGGATGTGGCCGGTGGTCGACCCCTCCCCATGCCTCGCCTCTCGTTGAATCACGACGCTGTCCTTCGGGCATACGAACACAGTTCCCCACCTTGGGCTGATGAGAACTTGACCAGCGCGCACACCTCCAAAGCACGGCAGACGTGGGCTGTCTGAGAGGGGCCGTGCTTCGACGAGGAGATCGCGGATGGGGCGCCCACCGACTCCGTTGTAGCCCTGCGGGACGTCGAATCCGGCAAAGTCCAAGAAGAACACTCGATAGGGAATGGCTCCCTCCAGACCGACGCACGGGGCCAACTGGGCCCCTACGGGTGAGGGGCAGCCCATCGCCACCCCGTCTCGCGAGGGCACCATCTTCGGGCATGGGACGGCGAACTGAACGAGCGCCGCTGCTGCCGCACATTGGCCGCTCAGACTCATTGGGGCCGCAAGAAGACTCACGGTTCCTGTTGTGCGGACGACTTGGGGCGTCGAATGCCCTTCAGCGGGGCTCGGGACGCACCCGCCAATCACCACCACGGCGAGAAAGCTCGCCAGCGTTGTGCATAGGGCCAGATGGACACGCATACACAAGCGCACAAGGCGGAACGCTACCCGAGCGCGTAAGTCTTTATCCTGCCACCCACCCGGCAGGGGCTACCCTGACAAGTAGGTTGCTGCCGTGGCTCTCTCGACGCTGCCGCAGATTGACCGTCTGGTCCTGGCGACCGTGACCACGGTGCCAGAGTGGCACCCCGAGCATGACACTTTCGAGCCCTTTCCGGTTCATGCTTGGCTCATTCGCCATCCTGATGGGCCCATCTTGGTGGACACCGGTGTCGGAGTTGGCAACGAAGTAATCGACGAGTGGTACCACCCTCACACCACGCCGCTGCTCGACGCCCTCGGCGAAGCTGGCGTCGCACCCTCCGACCTCGTCGCAGTGGTCGTTTCGCATCTGCATTTCGACCACTGCGGTCAGCAGGGAGTGCTGACTGCGCCCGTCTACGTGCAGGCCATTGAGTTCGAGGCAGCTCAGACACCGGGCTACACGGTGCCGGACTGGGCGGCGATCCCCGACGACCGATTGCGGCTTGTTCATGGGGACCAGGAAATCGCCGAGGGGATCTCCCTATGGTCCACACCAGGCCATAGCCCCGGCCACCAGTCGGTGCTGGTGGAGGCGGCGGGCGAGCGTGTCGTAATCGCAGCGCAGTGTGCCTCTCGAGCAGCAGAGCTGCGCACCGGCGAACCCGTGGCTTCAAACTGCCACGGTGAAGGCTGGGAGGTTGCTGCACGGCACTCCCTGCAACGACTTCGCTCGCTGGCTCCGTTTACGGCCCATCTCAGCCACGACCCCGAGATTGTGGCAGTCGTGGGATGACCCGACTGCCCCAGTCGTTTCGTACGGTGTCGCCATAAGCCGGCCATAGGTGACAGGCGGCTCTCTCTCTAGATACGGTGCCGCAATGCCGGAACGACCGCCTCTGACCGTCCTTGTAAACGGGGCGCCCGGCTCGGGCAAGACCACGCTCGCCGATCTCCTCGCTGCAGCCCTGAACCTGCCGGCACTGCACAACGACGCCCTGTGTCATGGGATATGGCGCACCCGAGAACGAGCCATGCAATTGGGGCCCTCAAGTGTCGAGCCGTTCTACGCGTCGATGGAGCTGTGGTTAGCGTCGGGCATCAGCTTCGTGGCGGAGCGAACCTTCTTTCCCGGAGTCAGCGAACTCGATGTCGCAAGACGATTGAGGCCCTTCACCACGCTGGTTCATGTGCACTGTCGAGCCAGGCAATCCGCTCGACGATGGGAAGCGAGGATGCGACAGGACCCGCTCTGTGGCGAGAACCGGCTGAAGACGCTCACCCCTCTCGTAGATCGTCTCCATGAGGATCTGGCCGAACCTTTGGACTTCGAGTGTCCCGTATTCGTTGTGGACACCGACGACGGATACGACCCTTCCCTCGAAGAACTCGTGGCTGATATCGACTCCGTCTACAGCAGGCCACTGATTCACGACCTTGACCGGGTGTCGCAGTCTCGCCACTGATCTAGCGCCCGACACTGGGCGCGGATCGTTCCGGCCATCCGGCTGAGCGTTCAACAACGTCCGGGATTGGTGCCGCTATTCATTACCCGTTCCAGACCCGGAAGCTGTCGATCGCCGCTCCGCCCGGGGCTCCTCCAACGGCGACGCAGAAGCCGGTGCTGATACAGCTGACGCCGCTGAATTCGGATGTCCCCGCTACCGGAACCGGGCTCATCGGGGTCTCCCATCCGACCGGGACAAGGACTCCCTCGCCCGATTTGCTCTCTCCCGCAGCGATGCACCAGTAGAGACTGGCGCACGAGACGTCGCTCAGGCTGCGCGTGGTCGGGACTGCCACGTCCCTGGTAGAGGTGATTCCAACGGCGACGTCGACGAGGCCATGGCCACCCTTCAACGGAATACCGTGGGCGCCCTCCGATCCCGCGATCAGGCAGAACTCAATGTCGTCCCCATGGCAGCTGCCGCCACCGAGGGTGGTGTTGTCCTCACCACCCTCGGCTCCTCCGGCGAGGTCTCCGTGACGGGCGATCGTGACCGTCTCGTCCAACCCGGTAATTCCGTTGTTCCGCACTCCCCCAAGTGTTTCGGCATTGACCATGCACCAGCCATCCGTTACACACTCGATTCCATTGGCGTTGTACGCACCGGTTGCCCGAAATTTCGGCCATTGGCCCGGCACCCCATTGCTGGCGTCGACGGCGAACCCGCCAAACACATTGGAGTACCCGGCCGTGATGCACGCGGAGACGCTCGAGCATGCAATGCCGTAGAGGTACAGCGCGCCCGCCACACCGGGCCCGAAGTTCGGCGGCGCTATGCCCTGGGCGTTTGTCACG
Organism: uncultured Acidimicrobiaceae bacterium; assembly: GCA_963744935.1. Taxonomy (GTDB): domain Bacteria; phylum Actinomycetota; class Acidimicrobiia; order Acidimicrobiales; family RAAP-2; genus Bog-473. Next base: position 131,214 of record CAVUVM010000004.1, read on the forward strand.
CTGCCGTTCACGATCGTCACGACCGCGCCTCCGGTGGTCGCTTGCTCGGGTGGGTTCTGGTAGAAGGCGGTTCCGGCGGCATAGCAGGTGGTCGCGCTGACGCAGTCGACAGACGTAAATCCGTACGTGTCAGCCACTGTCTCAACCGGGCCAGGCACCCCATCGAGGATCGTCACGTAGGCACCCTCGGTCCCGGGTATCCCGCTGAAGCCGCCCTCGGAGCCGACCGCGACGCACATCTGTTTGGAGAAGCAGGAGACGCCCTCGAGCCCCACGCCCGGCACGACTTGAAGCCCAGCCAGCGCCTCAGGGCTCGTCAGATCCTCCGCGACGGGCGCCACGGGGCCGGTCGTTGCGGCGCCGATCGTGGACACGCCGGCGCGAGCGACCATCCCGAGCGGGACTGCCACCGTGAGGGGCAAGAGGAGAGGGAGGATGAGGAAGCGAGTCAGGGCGAGGTAGAGCGCGCGAGGCGCGCCAGGTCCCACCGACGCGGTCGACGTTGTCTTGGTCGACCTTCGCAGGCGCCGAGCTGGGTGCGTCCCTTCGCTCATCAGCCTCCTCTCCGCCGAGTTCCGAGAGCCGCTTCGCCGGATCCCAAGCGACTCCTCGCTCCACTCTGACAGAGCATGGGCACACGGGAAAGGCCCCTCTTCAAGAGCGGTCACAGTCACTCCTGGCCGTTACAGATGGCGTATGCCTGCGAAGACAAGCGTGACAGAACCTGAAGAAGAAAGAACCGACGATGGAACCAAGCGCACGTCGCGTGCGCAGTCCCCCAGGTGATCGGCGCGAATTCGCTGCCGAGAACTCGGATTCAAGCTCCAAGAGTGGAATCAGCTGTGGCGAGGGTCCGAGCCACGGAAGAGAGCCTGGGAGCCCCTTGAGGCGACGTCGGCCGACAGTTATCCGTGGCGGGGCAACGCAAAGGTCAGCATCGAGGGTGACACGACTCCAAAGTTCGTCCCGAACCACGTAACCGTCGTGGCGTCGACGACCTGTGACAAGTCCGGCGTCGTCATCATCACCACAAGACCACGATGAGCATCACGGTGGAGGTGCGAAGCGCGCCCGGATACGTGCTCACTCCGGGATCGAAGTACCGTCTTGATCAGCTCGTTGGTGCCATAGTCCGCCCCATCGGACCAGGTTCAGTCGGCGCGGTCAGCAGGGACCCGCACCAACTCTGCGAGCTCGCTCACATCGAGGGGGAGCACGACGACACGGAGGCCTTCGGCGCGCAGCCAGTCTCGGTTGCGCACGTGCACGTCGACGGCATCGTCGAATCGGTTCAGTACCACGATGACGGGAGTGTCCAGCACAAGCAACGCGTTGTGACTGAGGCGCACCGCGTTGATGGTGCCCAGCCCCGCATCGGCGACCAACACCACGAGGTCGGCCCCGAGAGCGGCGCACAGCGCGAGGCAATCGCCGTCGGCGGCCAGCGGGGACCGCACGCCACCGGCGGTCTCGACCAACCCCACGTCCACGGCCGCAGCGGGCCACTCCAACTCCGCCATCAGCTCGTCCATGCCGAAGGCGGGCCGCCCGAGCGCCGCCGCCGCCATGGGAGGCGCCAGCGCGACCTCGTACCAACGCAGCGGTGGACACACGGTCTCGGGCGCCTCGCCGCTGGCCGCAGCGAGCACCGCGGCATCGAGCGAATCGGGATCGTCGCTCGGGTCGAAGGACTGGGCCGGCTTGCGGACGGCGACGGTCACACCGTTGGCCCTGAGATGTGTGAGGAGCCGAGCGGCAACCCACGTCTTGCCCACGTCGGTCCCCGTGCCGACGACCACCACCAGGCGGCGTGGCCGTGCGCTCGTCACCACACCTGAGCGTTCATGTGCGGCGAATCAAAAAGCGGCCGGGAATGGTGCAGAAGAAGTGAGACCGAGGAACGGGAGCGCGAGCAGTGCAGTGACCAGGCGGGCCACGTCGTCGTCGGTGTGGGCGGACGAGAGCGTCACCCGCAGCCGGCTGGTGCCGACAGGCACGGTCGGCGGCCGGATGGCGGGCACCCACAGACCGCCGTCCAAGAGCCGGGCGGAGGCATCGAGCGCGGCCTCCTCGGAGCCCAGGACGACGGGGATGATGGGGCTCGCGTGTCCGCTCGGAGCGAGGCCGGCCTCGGCCAGCCGGTCGATCAGGGAGGCGAGGCGGGTGAGCAGGGCCTCGCCTTCGGCAGAACGCAAGACCTCGAGCGCGGCGAGTGCGGCCGCGGCATCGGCCGGCGTCAACGCGGTCGAGAAGATGTAGGGACGCGCCCGGTTGACGAGGAGGTCGACCACGTCGCGAGACGCTGCGACAAAGCCGCCCAGGGAGCCGAGGGTCTTGGAGAGGGTGCCGACGCGGACGATCGGGCCGTGGCGCGGGAGGGCGAGGCGGGGGCCGAGGACCGCGTGCGCCTCATCGAGGACGAGGAGCGCGCCGTAACGGGCACACAGAGCGACGAGCTCGTCGAGCGGCGCCGTGTCCCCGTCCATGGAGAAGACCGAGTCGGTGACCACGAGCGTCGCCGCAGCGGCGTCCCGCCTCTCCGCCGGGCTCGGCGAGGGCGAGGCGAGAAGTTCGGCGAGGTGGTCCATGTCGCGGTGGCGGTACACCGAGAGGTCGGCGCGCGAGAGCCGGCACCCGTCAATGATGCTGGCGTGGTTCAGCTCGTCTGAGAGCACGCGCACGCCCGGGCCGCCGAGCGTGCAGAGCACGCCGAGGTTGGCGGCGAAGCCCGTCGGGAAGCAGACGGCGGCTTCCGTGCCCTTCCACTCGGCGAGCGCGTGCTCGAGCTCGTCGTGAATCGGGCGCGAACCGGTGACGAGGCGGGAGGCCCCCGAGCCGGTGCCCCACGCATCGAGGGCGTCGTGGGCGGCGGCGATGACCCTGGGGTGCGCGCTCAGCCCGAGGTAGTCGTTCGACGCGTAGGAGACGACAGGGCGGGCGGACGGCTCGTCGTGGAGCGTGCCCGCGGGACCGAGCGCGTCAAAGGTGCGCGGCGCCCGCCAGCGGCCCTCCTCGACGACCCGGCCCAACTCGCCGCGGATGCGGGCATCCCAGGGCCCGCTCATGTGGATGCCGGGACCGGGCCGCTGCCGACCTCGTCGAGCGCAGCATCGAGCGCGTCCACCATCCGCACGATCTCGCCCTCGGAGATGGTGAGCGGCGGCATGAGCACCACGACGTCGCCCAGGGGCCGCAGCAGCACACCGCGCTCGACTGCGCCGGCGCACACCCGGCGACCCCAGCGCAGTCCGGGTCGGGGCGGGTCGAGCTCGACGCCGACCATCAGGCCGCGCTGGCGGATTTCGCGCACCGAGGCGCGCGGCGCGATCCTTTCTTGGAGAAGGATCGCCAGCTGTTCGGCGCGGGCGCGCACGTTGGCGAGGACGTCCCAGGATTCGATGAGGCGCAGGTGTTCGAGTGCGACGGCAGCGGCGAGAGCGTTCCCGCCGTAGGAGTGCCCGTGGTAGAAGGTCTCGGGCCCGAGGTCGACGCCGAGAAACGCATCGAAGACGCGGCCCGACGCCACGGTGGCACTCATGGCGAGGTACCCACCGGTGATCCCCTTGCCCACACACATCAGGTCAGGGCGCAAACCTGCCTGCTCGGACGCGAACAGGGTGCCGGTGCGGCCGAAGCCGGTCGCCACCTCGTCGCAGACCAAGAGGGTGCCGGCGCGCGTGCACGCCTCACCGAGGCGGCGCAGATCAGAAGCGGTCGCCACCAAGATGCCCGATGCACCTTGGACGAGCGGCTCGATCACGACGGCGGCGAGCTCGTCGGCGTGGGCGTCGACCATGGCGCACGCCTTGTCCGCCCAGCCGGGGTCGGCGTAGCCGGGGGTGCGTAGCACCGGGAAGCACAGCGGCTCGAAGACCGCGCTGAACACACCGCCGTCGCCGAGGGACAGCGAGCCGATGGTGTCGCCGTGGTAAGCGTCGCCGAGGGCGAGGAAGCGGGTGCGCCGCGGTGCGGCGGTGTCGCGGCGGGCAGCGCTGCCGGGGCCGGCAGCAATGTCGGGGCCGGCGCGGTTGACCCAGTACTGGTACGCGATCTTGAGGGCTTGCTCGACCGCCACCGCACCGTCGGCGGCGAAGAGGAAGTGAGGCTCGTCGACGGGAACGACCGCGGCGAGTGCCTCGGCCAGCTCGACGACGACCGTGTTCCCGTTGCCCAGCATGGTCGAGTGGGCGATCTTGGTCGCTTGGGCGGTCAGGGCCCGGTCGAGCTCGGGGACGCGGTGGCCCAGGGTGTTGACCCAGAGGGACGAGATCGCATCGAGGTAGCGGGTGCCGTCGGCGTCGATCAGCTCCCTGCCTTCGGCCCGCTCGATCACGAGGGGGGCGGCGTCCGCGTAGGTCGCCATCTGGGTGAAGCCGTGCCAGACGACGGCGGCGTCGCGCTCGACCCAGGAGGCCGGGTCAGCGGCGGGGCTCGAGGCCGGGTCGGAGGCGGGGGTCGTAGGACGGGGGCCGGTCACCCCACGATTCTGGACGGCGGCGGGGCGGCAGGCCAATGGGTCCCGTGCGCGAGAATGGGTCATGGACCTGATCGGCGTGGTCGACACCATGTTTGCCCGCTACGACATGGGGGGCGAGGCGCTCGACGAGCTCGCCCAGTGCCCCGGCTACGGCACCCGTTTCACCACCATCCGTCGCACCGTGCCCGGGTTCAAGGACCTGGCGGTGGCGGCCAAGAAGCTGATCGAGGAGGACGACTGCCGCATCGTGGTCGCCCTCGGCATGCCGGGCCGGGAGAAGGTGGACAAGGTCTGTGCCCACGAGGCGTCGACCGGGATCATGACGGCGCAGCTCATGACGAACACGCCGATCTTGGAGGTGTTCGTCCACGAGGACGAGTCCGACGACCCGGCGGAGCTGGCGATGGTGTTCAAGAACCGTTCGCGCGATCACGCGCGCAACGCGTACCTCATGCTCTACGAGCCCGAGCAGCTAGTGGCCCGGGCCGGCCAGGGCATCCGGCAGGGCTTCGCTCACGCCGGGCCGCTCGAGCTCTGAGCAGATCCCTCGCGATCCGCGGAACGGGTACGGGGCGCCCCCCCCAGCTGACGAGCCCCGGTTCGTCCCGCCCAACCGGGTGGGAACTGCCCGCCAGCTGAGGGGCGCTGCTGTGAGAGCGCTTTGGCGCTCTTGGTTGCTGGGTTGCCTCCTGGGTCAAGATCGAGGTGTTGGTCGGCTACGAGTTGTTCCAGGCCACCGAGAACGACGACCCATCGGAGCTGAGGCTGCTCGGGGTGGCGAGCGTGGTGCCGTTGTCGGACATGGTGATCTCGTTTGCGTTGAACGCCGAGAGCGAGCCCACCTTGGCGGCGGTGTCGATGAGCGACGAGCCCGAGTAGCCGACCTGGCCGAAGTCGGCCAGCGCGATCTCGCTGCAGAACAGGGCGGTGCACTCAGACGGCGCCTCGGCGATCACCTCGGCCGAGGAGCGGGCGTAGCCACTGCCGGTCTGGGTCGTGGAGAAGTTCCACCCCGCGGTGGTGTCCTTGATCATCAAGGTGAAGGAGGTGCCCGCCGCGTTCGAGGCCACCAGCGCGGTCAGGTGGTCACCCGGGTTGACGGCGTCCGAGGTCAGCAGCGTGACCGAGGGGTTGGGGTACATCTCGTACCAGGCGTAGTACGACGGCGTGCCCGAGTCGCAGTCCGAGTCCGTGCCGATCTGCTCGACGCTCGTCGAGGAGTAGCCGTCCAGGCCGACCCAGAACGCCGAGGCCGAACTGGGACCACCCAGGAGCGAATTAAACAGTCCGGTCAGGCCATCGAGGCCGAGGCTCACTCCGCCACCGCTGCTCGAGCAACTGACCTTCGGCTCGCTCCACGACGAGGACACCGAGGTGTAGGTGTCGTTGGTGTCGGCGTAGCCGGCCCAGTTGGCCGAGGACACCGCCGTCGCGTGACGCTCGCCGCCGAGCAGCGAGCCGAGGCCCGGCAACACCTGCTTGCCGATGATCGGCACGTGGTAGAGGCCCGGGACGATGTGGCCGGGAGCCGCCGGTGTTCCTGCCGTGGCGTGTGCAGCGGCGTGCGACGCAGTCGCCGCAGACGCCGGCACGGGCGGTGCCGTGGCCGCCATGACCGGGCCGGCTGCCGCTGCCAGGCCGACGAGCGCCAGGGCACCGGACCGAAGCACCTTCCGCATGAAACCCTCCTGATCCTCGGGACTCTGCTGTCAGCACTCGGTGTCACGGCCATTGCGCGTGCGCTCGCGCACGACGCGTCCGGCCGGGGCATCCCGGCTGCCGAGGGAGTAACGGTCCAGAGTCAGGGATCTCGCGGGAGACCGAGCACCTTTTCGGCGACGATGTTGCGTTGGACCTCGGCGGTGCCACCGCCGATGGTGAGGGCAGGGGCGAAGAGGAAGCCCCGGGACCAGGTCGGGTCGCCAGCCAGCATGGCGTGGGCGCCGGCGAGATCCCGGCCGAGCCCCATCACGTGCTGACCGTGCGCGTCGGCGATCGCCTTGCGGACCGAGGCCTCCGCTCCCGGTGCCCGCCCGGCCAGCACGGCCGAGACCATCCGCAGGCGCAACACGCGCAGGATCTGCGATTCCATCCAGACCGAGACGAGTGCATCCCGCCGGATCGGGTCCGGCGCGCCTCCCGCGGCCTTGACCAACACAACCAGGTCGTCCGCCGTCGGGCCCATGCCCCACAGCGCGCCCTCGCCGCTGAGCGAGACGCGCTCGTTGCCGAGCGTGACCTTGGCCAGGTCCCACCCCCCTCCCTCGGGCCCGACGAGGTGGTCGGCCGGGATGCGGACGTCGGTCAAGAAGACCTCGTTGAACGCGTGCTCGCCCGTCATGTCGATGAGGGGGCGGATGTCGATCCCCGGCGCATCCATCGGGCAGACGAAGTAGCTGATACCCATGTGCTTGGTGGCCGCCGGATCGGTGCGAGCGAGCAGGATCCCCCAGCGGGCGATGTGCGCGTAGCTCGTCCACACCTTCTGCCCGTTGACGACGTAGTGGTCGCCGTCGCGCACCGCCCGCGTCGTCAGCGAGGCGAGGTCGGAGCCGGCGCCGGGCTCGGAGAAGAGCTGGCACCAGAACTCCTCCCCGCTGAGCAGCGGCCAGAGCCAGCGTTCCTTTTGCTCCTCGGTGCCGGCGTACATGAGGGTCGGCCCCGCCCAGCCGATGCCGATGGGGTTGACCGGGCGCCGAACCTGGGCCCGCCGGAGCTCCTCGTCGATCAGCAGTTGGGCGATCGGGTCGGCGTCGAGCCCGAAGGGGGGTGCCCAATGGGGCACGACGTAACCGGCCTCGGCGAGCTGGCGTCCGCTCGGGTGGGGATGCTCGGCGAGGAAGTCGCGGACGCTGGTCCGACGGGGGTCGTCGTCGCCGGGGAGGCCGAGGTCCACGCCGGGAGCGTAGGCTCCATCGCCTCGTGGCGCGTTGAACGGAAGAGGGATCCGGGCAAGAGCGGCGACGAATGGAGCGGACGATGACTGACTGGAATTACGGCGACGTCTGGGAGACGGTGGCTGACACCCAGCCCGAGCTCGTCGCCATCAACCAGGGCGCGCGCAACGTGACGTGGGCCGAGTTCGACCGCGGTGCCGACGGTGTGGCGCGGTTCCTGCTCGACCTCGGGGTCGCGCAGCAGGACAAGGTGGCGCTGTACCTGTACAACGCGCCTGAGTACCTGCAGGCGACGTTCGCCGCCGCGAAGATCGGCCTGGTCCCGGTCAACACCAATTATCGCTACGGCGACGACGAGCTCGCCTACCTGTGGGACAACGCCGACGCGGTGGCCGTGGTGTTCCACGGGTCGTTCAGCGACCGCATCGAGCGGGTGCTCGACCGCGTGCCGCGGGTGAAGGGCTGGCTGTGGGTCGACGACGGCACCGGCCCCTGCCCCGACTGGGCCGCGCCGTATTCGGACGCGGCAAAGTCGGCCATCGACCGAGTGCGGGCGCCGTGGGGCCGGAGCGGCGACGACCTCTTCATGCTCTATACCGGAGGCACCACCGGCATGCCCAAGGGCGTCATGTGGCGCCAGGACGATCTGTTCACCTTGCTCTTGAGCGGATCGTCGCGCCGCTACGACCCCGACGGCGGCGTCGACGGCGTGCGCCAGGTGCTCAGTGAGAAGCCCGGCGGCGTCACGCTGTTGCCGGCGTGCCCTCTCATGCACGGCACGGGCGCGTTCACCGCCTACACCGTGCTCGCCGACGGCGGACGCGTGTGCCTGCTCGAGAGCCGGCACTACGACCCTGCCGAGATGCTCGATGTGGTCGAGCGGGAGAAGGTCAACGCACTGGTCATCGTGGGCGATCCCTTCTCGCGGCCGCTGCTGGCCGAGCTCGACGCGCACCCGGGCAAGTGGGACCTGAGCTCGCTGGCCATGATCATCTCGTCGGGGGCGATGTGGAGCGAGTCGGTGAAGGAACGGCTGCTGGCCCACCATCCACAGATGCTGCTGGCCGACGCCTTCAGCTCGTCGGAGGCGCTCGGGATGGGGCAGTCGATCTCGGGCGGCGGCACCGCCGTCAAGACCGCGTCGTTCACGCTCGGCCCCAACGTGAAGGTCCTCGACGAATCGGGCCGGGAGGTGGAGCCGGGCTCGGGCCAGGTGGGCGTGCTCGCCCTGGGCGGGCGCAACCCGCTCGGCTACTACAAGGACGAGGACAAGTCCGCGCGCACGTTCAAGGAGATCGACGGCGTCCGCTACTCCATCCCGGGCGACTACGCCCAGGTCGACGCCGACGGCACCATCCACCTGCTCGGGCGCGGGTCGGTCGTCATCAATTCGGGGGGCGAGAAGATCTTCCCCGAGGAGGTCGAGGAAGCGCTCAAGACGCACGGGTCGGTCCGCGACGCCGTCGTCGTGGGCGTCCCCGATGCGACCTACGGCGAGCAGGTCGTCGCGGTGGTGGAGCTGGCCGACGACGAGGCGCCGCACGACGAGGCCGAGCTGATCGCGCACGTGAAGAACCGGTTGGCCTCCTACAAGGCGCCGCGGCGCGTGCGACTTGTCCTCACGATCGGGCGGGCGCCCAACGGCAAGGTGGACTACAAGCGGCACCGGGCCGAGTCCATGGAGGAGTTGGGGGTCGCCGCCGAGTAACCACCGGCCCACCTGCGCTGGGCCAGACTGAGGCGTGTTCATCGCCCCGGTCGACGCCACCATCGGTGAGGAGGAGTGGCGGCCCTTCGTCGAGGCGCATCCCTTCGGGCACCTGGTCGCCCCGGGCGGGGCCGACCGTGACCTGCCTGTCGTCGTACCCACCCAGTTCGTGTTCGAGAGAGAGACGGTATGGCTGCATCTCGTGCGAGCGAACCCGATCTTCGACGCACTCGCCGAGAACCCGCGTGTGCTCCTCAGCGTCGCGGAGGACTGGGCCTTCATCCCGTCGTCGTGGAAGGCCATCGGCGAGGAGGACCCGGCGCTCGGGATCCCGACCACCTACTACGGGGCGGTGCAGCTGGCCGGCTCGGCGACGGTGCACGACGAGCGGTCGGCGCCCGGCAGCGTCGCGGCGATCCTCCGGCGCCAGCTCCGCACCTTCCAGCCCGACGTCGCGGTGGCCGACCCCGCCCAGGCCCACCCGGCACAGCTCCAGGCGATCCTCGGCATTGAGGTCTCGGTGAAGCAGGTGACGGCCAAGTTCGCGGAAAATAGCGCCAATCTCTTGACCCATGCCACACCGCGAACGGGCCGAGTGGCGCACCACCCGGCCCGTTCGCTTGCTACTTGTTTCTGCTACCGCTGGACGAGTTGCACCAGCGGCTGTCCGCAGGGGTGCCTCAGTTGGCCGTCACCGACGTCCCGGGGGCAATGGTGATGGCCCCGGTTGTCCCGTTGATGCAAACCTCACCCTTGTACACGCCCGGGATCGGCTTGGCCGAGCCAGTCGTGTCAGCCGTCACCGCACCGGTGAACGTCTCGTCGGTGTCCGAGGTCGGGCACTTGGTACCGGTGCCGGTCGTGGGCGCTCCGAAGGTGGTCGTCAACCCGTTGTGCCATTTGACCGTGCCGCCACCCGCAAAGCTGGAAATCGGGATCGCCTTGGACTTGGTGCCCGTGTTGCCGTTGCACTTCTTGAGCTTGACCGAGGTGGCGACGTTGCCACTCACCTTGGTGCAGGTGATCGTCGACTTCTTCGCGGCGCCGGCGGGACCGGCAGACAGCGCCACGGCGCCGCCGATCGGCAGAGCCAGCGCGACGGCCGCCGAGAACGACAGCCGAGCAATACGTGAATTCATCATAATTGTGTGTTTCCTCCTAGGTTTCTTCCCTTGGTGTTTTCCTTTGGTGGCAGACCGAAGTTGCAACACCCCCGGAGCCCCCACCCGTAACGGCTATGTCCTGCCCGGCCGTCAGACGCCGTAAACGTGTTACTGATCGGAAATCACCTTGACCCGCCGGAAATAAGACGACGTTTACCGGGCGATCACTGTCACTCAAGATGACGTGCAAGATGACGTGCGCTGTCACAGGGGTAGCAATGAGTGTCGCAATGTCGGTGTAACCAGCCGCCGATCCGAGACCGCGGCTCTCGACCGATTTCGGTTACTCCGCTGCGGCCGCCAGGTTGGCCAGCGTCGCCGTCATCTCCTGCTCTGCGTGGGCGGGGCTGTGGTCACCCATGACGCGCGCCGCGAAGGCGAACCAGGGCTTGCGGTTGTCCTGCCACGACTCGGTGACCCGACAGCCCGTCGCTGTGTCCTCGAACTCGTAGCGCCAGTTGGCCACATCGAGCGGTCCGGCGGTCACGACGAACTCGAAGACGTGGCCCGGCTCGCAGGCCACGACGGTGCAGGTGCTCGACCAGTGCCGGATCCCGTTCTTGTTCTGGCCCTTGAACACCGCGCCGGGCGCCGGGCCGCCGGAACCCTTGATCCACGAACCCCCCTGGTTCTCAGGGGACCACTCCCCCATCCGTGGCATGTCGGCGACGAGATTCCACACCTTGTCCGCTGGGGCCGCGATGTCACGGGAGACCGCAGTCGGGTACGCCATGGGCCCCGACGATAACGCCGGGGCCCGGGCCGGGCCCAGGGTATGAGCGGGGTGGGGAGGGAGCGGGCGGGGTCGGCCGCCCGAAACGGGCCCGGCGCTGCGGCGCGGTGGCCTCCCGAGGATTGAGGCAGCGAACGAGAACGTGTTCTAATCTCGACTCGATGGAATTCAACCTGGCCGATCTCTTCGAGGCCGCGGTCGACGCGTATCCAGAACGGGAGTACCTGGTCGCCGACGGGGCGCGGCGCACCTACGCCGAGATGGAGGCTCGGGCCAACCAGCTGGCGCACTACTTCGCGTCGCAGGGGATCGGTCCGGGGGACCACGTCGGGATCTACGCGTACAACTCCGTCGAGTGGGTCGAGACCGCGTGGGCCGTCTTCAAGTTGCGGGCCATCTGGATCAACATCAACTACCGCTACGTCAAGGACGAGCTGCGCTATCTCATGGGCAACGCCGACCTGAAGGCGCTGGTCTACCAACGGGAGTTCGCGCCGCTGGTCGCCGCCCTGCTGCCCGAGCTGCCGCACATGGAGCACCTGGTCGTGGTCGATGACGGCAGCGACGCCGAGCCGGCACCCGGATCGGTGCCCTACGAGGACGCGCTGGCCGGCCAGTCGGCCGAGCGCGACTTCGAGCCACGTTCGGGTGACGACCTGTACATCCTCTACACAGGCGGCACGACCGGTATGCCCAAGGGAGTGGTCTGGCGCCACGAGGACGTGTTCTACACGCTGGGGGGCGGCACTGATCCCACGACCAACGAGCGGGTCACCGATCCGGCCGTCATGGTGGCCAAGGGTGCCGGTGGTGGCTTGGTGCATCTGCCGGTCGCGCCTCTCATGCACGGCGCCACGCAATGGTGCGTCATGGGCCAGAGCTTCGTCGGCTCCAAGATCGTCCTCATGGCCAAGTTCGACCCGCGCGAGGTGTGGCGGCTGGTCGGTGACGAGCGGGTCAACTCTGTCATGATCACCGGAGACGCCATGGGCAAGCCACTGGTCGAGACGCTGTCGGAATCCGCGAGCGACTTCGACCTCTCCTCGCTGCTGGCCGTCGTCTCGTCGGCGGCGCTCTTCTCCGCACCGGTGAAGGACCAGTTCTTCGAGTGTCTGCCCACTCTTGTCATCACCGACGCCATCGGGTCCTCCGAGGGAGGCAACAACGGCCTCACGGTCGTCACCGCGGGCAACACGGCCATGAAGAGCGGCCCGACGGTGCACCTCCTGGGCCGGACCGTCGTCTTCGACGAGAACCTCGAGCTGGTCGAGCCGGGCTCGGGTGTCATCGGCAAGATCGCCCGGGCCGGGGACATCCCGCTCGGCTACTACAACGACCCGAAGAAGACGGCCGAGGTGTTCTTCGAGGTGCGCGGGACGCGCTACGTGATGCCGGGTGACTACGCGACCGTGGAGCCCGACGGCTCCATCACCTTGCTCGGGCGAGGGTCGATCGTCATCAACTCGGGCGGGGAGAAGATCTTTCCCGAAGAGGTCGAGTCAGCGGTCCGCTCGCATCCCGACGTGATGGACGCCATCGTGTGCGGCGCACCCGACGAGCGGTGGGGGCAGACGGTGGCCGCCATCGTGGAGCCGCGGCGGGGTCACGACGCGCCGTCGCTCGAGGCCGTCCAGGAGCGCTGCCGGGAGTTCGTCGCCGGCTACAAGGTCCCGCGCCTCCTCTACATCGTCGACCGGGTCGAGCGCTCACCCTCGGGCAAGCCCGACTACACGTGGGCCGCCGGCATCGTGGGGGCCGGAGCCGGAGCCGGAGCCGGTTAAGGCCAGACCGACACCCCAGCCCGCCCGCGCATCCGCCCGCTGCCGAGCACACGGGAGTGACAACTGGCTTGTCGGCTCTCGCGGCACCGTATACGGTGCGCAAATCAGCCGAGCCATGGTCCCGCGAACGCGCTTCGGACGCCCGAATCGGCAGCGACCGGGGTTCGCGCCCGGGCCGCCAGGCACCGTCGCACGGACGCTGATCGGGTCGTGCCTCCTCGCCCTCGGCTTGGCGATCACAATGCAGCCGGCGGCCGCTGTCGTCGAGCCCCACGTGGATCCCACGTCGAGTTGGACCGTCTACCACGGAAACCCCCTCGGCACTGGAGCCGACACCTCGGGCGTCACCTTCAACCCTCCCAGCCCAGCCTGGACGTCTGCCCAGCTCGATGGTCAGATCTACGGCGAGCCGCTCGAAGCCACCGGACGCGTCTTCGTGGCGACGGAGAACAACACGATCTACGCGCTCGCGGCCGACACGGGCGCCGTCTTGTGGTCGACCCATCTCGGCACCCCGGTTCCCTCGGGTGACCTCCCCTGCGGCGACATCAGCCCGACGGTGGGCATCACCGGCACACCTGTCGTCGACGTGGCCCGCGGTGAGATCTTCGCCGTGACGGACGAGCTTGCGGGCGGTGTCCCTGCCCACGTGCTCGTCGGGCTCAACCTCTACACCGGCACATCGCTCCTGAGCGTGGCCGTCGATCCGCCAGGACAGGATCCAGCGGCGATCCTGCAACGCACGGGGTTGAACATCAGCGACGGCAACGTGGTCTTCGGCTATGGGGGCAACGACGGGGACTGCTCGACTTACAGCGGTTGGGTCGTCTCGGTACCCGAGGGTGGCGGGACCCCGGGCTACTACCAGGCGGTGCCGATCGGTCATGACGGAGCAGTGTGGATGGGTGGCGCGGCTCCCGAGGTCGACGCGGCCGGCAACATCTGGGTCGCCACGGGGAACGGGTCCTCGTCGATGCCCTACGACTTCAGCGACTCGGTCCTCGAGCTGTCACCGGGGATGGACCGTACGCAGTACTTCGCGCCCGATACGTGGCAGTTCGACAACAGCCATGACCAGGATCTCGGCTCGACCGCGCCGGCGCTGCTCTCGAACGGGACCGTCCTGCAGGTGGGCAAGTCGTCCACCGCCTACCTTCTGAATCAGGCCGATCTGGGCGGGATCTCCGACCCGACACAGATTTCGGCCTGCGGCAGCAACGCCGACGGCGGGGATGCCGTATCGGGGACTGTGGTCTACGTCCCCTGTGGCAACGGGGTCGAGGCGATGCAGACGAGCCCTTCACTCAGTGCGCAATGGCAGACCTCGAGCGGGGCGCACGGTCCCCCGATCACAGCGGGCGGCCTCGTCTGGTCCATCGGCGGCTCCCACCTCTACGGCCTCAACCCGCCCAACGGTGCGACGGTGTGGTCGGTCCCGATCGGCGCTCAGGCCAATCACTTCCCCACGCCGTCGGTGGGTGACGGGCTCCTCCTGGCCCCGAGCACGAACCAGGTCTTCGCCTTCTCGGGCTCCGCGGGGATCCCGGGCGCGCCCTCGCCCCCACCGCCTGCTCCCCCGAATTCGTCGTATTGGCTCGTCGCGTCCGACGGCGGCATCTTCACGTTCGGGAACGCCGGCTTCTATGGCTCCGCCGGCGACGTGCGACTGGTGCGGCCGGTCGTCGCGATGGCTCCGACCGCTTCGAAGACGGGCTACTGGTTGGTCGCCTCCGACGGCGGCATCTTCAGCTACGGCGACGCTGCCTTCCACGGCTCGATGGGCGGCAAAGCGCTCAACGCGCCTATCGTCGGGATGGCGCCAACGCCCGACGGCGGCGGGTACTGGGAGGTTGCATCAGACGGCGGCATCTTCAGCTTCGGCGATGCCGCGTTCTACGGCTCCATGGGCGGCAAGCCGCTCAACGCACCCATCGTCGGGATGGCCACGACGCACGACGGGCAGGGGTACTGGTTGGTGGCCTCCGACGGCGGCATCTTCAGCTTCGGCGATGCGGCGTTCCACGGTTCCATGGGCGGTACGCACCTGAACAAACCTGTCGTGGGGATGGCGGCGACACCGGACGGGCTCGGCTACTGGATGGTGGCGTCCGACGGCGGTATCTTCAATTTCGGCGACGCCACGTTCTTCGGCTCGGCAGGCAGCGTGCGGCTGAACCGGCCCGTCGTTGCCATGGCGTCGACTCCCGGCGGCGCCGGCTACTGGCTCGTCGCCTCAGACGGAGGCATCTTCAACTACGGATCCGCAAACTTCTACGGCTCTGAGGGCGGCGTCACTCTCAACCGACCCGTCGTCGGGGTGGCGTCGGCCAGCTGATCCTGTCGTCGTCACGCCTACGCTGGGTGTCATGACGATCGACAACGACGCGGACCTCGAGGGCCTGGTCAGGGCGGCCGGGGTCGTGCGGCAGGCCCGTGACGCGATGGTCGCCTGCGTCAGCCCGGGCGTCACGACGGGCGAGCTCGACGCCGTGGGACGCGACGTGTTCCGCCACCACGGCGCGCGCCCGCGCCGCGGGTCACGTACCGGTTCCCCGGTGCCACCTGCATCAGCGTCAACGACGAAGCAGCGCACGGCGTGCCGTCGCTCGGCCACCCTCTCCGCGAGGGCGACCTCGTCAACCTCGACGTCTCCGCCGAGCTCGACGGGTATTTCGCCGACACTGGGATCAGCGTGGCCGTCGGCTCGGTCTCGCCGATCGCAAGACGCCTGCTCGACGCCACGAGGCAGGCGCAAGCGGATGCCATGGAGGCGGCGCAGCCGGGGAGCGCGCTGCGCGACATCGGGCGAGCCGTCCAACGCCGTGCACGGCACCACGGGTTCTGCGTGATCCACGACCTTTACGGTCATGGCATCGGACACAGGTTGCACGAGGCTCCCTCTGTGCCGAGCATCGACGACGGCCATCGCGCCGGACGCACCGTCGTTCCCGAGGGAATGGTCCTGGCGGTCGAGCCGTTCCTCTCCATCTCCGCACAGCACGTGGTCGAGGACGCCGACGGGTGGACGCTGCGGACCGCGGACGGCAGCCTGGTCGCGCAGTTCGAGCACACGATGGTCGTGACCCACGGCGGTCCACTCGTGCTGACTGCCTGAGGGGTCGGAGCCTCGCTGTCTGCGCCGCAGCCCCTTCCCGCCGCACCGTTGGTACTGGTGACCGGCTCACCCGGGTGCGGCAAGACCACGGTCGCCCCCCTGGTAGCCGACCGCCATGACCCCTCGGTCTGCCTCGACCTGGACTGGTTCTTCGCCAAGCTGCGGCGCGGGGCCATCGAGCCCTGGCGCGAGGAGGCCCACGCCCAGAACCGCGTCGTGCTCCGGGCCGCCGCCGAGGCCGTCGCCGTCTTCGCGGAAGGCGGCTACTTCACGGTGGTCGAGGGCATCCTCTATCCCAACATGGTCGACCTCTTCGTGGCGGAGCGCCACCGGGTCGACTGCGGCGAGCGCGGACCGGCCGCAGTGGCCGACGAGATCGACCGGCGCTGGGAAGCTGGCGAGCTCCGCCTCTGACCCGGAGCGAAACGAAGGAGGCCTACGAACCGCCGGCAGCCAAGCGCTGCTTGGTCGTCGAGTGCACTGGGTCCTTGTCGAAGTCCTTCAAGAGGTGCTTGCCGAAGGTCTCGACGCCCTCTTGGCACGACTCGATGGACATGGAGGTCGAGAGCATCCCGAAGGAAAGCTGGTCGGCGCCCGTGGCGACGTAGCCCTCGATGACCTTGCCGACCTCGTCGGGGGTCCCGACCGCGGTCACGCCCGCCGCGATGGCCGCGTCGAGTGTCGCCGCGTCCATGGGCGGGAGGACCTCCGGCCACTGGGGGATACCGGCAGGCCTCGGGAACGTGTCCAGGTAGCGGAACAGACAGCTCAGGAAGTACGTGGTGTCGGCCTCGAGAAAGGTCCGACGCGCCTTGGCACCGTCCTCCATGCACAGCATCTGTGTCGTGATCATCACGTTGTTGTTCACGAAGCCGCCGATCGGGTTCTTGCAGTCCGCCACCTTTTCCTTGTAGCGCGCGACGAGCGGCGTCAGCTGGTCGGGGGTGGAGAAGCCGAAGCAGAGCACGCCCACGCCGAGCTCGGCCGCCAGGTCGAAGGTGGGGGGACTCCCGGCCGCCATCCAGATCGGCGGGTGCGGCTTTGAATAGGGCTTGGGGAGGACGTTGCGCGGCGGCATCGAGAAGAACTTGCCGTCGTAGCTGTAGTCCTCGTCCTTCCACATCCGTACGATCTGGGGCAGGGTCTCGGCCACCATCTCCCGGGTGAGCTCGGGATCCTCGATCCCGAAGCCGCGCTGCTCGGTCGTCGACGAGCCCCGGCCGGTTCCGAACTCGAAGCGGCCCTCGGAAAGATGGTCGAGCATTGCCACCCGCTCGGCGATGCGGGCCGGGTGGTTCACCGGAGGCGTGATGTTGAAGATGCCCGAGCCGATGTGGATGTTCTTGGTGCGGGCGGCCACGTAGGCGAGGAAGGACTCGCTGGCCGACAAGTGGGAGTACTCGGTGAGGAAGTGGTGCTCGGTGACCCAGGCGTACTTGAACCCGGCCTTGTCGGCCGCCTCGACGTAGGCAACCTCGTCCATAATGCGGTCGTGCTCGGCCGACGCACCGTGCTGCTCGACGTACCGGGGCAGCACGCACACGCTGTTGAAGATGCCGAATTCCATAGGGATACACGTCCTCGTCGACGGTGCCGCGGTCTGTTCCGGCGGCGTTCCACCGAAGGTAACACGGTGGGGACTAAAGTGCAACGTGTTCCAATAATGGGGATTCCACCCCAGGTCAGAGACGTTTGGAGTTGTGGTGACCTCAGCTGAAGCAGGGGCGGCGGAAGCCCCCGAGACCGTCGCCGGCGCCGTGCTCGCCCGCGCCGGCGACGCACGTCTCGGCCTCGTGGCCGGAGACCTGCGACTCAGCCACGCCGAGGTGACCGCACGGGCCGCCGCCCGCGCCGCCTGGCTGCACGCCCGGCGCACCGACGGACCGTTCCACGTGGCCGTGCTCTTGGACAACGTTCCCGAGTTCGTCTTCTGGCTCCAGGGCGCGGCGCTGGCGGGGGCGGTCGTCGTCGGGGCCAACCCCACGCACCGCGGCGACGAGCTGGTGCGCGACCTCACCCACACCGAGTGCCAGTTCCTCGTCACCGACTCGGCCTCGCTCCCCCTCGTCGACGGCGCACGTATCGGCGACGCCCTCGGCACCGTCTCGGCCGACAACGCGCGGGTCGTGGTACTCGACACGGACGCGAGCCAGTCCGAGCTCGCCCTCCACGCGGACGCGGTACCCGCAGAGGTGGCCGATCCGTCCGTGACGCCCGACTCCCTCGGGTATCTGCTCTTCACATCCGGCACCTCGGGGGCGCCCAAGGCGTGCCTGTGCAGCCAGGGCCGGCTGGCCCGCATCGCCGCCATCGTGGCCCAGATGTACGCCCTCACCCCCGAGGACGTGTGTTACATCGCCATGCCCTTGTTCCATTCCAACGCGCTGATGGCGGGCTGGGGCCCGGCGCTGATGGCCGGTTCGACCGTCGCCCTCCCGACGACGGGCCGCTTCTCGGCGTCGGGGTTCCTCCCCGACGTGCGGGCGACCGGATCGACGTACTTCAACTACGTCGGCAAGCCGCTGTCGTACATCCTGGCCACGCCCGAACAGCCCGATGACGCCGACAACCCGCTGGTGCGTGCCTTCGGGAACGAGGGGTCGACCGACGACGTCGCGCGCTTTTCCGAGCGCTTCGACGTGGTGGTGACGGACTCCTACGGCTCGACCGAGGGTGGGGCGACCGTCCAACGGACGCCGGACACGCCACCGGGCGCGCTCGGCCTCGCCCCGGAGGGTACCGTCGTGCTCGACCCCGACACCGGCGCGGAGTGCCCGCCGGCACGCTTCGATGACAGCGGCCGCCTGCTCAACGCGGAGGAGGCAATTGGCGAGCTGGTGTCGAAGGGCGGCGGCGCCGGCTTCGAGGGCTACTGGCGCAACGACGATGCCGAGCGGGCCCGGTTGCGCGAAGGCTGGTACTGGACCGGCGATCTGGCCTATCGCGACGAGCCCGGGTTCTTCTATTTCGCCGGGCGCGATCACGACTGGCTCCGCGTCGACGGCGAGAACTTTGCGTCGGCGCCCGTCGAGCGGATCCTCCAACGCCATCCCGACGTGGTGCTGGCCGCCGTCTTCGCCGTGCCCGACCCCCTCGTCGGGGACCAGGTGATGGCGGCGGTGCAGCTCCGGCCCGGAGTGGACCTCCTCGATGCAGCCGACTTCGCGCGCGTTCCTCGCGGCACAAGGTGACCTCGGCACCAAGTGGGCGCCGCGCTTCGTGCGCATGAGTGGCTCGCTGCCCATCACCGCGACCAACAAGGTCCTGAAGCGGGCGCTGCGCACGGAGCGGTGGAACTGCGACGAGGCGGTGCTGTGGCAACCCGACAAGGACGGGCCGTACGTGCTGCTGCGTGGCGAGGACGCCGCCACGCTCGAGGCGGCCGTGAGCGACCGGCCCATCTGACCTCGGCTCAGCGGTCGATGCCGAGCACCAGCCCGCTGGTCGGCACCCCCGTGCCCGCGGTGACGACCACGTGCTCGAGGTGCGGCACCTGGTTCACCGAGGTGCCGCGGACGAGGCGGGCACCCTCGGCAATCCCGTTCATGCCGTGGAGGTAGGCCTCGCCGAGCTGGCCGCCGTGGGTGTTGATCGGGAGCGCACCGCCGAGCTCGAGGCGGCCGTCGCGCACGAAGTCCTTGGCCTCACCCTTGCCACAGAACCCGAGCTCCTCCAACTGGTAGAGCACGTACGGCGTGAAGTGGTCGTAGAGGATGGCCGCCTGCATGTCCGACGGACCGAGCCCCGAGTTCTCCCAGAGCTGCCTGGCCACGACTGCCATCTCGGGCAGGCCAAGCAGGTCATCGCGGTAATAGCTCGTCATCATGTCCTGGCCGGCGCCCGAGCCTTGAGCTGCGGCGCGCACCACGACGGGCGCCGTCGGGAGGTCACGCGCCCGCTCCAGCGAGGTCACGACGAGCGCCTGCCCGCCGTCGGTCTCCTGGCAGCAGTCGAGCAGGTGCAGCGGCTCGACGATCCAGCGGCTGGCCTGGTGCTCCTCGAGCGTGATCGGCTGCTCGTAGAACCACGCCTTCGGGTTGGTCGCCGCATGCTTGCGGTCCGCCACCGCCACCCGGCCGAGGTCCTCGCTGGTGGCCCCGGTCACGTGCAGGTAGCGCTGTGCCGCCATCGCGACCCACGACGCCGGGGTCAGCAGGCCCACCGGCAGGTACGAGGCCATGTCCGCGTTCTCGGCGTTGGGGATCGGCGGCCGGCCCTGCACCCCGGTGCCGAAGCGCGAACCGGAGCGCTCGTTGAAGGCCCGGTAGCACACCACCACGTCGGCGACGCCCGAGGACACGGCCAGCGCCGCCTGCTGGACCGTGGCGCAGGCCGCGCCACCCCCGTAGTGGATGCGGCTGAAGAAGGTGAGCTCACCGACGCCCAGGCTGCGCGCGATGTCGATGTCGGGATTGGTGTCCGAGCTGAACGTCACCATGCCCTGCACCTCCGACGGTGCGATCCCGGCGTCGTGCAAGGCGGCATCCACCGCCTCGACGGCGAGGCGCAGCTCCGAGCGCCCCGAGTCCTTGGAGAACTCGGTCGCCCCGATGCCGGCGATGGCGACCGTCCCCGCGAAGGAATGTGGCATCAGGCCTCCACCGGCAACGCCAGCGTCACCGTCCCGGTCACGTGGTCGCCCAGGTCGTTGGCGCCGCGCACCGACACGGTCACCGTGCCGCTCTTGGCGTCCTCGGCCACGGGCCCCTTCTCGGTCACGGACCCCGTGAACGTCATGATGCAGTCGGGGTAGTTCGGTGCGCCGAGGCGGATGTTGACGTCGATCAGGCGGCTGCGCGGCCCGGACCAATCGGTGACGTAGCGCCCGACCAGTCCGTTGGTCGTGAGGATGTTCATGAAGATGTCCTTCGATCCGCGCTCTTTGGCCAGGACGTGATCGTGGTGTACGTCCTGGTAGTCGCGGCTTGCGATGGCACCCGACGCGACCAGAGTCCTGGTGATCGGGATCACCAGGGAGGGGAGCTCGTCGCCCACCGACACCTCGGCGTAGGTCGGCCCCGCGGTCGAGATCGTTGTCATCGCCCCACCTTTGTCAACGCCCGCTCGGCGATGTCGGCGCCGAGCCGGGCCAGTTGCGCACTCGGGCCGCCCAGCAGCAGCTCGATCTGCTTGCCCCACAAGAAGTAGCGATGGATCGGATAGGTGATGTCGGCGCCCATCCCGCCGTGTAAGTGCTGGGTGGTGTGAACGGCACGCTGCCCGCGCTCGGAGGCTTGCCATTTCGCCACGCGCGCCGCGTCGGCGACACCGCGGCCGGTGTCGAAGCGCCAGGCGGCGTTCTGCCACGTCACCCGCATGGCCTCGATGTCGATGGCCGCATCGGCTGCCTTGAGCATGGTGCCCTGGAAGGTGCTGAGCGGGCGTCCGAACTGGTTCCGGGTGTTCAGGTAGGCCGCCGTCCGTGCCAACGCCGCCTCGCAGACCCCGACCTGGAGCGCGCACAAGCCGACGATGGCGGCGATCAGCGTCTCGTTGAGCGCGGTGCGTCCCCTGTCGGGGCCGGCGAGAACGTCCTCGGCCGAGACCGCAACGTCAGAGAGGTGCAGGTGCGGGTGGATCTCGCGGTTCGTGGTGACGGCGCGCTCGAGCGCGACACCGGGTGCGTGCGGGTCGACCAGGGCCAGGAGCACCCCGTCCTCGCTCCGAGCCGGCACGACGATGTGCGCCGCGATGTGGGCCTGGGGCACCGCGAGTTCGGTGCCCTGCAAGACCCAACCGCCGTCGGCACCACACGTCGCGCGGAGCGACGGCGTCGACGTCGGGCTGGCCGCGCTGCCCGAGAGCGACGCGGTCAGGATCGTCTCCCCCGCCACCACGCCAGGCAGGATGCGCGAGCGCTGCGCCGCGGAGCCGAAGCGCGCGATCGGGAGCGCGCCGAGCAACAGCGTGGGCCACAGCGGCACCGGTGCCACCGCGGCGCCCTGCGCCTCGAGCAGCAGGCACAGCTCCATGAGCCCGTAGCCTGCGCCGCCGTCGGCCTCGGGGACCGCCAGGCCCAAGAGGTCGGCCTCGGCGAGCGCCCGCCACAGTTCGCGGTCGACCCGCTCCTCGCTCACCTCGACGGCAGCGATGCGCTCGGGATCCGCCATCCCGGCGAAGATCCCCGACGCCGCCTCGGACACGGCGAGCTGTTCCTCACTCAACGCGAAGTCCATCAGGCACCACTCCCCGAACCGGCCCCGGCGGGCACGAACACCGGCAACGACAGGTCCTCGTCGAAGTCGACGAACTCGGCCCGCAGCGCCATCCCCACCTCAATGTCCTCCCTCGCCAGCTCGGCCAGGTTCGCTACGAGGCGCGTGCCCTCCTCCAACTCGATCAAGCCGATCGGAAGCGGGTACTCGAACCCGGGGACCTGCGGGTAGTGCACGACCACATAGGAGTAGAGGGTGCCGCGGCCCGAGGACTCCACCGTGTCCCAGTCGAGCGACCCGCATACCCCGCACGCCGGCAGCGGCGGATGACGCAACGTGCCGCACGACGCGCACCGCTGGATCAGGAGCCGATGCGCCTGCGCCCCCTCGAACCAGAACGCGTTGTCCTGGGTGAGTGCGGGCCGCGGCCGCGGCGGGCGCGGCGGCGTGCGATCGGGCGGCAGGTACTTGAGGATGCGAAAGCGCATGGTGGCAACGGGCTCGCCGGCGTCGAAGAGCGCCTGGACGACATTGGGCGTCGCCTCGTCCACAGGTGGCACGACCCGGTCGGGCACGGCGACGTAGTCCATCCGCGTGGTCAGGAAGCGCCCGGTGCCCAGCCCGGTCCGCTTGGGTTCTGAGATCGACTCGATCGCCGAGCGCGCCAGCAGCCGGTCGCCCACCACCAGGGGGCGCACGTAGTGCTGCTCGCAGTTCGTGGCGACGACCGAGGTGAGTCCCTCGTCGTCGAGCAGGCCCATCATGATGTCGTTCGTACCGGTGCCCTGCTCCGCGCCGGCGGCCCGGGCTTCCTCGATGAGCAGCGACGCGCGCAGTCCGCGCATGATCCAGGCCTGGAGCATCGTGGGCGGCGCGATGAGCTGGTCGTAGCCGGCCTCCCGCGCCGCCGCGTCCGACACGTAGACGGGGTTGTGGTCGCCCATGGCCTCGACCCAGTGGCGGATCATGGGGAGATTGACCGCATCGGGTGACAGGTTCGGCGAGCCCGACGCCTGCCCCACGAGCGCAGCCAGCTCGGTGCTGTGGTCGGGGAAGGGCGCCAGCTCCTCGAAGCGCTCGCCCGCGCCGGCGGCGGCGCTCACCGCGCCCCCCGCGTCATCCCGAGGCCGGCCGTTGCCACGATCTCGCGTTGCACCTCGTTCACGCCGCCGCCGAACGTGTTGATCTGCGCCTGGCGGCCCGTCGCCTCGACCCGGCCCCGCAGCAGCGCGCCCGGTGAGCCCGGCACGAGATACCCCGCGGCACCGACCACCCCCAACAACAGGCGCGTCACCTCGATGATGCGCTCGGTCCCGAACACCTTGATGGACGACGACTCCGCCCCCGTGAGCTCGCCGTCGGCGACGTGCACGGCCATGCGCCAGTTCAAGAGCCACATCGCCTCGAGCTCGGCGTGGCACTTGGCGAGATCCATCTGCACCCAGCCCTGGTCGATCAACGTCTGCTCGTCGTCGGTCGGCTGCTCGGCCGCCCAGGTCACCACGTCCTGGTAGAGCGAGATGGCCAGCCCGCTCCAGGCGGCCAACCCGACGCGTTCGTGGTTGAGCTGGGTGGTGATCATGCGCCAGCCCTCGTTCTCGTCACCGACGCGGTTGGACACCGGCACCCGCACGTTGTCGTAGAAGGTCTGCGTCGTCGTCAGCCCGCCGACGGTGTTGATGATCGACCATGCAAAGCCGGGTGACGTCGTCGGCACGCACAGGATCGAGATGCCCTTGTGCTTGGGGACGTCGGGATCGGTGCGGGTGGCGAGCCAGACGTAGTCGGCCTGGTCGGCGCCCGAAGTGAAGATCTTGGCACCGTTGACGACGTACTCCTCGCCGTCGCGCACGGCGCGCGTGCGCAGCGACGCCAGGTCGGTGCCCGCCTCGGGCTCGGTGTAGCCGATGGCGAAGTTCAGCTCGCCGGCGAGGATCTTCGGCAAGAAGAACGACTTCTGCTCGTCGGTGCCGTAGCGCATGATGGTCGGCCCCACCGTGTTGATGGTGACGAAAGGAAACGGCGCGCCGGCACGGCGCGTCTCGTCGAAGAAGATGAACTGGTCCGTGGCGGGACGACCCTGCCCGCCGAACTCGGCCGGCCAACCGATCCCGAGCCAGCCGTCCTTGCCGATCTGGGCCACGACCTCTCGCCACGCGTCGCCGCCCTCGCCGCCCTCGGCCAGCCCGGCGCGCACCTCGTCGGTGAGCAGCCCGGCGTAGTACCTGCGGAGCTCGGCGCGCAGCTGCTGCTGTTCGGGGCTCTCTTCGAGAAACATCGTGGGGCAGCCTCGCGTGCTCGCAGCGGTCCCTGCCAGGTCAAGGCCGCGCTCGGCAAAAACTGTAACACGTTCTCGTTTCGAGAGCACCAGGGGAGGTCACCGCCCCGCACCGCCGCACGCCGTCCCGGCGGCCGGGCCGCGACTCACCCCGCCGACGAGGCCAGCGGCGCCAACACGCCCAAGAACTCGTTCCATCCTTCTTGGTGCGACTGGCGGAAGCTCTCGGGTAGGTCGTGATGGGTCAGCGTCACCACGGTGTCGTCCCCGTCGGCCGCCAACACCACTTCGACCGTCGTGCTGCCCGGCGGCATCCCGGCTTCGCCGTCGACGCCCCAGGTGAACACGACGCGGTGGGGCGCGTCGACCTCGACGAAGGTCCCGCGTGCCGGGTTGCCGTGTACATCGATGGCGAACACGCCGCCCGGGCGCGGGTCGAGGTCTGCGCTCTCCGCGATCCACTTCGTGGCCAGGACCGGGTCCGTGAAGTACGGGAAGATGACGTCGGGCGGCGCGGCGATACGCACACTGGCGATCACCGGCGGAGTAGGCGCTGCCGTGTCAGACATGGGTCAGGTCGCTCCTTTTCTCGGGCTCTCGCGTCTCGGGTGGTCGTGCTCGACGGCCTTCTTCAAGCGCTCCAGCGCGTCGGGCCAGAACTCGTCGAGCAGCTCGCGTACCGGCTCGAGCGCGTCGCGCCGGAAGCGGTAGAGACGGCGGGTGCCCTCACGGCGCTCGTCGAGCAGCCCGGCGCGCTTGAGCACAGTGAGGTGCTGGCTGACCGCTTGTTGGGTCAGCGTGAAGTGCGAGGCGATCTGGCCGGCGGGCAGCTCCTCCTCGCGGACAAGTCGGATGATGGCGCGTCGATGCGGGTCGGCGAGCGCCCGCAGGACCGCGTCGGGTCCTGCGGGCGTCTCGGGGTCCTCGTGCGCCGGCATCACGGGCGCCATTCTGTTGGAAGCCGGGTCGCTCGACCTGGTCAATCCGGCGTGTACGGCCTGCCTTCGCCTCGCTCGACGTACTCGACGAGGCTGGCCAGGTAGTACGTCCACCCGGCGTGGCACATGTCGAAGCACTCGAGCTGGGGCGTGAGCCCGTCGTGGCGGAAGTGCATCGTGGTGCCCTCCCCCTGCGGCTCGACTTCGAAGACGATCGTCGTGCCGGCCCACTCGGGGGTGAGCGGCGCGCTCTCCACCTGCCAGACGACCCGGCCCTTCTCGGCGGACGCCACGTGGATGACGATCGGGTGCGTCCCGCCTTCGAATGACACGACCAGCGTGCCCCCCTCTTCGGCCGAACCGGTGGTCGGGCCCCACCATCGGGCCACGGACGCGGCGTTGGTCAAGGCGGTGTGCACCCTGTCGGGCGAGGCGGCCAACTCCTCGACGGACTCGAAGTCCCTGGTGCTCGCCGGCTGGCTCGTGGTGCTGGCGGATGCAGTGGTCATGGCTGACGTCCTCTCTATACAAGCATCTTATTTCACAAGGCTATGATTGTAATCACTGGATGTCAACCCCCTGCGATGAGCGAGGCCGCGCCGACAGCGGTGCCGACGCGAAGAGGTTCAGGCCGAGCCGCTCGGAGAGGTACGTCGTGATGCGCTGGCCCCGGACGCTGTTGCCGGCGCCGTCGAGGGGCGGCGAGTAGGTGCCCACGCCGCCCTTGCCCGGAGAGATCGTCACCAATCCCCCGCTCACACCGCTCTTGCCGGGGAGCCCGACGTCGTAGAGCCAGTCCCCCGACCGCTCGTAGAGCCCCGAGGTGGCCAACACGGCGAGCACCCGCCGGCAGACCCCGGGCGCGACGGTGCGCTCCCCTGTCAGCGGGTTCATCCCGCCGTCGGCCAACGTCGCACCCATGACGGCCAGGTCCCGTGCCGTCACCCGTAGCGAGCACTGGCGGGTGTACACGTCGGTGGCCAGCTCGGGGTCGGCGTACATGCGTCCATAGCCGTAGAGCAGGTGGGCGATGCCGCGGTTGCGGAAGTTCGTCGTGACCTCCGAGCGGTAGACCTCCTCGTCCACCTCGAGGCGACGCCCGGCGAAGCACGACAGCAGCCCGGCGATCCGGTCGAACTTCTCTTCGGCCGACGCGCCAGGGACGAGGCTGGTGGTCGCCAGCGCGCCTGCGTTGACCATCGGGTTCATGGTGCGGGTGGCGTTGAGCTCGATACCCATCACGGAGTCGAACGGCAGACCGGTGCTGTTCACTCCGAGCTTGCGCCGGGCCTCCTGGTGCCCGAGTGCGTCGCACACCAATGCGAAGACGAAGACCTTGGAGATGCTCTGGATGGTGAATTCCACGTCGACGTCGCCAATCGCCGAGACGCCGCCGCGCACCCCGGCGACGCAGACGCCAAAGGCGTCCGCCCGCGCCGTGGCCAAGGCCGGGATGTAGTCGGGGACGGTCCCGGCGTCCAGCCCTCGAAAGAGCTCGTAGCCGTCGGCGACCGCCGCGCGTACGTCGGTGTCGGCCGGGAGGTATCCGGTCGAGACTCGTGCGTCGAGCACGGAGGCGATGTCGTCGTCCAGGTCGAAATCGATGTCGTCGCCACCGCCGCCACTGTCGACTTCACCTGCAATGTCTTCGTCCATGGACGCATTCTCGTGCTCCGGGGGCCGCCCGGCGCACCTGCGACCGTGACGCCACGGGCCGGGCCGTGCCTATGATCAACTGACACACGTTCTAGAAATGTGCGCAAAAGACCAGGACCCCGCCATGCTCGGGGATTTCGAAAGGAGGGCCGGTGAGCCTCGATGAGATCGACCTCGTCGACGGACGCAACTTCGTGGCGGGCGTACCCCATCACTGGTTCGCCGAGCTGCGCCGCGAGGCGCCCGTCTACTGGCATCCCGAGGCGGCCGCCCCGCGGGGCGGCTTCTGGGCCGTCACGCGCTACGACGACTGTGTCCAGGTCAACCGCGACTGGGAGCACTTCTCCTCCGCGCGCCGTGGCTCCCTCTTCCACGAGATGGACGACGACCAGCTGGCCCAGCAGCAGCTGATGATGGTCAACATGGACCCGACCATGCACACGCGCTACCGGCGACTGGTCAACAAGGGCTTCACCCCGAAGATCGTGCGGGACCTCGAGCGGCAGATCATCGGCTACGCCGACGGGATCATCGACGCGGTGTGCGAACGCGGCACCGCCGACTTCGTCGAGGAGATCGCGGCCGAGCTCCCCCTGCTCGTGATCGCCGAGCTCCTCGGCGTCCCCCAGGAGGACCGGCGCATGGTCTTCGACTGGTCGAACAAGATGATCGGCGCTGAAGATCCCGAGTACCAAGAAGTCGACGTAGACCCCGGCGAGGCGGCCATGCAGGTCTACAGCTACGCCGAGGAGCTGGCGTCGCAGCGCCGGCTGGCCCCGAGGCAGGATCTCGTCTCGACGCTCATCGAGGCCGAGGTCGAGGGCGAGAAGCTGAACGAGCTCGAGCTCGACCTCTTCTTCCTCTTGCTCATCGTGGCGGGCAACGAGACGACGCGGAACCTCATGTCGGGCGCCATGACCGCCTTCTTCGACCATCCCGAGCAGTGGGAGCTGCTGCGTCAGGACCGCTCCCTGTTGTCCGGCGCCGTCGAGGAGATGTTGCGCTACGTGACGCCGGTCATGCACTTCCGGCGCACCGCGACGGGTGACATGGAGGTGCGCGGCCAGGAGATCAAGGAGGGCGACAAGATCGTCTTCTGGCACACCTCGGCCAACCGGGACGAGGAGGCCTTCGACAATCCGGACACCTTCGACATCACCCGCTCGCCCAACAACCACATCGCCTTCGGCGGCGGCGGACCCCACTTCTGCCTCGGCGCCAACCTGGCCCGCATGGAGATCATGGTGATGTTCGACCGCGTGCTCGATCGCCTGCCCGACATCCGCCTCGACGGCGAGGTGCAGCGCCTGCAGTCCAACTTCATCAACGGGACCAAGCACATCCCCGTCGCCTTCACGCCGTCTGCGCCGATCGGGGGCACCCCGTTGCCCGCCCGGGCGCGCTGAGGCCGTCGAGCATGGGCGAGCGCCCGGTCCGCTTCCACCAATCCGTCGCCTTCCTCCCGACGAGCCAGCTGCTGCCGCTGGCCCGCGCCAGTGACGAGCTGGGCTACGGAGGCATCAACATCTCCGACCACCTGTTCAACCCTCGCCACCTCGAGTCGCGCTACACCTACTCCACGCGCGAGGACGGTGCTCCCAGCTGGGGGACCGACACCCCGTGGCCCGACTCGATCGTCAGCATCGCCGCCATGGCCGCAACCACCCAGAACCTGGACTTCACGACGGCGGTCTACGTGGCGCCGGTTCGCGATCTCATCAGCGTCGCCCGGTCGGTCGGCACGGCAGCCGTGCTCTCGGGGAACCGGGTCCGCCTCGGCATCGGCGTGGGCTGGTGCAAGGAGGAGTTCGACCAGACCGGCCAGGACTTCGCCACGCGCGGCAAGCGGCTCGACGAGATGATCGTCGCGCTGCGCGCGCTCTGGCAGGGCGGGTGGGTCGAATACCACGGCGAGTACTACGACGTGCCCGAGTGCCAGATGGAGCCCGCCCCGACCAAGCCCGTGCCCATCATCGGCGGTGGCCACTCCCCCGTCGCGCTGCGCCGCACCGCCGCCCTGTGCGACGGCTGGATCGCGGCGGGCGCCTACAGCGAGGAGGAGGCCTGGGCGCACCTCGGCGAGCTGCGCGCCGAGCTGTCCAAGGCTGGGCGCGATGACCTCGACGACTTCAGCATCTACCTGTCGCTCAACGAGCCCCCCACCGTCGACCTGTACCGCCGTTTCGCGGACGCCGGCGTCACCGACTTCGTGTGCGCGCCCTGGATGTTCGTCGACGTCGCACCGGGGACTCCCGACTCCGACGCCCTCGCCGCGCGCCTCGGCGCCGTGCGCTGGTTCGCCGAGGACATCGTCCACAAGGTCTGACCCAGAAGATCTGAGACGGTCAGGCAAGGCGAGAGGAGCGCACGTGAAGACGATGAAGATCGGCCTGCAGCTCGGCTACTGGGGCGCCGGACCGCCTCCGAACGCCGTCGAGCTCGTCATGGAAGCCGACCGCCTCGGCTATGACTCCGTCTGGACGGCGGAGTCCTACGGTTCCGACGCGCTGACACCGCTGGCCTGGTGGGGCTCACGCACCGAGAGGGTGCGCCTCGGCACCTCGCTGTGCCAGCTCTCGGCGCGGACACCGACCGCCATGGCGATGGCGGCGTTGACGATGGACCACCTCTCGGGCGGGCGTTTCGTGCTCGGTCTCGGCGTCTCGGGACCCCAGGTGGTCGAGGGCTGGTACGGCCAACCATTCCCGGCTCCGCTGGCACGGACGCGCGAATACGTCGACGTGGTGCGCCAGGTCCTGGCGCGCCAGGCGCCGGTGACCAACGACGGGCCCCACTACCCGCTGCCCTATCCGGGCGGCACGGGCCTCGGCAAGCCGCTCAAGCCGATCGTGCACCCGCTGCGCGCCGATGTCCCGATCATCTTGGGCGCCGAGGGGCCGAAGAACGTCGCGCTGGCGGCGGAGATCGCCGACGGCTGGTTCCCGATCTTCTTCTCGCCCAGGGCGATGTCCTCCTTCGAGGCCTCGCTCGACGAGGGGTTCGCCCGCCCCGGCGCGCGCCGCAGCGCGGAGGACTTCGAGGTGCTCGCGTTCGCCCCCACGGTGATCAACGACGACACCGAGGCGGCAGCCGACGGCTTCCGTCCTTCCCTCGCGCTCTACATCGGCGGCATGGGCGCCAAGGAGATGAACTTCCATTTCGACGTCTTCGCCCGCATGGGCTACGAGGAGGCGGCCCACAAGATCCAGGACGCCTACCTCGACGGGCGCAAGGACGACGCGGCCGCCGCCGTCCCGACGTCCATGGTCGAGGACATCGCGCTGGTCGGCCCCGTGGCCAAGATTCGTGACGACCTCGAGGCATGGCGCGAGTCGCGTGCGACCACCATGCTGGTGAACGGCGACCTCACCACCCTGCGCACCATGGCCGAGCTGGTCCTGGGCTAAGTTCGTTCCTCCTCAGGACTGGCGTGAGGAGAGACACGCTGGCATCGCACGTTCCCGCAACGGGCCTTTCTCAGGGCGCTGACCAGGCATGCACGAAGGGGTCACACTGATCGGACACAATGCCGGTCATGACGCTCTTCGACGTCACGGAGCTGTCCGGATCCGAGGCCTCCAGACCGCTTCGTCAGGCACCGACTCCCACACCGACACCGGTGCCGGCGTCGCCAGGCGGTCTGGC
Source organism: uncultured Acidimicrobiaceae bacterium (assembly GCA_963744935.1). GTDB lineage: Bacteria > Actinomycetota > Acidimicrobiia > Acidimicrobiales > RAAP-2 > Bog-473. The sequence continues at coordinate 161,760 of CAVUVM010000004.1, forward strand.
TGAGCCCCCCGAGGTCGTGGTTCGAGTCAGCGCACGCCGCAAGAAGACGTCAGAGGCCCGCTGGGAAGGCGGGCGCATCGTGGTGTCGTTGCCGGCGCATCTCGACGCGGAGTCGAGGCAGAAGACGATCGACTGGCTGGTTAACCGGCTGCTCACCCGCGAGCGCCGGCTTCCGGCCGATGACGAGGCGCTCCTGGCGCGGGCGATCGACCTGAGCGATCGCTACCTGGTCGGCGCGCGACCGGTGTCGGTGCGCTGGGTGACCAACCAGAAGGCCCGCTGGGGTTCATGCTCGTATTACTCAGGTGAGATCCGTGTGTCGCACCGGCTGCGTGTTGTGCCTCAGTGGGTCCTCGACTCGGTGCTCGTGCACGAAGTCGCGCACCTGACGTACCCGGACCACTCCCGAGCCTTTCATCGGCTGGCCGGGTCCTACCCGCGCCACGACGAGGCAGGGTTGTTCCTGGCCGGCTACGGGCTTGGGCTATCCAATCCCTCGAGGTAGAACGACGCGCGAACAGTCCTGTTTCGCAATCTTTTGACATGACCCCGGTCGCATGTTTGGCTCCCCGCATGGACCCGCTGGAGGGGCTGTCGCCCGAGCTGCAGTCGTTCATCGCGGAGGCGCCGGTGATACGCCGCCCCCACATCGAGTTCCTGCGACAAGCGGCTCGCACGGTCACCTCTGAGCACACCATTCTCGATGTAGGTTCGGGGCTGGCTCCGTATCGCGAGCTGTTCTCCCACACGTCATATACGACGTGCGATTGGGAGCAATCCCTGTATTCACCCGAAGTGCCGCCGGACATCGTGTCGCCGGCCGACAACATCCCAGTCGAAGACGAGTCATTCGATGCCGTGCTCTGCACCGAGGTACTCGAACACGTGCCGGCGCCGTGGGATGTGCTTCGCGAGTTTCACAGGATCGTCCGACCAGGCGGCGCAGTATGGATCACGGTGCCGTTCACGTGGCCCTTGCACGAGCAGCCGTACGACTACTACCGGTACACGAAGTTCGGACTGCGCCACTTGCTCGAGACCGCCGGGTTCTCACAGGTGGACGTCACGCCCTTGACCGACGCGCTCTCGACCCTCTCGCAGCTCGTGCACGACCTCGAATCGCTGATGGGCAAGGCGGACGACGGTTACGACCAGCATCGTGGATTGATCGGCGACACCATGCGGCACCTTGCCGGCTTGATCGCTTCGTTCTCATCCTTCGATACGCAGTGGATCTTGCCCATCGGATACGCCGCGAGCGCCGTTCGCTAACTAGTTTGGCGAGCCGCCAACTCAGACCGGCTCCTCCGCCAGGATCCGGCCCAACCGGCGCAGGCTCTCGGTGGCGCCGCCCAAGGTGAGCTCGATCTGCTCGGTCAACAAGAAGAAGCGGTGCAAGGGGTAGTCACGGTCGACACCGACGCCGCCGTGGAGATGTGAGGCCGCGTGGACGACGCGCTGTCCGCCCTCGGCCGCCCAGTACTTGGCGATGGCCACCTCGGCCGAGGCGGGGAGCCCGGCCGCCAAGCGCGAGGCCGCCTGCCAGGCGGTGAGCCTGATGGCCTCGGTGTCGACGTAGGCGTCGGCGGCGCGCTGCCCGACAGCCTGGAAGGTGGCGATGGGCTTGTCGAACTGCACGCGGGTCTTGGTGTACTCGGCCGTCAGCTCGAGTGCCGAGGCGCAGGCGCCCGCCTCTTGGATGCACAGCGCGGTGGTGGCGTGTTCGGTGATGCAGGTGATCACCGCGGCGCCGTCGGTGCCGTCGGTGCCGTCGGTGCCGTCGGTGAGGAGCCGATCGTCCCCCACGAGGACGCCATCGAGCTCCACGATCGCCTCGGGACGCCCGGTCGTGGTCGACTGCCGTGTCATCGTCAGCCCCGGTGCATCGGAATTCACGATGAACACGCCGGCGCCCCTGACCGCGCCGTCCGCCCCACGGCACGTGGCCGGCACCAGGATCGCGTCAGCTACCAGTGCGGCGGGGACACAGGCCTTGGTGCCTGAGAGGGCCCACGATCCGTCCTCACGCCTCGTCGCACTCGTGATCGGCTCGGTGCCACCGGGCACGATGACCTCGCCGGCGAGCTCAGCCATTGCCGCGGTCAAGATGGTCTCGCCGCCGGCGGCACCCGGTAGCCAGGCCTTGCGCTGCGCGTCGGTGCCGAATCGTGCGATAGGCAGCGCGCCGTAGACCATCGTCTCGACGACCGGGACGTAGGCGGCGGTTCGCCCAGCTGCCTCAATGACCAGGCAGGCGGCCACGAAGTCGAGACCGGCGCCGCCGAACTCGTCACCGAGATGGATCCCGAGCAGCCCCGCATTGGCGAGCTCCCGAAAGAGGTCGCGGTCGATCGGGCCATCGTCCCCGGCCTCCGCCTCGACCTCCTTGAGCCGGTCGTGCGTCGACCGCTCGCCGAAGATCTGGGCCGCCAGCTGGCGGACCGCCTCTTCTTCCTCGCTGTAGTTGAAGTCCATGTGGTTCTCCTCGTCGACCGTGCTCAGCGCAGCGACCGCGGCATGCCGAGGCCGAATATGGCGATGAGGTCACGCTGTATCTCGTTCGTTCCGCCACCGAAGGTGAGGATGATCATGGAGCGGGCGTACATCTCGAGCCGGCCGGCGATGACCGCTGCCGGAGAGCCGCGCGTGAGGTACGCGGCCTGCCCGATGATCTCCATCAAGAGGCGGAACGCCCGCAGGTAGAACTCGGTGCCGAAGACCTTGATGCTCGAGGCATCGGCCACGTCGAGGTGGCCCTGGGTGGCCTGCCAGGCCACCTTCCAGTTGATGAGGCGCAGGAACTCGAGTTCGGCGTGGACGCGGGCAAGATGCTCTTGCACCCACTCCTGATCGACCACCCGGCGTCCATCCGGCAGCTTCGTCACCTGGGCCCAGGCCCGCACGTCGCCCAGCACGCGCTCGATGATCCCGGGCGAGCACAGCGTCACCCGCTCGTGGTTGAGCTGGTTGGTGATCAGGTTCCAGCCCTGGTTCTCACCCCCCACCAGGGCGGTGGCGGGAACCCGCACGTCCTCGTAAAAGGTGTAGTTGATGTTGTGGTCACCGAGAAGCTTCATCGGAACGACGCGGATGCCTGGCGTGTTCATGGGCACCAGGAACATCGAGATGCCCTTGTGCTTGGGCACGTTCGGGTCGGTGCGGGTGGCCAACCAGATGTAGTCGGCGTCCCCGGCGAGGCTGGTGAAGATCTTCGAGCCGTTGATGACGTACTCGTCGCCGTCGCGCACGGCACGTGTCGTCAGCGATGCGAGATCCGTCCCCGAGTTGGGCTCGGTGTAACCGATGCAGAAGTGGATCTCGCCGGCGAGGATCTTCGGCAGGAAGTACTCCTTCTGTTCCTGTGTGCCGAAGTTCATGATCGTCGGGCCGACCGTGTTGATCGTGAGCATGGGAACTGGTGCTCCGCTGCGCATCGACTCGTCGAAGAAGATGAACTGCTCAATGGCGGAGCGCCCCTGCCCGCCCCACTCCTTGGGCCACCCGATGCCGAGCCAGCCGTCGCTGGCCATTTGCTTGACGACCTTGCGCACGACCGGGCCGATGCCGTTGGAGCGGGACAACTCCCCTTCCAGCTCCGGCGTGAGCAGGTTCTGGTAGTAGGCGCGCAGCTCGGCCTTCAGCGCCTGCTGCTCCTCGGTTAAGGCAATCTCCACGCTGTCCCTCCTGGGTGGTGGCGGCGCCGGGTGGGGCCCACCTCGAACGCCACGGCAACGCCACGTCGTCACCGGCCCTCCCAGCAGGCTCGGCGCGCTAGAACACGTTACAGAACACCTCGGTCGCCGGGCCAATGACGGCCCAGGAAGTGCCCAGGCTACCGACGGGTAACCTGCAATCCGCCCACGGGGCCGGGACCCCCGACACCGAAGAACGAGGAGCAGTCGTCATGCCTGAAGCCGTCATCGTCGCCACCGGTCGAACCCCCATCGGACGGGCCAACAAAGGCTCGCTGGTCGAGTGCCGGCCCGACGACCTGTCGGCCCTCGTCATCCGCGCCGTCCTCGAAAAGGTGCCCCAGCTGAGCCCCGCCGATGTCGAGGACGTCCTCCTCGGCTGCGGGCAGCCCGGCGGCGAGGCCGGCTACAACGTCGCCCGGGTAGCCGCCATCCTCGCGGGGCTCGAGGACGTGCCCGGAGTGACGGTGAACCGCTACTGCTCCTCCTCGCTGCAGACCATCCGAATGGCGGCCCACGCCATTCGCGCCGGCGAAGGCGACGTGTTCGTTGCCGCCGGGGTGGAGACCGTGAGCCGCTACATGCACGGCACGTCAGACACCGGCCCGCACAACCCCGACTTCGCCCGGGCCGAGGAGCGCACCAAGTTGCGCGCGCCGACGGTCACCGAGCCGTGGACCCCGCCGGAGGGTCTGCCCGACGTCTACATCGCCATGGGGCAAACGGCCGAGAACGTGGCGGAGCTCGAGAAGGTGTCTCGCCAGGAGATGGACGAGTTCGCCCTTCTGTCGCAGACGCGAGCGGTCGCTTCCCAGGAGAATGGCTTCTTCGAGCGCGAGATCATCCCGGTGACCCTCGCCGACGGCACCGTCGTCACAAAGGACGACGGGCCCCGCCCCAACACCACGCTGGAGGGGCTGGCCAGCCTGCAGCCTGTCTTTCGTGAGGGTGGCACCGTGACGGCGGGCAATGCCTGCCCACTCAACGACGGCGCTGCTGCCGTCATCGTCATGAGCGACTCCAAGGCAAAGGAGCTCGGCATCACGCCGCTCGCCCGCATCGTCGCTAGTGGCGTGTCCGGGCTCAACCCCGAGATCATGGGCCTCGGGCCCATCGAGGCCTGCCGCCAGACGCTGGCGCGGGCAAACAAGACGATCGACGACATCGATCTGGTCGAGATCAACGAGGCCTTCGCTGCGCAGGTGATTCCTTCGGCCAAGCACCTCGGCATCAGCTGGGACAAGCTGAACGTCAACGGCGGCGCCATTGCCCTGGGCCACCCCTTCGGCCAGACCGGTGCTCGCATCATGACGACGCTGCTCAACGGGCTCGAGGACTCCGGCAAGACGTGGGGCCTCGAGTCCATGTGCGTCGGCGGTGGTCAGGGCATGGCGATGATCGTGGAGCGCCTCAACTAGCGCGCATCCGCTGGCGCGCATCGCTAAGAGAGCGCGGCCCGCGATCCGTGGCTCTCCACGACGGCGGGCGCCGGGCCCGGGTCGACGCCTTCGCGCCCGGCCAGGTGCAGCGAGACCAGCTCGCCGAGCAACGCCAGGTCGAAGAAGCGGCAGAGGTCGTCTTCGCCTTCTGCGTGGACGTCGAAGAGATTCGCCATGATCTCGTCCGTGGCTTCGCGCACGACTCCGAAGAGCGGGCCGGCGAGAGCCGGCTCACCGGCGTGGCGAAGGAAGACGAGTGACATCGTCTGGCGGGTCACGTCGCCGCTCTGCCCCCAGCCGGCCAACTCGTCGTAGGTGAGCGACGGCACAGACGCCGCGAAGGACGGCGCCTTGGCGTTGAGGTTCACGCCCGCTTTCCACCACTGCGCGGCGACCGCGCCGATGCCGTCCGCTCCGTAGACGAGCGGGATGGTCCGTCCCAACCGTCGTGCCAGCACCTCTGGCTCCGCACCGGGTGTCATCCACACGTCGCGCCGGCGCGCCAGCGCAGTCGCGGCCGCCGCGACCGACGACGTGGCGGCGGGAATGAGGCCACACCGAGCAAGAACGGCCAGCATCGACACCGCGGCTGCGCCCAGGCCAGCGCGCGGCGTTCGCGCTGAGGCAAGCGGGCACCAGAGGAAACCGGCGCGCCCGTTGTCGCGCACCACGCGGTCGAGGTTCGAGTCGACGCCTCCTGGTCCGAGTCCAACGAGGACGGCACCACGCGACCCAGCAGCCGCGGCGGCCGCCAGCACCTCCTCGGTCTCTCCGGAGGTGGAGACGGCGAAGGCCAGCGTGTGCTCGTCGACGTACGCCGGCACGTCGCTGCCCCGAACGACCGCGAACGGCACGGCCAGGTGCCGTGCGGTGAGTGCTGCGACAGCGTCAGCGGCCGTGGCGGCGGTGCCCTGGGCGAACGCCACCACCGCTCGAGGCGACATCGGAGGGGCAAACGCCGCGGCGCGAACACACTCTGATGCGGCTTGATGGGCCCGGCTCAGTTGCTCGGGCATGACGGCAGCCTCGTTCCACGCGCCGAGCGTGTCGAGGTAGCCCCAGTCGTTCACCCCGCGGCCGGTCCGGTGACCCGCACCTTGTCCTTCTCCGCCTTCGCGGTCAGCCGGTCGTGTTCGGCGTCGCCGACGTCGACGGCCTCGTCGACCAGCAGCACCGGGACGCCGTCGACCACCGCATAGCTCTTGTGCAACCTCGGGTTGTAGAGGACGTCCTCGTCCTCGAACCACAACATCGGTCCCTTGTCGACGGGGCAGGCGAGGACGTCGAGCAACAAGGGGTCGAGGCTCATCGAGAATCTCCTCGGTTCGGGCCCGCGCCGGCACGGGCGTGGGCGGAGATCAGCTCCTGCACCTCGGCCACGTGCAGAGCGCACGCGTCGGGCGTGGCCGCCTCGACGTTGAGGCGGAGCAAGGGCTCGGTGTTGGAGGGCCGGACGTTGTACCACCAGTCGGCGCGTTCGACCGTGAGCCCGTCCAAGCGGTTGAGCGATGCCCCGGACATGCGCTCGGCCTCGGCGATCGCATCGACGGTCGCAGCCGGGTTGGCTACCTCGGTGTTGATCTCTCCCGAGTCCGCGTAGCGCTTGTAGGGCTCGAGCAACTCGGACAGCGTGCTGCCGGTCTGAGACAGCAACTCGAGCACGACCAGCGCGGTGATGATGCCCGAATCGGCCCGGAAGTTGTCGCGGTAGTAGTAGTGCCCCGAGTGCTCGCCGCCGAAGATGGCGCCGGTCTCGGCCATGACCTGCTTGATGATGGAGTGACCGACCTGTGTGCGCACCGCGGTGCCGCCAAGCTCGGTGACGACCTCGGGCACGACGTGCGAGCAGATCACGTTGTAGAGGATCGTCTCGCCGGGGTGCTTCCGCAACATGGAGGCGGCGACGAGCGCGGTAGTCAGCGAGCCCGAGACCGGCTCGGCCTTCTCGTCGACGAGAAAGACACGGTCGGCATCGCCGTCGAAGGCCAGGCCGACGTCGGCACCCAGCTCGAGGACTGCCTCTTTGAGCGCGACCAGGTTCTCGGGCTGGATCGGGTCCGCCGGGTGGTTGGGGAACGTGCCGTCGAGTTCGGGGAAGAGGATCTCGACCGAGAACGGGAGCCGGCCGAACACGATGGGGACCACCAGGCCGCCCATGCCATTGGCCGTGTCGGCCACCACGGTGAGCGGCCGCAACGAGTCGACGTCGACGAACGACAGGACGTGGTCGGCCCACTCCCCCAGCAGGTTGAGCTCACGCCGGGCGCCCGTGAGAGGCGGGAGCGGCTCGCCGAGGAGCTTCTCCGCCAGCGCCTCGATGTCCGCCAGTCCGGTGTCGCGCCCGATGGGACGTGCGCCCGAGAGGCACATCTTGAGCCCGTTGTAGCGCGCGGGGTTGTGCGACGCCGTGAACATCGCCCCCGGCGCACCGAGGTGGCCCGAGGCGAAATACAAGAAATCGGTCGAGGCCATGCCGAGGTCGGTGATGTCGACGCCCTCGGCCCGGACGCCGTCGGAGAAGGCGGCGGAGAGCTCCACCCCCGACTCACGCATGTCACGGGCTACGAGGATCTCGGGTGCGCCGGCGAAGCGGGCCATGGCGCGCCCGATGGCCAGGCACATGTCCGCGTCGAGCTGGTCGGGCACCGTGCCGCGCACGTCGTAGGCCTTGAAGACCTGATCCATCCTGCTCATCGAGCCCCCACCATAGGGGCGGCCCCGACGGCCCTTGAAACGACAGGGCCCGCACGGGGGTACCGGACACCGGGGGCGGCGGAAGACCCGTTCAGTGGATGACGCCGCTCTGCGTTGCGATGGCGATGATGGCCACAAGGTTGAAGCTGCCGTGCGCCACCATGTTCATGCCGAGGCGACCCGTCCGATACGAGATGACGGCGAGGATGACGCCGAAGACGGCGAGGCCCGCCAGCTGGACCCACTCGCCGTGGGCCAGGCCGAAGAGGAGCCCGTCGACGATCACGGCCACCACGACCCCGGCGGTCCGCGCGCCGCCGGCTGCACGCAATGGCGTCATCAGACGGACGAGAGCCTTGAGCAACAGCCCGCGGAAGAAGAGCTCCTCCATGGCGGGTGCGAGCAAGACCGTGGCGATCGCGATCACGACGAAACCGGCGCCGTGCGAGGCACCAGTCAGGCGTTGCGACGGCCCGTTGAAGTTGTGGATGTCGTGCTGGAAGGGCGCGTACATGATCCCGATCAGGATCTGGCCGCCGAAACCGATGAGGATGCCGAGCAGGTCCCACCACCGGAAGCGCACACCGAGGTCGCGCACGAAGTTGCGCGTCCCCTGGGTCCGGCTGGCCAGCCACGGCGCGCCGATGAAGCCGATCCACAGGCCGAGGAGGGTGGAGACGACATACCACTCCGGGGGGACGGTCGCGGTGGCGATCGCTTGCATCTGTGCCGTCGTCTTGCCCGCGATGGCACCGGCGATCAGCCCGAAGATCTCCGCGGCCAGCTGGCCGACAAGGAAGCCGGCGATGGCGTAGACGAGCCACATCCAGCCCTGGCGCTTGGTCTGCGGAGGCACCCATGGCGTGTCGAGGAAGGGGGCATCGCCGAGCGCGACGGCTGGAGGAGGCGGTGGGCTGATCGTTCCGCCCGCAGAGAGCGGCACGCCGTAGGAGCCCGCCTGATCCGCCGGGTACGGCGGGTGTGGCGGGTGTGGCGGCGCGGTTGGTGGCGGTGCGTGTTGCACCCACTCGCTGGGGAGGTAGCCAGCCGGAACGGGCCCTGGAGGCCGGGCTGGGGGCCCGGGTGGCCCCGAAGCCACTCCGCCAGGCTCGGTGTCGGTCATCGGGCAAACGTTACCGGCGCCATGTAGGCCCTGGACCTGCAGGAAGGGCGGCTCGAACGAAGTGTCGGGGCGGTCACCGTCTGGCAGGGGTGGCGCCTAGCATGTGAGTAGTGAGCCCCCAGCGTGTCGACAAGCCTGCGAGCAGACCGAATCCGCCCGCAGGCCCCGACGGCAACCCCCCGCAAGGGGCGCCGTCCGGCCAGTCCTGGCGCTGGCTCTGGGGCGTCTTGGCCATCGGGATCGTCGCCATCCTGCTCGCGGTGGGCACGATCAAGACCTCGAACGCCAAGACCCTCAGCTACACGAAGTTCTTGCAGGAGGTCACCTCCAAGCAGGTCTCGACGGCCAAGATCTCCAACTCCACCGGGGAGATCACGGGGAGTCTGAAGAACGGCACCAGCTACGAGGTCCAGGGACCGAGCCCCTCCCTGCCCAACGACGTCACCACCATGCGCAACGACGGGGTCGAGGTCAGCTTCCCCACCCCGTCGTCCAACCTGTTGAGCGACCTGCTCCCCTACCTCTTCATCATCGCCATCGGCGCGGCCTTCATCTACTTCATCGGCCGCCAGACCCGGGGGCAGATGTCGGGGATCATGTCGATCGGCCGCTCCAAGGCGAAGACCTTCAGCAGTGACCGCCCGTCGACCACCTTCGAGGACGTCGCCGGCTACACCGGGGTGAAGCAGGAGATCAGCGAGGTGGTCGACTTCTTGAAGACCCCGGCCCGCTTCAAGGAGATCGGGGCAAAGATTCCCAAGGGTGTCCTCCTGGTCGGCCCGCCCGGAACCGGCAAGACCCTGATCGCCAGGGCGGTGGCCGGCGAGGCCGGCGTGCCCTTCATGTCGGTCAGTGGATCTGACTTCATGGAGATGTTCGTCGGCGTCGGCGCCAGCCGGGTGCGCGACCTCTTCCAGACGGCGCGCAAGCAGGCGCCGGCCATCGTGTTCGTCGACGAGATCGACTCCATAGGTCGCAAGCGCGGCGCGGGCCTCGGCGGTGGCCACGACGAGCGCGAGCAGACGCTCAACCAGATGCTCTCGGAGATGGACGGCTTCGACACAGCCGAGGGCGTCGTGATGATCGCCGCGACCAACCGGCCTGACATCTTGGACCCAGCGTTGCTGCGGCCCGGCCGCTTCGACCGCCAGATCGTGGTGCCACTGCCCGACCTCGAGGAGCGCCTGCCCATCCTCCAGGTCCACTGCAAGGGCAAGCGCATGGCCAACGACGTCGACCTCAGCGTGGTGGCGCGCGGCACGCCGGGCATGAGCGGGGCCGACTTGGCCAACCTCGTCAACGAAGCGGCGCTGCATGCGGTGCGACGGGGCAGCTTGGAGATCGCCATGGCCGACTTCGAGACGGCGCGCGACAGGGTCCTGCTCGGCCAGCGCCGTGAGTCGATGGTGCTCTCTGAAGCCGAGAAGGAGCGCATCGCCTACCACGAGGGCGGCCACGCCGTCCTGGCATACGTGCTCGAAGACGCCGACCCGGTGCACAAGGTCACCATCCTCCCCACCGGGATGGCGCTCGGTGTCACCCACCAGCTGCCGATGGAGGAGCGCCACATCCACTCGCGCCAATACATCGAGGACTCGCTCTGCGTCCGCATGGGCGGCCGCTGCGCCGAGCTGCTCGTCTACGGCGACCTTTCCACGGGTGCCGCCAACGACCTGGTCGGCAACACCGAGCTCGCCCGCAAGATGGTGCGCGAGTGGGGCATGAGCGAGGCCATCGGACCGATGGCGTGGGGCTCTCAGGGCCAGGTGTTCCTGGGCGAGGACCTCATGCACACCCGCGACTACTCAGAGGACACGTCCAAGATCATCGACGACGAGGTCGAGCGCATCTTGCGCAAGGAGGAGCAGCGCGCCATGGAGGTGCTGAGCAAGCACCGCGGCGGGCTCAACGCAATCGCCCGCGCACTGCTCGACAACGAGATCATCGACGGCGCCGAGGTGGCGCGCCTGGTCGATGAAGCGCATGGGTCGCCCGTCCACGACGAGGGAACCAAGTCAGTACCCCACTTCAACGAGGCGGCCATTGCTCCGCCCGCTCCCAACGGGGCGAACGGCGCCAACGGCGCCAACGGCCACGAGCCGCGCGGGCTGGACGACGCGGGCGCCGAGACCGCAGACGGTCCCGTCACGGTGCCCGCCACCCCGGCGTCGGCAGCCGGTGCGGGACGACGCCCCGACGCTGAGTCATGGCCCCCGCCGCCGTGGCCTCCGCCGGTCGATCCAGCGGCAGGCAGCCCGGAGGGCCCGACCGGCCGCTAGGGCCCCATTGGTCGCAGCGAGCGAACCAAACCCGGCGCCGCGGCGTCATGGAGAGGGATGGTGGAGCACCGGCTGGCCGACTGGCTCGAAGAGGGGTACGTCAGCTCCTTCCGCACGGCCTGTCTGATCCTGGGGAACCGGGCCGACGCCGAGGAGGCGGTCCAAGACGCCTTTTTGCGGGCGTGGCGCTTTCGCGACTCGCTCACGGCCGTCCCGAGCATTCAGCCCTGGCTCTATCGAGTGGTCGTCAACGCCTGCTACTCGAAGCTGCGCCGCGAGATCCCCCACCGCGATCGCAGGGCCGGTGACGAGCCACTGGGGCATGTGATGGAGCAAGGCCCCGGCCCCGACACGCGGGCCGAGCAGGCCGAGGTGGCAGAGGCGGTCCTGGAGGCGCTGCAGCGGCTCCCCGTGTCGTTGCGGGTGCCGGTGGTCCTGCGCTACTACGCGGACCTCAGCGAGCGTGACATCGCCCTCGCCATCGGCCGTCGCCCGGGCACAGTCAAGTCCCGCTTGCACGAGGCGCGTCGCCGCCTGGCGGCGGACCCCGCGCTCTCCACCTTCGCCGGCGTCGGGGGCGCAGCCGACGCCCCCGACGCACCCGACGCGGCCGACGCAGAAGGGGCCCTCTCATGACCGTGCTTGACGACGACCGCCTGTCCTCGCTCCTCGGGACGGCCGGCGCCGCCTTCGAGGTGCCCGAGACCGGGCCCGACGACATCCTCGCCCGGGCACTGGGCTCGCCGTCGGATGACCTGGCCGGGGCGGGCGATGGACAGGACGATGAAGCCGGCGAGCGAGGAGATGACCCGGGCAACGACGGCAGCCCGGCGCCGGCTGCCCGCCCCCACCGGGCGCCACGGGTCGTCGCCGTCGCCCGCCGTCACCGTGTGCTGTCGGTGGCCGCGTCCGTCGTCGTGCTGCTCCTCGTGGCCGGGACCATCGGCGCGCTGGTCTCCGGTCCTGCGGCGCGCCAGCGCCTCACCGCCGCCGCCCCTCCCCCGCGCAGCGGCCATGCGCCGGCGAACAGCCCGGTCACGACCACGATCCCGGCGCCGTCGGCCGGTGGGGCCAGCGCCACCAGCGGCGGGTACGCTGCCGCGCCCTTCTCGGCCAACTCAAAGGCCCTCCAGGGGGCTGCCGGTACGCCTGCCGCGGCGCAGAACTCCCCGGCTCTGCCGAAGGGGGCCGTGGGTCAGTCTGCGAAAGTCGAGCAGACGGGCACCTTGGGCCTGAGTGTCGGCCGCGGCGATCTGACCCGCGCCATGGCCGAGCTCAGCGCGCTCGCCGGCACCTACGGCGGCTTCGTCGCCAACTCCCAGACGCAGTCGGGTGCCGGGGTTGGCGGCCCGCCCTTCGGCACGGTGACCCTCCAGGTGCCGGTGGACAACTTCTCCGCCGCGCTCAAGCAGGCGCAGCGGATCGGCAGGACCACCAGTTTGACGACGAAGGCGACGGACGTCACCGGACAGTACGTGGACCTGCAGTCGCGTATCGCCGCGCTCGAGGCCAGTCGGCAGCAGTACCTGACGATCATGACCAAGGCGACGACGGTCGGCGACGTGCTGGCGGTGCAGGCGCAGCTCGACACCATCCAGAGCCAGCTCGAGCAGCTGCAGGGACAGCTGCAGGTGCTCACGAGCGAGACCTCGTATTCGACGTTCACGGCCAACGTCAGCGAAGGCGCGCCGCCCTCCCCGCCGAGCCCGCTCCCCGAATCGGGCATGGTGCGGGCGTGGCACGACAGCGTCGGCGGCTTCCTGGCCGGGGTCGAGGGCGTGGTCCGGGTCGCAGGGCCGGTGTTGTTCGCGCTGTTGTGCCTCGCCGCGGCGGTGGTCGGAGGCCGGGTCCTGTGGCGGCGCTTTCAGCGGCACCGCCTCTAGCGTCGGTCGCTCAGAGCCCGATCGCGGCGGCTAACGGGATCCCCGGCATCGTCACCACGCCGACACCGCCCGACGGGCCGACGTCCTCGCTGACGGCCATCGTGCCGGCGGCGCGCACGACCAGCGGTTCGAACGCGGTGTGCGAGAGGCTGCTCCCCGATACCACCACCGTTGCCCCTGGCGCGATCGCGCCGGCGGCGAGCAGCGTACGGCTCGACGGCGAGACCGCTTCGGCGGTGTAGTGCACCGCAGCGCTCGAGGTGTTGGTGAGGGCCAACGAATTGGGTGAGGCACCGGTGACGGCAGGCCTGGCCACGCTGCCGGGCGGCGGCACGATCCATGCACCTGCCGATGAGGCCTCGCTCAGCCCGTCGACCGCGAGAGCAACGCCGCCTTGGGCCGCGGGCGCCGACGCGGTCAGAACGACAGTGCGCCCGACGGCCACGCCCGGTCCGCCCGTGGCATCGATGTCAGCCGAGTAGGGGGCTCCGACGGGAATCCTCGTCTGGGCGCTGGTTTTCAGGGCCCAGGTCGAGCCCGGCGCCACCGTGTCGCTCAGGGGTGCGAGCGGGCCAGAGGCGAGCCGGAGGAGCGCGGTGACCTTCTCGGGCACGGTGCCCGGGTTGAAGACGTCTATCTCCGAGGATGCGCCGGCGGCCTCCTCGGCTTGGGGGATCGTCCAGTGCGACTGCACGGTTGCGACGCCCGGGACGAGGGAGAGGCCGCTGGTCGGCGCGCCGAACACCTGGAGCTCTGTTGCGACGACTCGGCCGGTACGGGTCGCGACGACGGTACTCACGGTGGACGCGTTCTGGACCTCGGCAGTGACGCTCTCGACGAGCACCGAGTCCGCCTCCAAGACGATCCCTTGGTAGTTGATCGGGTGTAAGGCGCCGCTCGGCGTGATGAAGGTGAGGTCCACGACGACCGGCGTCGCCGTCGGGTTGAGAAGGGACAGGTAGAGCGCGGCGCCGTCGGCCGTCGTCCCGCCAGGGATGTACCACTGCGAGGCCGTCGTGCTCTGACACGGTGACTCGTCCCAGCCCGACGGCGAGTCCACGACCTGCGAGACGGCGACCCCGCCACCGTCCACCGTCACCGTGTCGGCGAGCCACGATCCTGTCGACGGGACCGGGAGGCTCGGAGTCGCCACCCCGTGTGCGGGGATGGAGACCGCCGTGCGCGCCAAGGACCCACCGTCGGTGACCGTCGTCACCGTGGCGCTCACCGGCCGCGTCAACGTGTTGCTCATCACCAGGAAGCCCGGGGCGCCGCCTGCCGAGGTCGTCTGTCCCGTGCAGTACCACGCTGACGATTCGGCGTTTGGCGCGCTCACGAGTGCGGCTGGGCTGGCCGGCGGGGTGAGGCTGGTGGGTGTCCCATTGGCGCCGGCGGCGATGGCGACACCGGCGACCACGGCGGCTACCACGAGAAGGATGCGCCAGCGCGGCTCGCGGCTGTGGTGTGCCGGGCTCATCGGGTCACTCCTCCCCCACGGCGTGCGTTGGCAGATGGGACCGGCGACGGCGACCGACGAGCGCGGCGGCCAGCGCGACCCAGGCGGCCACCTCGAGCAGGACGAAGAGGGGCACGTAGGGGAAGTTCGAGAACGAGAGGGAGGTGCGACCCGCCACCACGCTGTACTGGCTGGCCCACCCGAACGCGGGCCGACGCACGGCACCATGCCCGTTCTGCGTCAGCGTGAAGTTGCCCGCCGGCGCGTAGCCGGCGTAGAGCGTGCCCGCGGGCACCTCGCCGACAGCCGGGAGACCTTCGGCGAGGTCGCCGAGCACGGGCTGCCAGCCGACGACGTCGGCGGCACCGGGGTACGTAAAGACGCGCACCGCCGGCAGCGGGGCACCCCGCGCCGCGGTCACCGGCATGGCTTCGCCCACCTGGTACACCTGGACCCCGATCTCGCCCGGCATGACCTCGAGGTCGGCCTGCTGGAGAAGGTCTTCCTGCACCCCCGGCGGCGGCGGCGCGCTGACCGAGGGTGCGGCCGAGCCCACCAGGGACGGAGCCAGCCCGTCGACGACCACCACGTAACGAACGCCCGCCGGCGCGAGCAGGCGTCCGAGGTGCACCGTGCCACCGGACAACGCGAGCCGGACGGCATCCGCGGTGAAGCCGGCCGGGCCCGCTCCCGCCGGCGTCAGAACCTGCGCGGTGTCGGGCAGGTTCTCGGGAGTGAGCGAGAACGCCAAGCCTGGCTCGATTGACCATCCACCGACGGGCAGGGCCCGCGGGTCCCCGAGCCAGAGCACCCGCGCCACGCCCGTGCTCGGACGGCCGAGGAACCCGAGCGGCTGCTCCACGCCCTGCGACGGCAGATCCCACCGGCCCCCAGCAGCCTCTGCGGCCACGGGAAGGAGACCGAGGACCACCAGGACGAGCGCGGCGACACTGACGAGCTGCCGCCAGCCGAACTCGCTCTCGGACAAGTCGTTCTCGAACGCGGAGATGCCCAGGCCGACGCACGCGGCGACGGCGAGTGCCGCCGGGGCGAGCACGACGGTCTCCGACGGTGCGAACGAGCCCATCGCGCCCCGGTAGGCGGCCATCGCCAGGCCCCACGACCCGAGGGCCGTGATCCACAGGCGGGTGGCCCATACCAGCCGCGTGCCCCGGCCCAGGAGCAACGGCAGGGCCGCCGCCACGACGAGGAGCCAGGCCAGGGGCGACTGGGCGGCGGGACCGACGGCAAAGCGGATGACCTCGCCCCAACCCGGCGACGTCGCTCCGGTGAGGGGCAGGCCGAAGATCCCCACCGAGGCCTTCCCCGCCAGAGCGGTGCCGACGACCCAGGGAAGGGTGAGCAGGAGTGCCACACCCACCGCCTGGACCGCCACGAGGAGGAGTCGCCAGCGCGCATCGGGTGCGCCGACGAGCACGGAGCCGAGCGCCCACGCCACCGCGAGGAGCAGGACGAGCGGGACCACCGCTGGTGCGAATCCGGCTGCGGCGGCGATGATGGCGCCGAGGAGGGCGATCTGCCCGCTCGGCCTGCTGCGCCAGTGTGTCGATGGCGCAACGTCGTAGGGCTCCACGGCGGCCGCCCACGCGAGCCGCAATGCGATGAAGGGAAAGGCGGCATAAGCGACCAGGCCGTCCCATCTCCCCATGCCAAGCGCGCCGTAGGGCAGCGGGAGCCCGAGGTAGCAGATCACCGCGATGACCCGTGCGCGCGGCGACACGAGTGGCCGCATGAAGCGCGACACCCCCCACGCGCCCAGCGGAATGCAGCCGAGGATGAGGACCCGTTGCAACGTACCCATGGCGCCGAAGAGCACCGTGCCGGCGATCCCCACGAGCCCGAACGCGGGCGACGCGGGTGCGGTCGTGCCCACCCCGGCCGACTGCCAGCCCGAGACGAAGTGGTGCCACGTCGTCGTCCACGACGGAAGCGGCGCCAGCTGGCCGACCAGCGGAAGGGTGCCGAAGAAGAGGTCTCGGGTCCCGACGGCGATGACCACCAGCGCGACCACCATGGCCAGCGTGCGTTGGCGCCCGGTGCCGAGCGGAGGTCGGCGAACGCGTCGGCCGAAGCGGTCCCTGCCCGAACGCCTCCCGAGGTCGTCGAGCTCGTCGAAATCGGCGTCCTCGCTGAATGCCGTGCCGACGCTGCCGGTGAGGACGGCCAGCTCGCTCCGCTCGTCCTCCTCGGGTCGCACCCGGCCCGAGGTCACGGCGTTTGCCGCCTCGAGACCCTGGTAGGAGAGGCGACTCAGGTACCGGGAGAGGCGAGCGCTCCCTCTGACCTGCATGCGGCGGACCTCGGCGTCGGGAAAGAGGCGGTGCTCGGCCAGCTCGCCCCGGAGCAGCGACAGCTCGGTGAGGTGCCGGGCGTTCCAGCGCCAGGCGCCGATGACCGCCCGGGCGCGATCGCGATCGCGGGCCAGGACTGCGATGACGGTCTCGCCGAACGCCAGCAGGGCGGCCTGGGGTAGCACCCGCACCAGGGAAAGGCGCGTGTAGCACTTGAGTACTGCGCGCAGCTCGTGGCGCCGTTGCAGCACCTGCATCGTGACGGGGCGCTTGCCATCGGTCTCGATGACGACGGCGAGTGGTTCGAGCCCGCCGGCCACCGCCTCGCGGTGGCGAACCCGGGCGTCGGGCGCCACGACGACCCGCGAACCGGCGACCTGGCAACGCCACGACAAGTCGAGGTCCTCGCCCATTGCGACGATACCGGCATCGAAACCCTTGAGCTCGCTGAAGAGGTCGCTGCGGATGAGCACGCACCCGCCGGGCGCAACGAAGACGTCGCGCACCGCGTCATGTTGCCCGTGGTCGACCTCGCCGGGGATGATGCGATCGACCACGGCGCCCGTCTTGTCGCAGCTCATCCCGACGTGCAGCAGGATGCCGGGGTCGTCCCAATTGACGAACTTCGGGGAGACGACGCCGGCATTGGAACGGAAAGACTCCTCGACCAGCTGGTGGACCGCGTCGGCGTCGAGAGCCACGTCGTCGTGGCAGAACAGGAAGAACGCTGCCCCCTCGACCATGCCGAGCACCTCGTTGGCGGCGGCGGCGTACCCGGGCCGCCCGGGCAGCTGCCGGACGAATGCATTCGGTAGGAAACGCCCGACCCGCTCTCCGAGGTCGGCGTGGTCCCCGGTCGCGAGGACGAGCACCGAGAGCTCTTCGTAGTCCTGCGCCGCCAGTGACGAGAGCGTCTCGTCGAGCCACGTCGTCGGGCCGCTCGTGACCACGACCGCGACCACCGCGGGCACCTGGGCGTCCATCAGGTGGCAGACCCTATCGGGTCGGACCCCGGCCGCCGGGGGACCCGGAGCACCCGCTCAGGCACGGAATTGGCCCCAAGTGCTTGCTACTGTTTAACAGTTGTGATACTGTAGTACACGGGTGCCGGGACGCCGCCAGAAGGCTCCGACACCAGAGATCGATGCATCACCGACCAGACAGACTGAAAGACAGGAGGCCCAACATGCCTGACGTCACCAACAACATCAACTCCCTCTCAAAGGGCGCCACCGACCTCGCCCGCGACGCCGCCTACGTGGCCGTCGGGCTCGGGGTGCTCGGTTACCAGCGGCTCCAAGTGCACCGGGTAGAGCTGCAAAACCGACTCACCCAGGACCTGTCGCTCGACCAGCACATCGACGACGTTCGCCAGGGTGTGGCCAAGGGCGTCCGTCAGATCGACGACCTGACCGAGACCGCAGTCCGGCTGTTCGAGACGACGCTGCAGCCGCTCGAGGACAGGCTGCCTCCGCCGGCCGCCCAGCTCTCCGTCAAAGCTCGCGAGCAGGCCCGCGAGGTCCGTACCCAGATCCGACAGCGCATGAGGGCCGCCTGACCCAGCACGCTCGCGACAACGCTCGCCGTCAGTCCGCTTCCCAAGAGGCCAGGACGTCGGCGAGCGTTGTCGCGAGCGGATGCGCGGCTGCCAGCCGGTGGCGGCGCGCAAACGGCTCGCGTCGCCGCGCAAGACGGGGACGTCGACCGGCCGCACCAATGCCGGATCCGTCTCGAAACTCAAATCGACGCCCGCCAGCTCGAGGAGCTGGGCGGCGACGTCGGACATGGCCACGTCGCGCCCGGAACACACGTTGTAGACCTCGCCACCTGTCCCCTGCTCCATCAAGAGCCGATAGGCGGCCACCACGTCGCGCACGTCTGTGAAGTCCCGCCGGGTCGAGAGCGTGCCGACCGGGAGTGCCGTCGCGCCCGTCCGCTTGGCCTCGACGATCCGTTTGGCCAGCGCGGGCACGAAGAAGTTGGGGGACTGACCGGGCCCGATGTGGTTGAAGGGACGAACCACGGTGACCGACTGCCCGTAGCCCCGCCACGCTTGGAGTGCCACCGCCTCGGCCGCCAACTTGCTGGCCGCGTAGGGGCTGGCCGGCTGGGTGGGCGTGTCCTCACCAAGCGGCAGCTGCTCGGGTGTGACGACGCCGTACACCTCAGCGGAGCTCACGACCAGGATGCGGGCCTCCGGGCAACGTGCCCGGGCGGCGGCCAGCAGTTCGGCTGTCCCGAGGACGTTGACCCGCAGAACCAGGCTCGGGTTCTCCCAGCTCTCCCCGACGTGTGTCAGGGCGGCGAGGTGGTACACGGCATCAGGTGTGACGTCCGCCATCACCCGCTCGACCGCTGCGCCGTCGGCGACGTCGGTCTCGATGTCGATGATCGCGACCTCGTCGCCGCAGTCCTTCAGGTGCGCGGCGAGCCACTGGCCCACGAAGCCCTTGCCGCCCGTGATGAGCGCCCGCATGTCGCGGAACCCTACTGCGACGCTGCCCGCGCCACCTCATAGGCGCGCATGTGCAGCGTGGCGCTCGCCTCCCAGGTGCGAGTAGCCGCCACCCTTATGCCGTGGTTCTGCCGTTCGGTCCCACGTCCCTGCTCCAGCGCGGTGTCCACCGCGTCGGCCAGCGCCGCCGCGTCGCCGGGTGGCACGAGCAGCGCGGCCCCCTCGGCGAATTCGGCCATGGCCGTTCCCTCCGTGGTGACGAGAGGTGCGCCGCACGCCATGGCCTCGAGGGCAGGCAGCCCGAATCCCTCCTCGAGCGCGGGGTAGACGGCGACCGCTGCCTGCCGAAGTAGCGCGGGGATCGCCTCGTCAGGGAGATAGCCGGTCCTGACGATCCTGTCGCGGTGGCGGGCCTCCGCCAGTGCCCGCTCCGTGCCGGCCATGCCCCAGCCGGGTTGGCCGGCCAGGACCAGTACGACGTCAGGGCGTGCGGCGGCGACGCGGTCGAAGGCGGCCACGAGTGGCGCCAGCCCCTTGCGAGGCTCGAGCGTGCCCACGAAGACGACAAGCTGACGATCCGCCGGTACCCCGAACGAGCTGAGCAAGGCACGATCTCCACCGTCGGAGGGCTCGTCGGGCCTGAAGCGCTCGTGATCGACGCCGTGGGGCGCCACCACTATCGGCGCCCGCACATCGCAGGAGGCGATGAGCCGGTCGGCTGTCACCTGGCTGACGCAGATCAGGGCCGAAGCGTGGCGAGCCGCATGCCGGATGGCTCTCCTGAAGAACGCGGCCTTGGTGCGCAAGTGCCACTCGGGGTGGTCGAAGAACGTGCAGTCGTGAATGGTCACGACACACGGGACGGGCGCGCGCGCCGGCATGGTGTAGTGCGGGCCATGGTGGACCTGCACCATGAGCTTGCGGAGCACCGACCCCAGGCCGACCTGCTCGAAGGCCAGCCGGCCTGGACGCGACGATGGGACCGCCGCTCGGATCGTCGACCCTGTCGCCAACGCGTCCCAGCGCTGTTCGTCACCGTGGCGCGCCACCAACGTGAGGTCGACGTCACTCCGAGTCGCGAGGGTCCGGGCCAGCGCCATGGTGTAGTGGCCTGCGCCGCCAGGACGGGCCGGGACGGCCGAGACGTCCAAGGCGAGGGCGAGCTCCGTCATCGGAGGGTCCGCCACAACGACAGATGGACGCGCGCCGCGCTGCGCCACGTCCGTTCCCGCACGTAGCACGACCCGCGCTCAGAGAGGTCCGCCCGCACCTCGTCGTCGGTGAGCACGGACTCGAGACCGGCCGTGATGTCCTCGACGTCGAGCGGGTCGACCAGCAGCACGGGTGACGGTCCCGTCGCATCGAGGTCGTCCACGCTCGGTACGCCATTGGCCACGACTGCCGGTGTCCCAGCCTGCATCGCCTCGAGCGGCGGCAGTCCCGCGCCCTCGGTCAGCGGCACGTACGCGAAAGCCCGTGCTCGCAGGTAGAACTCGGCCAAGACGGCGCTGGGCACGGCGCCGGCGAACACGACACCCTCCGTCTCTGCTGCCACAGCCGGTTGAGCGCCCCATCCCGTGGGTCCGACGACGACCAAGGGCCAGGCTTCGGGCAGGGAGGCTCGTACCGCGCCATAGGCGCGCACGAGCCGTTCCAGGTTCTTTCGTGGCTCGAGCGTGCCCACGGTCAGGAGGTAGGGACCGCGAATCCCCAGGCGAGCGAGCAGCGCGTCAGCGCCCGCGCCATCGGGCGCAGGGAGGTGGTCGGCGCCGCTCGGCACGACCGTGATCCGACCCTCGTCAACCCCGGAGGCCGCCACGTCTGCGGCGACGAGCCGCGACGGGACGACGATGCGCGCCGCCGACTGCCGGGCGCGGGCGAATGCAGCTTCGTGCCACCGCGCTCCTCGTGCCGTGGTGGCCTCAGGATGTCGTCGCCACGCCAGGTCGTGCACCGTGAGCACGAGTGGTCCGCTCCCTGTGCGCGACGGGAAAGGTGCCGCCATCGACACCGAGTGCACGACGTCGAACCCGGTGGGCGCATGGACAAGCCGATGGTCCCAGGCGCGCGTGAGTAGTCGGCCCGGCAACGGTGACAACCGCAGCGGCCACCCAAGCTCCGCCAGATCGTCTTCGGCCGCGCCGCGCGGCGCCCTGCTCGCCAAGAGCGTCACATCGATGTCCTCACCCTCCTCACTGAGCTCGGCCAAACCGCTCAGCAACCCGCGTGCATGGGCGCCGATGCCGCCGGGGACGCGGCGGCGGAGTTGCTCGACGACGACAAGGGCCGAGAGTGAGCGGTCAGGCACCGGTTGCATTCGCCGCGTCACGGTAGAGCGCTTCGAGGCCCTCGCCGCAACGTTGCCATGAGTATCGGCCGGCCCAGGCGGCGCCGGCCGCCACGAGCCGACCCCGTAACGCCTCGTCTCCGAGGCACGCGTCCAGTGCTGCGGCCAACGCGTCGTGCTCACGCGGCTCCACCAGGATCGCTCCGTCCCCTAGGACCTCCGGGAGAGAGCCGGCCCTGGTTGCGATGACCGGCACCGCCGCCTGCATGGCCTGAAGGGGCGGGAAGCCAAACCCCTCGTAGAGCGACGGGTAGGCGAGCACCGCAGCACCCGCCATGAGCGCCGCCAGATCACGCTGGTCGAGCCACCCGGTTCGGACGATGCGCCCACGGGCCGGAGAGGCCGCGACCGCCTCGGTCAGCGCGTCTTCACCCCAACCTGGCGGACCGGCCAAGACGAGTGCGACGTCGGCGTGACGATCAGCCACTGAGCTGAACGCGCGGACCAGGCCGGGCAAGTCCTTGCGCGGCTCTGCCGTACCCACCGACAAGCAGAGGCGGGCGGTTCCGGGCGGCAAGATCCGGCCGAGCGTCGCCGCCACGTCAGCCGCGTCCACGGACGGGAGCTCGGGGACACCTGGGTTCACCACCCGGATACGGGTGGGATCGGCACCGAACGCCTCGACGACCTCCGCGGCGACGAAGGCGGAATCGGTGTGGATCCACGCACCGCGGCGAACGGCCCGACTGATCAGCCGCGGGTACGCGAGGGTGGCCTGATCGCAGAGCTCGGGGTAGCGCAGAGGTGTGAGGTCGTGGACTGAGGCCACCGTTGCGGCGCGCGCCGTCGGAGGAACGACGAAGTTGGTGCCGTGGACGACGTCGGTCCGCCCGATGAACCATTCCAGGGGCGGCGCATCGAAGCGCCCCCACAACGCGTGCAAAGGACGCGCCGGCATCGGTCGCTGCTCGGCTGCGATGCCGGCCGGCAAGTGTCCACCGAGCATCCCGCGGCGACGCCAGCTCACGGCGTAGGCACGCACCCGGAGGCCGGGACGGACCGCCAGGGCTCCAAGTGCACCCTGACAGAAGACACCGACACCCGTGGGCAAACCCAGCAACGGCGTTGCATCGAGTGCAACGCGCAGGTCCGCCGACCCGGAGGTCATGGGGGTACTGGCCGCGCTCAGGTCGTGATCGCCCCGTCGATGGACAGGATCGCACCCGTCACGTAGTCGGCTTCGTGCGAGCCAAGGTACGCGAACGCTCCAGCGATCTCGTGCGGATAGGCGAAGCCAATTGGTGTCATGAGCCGCTCTATGAGCTTCATGTCGGCGTCAGCCGGCGGTCCGAAGTTGTGGATGATCGGGGTGTCGACACCTCCCGGAGCGACCCCGTTCACCCTGACACCCTTGGCCATGTACTCGACCGCGAGCGCCTTGGTCAGTAGCTTCACGCCACCCTTTGAGGCACAGTACGCGGCCGAGTACGGCTGGCCGATGACGCCCGCGGTCGACACGGTGTTCACGATGGCGCCCCCGCGTTCGATCATGCCTGGCAGCACGGCGCGGCACATCAGGAAGGTCCCCGTCAGGTTGACCGCGATGATCTTGTCCCATCCGCCGAGCGATTGTTCGGTCGTGTGCGAGAAGCCTCCGATACCTGCGATGTTGCACAGGTTCGTGATGGGACCGAGATCCGCTTCGGCCTGCGCCACTGCCGACGCCACCACGTCCTCGTCGGTCACGTCGCAGCGCACCGCGATCGCTCGCCCACCCGCCTCGGCCGCCTCCGTGCTGATCTCCGCGGCCACAGCGTCGATAGCGTCCTCAGCTACGTCGAGGCAGGCCACCGCGGCGCCCTCGGCCGCCAGGCGGCGTGCCGTGGCGCGGCCGATCCCTGAAGCGGCGCCGGTGACCAGCGCGACGTGCCCGCGGTAGCGACCCGGCGTGACCGACTCGGGGACAGTCCCTCGGTTGGGGTCGGACTCGCCGACTCTGGTGGTGGGACTCATGCGCGCTCCTTGTCCTCCGCGGGCCTGCGTGGGGTCACTGCCTAGCACCCCGCGGGCTGACCCGACGAGTTCCTGCCAGCCCGGCGCGTTGCTGTGCCGCACCACGCTCGGCCAGGGCTCCGAGCCGTACCGTGTCCACCTTCATCATGGGGGTCAGCGGCAGCTCCTCCACCACAACGAGGGCGTCAGGCGCCTTGTAGTCGGCCAGCATGCCGCTGCAGTGTGCGCGCAGCACGTCCAGCTCCGGCGTCGAGCCGGGAGCCGCGACGATCACCGCCACGCCGACCTCGCCCAACACATCGTCAGGCACACCGCAGACCGCGACCCGCGCCACCGATCCGTGGGTCGCCAGCACTTCCTCGACCTCAGCTGGGTAGACGTTGTACCCGCCACGGATGTAGCGCTCGTGCGCCCGGCCCGAGAGCTGCAAGTTCCCCTCCGGAGTCCGGCGCCCGAAGTCTCCGGTCGTCACCCAGCCGTCGGGGGCGAGCACGCCTCGTGTGGCCACAGCGTCGACGAGGTCACGCACGCTACGGCCCCGAACGGGGCCCCCGCCCCAATAGCCACGCATGGCGGCTGCGGAACGTAGGAGCACGCGGCCCACTGATCCGTCGGGAACCGGACGTCCGTCGTCGTCCACGATGGCCAACTCGACCCCCGCGACCGGCTTCCCGACCGTCGTCGCCACTTCCTCGTCGGTCGAGGACAGCGTGGTACCGGTCCCGAGCGACGATTCGGTGGAGGTGTAGCGGACCACCACGGGAACGCCCAGCCGCCCGCGCAACTCGGCAACCATGGACGCGGGCATGCGCGCCGCACCGGTACCGGCGACTCGCAGCGCCTTGAGATCGGCGCGGTCGAGCTCATCGCTGGCCAGCATGAGCGCCCACTGCGTGGGCACGCCCTGGGCCACCGTCACCCTCTCGCTCTCCAAAATCCGGACGGCCTCGTCGGCCCGCCAGGGCGTCGGGGTGATGATGGTCGTCACCGCATTGGCGATCTCGTCCCAGGCCCGGGTCATGTAGCCGACGTGCGCGAACGGCAGTGGCGAGAGCCGCCTGTCGCCAGGCTGGCTCAAGACGTCGGTGCCCCGCGCGACGGCGGCGAGGTTGACATGGTCGAAGATCGCGCCCTTCGGCTTCCCGGTGGTGCCGCTCGTCCAGACCACGGCGACTGGATCGTCGGGATGGAGCTCCGGCCACGATGTCGGCGGCGAGCCCGTCCAAGCTTCTCGGGCCTCGGCCTTGTCGACGACCGGAGCGGTGGTCTGCTCGGGCAGCGACCCGGCGCCGTGGGGTTCGACGACGACGAGCGTCGGCGAGACCCGCTCGACGATTGATGCCACCTCGGCGGCGCCCATCCGCGGGTTGATGCCAGAGGTGATGGCGCCGAGCCGCAGTGCCGCGGCATAGAGCACTGCGTACTCGATCGACGATGACAGCAGAAGGCACACCACATCGCCCTTGGCGACACCGCGCCGGGCCAGATAGCCCGCCACACCGTCGGCCGCCCGGTCCCATTGGGCGAAGGTGATGGTGCGGCGATCCGTCCCCACGTGTTCGACGTAGGCCTCCACGTCACCGTTGACCTGTGCCGCCTCACGCAGCACCGAGACGACGGTCCGGTGGCGGTCCACAGGGATACGCGCGGGCATGGCGGGCGGCGATGGTACCAGGGCGTGGCGGAAAGCCTGTCGGCCGGTCGCTCCTATGCTCGCGGCGTGCTGGTGGCCCTGTGCGGCGGCGTCGGGGCCGCCCGGATGCTTTCGGGGTTCGTGCGCGTCATTGCCCCGGCGGACATCACAGCGATCGTCAACGTCGGTGACGACATGGTCCTCCACGGCTTGCGCATTAGTCCCGATATTGACACCGTCACCTACACGCTCGCCGGAATGGACAATCGTGAGACGGGGTGGGGCGTGGCCGGCGAGAGCTGGACCGTGATGGCAGAGCTCGCGCGTCTCGGCGGCGAGGACTGGTTCCGCCTCGGTGATCGGGACCTGGCGACGCACCTGTTCCGCACCGAACGATTGCGCGCCGGCGAGACGCTGAGCTCGGTGACGGCCGCCGTGGCCAGGCGACGCGGCATCGCCGTGCGGCTGTTGCCGGTGACCGATGACCCGCTGTGCACACGCCTGACGCTGACGACCGCCACCGAGTTTGGGCCTGCCGGAACAGAGGTGGCCTTCCAGGACTATTTCGTGCGGCTCCACCACGACGTGGCCGTGCGAGCCGTCCGCTTCGATGGAGCCGAGAGAGCTCGGCCGGCACCCGACGTGCTGAGCTCCATTGGCGCGGCCGACAGCATCGTGGTGTGCCCATCGAACCCGATTGTCTCCATCGGGCCGCTGCTGGCGGTGGCTGGCGTCCGAGACGCCCTGGCGGCACGGCGGGACCACGTGGTCGCCGTCTCACCGATCATCGCAGGTGCTGCGTTGAAGGGTCCCGCCGACCGCCTCATGGCCGAGCTCGGCATCGACCCATCGGTGGTGGGCATTGCTCGTCTCTACGCGCCGTGGGTCGGGACACTCGTGATCGACGTCGCCGACGCGGATCAGGCAGCGAGCGTCGAGGCCGAAGGGGTCCGGTGCATCGTCACCCGAACCGTGATGCACTCACCCGAGTTGGCCGCGGACCTAGCCCGGGTGGTGATCGATGCAAGACGGTGAAGCGCTCCTTGTCCTTCCGGTCACCGGCATCGGCGAGGTGGCCCCGGGCGACGATCTCGCGGGCCTGATCGCAAATGCCCTCACGCCATCTCGCCCCGCCGGACACACTCTGCGTCATGGTGACGTCGTCGTCGTCACCCAGAAGATCGTGTCCAAGGCCGAGGGCCGGCTGGTTGCAATTGAGGACAACACCGACGCAAAGCTCGCTCTCGTCGCCGAGGAGTCGATTCGGATTCTGCGACGCCGCGGCGACCTTGTCATCAGCGAGACGCGCCACGGTTTCATCTGCGCCAATGCCGGCGTAGACCTGTCCAACGTCGCCGAGGGCACGGCCGCGCTGCTGCCCGACGACCCGGATCGATCGGCTCGGCGGATCCGAGCCGGGCTCCGCCACACGCTCGACGTCGAGGTCGCCGTCATCGTCTCCGACACCTTCGGCCGCCCCTGGCGCCGGGGCGTCACCGACGTGGCAATCGGCTGTGCAGGCGTGGCGGCAGTGCTCGACCTCAAAGGCACCCCCGACGCGGGCGGCCGCGAGCTGGTAGCCACCGAGATCTGCGTCGCCGACGAGCTCGCGTCGGCCGCCGAGCTCGTGATGGGCAAGGACAGGGCGGTGCCCGTCGCGATCGTGCGCGGCGTGCCACAGGACTGGCTACGTCCCTCGTCGGTGAGGGCGGAGGTGATCAGACCTCCCGACGAAGACCTCTTTCGTTGATCCGGTCAGCGGAGCCGCTCACCGGCGAACTCGAGGACTGCTCTCGCCCCGTCCGTCAGCTCGGTCCACGGCCTCCATCCCAACTGGATGCCAGCCCGCTCGATGTCCAGACACAAGCGCCTGAGCTCTCCGGGACGGGCCGGCGCCTCGACGCGATCCGGTTCGCCGCCGCCAAGCGCGGCCATCGTGGCCAGGAGCTCGTTGACCGACGTCTCGCGACCGGTCGCGACGTTGCAGACGAGCCCGCCCCCGCGGGTCGCGGCCCGCACGAAGGCATCGACGACATCGTCAACGAACACGAAATCCCTCGTCTGGGTGCCGTCCCCGAAGACCGTCACCGGCTCGCCGCGCGCGATGCGCTCACCGAACACGGCCACGACACTGGATTCACCCTGAGGAACCTGGCGCGGTCCGTAGACGTTGCCGAGCGCAAGCGCGCAGAACTCGAGTGCGTAGAGCTCCCGATACAGCGCCAAATAGTCGATGACTGCCTTCTTCGAGACCCCGAAGGGAGAGGTGGGTAACTGCGCATGGGATTCGCGCACCGGAAGGTCCTCAGGAGACGGCTGACCGTAGAGGGTGTTCCCGCTAGCCGCGTACACCACACGCTCGGTCTCGGCTCGGCGGGCGCCTTCGAGGACGTTGAGCGAGCCGACGACATTGACGAGCGCGTCAAAGCCGGGCTCGGAGACGGAGCGTCGAATGTCCGGCTGGGCGGCGAGATGGAAGACCAGCTCGGGCCGCCGACGGGCCATCAGCTCGATGATCGCCGGCGCGGTGATGTCGAGGTGGTGGATGGTCAAAGACCTCCCTGCGCTCCCTCGAGCCTCCGACAAGTTGGAGAGAGACCCGGTCGAGAAGTCGTCGACGACATCGACCTCGTGGCCTTCGACGAGCAAGCGTTCCACCAAGTTTGAGCCGATGAAGCCAGCTCCCCCGGTGACAAGCGTTCGCATGTCCGGGCTTTCTAGCCCGAGACGCGCTCGCCGTCGACCAGGGTCCCAGACGAGATCACTGCATCGGCACCGAGCACTGAGGTGGCGCGCACGTCGCAGCGCTGCCCGACGATGGATCGCGGACCCATGATTGAGCCGGCCACTTTCGCATCCGCCGCCACGTGGCAGCCTTCCATCAGCACGGAGTCAGCAATGGCCGCACCCGCTCCGACGACGCAGCCTCGGCCCAATACGGACCGCTCGACCCGCGCGCCAGGCTCGATCACGCACCCCGAGAACACGACCGAGCGTCCGACGACATCACCTTCGATGTCGCTCTTGCCTTCGACGAGCACCCCGTCTCCCCTGTCCGCGAGCCCCGGAGCAACGATCGGCCCTCGCTTCTGGTTCACGTAGTCGAAGTTGGCCTGGAGGTACGCCGAGGGGTTGCCCGTGTCGAGCCAGTAGCTGTCGTCCGAGAGAGCGAACAGGACACGGTCGCGCACCATGGCAGGGAAGGTCTCTCGCTCGATCGACACTCGGGCACCCTCGGGTATCCGCTCGAGCATCGATGCCTCGAGCACATACGTCCCGGCGTTGATCTCGTTCGTGGGCGCCTCGTCGCGCGGAGGCTTCTCCACGAACGCCAGTACGCGCCCGTCATCATCGGTGGGCACCACGCCGAAGGCCGACGGATCGGCCACGGGGTGCAGCGCGATCGTTCCCTCGGCCCCCCTGTCCCGATGGAAGGACACCAGGCTTGTCAGGTCCAGATCGGTGAGGACGTCCCCATTGACGACCACGAACGTCTCGGCGATGCCAGCACGGGACGCCGCAAAGCGAACGGCGCCGGCGGTGTCGAGTGGCTCGGGTTCAACCGCATAGGTCAGCTCGATCCCGGCGACGCGGCCATCGGGATATGCCTCGAGAAAGGCATCGGGCATGTAACCCAACGACAGGACTGCACGGTCGACTCCGTGGATGGCGAGCTGTCCGATCACTCGCTCGAGCATCGGAATACCGACGATGGGGAGCATCTGCTTGGGCGTCGTCAGTGTCAGGGGACGGAGCCTTGTCCCCTCGCCCCCGACGAGGACAACCGCCTGCATTACTTGGTCGTCGTTGTCGTCGGAGGTTTGGTCGAGGACGTGGTCGCCGAGTGCGGTGCGATTGTGGTCGACGTCGTGGAGGCCGGGACGCTCGACGTCGTGGCGGATGGGGCTGATGTCGGCGTCGCAGCCGGTGCCGTCGTCGTCGTGGCGACGGGTGGGCTGCCCCCGGCCAGCACCTGCAGCAGCCCACTGATAGTGGGGGAGGCCGGTGGCTTGGGAAGCATGACGTTGTGCGGCACGAATCCGACCGTGATGAGCTGGCGGTCGGCAAGCTTCAGGTCGGCGGGGTGAACGGTCGTGTTGCCGCCGGTCTGCTCGAGCTCGCCGTTCTTGGCGGTCTTCGTGGACAGCAGCCATGAACGGGCACTGACCTCACCGACCTGGCCGGCGTCGGGGGTCCCCTTGGCGCACTTGTCACCGTTCTTGTACTCGGTGGACAACGGGTACTTCACCGTGGTGTTGGTGAGCGTGAGGCCGCTGTACCCGCTCGCGAACTTGCCCAAGGTGGCGTTGTCACCCGCTTCGCTCGAAGTGGTGGGAGCGATCTTGAGGATCCCGTCGCCGGTCGTGGTCAGCCCGGTCGCACTTGACGGCGACGCCGCCAGCGGGGACTCCATCGTCCCGCAGATGTCGAAAGCCAGTCCGGCGTGCCACGTCGTGCCGATGGTGGGCTCGACGACAGGAGGGCTCTGGTTGTAGTGGTACTTGGCGAACGCAACCGATCCGAGCCCGATCAGGACAATCACCAGGAGCGCGGCGTACCAGTTCACCGGCATCTGCCCGCGATAGGTGGCGCCACCACCCGTCGAGGCGGCGCGTGCGACCGACTTCCCAGAGGAACTTCTCGCCATGGCGGGAGGAAACCCTACAGCCTGGCGGCGTGCCCTCCGGCGGCAGGCCCACCCTGAAGCAGGTCGTGGTAGAGAGCCGCCGTCCGGGGGTGCAGGCAACCCAGGGGCGCCGGGTACGCCTCCTGGTTCCGCCTTGGAACGCCGGCGCCGGCTTCCTGGCCCGCGAAGGTCTCACCAGCGAAGGTGAGCAGCTGTGCCATGGTACGAGCCAGCCGTGCCCGGTTCCCTTGCGCCGCGGTCGCGCGGAGCAACCCGCGGTAGAGCCGCTCGTCGTAGGGACTCACCACCAGCGCGCGGCGCACCATCCACTCCGCCAGGTCCCCGCGGCCACGGCTGACGAACGTTGCTGCACCCCGCAGGGCTGCTCGCACAACCGACGCCTCGAGATCGTGACGCGTGCCGTCGAGGACTGCCCAGTCGATCCTGCGAAGCCCGGAGAAAAGCGGGCCCCGGACGAGGGAGAGTGCCTGTCTGAGGCGCCATGGATCGTCGGAGTCGGCGAGCTCCGCGAATCGCTCCGCGTCGGTGCCGACCGAGCGCTGCAAGCGGAGCTTGGTCCCCCGGGGAAGATATGCGCCGCCGGCGTCGTGACCCAACGTACGCCGAGCGTCGGATGCGGTCGCGTGCAGCGTGGACAGAGAGACGGGACGTTCCGGCCAGATCGCCACGGCACACTCACCGTGACTAACCCCGTGACGGTGGAACGCCAGGTAGACGACCAGCTCGAGCGCAGCCGAGCGGCGGAACGACCTCGCAGCCCCACGCACCTCGACCGGTCCGAGCACTGCAACCTCGACCGCGTAGTCGCTCACGCCGGATGAACGGTCGGCGCGACCGGGCCGGGTGGGGGCGGAGGTGCTGTGCGGGTGGGGGCGGAGGGATTCGAACCCTCACTTGGGACGGTTTAAGCGCCCTGCCTCTGCCAATTGGGCTACGCCCCCGGCACTTCATTCTTGACCCACACTGATCCTGCCATGAGGATTGCCAGGTGACGCATGACCTCGCCCGGGTCGACCTCACCAACCTCGGCACCTTCGCCAACGGGTTCCCGCACAATCTCTTTCGTGTCCACCGGGAAGTTGCCCCGGTCTGGTGGCACGAGCCGACTGTCCACACTCCCGATGGCGAAGGGTTCTGGTCAGTCGCCACCTATGACGAAGTGTTACAAGTGCTGCATGACCCTGTGACCTACTCCTCCGAGACGGGCGGGAACCGCCCCTACGGTGGGACCATTATTCAGGACCTTCCCGTAGCGGGCGTCGTCTTGAACATGATGGACGACCCACGTCATGCGCGCATTCGGCGTCTCGTGACGAAAGGCCTGACTCCCGCTGCCATTCGTGGACTCGAAGCTGGAATTGCGCCGCCGAATGCAACGGCTCCTCGACGAGGTTCCCCTGACGTGCGACTTCCTCGTCGACGTCGCGGCCGAGCTCCCGATGCAGGCGATCTGCCTGTTGCTCGGCGTGCCCGAGTCCGATCGGCACTTTTTGTTCGATGCCGTGGAGCACATCTTCGACATCCCGGACGAGACCGATTTCATGTCGATGAGCCCACAACGCCGGGTCGCTACGCAACAGCTGTTCGAGTACGGCACCGCCCTCATCGAGGAGAAGCGCGCATCTCCTCGCGCCGACATGCTGTCCACCGTGATCCATGCAGAACTACCTGACGAGGACCCGCCACGCCTGAGTGACGATGAGCTCTCCGCGTTCTTCTCGTTGCTCTTCTCGGCGGGAGCCGAGACGACCCGCAACGCAATCGCCGGCGCGATGCTCGCATTCACCCAGTGGCCGGACGAGCTCGAGTCCCTGAGATCGCATCAAACGAGGATGGTCACCGCGACCGAAGAGATCCTGCGATGGACGACACCGTCACCGTCCAAGCGGCGCACGGCGACTGTGAACTGCCAGCTGGGTGGCCATTCCATCGCGCCCGGCGAGAAGGTGGTGGTGTGGGAAGGCTCGGCCAACCGAGACCCCCGCCGGTTCGCCGAGCCCGAGACGTTCGATCTTGCCCGGGATCCCAATCCGCATCTGGCCTTTGGGCACGGGGCCCACTTCTGTCTCGGTGCCCACCTGGCACGGCTCGAGATCCGCGTCGCGCTCGAGGAGATCTTGGACTCGTTCGAGTCCTTCTCGCTCGCCGGCGATCCCGTCTGGACGCGGAGCAACCGCCACACTGGCATCCGCCACCTGCCGCTGACCCTGGCCCGCTCGAACTCGCCGCGCTGACATCGCGTCGGCCGGTCTGTCAGCCGGGCAGGCTCGAGGTGAGTGGCCGGGAGCGCTCCAACACGGCCAGCTCCTGGTTGCGCGGTGCGTACTCCAGTCGGGTGTCGGCGCCGAAGATGATGGTGGCCCGGCGAGCGGGGTCCCACTGGACCCATTCACCGATTCCGTCGTGGCTCGGGCTCCCGACGCCGGCAAAGGCGAGCCAGGCTCTCTGCATGTCTCGAGAGAGCCTCTCGACGGAAGGGCCACTGCCCGAGAAGATCTGGACTACCGGCACGTTGACGGCGCCAAACACGAAGGGGAGCTCGAGCGCATGACACGAGCCCAGAATCCCCGCAAAGGCCGGCGACTCCCAGTCGAATAGGTACACGAACGCGCGCGATCCCCGGGCAACGTGGGCTGCGGCCAGCTGGAGGCTCGGCCAGCGAAAGACGAAGTCCGTCCCGGCCGCAACCCAGATGTCGTTGGGATCCACTTTCTCGCCGCGCTGGTTCCGCGCGGCCCGATAGGCCGCGATCACCTGTCCGGCATCCATGTCCGGCGCTGCGTTGGCGATCCATCGCTGCATCCCCTCCTCGTCCAGCGCCATCAGTGCCGGATTGCCGAGCCCGAACAAGGTGAGCTCGTCACGGTTGGTCCCGATCATGAGATCGACGCCGGCAGCCGACCCGTTGGCGACGGACGCCAACGGGTGGTCCGGCAGGAAGACTCCGTCGACCACTGGGAGGAACGGCAGAGGGATCATCCCAGGATCAGGTCGGCGCCGGCCGATCTCCTCGGTCGCGGCCACCAGTTCGGATGCAGGAACCGGCTCAAGCGACTTCCTGTCACAGACGGCGATACCCAACACCGCAGCCAAGCGATCAGCCGAACGCTCCGCCTCGTCAAGTGTATGTACGTGCGCGCCACCGCTCTGCACCACCGCACGTCTGAACAACCCTTTCGCGGCAGGTGTCCCGAGCAGCGTGGCCACACTGAACCCACCTGCCGACTCCCCAAAGATCGTGACGTTGGCAGGGTCGCCCCCGAACGCGGCGATGTTCTCGCGTACCCAGGTCAGCGCAGCCACCTGATCGTGGATGCCCCAGCTCCCTATCAGGCCGTCTGGGTCATCCATTCGGCAGTGGCCCAAGAAGCCCAGCGCGCCGAGCCGGTAGTTGATCGTCACGACCACGGCATCGCCGTTCCGGACGAGGTTTCCGCCCCGGTAGAGGAAAACGGATCCGCTGCCCGAGGTGAAGCCGCCCCCGTGGATGAAGACCAGAACGGGCCTTCCGCCGGCAACGGCCTCCTCGGGCGACTCCGGGAGGCGCGGAGTCCAGACGTTAAGGAAGAGACAGTCTTCACTCTGCGGCTCCGAGGCCTCAGGATCAGACGGGCTGGTAATGCCGGGCACGGCGGCCGACTGCGGCGCGATCGGGCCGAAGGTCGAGGCGTCTCGGATCTCACCCCATGGCTCCGGCACCAGCGGTGGCCGCCAGCGCAGCTCTCCGATAGGTGCGCGCGCGTAGGGAATACCCGAAAATGACCACAGGTCCTGACGCCAGACGCCCCTGAGCCTCCCCTGCGCGACAGACACCACACCCTTCATGTAAGAGGCACCCTATGGCACATCCGGTCAATCGTGACGAAAGTGAACGCAAGGCGAACTCAGGCTGCAACCGGACCGAAACGTCCGGGTGCCGAAACTGCCACCATCGAGCCGTTACGCTTTGTCGTCGTGGGCGCAGTGAACTGTCGGAACACTGTACGCAGGCGGGACCTTCTCGTTCGAGCGGTGGGCGTCGCCATGCTGCTCGGCGTGTCGATGTCGGTCGCGCTCGAGGACGGTGCCGGTACGGCGGGGAGTGCGACACCGACGACGCTGCCCGGTCCCGCACCGAATCAGTCTCAGATCAACACCACACAATCACAGGTGGCCCAGATCGAGAGCACCCTCGCGCAAGAGGAGCAGCAGACCTCCATCCTCGACGACAAGTACAACACCGCTCAGCAGGATGCGCAGAATGCACAGGATCAAGTCCAGGCGATTGAAGCGAGCTTGGTGCACACCAGGACGACAGTGGCAACTGACAAGCGACTCGTTGCCAACGACGCAGTCGCCGCGTACGTCTACGGGACGCCCGCGACAGGCTTTACGTCCTACTTCTCCACGTCGGCCACACTGAGTCAGGCGCGCAACCAGTACACCAACACGATCGTCGGCAATCTGACGCAGGACGAGAGCGCGCTCCAGCGCTCAGAATCGCGGCTCCAGAACGAGGCGGCACAGGAGCAAACGGCAGCAACACAAGCGCAGCAGACAGCAGCGCAGGCCAAGTCACTCGCGCAGGCCAATGAGGCCGAGGCCGCCACGACGACAGCGACCCTGAACCAGGTGCAAGGTCAGCTGGCGCAGGAGGTAGCGCAAGCAGCCATCGTCGAGGCTCAGCAGGAAGCGGCCGCCGCAGCCCAAGCTGCGAGCGCAGCTGCGGAGCAGCAGGCTGCCGCAGCAGCCGCAACCGCGGCAACGGTCGCCGGTGCGGTCGGCGGGTCGGCGAGCGCCGCCGCGGCCACCGATGCTGCCAACCAGGCGAGCGGTACAACCGGACCAGTCGGAGGTTCGTCGTCGGGCGGGGCGGCTGGCATGGCGGCTGTACAGGCAGCCGTCTCGCAGCTGGGCGTGCCCTATGTGTTCGGCGGGGAGGACCCAGGGGTCGGCTTCGACTGTTCAGGGCTAGTCCAGTGGGCGTGGGCCCAGGCCGGAGTCTCCATCCCCAGGACGACCGAGACCCAGTGGCCCGCACTGACCCACGTCTCCCTCGATGCCCTCGAACCCGGGGACCTCCTCTTCTATTACAACCTCGACGGCGACGACCAGGTGGACCACGTCGTGATGTACACCGGTTCAGGTCCCTACGGGACAGATACCGTGATCCAAGCGCCGTTCACCGGCTCGACGGTGTCCTACTCCCCTATCTTCACCACAGGCCTCATCGGCGCGGCTCGGCCGTAGAGCCGGGCAGCCGGGCAGCCGGGCAGCCGGGCAGCCGGGCCAAGCTCGAGCGACTACCGGATCGGTACCATGGCCCGATGGCCAGCGGGCGCCAGGTAATCGGCGAGCAGGATCGGTCGACGGCCATCGTCCCGATCCGTATCTCCACGGGCGACGACCAGGAGAATCCTCGGTTGTCCGATGTCGACGAGTGGGGTCGATCGGAGCGAACCCGCGCCCTGGCCAGAGCCATCTACGAGCCCGTGTACTCGAAGTGGTTCCGGACCGAATGGGACGGCCTTGAGAAGATCCCCTCGCACGGTGGTGCACTACTGGTGGCGAACCATGCAGGAGCCATTCCTTCCGATGCTCCGGTCATCATGCACGGGATCGAGAAGGAGCTCGAGCGTCCGGTCTATGGGCTGGCCGACTACTTCTTTCGAACGGTACCCGTCGTGGGCACGCTCTGGGCCCGCTCTGGTGGGGTCTCCGCCCGGCCCGCCAACGCCTACCGGCTGCTCAGGGAGCAGCAGCAGCTCGCGCTCGGTCTTCCCCGAAGGCACGAAGGGGCCGTCGAAGTCCTTCACTGACCGTTACCAGCTGCGTCGCTTCGGGCGAGGCGGTTTCGTGGAGATCGCGATGCGCGCCGGCGTCCCGGTCATTCCCATCGCCGTGGTGGGCTCCGAGGAGGCGATGCCGGTGCTGTTCAGGCTGCCAAGCCTTGCTCGGGTGCTTGGTGTCCCTTACGTCCCCATCACCGCGAACCTCCTTGCCTTTGGCCCCCTGGGAGTCGTGGCACCGTTCCCCGCAAAATTCAAGCTGCGGGTCCTCAGCCCGGTCCACTTCGACGTGGCTCCGGACAAGGACCGGTATTCAAAGAGCCGCATCATGGAGGAATCCGAGCGCATTCGCTCGCAGCTCCAGGAGGCCGTGTACGACCTGCTGCGCGATCGGCGCAGCGTCTGGTTCGGGTGATGTTCCAATGAGCCGACGGATACTGGTCACCGGCGCCGACAGCTTCTGGGGTGGCCGGATGGTCCAAGCACTCGAAGACGACCCGAGTATCGAGGTCATCCTCGGCATGGGCGCACAGGCACCAGCGATGCCGTTCGAGCGGGCCGAGTTCGTGCGCGCCGATCAGAGTTACTCGATCTTGCACCGCATTGTGGGGGCGACACAGGTTGACACCATCTTGCACACGTTCCTGATCACGAATTCCACGACGGTGCCCGGCCGCGCCATGAACGAGATCAACGTGATCGGCACAATGAACCTCCTCGCCGCAGCCGGTGCGGCGGGATCGTCCGTGCGCCATATCGTGATCAAGTCATCCACGCTCGTCTACGGCTCAGCCGCGAGCGATCCCAACACATTTCTCGAGGACACAGTTCGAACCAGCCCTGTCAGGAACGTCGTCGAACGTTCGCTCATCGAAGCTGAGGCCCTGGTGCGGGACTTCGCGGAGGACAATCCTGGCACCCGCGTCACCGTGCTCCGCTTTGCCAATGTCCTAGGCACCCATCTCACGACTCCGATCAGCCGCAATCTTTCGCGGCCAGTGTGCCCCTGCATATTCGGGTTCGATCCGATGGTGCAGTTCGTTGAGGAGGAGGACGTCGTGCGCGCGCTGCTCCATGTGACGCGGGGGGCGTCACGGGCCTGTACAACGTGGCCGGTGACGGACGGCTCCCCTGGAGCGAGGTCGCCGCCATGTGCGGGACCCGCCTGGTACCACTCTCCCCCTACAGCGTCCTCAAGATCCGTCCTCTTGCCCGCCTGTTCGACCTCCCAGAGGAGCTCGAGGACCTGTTGCGCTACGGCCGCGGTGTTGACACTCGGCGCTTCGCCGCGACTGGTTTCACGTACGACTCGACCAGCGCGGGAGCAGTGCACTCGTTCATCAGGGAAGTTCGGCTTCGTAGGCAATCAGGTCGTAAGCCGCTGTCTTATACCTACGAGCATGACGTCGAGCAGTTCTTCCGACATTCGCCGTCGGTCGTGAGGGCTACGAGCGACAACTGACGTGAAGCGCAGCTCCGGAAGGGTCAGCTCTCGAGCCAATCCGCCGAGAGCTTGGGTTCGCGCACCGCCCACTCCTCGGCCGTGATGGCGTAGCGCACGTGGTCCTCCCAGGCACCATCGATCTCGAGGAAGCGTTGCGCAATCC
Source organism: uncultured Acidimicrobiaceae bacterium (assembly GCA_963744935.1). GTDB lineage: Bacteria > Actinomycetota > Acidimicrobiia > Acidimicrobiales > RAAP-2 > Bog-473. The sequence goes on from CAVUVM010000004.1 coordinate 199,049, forward strand.
CCTCCTCTCGAATGCCGAGCTTCTCGACCACGCGCCGGCTGGCCATGTTCCTGGGAATGATTGAGATCTCGACACGATGGAGCGAGATCGCCTCGAACGCGAATCGAAGGGTCACGACGACCGCCTCGGGCACCAGACCACGACCCGCTAGTTCCTGGTCGATCCAATATCCGATGAAGGCGCTTTGGAACGGACCGCGCTGAATGGACGACAGCGTCACCTCGCCGGCGAAACGCTCGCCGACGAAGATCCCGAACCCGTACCCAGTCCCGAGATGCCGTTCACGTTCCCTGATGCCACAGCGCGCCGCGAAGCTGGGTCGGTCCTCTGATGGAACCGGCGCTCCCTTGGGCCTCGGCTCCCAAGGCAACAGCCAGTCTGCGCACCTGGTCCGGACTTCGTGCCACGCGGGAAAGTCGTCCTCAGTCAGCGAGCGCAGGAGTACCCGCCGGCCGCGAAGTTCCAGTGGCGCGTGGCGCACTGCACGAGCGGCGCTCATGGTGCCAGCACCTCTTCGAGTGCGCCAAGGAGGGCAAGGACGTTGCGCGGCTGGGCGGTGTTGCCCATGCATCCGATCCGCCAGATCTTGCCTGCCAGCTTGCCGGCGCCGGCGCCGATCTCGATCCCGTAGGTGCCCAGCAACACCCGTCGGATGGCGCCCTCGTCGACCCCGGCCGGAACCACGACTGTGGTCAGCTGGGGAAGACGGGTAGCCGGTGACACCAGCAACTCCAGTCCGAGCCCTTCGAGGCCGTCCTGGAGCAACTTCCCGCAGGCGGCGTGACGTTGCCACACCGCCTCGAGGCCCTCGTCCAGCAGGGCACCGAGACCCGCGTGCAACGCGGCCACCATGGTGACCGGCGCCGTGTGGTGATACACGCGCCCCTGACCGGACCCGTCGTTGACGTAGCGCGCCAGGAGGTTGAGGTCGAGATACCAGCTCGATGGCCGCTCGACGATCCGCTCCAATGCGCGCGCCGAGACGGTCAGCGGTGAAAGCCCGGGCGGGACGCCCAGGCACTTCTGCGTGCCGCTGTAGGCGATGTCGACGCCCCAGCCATCGACGGCAACCTCAATGCCTCCGAGCGATGTGACCATGTCGACCAGGAGCAGCGCGTCACCCTTGCCGTCGCCGAGCGGCTCGATCTCGTTTCGTACCCCGGTCGAGGTCTCGGCGTGGACGACGGCAATCAGTGCCGGTGACGGGTGTGCAGCAAGAAGCTGGGCGGGATCGAGTGGTTCGCCCCATTCGGCGTCGACGCGGACCACCTCGGCACCGTGGCGGCATGCGACATCGCACATCCGCTCGCCGAAAACGCCGTTCACACCCACCACCACGGGATCGCCAGGTCGCACGAAATTGACGAACGAGGCCTCCATTCCCGCTGACCCCGTGCCGCTGATGGGCAGCGTCAGCGAATTGATCGTCGCAAAGACGCTGCGCAGGCGGTCGTTCGTGCTGTCAAGCAGCTCCAGGAACTGGGGGTCGAGATGGCCCACGACGGGTCCGGCCAGCGCCATGGCGACCTCGGGATACGGGTTCGAAGGTCCAGGTCCCATGAGCAGACGGTCGGAAATCCGCACGGCCGAATCGTGGCAGGTCCGCACTCACCTGCGCCAACGCCGCCGATGCTCCAGGCGAGCTTCGGTAGATTGCCGCTGTGGAACGGGTACTCTTCGCACCCCGAGAACTACCTCCGCTGCCTCCCGACGTGGGCCAAGATGGGGGCGCCTACTCGGATTGGGTCCGCCTCCGTGAGGAGGCGCGGAGCCGCCGATCGCATACGACCCACCCCGACCTGGCCCTATTCATGGTTGCCGCCGATGCGCCTGCCGCCGAGATCGAGGTGACGCTTCACAGCCTGTCTAGACAGACAAGCCGTCGATGGACCCTGACGATCGCCACACCATCTGAGCACGCCATCAATATGCTTGTCCGTGCAAGTGTGTCGGTCCGTGTCGGCCGCCGCATCCGTGTGTTCGCCGCCTCGCTGGGATCTCCGCTCGGGGAGGTGGTCCGCCGGGGATTGGAGGCGATCCGCGGCCGTCCGGTGGCGCTCATATTCCCAGGCGACGTCTGGGCGCCTGATGCAGTTGCACTGCTGGGCGGGGCCATCTCGCCGAAGGGGCTCGTCTACGCGGACGAGGATGTGGTCACCGTGGCCGGAACGTATCGTGCACCCCGCTTCAAGCCCGACTACTCGCCGGACTTCCTCCTCTCATCTGCCTACATCGGCCGCCCTCTAACGCTGGGATCCGATCTGACGATCCACATTCCCGCGCTCGTCGCCCGCGACACGCTTGCCCTCGAGCACGAGTGCGCCTTGGCCGCTAGCGATATCGCTGACTCCGTCACGCACATCCCGGAAGTCCTCTGCCACCGCATTGAACGTGACTCCGAAGAGTCGAGTGCCTCGTCTAGCGTCGAACACCTCGAGGCTGTGCTCGAGCGTAGAGGTGACGCCGCCCATGTCCTGCCGGGTCTTGTCCCGGGCACCTATCAGATTCAGCGCTCCCCCACCCGGGGCACGGTCAGCATCCTGATTCCCTTTCGTGACGAACCCCGGTTGCTCCGTTCTTGCGTCGATTCCCTCACGGCCACGACTCCTGCGCACGACGTCGAAATCGTACTCATCGACAACGGCTCCACCGATCTCGAGGTCCTAACACTTCTGGAGCAACTCGAGCAACGAGACGACGTCCGGGTTATCTCTGATCCGAAGCCGTTCAACTGGGCGCGACTCAACAACGAAGGAGCGCGCGCAGCCGGTGGCGAGGTCCTTCTCTTCTTGAACAACGACATCGAGGCGCGCCAAGAGGGGTGGCTGAGCGCCCTGGTGTGTCACGCCCAGAGACGCGACGTCGGCGCCGTCGGAGCTCGGTTGGTCTACCCAAACGGTCGCCTGCAGCACTGCGGAGTCGTTGTCGGACTGATCGGTGCCGCTGGCCATCCTCTCCTCGGCCTCGCACATAGCGAGGCTGGCTACCTCAATATGGCGACGGCCACGCGCGAATGCTCAGCGGTCACAGGAGCCTGCCTTGCCACAAGGCGTGACGTCTTCGAGCTCCTGAACGGATTCGACGAGAGGCTCGGGGTGGATCTCAATGACGTCGACTATTGTCTACGCGCCGGCGCCGACGGATACCGGACGGTCTACGAACCTGCAGCCGAACTCGTTCATCACGAATCACCTAGCCGCGGTACTGCAGGCGGCGTCAAGGACATCGTGAACTTCATCGAACGATGGAGGGACTACATTGCTGCCGGGGATCCGTACTTCAACCCACATCTCACCCGCGCAAACGTTTCCTGTGCGCTGGCGACTTCGGAAGAAGGGGACAGGTGGAACGATTGGCATTCGATCCTGGTCGCCCAGTAACGCATGACGATGCTCCCGGTGCAGGACAGGAGCGGGCCGCCCCACCGCGCATGCTCCTCCGACCCCCCGACCAGACACCCCCGCTCGCAAATGTCGCCGAATCGGAGGCAGTGCGCACGTTCCGGCTGGAATTCGCAACCCAGCGGCAGGTGCGCGAGTCGCCCGGGCGCGGTTCCCTGCGAACCTCCGTTCGGGCGTGGGCGGGAAGGGTCTCAGGGCGTGCCGACCGCCGGCTCCTCTTTGCGGTTGCAACTGCGACCGACGCGCTCGCCGAACGCTGCGATGCACTCGCGGATCGCCTAGATAGCCGGGACGCCCTGATGTCCGAGGTAAACGAGGTATTCGGTGTGGAGCTCGCGCAGCTGCGCGCTGAGGTCGTACACCTACGCTCCCTGGCTGCATCCCTGGAGCAGCAACGGAGTGGATGAGCCCAGCATCGTTGTCGTCGGAACTCATTGGCGCGAGCGAAAGGCAGAACTGGCGTACGTCACGCGGTCCGTTGCGGCGGCTGCTTCGCGCTGGGCTGCCGTGTCCGTTCTGGTTCCAGGACGTCAACCGCACGAGGCGGACGGAGCATTCGACCTTCACGGGATGGGTGAGCTCGGTGCCCTCGGCTGGCCGGAATGGCTCTCCAAGGACTGCGTCGTCGTGGTCGACGAGCTCACCCCCGAAATTGCAGCCCTTTTGTCGAAGATCGGACCACGAGCCGTCAGCTACCTCTCGACGAAGAAGGAGCACGATGTTGACACGACATGGCGTCAGCTGCCCCTGGTCCGGCAGTCAGAGTCGGGCCGCCCATTCGTCAACGCCTTCATTCCGGTCAACTTTTTGGCCAAGCAGGACCGGCACCACGGCTTCGGATTCACCGGCTACCAGCTGGTCCTCTCAGGCCGGGTGGGTTTCCACGACGATCCACCAGACGCGGTGGCGTGGCTCACGGCGAGTTTCCACGACACTCACGTGATCGTCGTCGAAGAAGCTCTCGCCTCCGCGTGGAAAGCTCGCCGCGCTCCGCGGCCAGGCTTCGGTAGACAGCCGAATAGACCTGTGGCGCCTCATCTCCCATGCCAGCGTCTGCGTCGACCTGGCGCCTGGCAAATACATCGCCCGGGAATGCATCGAGGCTCTTCGTTTCGGAACACCGATCGTCGTCCCTTGTGATTCGGGACCGGCAGTTGCTCATGCGACGGCCGGTGGTGGAGCAACCTTCGGCGACGCGGGAGAATTGGTCGACGCCGCTGCGGCGGCACGGGCCGACGATGTTCGATCAGCGATGTCGCGTCGTGGTCGCCGCTATGCCGACGAAAACTATGGGGACACTTCGCGGTTCATACAGAACATCCGGCTGCTCTTGCTCGGACCGTCAGGCTGACATCACAGGGAACCTGCTCTTGAGGACAGCCTCAGTCATCTCCCCAGAGCGGCACGAGAACAGCGATATCCTGCCCGTCTTCAACCCCTCCGCGGCCACACCAGAATCCGCGGTGAATCGGCTGGTCCAACTCGAATCCTCCGTTCCGGAGGATTCGATCGAGCGCTTCGGGCGTAAAGCCAACTGCCCCTTCAGGATGATCCGCGTCGTTGATCCAGCACCCATCCCCATAGCTGAATTCAAAGCACAGTGTATGATCGGGAGGACGCTGACCGCTTCTCGCCATGTCAAGACTTTCCTCGTCAAGGACAAAGAAGGACGCAAAGACACGGCCGCCGGGTCGTAGCACGCGACGGAACTCGCGCAAGTAGTGCACGATGTCCGGCTCGAACATGTGGGTGAAAACTGATTGCAGGATGATCCTGTCAATTGACTGATCCTTGACGGGCAACTGGACCTCTTGAACTCGCACCTGGCCCGACGGGTTGTGTATCTGACTGTGGATGTCGAGGTAGTGAAACCGAAAGTTTGGAAATCTGGATGTAATGTTCGCACCGCACCACTCAATGCTCGGCTTAATGATGTCGACGCCAGTGTAAGTGCCGGAGCTGAGCAGCTTGGTGAGCTGAATGGCATCTCGGCCGACGCCACAGCCGATCTCGAGTACGTCGTGGCTAGCATCAATGGGGCAATAGCGCTCGTACTCGCGCATGTGGCCGACGGAAATCACGTCCCACGTCTCCGGTCCACCACCAGTCAACTCGACGAGGTCAACGGGTATGGAGAAGCCTTGGTACTCGAAATTCTCCACGAATACTCCTTCTGACTCTCAGTCGACCGCCAGCCGGCATGTGGTATCGGCCAAGGTCAGATTCCGGTTGTAGTACGGGTCACCCTCCGACAGATACGTGGCATAGGCGCGCAACGACTCTCGGACGTCGTTCTCCGGTGGTTGCCATTCCCGGCTGGCTGCTTCGTGGTGGAGCAGCCGGCAGAAAGGTGTCATGATGTTGACCCAGCCCTGCTTATGCAGGCGAAGGCAGAGGTCAACATCCCCACCACAAACCTCGAACCGCTCGTCAAAACCTTCGATCTTGTCGAATTTCTCATGCCCGACCATGAGGCACGCTGCGGTGACTGCCAGCACGTTCCGAACCCAATACGAGGGCCCCGCTGGAGTGACGGCGTCGGGATGCAGTCCTCTCCAAGGGTGATCGGCAAAACCCCCGATTCCCACCGCGACGCCAGCGTGCTGGACGTTACCGTCCGGGTAGAACAACCGTCCGCCGACGGCTCCCACTTCGGGACGCTGTGCGTGCTCGGCCAGAAACTCCAGCCAACCGTGGTGTAACGGTTCCGTGTCGTTGTTCAAGAACAACAGCAGCGATCCGGACGCCTTGTGGGATGCCCAATTGTTGAGTCGCTGGAAATTGAACGGCTCGTCGAACTCGAACACCTTGACCCAGTTCCACTCGCGCTCCCATCGCTCCATAGCGTCGCTTGTCTCGGAGTCCCGGCTCTGATTTGAGACCAGGAGCAACTCGATCGGGAGGTCAGGCTGCGACGCCACGATAGCCGACAGGCACTTGTCCGTGAGGGCGGACTGATCACGGAACGGAATGATGATCGAGACAAGCTCACGCCGCAGTTGGTGCCGAACGAGGTGTGATGTCGCGCCTGCTCCGATCTCGACCCAAGCACCAGGGTCCTTCAGTCGGGCGTGGTGCTGAACGGCACGGCGACCAGCGCTGTGTGCCATGGGCTTGGTTCGCACGTCGAAAGCGGTCGACGCGCGATGCTGTCGCCAGTGATACAGCACGTCGGCGACGTGCTCGATACGGCGGGCAACGTCAGTTGCCCGAAGGGTGAAGTCGTAGTCCTGGGCACCCTCGAACCCCTGTCGCACACCACCGATGCGGTCGATGAGCGATCGGCGTACGGCTGTGAGGTGGGTGACGTAGTTCACGCAGTCCAGGAGATCCGGCGACCAATCTGGCTTGAAGAAGGGCTCCACGAGCCGTCCGGTTGGATCAAGCTTATCTTCATCGGAATAGAGAAAATCGCACTTCGGCGACTGCAGTACTCGTTGTGCCGCGCGGCCAGAGCATGAGGCTCCAGGAGATCATCATGGTCAAGGAACACGATCCATTCGCCCGTGCTGTGGGCAATACCCGCGTTTGTGTTGCCTGCAATTCCCTCGTTCTCCCCGCGAGAATCGTGATTCGGTTGTCCAATGTTGCAAATCGATCGGCGATTGGCCGGACGTGCGGCACGTCGGAGGCGTCGACGAGGACCAACTCCCACCGAGGGTACGTCTGGTCACGAACAGACCGGATGCATTCGGTGAAGAAGGCGGCGTCCGGGTTAAAGACAGGCGTGACGACACTGAACGACGGACCCTCCTCTGGAGGTTCCGCGACCTGACGCGACCTTCGCCAAAGCGCATACGTATGTTCGTCTGGCATGGTGTCGCGAACTGCGTCCGGATTCGGGACGGGTCCGGACAACCGCGACCTCCATGTCTCTGTCTCCAGAACGGTGCCCTCGAGTTCATAGATCGCCCTCTCGTCAGGAGCCTGTCGAGCCTTCTCCTCGAGCAGGTGGATCGTTTCGACGGACTCCTCCCACCCTTCTATTGCATCGGCGCGGATATCCTCTCCAACCCTGAATCCGAACCCGATTGTCGATGCGAGCGACAGCTGCGTTCTCCGAATGGCCTCCTCGACCAAACCTGCATCGCTGCCAGGCAGGATGCCCGCCAAGGCGCCGAGAGCGGCCGACCGGCGGCTTCCGACCACGAAGTGGCGATAGCTCGGTGCCGTGGCATCAGCCCTATCCATGAAAAAGTCGACCAGCCAACGACGCGTCGGCAAGGTTTTCTCGTCGAACCCAACTCGAAGAGCGATGTGCGTGTCAAGCAGCTGTGCCGACCACAAAGACAAGGGATTTGAGCCAAATATGACGGTCTCGAACCCGAGATCAACAAGGACCCGGGCGGTCTGTTCGAGCGAAGGAAGATCATGTTCCTCCAGCCACGGGTGGTCACGGCCGAACATCTCGATGAACAAATCCCGCTGATGCCGCTCGGCGCTCCGGATTGCCGGGTCGTCGTAGGGCCCGGCAAACACAACGACATCCGCCACCCGGGCCGCCTCGAGTATGAGAGGCACCACAAGGTCCTCCCCCACATGCTCCAGAACGTCAAGAGCTACGACGGCCGCACAGGAACCACTCCGAATCGGAAGCGCATCGCCCCCGGCCACGACATCGACTTCAGAGCGCAGGAGATCGACCGAGATGACATGTCGCTCGGGAATCACGAGCTGGGTGAGGCCGCTCGATCCCCCGATGTCCAAGATGGGTCCGGTCGGAGCGATTGCCCGGAGCACACGAGCCGTGAGCAGATGGCGGGAACTGAGGTCGTACTCGCGTTCTTCCAAGAGCCGCTGCCCGGTCGGATCGGTCGTCGTCAGCTCTTCGATGGTCACCCTCATGCACCTTCTCTGAGCTGTGGATATTAGTGCGCCTCTATCGCCTGGTCTGTGGGTTGAGCCTGCCGAGAGAGTCTCGGCTCGGTGCTATCGTGCGGGCCTCCGCAACCATGGTCCGAACGGACACGCTCCTCGATTGGCAGGAATTTGAAGGACAAGCCCTCCATCACGTTGTCGGGCTCGCGGCGGAAGTTGGCTGCGGTTCGAAAGGGCCGGACACCAAAGAATCTTCTTGAGGATCTGACGAGGTTGCAGGCCCAAGAGGGATTTCGCGGGCTGGCGTACCGTGCCGCGTTCGAAACGGCAAGGGCCCTGGCGCCCCCGACTCCCCCACTTCCTCCTGCACCCTTACCCGACAGGACCATGACTCATGCGTTCAACGTGGTGTTCAACGAACTCTACGATCCTGACGAGACCGCACTACGGGAGAACCGGGAAGTTGTCGCCCGGTTCGACCAACGTCCGCGGCAGGTCCGATCTGCAACGTGGTTTGTTCCGTACTTCGACCACGTTTACTTCGGGGGAATCCATACGATCTTTCGGTTCATGAGTTTCCTCAAAGATGAACACGGTGTCCAAAATCGTCTCGTGATGTATGACAACGCCGACCTGACCGACGGCGTCGTCCGCTCAGCTATTACGTCAGTGTTTCCACAGCTCAGCGACATCGACATAGTCCTGCCCCCGGAAGGACGGGCTCCGTACGTGGACTACTCGGAACTCCCGCCATCCGATATCGCAATCTCGACCATCTGGTACAGCGCGTACCCGCTCCTACGCTTCAATAAGACCCAAGCCAAGTTCTACTTCGTCCAGGATTTTGAACCGGCCTTCTACCCAGCGGGGGCCCTGTGGGCCTTGGCGGAAGCCACCTATCGGTTCGGCTTCGCGGGGATCGTCAATACCTCCGGGCTAGCGGACGCCTATAGCTCGTATGGGAATCCAGCAGTGGCGTTCACGCCCGCTGTCGACTGGATGGACCACCAGCGCGTGAAGACCGAACACAGTGGGGACCGACCCCTACAAATAGTTCTGTACGGCCGGCCCTCGACAGATCGAAATGCATTCGAGTTGCTGGCTGCATCCTCACACAAACTCAAACAGCGCTTCGGCGACGCGGTTCGGATTGTGTCAGCGGGCGAGAACTGGGATCCGGCGGAATACAAGCTGAGCGGCTTGGTCGAGAACCTGGGGCGGCTGCGCACTCTCGAGGAGGTCAAGAACCTCTACACGGAGTCTGACATTGGCGTCTGCTGCATGTTCTCGAAGCACCCTTCCTACCAACCCTTTGAGTACCTTTCGTCGGGCATGGCGGTCGTCACAAACGTGAACCCGGCGACCACGTGGCTGCTCCATCACGAAGAGAATTGTCTGCTGTCGGAGCCGTTTCCGTCGGTACTAGCAGAGACGATCGCTCGCCTCGTGGAGGACCCGGCGCTTCGAGCGAGGACGGCATCCGCCGGAGCTGAGCTCGTCTCGGCGTTCAGATGGGAGACCGAGTTTGCTCGAGTGTGGCGCTTCATCGTGGGTGACGACTCGCGTTGACGCGCGCCCGGACACGGCATTCGGACGCGGGTTCCCTCGGCGCAAGAAGTTCTCGGCTATCGTCCCTCAAGCGTATGTATCGAGTGCTCAAACCGGTTCGATCAGGCAATAGGTCGTGACGGGTGAACAGGATGTGCCACGGGATTCTGCGACACCTCTTGACAGAGACGGTCTTCTAGCCCGCGTACACGCCGCAGAGGCCAAGGTAGAGGAGCTACAGCACGCGGTTCTGAGTCAAGAGCGGCTCGCCGACCGACTCGTTGGTGTCAGCTCGCCCTCCCCGCCGGATGTGCTTACTCCGACCCAGCGGCGAACTGGGTTTCCTTCGAACCTGCGGTCCTCGCTCCGGGCTCTCGTACGCCGAATCAAAGCTCGGGTACGCGGTGCCCAGGAGTCTCCGCTGTCTCGCACGGGTTCGGCGTTGGAACAGGTGCGCCTTCAGGCATCTCTTCACGGTGAAATCGAGGACCGCCGCTATTCCGCATGGATCGAGTTCTATGACACCGTCGACGACCAGGTCCGAGCTTCGCTCAGAGTCCGCCTGGATGCGCTTGCGGACCGACCTCTCGTGTCTGTGATCTTCCCGGTCTATAACACGCCAGAGGACCTCCTGCGCGAAGCCATTGAGTCCGTACAACAACAGCTCTATGGCGACTGGGAACTCTGCATCTCCGACGACCGTTCGACCGAGGCACACGTCGCGAAAGTCCTTGACGAATACAGCGCAGCCGATGACCGAATCCATGTGATCCGCAGAGAGACGAACGGACATATCTCGGCTTCATCGAACTCGGCGATCTCAATTGCCACCGGGCAGTGGCTCTGCCTCATGGACCACGACGATCTCCTGCCGAAGCATGCTCTCGCAGTCGCGATGCTTGCTCTCAGCAACGTCCCGGATGCCGGTCTGCTGTATAGCGACGAGGACCACGTCAACCTGCAGGGAGAGCGGAGCACTCCCTACTTCAAGCCCGACTTCGATCCCCTGCTCATTCTCGGACAGAACTACTTCTCGCATCTGTGCATGATTCGACGCGATCTTGTCGACCGGATAGGAGGTTTCAGAACGGGTGTCGAAGGGAGCCAGGACTGGGATCTTGCGCTACGCGTCATCGAACAGCTGGAACCCCAGCAGATCGTCCACGTGCCACATGTGCTGTATCACTGGCGCGCCCACGCGGAGTCCACCGCTTCGGCAATATCGGCCAAGCCGTATGTGGTCGAAGCCTCTCGCCGAGTCGTGCACGATCACCTTCAACGCATGGGGGTCAACGCGGCGGTGACGAACATCAAAGGCAGTAGCTTCAACCGGATCACTTGGGACCTGGGGGACGACCCGCCGCGGGTCAGCATCATCGTCCTCCCTCGTTCGGGTGAGCGGCTCACCCGCTGCATCGACAGCATCCGGACGCGCTCAACCTATCGGACGATGGAGATCGTTCTTCTGATCGACGGTGCCTTCCGACCGCCCCTTCGACAGTACGTGCGTGATAACGCAGAATGGCTCACGGTGGTCGAGCACACTGAGGACGTCAGCGATTCGGCACAGCGTAATATCGCGGCAGCTGCCTCGTCAGGAGAGATCGTGTTCTTCCTCCACGACGACGTGGAAGTACTCACGGACTCCTGGGTGGAAGAGATGGTTGGCGTTCTCCAGTACCCCGGTGTGGGAGCGGTGGGGGCGAGCCTTCTCTATCCGGATTTGAGCATTCAGCACGCTGGAGTGGTGGTGGGTATCGGCGACGCGGTTGGCTATCCACATCGGCTTCACTTTGACCGACTGTCGGCCGGGTATTTCGGCCGCCTTCAGCTGATTCAATGCCCATCAGCCGTCAGCTGGGCGTGCATGGGTGTGCGACGAGACGCCTTCGAGTCGGTTGGCGGATTCTCGGAGGACACGTTCACGGGCATCTTCGGTGACGTCGACTTCTGCCTCCGCCTTGGGGAAGCGGGGTGGCGCACCGGCTGGACCCCGCACGCCGAGCTGGTCCATTTCGAGAACCCCGGGGACACTCGCGGGGTCGAGGGTGAGAACGCTGTGCGCTTCGATCGTGAGATCCGACTGCTCCACAATCGCTGGGGACGTTGGGTCGAGAACGACCCGGCCTACAACCCAAATCTCTCGCTCGCCCACGAGACATTACCCCTCGCGTGGCCGCCTCGAGCTTCCTTGGTCTGAGGCGACGAGCCGCCTGGTTACCAGCCTCAGTACTTACCGGCAGCCAGTTGCACGATCGCACAGAGAACCGGAAGAACAATCCCGATCGTGATCACGCCAAAGCGACGACATCCCCGAATGATCACGTAGCCGATCAGGGGGAGCATGCATATCTCGAAGCGGGTGCTCCATGGGAGGTTGTAGTGCCCCTGCAAGAAGATAAAAAGCGTCGACCCCAAGGCGACCCCGAAGATGCCCACCAGGATTCCCAGTGACAGTCCGCGGACTCTTCGGGCCACCTCCTCGGGGATTTGGAAAAACCAGAACCCCGCGAGCGCGCCGAACACGCACACGCCCCATACCACGTTGAATGCGTCGAACGCGTAGTAAGGCTGGAAGAGCGTCAATCCGTTGGCGATACCCTGGCTCAGCGTGCTTGGTTGCAGAGTTGCCACACGCGAAAACCCTTCCAGCGCATTGAGTACGGTCGACGGCGGAACGATCGCACGCACGTCCTGGAGGTAGGTGAATGCGCCGAACACGACCACCGTCGCGATGAGCATGGTGAGCACGCACAAATGCCGACGAAGCACTTCCTTGATGTCCTGGCGCGTCACGACATGCCGGCCCTCTTGGACCACTGCAGCGATCACGAACGCGAGGGGTACCGCGACATACTGCCCTTTCGTCAGACCGATGAGGACACCCGAGGTGGCGCCGAGCCACAGTGACCACTGTGGCCGGCGTTTACTCCACGACCACGCAATGACGGCGACGGTGCCAGCGGCAACTCCGGCGGCATCATTGTTCACAGTCGCCGTTGCATAGGTGAACACGGGATTGAGGAGGCAGGTACACAAGAGCGCGCCGAGGGCGAGAAGCGAGAAGTCCTCGACCACTCCGAGGACGAGCAGCAAGACGGCCGACACCCCGATCCAGATGATGCCCCCGCGGCGGGCGTCTGCAATGGCCGCATCCGGGGAAGCCTGTGGGTTGGCTGTCAACACATACGGGAGATAGCCCAGGGGTGGCTGCTGCGCTTCGTAGTCATAGCCCGCGGCGGGATAGAGGGAAGGAGGGGCCGGTCGGCTGCCACACCGCGCTGGCGGCCTCGCGGCTGACAGCAGACAATCGGCCATCTCTCGCTCCTGGAGCGTAACGGTGTCTCCCCAGGCTGGGAGATGCCCGGAGCGCAGTGCCACGACATACGCGTAGTGAGCCCCTTCGTCAAAGATGTCGAGGTGGGGGTCGTCGCGCCTGTGACCCGCGAGCGCCACGGACATGACGGCTGCCGCCAACGTGAGAGCGACCGCGGCACACCACCACGCTCTCGTGCGCCGATGACCACCCCGCAGCGTCAGTCGCCGCGGGAGGACACCGTCAGAGCCCACACCACTGCCTGACGACTCGGATGCACTGCTGACGTCCACAATGCTGGCTGCACCTGGAGCTGAGGCGACGGTAGCGGCTTCACGCGTATCCGGCTCGGCTTCGCCTCGCCGGTTTCCCTCAGAATCCAGCACACCAATCAGATGCTCTCACGGGCGAGTCACCTGGTTGCGGATCGGATCTTGGCCATCTCGTTTCCGTCCCGCCCCTCGCCATCCGGGGACGTTAGCACTGCAGGTGACCGGCAACGAGGAGTGCGCGCCCCGAGCGTCGATGGTTGACCTCGGGACGCGACAAGCGAGGCCACATCACGCCGCTGGATGAGAGGGCGACAAGAGGTCGAAGACGAGCCCGTCGAGGATGTCGTCCTCGGACACGAGGCACTGGGCGTGACCAAAGACCTCCATCACTACGTCCAAGATGAGCACGCCACCCACGATCACGTCTTGGCGGCCGTCCGCCATTCCCGGATGCGTGAGCCGAGTCTGGGCATCCTCCGTGGCGAGAACACTGAGCCAACGATCGACTGCCGTGCGTTCAAGTATTGCGTGATGGATGCGGGCGCGGTCGTAGACGGGTACCTCGTGCTCCAAGGCAGCTAGCGTCGAGACCGTGCCGGCGAGACCGATCAACAATGCGCCGTGCGTCATCGGTGGCAACTCGCCCCAGGCGGCGGCTATCTGTGCACGCACTTCGCCCCGGGCCGCGGCGAGCTCGCTCGGTTCCGGGGGGTCGTGCAACAGGAACCGCTCGCTCAGACGCACGCACCCGATGTCCAACGAATCGGTCGCAACCTCCATGGGCCCGGTTCGGTCCGGCGCCGACGCACTGCCGACAGTGAGCTCGGTTGAGCCCCCGCCGATGTCGACAACGAGCATCGACTGGGCCGACGCGAGCGATGGTGGCAAGTGGGCGGTGGCGCCAGCAAAGGACAGCCGTCCTTCCTCGTCCCCGGTCAGGACCTCGGGAGAGAAGCCCGTGATCGCCCCCGCGGGCTCCAGGAACTCCCGCCCATTGCGCGCATCGCGCAGTGCTGACGTGGCGACCAGGCGAGCCCGCATCACTCCGTGGTTGTCCATGAGCTGGCGGTAGTCCCGCAGCACTTCGAGCGTGCGCACAACGGCCGGACGTGACAGCCGGCGGGTCGCGTCCACGCCTTCACCGAGACGCGTGATGCGCATGTGCCGTTCCAGCACCGTGCCATCCGCTGACGCCACGAGAAGCCGAGTCGAATTGGTCCCGCAGTCGAGCGCGGCCACTGGTCCCGAGTATGAGGGCACCGGACAACCTTCCACCATGAACCCACCCCGATGCACGTCCAACTCCTTGGCAGCCCACTCGCCCACCGGGTCGTCCCCGCCGGCGAGGAACCAGGCCAGGTGGGCGTGCAGACACTTGACGCCCTGGCGTGTGCCGCCGACACCCCCTGAGGGCGCAGGACCCTCGTGATCGGCTGGAAGGAACCGGTCCCGCTCCTCTGCATGCCGCATGTGGGCGTCCGACAACGCCTCGCCATCCACTGCCTCCTCGGCCCGGCGTACGCCGCCGGCGGCCTCCAACCGGCTGACCTGCTCCCGCAGCTCGGGGTCCACCAACCAGAAGCGTGTCGGCATGGGTCGGCCGTCGCGCAAGAGAGGCGCGTTCTCAATCACGGCGGGCGTCCCGTCGAACCGGCGCACGACCACCGCGAAGGTGCCGGCTGGCTCACGGCCAAGCAGCTGGGCCACCAGCGATTCGTCACCGTCGCGCCCGGTCGTCGTGGGCGTGGACTCGAACTCTGCGACCATCGTCGTCAAGTCTGCCCGGCGGTCAGGGCCTCTCCCGACGGGTCGGGCGGGCGGTCAGCGCCAGAACTCGAGGGCGTGCACCACGCGCGACACGAAGCCGGGGCTCTTCTCGCTGCTCGCAGCCCCACCAGTCACCGCGTGGGCGGGATGGCTCCCGGTGGCGGTCCCAGAGGCCGCTGCCGCGTTGGACGTCGTCGGGGTCGTCGTGGTGGTGGTCGTGGACCCCGGAGGCAGCTCCGAGGCGGCGGACGGGGTGACCGGGCCGTCGGAACCCGGGTCGCCTGCGTACGGCGTCCCGCCCGACGCCGATCCGGTCGGCGGAAGAACCTCGTAGGCCTGCTGGCCCGGGCTGACGAGCTGGTACTGCTCCCGGGCGATGCGGCCGATCTCCCCGGCGTCGCTCAAGCTCTTTTTCTCCTGGGCCAACGCGGCGTCCTGGGAATGCAGCGTCGTGAGCTGCGACTCGGTGCCGGCCAAGTCTGAGCGCTGGCTCAGCAGCGAGCTGGCCGGGAACCACGCGAACAAGAAGACGGCTGACACGGCCACCGCGCCGAGCAGCACAAGCCGGGCCCGCCGCAACTCCCCGGGAACGGCGCGCCGCTTCTTCGGCTGGCGCGTCGGGCGTCGCTTAGCCCGAGCCATGCCGGTTCCCTCCCTCGCCCGATAGCGCAGCACGTCCAGGGAAGCTGGCCGACTGACCGAGGTCCTCCTCGATCCTGAGCAGCTGGTTGTACTTTGCGACGCGGTCCGAACGGGCCGGCGCGCCGGTCTTGATCTGTCCCGCGTTGACGGCCACCACGAGGTCGGCGATCGTTGTGTCCTCGGTTTCGCCCGAGCGGTGCGAGATCACCGTGGCGTATGACGACCGGTTGGCCAAGGCCACCGTATCGAGCGTCTCCGTCAGGGTGCCGATCTGATTGAGCTTGATGAGGATGGCGTTGGCCACTCCCTCGCGCACTCCTCGCTCGAGGATCTCCGCATTGGTGACGAAGATGTCGTCGCCGACGAGCTGGATGCGATCGCCCAGTGCCTTGGTGTGCGCCGCCCAGCCGTCCCAATCCTCTTCGGCCATCCCGTCCTCGATGGAGACGATGGGGTAGCGGTCCACCAGATCCACCCAGTAGTCGACGAGTTCGCCCGGCGACAGGGTCCGGCCCTCGCCGGCTAGCACGTAGGCGCCGTCCTTCCACAGCTCGCTCGTGGCCGGGTCGAGCGCGAGCGCGATCTCCTCCCCCGGTACTCGTCCGGCTGATTCGATGGCCTCGAGCAACAGCTTCACCGCGTCCTCGTTGTGCGGGAGGTCCGGCGCGAAGCCGCCCTCGTCGCCGACAGCGGTGGACAGGCCGCGCTGGGCCAACAGCGAGCGCAGCGCGTGATAGGTCTCGCTCCCCCAGCGGAGTGCCTCGGCGAACGAGGCAGCCCCGACCGGCATCACCATGAACTCCTGAAAGTCGATGGAGTTGTCGGCGTGTACACCACCGTTGAGCACGTTCAACATCGGCACGGGCAGCGCGTGCGCGTTCGTTCCGCCGATGGAGCGGTAGAGCGGTATCTCGAGGTCGTCGGCCAGGGCCTTCGCAGTGGCCAGCGACACGGCCAGGATCGCATTCGCCCCGAGACGACCCTTGTCCGGCGTCCCGTCGAGGTCGATCATGGCGAAGTCGACCGCGCGCTGATCGAGCGCATCGAGACCGCGGACCGCTTTGGCGATCTCGCCGTTGACGTGACCCACCGCCCGCAGCACGCCCTTGCCGAAATAGCGCTCGCCGCCGTCGCGCAACTCCACCGCTTCCCGAATGCCGGTGGACGCACCCGACGGGACGATGGCGCGACCACGCGCGCCGGAGTCGAGCAGCACCTCCGCCTCCACGGTCGGGTTGCCGCGGGAGTCGAGGACCTCGCGCCCGATCACGTGCTCAATGGTGCTCACGACATCTCTCCTTGGTGTCTCCCCTGGTGGGACACCGGGTTCCAAGACTAGCGGTTGCGATTCTCCTGATCGGGGACGCCTTCTGCGCCGAGGATCTCCGCGCGCAGGGACAGCGCGCGGTCGCGCAAAGCTTGTTCTGCATCGACACCGACGCGCTGTGCCAGGTTCGCGACCGCGTAGAGCACATCACCCACCTGGCGGCGGACCTCGTCGGCATCACTCGACAACGGGTCATCGGGGTGAGGTTCGCGGCGCGCCGCCCGCTCTTCGAGTGACGCGAGGTCGGCGACCAGCGAGCCGTCGCTCACGGTCGCAGGATCCAGCCCGACGGCGCGGGCCTTGCGCGCCAGCTTCGTCGTCAGCATGAGGGCGGGCAGCGCGGCGGGGATGCCCTCGGTCACGCTGCGCCTCCCCTTCTCGGACTTCTTGATGTCCTCCCAGTTCTGCTCGACCTGGTCGGCGCCGTCGACAGTGAGCGCGGCGAAGACATGCGGGTGTCGATGAACGAGCTTGTCGTGCACCGTGCGTGCCACGTCGGCCAGGTCGAACGCACCGGCCTCGTCAGCCAGGCGCGCGTGAAAGACGATCTGGAACAAGAGGTCGCCCAGCTCCTCCTCCAGGTGGGCGGAGGTGGTGTCCTGCCCGTCTCGCTCGACGCCCTCGACGGACCCCCTTTGCTCGGGTGCCGCGAGCGCGTCGAGGGCGTCGAGGGCGTCGAGGGCGTCGAGGGCGTCGAGGGCGTCGAGGGCGTCGAGGACCTCGTAACACTCCTCGACCAGGTGCGGCATGAGCGAGGCATGCGTCTGCGCCCGGTCCCAGGGACAGCGCTCTCGCAGCGTGTCCATGAGGGTGACGAGGTTGGCCACCGCGGCGCCGGCGAGCACGGCGCCGTCGGCGGCCCCCGATGCCGTCCCCGCAGGGATGTAGAGCGAGGTCAGATGGTCGGGCTCGAGCGTCCGATCGAGCTCCCACCACTCGACCGGGACCACCACCTCGTCGGGGAGCCCGAGGTGGTGCAAGATCACAGGCTGCGGCGGCTCCGCCGCGGAGTCCTCGAGTGCGAGCTTCACGTCGGAGAGGACGAGGCGGGACCAGCATTGCGCCACCAGCAGCGGACCCCCTGCGAGGGGGACGCGGCCGATCGCGGTGGCGTCCACCAGCCGGACGCCCTCGGCGACCGGATCGACCCCGAGCGCGGCCCACGCCAGGTCCAGGAACGAGAGCGCCGGCAGCACCGTGACGTCGACCCGCTCGTCCGCGCGCAGCAGCTCGACGGTGCGCTCGGCGACCAGGGGCGAGCCGGGCACCGCATAGACCACCGGCTCGGGTGCCACAGCCACTGCCGCGGCGATCAGCTCCTCGACGATGGCGGCATAGACCTCCTCGAAGGTCGCCACGGACTCGTAGAGGTGGTCGAAGGCGTGCAGGCGTCCGAACGATGTCGCTGCGGGGTGACGAGCGGTCCGCACGTAGGCCTGCGCAGATGACAAGAGTGACGCCGTGTGCTCGGCCAGGAGCTCGGGGCCGGCGGGCCCGAGGCCCACCACGGTGACGTGGGGGCGGGCCGCCACGGTTAGCCGCTGAATGGGCTCGCCGACGCGGACGCCGACGCCAGCTGGGCCTCGTTGGCCGACGCGTTCAACACGTCAGTCGGCTTTGGCGTGAAGGGGAGGGCGATGACCTGCTGCTCGGGTATCCACTTCCCGTAGCGAGGGTCGACGCTGACCGACGCGTGGCGCTCGGCCGCGCCCAGCGCGGCCTCCGTCGCCTTGGCGCCCACCGCCTGGACCGCCTCGGAGACCGAGGACTGCGCCTTGGTGAACGGCGTCGGTGTCCTCGAGGTGATCTGGACCAGCAGCCAGGTGCCGTTGTCGTTGATGGGAGCCGACACGGTGCCGGTGGGGAGGCTGCCCAGATTCGAGCCGGCCGGCAGCTCGGCCACGATGTCCGACAAAACCGAGCAGGGCTGGGCACCCCCTTGCGCTTGCGACGCCACCTCGGAGAAGGGCGTCCCGGAGGCCACCTGAGCCGCCGCCGCCTTGGCGTCGGCCTCGCTCTGGTAGGGGGCGACGGTGAAGCACGCGGTGTCGAACCGGGAGCGGTGGGACTCGTAGTAGCGCTGCAGGTCTGCGTCGCTCGATCCGATGCCGGCGAGGTCCTCCTGGAGCGTCGTGACCGTGGCGTCGAATTGGACCTGCTGGTCCACGAAGGAGGCGGGCATGGACGTGAGGACCTCGTGGCCCGAGACGGGCTGACCGGTCACGCTGCAGGTGTAGTGGGGGTTGTCCCCCTGTGCGGTCTGCGCGACCTGACCGATGACGCCTGAGATCTCATTGGTCAGTGCGGTCCGGGCGGCGGCGAGGTCGGCCTGGGTGACGGTGACGTGGTACCGGTCGGCCACCTGCAGGGCGATCTCGTTCCTGATCTCGGTGTCGAGGTATGTGGCGGCGAAGGCGGTGGTCGCGGTTGGGTTGTCGCCGGGGTTCTGCCCGGTGCCCGCTCCCGTCACCGGAGGTAGCTGCCCGCCACCCGAGGAGTAGTACGCCTGCGAGTTCAGGTAGCACTGGTAGTCCGCGGAGTCGGCGATCGCACTGACGTCCGAGTTCAGTGACGCCTGGCTTATTTCCGAGCCGTTCACGACGGCCGCGTTGGTGGGCAACGCGAACGCGGCTGCGGCGAGGCCGCCGCCTAGAAGGACGAGGAGGACGATGAACCACTTCACGCGCCGCGCATGCTACAAGGTGCCCCCGTCGCGTCCCGCATCAGCCGTGGGCAAAAGCTCTTCGATGACCCCGCGCACCGTGTCCGCTGGCGAGTCGCCGTCGCTGATGGGCACCAGAAGCTGCGCCGTGTCCTCCCGGTACGTCGCACCAGGTGCCACCCGGCGCAGGCGCACTTGTGCGCTGGCGGGCAGCGCCACGGGCGCGACCCGCACCACGGGTTGGCGCGTCCCTCCGGGTCGCACCGAGCTCATGGCGATCTCGGTGATCCCCCGTTCGAGCGCGCTGGCACGCAGCCGGGACAGCGACAAAAGCCCCTGCGCGGGTGCCGGGAGCGGGCCGTAGCGGTCCACCCACTCGGCGCCGATGTCCTCCACGTCGGCCAGGGTGCCGGCACCAGCGAGGCGACGGTACGCCTCGAGCCGGGCATCCTCGGCCACCACGTAGTCCTTGGGGAGGTGTGCGTCACCGGGGACGTCGACGGAGATGCGCGGCGGCGCGGGGCGGGCTTCGCCCTTGGCCTCGGCCACGGCCTCGGCGACCAGCTGGACGTAGAGGTCATAACCGACCGCTGCGATGTGCCCCGACTGGTCGGAGCCCAAGATGTTGCCGGCGCCGCGGATCTCGAGGTCACGCATGGCGATCTTGAACCCGGAGCCCAGCTCGGTGTGCTCGCCGATGGTGCGGAGGCGCTCGTAGGCCTGCTCGGAGAGCACCCGGTCCGCCGGGTGGAACAGATAGGCGTAGGCGCGCTGCCCGGCGCGCCCCACGCGCCCACGGATCTGGTGCAGCTGCCCGAGACCGAGGAGGTCGGCCCGGTCGACGATCAGCGTGTTGACCGAGGGCATGTCGATGCCGGACTCGATGATGGTGGTGCACACCAAGACGTCGTAGCGGCGCTCCCAGAAATCGAGGACCACCGTTTCGAGGCTGCCCTCGTCCATCTGGCCGTGTGCGATGGCGATGCGCGCCTCGGGCACGAGGTCGCGCAGCTCTCGGGCGACCCGGTCGATGTCCGACACACGGTTGTGCACGTAGAACGTCTGGCCCTCGCGCAGGAGCTCGCGCCGCAGCGCCTCGCTGACCGCGGAGGGATCGTGTTCGCCGACGTAGGTGAGGATGGGGCGACGGTCCGCGGGCGGTGTGTTGACCATGCTGAGGTCGCGGATGCCCGTGAGCGCCATCTCCAGCGTGCGCGGGATGGGGCTGGCGGTCAACGTCAGGACGTCGACACCTTCGGCCATCCGCTTCACGGCCTCCTTGTGCGTGACCCCGAACCGCTGTTCCTCGTCGACGACGAGGAGGCCCAACCGCTTGAAGGCGACGTCTTGGCCCAAGAGGCGATGGGTCCCGACCACCACGTCGACGCTGCCATCGGCCAGTCCGTCCACCACCGCCTTCTGCTGCGCCGGTGAGAGGAAGCGGCTCAGCAGCTCGACACGGACCGGGTAGGGCGCGTAGCGGTCGGCGAAGGTCTGCGCATGCTGGCTGGCCAGAAGCGTCGTGGGGACGAGCACTGCGGCCTGGGTGCCGTCCTGGACCGCCTTGAACGCGGCGCGGATGGCGACCTCGGTCTTGCCGAAGCCGACGTCGCCGCACACGAGCCGGTCCATCGGCCGCGGCTCCTCCATGTCGGCCTTGACATCGGCGATCGCCTTGAGCTGGTCGTCGGTCTCGACGAAGGGGAAGGAGGACTCCATCTCGCTCTGCCAGGGCGTGTCGCTGCCGAACGCGTGACCCTCGACGGCGAGGCGCCGCCGGTACAGCTCGACGAGCTCGGCCGCGACCTCGCCGGCGGCGGCCCGGGCCCGGGCCCGGGTTCGTTGCCAGTCCGCGCCGCCCATCTTCGAGAGCGTCGGCGACTCGCCACCGCTGTAGGGGGTGATGGCCTCGATCTGCTCCACCGGCAGGTACAGGCGGTCCGAGCCGCGGTACTGCAGGATCAGGTAATCCCGCGTCGTGCCGCCCATGGTCCGCGTCGTCACGCCGTCGAAGCGCGCCACGCCATGCTGGCGATGGACGACGAAGCTGCCGACCTCGAGGTCGTCGAAAAAGCCGTCGGCCGCCCGCGCCCGCGGTCTGGCACGGCGGTGCGGCATGCGCCGGCCGGTGACGTCGGTCTCCGAGAGCACCGCGACCGACGCGCCGGGCAGGATGAACCCGTTGGTGATGGGTGCCGCCACGACCGCGACGCCCGGAGTGCCCGGCGCCACGTCGAGCAGCGGGGCGTGGACCCCGTGGGTGGCCAGGGTCGCCGCCAGCCTGGCCGCACCGGAGCCGGTGGAGGCGCACAGGGTGACCGCGAACCCCTCATCCACCAGCCGCGTCACCCCTGCGGCGAGCCGCGCCGGATCTCCCGCCACCGGGTCGAAGCGCTGCACGGCGAGTGCAGGAACCGTGGGGCCTTCGGGGACGGGCGGCATCGTGGTGACCGGGGCCGGACAGTCGCGTAAGAGGCGCTCGAAGGGGAGGTGCAGACGCGGGAAGGCATCCTCCTCGCCCTCCTTGGCCCCCCATGTGGCGGCCAGCGTCTCGGCCAGAGCCGCCTCCTCATCGAGGAGCTGCGCGCCCCTGTCCCTGATGCGCCGCGGCTCGACGAGGAGCACCTGTCCGGCCGCCGGCAACAGGTCCGGCAGGACGCGCTCGGTGGACTCCACGAAGGGCAACCACGACTCCATGCCGTCGAACTGCTCGCCGCGGGCCAGGCGGTCCCACACCGATGCGCCCCAGGGCCGGCGCACCGCCAGGTGCTCGGCCGCTGACCGCAGCTCCTCTGTGAGGACGAGCTCGCGGCAGCCGTAGATGGCGACCGCGTCGAGGTCCCCCGACGAGCGTTGGTCGCTGACGGAGAAGGCGGTGAGACGGTCGACCTCGTCGCCCCACAAGTCGATGCGAACCGGTTCGTCCGCCGTGGAGGGGAACACGTCGACGATGCCGCCGCGCACCGCGAACTCCCCGCGGTGCTCCACCTGGTGCTCGCGCCGGTACCCACGCGACACGAGCTCGGGCAGGAGCGCATCGAGCTCGAGCTGGTCACCCCGACGTACCACCACGGGTGCGGTCACGCCCAGGGGGCCGAGTCGTTGGAGCAGCGCGCGCACCGGCGTCACGATCACCCGCGGAGCTGGGATCAAGCCGTCACCCGCACCGGTGAGCGCATCGAGGATGGCAAGTCGCCGCCCCATGGTCTCGACCTCGGGGCTGACGCGCTCGAAGGGCAGCGTCTCCCACGCCGGCAGCACCACGACCGGACCGCCGACCGCGCCGACGACGCGGCCCTCGTCGCTCGGCGGTGCCGCCATGAGGCAGGAGAGGTCGTCGCCGATGCGCTCCGCATCGAGCCCGGTTGCAGTGACCACGAGGAGGGGTGCGCGCTCGGTGAAAGCCGCCAATGCCGCGACGACCACCGCTTGTGCCGCTTCGGGGACGGCGACGGTGGCGTCCGTCGCGCCGATGACGGCCGCCAGCACGGGATCCGTCCGCAGCAGGCGCGGGAGGGCGGCCAGCGCGCCGGGGGACGGAGAAGACGCGGCGCGGGTGGGGACGGTCGTCATCTCGGCACGACTAGCTCGGGAGCGCGTGACACCACGCCATGGCCGCGTCGATGCCGTCGGCGGCGATGCGCTCGACCGCGTCGGCCGCGACCTCCACGGCCGAGGCGAGGGCTTCGCGGACTGCCTTGGGCGGCCGGCGCAAGACGTGCGAAGCCCCTGCTGCCGCGCTCGGCGGCTTGCCGATGCCGATGCGCACCCGGAGGAAATCCGCGGAGTGCAGATGAGACTTGACCGACTGCAGCCCGTTGTGGCCCGCCAGGCCGCCGCCTGCCTTCAGGCGCACGGTGCCCGGCGGCAGGTCGAGCTCGTCGTGCACGATCACGATGGTCGCCGGATCGGTGACCCCGAAGCGGCGGGCCAGCGCGCGCACCGCGGTCCCGGACTCGTTCATGTAGGTCGTCGGTACGGCAAGCGCCACCCGCCGGCCCCCCATGGTGACCATCGCCGCCCGCGCCGCCACACCCTTCTCGCCGCGCAGGGACGCGCCATGCCGCTCGGCCAACAGCTCCACGGTGTCGGCGCCCGCGTTGTGCAGGGTCCCGGCGAACTCCGTTCCCGGGTTGCCCAGCCCCACGACGAGCAGGTCCGCCGGGGTGCCCCGGCGCTCGGGCCGGGCGAAGGGGCGGCGCAGCGCCTAGCCCTCTTCGGACGTGGGCCCGGATGCCTCCGCACTCGGCTCGGCGGCCGCTGTCTCTCCCTCGGCCGCCCCTTCCACGGCCTCGCCCTCGGCGGCCTCCTCCACGACGACGCGTGGCGGCTGGCCGACGACGACGGTCGTCTCGGGGTCGACGTCGGTCGTCACGCCTGCGGGCAGCACGAGGTCCGAGACCCGGACCTGCCCGCCGATGGTCAGTTCGCTGACGTCCGCCTCAATGGCGGTCGGGATGTCGCTGGGGAGGGCGTTGATGGGCAGGGTGAACATCTGCTGCTCCACGAGACCGTCGCCGTGGTGCACCTCGATCGCCTCGCCCACCACGGTGATCGGCACATCCGCGCTCGATGACCTCGTCGCGGCGCACGATGACGAAGTCGACGTGGGTGACCGTCTGCGCCACGGGGTGGCGCTGCATGTCGCGGGCGATCGTCAGGTAGGTGCCCGAGCCGGTGTCGAGCGAGAGGAGCTGGTTGGCCCCCGCCTCGCTGTTGAGGGCCACGCGCAGCTCGCGGGCGCCGACCGCCACCGGCACCGGGTTGGTGCCGTGGCCGTAGATGACGCCGGGGATCTTCCCCTCCCGACGCAGCCGGCGAACGGCGCGCGAGCCCAGGGGGCGCCCAACCTCGGCAGCGAGTACGACTTCGGCCATAACGGATCTCCTCGGGGTGGCAAGAACGTGTCCACGGACGGCGGCAAGCCTCCGGCGAACGGCCCTCTAGCGTAGCCGCCCGGCGGGACGGCGACCCTCCGGACCCCGCCCGGGGCCGAAACCCCTAGACCAGGTTGTCCCCGCCGAAGAGCTCGGAAACCGAGGTGTCCTCGAACACCGCGTCGATGGCGTCGGCGATGATCTTGGCCACCGAGAGCACCTCGAGCTTGTCGAAGGTGCGGTCCTCGGCCACGGGCAGCGTGTCGGTCACCACGACCCGTGAGATCGGCGACGCCTTCAGCCGGTCCACCGCGGGGTCCGACAGCAGGCCGTGGGTGGCCATGGCGCAGATCTCCGACGCCCCGGCCTCGGCCAGCAGCTCGGCCGCGGCACAGATCGTCCCGGCCGTGTCGATCATGTCGTCGATGAGTACGCAGTGGCGACCATCCACGTCGCCGATCACGTGGCGGGCCTGCACTTCGTTGTAGGTACCGCGCGGCCGCGTCTTGTAGACGAGGGCCAGGTCGCACCCCAGGTGCTGGCTGTAGCGCTCGGCCACCTTCACCCGCCCGGCATCGGGGGCCACCACCACGACGTCGTCGCCGAAGTGCTCCTTCATGTAGGCCTCGAGCACCGGTGCCGCCACCAGGTGGTCGAACGGTGTGTCGAAGAATCCCTGGATCTGACCCGAGTGCAGGTCGACGCTCACTACCCGGTCGGCCCCCGCCGCCGAGAGCATGTCAGCCACCAGCTTGGCCGTGATCGGCTCGCGCCCGGTCGACTTACGGTCCTGGCGCGAGTAGCCGTAGTAGGGGCACACCGCCGTGATGCGCTTGGCCGAGGCGCGCTTGGCGGCGTCGATCATGATGAGCTGCTCCATCAGCGAGTCGTTCACCGGGGTGGCGTGCGTCTGGATGATGAAGACGTCGCAGCCGCGGATGGAGATGTCGTACTTGCAGTAGATCTCGCCGTTGGCGAACTCCCGCAGGTTTGCCTGCCCGAGCTCGACACCCAGGTGGCGTGCGATGTCGTGCGCGAGCGCCGGATGTGCACGCCCTGAGACCATTTCCAAACGTCGCCGGGGGATCAGCTCCACGGTCCCCAACGCTACTGCCCCGCCGTTCGCCCCGTCTCGACTCGTTGCGGCTCAGGCTCGCGGCTCGGGCTCGCGGCTCGGGCTCCGGGCTCAGGCTCCGGGCTCGGGACTCAGGCGCCGGGACCGGCCACGACGCCGTGCGGGGCCACCTCGTCGCCGGCCGCCACCTCGGCCCCCGGTTCGAGCACGCTGTAGGGGCCGACGCGTGCGCCGTCCCCGATCGTCGCCCGGGTGCACACCGACTCGCTCACCACCGCGCCCTCCCCGACCGTGCTGTCGGTCAGCATGGCGTTGGGCCCGATCTCGGCTCCCGCCCCGATCCGGCACACGCCGCGCAGGATCACCCCCGGGAGCAGGGACACGTCCGCTTCCAGCGTGACCTCGGCGTCCACGTAGGTGCGCTCGGGGTCCCACATGGTCACGCCCCGGCGCATCCAGCGCTCGTTGATGCGGTCGCGTAGCTCGGCCTCCGCGATGGCCAGCTGGGCCCGGTCGTTGATCTCGGCCGCCTCCATCGAGTCGGGCAGGACGAGCGAGCGGACGGTGTAACCGGCGCTGTGCAACACGCCGATCGCGTCGGTGAGGTAGTACTCGCCCTGGGCGTTGGCCGGGCTGAGCCGGCGCAGGGTGGGCGCCAGGATGCTCCGGCGGAAGCAGTAGATGGAGGTGTTGACCTCGTCGATCCCCTTCTCCTCCTCGGTGGCGTCGGCCTCCTCCACCACCCGGGTGACCGCACCGTCCTTGCCGTGCACCACGCGGCCGTAGCCGGTCGGGTTTTCGACGATCGTCGAGAGCACGGTGGCCCCGGCGTCCTCGGCCCGGTGCGCCCACACCAACGTGGCCAGCGTCTGGGGCCGCAGCAGCGGTGTGTCCCCGGGCAGCACCACGACGTCTTCGACCTCGTCGTCATCGTCGTGGGGCAGGCCGGTCAGCCCGACGGCCAGCGCATCGCCCGTGCCGGTCCTCGTGAGCTGCTCGACGAACTCGATCTCCATGCTCGATGGCGCGTGCTGCACCAGGGTCTTGGTGACCCACTCGCCCCGGTGACCGACCACCACGACGACCCTCCGCACGTCGATCTCGGCCATGGCGTCGAGCACGTGCAGGATCATCGGCCGGCCGCACAGGAGGTGGAGCGGCTTGGGCCGCTCCGAGCGCATGCGGGTGCCCTCACCGGCGGCCAGGACCACGGCGGAGAGACGGCGCTCGAGCACGGCCGCATTCTTAGCCCGCCAAGATGCCCGGCGTGTGTATGGGACACTCGTTGCGTGCCGGGGCTAATTCCCTACGACGAGTTCGGCCTGTTCCACGAGAACGCCGCCGAGTTCGGCATCCCCTACAACGGCCCGCCCGACGTGCAGCGCGTCGAGGTCGAGGTGGACCCCGGCCGGACCATGTCCAGTCTGCTCTGGGGCGCCGGCACCGGGAAGCCCGAGCTGGTGCTGGTGCACGGCGGCGCGCAGAACGCCCACACCTGGGACACCGTCGCGCTGGCGCTCGGCCGTCCGCTCCTCGCCGTCGACCTGCCCGGCCACGGCCACTCCGACGGCGGGCCCGACGGCTCCATCTCGGCCACCAGCAACGGGCGGGACCTCGCCACGGTCATCGCCGAGCTGGCGCCCGAGGCGCGTGGCGTCGTCGGGATGTCGCTCGGTGGCATCTCGTCGCTGGCGCTGGCCGACCATGCGCCCGAGCTCGTCCGCGCGCTCGTGCTCGTCGACGTCACCCCCGGCGTCAACGCGGAGAGGGCGGCGCCGATCACCAACTTCGTCAACGGCCCCGCCAGCTTCGACAGCTTCGATGACCTGCTGGCGCGCACGATCGAGCACAATCCGGGCCGGACCGAGTCCTCGCTACGGCGCGGCATCCTGCACAACGCGGTCCAGCGCGAGGACGGCAGCTGGGTCTGGCGCTACGCCCGCTTCCGCACCGACCCCTCGGGCGCCGCCGGACACCCCGAGTTCGCCGATCTGTGGGACGCGGTCTCGCGGCTCACCGTCCCCGTGTTGCTCGTGCGCGGCCTGGCCTGGTCGGTCGTCGGCGACGAGGACGTCACAGAGTTGCTGCGCCGCCAGCCCGAGGCGTTGGTCATCGGCGTGGAAGGTGCCGGACACAGCGTGCAAGGCGACCGGCCGCTCGAGCTCGCAACCATCATCCGCGAATTCCTCTACCCCGAAGGTTGATGGACACGCGCCTCTGGTTCTCGCGGCGCGCGCTCAAGCTGCACGCTGTCGTCCTCATCGTCGTCCCGGGCTTCATGGCCTTGTGCGTGTGGCAGATCCACCGCGCCCTCGGCGGCAACAGCCTCTCGTGGGCCTACGTCTTCGAGTGGCCGCTCTTTGCTGCCTACGCCATCTACATGTGGTGGCGCCTCGTGCACGAGGCCAGCGCGGAGGAGCCGCACGCAGCCGCGACCAACGGCTCCGGCGGCCAGACCGGTACCGCCCCGGCATCCGCCGGCGCCGCGCGCGGTCTGGCGAGTGCGACCGGACACGACCACACAGCTCGAGACCAACAAGACGAAGAACAAGACAGAGAGGACGCCGAGCTCGCCGCCTACAACGAGTACCTCGCGCAACTGGCCGAGCAGGACGAGGCGTCCGGTCGCTGAAGATCGGCGCTCCGGGGGGAGGGCTCGAACCTCCAACATCCGGCTCCAAAGGCCGACGTTCTGCCGATTGAACTACCCCGGACCGAGGCGAGTGCCCGCTCAAGGTTAGGCACGCCGCGCCCGAGCCCGGACGAAGTCCGGCGGTAGCTTCTGTCTCGTGCGCATCTTGGTGGTGGACGACGACCTCGCCGTCCGCCGCTCCATAGACCGGGCCCTCCGCCTCGAGGGCTACGACGTGACCACGGTGCCCTCGGGCGGGGAGGCACTCGAGGCACTGGCACAGTCGCCCCCCGATGCGCTGATCCTCGACCTCGGGCTGCCCGATCTCGACGGCCTGACCGTGTGCCGCCGCATGCGGGCCGCCGGCGACGACACACCCGTCCTCATGCTCACGGCGCGCGACGCCGTCGACGACCGGGTGCAGGGGCTCGATGCCGGGGCCGACGACTACCTCGTCAAGCCGTTCGCGTTGGCCGAGCTGCTCGCCCGGTTGCGCGCGCTGCTGCGGCGGCGCTTCGAGGGCGAGGGCGGGCTGCTGCGCGTCGGGGACCTCGCCTTGAACCTCTCCACACGCGAGGGGCAACGCGGCGAGCGCACCTTCACGCTGACTCGCATTGAGTTCGACCTGCTCGAGATGTTCCTGCGCCACCCACGCCAGGTGCTCACTCGCGATGTCCTGCTCAACCGGGTCTGGGGCTTCGACTTCGACTCGGGCACGAACTCGCTGGCGGTGTACGTCGGCTACCTGCGCCGCAAGCTCGAGGAGGGTGGCGAGCCGCGCTGCATCCAGACGGTGCGCGGCGTGGGTTACGTGCTGCGGGACTCGTGAACGCGTGACCTTCCGGACGCGCCTGGTCCTTGCGACCACCGTCGCGGTGGTGGTGGCCGTGCTCGCCGCGTCGTTCGCGGCCTTCTTCGTGGCGCGCAACACGCTGCTCCAGGCGGCCGACAATTCGCTGACTGCCGCCGCGCAGAAGGTCGTGGCCGGCGAGGAGATCGGCTCCACCACCGCCACCCTCGGCCAGGTCATCGAACCCAGCGGTGCGGTCGTCTCCGGGGGAGGACTGCCGGTGACGGGTCAGGTCCGGCTCGTGGCGAACAACCTGGCTCCCGCCTTCTTCACGACCGTCACCGTCGACGGCAGCCAGATGCGCGAGTACGTCGAGCGCCTGCCCGACGACGCGCTGGTCCCGGCGGGCATCCTCCGCGAGGGGGGCGCCCTGCAGATCGCAACGCTGCTCAACGTCAGCTCGGAGCTGAAGAAGCTCGCGCTGCTGCTCGGCGTCGTGGCCCTCATCGGCGTGCTGCTCGCCGTCGCGCTCGGCTGGCTCGTCGGCCGCACCGCGCTCGTCCCGCTCAATTCCCTCACGCACACCGTCGAGGACCTGGCCGAGACGACCGACGTCTCGCGCCGCCTCTCACCCGGTGGTCCGGACGAGCTGGGGCGCCTGCGCCGTACCTTCAACCGCCTGCTCGAGGCGCTCGAGTCCTCTCGCCGGGCCCAGAGCCAGCTCGTCCTCGACGCCTCCCACGAGCTGCGCACGCCGCTCACCAGCCTGCGCACCAACCTCGAGGTGATCCGCCGCGTCGACGAGCTGAGCGAAGAGGATCGCAACGTCCTCGTCGACGACGTGCTGGTCCAGCTCCAGGAGCTGACAGATCTCGTCGGGGACCTGGCCGAGCTCGCGCGCGGTGACCAGCAGCCGGCTGCGCCCGAGGCGCTCCGCCTCGACCTGCTCGTGCGCGATGCCGTCGCGGTGCAGAGCACGCACGGGCGGACCAAGGACGTGACGTTCGAGCTCGACGCCGCCCCGTGCTGGGTCGAGGCACATCCCGACCGGCTCAGCCGTGCCGTGGGCAACCTGCTCGACAACGCGCGCAAGTGGAGCCCGCCGGGCCAGTCCGTCTCGGTCCTGTGCCGGGAGGGGGCGGTCGTCGTGCACGACCATGGTCCGGGGATCGCCGAGCAGGACCTCCCGCACATCTTCGACCGCTTCTATCGCTCTCCGGCTGCCCGTGGGCTGCCCGGATCGGGCCTGGGCCTGGCCATCGTCGCCCAAGTGGTCAAGGGCGAGGGCGGCACGATCTTGGCCGAGAACGACCCCGCCGGCGGCGCCCGCATGTCCATGCGCCTGCCCACCGTCTCCGCGCCCGACGACTGAGTTTTCCCGCGGGCTTGCTCGAGTAAATCTCAGGCTTCTACCATCCCAGGGCCTCGGGTCGACCCTGCCACCGCCTTGGCGGGGTCCCTGAGTGTTGGGGGTGAAGGTGGTCCCGTTCCCCATCGCCAGGGGACGGGACCACTCCCCCATTCTTCGCGACTTCTTAGAGAACCCCAACGTCGGCCCCAGATGGCGGACGCAGACTGGCAGTACCCCCGGTGGAATGGGAGATCGCCACTTTCACCACCGATCCCGCCGGCGGGGGCGGCTGAACCCGACGCCGCCCCCGCCGGTGTCTCCTTCCACGGTCCCCCGCTTCACTCCTCGACCAGCTCGATCCGGTTCCCGAACGGGTCGTCGACGTAGGCCCCCCGCCCCGCCTCGGCGTCGGGGTTCGGCCGCACCGCGATCCCGGCGGCCTCGAACGCTGCGACCAGGGCGGGCAGCCCGCGGACCACGAAGGCCGGGTGGGCCTTGCGAGCCGGACGGAAGTCCTCCTCCACGCCGAGATGCACCGCGGTCGCGCCGCGGGTGAACCAGCAACCGCCCCGCGAGGCGAGCGCCTCGGGCTTGGGCACACGCGCCAAGCCGAGAAGACCGGCGTAGAAGGCCTCGGCCTCGTCCTCGCGGCCCGGTGGCATGGCCAGCTGCACGTGGTCGAGACGGACGATCTCGAAGCTCATTGGTGCCTCCTCGCGCCGGGAGCGACCTGGCAGTCAGTCCCCCAGACCGCTAGCCTGCCGCACGACATGGGATCGCTGATCAAAAAGCGCCGCAAGCGGATGCGCAAGAAGAAGCACAAGAAGATGCTGAAGGCGACCCGCTGGCAGCGCCGGGCGGGCAAGTAGCGCACGAATCACCCGCCGGCGCCCGTGCCCCGGCTGCCGGCCTGTTGCCCGAACCCCCCCTCGCTCCTTCAGTCCCCTTTCCAGTCCCCCGGGACGGTGCGCGCCCTGAGCAGCCGTCCGGCCTGGTCCCCCAGCTCCAGCTCGGCCACCGAGGCCGTACCCGCCTCCGCCGGGCCTCCTTCGACGAACCAGGTGGACCCGCTGCCGGTGAGGATCGGCTCGATGCCGCTCAGCTCGCCCAGCGCGTCCCGCCAGGCGGCCAGGCGGGGCTCGACCGCCAACGCAGCAGCTGCCAGCTCGTTGGGCGCATCGTGGGAGGGGTCCTCGTCCCAGGCCCGGTACACCGCCGCGGTGTCGACCCCGAAGGGCGGGAGGAGCAGCAGGTAGTCGCGCGACTCGAAGGGGAGCGGCGTGACGCGCTCACCAATTCCTTCGACCCTCGCCCGGCCGCCCACCGCGCAGAAGGGGACGTCTGCGCCCAGGCCCGCCGCCACCGAGGCGTCGGCGCAGCCCGCCCAGCGCAGGACGGCCGCGGCGTCGGCCGAGCCGCCCCCGAGCCCGCCACCGAGCGGGATCCGCTTCGTCAGGCGAACCGACGCCCGTCGCCCGCACGCGTGCAGCGCCCTGACCACGAGGTTTTCCGCGGCGGCCGGCAGCTCGTCGGCGCGTGTCCCGGGCTCGGCCTCGACGACGAAGCCCGCACCGGTCTCGTCGAAGGTGAGCTCGTCGGCCAGGCTCAGCGTGACCATCTCCGCGTCGAGCTCGTGATAGCCATCGGGGCGCACCCCGCGCACCCGCAAGGACACCGTCAGCTTGGCGGGTGCCAGGAGCCGTCTCACAGCGCCGCCAGCCTGCCCCACTCGGCCACGCCGAGCTCCTCGGCCCGCGCGTCGGGCCGTACGCCCGCGCGCTCGAAGGCGTGGGGGTCGACGACGCCGGCGAGGGACCGCCGCAGCATCTTGCGCCGTTGGGCGAAGCCGGCCCGCACCACGGTGTCCAGCCGTTCGTAGGAGACGAGCGCGGGATCGACGGCAGGCACGGCCAGGCGCTCCAGGCGGACCAGCACCGACTCGACACGGGGCCGCGGGATGAACACCGACGCCGGGACCCGGCCGACCACCTCGGAGCGAGCGAAGTAGGCGACGCGCACGGACACGGCGCCGTAGGCCGCCTGCCCCGGGCTCGCCGCCATCCGCTCGCCGACCTCCCGCTGCACCATGACCAGCAGGTGGGCCACCGCAGGTACCTCGACCAGGGTCCGCAATACGAGCGGCGTGGCGATGTTGTAGGGCAGGTTGGCCACCAGGTGCCAGGGCCCGGCACCCCGGTCCCCCAACAGCGTGGCCAGGTCGAGTGTCATGGCGTCGCCCTCGACGACCTCGACCCCGGCCGGTTCGACGACCGAGCGCAGGACGGGCACGACGTGGCGGTCGGTCTCGACCGCCACCACCGTGGCCCCCGTCTCGGCCAGGGCCAGGGTCAAGGAGCCGAGCCCAGCGCCGATCTCGAGGACCCGGGAGCCCGTCGCGGCACCGGAGAGCCGGGCAATCCGGCGCACGGTGTTGGCATCGGCGACGAAGTTCTGTCCGAGCGCCCTGCTCGGCCGGATCCCGTGGGCCG
Source organism: uncultured Acidimicrobiaceae bacterium (assembly GCA_963744935.1). Taxonomy (GTDB): domain Bacteria; phylum Actinomycetota; class Acidimicrobiia; order Acidimicrobiales; family RAAP-2; genus Bog-473. The sequence goes on from CAVUVM010000004.1 coordinate 232,016, forward strand.
ACAGCAGCTGGGCGATGTCGGCGCCGGAGAGGGTCACCAGAAGATTGTGACTTCCACCACTCCCTGGCTCGGGTCTGCGATCTGTGAGAAGCCCTCGGGCGACATGTCGACGACCCGCGGGTAGCCCGCGGCCTCGCGGTCGTCGACGGTGCACGTCGTCGACACCCCCGTGGCGTCGTTGGTCACGGTGAGCACCGTGCCGAAGGGAAGCGTCGGGCTCGCGCAGTAACCTTCCGGCGCTTCGGGGTACCACGTGGCATCGCCCTGCTCACTGTTCGTCGGCGCCGGCGGCGCGGTCGTCGTTGTCGTGGGCGGCGGAGGTGGCGCCGTCGTCGTGGTCGTGGGCGGCGGAGGTGGCGCCGTCGTCGTGGTCGTCGTTGTCGGTGCGGGCGCCGTGGTCGAGGTGGTCGACGACGTCGTCGAGGGCGCAGGCGCTCGATACGCCACGAGGTGCGACCGCAGGCTCACACCGTCACGACGTGAACCCGCTGCACCGCTCGCGTGCGCGGCGTGCAGGCCGTGCATCGTGCGGGTCGCGCTTTGCGTGCGCGACGCGGTGGCCGACGAGTTCTGCAACAACAGGAGAGGCGCGCCGAAGAGTACGCCGCAAATGACTGCAGCGACGCCCAGGCGCCTCCCCCCAGTGCTCTGGTTCCGCAGGGCTCCACCCTTCTCCGGGGACACAGTGCACCCGCGCCGACACACGGGTGGCGAGGGGTTTCTGGAGAACTTAGATAACCAATCGCGGGGCCCGCAAACCAGGAAACCTGCGAAACGTTTTGCCGCTCTCTTTTCCCAGGTCACACACCCTGTTGTTCGCGATATTTAGGCAAACACCCAGTTCAGAGGCGCATTTTTTGCAAAAACTAGCTCAAACACCCAGGTCACGAGGTTCTCGTATTACACACAACAGCACGTGCATTAGCTGGCTGTGGAAAACACCATGGCCGCGTTCGATGCGGTGCGCTCCATCACGTCGGTGAGCGTGCACTGCTTGACGGCCGCGATCGTCTCGCCGACGAACGGAAGGTACGAAGGCTCGTTCGTCCGGCCCCGGTGTGGCACCGGCGCGAGGAAGGGACTGTCCGTTTCGACGAGCAGACGGTCGAGTGGACAGCGCGTCGCGGCGTCGCGCACATCCTGCGCGTTCTTGAACGTCACGATGCCGCTGAACGAGACGAACATGCCCGCGCTCAGGCAGCGGTCGACTTCGTCGGGACCACCGGTGAAGCAATGCAAGACCGTACGCGCGGGGACGCCCTCCGCCGTGAGGATGTCGAAGAGCTCATCCCACGCGTCGCGCGCGTGGATGACGAGTGCAAGGCCGTGCGCATGCGCCAGCGCGATCTGCGCGGCAAAGGCCTCCCGCTGCTCCTGGCGCGGCGAGTGCTCGTAGTAGTAGTCGAGCCCGCACTCGCCCACCGCCACCACGGCACCGTCACCCAGCGCCAGCTCGCGCGCCAGCAGGTCTGCCACGGCGTCCACCCCCTCGCTCGCCTCGTGGGGGTGCAACCCGATGGAAGCCCAGGCCCGCGGCGTGGAGTGCGCTCTGGCGGTGGCCCGGGCGACGCCCACGGCTTGCGTTGAGGTGGTCACGCCCGTCCCGATGCAGATCAGGCGGTCGACACCCTCGGCTCGGGCACGGGCCATGAGGGGTTCGAGGCCAACCACTGCCTCGTCTGTGCCTCCTGCGTCACTTTCGCCGCCCAAGAACTCCTCTTGGATGTGGCAGTGCGAGTCGAACCAGCCCATCTCAGGACTTGCGCCGGGGGAACAGCGGATCGCCCTTCACGACCGCTGTCCCGCCCCCATACCCTCCCCACAGCGCGGCGCCGGGCAGGAGCGCCGCGTTGGGGTCGCCCAAGAGGCCGATGCGGCGCCAGACCTCCAGCGCCGTGGACGGCATCGCCGGCGCGATGAGCACGGCCACGATGCGGAGCACTTCGAGCGCGTCGCCGAGCACGACGTCGACCGCGGGCCCGGGATCCATCTTCCAGGGTTCGGCTGCTTCGAGCTCCACGTTGGCAGCACCGATGAGGCGCCACGTTTCCTCGAGCGCCTCGTGCGGCGCCCAGCGCGCCCAGGCCGCCGTGGCGGACTCGAGCACCCCGGCCGCGACTGTGGCCAGCGAGCTCCCCGGCGCACAGGCCGGGCCTATGCCGCCGCACTTCGAGTGCACCACGGTGGTCACGCGCGACACCAGGTTGCCCAGGTTGTTGGCCAGGTCCGCGTTGTAGCGGGCCACGATCCCCTCATAGGAGAAGTCACCGTCGCTCCCGAGCGGTACGTCGCGCAGCAGGTTATAGCGCAGCGGGTCTACGCCGAAGTCGTCGGCCAGGGCGAGCGGCGAGACGTCGCCGATCCGCACCGGCATGGCGTCGTCGCCCTCGCCGGCGACGCCCGCCGCGATCATGGTCTTGCCCAGCTTCTGGCCGCCCATCAACAGGTAGCCGTGCACGAAGATCTCCTCCGGCGGCTCGATCCCGGCCGCCATGCACATGGCCGGCCACCACACGCAGTGAAACTTCAAGATGTCTTTGCCGATGAGGTGGTGCGCGCCACCCCAGCGGGTCTCGAACACGCCTTGGTCGTCACCGAAGCCGGCCACAGTCAGGTAGTTGATCAGCGCGTCGTACCAGACGTAGAAGACGTGGCCGCTGTCCCAGGGCACCGGGACGCCCCAGGTGAACGAGGTTCGCGTGATGGACACGTCGCGCAGGCCGCCGCGGATGAAGCCCAGGGCCTCGTTGCGCTTGGAGACGGGCCGGACGAAATCAGGGTGGCTGGCGTAGTACTCGAGGAGGCGGTCTTCGAAGGCGCTCAGCTTGAAGAAGTAGTTGTCCTCCTCCATCTCGATGACCGGTCGGCCGTGCACCGGGCACAGCCCGTCGACCAGCTGGTCCTCGGTGTAGTAGTCCTCGCACGCCACGCAGTAGAGGCCCGAATACGTGGCCAGCTCAATGAAGCCGTTGTCGTAGACGCGTTGGAGGAACTGCTGCACCACGGCGTAGTGCCTCGGCTCGGTGGTCCGGATGAAGTCGTCGTAGGCGATGTCGAGACGCCGCCACGCCTCGACGAAGCGAGCCGAGGTCCGATCCGTCCACTCCTTGGGGGTCATCCCGTTGGCCTCGGCGGCCTCCACGATCTTGGCGCCGTGCTCGTCGGTCCCGGTCATGAACCAGACGTCATCCCCGAGCAGCCGGTGCCAGCGCGCCAGCGCGTCGGCGTTCACCGTCGTGTACGCCGTGCCCACGTGCGGCGCGTCGTTGACGTAGTAGATCGGCGTCGTCAGGTAGTAGGGAGGCACGGCCGGTAGCGTACCGGCGACGTCACGTTCGGCCGGACGGACGCGTTCACGCGTCACGCACCCGCAGCGCTGCCTCGTAGGCACGCCGCCGCGGCACGCCGAGCCGGACGGCCACGCGGTCGGCCACCTGGCGCGGGCCGGCGTCGGGGTCGTCGCCCAGCGCGGCCCGCACCGCCGCATCCACCGCGGCGTCGTCCGCCGGATCGGGTGCAGGCGCGCCCTGCACCACCAGCACCACTTCGCCCCGCACCTCGCGCGCAGCGAACTCCTCCGCGGCGTCGGCCAGCGTGCCCCGCCAGACCTCCTCGTGCAGCTTGGTCAACTCGCGCACCACGGCGACACCGCGTTGCGGCTCGGCCCCGGCGAGCTCGGCCAACGTGGCGGCGATACGTCCCGGCGCCTCGAGGACGACCGTCGTGCGCTCGTCCGTCAAGAGCGCGGCCACGCGTTGGCGGCGCGCCGAGCCCTTGCGGGGCAAGAACCCCTCGACGGCGAAGCGGTCGGTGGCCAGCCCGCTCACGACGAGGGCGCCCAGCACCGACGAGGGACCGGGGACGGTGCTGACGATTTCGCCCGCCGACGCCAAGCGGGCGGCCACCAGGGCACCGGGGTCCGAGATCCCCGGCGTACCCGCGTCGCTCACCACCGCCACCGTGGCTCCGCCCGCCACCGCACTCGCTACGCGCTCGAGGCGGGCCGCCTCGTTGTGCCCGTGCAGCGAGAGCAAGCGGTCGCCTCCGGCTCCGCCCGCCGGGATCCCCGATGCGGAGAGAAGGGCCCGCGTGCGACGGGTGTCCTCGCAGCAGATCAGGTCGGCTGACTCGAGCACCTCACGTGCCCGTGGTGAGAGATCGTCGAGGTTCCCGATCGGCGTGGCCACCAAGACGAGGCGGCCGCGCCCCGCCTCGCTCAAGGTCCGTCGCTGACGGCGCCGTTCGGCACCTCGCGCACCTCGAGTTGGTCGCCGACCCGCACCCCCCAGCGCTCGAGGGCGCCCGCCTCGGTCTCGACCGCGCTCCGGACGGTGCGCCCGCCCATCGCGAGGCGCCAGGGCTTGAGCCGGGCCACCCGCACCACGACGCGGTCGCCCGAGAGGAAGGCCACGTCGATGGCGAACTTCATGCCCGCCGTGTGGACCGCACGGGCCCCTTCGAGATGGAGCGCCCCGTCGCAGCCGCTCCGGCCGCGCAGGGCACCGCGCTCGGCGGATGTTTCGGCCATCTCGAGCGCGCAGACCACGCCCCCGTCGCGGAGCAGCCAGCCGGACCGCATTGGAGCGAGGCTACCGGACCCTCTCCGCCAGCCCGTCTAGACTCTCCCCCTTATGTCGAAGCGAACGGTCAAGCGCAAGCTGCGCACCAAGAAAAAGGCCAACCACGGCAAGAAGCCGAACTGCGGCCGCGGCTGACGCCGCCTGACCGAGGCTGAGCCGACCAGCGCGCCGCCGGCGACTCAGCTGACTCTTTTCCCGTCCCAGGCAACGCCTCGGGCGGCCAGCACGCCGCACAGCGTGGTCGGCACGTCCGAGATGATCCCGTCCACGCCCAAGTCGAGCAGGCGCTCCATCGACTCGGCGTCGTTGACCGTCCACACGTGGACCGCCTTGCCGGCTCGGTGGGCCGCCGCGACGAAGCGCTCGTCGACCACGACGAGGTCGCCCCGGCGCTCGGGCACCTGGAAGGCCACGGCGGGCATCTCGGGCACGTCCTCCCCCGCCTGGACCGCCCGCCAGGCCTCTGCCGTCGCCACGGTGCCCGCCGAGGTCGGCACGGTAGGCGCGTGCCGGCGGAAGGCGTCGGTCGCCGGGTCGAGGAACGACGCCACGATCACGTCGTCGCCGCGGCCGAACTCGGCCAGCAGACGGGCCAGGGCCTCTTCGTAGGGCGCCACGACGGGCGCCGTCTGTTTGATGTCGAGGTTGAGCACCACGCCGGGGAAGCGCTCGAGCACCTCGCGCAAGGTGGCGATCCCGAACTCGCGATCGGCGGGGGCCCGGCCCCGGTACGGGTAGTCAGCCGCCGGGTGGCCCGGCGTCACATCGGCGCCGGGAATCCACCAGTACGAGAAGTCCATCTCGCGCAGCTCGGCGAGCGTGAACGAGGCGATGGTCCCGTGCGCAGCGGTGGTGCGGTCGACCGTGGCGTCGTGGCACACCACCAACTCCCCGTCGGCGGAGGCATGCACATCGAGCTCAATGGCGGTGGCGCCCATCTCGAGCGCGTGGGAAATGGCATGGAGGGTCGACGACGGTGACTCCCATGCACCTCCTTGGTGGGCATAGGCGGTCACCCTGCGCTCCAGCCACACCGAGTCCTGCCTCACGCGTCCGACGGTAACAGCAGCCCCTGGGCCGCAGAGCCGATGGTCGTGCGGCTACCAGGGCGAAACCAACACCTGGCGCGGTGGGCCTATCCTCGTCCGGCGTGCTCGACCACCTGCTCGTCGACGTCATCGGTACCATCCGCGCCTCGTTCGACCGGGCCCTGCTCCAACGCCAGGCCGTCGAGGAGCGCTTCCAGGTCGACGTGTTCTTGGGGGACGTCTCGTGGGAGACCTCCTACAGCCTCCCGGGCGAGGAGCAGCCGCCCCGCGTCCGCGCCGACGTCTCGGTGGACTGGCCGACGTGGAGCCAGACGGCCTACCGCAGCTGGTCGATCGGCGAGCCGCCCGACGAGCTGCCCGAGGTCGTGATCGAGGTGGCCCTCCGCGTCCAGCGCATGGCCGAGGCACCCGACACCGAGAAAGTCATGGCGGCCCTCCCCGCCGCCGGCCCGCTGGCCGAACCCATGGACCTGGTCCGCACCGCCACGACCATCGAGCAGGTCCGCACCGACACCGACGGGATGGACGGCGACGCGGCCAACCGCTGGGCAGCCGAGGCGACCTACGAGGGCTCCATCCGCTTCAGCGAGCAGCAGCTCGAGGACACGTCGACCATCAAGCCCGTCTTCGACGATCTCACCCGCTGGATCGCCTCCACGCTGATCACCCTGGCCGACCTCCCCTTCACCTTCCTGCCCCCCGGGGAGGACGACACCTGAGTCTGCGCCGCCCCCGCCGGGCCACGATCACCACCTTCGGCCTCGCAGCCATTGCCGCACTGTTGTCCGCCTGCGGCTCCGACGCGCCCGCGGCACCGCCGCCGTCACAGGGCCTCATCCTCAACCGGCCCACGCCCCAGCACGTCGCGCTCGAAAACCAACAGGGCCAGACCGTCTCCCTTGCCGCGCTGCGCGGCAAGGTCGTGGTGCTGTCACCCTTCTTGACCCTGTGCCAAGACGAATGCCCGCTCGTCACCGGAGCGTTCATCTCGCTTCAGCGTGACCTGGGCGCCGCCGGGCAGGCACACCGCGTCGTGTTCGTCGAGGCGACGGTCGACCCCGGACGCGACACGGTGGCGCGCCTCGCCGCCTACCAGAGGGAGTTCGGCGCCAGCTGGGACCTCTGGACCGGCACACCCGCGCAGATCGCCGCGTTCTGGAAGCCCTTCGGCGTCGAATACCAGAAGATCCCCGAGGAACAGCCGCCCAAGGACGACTGGTGGACCGGGCAGCCGCTCACCTACGACGTCAACCACACCGACGGCTACATCCTGATCGACCCCTCCGGCCGCGAACGCTTCGTCGACGCGACCGCACCGAACATGAAGGGTCAACTCAACCAGAAGCTCACGTCACTGCTCAACGAGGGCGGCGTGCACGAGCTCGACAACCCCGAGGGACCGAACTGGACCACCGCCGACGCGCTCGCCTCCATCAGCTGGCTGCTGGGCACCAACGTCCCCGTCGCAGGATCGTGAGGCGGCCGAGGCTGCGCCGCTCCGCCCTCGTCATCCCGGCAGCCCTCGCCGGCCTGGCCCTGCTTTTCGGCGCGTGCGGCAATTCGAACGTCACGACGCTGTCCTCCCCGCCGACCACCAACCCGTCGCTCACCCTCACCCTGCAGCACTCCCCGCAGGGCCCGATCCTCGCCACCGGCGGTGGCAACACGCTCTACGACTTCGTCCCCGACACGCCGACGCACAGCGCCTGCCTGAACGACGGCTGCGTGTTGCAATGGCCACCGCTGCTCAAGTCCGGGGCGCTCACAGTGGGCAAGGGCGTCGACGCGTCGCTGGTGGGCACGCTGCGTCGACCCGGCGGCTCGACCCAGCTCTCCTACGGGGGCCACCCGCTCTATACCTACAACCTGGACATCACGCCTGGGATGGTCACCGGCCAGGCCATCGACCAGGACGGTGGGCTGTGGTACGTGCTCAACGCAAAGGGTCAGCAGATCACGACGTCGTTCTCGGTGACGACGCCCGCCGCCAACGGTTGAGCCGCGGCTGGGTGCGCGCTCGCCGGCCATCGACGGGTAGGGGTTCCAGGACGCCGGCCTGGGACCTTTCCCGGCTCGAACTCGACGAAGACGAATAACGTAGTGAGCGTGACCGAGCACTTCGGCTACGCGGTAGACAAGCGCTACCTGCCAGTGCTGTTGCCGTTCTTGCTACGTCCAACCAAGGACGGTGTCACACTCACCGATGAAGGCTCGTTCGTGGCGACTTTCGGCCTCATCAAGGTCGCTACCCAGCTTTCAAATGTCACTGGTGCCCACGTCACCCGGAACTACCGCTGGTGGACGGCGGTTGGCGTGCGTATGTCGCGTGTTGACGACGGCTTGACCTTTGGAACGAACCACGACGGAGGCGTGTGCATTCACTTCACGGAGAGAGTGCCGTCTCCGTTGCGAAGAAGAGGCCATTCGGCGCTCACTGTGACCGTGGCGGATTTGGACGGGTTGACAAAGGCGCTGGGAGGTGACACCGAAGAGCCAGCCGCACCGTCAGCGTGACCGATCACACGAAGATGTCGGAGGCATCCACGGCTGTATCGACCCCTCCTCCTTCGAACGCCCGGGCCTGTGTGACGTGTCCCGAGCAATACTCGAAGTGGGATCCTTGCGATAATGCTCGCCAGACCGGCGAGAAGCACCCAACCGGAGGTCGCGATGCACCTGGAGTTCACGGCGGAGCAACAGGATCTGCAGTGCCAACTCCGGGAGTACTTCGAGAAATTGGTGGCGGAAGTCGAGGGCTCCGACTTGGACGAGCCCGCGTACACCCACTACATCCGCCGGATGGGGCAGGACGGATGGCTGGGCCTCGGGTGGCCGGTCGAGTACGGCGGTCAGGCCCGAGGCGCCATCGACCAGATGATCTTCGTCGAGGAGTCGCACTGGGCGGGCGTCCCACTGCCCCTGCTCACCTTGAACAGCGTGGGGCCCACGCTCATGGCCCTTGGCACCGCGGAGCAGAAGCAGCGGATCCTGCCCGGCATCCTCCGAGGTGAGGTGCATTTCTCCATCGGCTACACCGAGCCGTCGGCGGGCACCGACCTGGCTTCCCTGCAAACCCGGGCCACACGCGACGGGGATGAGTATGTGATCAACGGCCAGAAGATCTTCACGAGCGCTATCCAGTACGCCGACTACGTGTGGTTGGCCGCGCGCACCGACCCCGATGCCCCCAAACACAAAGGCCTGTCGGTCTTCATCGTGCCGGTGGACACCCCAGGGTTCCATTGGGTCCCGTTGGCCACGATTGCGGGTGACATCACGAGCTCAACCTTCTACGAGGACGTCCGGGTTCCCGCCGAGAATCTGGTCGGAGCGGAGAACCAAGGTTGGAAGCTGATCACCAATCAACTCAATCATGAACGAGTGGCGATCTGCCCGAGCTCGGCGTTGCTCCGAAGTCTGACCGAAGTTCGGCGGTGGGCACAGGGTCATGAACTTGGGGACGGTCGCACGGTGATGGATCACGAATGGGCCCAGATCACCCTGGCCAGGGTCCAGGCCAAGATCGAGGTGCTCAAGCTGCTCAATTGGAAGGTGGCGTGGGCCTCCGACAAAGGACTGAACCCTGCAGATGCGTCCGCCACCAAGGTGTACGGAACCGAGCTCGCCCTCGAGGTGTATGGACAGCTCCTCGAAGTGGTCGGCCAAGCCGGCTACCTGGTCCAGGGGTCTCCCGGAGCCGTGCTCCGAGGCCGCCTCGAGCAGCAGGCCCGGACCCAGACCATCTTCACGTTCGGGGGTGGGACCAACGAGATCCAGCGCGACATCATCGCCATGATCGGACTGGGCATGCCGCGCGCTCCCCGTTGAGGAGCCTCGTCGATGACAAGCGGGCCGTCGCCGTCGGCTCCCCGGAACCTTGGCCCTCGACGTCGGTGCCTAGTGTCGTCCGAGTGGCGGACTTCGAGACCCCAGACAAGGTCCGACTCTGGTACGACGTCCGGGGTAGCGGGCCTCCTCTTCTGGCCTGCCAGGGCGGGCCGGCCAACATCTCGCAGACATTGGCTGACGCCCTCGTCCCGCTCGAGAACGCGTGCACGATCGTCTTTCACGACTACCGAGGCAGCGGGCGCTCGGAATCCGCTCCGAGCGCCACCTACACCTACGAGCAGATGGCCGACGACCTCGACGAGCTGAGGATCCACCTCGGCTATGAGCGTGTCGGCGTGCTCGCTCACTCGATGGGTGGCTTCGTCGGACTCAACTACTGCCTCCGCCACCCTGAGGCGTGTGCCGGCTTGGTCCTGGTCGCTACCACCCCGACGGGCAACCCACGCAAGATCGGTGTCCCCGCGCTGCGGGCCCTCGGCGCGGCTCGCGCGGCAAAGGCTCTCGCGGTGTTTGCCTGGTACATCACCGCCTGGTCTTGGCGCCCTGAGTCGAAACACAAGCGGGCCGCCCGCTACGCCGCCATGGACGTCACGCAAGAGGGCATACCCGCCGTCCGCGAGAAGGTGAGGACTGCGAACGCAGGCCTGCCCGTTCCGAATGACAACGTCCCGCAGCTAGAAGCGTTGTTTACTCAAACCGATCTCACCGGTCGACTCCATGAGATCGGCTGTCCGGCCCTCGTTCTCTACGGCGAGCGCGACGCCCTGATGGTCGCGGGCGGCCAGATGCTGATGGAAGGGCTTAGCAACGCACGGCGAGTCCGACTTCCACGGGTCGGTCATGAGCCCTTCATCGAGGACCCAGGCGCCGCCTTCCCACCTGTTCGTGAGTTCCTTGCCACCCTGCAGTACTGACCCACCTGCCAGACGGACCCAGAGCTGCAGACGGCCTGTCGCGGCTGGCAACCGGATCCGCGCAACCTCGGTGTCGAACTAGTCAGTCGGCCCGGAGGAAGTCCTCCTCGAGCAGGGGGACCAGTTCGCCCCGACCCTCGTTCGACACGGGGCTGGCGCCGCGAACCGCGTCGTGGAGGACGACGCGGTCGCGGCCCTCGTGTTTCGCCTTCATCAGGGCGTCGTCGGCGCGCCGCAGGACGGCATCGAGTTCCTCCCCCGGTTCGGCCTCTGTTATCCCGAAGCTGACAGTGAACTTCGGCAGACCTCCTACGGTGATGGCGGCATCAAGCTGTTCGCGTAGCGTATTGAGCGCTCGCGCCGCCTCGGTAGCCGAGCAGTCGGGGAACGTGATGGCGAACTCCTCACCGCCGTAGCGCGACACGATGTCGCTCGATCGCAGTGAGTCACCCAGGACGCGGGCGAACAGCCGAAGGGCCCGGTCTCCCGTTTCATGCCCGTACGTGTCGTTGAGCGCCTTGAAGTGATCGAGGTCGGCCATGGCCACGGCAACCGGGTAGAGGTGCGGGGGTACCGCGGCGACCCGCTCGGAGAAGGACCGCCTGTTCAGCAGCCCGGTCAGGGTGTCTGTTGAGGCCTGCAGCTGTGTTTCGGCCATGACCCGGAGCAGCCCGATCCGAGCCCCGGCGAGCTTTGCCAACGTGGCCAGGTCGTTGGTCCGGTCGTCCTCTACCTCCACGCCGGGTTCGCCGGTGGCGTGGATGACACCCACCGTGCGCCCCATGATGGACACGGGCACGCACAACGCCGACATCTGGCCCTGTGGTCTGTTGCGCAGCTTGGGACAGGCGTCGAGGTCGTGACTATCCGAGAAGGTCTGGATCTGTGCCCGGCGTGCCGCAGGACAGCGATCCGGGGAGTCCACTCCACAGCTCGGTGGCTCGCCGTCCGGTCCGACCGCGGCCATCCGGTGCAGGTGGGCGTGACTGTTGTCGGCCAGGAGCAACTCGACCGGGGCACCAGGCAACACCGTGCCGAAAGACCTTTCGATCACGTCGATCACCTCAGGCTCGCCTTCGGCCATGTCGAGGGCATTGGCCAGGCGGCTCTCGAAGCGCTGGCGTTGCACCTGCGAGTCACGAATCTTCGCCTCGTTGTCGGCCGACGCGATGGCGGCGCTCAGTTCGGCGTTGAGCTGGTCGCGGATCTCAGCTTGGCGCACGGCCTCAGCGGCCGCGAGACTCAGCTCGCCGTTTAGGTCGCGCACCTTCTCGTCGGTCCGCCGCTGTTGACGTTGGCTCATGACCAGCAGACCGGTCGAGATGGGCAGGATCACCCCGATCAGAATGGCGACAGAGATCAAGTCCGCCTCGAATCCCGACGCCAACGCCTGGCCAGCCATGATGCACGGGACGCAGATCACTGCGAACACCAACAGACCGATGCCCACGCTCACCCAGCGGAGGCGGTCGCTGCGGGCGATCTCGCCTTGCCATTCCTCCTCTGTGACCATCTCCTCCGGGTCCCTTCAGGCGTACGGGAGGCGGCCGATCCCTCTACGTGGGGCGCCGCCGGACGCTTGTTACAACTGGAGTGTCGACCGCCTGGGAGGTGATCTTGAGCCGGTCCGATCTGAAGTCCGCGTCGTCATCTCGGACAGATCTCGGACAGTGGGTGAATTGTGAAGAAATTGAGCGCGACCAGTCGATTCAGCCACCCAGATAGGACCCTGGTCTGGTTCAGATTCGTTCCTCGAGGGTGCCCATTTTCGCCGGGACTAGGGCTCGATGGCGGTCCAGCCGCGACGACGAAGCTCATCGGCAAGTTGTTCGGACGTCAGAGCTCTAATCATCTGCTCTTGCGCAGATTGCCGCCATGTCGGAGCGCCCACCGCGACCTCTGCATCAGGCTGTGGGTCCAGAAGCTGGGCGATGAACTCCGCCGCTTCGTCGCGAGTGAACTTGCCCCCAGCTTGACGCTGGGTGAACCCCATCGGGCCGCGTGCATCGCGAAAGTCTGAATGTCCCACGTTCTTCAGAAGGGCCAGCAACTCTCGTAACTGGCTGGCCGATGCCGGCGGACCGAGCTGTTGACCAAACGCCACTGCGGTCATTCTTGTTCATGTGGCGACGAAACAGCGTGAGTGTCCCAAAACGTAGCCTACGTAGCGGCGTCTGGCCGTAGCTCGCCGAGGTATTGGGGCCCCGGGCCTCGCTCACGTGTTGAAACGGAACTCCACCACATCCCCGTCGCGCATCACGTAGTCCTTGCCCTCCATGCGGGCCTTGCCGGCGGTGCGCGCGGCCGCCACCGATCCGGCCGCCATGAGGTCCTCGAAGCTGATCACCTCGGCCTTGATGAAGCCGCGCTCGAAGTCGGTGTGGATCACGCCGGCCGCCTTGGGTGCGGTGTCACCCGCGTGGATGGTCCAGGCCCGCGCCTCCTTGGGGCCGGCCGTGAGGAAGGTCTGGAGCCCGAGCGTGGCGAAGCCCACGTGCACCAGTTGCTCGAGGCCCGACTCGTCCTGGCCGTAGCTGTGCAACAGCTCGCGCGCGTCCTCGGGGTCGAGGGCGGTCACCTCGGCCTCGATCTGTGCGCAGAGGACGACGGCGGGGGCAGGCGCCACGCTCGCGGCCAGAGCCTCGGCCGCGGCGGCGTCGCCGAGCGCACCCTCGTCCACGTTGAACACGTAGATGAAGGGCTTGGCCGTGAGCAGGTGCAGATCGCCGAGCAGCCGCACGTCGACCTCGCCGGCCGTCGCCGCGCTCGAGATCGTGCGACCTTCGGACAAGTGGCGCTCCGCCGTGGCGACGGCATCGACCGTCGCCTTGAGGTCGGCTTTGCCCTTGGCCTCGCGCACCAGCTTGGGCAACCGCTGCTCTACCGTCTGGAGGTCGGCCAGGATCAGCTCGGTGTTCACCGTCTCGATGTCCCCGCCCGGATCGACGCGCGCGTCGACGTGGACGACGTCGTCGTCGTGGAAGGCACGTACCACCTGGCAGATGGCGTCGGTCTCGCGGATGGCCGCCAGGAACTTGTTGCCAAGCCCCTCTCCTTGTGACGCGCCGCGAACGAGACCCGCGATGTCCACGAACGTCACGGTGGCGGGTACGAGCGGCGCGCCCTCATAGAGCGCGGCCAGCCGGGCCAGGCGGTCGTCGGGCACCGCGACCACACCGACGTTGGGCTCGATCGTGGCGAAGGGGTAGTTGGCCGCCAGCACCTCGTTGTTGGTGAGCGCGTTGAAGAGCGTGGACTTGCCGACGTTGGGCAGCCCAACGATGCCGATGGAAAGGCTCACGGCACGACCGCTAGCCGGCCAGCAGCCCGGCGCCGGCGGCCAGCGCCTTGAGGTCCGCCTCGGGCCGCGCGCCGGTGTGCGAGATGATCTCGGCCGCGCACACGCCGCCGAGGCGCGTGCTCTCGACCGGGCCCAGCCCGTGCGTCAGGCCGAAGAGGAACCCGGCCGCGAAGAGATCCCCCGCCCCCGTCGTGTCGACGACCCGGGCGACCGGGGCCGCCGGCACCTCTTCGGGGCCCTGCGCGGTCAGCACGACTGCACCCTGGGCGCCGCGGGTCATGACCACGAGAAGCCCGGTCTCCTCGGCGGCGGCGATGGTTCCCTTCGTCGAAGACGCCCCGAAGAGCATCGTGAGCTCCTCCTCGTTGCCGAGCAGGACGTCGACGTCGTCGAGCAAGAGGTCGAGGAACTCGCGCTGGTGGCGACTCACGCAAAAGGGGTCCGACAGTGAGAGCGCGACCGAGCCTTCCGAGGCGTGCGCGGTGGCCGAGGCGTGGCGCAGCGCCTCCTTGGCCGCGGGCACGTCCCAGAGGTAGCCCTCGAGGAGGACAACCGAGCCCCGCGCCACGAACGACGTCGGCACGCCCCCGGGCGAGAGCGTGGACGCGGCACCGAGGTACGTGCCCATGGTCCGGTCAGCGTCCTCGGTGATCAGCACGATGCAGCGACCCGTGCCCAAGCCGTCACCGGCCGCGGTCTCGCTCACGTGCGGCTCGAACTCCACGCCCGAGGCCCGGAGGTGCTCGCTGTAGGTACGCCCGACCTCGTCGTCGGCCACCGCTCCGACGAAACCGGCGGTGCCACCGAGCTCGGCGATGCCGGCCGTCGTGTTGGCCACCGAGCCCCCCGAGACGTAGCGGGGCGTGGCCATCTGCTCCTGCACGGCAGTCGCCGTCGGCAGGTCGATGAGCGTCATGGAGCCCTTCTCCAGACCGATCTGGGCCACCTGCTCGGCGCTCGTCATGTCGATCACGTCGAGCAGGGGCGACCCGATGGCCACCACGTCGAGGTCGTGGTCCCCCATGGCGGGGGTTGGAACGCCGTTGTCGGCGGTGGATGCGTCGTCGTCAGGCACGGAGCGAGAAACTACCCGCAAGGACGCGGGTAGCCTTCACCGGATGCCAGGTCACTCCTCTGCACTCGCGCACGGCTCGGGAGCTTTCCGGCTCCCCCGCACGGTGGAGCCGGAGACGTACCGCATTGAGATCGAGCCGGACGTCGCGTCGGCCACGTTCTCGGGCACCGTTTCCATCGACGTCGTCATCCTCGAGCCGGTGGAGCAGATCGTGCTCAACGCGGCCGAGCTCGCGGTGAGCGACGTCGAAGTCGCCACCGCGGACGGCAGCACCGTGCCTTGTACGGTGAACTTCGACGACGAGCTCGAACAGGTGATCTTCGGTCCGGCCTCGGAATTGGCGCCCGGCCCGTGCACGCTGAGCTGCCGTTTCACCGGCGCCCTCAACGACAAGCTGCGCGGCTTCTACCGCTCGACCTACACCGGGGTCGACGGCGAGGTCCAGACCATCGCCACCACGCAGTTCGAGTCGGTCGACGCGCGCCGCTGCTTCCCCTGTTTCGACGAGCCCGACCGCAAGGCCGTCTTCGAGGTCGCACTGATCGTGGAGCCCGACGTCGAGGCCATATCCAACTCACCTGTGGTCGGCAGCGACCCGGTCGGCAAGAAGCGCCGCATCAGGTTCTCGCCCACCATGAAGATGTCGACCTACCTCGTGGCCTTCGTCGTGGGCAAGCTCGAGACGACCCGGACGGTCGATGTCGACGGCGTGCCCCTGCGGGTGGTCTGCACCCCGGGGAAGGCCGGGCTGGCCGACTTCGCGCTCGAGGTCGGCGCGTTCGCGCTGCGCTTCTTCACCGACTACTTCAGCATCCCGTACCCGGGCGACAAGGTCGATCTCGTCGCCATCCCGGACTTCGCCGCCGGCGCCATGGAGAACCTCGGGTGCGTCACCTTCCGCGACACGGCGCTGCTCATCGACAAGGAACGCGCGGCGCGCACGGAGCTCGAGCGCGTGGCCGACGTCATCGCGCACGAGCTGGCCCATATGTGGTTCGGCGACCTGGTGACCATGGGTTGGTGGGAGGGCATCTGGCTCAACGAGGCCTTCGCCACCTTCATGGAGACGTTGTGCGTCGACGCCTTCCGCCCGTCGTGGGACCGCTGGGTCGGCTTCGCACCGTCACGCGAGGCGGCACTGGCCGTCGACGCCCTGCACTCGACCCGCCCCATCGAGTACCCGGTCGGCCCGCCCAAGGAGGCGGAGGGCATGTTCGACCTGCTGACGTATGAGAAGGGCTGCGGCGTCCTGCGCATGCTCGAGCAGTACATCGGCGCCGACGTGTTCCGTGACGGCGTGCGCACGTACCTGAAGGCCCACGCCTACGGCAACACCGTCACCGCGGACCTGTGGGACGCGCTGGAGGACGCCAGTGGCGCGCCGGTGCGCGACGTGATGGACACTTTCATCCTCCAGGGCGGCCACCCGCTCGTCTCCCTCGAGGGCGACACGTTGACTCAGCAGCCCTTCGCTCTCGGCCCCGTCCCGGCCGGGACCACATCCTCCATCGGGACCGCGTGGCGGGTGCCGGTGGCGGTACGGGCGCTCCCCGGCGCGGACACCCCCGGCGCGGCGCAGCGCTACCTGGTGCTCGGGACCGAACCCGCCCGCATCGACGAGCCGGCCCAAGGGCTGGCCGTCGTCAACGCCGGCGGGTGGGGCATGTTCCGCGCCGGCTACGAGCGGGGGCATCGCCTGCGGCTGGCGGAGCGCATGGGCGAGCTGACGCCGCTCGAGCGGGCCAACCTCTTGGCCGACACCTGGGCCACGACGCTGGCGGGTCACTCGAGCCTCGAGGAGTTCTTGGTCCTGGCCTCCCGCCTTGGGCTCGAGCCGGACCCGGCGCCCTGGGCGCCGGTCAGTGCCGCCCTGGCCCTGACCAACCGCATCGCCACCGAGGGCGACCGCGACCCGCTGCACCGGGCGGTGGCCGCGCTGGTCGGCCCGATCTTCGATCGCCTGGGCTTCGACGCCAGCGCCGGGGAGGGGGAACGGACGCCGTCGTTGCGCGCCCTCGCCATCAACCTCATGGGCACGGTCGGCGCGGACGCCGCGGTGCGGGCCGAGGCGGCTCGGCGCTTCGACGCCTCGCCTCTCGGCGGGGGCTCGGGCGCTCCCATCCCCGCCGACATCGAGGCCGCCACGCTCGCCGTGGTGGCGGAGCTGGACCGCCCCGGCGACTACGAAGCCCTCTTGGAGCGCTACCGCAACGCGGCCACGCCGCAGGAGGAGATGCGCTCGCTCAGCGCGCTGGCCGTCTTCCCCGACGTCGACCTGTGCCTGCGCACCTTCGATCTCGCCATGACAGAAGTGCGCAGCCAGAACGGGTTCATGGTCATCGGCGCTCTGCTGGCCAACCGCGTGGGCAACCAGGCCACCTGGACGCTCCTGACCGAGTCGTGGGACACGGTGCTCGAGCGATTCCCGAAGAACGCGCCGCCCCGCATCGTCGAGTCGCTCCCCGCCCTGTGCGCCGACGAGGACTTTGCGGCGCGCGCCATCGCCTTCCTCGACGACCACCCGCTCTCCTCGGGGCCGCGGCGGGTGGCGCAGTCGATCGAGCGGTTGCACGTCAACGTCGCCTTCGCCGCACGTGAGCGCGGCACGCTCGCCGCCTCACTGCGCGCGGCCGGCACGTCCGCCACCTGATGGCCGCAGCGCCACCGCCAGGCGGCGCCGGGCGGAGCGAGCGCACGCACGCCCTGTTCCGTGCCGCGAGCCAGACGCGTGGGTTCATGCCCGACGACGAGGGTGAGGCACTCTTCGAGGCGGCACTGCGTGCAGGGCGGGCGGGGGTGACGGGCGCCGCCCCATCGACTTTCGTCGAGATCGGCGCCTGGTGCGGGAAGTCGACGGTGTATCTCGGTGCCGCCGCCGAGGCCACCGGTGCCGTCGTGCTGTCGGTCGACCACCACCGCGGCTCGGAGGAGAACCAGCCCGGGTGGGACTACCACGAGCCCGACCTCGTCGACCCCGAAGGCGGCCGCATCGACACCCTGCCGCATTGGCGCCGCACCATCACCTCCGCCGGGCTCGAGGGCTCCGTCATCGGGATCGTCGGCGACTCCCCCACCCTCGCCGCACGCTGGGACCGCCCGCTCGTCTTCTGTTTCATTGACGGCGGCCACGGGGACGAGCCCGCCTGGGCCGACTACCGCGGCTGGGCCCCACACGTCGCCGTGGGCGGGTGGCTGGCCATCCACGACGTGTTCCCCGACCCCGCCGACGGCGGGCGCCCGCCCTACGAGCTCTACCTGGCCGCGCTCGGCTCGGGCGAGTTCGTCGACGACGGCGAGTGCGGCAGCCTGCGGGTCCTGCGCCGGGTGACCATGCGCGGCTAACGGCGGGCTAACGCCGGCGCGGGTCCGAGACGGTGCAGCCCTCGGTGGCGTCGCCGCAGTGGGGCTCGGCCAGGTCGAGGGAGGCGGGCAGGCCCTCGCCGCGGAAGAGCCCGGCCGCCGGTGTCGTGTTCGACAACGCGTCGGCGGCCAGCACCATGGCGGCGAAGGTGTACGTGGTGCGTTCGTGCTCGGGGAAGGTCTCTTGTTCGGGGTAGACCATCCCGGTCCAGTACGACCCGTCGCGGAGGCGCAGGCCTTGGCCGGCGGCGAACAGATCGAGGGCCGGCCCGTCCATGCCGAGGGCATCGAGGGCCAGCACGCACTCGGCTGTCTCGGCCGCGGTGACCCAGTCGCCGGTGGACACGCAGCGCACGCCCAGGCCCTCCATGACGAAGGCCGACCAGCCCTCGGCGAGGCGCCGGCGCGCCGCCTCACCCTCGAGGGCGCCCGAGAGCATCGGGTAGTACCAGTCCATGGCGAACTCGACCTTGGGGGCGAAGGCGCCCGGGTGGTGCGCCACGGCGTGCCCCAGGCGGCCCGCCGCCAGCTCCCAGTCGGGACGGTCCTTGTCCAGGCACTCGGCGATCGCCACCGCACAGCGCAGCGAGTGGTAGATCGACGAGGACCCCGTCAACAGCGCGTAGCCCTCGGAGCGGCCGGCCGAGTCGAGCGACCACAGGACCGAGCCGTCGGGCTGTTGGAAGCGCAGGATGAAGTCGATCCCGCCCTCAATGGTCGGCCACAGCTCGCCCAGCAGCTCGATGTCGCCGGTGACCAGGTGATGGTGCCAGGCGCCGGCGGCGAGGTAGGCGCAGACGTTGGTGTCGAGCCTCGGGTCCTTCACGCCGTCACCCTGGTAGTAGTTGAACCAGCTGCCGTCGGGGAGCTGGCGGCGCACCAGCCAGCGGTAGGCGTCGACCGCCTCGTCGACCAGGCCGCACACGGTCATCGCCATGGCCGCCTCGACGTGGTTCCACGGGTCGCAGTGGCCGCCCTCGAACCACGGGATCATGCCGTCGGCGCGCTGGACCGCTGCGATGGCGTGGCCCGACGCGAGCACGTCCGCGCTGGTCAGGATCCCGGGCACCTCGGGCACCGTGGCTTGGGCGGTGCGGAGCTCTTCTGTGGTCACGCTGCTGCCCCCTGCCTCGGCCTGCTCGGCCCCCGGCCCGGCACCCCGCGCGGCACGCTCGGACGCGCGTCGGGCAGGCCGGCGACCCTGTCCCCGGGCTTGGTCACGTACACCACCAGGCTCTTGCCGATGACCGGGCTGAGCACCCGGTCGGCGGCCCGCGTCACCACGGGCGCCTTGACGATGTCCCACACCAGGACCTTGTGATACGCCGCCACGGCCCGGTTCGTCTCGTTGGAGGGCCCGACCAGGCAACGCAGCCACCAGTACGGCGAGTGCAAGCCGTGGGCGTGGTGGTAGCCCGTCGGCTCCAGCCCGGCCGAGCCGAGCCGCCGCTCGAGCGTGGAGCGGCGGTAGATGCGCACGTGGCCGCCGGGCGTGTCGTGGTACTCGTCGGAAAGCGCCCAGTTGATCGCCTCGGGCACGCACCGCGGCACCGTCACCGCCATCGTCCCGCCCGGCCGCAGCACGCGGGCGAGCTCGCACATGGCGGCCGTGTCGTCGGGGATGTGCTCGAGGACCTCCGACGCGATCACGCGGTCGAATGTGCCGTCGGGGAAGGGGAGCGCCAGCGCATCGCCCTGCACTGCCGTGGCCGGATGGTCGGGCGCGAGCTCCCCTTGCTCCACCATGGCGCCCAGCGTCCCGAGCACCTGTGCCACCTCGTCGGCCCCGGCGTCGAGAGCCACCACCGACGCGCCGCGGCGCGCCGCCTCGAAGGCATGACGCCCGAAGCCGCAGCCGAGGTCGAGCAGGCGGTCACCCGGCGCGACGCCGAGGCGGTCGTAGTCGACGGTCAACATCAGGCCGCCTCGTGGGTGACCGGAGTCGCTGGCGGGGCCCCCGGGAGGGGCAGACCCTCGAGGATGGCCCGGTAGCAGGCGGCCGTCCCCGCCGCGGTGACCTGCCAGGTGAAGCGGCTGACGACTCGTTCGCGGCCGGCCGCGCCCAGGCGGGCCCGCAGCTCGGGGTCGTCGAGCAGACGGGCGATGGCGCCCGCCAGCGCGCCGGGGTCGTCGGGCGGGACCAGCAAGCCTGTCTCCCCGTCGGCGCCCACGACCTCGGGCAAGGCCCCGCCGGTCGTCGCCACCAGTGCGACGCCACATGACATCGCCTCGACGGCGGGCAGCGAGAAGCCCTCGTAGAGCGAGGGCACCACGGCGACCTCCGCCTCGCCGTAGAGCCGGGCCAGCTCCTCGTCGCTGATGCCGCTCACGCAGTGGACGGCGTCGGCCAACCCGAGGCGCGCGATGGCCCGGTCGACTCGTCCGCCCTCGCTGGGGCGTCCGATCACCGTCAGCTCGACGTCGCGCTCGGTGCGCAACTTGGCCACTGCCTCGAGCAAGGGCACCAGGCCCTTCATCGGGACGTCGCTGCTCGAGGTGACCATGACCCGCCCGGCGATGGGGTGCACGTCGTCGATGGGCCGAAAGACGGTGTGGTCGACGCCGACGGGGACGACCGTCATGCGCTCGGGCGCGACCCCCATCTGTGCCGCGACGTCCTGGCGCGAGTTCTGCGAGACGGTGACGACGGCCGGCAGAGCGCGCGCCACGCGCAGTTGCATCCCGAGAAAACCGAACCAACGCCGGGTCGTGAAGCGTTGCCAGGGGTTGGTCGTATGCGAGAGCGCGAGCAAGCGGTCCACCGTGATGGGGTGGTGCAGCGTCGTGAGGAGGGGCCACCCGTCCTCGACCAAGCCGAGCATGCCGCTGCCGAGGCACTGGTTGTCATGGACGACGTCGAACTCGTCGCGTCGCTGGGCCAGCAGCTGGCGCGCGCGCAGCGAGAAAGCCAGAGGCTCCCCGAAGCCGGCGGTGCACATGATGGCGAACTCGGTCCAGTCCTCGCGCGACGTGAACTCGCTGCGGTGCGGGACCCGAAAGGGGTCCGGGTCCCGGTAGAGGTCCAAGCCGGGCACCGGCGTGAAGCCGACCCCCGGATCGAGCTCGGGCCAGGGCGGGCCCGAGAGGACCTCGACCGAGTGCCCGAGGGCGACCAGCTCCCGGGTGAGGTGGCGGGAATAGACGCCCTGGCCACCGCAGCGCGGGTTCCCCCGATAGGTCAAGTACGCGACGCGGAGACCCCCGGGTCGAGGTGGGGCGGCGCTGATCGGGGCAGGCACTTCAATGTGGCGGGACCGTTCCCAGGACTCCTTGGTCTCGATCCATTTCTGGCGGGGGGTTTTAGGCAATGGATGTCTCGACTCGGCCCACCATGGCCGCATAGCCTCCCCGAACGCCCTGGTCCGGCGCAAGCGGCCCACCCCAACGCCTATGGACGCGCACGACGCGGCTCACCAGGCGCTCACGAGAAGCCGAACCAGCCCAACACGGTCAAGACCACGTACACGGAGGCGACCGCCGCGACCGCCACGATCGCCAGGCCCCCCACCCAGCGGGCGATGGCGCCGTTGGCCGCCGAGCCGAGCAGCGAGCGCCGATTGGCCAGGATCAGGATCAGGATCAGCGTCATCGGGGTGATGACGCCCTCGAGCACCTGCGTGTTCAAGATGAGCGTGATGAGGTTCCCGGGCACCAAGACGACGGCCGCCCCGACCAGGATCTGGAAGGTGAAGATCCCGAGGAAGACGGGCGCCTGGCGGAAGCTCGAGGAGACGGAGCGCTCCACGCCGATCGCCTCAGCCACCGCATAGGACGTCGACAGCGGCACCACCGCGGCGGCCAGCGCGGACGCGCCGAGCAGGCCCAGCCCGAACAGCGTCTCCGCCGCCGCGCCGGCGACCGGCTTGAGGCCCTGGGCGGCGGTGGCCGCCGACGTCAGGACGCCGGTCCCTCCGATGGTGGCGCCCGTGGCCACGATGATCGACATGGCCACGAACGCGGCGAGCACGGCGCCGACGATGGCGTCGACGCGCTGGAAGCGGTAGTCCTCGGGCTTGACCCCCTTGTCCACCACCGCGCCGGCCTCGTAGAGCTGGATGTACGGCGTGATCGTGGTGCCGATGAGCGCGACGGAGAGCAAGAGGAACGACCTGGTGGCGACGAAGTGGGGCCACACCGTGTTGGCGGCCACCGCCTTCCAGTCCGGGTGGGCCAACAGGGCGGCAATCGGGTAGGCGATGAACACCAAGGTGAGGAGGAGGAAGACCCGCTCGGCGTAGCGGTAGGTGCCGAAGAGGACGAGGGACCAGATGGCCACCGCCGCGATGGGGACCGACAGGTAGCGCGAGACACCGAACAGCTCGAAGGCGGTGGCGATCCCTCCGAACTCGGTCACCATGAGCCCGACGTTGGCGATGGCGAACGCCGTGATGGCGAAGGCGGTGAGGCGGAGGTCGAACTCCTCGCGGATCAGCGCGGCGAGCCCTTTGCCCGTGTGCACCGCGAGCCGGGCCACCATCTCCTGGACGATCACGTAGGCCACCGTGATCAGCACCATGAGGAACAGCGTGCGGTAGACGAACTGCGCGCCGGCCGACGAGTACGTCACGATGCCGCCGGCGTCGTTGCCGGCGGCGGCCGCGATGAGCCCGGGCCCTGCTGCGGCCAGATAGACGAGCCACCGCCGCCGCGGGGCCAGGAGCCTCACGACAACAGGCGCGGAAAGTGGAAGCGGCCCTTCGTGGGCACCAGTGCATCGAGGACGTCGTCGGCGAGGATGCGCCCGATCGGGGCGCCGGTGTCGTCCACCACCACCATGGACTGGCGCCGCGCCTCGATCAGCTGCCTCGCCACTTCCTTCGCCGAATCGTGCGAGCGGACCGTCACGACGTCCTCGTCGCCGAGCAGCGCGGACATGCGCGTGTCGATATCGGCGCGCAGCGCCAGCAGGATGTCGAGCACCGTCACATCGCCCACGAGCAGGCCGTCGCTGTCGACGACGGCGACGGCATCGAGGTCGGTGCCGTGCGCACGAGCCTCGGACAGGCGGTCGACCACCTTCTTGACCTTCTCCCCCGACTTGGCCGTCACCACTGCGGTGGTCATAATGCCGCCGGCCTCGTTCTCTGCGTAGCCGAGGAGCTCGCGCAAGGCGAGCGCCGTCTTGGGCGGGACGTGCCAGAGCACCTCGCCCTGGACGGCCGGGGGCAGGTCGCGCAGCGCGTCGGCCGCCTCGTCGGGCTCCATGGCGGCCAACAGGCGCGCGGCCTCCACCGGGTCGGTCTCGCGCAGCAGCTGCTCGAGGTCCTCGGGCTGCATCTCCTCGAGCGCGTCGGCCGCCTCGTCAGGGCTGAGCGCGGCCAGGAGCTCACGCCGCTCGTCGCGACGCAGGTCCTCGAGGAGGTCGGCCAGCTCGCCAGGACGCAGGCGGTGCAGCCCCTCGTTGGTGGTCTTGAGGCGCACGGGGCTGGCTTCGCCGTTGGGTGCGGCGTTCGCCCTGCCCGTCTCGCCCGAGGACTCGGTGAAGGGCTGGATGGCGGCCCAGTCGATCACCCGGTCCGGCGTGGGGCGCGGCCGCCAGCGGCGCGGACCGAGCCGGCGAAACAGCGTGGCGTTGGAGACGTCGGCGCCCACCAGGCGGATGCGACCGATGACTTCGGCCAGGTAGAGGTCGGCGGCGCGGATGACCTGTACCCCTTCGACGTCGACGAGCTGGTGGTCGAGGACGTCTTTGGCCAGCAGCACCTCGCCCGAGCGGCGGATGACGTCGCGCAGGTCGAGGCGCGACGATCGCAAGAGCACCTCGGTGTTGCCGATGCGGTCGATGGCCGACGCCGGCACGAAGGCCAGCCGGCGGCCGACCCGGATGACCAGACCGGTCACGGGTGGGTACACCTGGCCGTCGGCCCAACGCGCCACGACGTCCTCGAGCCGACCGATCTCCTGGCCGGTCTGGTTACGCACCGGACGGCCCAAGATGCCGGCCAGCGAGACGATGGTGTCGAAGACACCCTCGGAGGCGAGGATGCGACGGGTACGCCGGCGGCGCTGGTGCGGTTGGCGCTCCGGGTCGCGGGCGCGCCCGGGCAACAGGCGCGCACGACTCGGTGCGCTGGTCGGTGGTGGCGTGGCCATGGAGCTTCCTCCTCTGGCTCGTCGAGCGGATTACGGTCGGATCGGTCGGGACGACGGGCGCGTCACGCGCACGCCTCGGTCTCAGCGACCGGCGCCTGCCTCAGTGCAAGTCCCCCGACGGGGGCTCACGACACGCTCGTGCTGCAGCTCAGCCAGTGGCGCGGAGTGGGCATGCGCCGGCTGCGCTACTGGGGGGTTCGCCCCTCGACATGGCACACACCTCCTTCTCCGTCATTTCGCACGGACCGGTCGAACCGAGCTTTTCGGCCTTCCATCCTACCGGCGGCCGGCCGGCGCCGACGGGAGCAGGGCCTGCTGGGGCGGGTACCGTGCGTGGCATGGACCTGGCCTACCCACCGGAAGCCGAAGAATTCCGAGCCGAGATCGCCGGTTGGCTGCGCGACAACCTGCCCGATGGCTGGTTCGAACCGGGGTTCTCCATGACGCCCGCTGGACGCAAGGCGTTCAACGAGGAATGGACGGCCAAGCTCTACGCGGGGGGCTGGATCTGTGCCAGCTGGCCGGCCGAGTACGGGGGCAAGGGTCTGAGCCTGCTCCAGCAGGTCGTGTTGAACGAGGAATTCGCCCGGGCCGGAGCGCCGCTACGTGCGGACTTCTTCGGCGACACTCTGGTCGGCCCGACGATCCTGCAGTGGGGTACCGAGGAGCAGAAGCAGCAGTTCATCCCCCGCATCTTGAAAGGCGACATCGCCTGGTGCCAGGGGTTCAGCGAGCCCGACGCGGGCTCGGACCTGGCCGGCCTGAAAACGCGGGCCGAGCTCGATGGCGACGAGTGGGTGATCAACGGGCAAAAGGTCTGGACGACCCAGGCGCAGTACGCGGACTACATCTTCTTGCTGGCGCGCACCGACCCGAACGTGGACAAGCACGCCGGCATCTCCTATCTGCTGGTGCCGATGAAGCAACCCGGCGTCGAGGTGCGCCCGATTGAGCAGATGGACCGCTCGGCAGAGTTCAACGAGGTCTTCTTCACCAACGTCCGCTGCCCCAAGGACAATGTGATCGGCGGCGTCAACAACGGCTGGAAGGTGGCGATGACCACGCTCGGCTTCGAGCGCGGGACCTCGTCGACCACGGGTTACCGCCGGTTCAAAAAGGAGTTCGAGGACATCCTCGTCCTTGCACGCCAGCGAGGGCTCGACCGCGACCGTCTGATCCGCCAGCGGCTGGCGCGGTCGTGGTCGAAGATCAAGATCATGGAGATCAACGGGTATCGAACCCTGACCGACGCGTTGTCGGGCACGCACACAACGACCGCGCTCGGCGCGTGCAACAAGATGTTCTGGTCCGAGGCGCACCAGGAGACGATGCTCCTCGCCATGGACATCTTGGGCATGGAGGGCCAGCTCCTGCTGGGCGACCCCAGCGGCGACACGATGCTCGGGGGCCGCCTGACGTCGCCGCGTTACCCGGTCAACAGCCTCCAGTCGTCCTACTTCTTCTCTCGCTCAGAGACGATCTGGGGCGGTTCGGCCGAGATCCAGCGCAACATCGTGGGCGAGCGGGTGCTCGGACTGCCCAAGGAGCCCAAGGCGGGCTGAACCGGATGCGCACGCGGGGCGTGTGCGGCTGCGCGTGCCAGTTCGGGTGCGCGTGCCAGTTCGGGTGCGCGTGCCAGTTCGGGTACGGGTGCCAGCCGGGTTGTTGCACTCGCACTGCGAAATGTTTCGCAGACAGCGAAGACCGTCGCATAGGGTGCACACGGCGGACGAAACGACACTTACCGGCGCGGGGAAGTGGTAGCGGATGGCCGATCGGCCATTGAAGGTGATGGTGGTCGACGGGCACTCGGTCTTCGCAGAGGCGCTCGCGCTCGCCATCGACACGAGACGGGACCTCAGGTGCGTGGGGACGGCGCGCGACGTGGAGCAGGCGCTGACGCTCGCGAGCGTCGAGGGACCGGAGGTGGCCGTGATGGACGCGCAGCCCGATGCGGGCGACCCTGTCCGGCCGACGCGCCAACTCCTCGAACATCACCCCGAGACCAGGGTGCTCGTACTGACCGGCCTGCCCGTCAGCCCGGCCCTGGTGCGAGAGGCCGCCGACGCCGGAGCCAGCGGCCTGTTCCCCAAGTCCGTCAGCCTCGGCGTCGTCGTCGAGACCATTCCCGCACTGCGGCCGCACGCCTTCGCCATCGACCGGTCCAGCCTCGTCTCGCTCTGCGACGCCGCGCCCCGCATGTCGCAGGTGCGGCGATCGGAGGGTGGCTCGTCGCCACTGACCCGCCGTGAGCTGGATATTCTCGGCCTGCTGGCCAGCGGGGTCGATCTCCAGCGCGCCGCAGCCCACCTGGGGATCACCGTCAACACGGCGCGGGGGTACGTGAAGAACCTCTATCGCAAGCTCGGCGTGCACAACCAACTCGAGCTCGTCGCGGTGGCGCGCGAGCGGGGCCTACTCGACGCGCTCCCCTGACGGCCGGCGCGTCGCCGGTGCGACGGCGCGGCCGCCCACGAACCCCCGCCCGAGCTGCGTTTCACCTAGCGTGGGCCGCCGATAGAAGTCGTCCCCGACGGCGGGGCCGCGGGATGTGAACGGGGTGAGCAGCGATGCTGGTGAGGGAGTGCCTGAGGACCGCGCCGGTGACCGTGCCGCCCACCTGCACCTTGGAGGAAGCCGCTCAGCTGCTCGGCAGTCACCGCGTCGGGTCCCTGCTCGTCGTGGACGCCGGCCGGCTGGTCGGGATCGTGACCGATCGTGACATCGCTGTGCGCGGCATCGGCGAGGGCAAGGCGCCGTCCACGGGCGTGGCCTCGGTGATGACCCCGGACCCCCTCACGATTCAGGGCTCCGCCGACGTCTTCGAGGCTTTCGCCACCTTCAAGACGGCCTCGGCCCGTCGGCTGCCCGTCCTCGAGGAAAACGAGCTCGCCGGCATCATCTCGGTGGACGACCTTCTGATCCGGCTGCTCTCCGAGTTCGGCTCCTTGCTGCACCCGGTCGCCGAGCGGGTCATTCACCCGGCCTGAGGCAGCGGCACCACGTCGGCCAACGGCTCGTCGTCGGGGGCCATCACCAAGCCTTCGGGTTCGCGCTGGGCTTGGCGCTGGCGTGCACCCAGGACGAACAGCGGGATGGTGGCCAGGAGGGTCGCCGCGCCTCCGATGGCGAGCGCGACGCGCGGGTTGGTGGTGTCGCTGATGTATCCGAGGAGCGGCGCGCCGATGGGCGTGCTGCCGAGGAAGGCGATGGCGTTGAGGGACATGACCCGCCCCCGCATGGCGTGGTCGGCTCGTAGCTGCAGCGTGGCGTTGTTGGTGGCGACGAACGAGATGCTCGCCGCCCCCATCGGCACCAGCAGCGCGAGGGCCCACGCCTTACTCGGCGAGAGCGCGACGGCGAGGATGGCGGCGCCGAAGATCAGCCCGATGCAGGCCAACAGGCGCGTCGAGGGCCGGCTGCGGAACGCGGTGGCCAGGCCGCCGAGGACGGCGCCCCCGCCCATCGCCACCATGAACCAGCTGTAGAGGCCCGCGCCCCCGCCGAAGGTGAACTTGGCGAGCAGTGGCAGGGTGACCGTGAAGTTGAACGCGAAGACACCGACGATGGCCATGGAGATGAGCGGGACCTTGAGGTCGGGGGTGGCCCACACGTAGCGGAGTCCTTCGCGCACCTGTCCTCTCGCCCGCACCACGGCGGGACGCCGGTAGAGCTCCGCGGCGCGCATCATGGCGAGTGCCGTGATCACGGCGGCGTAGGACGCCGCGTTCAAGAAGAAGCAGGTGGACACGCCGACCGTGAGGATCAGCACGCCGCCGATGGCCGGCCCGATCACCCGGGCCGAGTTCATCAGCACGCTGTTGAGGCTCACGGCGTTGGGCAGGAGCTCGACGCCCACCATCTCGGACACGAAGGTCTGGCGCGCCGGGTTGTCGAAGAGGTTCACGAACCCGAGCCCGGCCGCCAGCGCGTAGACCTCTGTGATCGTCACCGAATGGGTGACAGTCAAGATGCCGAAGACGAGTGCGAGCGCGCCCGCGGCGCCCTGGGTGCAGTAGAGCACCTTGCGCTTGTCGAGGCGGTCGGCGATGAGACCGCCGAAAGGACCGAGGAGCAGGAGCGGCAGGAACTGCAGGCTCGTGGCGATGGCGACGTCGACGCCGGTGCCATGGAGGGGGAAGAGGATCAGGTAGGTCTGCGCGACCGTCTGCATCCAGGTGCCCGACACCGAGATGACCTGCCCGGTGAAGTACAGCCGGTAGTTGCGCACCGAGATGGCTCGGAAGGTTCGCCGGCCGGCCGCTCTGAGGTGACGCGTCACGGCTCCGCCAACAAGTGCTCGAGCAGCCCGACGAGCTCGACGGCCTGCTGCTGCTCTTCGGCGCTGAGCTCGCCCAGGCGGCGGAGCAAGAACGCGTTCTTGCGGGTGCGCATGAGCCCGAGCGCGCGCTCCCCCGCCGACGTGATGTGCACGCGCACGCTGCGACGGTCGTTGGCATCGGCCGCTCGGGTCACCATGCCGGCTTCGGTCAGGTTGGCGACGATTCTCGTCATGGACGGTGGCTGCACCTGCTCCATGGCGGCGAGCTCGCCCAGCGTCGGGCTCCCGTGCCGGCTGATCGAGCCGAGCGCCGAGGCCTGGGCGGGCGAAAGCCCGCCGAGTGACTCCTGGCGGAGCCGCCGCTGCAGGCGGTTCACGGCGCTGCGGAGCCGCCCGGCAACCTCTTCGTCGGTCAACTGGGTGGGGACGCTGTGCATGATCCCATTATAGTTAGTTGGGTTAACTAATCAATCGAATCCTGCATCTGACCCGTCTGGGGAAACTGCGGCGTTGGCGGGCGGCGCCCCGAGGGATGGCTCTGGAAGGCTCAGTAGCTCGGGACGTATCCGCCCGAGCCCAGCGCCGCGCTCTCGTCGAGGCTCAACGACTCGTCGAGGCCGCCTATGACCTCGGTCACCCAGGTCAGGCGCTCACGCAGGATCCGCTCGACCCCACCCGAGAGGGTGGCCGAGCTGATGGCGCACGAGCTGCACGCCCCTTGGAGCTGGACCTCCACGACACCGGTCTCGACGTCGGCCCGCACCAGCACGAGGTCGCCGCCGTCGGCCTGCACGGCGGGACGCATCAGGTCCATGATCCCCTGCAGCTTCTGGAGGCGATCGGATCGCTCCTCGTCGCTCAGCAGGGACGGTGTCTCGCTCACCCCACCATTGTGCCGTGCCCGCAGGTCGGCGTGACCCAGCCCGTCCCGGGGCACGGCCGTGGGCAGGCCGTCAGCCTCAGGCCAGCCCGACCGGGCGGGGTGGCTCGCCCCGCACCACAGGGTTGGAGAGCTCGCCGATCCCGTCGATGGCGATCCGCACGATGTCCCCAGCGGCGAGGAAGCGAGGAGGGTCGAAACCTGCTCCCACCCCCGCTGGCGTGCCGGTGGCGATGATGGCGCCTGGCTCGAGCGGGAACGCCGTGGTGAGGTACTCGATCATGGCGGCGCAGCCGAAGATCATGTCGCCGGTCGTGGAGTCCTGGCGCAGCTCGTCGTTGACCCAGGTGCGGAGGCCGAGCACCTCTGGGTCACCGAGCTCGTCACCCGTTACGAGCTCGGGGCCGCAGGGTGCGTGGGTGTCGAACGACTTGCCCATCGTGAAGGTCGGTGTGCGCCATTGCCAGTCGCGCGCGCTCACGTCGTTGATGATCGTGAAGCCGGCCACGACCTCGAAGGCCCGGGCCGCCGGCACATGCTGGCAGCGGGGCCCGATGACCATGGCGAGCTCCCCCTCGTAATCGACGGCGTCGGAGACGACGGGGAGGACGATCGGGTCGCCGGGTCCAGTGATGGCGGTTCGCTGCTTGTTGAACCAGTACTGCCATTCGGGCGCCTCACGGCCCAATTCGGCGACGTGCGCCCGGTAGTTCATGCCGATGCCGAGGATGGCCGGGGGGTCGGGCACCGGCGCCAGCCGACGCACCTCGGCCAGCGCGTGGCGAGCCGCCCCGAGCGCAGATGCGGCGCGCGCACGCTCGAGGCCGGCGGGGCCGAGCGCCACCAGCTCGCGCATGGTGGCGGGCAGGCCGGTGACGGCGTCACTCAGGTCGATGATCTCGTCCCCGTCGACCACCCCGGGACGGCTGGGACCCCCGCCGACGGAGAAGCTGGCCAGTCGCATCGCCGCTCCCTCGTGGCCGCGCCGCGCTCAGCGCAGCTGGGCCTTGTAGGCCTCCCAGTCCTTCTTGGCGTGGCGCGCCGAGAAGGAGCCGATGATCTCGACCGCGCCGAACACGATGGCCATGATCCCGATGAGCACGACCAGCGCGGTCAACGGTGCGCCGGGGTGCCGGATGCAGAGGAACCCAAGAGCCACGGCGATGATGCCGCGGATGAGATACGCCCACCAGTAGGGCAGAAAGTGGTTGCGGATGGAGTCGACGATGTCGAAGATGCCGAGCACCAAGAAGCCCCAGCCGACCAGCACGGCGACGATGAAGATGGTGATGTGGGGCCACACGAATCCCACGATGCCCGCGCCGACCCAGATGACGCCGAACACGAGATGCAGCCAGCGCTGGCGGGCCATGCGGAGCGCGCCGATGATCTCGAAGAGGCCACCGAGGATGAAGAAACCACTGGCCAGGTAGATGATCGCGTACACGCTGGCGTGCCGGTAGCTGATCACGAAGAACCCGAAGATCATGGAGATGATCCCCCAGACCAGGTACCAGCCCCACAACTTTTCGAGTTGCTCGCTGACGACGTCGCCGACAGCGATGTCGTCGTCGGTGAGAACAAACGTCATGTCATACTCCTTGGCGAGTAGGAGAGCACTGCTGTGTTTGTGCAGCGTATCGCCGCGTCCCCCGCGATTAAGGGATACAGGCGCGTAGCGCGTGCAAGGCACGCTGGCCCCACGAGGCGCCGGCGGCGGCCCAGCGCGCCGGGTAGGCGAGGACGTCCTCGGCTTCGGCCCACAGCTCGTCCTCCACGTCCTGGAGCCCGGCGCGGACCGCGGGGAGCGCGTCGGGATCGGCCTCGACCCGCTGACGCACGCGGTCCGCGGCCTGCCAGAGGTCCTCGCTCGAGAGCTCCATGGGGACGAAGGGCGGCGGGCCGGTCGCCGTGCGCGGGAAGGCGGGCACGTAGATGCTCGAACACGGGCTGCCGGGCGCCACGTAGACACGCAGCGGCGCCCCGTCGCCGATGCCCTCCGGGAGCTCGGCGACCATGGACGCGGCGGTGACGCACAGCCCACGCACGTGCATGCACACGCTCACCCCGCTGAAGTCCTCACCGGCCCGTGCCGGCGGCGGGTGGACCGGCCCCGGGGTTGCCGGGGCGCCCCACGGTCCCGAGCCGTGGTCGCGCAAGTGCGCGACGGTTGCGGCCGCCGTGAGGCCGCCGGCAGGGGTCCCGGCGAGGAAACGGCGGCTGGCCGCCAGTCGGACATCCGCGTGGCGCGTGTCCGCCGCATGGTCGCGAAAGCGATCGAAGTCCTCACCGGGCTCGAGGTGGAGCGAACCGCGGGTCCAGCGGGTCCCCAGGCTGATCCGGTTGGAGATGGCGATCCCGGCGTCAGCCGGGGCGACGGCATAGGTCGCGCCGGCGGTCTCGAGCACGTACACATGGGACGGGTCGGCGACGAGAAACGACGAGTCGTACGCCTCCTGATGAGCCGCATCGGTGATGCCACCCTGGCCGCACGCTTCGAGCAGGTCGGCCATGGCGTCGACTGCTTCCTCGGCGCAACGGGCGCGTTCGAGCCCGAGGCGCACCAGGTCCATCCCGGTGAGCGCCGGCTGTGCGCGTTGCGCGTCGTGGGTCGTCCACACACGTTCGTTGCCGATGGCCACGCCGTACTCGTTGACTCCGTGCTCGGCCCCCCACAGCCAGGTCGGGCACGAGAGCAGGGCCGCGTACGCGCCGGTGTCGCCGATGGTCAGGTACTGCGTACGCAGCGAGCAGCCGGCGGAGGCTCGCCGGCCAAAGGGCCAGGCCACCTGGACCTCGCCCGGCGGACGGTCGGAGTTCTTTGCGAACACCATGCCGCGGGAGCCGGGTGCGCACAGCGTGTCGCACATGGTCGCAGTGTAGGGAGGTGGGTATGGTGGCCCTCATGCAGCCACATGCGGTCCTGTTGGCGGACGAGATCGACCTCTCGGACATGGAGTTCTGGGCGCGGCCGTGGGACGAGCGCGAGGGCGCCTTCCAGACCCTGCGCCGTGAGCGCCCAATCGCCTTCTTCCACGAGCCCGAGATCCCCGAAGCCTTGACCTTCGTGATCCCCGAGGGTCACGGGTACTACGGGCTGACGCGCTTTGCGGACATCTCGGAGGCGAGCCGGCACCCCGAGGTCTTCCAGTCGGGCAAGGGCGCGACGTCCATCATTGACATGCCCGACGAGATGCTCGACTTCTTCGGCTCCATGATCAACATGGACAACCCGCGCCACGCGCGCCTGCGTCGCATCGTCTCGGCGGCCTTCAACCCGCGCATGATCAAGTCCATCGAGGACCGCATCGAATTCATGGCCGGTGACGTCATCGACCGCGTCGCTCCCCTCGGCGGTTGCGATTTCGTCACCGAGGTGGCGTCACGCCTGCCGCTCGAGATCATCTGCGACATGATGGGCATCGGCCCGTCGGACTACGACACAGTGTTCAACGCCTCCAACGTCATCCTCTCCAACGGCGATCCCGAGTACGTGCCCGAGGGGACCGACCCCATGCTCGCCTTCATGACGGCGGCGCAACAGCTCAACCTGTTGATGCTCGACCTGGCCAACCATCGCAAGGAACACCCCACCGACGACATCACCTCGGCGCTGGTCAACACGAACGTCGACGGTGAGGCGCTCACCCACAACGAGGTTGCCTCGTTCTTCATCTTGTTGGTCGTGGCGGGCAACGAGACGACCCGCAATGCGATCAGCCACGGATTGCTGGCGCTGACCGAGAACCCAGACCAGCGGGCGCTGTGGGCGGCGGACCCGGGCGGGATCGCGCCCACGGGCGTCGACGAGATAGTGCGGTGGGCCTCCCCTGTCATCTGGATGCGTCGCACCGTCGCCTCCGACACGGTGCTCGGCGAGACCGAGCTGCACGAAGGCGACAAGGTCATCATGTTCTACAACTCGGCCAACCGGGACGAGGAGGTGTTCGACGACCCTTACACCTTCGACGTTCGCCGGACACCCAACCCCCACATCGGCTTCGGCGCGGCGGGCCCGCACTTCTGCCTCGGGGCCCACCTGGCCCGCCAGGAGATCGACGTGATGTTTCGCCAGCTCTTCGAGCGACTTCCCGACATTGAGGCCACGAGCGAGCCCGATCGTCTGCTCTCCCCCTTCATCAACGGGATCAAGCACATGGAGTGCTCCTTCACGGCCGTCCCCGGCTGAGGAAAACGGCGCGGCGGTTCCGGCCGGGGTGTCAGCCCGAGGCCGGCACCGAGAACTCGCCGAAGGCGGCCAGCGCCCGGGGTCCCCAGACCGTGCCCGGACCGCCGGTCATGGAGATGGCGACACCGATCATCTCGGCCACTTCCTGCGTGGTGGCGCCGAGGCGGGCGCAGCCGCGCGCATGCGCCGCGACGCAGCCGTCGCACTCCCGAGTGATGGAGATGGCGAGCGCGATCAGTAACTTGGTCTTGGCCGTCAGCGCACCCTCTTTGAAGGCGGCCGAGTGCATTGAGTCGTAACCGGTCATGACGTCGGGCAGGGCGTCGCGCAACGCCCGGTACGGCTCTTTGAGATCGTGTTGGATCCGGTGGAAGTGGTCGTGGTCCATGCGGGCATGGTCCCACGCCGGGGGTCAGGGTGGAGTGAGCGGAGCGGCCGCCTGCGGGCGCCTGGCTGAAGGGTTCGAGCCGGGCCGGGCCGGGCTGGGCCGCGCCGGTCCGCTCAGGCCCCGCTCTCGGCGCTGCGTGGCCCGCGGTTTCGCACCTCGTCGACCGATGCCATGGCGTCGCGCAGCTCCTGGATCCACTCGGCCTCGTGGTCGGCGACCAGTCGCACGCACCAGGCGAGGGCCTCGCTGCGGCTCCGGGCGACCCCGGCATTGATCAACGTGTCGAGCACGCGGCGGTCTGCCATGCGCAAACGCGTCATCACAGGAACGCCGGCCGTCGTGAACAGGACCGTGGAGCCGCCGCACACGGCCCCCCACGACACGGTGCGGCGGAAGGCCGGCTGGGCCTCGTCCGCTATCCGCATGCGCCCCGCTCGGCTCTCCTCGCGGAAGCCGCTGATACGTGCCTGCTCGGCTACCCGCACCTCGTCCTCGTTCGCTCCTTCGGGCAGCTGGGGCGGCGACAAGGTACCGAGGACCTGGATCTCATCGTCGTCGATGACGATGGTAGGGCTGCTCTCGTACCAGGTGCCGGGTACCCGCCCGCTGAACCATGCCCCGATCAGACGCTCCTGCTCGGGCCCCGACGGCGGTGGCGCAGCCGTGCGGCGCCTCCCGCGCTGTGGGCCTCGTCGGCCCTCGTGCATTCCTTCGGTCATATTACGAGATTACATGATTACGCCGTGAAGGGCAAGCGGTGGGCTCGGGACTCTGGAAAGGGTCATGGAGGTCGGGGTGTGGCTATTTCTTCTGTATATGCATCCTTCCGAAAAGGGGGGTGATTAACGAAGGATCGAGCCGTATCCTTCCGAAACCCTGGTTCACCGCTCTGAGAGAAGCATCTTGAACCCGACGTGGGAAGGCGCGAAACCCAGCCGCTCGTAGAGTCGGTGTGCGTCAGGACGCTGCACGTTGGAGGTCAGCTGCACCCGGTAGCAGCCGAGGTTCCGGGCCCGGTCGATGGCAGCACGCAACAAGGTGGTGCCCACCCCGCTCCCCCGGTGGTCGGGGTGCACGTGCACGGACTCGATCTCAGCGCACAGGCCACCCCTCGCCTGCAGGTGTCGGAACACGATGAGCTGGCAGACCCCGACCACCTCATCGTCGATCTCCGCCACGAGGACGTCGCCTCCTGCGTTGCCTGTCTCTCGCAGCGCGCGCTCGTAGGGCCCCAGATCGACCGGGTTCTCGATCTCCTCTCCCGACGATCCGGGTACGGTGCCGAGCGCAAGCAGCTCCACCACGCGTGCCACGTCGGTGCTCGCACACGGGCGCACGACGAGCCCTTGTGGCGAGCGCGGGTGGCGCCTGAATGAATCGGACATCACTGGGCCATTGTGGCCCGCAGGTCAGGAGCCGCCCTTGCGCTCCCGCAATGTGATGGCGCGACGAGGACAGTCGCGTGCCGCCCGTCGAGCGAGCTCCGCGAGCTCTGGCGGCAGCGGCTTGCCGTCGACGATCGGATAGCCCCATTCATCGAGGGTGATCGCCTCGGGGAGCAGCTCGGCGCAGTAGCCGTACGCATCGCAGGCGGCGGGATCGATGACGATGCGGATCATGCCCTAGCCGCCGTCGCTGGGGCCGGGAACCGCAACTGCGTGGCGAACTTCCACCGTGCACAGGGTGCGCCTCGTGCGTGCGTCTGTACGTCGGAACCGAACACATGGAGTGCGCTCCGGACCAGGTTCACCGCCCCGTCGGGATGACGGCACGCGCCCCTCCCGTTCACCTCGCGCAACCGTCGCTCGAGGCGGGCCATGAGACCAGCATCGACCTGTCCCCGCGCCAGTCGGGTCATATCGTCGGCGATGGCCGGGAGGCCGTAGACACACGGCCCGCACTGACCTGCGCTTTGGCCCGCCAGGTAGTGTGCGATCCGAGCCGACTCCGTCAGCCCGCATGCGTCCTGTCCGAGCACGACCACGATGCCGACGCCGGCGGTGGCACCAACCGTGCGGAGTGAGAGGGAGGCATAGGGCGTCGTGAAGTGCTGCGGGCCCACCCAGGCGCCCCCGTACCCGCCCACGAGAAGGGCTTGAGGCTGTCCGACAGGCGTCGCACGGTTTGCGACATCGATGAGTGGCGTTCCCCGATCGATCTCGACCACCCCGGGATGCTCCACGGCGCCGCCGATCGTGACGAGTGACGTTCCCGGGTCCTCCACGAGCCCATGCGCACGGAACGCGTCCGGTCCGGTCCTCGCGATCATGGCGACATGGGCCAACGTCTCGGCGTTGTGCACCAGGGCGGCGCGACGCCCGATGCGGAGGGCCGTTCCCTTGTCGGGCCTGAACGACGGGAGCGAGTTTCCAGTCTCCACCCAGCGCGCCAGCGCCGACTCCTCGCCCGCGATGAAGCGATCTGGCGGCCGCACCAGTTCCTCGGGCGCCGCAAGTGGGTAGCGCGCGGTGACACGCTCGCTCATCGCCCGGGTCACCGCAGCGGCGACTTGCTCTCGACCTGCGGGCACGCACACGGCGACACGACGGGCCCCACTGGCCGCAGCCAGCAGTTGGGCACCATCGAGCACCAGGTGGGGCGATCGGATGAGGAGCAGCTTGTCCTTGTCGCTTGCGGGCTCGCCCTCCATGGCGTTGACGAGGATGGTGCTGCCCGGGCCGGCCGCGTGCGCCACGGCCAGCTTGATGGCCACCGGGAACCCGGCTCCGCCCCTGCCGGCCAGGCCCGACGCCTCGAGCGCCGAGACGAACGCCTCTCGCCAACCGCGGGCCCCCGCTCTGGGGAGGGGCAACGGGCCGAGGGTGGCCTCGTGGGAAGCCAGATCGGTCGGATGACCCAGCAACCGGTAGCTCCCGGTCGCCGGCAATGTCTCGCTGGAGCTAACCACGACGCGCCTCCGAGCGGTCCCGGGCATTGAGCACCAGGTGCTTCGGCGGTATCCCCGGCACCGACGCACGGTCGCGTCGCGCCGACGACTGTTTCGAGGTCTCCCGCAGACGCCATGCCAACGCGGCGCCAACGGCGAGGACGCACACGACACCCAACGCGATCACCCAATGCTCACGCGAGTCCGTCCCCATCCCGAACGTGTGGGCCACGGCGAGCGGCCAGCAAAGATAGGCGAGCCAGTGCACGGCGCGCCATGTCCCCGGCCGCATTCGCGCCCTGAGCAGGCTCGTCACGAACACCGCGATCATCAGGTCGAGCGCGATGGTGCCGATGCCGACCCAGAAGGTGCTGTAGGCAGAAGTGAAGGGGACGACGATGGCGGCCCAGCTGATGTCGACAAAGGTATCCAGAACGCTTGTGAGCACATGGATTGCCAGGAAGACGACGGCGAGCATGGAGATGCGCCGGTGGATCTCCTGCTGTGCGAAGCCCGGCCAGTTGCGGGCCTTGGCCCGCGTCGTCGTGACCAGACCGAGCACCATCGTCAGGGTCAACAGAATGAGCGCCATCAGCCCGCTCGCTCGCGTGGCGTACCACAATGCGGTGGAGTTCAAGGGGCCACCAACAGGGGCCAGCCGTTGACCGAGAAGACCTCACCGTCGGCCCGGACGAGCCGGACCGACTGCTCGAATCCCTTGAGCCTGTCGAGCGCCTGCCCTCCCCACACCATCGAGGCAGTGGTGACGATATTCGCCTCGACGCAGCTGGCGCCGGTGGCCGAAACCAGTACCCAGTACGGTTCCGCGCAGTCTCCTGTCCTCGGGTCGACGATGTGGTGGACGGCGCGCCCACCGGCGTGCCATGCCCGAGCCGAAGTGGCAGAGCTCGCCAGTCCCCCGTGTGTGATGGCGACGACTTGGTCGACGAGCGCGGCCGGCGTGCACGACTCCCGAGCGATACCAATGGGCCAGCCGCCCGTCGGGGGCTTGCCGGCGACGGCGACGTCCCCACCGAGGCTGACCAAGGCACCGTCACCAATGACCCGTGCCACTCGCGCGGCGGCGCGGTCGGCGGCCAACGCCTTCGCGGTGGAGCCGAGGTCGAGCCGGACACCATGCGGGATACGAACGGTCTGGTCGGCAGGATTGAGCTGGACGTGCGCGTATCCGGCGACCGGACCGAGAGCGCGAGCCGGGGCCGGTGGCCGGGACAGCACTGCGTCGAGGTCCGTGTCGTAGCCGAGCGCGGCCAGAGCATTGCCGACGGTGGGGTCGACGGCACCCCGGGTACGCGCCGCTGCAGTGACCGCAACCTCGAGCGCCTGGTACAGCAGATCACTGACGTGGACAGGCCGACCGGATCCGTCGTGGACCCGGTGGAGCTCGGAATCGTCTCTGAAGCGGCTGCAGGTCGCGTCGATGGCCTCGAGTTCTGCGGCCAATTCCCGTTGGGCGGTTTCTGCTGCGCCGCGGTCCTTGACGACGACCGTGGCAGTCGTGCCGATGGCGCGCAACGACCGTGAGGTCAACTCCGTGTCGGCACCGACGACGCTGGTCACCGCGACGTGCCACCCGAAGTAACCGACGGTCTCGCCCTGGTGATGGTCGGTGGCGAGGAATTCCCCGAGGGCGAGCCGGTGCCATTGGTGGACGACGAGGATCCGGTCCCCGAGCCCGTCGATCCGCTCGTGCCGTCCGTGCTCATGGTCGTGCTCGTGCTCGTGGTCGTGCTCGTGGTCGTGCTCCCAGGGTGCTCGCGGGCGGCGACCACGCCGATGGCGACCGTGGCTCCGGTCGCCGCGAGCACGGCACCCCAGGTCAGCGAGCGCAACCACGACCTCGTCCTCTCTCGCTGTTGCGGTGCGTTCGGCAACTGACTGGCGGACATGTGGATGGGGAACCTTTCGTGGGGACGCCCCTATCCCACCATCGTCGACTCGACACGCTCGCAGGGCCCGCTGTGGGCCTGCTGAGACAATTGTGCCCCACTACCTCCGTCGAGAATCGGCGCCCCCCGCTACGATCGCCCGCCCAGGAACCCGCCAGACAGGGGGAATCGATGTCCCAGGTCAACACGGTACGTGGCCCGGTCGGTGGAGCGGACCTCGGTCGCACCCTGATGCACGAACACATCTTCGTGTTGAGCCCCGAGATCGAGAAGCCCTCGGCCGAATGGGACGAGTCTGCAGAGCAGGCGCGAGCTGTGAGCAAGCTTCGCGAGCTCAAGGCGGCCGGCATCGACACCCTCGTCGACCTGACCGTCGTCGGGTTGGGGCGCTATATCCCGCGCATCGCCACGATCGCGGAGCAGGTGCCGGAGATCAACGTCGTGGTGGCGACCGGTGTCTACACCTACAACGAGGTCCCGATGTACTTCCACTTCCGCGGTCCGGGGACCATCCTGGGTGGACCCGAGCCGATGGTCGACCTCTTCGTGCGTGAGATCGAGGAAGGAATCGGGGAGACCGGGGTGCGGGCTGCGATCCTCAAGTGCGCGTCCGACCGCCCGGGCATCACGCCAGGGGTCGAGCGGGTGTTGCGTGCTGTCGCACGGGCCCACCGAGCCACCGGTGTGCCCATCACGACCCACACCCCCACACCTCCCGAGCCGTGGGGACTTGAGCAGCAGCGGGTGTTCAAGGAAGAGGGCGTCGACCTCGCGAGGGTTGTCATCGGCCATAGTGGCGGCACCGTCAACACCGACTATCACCTCCAACTCATCGACAACGGCTCGTATCTCGGCTTCGATCATTTCGGCCTGCCCGGGATCACCCTGGAGGAGCGGGTCGACGCGGTCGCACGGCTCTGTGAGCGCGGGTACGCCGAACGGCTCGTGCTCTCGCACGACGCAATGTGCTTCGTTGACTGGTTCCCACGTTCGGTGATGGACGCCTCGAGCAATTGGCGCTGGACCTATGTCAGCGACACTGTCCTTCCGGCCTTGCGCGCCCGGGGCATCAGCGAGGACGACGTCACGCGAATGCTCGTCGAGAATCCTCGTACCATCCTCGAGGGCGGCTCTGCCTACTGATGTCGCGTGCCCACCTGGTCCACTCGGTCCACCGAACCCGCTCAGCGTGACGATGCTGCAGACAGAGCTGATCGCAGAGCTGGCTGACTCGTTCCCCGATGCCGTGGCCTGGCGAAATCTGGCCGACGGCACTGATCTCACCCTCCGTATGTGGCACCGCGAATCCAATCGGCTCGCGCGGGGGCTCCATGATCTCGGCGTCGAACCGGGGAACCGGGTCGGGCTGGTCATCGGCACCGATGAGCCGTTCGAGTGGCTCCTGTCGTATCTCGCCATCCACAAGGCCGGCGCGGTGGCCGTGCCGCTGCTGGCCAGACTCGGACCCGCTGAGCTGCCGGCCATCCTGCGCCATGCCGGCGCGTCCGTCGCGCTCTGCAGCGACGTCAGCCCGGAAATGCTCGTCGCCGTGCCGACAGTCGTGAGCATCAGGCCCGGCGGCACCCTGTCGTGGCACGACCTCGCTGGCCCGGACGACAGCGATCTCGCGACCGGGCCTGCGCCGGACGACATCGCCGACGTCATGTACACCTCTGGCACCACCGGGAAACCAAAAGGAGTCGTCGTCTCACATGCCGGCCTGGGCACGACCGATCGCGTCCCCTCCGCCTGGCTCGGACTGGGATTCCTCATGTCCTCACCATTTGCCACCACCAGTGGATCGCTGCTCGTGTCGGGTCCGCTCCGCGGGGGCCTGAGCGGGTGGTTCCTCCCCCGCTTCGATCCCGATCGCTGGATCGACACAGTCGAGCGTGACCGACCCGTCTCCGCCTTCCTCGTGCCGGCCATGGTCGAGCTCATCGTGGCCAGCGCGCACTTCGACACGGCCGACCTCTCGGGCCTGGCTGCGGTCACGATCGGAAGCGCGCCGATCGCGTCGGCCACACTGCGCCGCTTCGGGTCCCGTCTGCCCAACGCCGACGTCCTGTGCGGCTACGGGATGACCGAATACGGCGCGGTCACCGCCAT
This sequence comes from uncultured Acidimicrobiaceae bacterium, assembly GCA_963744935.1. GTDB lineage: Bacteria > Actinomycetota > Acidimicrobiia > Acidimicrobiales > RAAP-2 > Bog-473. Next base: position 272,882 of record CAVUVM010000004.1, read on the forward strand.
GCCCATGGGCGACCGTGGTCGGCACATCGGATCGGTCGGACTCCCCCTGCCCGGCGTCGAGGTCCGAATCGTCGACCCCGACAATGCGCCCCGAGAACCGCTGGAGGTCGGCGAGGTGACGATCGGCGGCACTCGAGCTGCGCGTGCCTACCTCGACGATCACGAGTCGACGGCGCGCACGTGGGTGGACGGATGGCTGCACAGCGGCGACCTCGGCTACGTCGATGAGGACGGCTATTTGTGGATAGTCGGCCGCGAGAAGGAGATGATCATTCGGGGGGGCCACAACGTGGTGCCCGGTGAAGTCGAAGCCGCACTCTACGAGCACCCCGCCGTCGCCGAAGCGGCCGTGACGGGAGTCGCGCACCCGGTCCTCGGCGAGGACGTCGCAGCGTGGGTCGTGCTCCGAGGACGCACGTCCGCGGACGATCTCAGGTCCTTCCTGCTGGACCGACTGGCCGATTACAAGGTGCCGCGGCGCATTACCGTGGTCGATGCGCTCCCGCGGAACGAGAGCGGCAAGGTGCGTAAGACGGACCTCGTGCCAAGAGACCAACCGGGAAGCGACACGTGACGACCAACTACACGACCTTGACCGTCGAGGAGATCGGGCGCGTCCGACGGATCACGTTGAACAGGCCGGACCATCACAACCCGTTGACGCCCCGCTGCGTCCGCGAGGTCCTCGGAGCGGTGATTGACGCCGAAGGCGACGCCGGCGTCAGCGTGGTCATCATCCGGAGCACTGGCCGCTCCTTCTCCTCGGGGTACGGCTTCATCGCCGAGGACACCGACCCCGGTGACTTCCCCCCGCACACTGCACTCGAGAGTGACGTGTCTGCGATGCTGAGGCTTTCCAAAGGCTGGAGCCGGATCTGGGAATGCGAACTACCCGTCATCGCGCAAGTGCAAGGGAACTGCCTGGCGGGAGGAACCGACCTTGCTCTTCACTGTGACCTCGTCGTCGCGGCGGATAACGCGCGTATCGGCTTCCCTCCGGTGCGCTCGATGGGGGTGCCGCCCACCAACATGTGGCTGTACAACCTCGGCGCCCAATGGACCAAACGACTCCTGCTGACCGGCGACACCATCTCCGGGGCGCAGGCCCGCGAACTGGGACTGGTCGTGGAGACGGCGCCGGCCGAGGACCTCGACACCGTCGTCCTCGAGCTCGCCCAGCGGATGGCGCTGATCGGCCGCGACCTGCTGGTGGCCAACAAGCGCGTGGTCAACATGGGAGTCGAGTTGATGGGTCGCTCCCAACTTCAGCACTTCGCCGGCCTGAACGACGCCATCGGGCACCAGGCACCCGAAGCGCTGGCCTTCTCGCAGCGGATCACCGAAGTGGGGCTGCGCCAGGCCATACGGGAGCGGGACGCACTCTTCGACTCGCCGCGCCAGAGCGAAGGGTGAGCGGCAGCGCCGTTGCGGCGCGAGTCAGACGTCGGTCAATGACGTCTCGGTGATGCCAAGCGCACGAAGGGTCCGGCCCAGACCCAGGAACGCCGACAAGCAGATGGTGAGATCGAAGACCTCTGCGTCGGTGAACGAGCCGCGGAGGCGCTCGACGAAGGCGTCATCGATACGCGTATGGTCGGTGGCGAACAGATCGGCGTACTCGACGGCGAGTCGCTCTTGCGCCGACAGCGCTGACTGGTCGACAGACCCGACGGCGCAATAGAAGTCCTCATCGAGGCCGTGGGCAAGAACCTTGTCGGCGCGAAACGCGAGACAGACGGTGCAGTCGTTCAACTGGGCGATCCGCATCCGAGCGGCCTCGCGAACGCGCACGGGGAGGATGCTCTTGTTGTAGGCAGCGTCGACAAGACGTGTTGCAGCCGCCCCGAGTTCGGGCTGCAGCGACCAGATCTGCACAGCGTCGCCACCGTCGCCCGGTGGGATGTCGAGGCGGGCCATGACCCGACTCTATGCCAGTATGCGAGCCGGTATTAGGCCGGGTTGGAGGTCGGATGGTCGGGCGCCCGTGGAACAGAAGGACGCGATGATGGGCGCCCGCTACACCCTCGACTCCGCGCGCTCTTGCGTCTGGGTCAGCGGCCGATCGAGTCTGCACCCGATCAACACAGAGACGCGGGGTATCACCGGCTGGTTCGAAGCCGGCTTCCGAAAAGATGGCACGTTGGACCTGGGCCAACGGATCGCGGGCGAACTGGAGCTGTCAGTCGACCGACTCACTTCTGGCAACCAACTCTACGACCGTGAGCTACGACGGCGGATCGACGCGAAGCGCTACCCGAGCATCGGAGGGCGGGTCACCAAGATCGTGGCCAACGGAACGCATCCGAAGTACCTGGTGGCCGGTGACATCTCGTTCCACGGGAAGACGCGCAGCTTCGAACACGAGATGCACATCACTCGTTCGGACGACACAGTCGAGCTGAGCGGTAACTACGTTTTCGACATCCGCGAGTTCGGAATGAAACCTCCGAGCATGCTCATGGTGCGCGTGTATCCGGAGATCAGCGTGCGCGTGGAGCTCCACGGCACCAGGGTCGACTAGCGGATCGAGTCCACCTGCAGTTGCGCAGATGTCCGTGGGAGACTCGGCGTAATCCTGGGGTTATGAGACCTGGTTAACGGTCAACTCGGTAATTCGTAGATCAAAGTCATGCCGCTGAATCGGGTCGCTAGCTCGGTGAATAGGTCACCCAGCCTCGTGAGCACGGCCGAACTGATGACACATCGTTGCTCTTTAGGGTGAAGGCGACGAACGCCTCGGCTCTGGGCCACCCCAACCACGGGCCGGTTCAAGTGGATCGACCCGGCTGTGGCCGCCATTCCGACCACCGGTGCGTTCAGACGGAAGGAGCCGGTCGAGCCTTGGAAGGCGGCGTGACCGTAACTGAAGATGCCTCCGTCAGAACCAACAAGCCAATAGCCGGCGCCGGCGGGCGTCGCCGCCATGCCGACGATCGGCTTGTTCAGGTGGATGGAACCCGTGGAGCCGTAGAAAGTTGCATCGCCGTAGCTGAAGATGCCCCGTTCGTCGCTCCGCTGTAAAGCCAGCGCATCCAGCTTGGAGCCGAATCAAGCCCTCCAGACCCGTCTGTTGAAATACCGCCTGCAGCGCAACGGGGTTCATGGCCTCTGACAACCGCATCTTCACCGGGGCCGCAGATGGCCAAGTTTTGCCTTTGCTTTACCTTGCCAGGAGATTGCTGACATGTTCGGCTCCGTGCGCTCCGAGCCCGATTGCAAATGTAGAGGGAGGGGTCCCCGAGTGTTGCGGCTGCTGGCACGAGCGGCCCGGCCCGGGTCAGGTCGCGGCGAGGCAGCTGACGTAGGCTCTTGGCGTGGTGGGCTGCTCGGGGAGCCGTGCACGGTGACGATGCTGACGCTCATCGAGGACGATGTGCGGATTTTGCGCTCGCTCGAGACCGCGCTCTCCGCCCGTGGCTTCCAGGTCCTGACGGCGTCCACCGGCCTGGACGGGTTGCGGTCCGTTGTCGAACACCCTCCGGCTGCCGTGGTCCTGGATCTCGGCCTTCCCGACATCGACGGCTTTGAGCTCGTCAAAATGATCCGGGCCGTGAGCGAGGTGCCCATCGTCGCTGCCACCGCACGCGACGAGGAGGCGGGCATCATCCGCACGCTCGACGCGGGAGCCGACGACTATGTCGTCAAACCCTTTTCGGCCGACCACCTCGCGGCCAGGTTGCGCGCCGTCTTCCGCCGCACCGCACGCGGCGAGGCCCCAATCCTGGTTGTCGGAGACCTCCGCATCGACACGTCGGCGCGGGAGGCGCTGCTCTGCAACAAGGCGCTCGATTTGACCCGCAAGGAGTTCGACCTCCTGGCCTTCCTTGCTTCACAGCCGGGGCACGTGGTGTCGAAGCGTGAGATCCTCGCCGCGGTCTGGGACCAGCCGCTCGGCGGCGCCGACAAGACCGTGGACGTGCACCTGTCGTGGCTGCGGCGCAAGCTCGGCGAGTCGGCGGCGGAGCCACGCTACGTGCACGTGCTGCGCGGCGCCGGGGTGAAGCTCGTCGACCCCTGCGGATGAGGCGGCGCCTCAATTTGACCGTGCTGGCGGTCACCGCCATGGTGACGCTGGCGTTCATCATCCCGCTCGGAGCAGTGGTCAGGATCGTGGCTACTGACCGGGCCCTTTCGGTGGCCGACCAGGAGGCTCGCACTCTTGCCGGCGTGTTGGCATCGGAGAGCTCCCACGCTGCGCTGCAGTCTGTGGTGGGACAGCTCAATGCTGACGGCAGCGGCCGCCAGGTCGCCGTGTTCACGACCGGAGGGGCCACGGTTGGTGCACCAGTCGCCGTGCCGATGACACAACTCTCCTCGGCCAGGGCCGGACACGCCTTCTCGGCGTCCTACCGGGGAGCCACGCTCGTGTGGGTTCCCGTGCGCCTTCCTTCAGGCACGGCCGTCGGGGTCGTGAGCGTGCCGGGCAACCTCCTCACCGCGGGGGTCTGGAAGGCATGGCTGGTCCTCGCCGCGGTCGGCGTGGCCATCCTGGGTTTGGCCCTCCTTCTCTCGGATCGGCTTGGGTGCTCTCTGGTTCGGTCCATCGAGGACCTCGACACGGTGACCCGACGCCTGAGCACGGGTGACCTGGACGCACGTGCCGTGCCGGCGGGACCACCGGAGGTCGAGCACATGGGCCGGGCCGTCAACGCGCTTGCCGAGAGGATCATGGAGTTACTCGAGCTCGAACGCGAACAGGCGGCCGACCTCTCACACGGACTGCGCACCCCGCTCACGGCGCTCGCGCTCGAAGCCGACGCACTCACCGAGCCCGGGGACCGACAGAAGATGCGGGCCGCAGTGCACGACCTCACCGAGGCGGTGAACAGCGTTATCACTGAGGTCCGCCGCGCCCGCCCCCAGCCGACGCCCGAGAACTCTGACATCACCGAGACGATCAAGGCCCGGCTGATCTTCTGGTCCGTTCTGGCTGAGGAGCAGGGTCGCCGATGGACGTTGGATCTGCCGGAGATCGCCGTCAAGATCCGCGTCCCCGCGTCCCAGCTGGAGGCGACGATCGACGCGCTGGTCGGCAACGTCCTCGCCCACACCCCCGAGGGGACGCCCTTCCGGGTCACGCTGTCGTCCTCGACGGCGCAGGCGATGCTGGTCGTCGAGGACGATGGACCGGGGTTCCCCGACGGCCCAGTCGATCAACGCGGGCACAGCGGGGGCGGCTCCACGGGTCTGGGGCTCGACATCGCTCGTCGCACTGCCGAACGTGCGCACGGGAGCATGGTCACCGGTGCTGCGCCGGGTGGCGGTGCCCGCGTCGAGATCACCTTCGAACGAGCCCTGGAAGCAGCGCCAGCCGGCGAGCGCGATTCGTGTCGCGACAACGTGCCGCCTCCGCCGCTGCCGGCTCATATCTGAGGCTTGGCGTTCGCAGGCGCGACGCTCAATCGGCTGCTGCGGTGTGCACTGCGAAGACCGGCTACCCGCTTTCACTCGGGCCGGAAGCCGAGTTGGGGCCGGCGCTCGGCTGCATCCTGATGACGGTCCCGTTCTGGCACCTGGCGCCCAGGAGAAATACTGCGCCTCCTGAGCCGGTGAAGCGGACGAGCGCTTCTTGCGGCCCACCGCTCTGCACCGTCACCTGGAACCCATCTGCGGGGACGGCACTCTTCAGCACGACGGCGCTTCCCTGGCACGTCACGGTGATAGATCCGCCGGCGTTCGAGAAGGTCGTCGGAGCCAATCCTGGCGTCACCGACGTCGCCGGCTGAGTCGTCGTGGTCGTGCTCCGTCCAGTCGGCGGTGTCGCGGTCGAGGTGACCGGCGCCGCCATGGTGGTGGTGGTCACGACTGTCGGACTCCTGCGCGCCGTCGGCAAGGTCGTGGTCGTGATCGCCGGGTAGGCGTGGCCCCGTATGGCAGAGGTCGACGGCCCCGTCGACGGAGCGGTGGGCTCCGTTGGCGAGGACGATAGAGACGTGGTGGGGACGCTCCAGGTGGTGATCGCCCCCGGCGCCGCCGACGACGAAGTGGCGGCTGTTGCGACGCCCGGTGCGGGAATGACGGGATCGGGGGAGACGCGATCGCCCTCGTGACTGCACCGACACCCACCCAGCTGACAACGGTTGCCGCCGCGGTCGCGACGACCCAGGCGGCGATCGGAAGAGGCGTCACCCGTCGCATTCAGCGATTCTCGTCACGCCGGCAACAGGTCCGCACTAAGGCGATGATAATTCGCAGGCCACAGTTTTCAGGCCCGCGCCAATCGCAACCAGGAAGAACTCGTGGGTTATGGCACTCTGATCCTTTTGACCATAACGCCAGCGGCCCACTGAGCCCGCGGGCCGAGCGTCAGACGCTGTTGCCTGCTCGCAGCTCGGGCCGGCATCTGGTCAGCGCGCTCGGCGCTGAAATGTCTCGCGGGTCCTGCGAGCTCCCGAACGAGACTGAGAGGGGATTGATCGCACGATGCGAATCCGGTCAGGGACTGCGAGTCGCTCAGCATCTGGGGATAATTCCAAGTTTTAACCCTGAAGCCAGAACGCTTTATCGAACGAGCCGAATGCGATCTTTACCATGACGCTCTATACAGGTACCGGAGCACTCCGATACCGACCAGCGAAAGTGGGAGGCTGCACATGGCACGCAAGTGGGTATTCGGAATGGCCGCGTCGCTCGGGGCAATCACAGCCGTGGGCGTCCAGGCGGCTCCGGCTCTGGCAAGTTCGACTGTTGTCCCCAACAGCACGTCCGCAATCGTCGGTGTCCTCGGTTACGAAGGCGGCGGCCCCTCCACCAAATTCCACCCGACGTCGGGCACAGTGGAAGTGGAGTTCACCAACCCGCCGCTGGTCCTCCTAAAGAAGGTGGGAGATTCCGGGCACTTTCGCATTGGCCTCCAACCCGGCAGTTACACCGTGATCGGGTGCGGACCCAGCTCGAGCGGGGGCTCGCCACTGTGTGGGCAACCCCAGAACATCACCCTGAAAGCGGGCGAGGTGGACCACATCCGGCTCATCTGGGCCTACGTCCCCTGATCTCACAAGGTTCGTCATGCCGTAACGTGTCACGGGTCCGCGCCAGGTATTTCATCTCATGCGTGGCGTTCTTGCCAAGATCCCCGGAGCTGCCGTCGACGATGGCGTTTGAACTCTGGCCCGCTTCGACGAGCAGCTCGTTCAAGACGTCTTCGGCTTGACGTTTCGTCCCGTGGATCGTGCACTGGAGATACCGTTTATTCACCCCTGCCGCGCCCGAGGTAGACCTTTGCCCGCCGGACGTTCTTGCCCCCTGGACTCGAGGTGCCCGCGCACAGCCCCAGGCGACGCCGGATTCCCAATGGATTCCCAAAGCGCTCCTTCGTTAGCCGCCACTCGGGAGTTCATCTATCTGAACTGGATCTTGTCAGCGCCCCCGGCACGATTCGAACGTGCGACACTCGGTTTAGGAAACCGATGCTCTATCCCCTGAGCTACGGGGGCTCGGGGGCGGAACCCTCGGCCCCGCGCGGCTCCATTGTGCACCACAGCCGTGCCGCCCTGACCTTCTGGGCCTAGACCGTCCCTGGTCGCCAAGGCTCTGCGCCACGGCCTAAAGTTGGGGTGGGCACGCGGCCTCCGACAGAGGTCGGAGCACGTGCGTTGCGCTTTCGCCGTCCGGCCCGCCGCAGTCGTGCGCGCCCGCGCACGTTCATCCGACCCGGAAGGAACAAGCCCATGACGACCCCCCCTCCCTACAAGGTGGCCGACCTCTCCCTGGCCGAGTTCGGCCGCAAGGAGATCGAGCTGGCCGAGCACGAGATGCCAGGCCTCATGGCCATGCGCGCCGAGTTCGGCGCCAGCCAGCCGCTGGCCGGTGCTCGCGTCACCGGCTCGCTGCATATGACCGTGCAGACGGCGGTCCTCATCGAGACCCTGACCGCGCTGGGCGCCCGCGTGCGCTGGGCGAGCTGCAACATCTTCTCGACCCAGGACCACGCCGCGGCGGCCGTCGCTGTGGGGCCCGAGGGCACGGTCGACAATCCCAAGGGGGTCCCGGTGTTCGCCTGGAAGGGCGAGACGCTCGAGGAGTACTGGTGGTGCACCGAGCAGGCACTGCTGTGGCCCGGAGAGGGCGGCCCCAACATGATCCTCGACGACGGCGGCGACGCGACCCTCTTCGTCCACAAGGGCGTCGAGTTCGAGAAGGCCGGCAGTGTGCCCGACCCGGCCACCGCCGACTCGGAAGAGTTCGCCGTCGTGCTGGCCCTCCTCGGGCGCAGCCTGGGAGAGGACGCCGGGCGTTGGACGTCGATCGCCAACGGGATCAAGGGCGTGACCGAGGAGACCACCACCGGCGTGCACCGGCTGGTCGACATGGCGAAGAAGGGCGAGCTGCTCTTCCCAGCTATCAACGTGAACGACTCGGTGACCAAGTCGAAGTTCGACAACAAGTACGGCTGCCGCCACTCACTTGTGGACGGGATCAACCGCGCCACTGATGTGCTCATCGGAGGCAAGGTGGCGGTCGTCTGTGGCTACGGCGATGTCGGCAAGGGCTGCGCGCAGTCACTGGCCGGCCAGGGCGCCCGCGTCGTGATCACCGAGGTCGACCCGATCTGCGCGCTCCAGGCGGCCATGGAGGGCTTCCAGGTCACCACACTCGAGGACATCCTGCCCGAGGCCGACATCATCATCACCACGACAGGCAACAAGGACATCATCCGGGCTGAGGACATGGCCGCCATGAAGCACCAGGCCATCGTCGGCAACATCGGTCACTTCGACAACGAGATCGACATGGCCGGCCTGACCAATACGCCGGGTATCGAGCGGATCAACATCAAGCCGCAGGTGGACAAGTGGGTGTTCCCCGACGGGCATGCCATCATCGTCCTCTCCGAGGGCAGGCTGCTGAACCTGGGGAACGCCACCGGCCACCCGAGCTTCGTGATGTCCAACTCGTTCACCAACCAGACGATGGCGCAGATCGAGCTCTACACCCAGACCGGGCAGTACGTGAACGACGTCTACGTCCTGCCCAAGCACCTCGACGAGAAGGTGGCGCGGCTTCACCTCGACGCGCTGGGTGTGAAACTCACGACGCTGAGCCAGGAGCAGGCCGACTACATCGGCGTCCCGGTCGAGGGACCCTACAAGCCGGACACCTACCGCTACTAGGGACGAGACGAGCGCGTCAGCCCAGCGTGGCGGTGGCAATCACCGCCCCGCTGGGCGACACCACTTCGGCGGTGCGGATGTCCTTGGGGTCGACGTGCAGCGGCGAGATCCACGCGCCATAACCCTTGCGCGCGTCGAACGTCCCGACCTGGTGCGACCTCCCGTTGTCGGTCACCACGACGCAGTTGACCCTGCCCTGTGCAGACGAGTCAGCCAGCATCATCGACATCCACGGCGTGCCCCCGCTGATGAAGGTCGCGACGCGCCCGACGGTCGTACCGTTCTCCAAGAGGCGAGCGGCGCCGGCCGAGTGCGCGTGCTGGCCCAGGGCGCTGACCTTGGGTGCCGTCGAGGACGGCAGGCTCAGGCCGAGGCCGAGGGCTACCGCTGCGGCAGCCGCAACTCCAAGCGCCGCCATACCCCAGCGCATCTGACGGAACCGGGGTCGCCGTTGACGGTGCTGTGCCAGCTCGTCGGGCAGACCCATCTTCTCGAACAGGCGCACCTCGAAGCCCATGGGCGGCTCCACCTCGGGCGCGACCTGCACCACTGCGTCCGCCACCCGAGACAGCTGTTCGAGCTCCTCGGCACAACGCTGACAAGACTCGACATGGGACAAGGCCTGTGCACGCTCGCGACCGGTCAGAACACCGAGAGCGAGCTCGGCCAGCTCACCCGAGTACTTCTCACATTGGTCTCTCGCGTCGTCGCTCATTGCTCGCCTCTCACCCCCTCTGCATGCTCGACCGCCGACCGTAAACGGATGAGGGCGGTCCTGATGCGCGTCTTCGCGGTCCCGAGCGGGATCCCTTCGGACTCGCTGATCTCGAGCGCCGTCCTGCCGTAAATGGCAGCCAGCACCACCGCCCGGCGTTGCTCTTCGGGCAGTTGCCCGAGCACCGCCCGCACGGTGTCACGGGCATCCCCGCGACGCACTGCGTCCTCGGGATTGTGCTCGTCGCTCCGCAAAGCCGAGGCCATGAAGTCGTCGGGGTCCGTCGGCACGGCGCGGCGCAGACGCAGGGCGTCGATGGCCAGGTTGCGCGTGATCGTGAGCACCCACGACGCGACCGAGCCGCGGCGGGGGTCGAAGACCGGCGCGTGGCGCCAGACCCTGATCATGGCCTCCTGGGCCACGTCCTCGGCTACCCCGGTATCGCTCGTCATGGAGTACGCGAGCCCGAACATCCGGCGCTGGTAACGACGGACGAACGTCACTGCAGCCGACTGGTCCCCGACGGCCATGCCCGCCAGGAGGCCTTCGTCGGACAGTTCGCCCTCGGCCACACGTAATTCTCGCATCCCCGGGTGTACGGCCCAGGGCGCCGCCGAGATTTCTCCCGGTCAGGGCCAATTCGCGCACAATCCCTCTGCGTGGCTGCGCCGTATCCCTGCTGTGCCCACGGCCACCACCGCCGCCATCCGCGACCGCACGCCACCAGCGGTGGATCGTATGGAGATGCGATGGAGCTCGCTGTTCCGCGGCCCGGGACGCAGCCGCCGGCCGGTCGCGCTGACCGCCACCGCCTGCTTCGGGGCGGGCGGTGCCCTCCTCTTGTGGTCGGCGTACGTCCACTTCCACCTCTGGGGCGAGACCGACGGCTACCGGTCCATCCCGACCATCGGACCGCTCTTCTTGCTGCAGTCGATCGCCGGACTGGTGATCGGCCTCGGCATCATCGCGGTCCGTCGGGTCTGGGCGGCCGTCGTCGGGGTCGGTTTCGCGTTGGCCACCATCGGCGGCTTCTTGGTCTCGGTCGTCCACGGTCTCTTCGGGTTCAAGGAGTCATGGCTCGCCCCCTTCGCCAAAGAAGCGTTCGTCGTCGAGGTGATTGCCGCAGCACTCCTCGTTGCTGCTGCGGTGCTCTGCCTCGCTCAATCGGTTCCCCCCGCGCGCACCGGCGCTCCCCCTGCCGGCGACGCGCCGTAGGGACCATTCCGGACCGAGCCCGCGTCCCTATCTCCCGGTGGGGCGCGGGCTCGGCTTCGGTCCGCAACGGGAGGACCGGCTCAGCGCAGTCCGGCGAAGAGGTCGGCCTCGGGCACGGGTGCACTAGTCGAGTCGGTGACGCGTACAAAGCTCTCCGAGCTCATCATTGTCGCGAACAGCTCCTCCCCCATCTGGAGGAAGACGATGTTCTCGCTCTGGCTTGCGTGCGCCGCCAACGACGCGTACTTGCGCGCTGCCACGGAGCTGCAGTCGATCGTGGTCGTGATCAGCTCGTCGGGCGTGCCCCACTCGGGCATGTCCTCGATCTCCGACGGCTCGCCGATGCCGTGCTCAACCATTACTTGCCGAAAGCCGTGCATCCTCGAGCGGGCCACGGCGGTGTAGTAGAGCTTGGCGGGGATACCGCATGCCGCGATCGCGGCCCGGGTCACCCGATTCGCCTGGATGTGGTCGGGGTGCCCGTAGAAGCCCTTCTCGTCGTAGGTGACGACGACCTGCGGCTCGTAGCGCCGCATCAGGTCGGCCAGGCGCCGTGCCGCCACGTCGACTGGAGCACGCCAGAAGGCATCGGTCGCGTCGTTCTGTGGCCAGCCCTCCATGCCCGAGTCGTGGTACCCGAGGAGCTCGAGGTCCGACACACCGAGCACCTCGCAGCTCGCCTCGAGCTCGCGGCGGCGCAGCGGGACGACGACGGCCTCGTCGTGACCGGGCTCACCGGGCTTCACTCCGCCGGGTCCGTCGCCCAGTTCACCGTTGGTGCATGTGACCAGCACGGTCTGCACACCCTCGTCGGCGTAACGGGCCAGGATGCCGCCGGTCGAGATGGCCTCGTCGTCAGGATGGGCGTGGACCGCCATGAGGGTGAAGGGACGCTGGGGCATGCCGTGCAGCGTAAGGGCCGCTGCCGGCCACCCGGCGCGTGTCGGCTGGACTCGCGGAGTCCTCGCCCGTTCGCTAGGTCTGCAGGTCCCCTACCGCCCCGGCCAGGTTCTCGAGCACCGGACGCCAACCGTCTGGCGGTGCCATCGGGCGCACGATGAACTTGGAGAACCCGACGGCCAAGAAACGCTCGAGCATCGTGCGCAAGCCCGTCAGCCCGACCGGGATGATGTCCTCGAGCGGGCGGCCCCGCGCCCGGCGCGCCAAGGGGGACGAGGCCAGGACTGACACGTCAGTGCCCTCGGGGGCGTAGGCCAGGCTGACGCCGAAGTGCTCAGGGCTGATGGTGCGGCCGTGCGCCGCAGCCACCTCCTCGATCACCGCTTTCCCGTCGGCCGCATCCTCGGGCGTGCAGAAGGCCGGGATCCACCCGTCGGCCAGCCGGCCGCAACGGTCGAGCGCGGCAGGCAGGTTGCCGCCCAACCAGACGTCGAAGGGGTCCTGCACCGGACGCGGCGAGACTGACACCCCGGCGAACACGCCCGCCGGACCGTCGTGGCTCACCTCTTCCCCCGACCACAAGCGGCGCAGCACGGGCAGGGCATCGTCCATCTGCTCGCCGCGCGCTGCCGTCGGGATCCCGACGGCACTGCGCTCGGCGCCCAGGCCGAGGCCGGGGACGAACGTCAACAAGAACCGGCCGCCCGAGAGCACGTCGAGGGTGGCGACCGCCTTTGCCACCCGGACCAGGTTGCGACCCGGCAGGAGCATGGTCGTGCCGATCTTCAGCCCTGGGCAGGCGCCCGAGACCCAGGCCAACCCGACCAGGGGATCAGGCCCTGGACGGGTCAGCACCTCGGGGAGCCACAGCGAGTCGAAGCCAGTCTCTGTGACCGCCCGACCCAGATCGGCCATCGCCTCAGGCTCGAGGCCCGCGCCGCCCACGCTGATGCCGATGCGCACCTTCACGAGATGCGCTCCCCGGGGGCCGAGGCAAGTGCCTCGACGGCCCGGGCAATACCGTCGTCGTCGACGTCGTGGTGGGTGACAAAGCGCATGGTGTCGGGTGCGATGGCGTGTGCCAGCACCCCGTGCTCTTCGAGGTGCGCGAGCAGCTTGTCAGGCGAGGGATGTGTGAAGGTCACGATGTTGGTGCGGACGGCCGCAGGGTTGAGCCCGTTCCCCGGCCAGCGCTCCGCCACGGCGACCGCGAGGCGCGCCGCTCGTGCGTGGTCCTCGGCCAGCCTCGCCACCATGTCCCGCAACGCCACCAGGCCCGGCGCGGCGAGAACACCGGCTTGGCGCATGCCTCCACCGAGCCGCTTGCGCGCCAGGCGCCCGGCGGCAATGACGTCCTCGTCGCCGGCGAGCAACGAGCCCACCGGTGCGCAGAGACCCTTGGACAAGCAACACGAGACGGTGGCGGCCGGGGCTGCCCATTCCGCCGCCGGCACACCCGTCGCCACCTCCGCGTTGAACAGCCGCGCCCCGTCCATGTGGATGGGCAGTCCGGCCGCGGCATCGACGACGGCGCGCAGTCGGTCGCGCGTCCACGGCGCGCCGGACGCTGCCATGTGCGTGTTCTCGATGCACACGAGGGAGACCGCGGGCTGATGGTGCTCGGCGGCGAGACGGGCCTGGCGCACGTCGTCGGCACGCAGCATGCCGTCGCCGTCGTCGACGGGGATGAATTGAATGCCCGCGTTCATCGGCGCGGCGCCGTACTCGTAGGCCACGACGTGCTGGCGGCGACCCGCCACCACCGCGGTGCCGGGCTGGGAGAGGACGCGCACCGCAATCTGGTTGGCCATCACTCCGGAGGGAACGAACAGCGCGGCCGCCTTGCCCACCCGCGCTGCGAACGCCTCTTCCAGCGCCCGTACCGTCGGGTCCTCGCCGTAGTCGTCGTCACCGACCTCGGCCTCGGCCATGGCACGGCGCATCGCCTGTGTCGGGTGGGTGACGGTGTCGCTTCGCAGGTCCACCACCGCGGCCACGCGCCCAGGTTAACGGTGCCCGTTAACATCCCGGCGGTGGCCAACCCCCCTCCCGTCCCCGGCTCGGGCGCGTCTCCGAATCTGCATGCCAGCATCCACGACCTCCTCGACGTGGAGGTCCTCGAGGCCGGCCCCGAGCGGGTCGTCATGCGCCTGCCGGTTGACTGGCGCGTGCATCAGCCCTACGGGATCCTCCACGGTGGCGTGTCCGCCCTCCTGGCCGAGTCGGCGGCCAGTTTCGGTGCGGCGCTGGCGGCCGGGCCCGACCGCAGCGTCGTCGGTATCGAGCTCAACGCCAGCCACCTGCGCTCGGTCCGAGACGGCCACCTCACCGCCGAGGCGACCCCGGTGCGGGTGGGCCGGACGGTTCAGGTGTGGCGAATCGAGCTGACCGACGACGGCGGTCGGGCCATCTGTGAGGCCCGCTGCACGCTCTCGGTCCTCGGTGTCCCAGGTGGTGCCACCGGCGCGATCATGCCGCCCCCCGGTCCCGGCTGAATTAATAGGCAGGCAACACGCAGCGGCGTACTATGTCGGTGTGACCCCGGTAGGAAGCGGTTTCCCCCGTCCATCCCTCGGCTTCATCCTTCCCGCCACCTTGCAGGGAGAACTAGCTCCCGCAAGTGGTAGTACCCCCGGTGATACCAGCAGTGCCTCGGCGCTGGCTGAGCTGTGCCGGCGGGCCGAGGCAACCGGAGCCGATTCGCTCTGGGCCGTGGACCATCTCTACTGGCCCCACCCCATCGCCGAGGCCCTGACGACTCTCGCGGTCGCGGCCACGGCCACTGCCAGGACGGCGCTCGGGACGTGCGTTCTCCAGCTGCCGCTGCGCCATCCGGGCTCCGTGGCCAAGCAGGCGACCGCCCTCCAACTCCTCTCAGGTGGCCGCTTCGTCCTCGGGCTCGGCGTGGGAAGCCACCGGAGCGAGTACGAGCGCGCCGGGGTCGACTTCACCCGCCGGGGGCGGCTCATGGACGAGGGGGTGGCCACGCTGCGCGCCGCGTGGCGCACTGATTCGCACTCCGAGTACGTCCAGAACCCTGCGTCAACTCCGATCCCCTTGTGGTTCGGAGGGTCGAGCGTGGCCGCCCGCCGCCGCGCCGCCGCCGTAGGAGACGGCTGGGTGCCGCTCTTCTTGGCCCCCGAGGAGTACGGAGAATCGCTTGCCGCCCTGCGGCGCGAAACGACTGAGGCGGGCCGCGATGCGGGAGCGGTCGAGCCCGGCGTTGTGGTCTTCGCCCGCGTCGGCGACGACGAGGTCGCGCCAGCAGAGGGCGCTGCCTGGCTGTCGCACCTCTACCGGCTCCCGCCCAAGGCCTTCCAGCGGCACCTGGTGGCGGGCTCGCCCGAAACCTGCGCCGCCGCGTTGGCGCGCTACGCCGAGGCGGGCGCCCGCCACATCGTGGTGATGGTGGCCGGCGCACCCGCGGTCGAGCATTTCGCGCTCCTCCGTGCTGCGTTCGCCGTCGCCACGGAGCCGGCTCTGGCAGGGGTTTCCGCATGAGCGGCACCGACCTCGCGATCCTCGGGACCGGCATGACCGACATGGGGCGGCGCGACCAGTCGCCCGACACCATGGCCTACGAGGTGGCGCACGAGGCCCTCGGCGACGCCGGCGTGTCGCCCGACGAGCTCGGCCTCGTCATCGTCGGCAACGCCATGGCCGGACGCCTGAGCGACCAAGGCTGCATGCGGGGACAGAGCTGGCTGCGCAAAGCCGGGCTGAACGAGGCTGCCATCATCAACGTCGACAACTCCTGCGCAGGTGGCAGCTCGGCCCTGCACCTGGCGACCATGGCGGCCGCTGTCCAGGACCGGCCCGTCCTCGCCCTCGGGGTCGAGAAAATGTGGACGGGCAACCGTGCCGAGACGATCGCCGGCATCGAGGACGGCTTGCCGGCCGAATACCGCCACGACCTCCACGATCGGCGTCAGGCGGAGGACAACCCGGCCGGCAGCATCTTGATGGGGCTCAACAACGGCTGGGCGCAGCGCCTGATGAAGGAGGCCGGCGCCACCGTCCGCCAGATCGCCGCTGCCGCCGTCAAGGCCTTCGACCACGCGTCGCGCAACCCCCAGGCGCAATTCCAGCGCTCCGTCACCGTCGACGAGGTGCTCCATTCGCCCCAGGTCGCCGGCGTGCTGACCCGGCTGATGTGCAGCTCGTTCACCGATGGTGCCGCGGCGGTGGTCCTGGCGGGTCCGGGCGTCCCGGCACCCGCCTCGGCGCCCCGTATCATCGGCTCGGTGGCGCGCTCGGGCAACGGTCTCCTCGACTACCACGACCGCTTGACCCAGGTCGCGGAGGCGGCCTGGGAGGCGTTCGGCTTCGGGCCCGATGACACCGACCTCGTCGAGCTGCACGACGCCACCGCGGCCGAGGAGCTCTACGCGTTGGAGTCGCTCGGCTTCTTCGCCCAAGGTGAGGCCGGGCCGGCCACCGAGGCCGGCGCGACAAGCGTCGACACGCCCGGACTGGTCGTGAACTCGAGCGGCGGTCTGGTGGGCCGCGGGCACCCGCTGGGCGCCACCGGGCTGGCCCAGGTCGTCGAGCTCGCCACGCAGTTCCGCGGCCGCGCCGGCGCCCGTCAAGTGGACCGGGCGCGCACAGGCGTGGCCATCAACACCGGGGGGATCATTTACGGAGACGCCGGGTTCGTCGGGATCCACGCCGTCCGTGCCGGGTCCGCCGCGTGAGAGGCATCAAGATCACCGGCTGGGGCATCGCGGTACCGGACAAGGTCGTGACCAACGACGACCTGGCCGTGAGCCTCGATACGAGCGACGAGTGGATCGTCGAGCGCACCGGCATCAAGGAGCGCCACATCGGGGGCACGACGTCGGGCCTCGCCATCGAGGCGGCCCAGGAGGCACTGGCCTGCGCCGGGCGTACGGCGGCCGAGATCGACAACCTTGTGCTGGCCACCACGACGCCGGACAGCATCGTGCCGGGCACGGCGCCGACCGTGCAGCACGGCATCGGCATGCACGGGGGCGCCTTCGACATCAACGCGGCGTGCTCGGGCTTCGTCTACGGGCTCATCACCGTGTCGGGACTGATCGCGATCGGATCGGGCCCCGTCCTGCTGGTGGGCTCCGAGACCCTCTCGCGCATCACGGACATGGACGACCGCAAGATCGCCGTGATCGTGGCCGACGGCGCCGGCGCCGTGGTCGTCGAGCCGGTGGACGGGCCGGGCATCCTCCTCAGCTGGAACATGAATTCGGACGGGTCGGTCAAGCACCTCTTGAAGTGCGAGCACGGCGGCACACTGTTCATGGACGGCAAGGAAGTCTTCCGCCGGGCCGTCCGTGTGGTGGTCGAGTCGGCCGAGCGGGCCATGGCCGACGCCGGCCTGGGTCCGGACGACATCACCTTGATGGTGCCCCATCAGGCCAACCTGCGGATCATCCAGGCGGCCTGCCAGCGGTTGGGCATTCCCGAGGAGCGGACCGCCGTGGTCATCGACCGTTACGGCAACACGTCCTCGGCGTCCATTCCTTTGGCGCTCTACGACGCCATCACATGCGGCCGCGTGCATGACGGTGACACCCTCCTCCTGACCGGCTTCGGTGGCGGCATGACGTGGGCCTCGGCAGTCTTGCGCTGGATCGCCTGACCGTGGCTCAAGGCGGGGCGGGCCTGGCGCTCGTCATCTTGGCCGCGGGACGCGCCAAGCGGTACGGCGGCTGCAAGCCCTTGGCGCCTGTCGGCACCCACGGGGAGGCAGTGATCGACCTCGTCTCCTCCGACGCACTCGGCGCCGGCTTTTCCCCGATCGTGTTGGTGCTCGGGCCCAGCACCGGTCCGGCCATCCGTTACCACGTCGAGCACACGTGGCCGTCGGCGGTCGACGTGCGTTTCGCCACACAGCCGGTGCCGCTCGGCACCGTCAACGCCGTGCTGAGCGCGTCGGAGCACGTGGGCGACGCGCCGTACGGCGTGGGCAATGCCGACGACATCTACGGCCGCGACGCCTGCGCCCTGTTGGCCGCGCACCTGCGCGCCCAGGTCGACGCCAATGCGCTGGTGGGCTACCGGCTGGCCGACGCCGTCATCGGCTTCTCGCCCGTCACCCGCGGCATCTGCCAGGTGGGCGCGGATGGGACCCTCCTCGGCGTCGACGAGCGCCGCCAGGTCACCGCCACCCCCGAGGGCGGCTTCGTGGCCGGCGACGGGCGCCAGCCCGAGACGCTCTCGGGTGATGACCGGGTGTCCATGAACCTGTGGGGCTTCACGCCGACCTTCCACAAGGCGCTCCAGGCCGCCATGGACGCCGCCGTCGATGCCTCCGAGGAGGCCGAGGTCCTCTTGCCCGAGGTGGTGGCCCAATCCCTCGCCACGAACCCCTTCGCGGTGCTCCCGGCGGTAGGGCGCTGCATCGGTGTGACCCACCCCGGCGACCTCTCCTTGGTCCAGGCGGAACTGAACCGTCAGGTGGCCGCGGGCGAACGCCCGGCCCGTCTGTGGACCTCGCTGCACTAACCCTGCACGCCTGCACGCCTGCACGAAGCCCTGCACGAGGCCTGACGACCACAATCGGGCGTCGCGAGCGTGGGAGTTGCCCCCTACCGGTGTTACCGGTACATGGGGAACGCAACGGAGCACCAGAGCCCAGACGCGACGCAGCCCCGAGTAACCGTTCGGCCGAAGCCTCCCGTGCTCCTCGGGGCCACGTCAACGATGTCCCGCTGGCGTCGTGCCGGGGTCGTGTCGGACAACCCCCGCCCGAGCCGGCCACGTCGGCTCCAGGGAAGCCACCGTGACGCACCACGGACCACCGCAGTGCGGAGTCTCCAACCCGCTCAGGTCACGCCCCCCTTGCGGGGTTCGCTCCCATCCCTCGATCTCGCCTTACAGCGTTCTCTCGGCTTCCCGCCGTTCCGCCTTGCGGCTTCCCTTTGGGCTTCCCTCGCTCCTACCTTTCGGTGCTCGCTTGAGGTTCGGCGGGCTGTTGTCTCCGAACTTCAGAAAGGTTGCGCCACTCCCAACGCAAGGTCAATGCAGATTCGCGAAATCCAGTGGTTCTCCCCACCTTTCTTCCGGTCATCCCCAAACAGGGGCGTTGCCATCCCCAGCTCTTCCCCATGGCGAGAACGGCGGTGAGGACCGCGACCGCGAACCGACGCCGGGTCGTGACCACGGCCTGCACCGCCGTCGTGGTGGCCGTGGTGGTCGGATTGGCCGCTGTGTTCGGCGTCGGCGCGCTGCGCGCGGGCGCGCGTTCGGCCAGCGAGTCCGAGGTGTCGCCGATCGACTACCTCTCGACCGGCGCGCTCGGGGCGGCAGCCGGTGAGACCGCGCTCGGCTTCCAGACGCCGTACTTCGATCCCCCTGCGTTGAGCGACCCGGCAACACCCGGCTTCACCATCAACTCGGGAGCGGACCAGCCCGATCCCTTCATGATCCGAGACGGCGGCCGCTACTACTTGTTCACCTCGCAGGACGAGGTGCCCCAGAACGTACCGGTGCGCTCGGGCACCGTGGTCGGCCAGTGGGGGACGCCGACCGACGCGCTCCCCGCGCTCCCGGCGTGGGCCGCACCTGGATTCATGTGGGCGCCCGACGTGGCTCAGTTCGGCTCCGACTACATGCTCTTCTTCACCTCGCGGCTGGCCGGCGTGTCCCCGCCGACGATGTGCATCGGCGACGCCATCAGCACCGCCATCGCCGGCCCCTATCTCGCCGCACCGTCGCCCTTCATCTGCCAGCACTCCCTTGGCGGCTCCATCGACCCGCGGGTCTTCGTCGACGCCGACGGACAGCCCTACATGGTGTGGAAGTCGGATCAGAACGCCCGGTCGGACACCACCAACACGCAGATCTACAGCCAGCCGCTCAGCGCCGACGGCATGCAACTGCTCGGCCAGCCCACCGTGATCTTCGGGCCCGACGAATCGTGGCAGGGCCACATCGTGGAGGCGCCCCAGCTCGTGCTCGTCCGGGGCACCTATTACCTCTTCTATTCGGGCGGCTGGTTCAACCAGCCCGCCTACTCCATAGGCGCCGCCCGGTGCGCTGGGCCGCTCGGTCCCTGTGCCGACACCTCCGCGTCGCCGCTGCTGGCCTCCAACGCGCAGGGCCAGGGCCCCGGTGAGGAATCGGTGTTCTCCAACGACGCCGGCGTGTGGCTGCTCTACACCCCGTCCAACTCCACGCTCCCGCTGCCGGGACCGCCCCGTCCCGTCGCCATGGCCCATCTCGGCTTTGGCGCCGACGGGCCCTACCTCGCCGCACCCCTCGACGTCGGCACCAGCCCCAGCGGCACCAGCAGCAGCGGCTGAAGAGGCTCGGCCCGCCGCACCCTTCTCACCGCCGCCGGACCGTTGTCTTCGGGAACGAAGACACGCCGGCCCGTATGCTCAGTCCCATGCGACTGAGCCCGCCGTGCGCGCGGGTACTCGGCTCGCTGGTCGAAAAGGCTCTGACCACGCCGCAGCAGTATCCGCTCACCCTCAACTCCCTCGTGGCCGCGTGCAACCAGACCTCGAACCGGGAACCCGTCGTGAACTACGACGAGGCCACGGTGGACACGGCCCTCTATGAGTTGAAAGACGCGAAGCTCGTCCGCTTCGTGCTGCCCTCCCACGGCCGCTCCGTCGTTCGCTACCGCCACGTGCTCGATGAGACACTCGGTCTCGACGACGGGCAGAGCGCGATCGTCGCCATGCTCTTGCTGCGTGGGGCTCAAACCGCGGGTGAGCTGCGCGCCCGGACGGAGCGGATGGCGCCCTTCGACGGGCTACGCGGCGTGGAGCACGATCTCGAGCTCCTCGCCTCGCGCGAAGATCCGCTCGCCGCGAACGTGGGACGACGGCCGGGCCAGAAGGAAGAGCGCTGGGCCTGCCCGTGGCTCGACCTCGCTGGTGACGATCGGTCGACAGCAGATCACGACGACATCGTGCCGGCCTCGTTCACCGACCCCGCGCGTCCCGACAGCGCGTCGGCGCCCGCGTCGGCGCCCGCGTCGGCGCCCGCGTCGGCGCCCACGACATCGCTCGCACAATCGCGAGACGGGTTGCGCGCCGAGGTCGACGAACTGCGCGCCGACGTCACCGGGCTCCGATCCGACGTCGCCCTCCTTCGCTCCGAGCTCGAGGAGCTGCGCGCCAGCCTCGGCGGCTGACCGGTCCTCGGCCCTCGGGCCGCGGCGAGACCTACAGCGGCGTGACGTAGGCGCCGGAGATCCCGCCGTCGACCAGGAACGTCGACGCTGTGATGAAGGACGAGTCGTCACTGGCCAGGAACGCCGCCGCCGCCGCAATCTCCGAGGCCTCCCCGAAGCGGCCCATCGGGATGTGGACCAAGCGCCGCGCCGCCCGCTCGGGGTCCTTGGCGAAGAGCTCCTGGAGCAGTGGGGTGTTGACGGGGCCCGGGCACAGCGCGTTCACCCGCACACCCTGGCGCGCGAACTGCACGCCCAGCTCGCGCGACATGGAGAGCACGCCGCCCTTGGAAGCCGTATAGCTGATCTGGCTCGTGGCCGCGCCCATGACGGCGACGAAGGACGCCGTGTTGACGATCGAGCCCTTTCCGCGCGAGCAGGTGCGGCAGCGCATGCTTGCAGCACAGGTACACCGACGTGAGATTGACCCGCTGCACGCGTTCCCACGCCTCGAGTCCGGTGTCCAGGATGGAGTCGTCGTCGGGCGGGCTGATGCCGGCGTTGTTGCAACAGACGTCGATCCCGCCGTAGCGGCCGGCGACCTCGCCGTACAGCGCCTCGACCTCGTCCGAGGAGGTGACGTCGGCCCGGACGAACATCCCACCGGTCGCAGCGGCCACGGCTCCCCCCGCGTCCTCGTCGAGGTCGACCACCGCCACATGCGCGCCCTCTGCCGCGAAGCGCTCGCACATGGCGCGGCCGATGCCGCCGGCTCCGCCGGTGACGACGCAGACGCGCCCTTCGAGGCGGCGGGCGTAGGAGGAGGCGTCGGCAGTGGTGGTGGTGGTGGTGTCCGTGGTTCCGGTGTCCGTATTTCCGGCGTGCGTCGTGTTGGTCATGGCTCTCCTCCGTAGCGCGGCGCGCCCTCGTCCGAGCTGATCTAGTCCGAGCTGATCTAGTCCGAGCTGATGAAGACGTTCTTGACGTCGCTGAACGCCTCGAGCGCGTCGGGGCCGAGCTCGCGGCCGATGCCCGACTGCTTCACGCCCCCGAAGGGCGTCCAGTAGCGCACCGAGGAGTGCGAGTTGACCGACAGCGTCCCCGTATCGACGGCGCGGGCGACGCGCAGCGCACGCCCGATGTCGCGGGTCCACAGCGACCCCGAAAGGCCGTAGGGCGTGTCATTGGCCAGTCGCACCGCGTCGGCCTCGTCCTCGAAGGGGATGACGACGACCACGGGACCGAAGATCTCTTCGACCGCAGCGCGGTCGGACGGGCCGACCGGCGCCAGCACGATCGGGGGGAACCAGTTGCCCGGCCCCTCGGGACACGAGCCCCGCACGGCCACGGGCGCGTCATCGGGGACGAACGAGGCGACGCTGTCGAGGTGGGCCTCGGAGATGAGCGGGCCCATCTCGGTCGTCTCGAGCGTCGGGTCGCCGACGGCCACGCCGCGGACGGCCGGCTCGAGCAGCGCCATGAAGCGGTCGTAGACCACGCGCTCCACCAAGAGGCGCGAGCGGGCGCAACAGTCCTGCCCGGCGTTGTCGAACACGCCGTAGGGGGCACGGGCGGCCGCCAGCTCGAGGTCGGCGTCGGCGAAGACGATGTTGGCGCTCTTGCCACCCAGCTCGAGCGTGAGCCGCTTGATCTGCTGCGCGCAGCCCGCCATGACCGAACGCCCGACCTCGGTCGACCCGGTGAAGCAGACCTTGCGCACGGCGGGGTGGTCTACGAAGCGCTGTCCGACGACGCTCCCCTGTCCCGGCAGGATCTGCAACACACCCTCGGGCAACCCCGCCTCGAGCGCGAGCTCGCCGATGCGCAGGGCGCTCAGCGGCGTGAGCTCGGCCGGCTTGAGGACCACGGTGTTGCCCGCGGCCAGCGCCGGCGCGAAGCCCCAACCGGCGATCGCCATCGGGAAATTCCAGGGAACGATGACGCCGACGACGCCCAGTGGCTCGTAGAAGGTCACGTCGATGCCGCCGGCCACCGGGATCTGTTTGCCGCTCTGCCGCTCGGGCGCGCCGGCGTAGAACTCGAGGACGTCGCGTACGTTGCCGGCCTCCCAGCGCGCGTTCCCGACGACGTGGCCGGCGTTGGCGACCTCGAGCCCGGCCAGCTCTTCGAGGTGGGCGTCGACGGCGGCGGCGAAACGGCGCAGCAACCGTGCCCGGTCCCCCGGGGCCACCGCGCGCCAGGGCCCGAAGGCCTCGGCGGCCCGGGCGATGGCCGCATCGGTCTCCGGCGCGGTCAAGCCCTCGACCTTGGCCAGGACCTCACCGGTGGCCGGATTGCGCACGTCCATCCCGTGATCTTTGCCGATGGTGCCGCACGGGTCGGCGGCAGAACACGGCCCCGGCAGCGGTCGTGCAGCGCACCGGTACAGTGCGGGGCCGTGCCCGACACCCCATCGCCGACCTCACCTGCGCAGACGGCTGTGCAGTTCAACCTGGCCAAGGCGTTCGACGTCCTCGTCGAGAGCCTGGCCGACCGCGAGTGCATCGTCTGGCGCGACCGCCGCCTGAGCTACGGCGACGTGTCCGACCGCTCCAAGCGCCTCGCCGCCTACCTGCACGCCAAGGGCCTCGGCGTGCACCGCGAACGGGACGAGCTATCGGGTTGGGAGTCGGGCCAGGACCATCTCGCGCTCGCCCTCTACAACGGCAACGAGTATCTCGAAGGCATGCTCGGCTCCTACGGCGCCCGCGTCGCCCCCTTCAACGTCAACTACCGCTACGTCGGCGAAGAACTCCGCTACCTGCTCAACGACGCCCGGCCCCGCGCCATGATCCTGCACTCGTCGCTCGCACCGACGCTGGCCGAGGTGCTGCCCACGCTGGACGCTCCCCCGGACGTGCTGCTCCAGGTCGAGGACGAGCCGGGGCACGGCCTCCTCCCCGGGGCGATCTGGTACGAGGAGGCTCTGGCCGCATCCTCGCCTGCGGGCGCGCCGGTGGACCCCTCCCCCGACGACCTCTACGTCCTCTATACGGGCGGCACGACCGGCATGCCCAAGGGCGTGCTGTGGCGCCAGCACGACATCTTCATGGCCGCCATGGGCGGGCGGAAGGTCGGAACATGGGAGATCGTGACCAGCTACGAGGACCTCACGACGCGCCTCGACGAGAGCGTCCCGCTGCGCCTGATGGTCCTGCCCCCCCTCATGCACGGCGCCGCCCAGTGGGCCTGCTTCATGCTGATGGCGCAGGGCGCCACGCTGCTCTTCCCCGATGACACGCACCGAGTGGATCCCGACGACGTGTGGACGGTGGTCGAACGCGAGAAGGGCAACACCATGACCATCGTGGGCGACGCCGTGCTGCGCCCGCTCCTCATGCAACTCGACAAGAAGACGTACGACCTCTCCTCCTTCTACGCCGTGGGCAACGGTGGCGCCCCGCTCACGCCGGCCGTGCGGGCCATGGCGGTCGAGCGCATCCCCAACCTCGTCATCTCCGACTCGGCCGGCTCCTCGGAGACCGGCGCGCAGATGCACGTGACCTCCGTCGACGACGTCGAAGTGGGGACGTTCCTGCCGGGGCCCGGCACGGTGGTGACCGACGAGACGTTCACCCGCGTGCTCGAACCGGGGCACGAGGGCAACGGCTGGCTGGCGCAGACCGGGAGCGTGCCCCTCGGGTATCTCGGTGACGAGGCCAAGACGGCGCGCACGTTCCCCGTGATCGACGGCGTCCGTTACTCCATCCCCGGCGATCGGGCGCGCCATCTGGCCAACGGCGAGATCCAGCTGCTGGGCCGCGACTCGGTGACCGTCAACTCCGGCGGCGAGAAGATCTTCGTCGAAGAGGTCGAGCGGGCCATCGCCGGCCACCCCGCCGTGGCCGACGTGGTGGTCATCGGACGCCCCTCAGAACGTTGGGGCTCCGAGGTCGTCGCGGTCGTGCAGCTGGCCGAGGGGGCCGAGGGCGGCTCCGACCAGCAGGCCTCCATCGTCGAGGAGGCCTCGGCCCACATCGCCCGCTACAAGCTGCCCAAGGACGTGGTGTTCGTGGAGCGGATCCAGCGCTCGCCCTCGGGCAAGGCGGACTACCGCTGGGCCGCCGAGACCGCCCTCAAGGCGCAGGGGGCGTAGCGACGCCCGGTGCGGTCGTCATCACGACGGGGCGGCTGGTGCTGCGACCGTTCACCGAGGTGGATCGCGCACCCTTCTTCGAGCTGAACACGCATCCGCTGGTGGTGGAGTCGCTGGGGTCGGCGCCGACGAGGGCCGAGAGCGACGCCATGATCGAGCGCTACGGGGCCGAGCTCGAGCGCGAGGGGTGGGGCTTCCGGGCGGTCGAGGTAGCTAGTGGGACGCCCTTCGTCGGGATGATCGGCCTGCACCGGGTGCGCGCGGACCTGCCCTGCGCGCCGGCGGTCTGAGGTGGGCTGGCGCCTGCATCCGGACAACTGGGGGCACGGCTACGCCACCGAGGGGGCATGGGCGTCGTTGCGTCACGGCTTCGACGCCGGCGGGCTCGACGAGATCGTCGCCTTCACGACGATGCGGAACACGCGGTCGCAGGCGGTGATGGAGCGCCTCGGCATGGTGCGCGACGCCGACGGCGACTTCGACCATCCGAACCTGCCCGAGGACAGCCCGCTGCGCCGCCACGTCCTCTTCCGGGTCACACCGTCGCAACTCGCCCCTACGGTGGCACCGTGAGCGACGACGTCACGCGCTGTGCGTGGGCGGGAAGCGACCCCGAGATGTTGGCGTACCACGACACGGAGTGGGGCGTGCCCGTGCACGAGGACCCCATCCACTTCGAATTCCTCGTGTTGGAGGGCGCGCAGGCCGGGCTGAGCTGGTCGACGATCT
Source organism: uncultured Acidimicrobiaceae bacterium (assembly GCA_963744935.1). Lineage (GTDB taxonomy): Bacteria > Actinomycetota > Acidimicrobiia > Acidimicrobiales > RAAP-2 > Bog-473. The sequence continues at coordinate 298,753 of CAVUVM010000004.1, forward strand.
TGAAGCGACGCGCCGGGTACCGCAAGGCCTTCGCCGGGTTCGACGTGGCCAAGGTGGCGCGCTTCACCCCGGCGCGGGTGGACAAGCTGCTGACCGACCCCGGCATCATCCGCAACCGGGCCAAGGTGGAGGCGACGGTGCGCAACGCGCGCGCCTTCCTCGTCGTGCAGGAGGAGTTCGGCTCGTTCGATGCCTACATGTGGGGCTTCGTCGGCGGGCAGCCCGTCGTCAATAAGTGGCGGCGCATCGGTCAGGTGCCGGCCACCTCGGCGGAGTCCGACGCGCTGAGCAAGGACCTACGCCGGCGCGGCTTCGGCTTCGTCGGCCCGACGATCGTCTACGCCCACCTGCAGGCGGCGGGCCTGATCAACGACCACCTGATCAGCTGCTTCCGCTACGCCGAGCTCACAGGCGCCGCGTCATGACGACGCGGGTGCCGCCTTCTCTCATGACCGGCTCCTCGGGCGACAGGCCGTGCGCGACGAGCCACTCGTCGGCCGGGCCGATCTCGACGAAGCCCTCCGACGCGTAGAAGGTCCCGTTCCAGGGCACCTCGCGGTAGGTGACGAGGGTGAGCTCGTCGTAGCCGTTGGCGCGGCTCCACCCGACGGCGGCGCGCAGGAGGGCGCGCCCGATACCGCGGCCGCCGTGATCGGGATGGACAGAGAGCTGCTCGAGGTCCGCGCCCGCGCCGACGGCGTCGATGCGACAGAGGCCGACGGGCGGGTCGCCGGCGACGAGGACGACCAGCGCGGCGGCGAATTCGGCAACGGTGCCCGGCCCGGGCAGGGGGCCGATGCCGAGCGGCTCGAACAGCGTGTCGGCGGCTCGTTCGAGTGGGGGCAACAGCTCCAGTTCGCCGGGCCGCACCGGGCGCACCGCCGGCGCGGCCGGGCTGGGGTCCACGTGGGCTGACGGTAGCGTGTCCGCCCGTGCGCGCCGTCGTCTGCAACGAGCTCGGACCACCGTCGCTCTTGCGAGTCGAGGAGCGCCCCGACCCGGTGCCCGGGCCTCACCACGTCGTCGTCGACGTGGAGGCGGCAGGCGTCAATTACGTGGACGCGCTCTTCGTCGGAGGGCAGTACCAGATCAAGCCGCCGGTGCCCTTCGTGCCCGGGACAGAGTCCGCCGGGCGCGTCTCGGTGCTCGGCGAGTCCGTGGACCGCCTCGAGGTGGGCCAGCGGGTACTGGTGTCGGCCGGGCTCGGCGGGTTCGCCACCAAGGTGGCCGCGCCGGTCGACGCAGTCACCGTGGTGCCTGACGTCCTCGACGCGCCGCGCGCGGCCACCTTCACCCAGAGCTACAGCACCTGCTTCTTCGCGCTGCGGGGGCGGGCGCAGGCCCAGCTGGGCGAGTCGGTGCTCGTGTTGGGCGCCGGGGGTGGCGTCGGGCTGGCCGCCATCGGCGTCGCCCGGGCGCTCGGCTGCCGGGTGCTCGGCGTGGCCTCGAGCGAGGAGAAGCGCGCCGCCGCGCTGGCGGCCGGGGCGGAGGCGGCGCTCGATCCCGCGGCCGGTCCGGTGAAGGACGCCGCCCGGGAATGGGCCGGCGGCACCGGCGTCGACATCGTGGTCGACCCCGTCGGCGGCGCGCTGGCCGAGCCGTCACTGCGTGCGCTGGGCGACCGGGGCCGCTACCTGGTCATCGGCTTCGCCGCCGGACCCATCCCCTCCATCCCCTTGAACCAGGTCCTGCTGCGCAACCGGACGGTCATCGGGATCGACTGGGGCATCTGGGCCATGCAACACGCCGACGAGCAGCGCGTCCTGCTGGGGGATCTCCTCGCCATGGTGGCCGGCGGGAGGATCGACCCGGTCCACCCGACCGAATACCCGCTCGACGACGTGGCGCGCGCACTCGAGGATCTGCTCGGGCGGCGCACGGTGGGGAAGATCGCGCTCATCCCTTAGCGGAGTCGGGTCGGTTTCTCAGATCTTCTTGACGAGGGGGATGTCGTAGAGCGCGGACCAGTTCGTGCTGACGATGCGGGCCTTGCTCTCGTCGGTGAGCGGCAACTTGTCGAAGGTGTCCACCGCGTGGGGGTACTTCGAGTCGCCGTGGGGATAGTCGGTCGAAAAGATCAACCGCTCGTCGCCGAACGTCTCGACGAAGTGAGTCACTGTCGCCTCGTCCGCTTCGACCGAGACCCAGCAGTTCCGCTTGAAGTACTCCGACGGCGGCATCGTGAGCTCGGGGGCCTCGTACCAGCCCGTCCACTCCCAGTGCTCGTCGAGGCGGTACAAGAACCAGGGCGCCCACGAGCAGTTGCCCTCGAGCAGCGCGACCTTGAGGTCGGGGAAGCGCTCGAGCACGCCGCCGCCGCAGAGGCAGGCGGTCACGAACTGGATCCCGAGCGGCTGGCTGAAGGTGTGCCACAGCATCAACCTGTCCAGCACCTCGAGACCGAAGTCTGGTGTGAGGTAGGTCTGTCCGCCGCCGTGGAAGGACAACGGCACCCCCAGCCGCTGAATCTCCGCCCACAGCGGGTCATAGGACCGGTGGTGCCACGGGCGCCGGTTCACCGTGGCCGGCGGCAGGAAGATGGCTTTGAAGCCCAGTTCCTCGACGCAGCGGCGGGCCTCGGTGACGGCGCCGGCGACGTCGTGCGCCGCCACCATGCCGGCACCGAACATACGGTCCGGTGCGTGGTCGCAGAAGTCCTTGAGCCAGTCGTTGTACGCGCGGGCGATGGCGGTGGCGAACTCGGGCTCCAGGCCGTCGGCACCGATCTGCTCGGACGAGTCGAGGCCGAGCACGAACAGCCCACGCGAGGGGAACAGCACGGCCAGGTCGAGCCCTTCTGCGTCCATGGCGTCGACCTGTGACTGCGCGTCCCAGCCCCGGGCCTCGGACGCCGCGTACACCGTGTCGTGTTCCTTCTGCCACCCCGTCTTGCGGCCCTCCACGCGCATCGGGCGGGTCGCCCCCATCCGGAGCATGACGTGGTTCTTCACCCGCACCCGCATGTCACGCGTGATCTCGGAGAGCCCGCGCGGGGCCGCATGGGCGTAGGCGGGATCGATGTAGCGCTCCCACAGGTCGGGCGGCTCCATCACGTGGAGGTCACTGTCACACATGACGTGGTCGCGCAGCCCCATGAATCGACCCCCGGGTCCCTGACGTTCGAGTCAGGATTCACTATACGCTCTCGTTCCGCACGCACTCAGGGGCCCAACCAGGGCATTTCGGGACTCGGGAGGGTCAATGGCGACAGGTGTGATCGGGCTGGGCAATATCGGTGGGGCCATCGCAGCCAACCTCGTGGCGGACGGCAACGACGTCGTCGTCTACGACGTGGATGCCGCAGCGATGACGGCGATCGCCGGGGCGGTGGCCGCGTCGGACGTGGCGACGGTGGCCCGCCAGGCCGACGTCACGCTGCTGTCGTTGCCCACCCCCGACGTCGTCGCGGACGTGGCGGCGGCGTGGGCCGGTGCCGCGGCGCCCGGCGCCATTCTCGTCGACCTCTCCACCAACAGCCCGGCCGTCGTACGCGAGTTGGGCACACGCCTGGCGGCCTCGGGACACCATCTCGTCGAGGCGCCCCTCACCGGCGGGGCCATCGGCGCCGAGAAGCGGATGCTCGTGTTCATGGTCGGCGGCGACGACGAGCCCGTCGCCCGCGCCCTCGCGCTGCTCGAGCCGCTCGGCCGGGCCTCGTTCCACCTCGGCCCGCTCGGGCTCGGCAACACCATGAAGCTGCTCAACAGCCTCATCGCCTTCACCACGACCTGGGTGAGCCTCGAGGGCCTGGCCCTGGCCACCAAGGCGGGGATCGAGGTCCGCGACGCCGTGGAGATCCTGCGTACTGCCGGGGCGTCGAACTTCTTCTTGGACCGCCAGGTCGAGACGATCGACGGGCGGGGCCGGCCCACGCAGTTCGCCCTGGCACTGGCGGCCAAGGACGCCGGGCTCATCGTCGACTCAGGCGCCGCTCTCGACGTCCCGACCCCGGTGGCCGCGGCCGTGCGTGGCGTCCTCGACGGCGCGGTCGCAGGAGGACTCGGTGATGCCGACTGGAGCGAGCTCGTCGCGTTCGCCGAGCAGCAGGCGGGCGTCGCCCTGCACTGGGATGCGTCGGGGGCGCCGTAAAGGACCGTCACCGGGTGCCCAGATCCGCCGGACGAGCCCTCGGGGACTTTGTCCCGCTGTATATGTAACCTTCCGAAACTACCCCCAATTAACGAAGGATATCGAGATATCCTTCGTTAACCACCCCCCTTTTCGGAAGGTTACGTATACACGCCAAATGAACACCCCGGGCCGGCTCCCGGGAGGTCCTGGGGCGACTGGATCGGGCCTCAGTCCGTGCCGAGCACGTCGGCCGCCACGCGCATCGCCGAGCCAGCGGCGGGGACGCCGGCGTAGATGGACACGTGCATGAGGATCTCGACGATCTCCTCGCGCGTGATCCCGACGTTCAGCGCGCCGGCCAGATGCGAGCGCAGCTCCTCGGGCTGTCCGAGCGCCGCCAGCAGCGCGACGGTGATCATGGAGCGGTCACGCACCGGGAGCCCCGGACGGGTCCATATGTCGCCGAACGCGCTCTGCAGCACGTGGTCGAAGTAGTCCGGCGCCAACTTGGCCGCCGGGAACTGCCCGGTCGGTCCCTTCAGCGTGGCCGGCCAGAGCTGGCCTTGGATCTCCCGGCCGGCGGCCCGGCGCTCGTCACTCGTGGTCATGTTCGGCTCCTCTCCACGTCCAGCAGGTTGACCGTCGCGATGCTGCCGCCGCCGACGAGATGGGCCAGGGCGACCCTGGCGTCCTCGACCTGGCGACCCTCCGCCTCGCCACGCAGCTGGAGCACCGCCTCGTGCAGCATGGCCACACCCGTCGGGCCGCCCGGGTGCCCGCGGGCGAGCAGCCCGCCGTCGGTGTTGAACGGGATCCGCCCGCCCGGCCCGGTCTCGCCCTCGACGACGAGCTTCTCGCCCTCGCCCTCGGCGCAGAACCCAAGCAGTTCGTAGTACTCGAGCTCCTCGTTGACGAAGGCGTCGTGGCAGTAGGCCACGCTCACGTCCTCGGGCCCGATCCCGGCCGCCTCGTAGCACTCCAGGGCCGTGGCTTTCGTCATGGTCGAAGGGCCGACGACCGGGCCGACGAAGGTGTGGCCCGGCGAGTAGGTCTCCGAGGTCAGCGCGGACGCCAGCGCGCGGACAACCGGCCGCCCCGGCTGACGAGAGCGCACCAGGTCCTCGCGGGCCACGATGATGCAGGCGGCGCCGTCGTCAGGAGGGCAGCACATCATCGTGGTGAGGGGCTCGGCCACCATCCTGGCGGCGAGCACCTCTTCGGGGGTCACGACGTGGTCGGAACGCCGGTGGGCGAACGGGCATACCGCGCCGTAGTTCCAGTTCTTCGCCGCGATCGTGGCGAAGTGCTCCGGCGTGGTGCCGCGCTCGTACATGCGGCGCTGTGCCCACAACGCGAAGTAGGCGGCCGGAAGAATCGGCGCGTCGATCTGATCCCGTCCTGCCCCGCGGCCACCTCCACCGGTCATGTCGGTGAACTTGTCGAAGCACAGTGCCATGGCAACGTCGGCCCGCCCCGACGACACCGCCCACGCCGCGTCACGGAACGCGACGAGTCCCGTGGCGGATGCGTTCTCGATGTGGGTCACCGGCAACCCCGTCAGCCCGAGCTCCTTCATGGCCTTGATGCCGATCATGTTGGCCGGCTGGATGTAGCCGACGAACGCCTCGTCGACGTCGGCGAGCGTCATCCCCGCGTCGTGCAGCGCCAACAACCCGGCGTCGCGCGCAAGGTGCGTGCCCGGGATTTCCTTGAACATGCCGAAGCGGACCATGCCGACACCGGCGACGGCGACGCCCTCGAAGCGCAAGCCGTGCTTCATGACGCACCTCCTGCCCCGACGCGTGCCACCGCATCGCCGTCACGGGCGGGGCGGGCGGGGCGGAAACGGTAGATCACGACGTCGTCGCCGGCCGAGTTCTGGCGCAGCGTCTCGAGGTCGATCGCGACCTCCATCCCGATGGCGAAGTCGTCGGGCCCGCCCGAGAGGATCGACTGCACCCGCGGCCCTTCGGGCAGGTCGACCTGCGCCACGCCATAGCCGGCCACGTCGGCGTCCTTCTTGCCGAACAGTGGGACGTGGCAGTAGGTCCAGGTGTGGATCGTCCCGTGCGTCGACAGCTCGGTGTCCTCCGTGCCAACGTGGAGGCACTTGGCGCAGACCAGCCGTCGCGGGAAGAACACCTCGCCGCAGGCGGGACAGCGGCTTGCAAGCAGCCGCGGCTGCTCGGCCGGGTCGTCGGGGATCCGGAAGAACCCTTGCTCAATCGGGACTCGGGCCATGCACTCCTCGCTTCGATCGGTCAGATCTGTGTGGTCGTGTTCGGTGTCGTGGGCGGATGTGGTTGTGGTCGGTTGGTGGGTGTGGTCGTGAGGCTCGCCTAGATTCCACGGTCGCTGGCTTCCCAGTACGGGTCGCGCAGTCGACGCTTGTAGAGCTTCCCATTGGGGTCGCGGGGCATGGCCTCCGTGAAGTCGATGCTACGCGGGCACTTGTACTTGGCCAGCAACTCGGCACAGTGTGCCTGCAGCTCCTCGGCCAGCGCCGGGGACGGCGTCTGGCCGGGCGCGGGTTCCACGACCGCCTTGACCTGCTCGCCCCACTCCTCGTCGGGAATCCCGAAGACGGCCGCATCGCCCACCGCGGGGTGGGACAGCAGCGCCGCCTCGACCTCGGCCGGATAGATGTTGACGCCCCCCGAGATGATCATGTCGATCTTGCGGTCCCGCAGGTACAAGAACCCGTCCTCGTCGAGCTCCCCCATGTCCCCGACGGTGAAGTAGTCGTCGTGCCGGTTGGCCGTCGTCTTCTCGGGGTCGCCCTTGTACCGGAAGTCGCCCCCCATGAGCTTGAGATAGACCGTGCCGACGGTGCCGGGGGGAACCTCTCGCCCGTCGTCATCGAGGACCTTGACGTCGGCCCCCGGCCACGGCGTCCCCACCGTTCCCGGGTGGGCGAGCCAATCCTGCGGCTTGGCGATCGTGCCGCCGCCTTCGGTTGCGCCGTAGAACTCGTAGATCACCGGGCCGAGCCAGGCGAAGAGTCGCCGCTTGAGGTCGATCGGGCACGGCGCGGCGGCATGGATCACCTGGCGCAGCGACGATACGTCGTAGCCGCTGCGCACCTCCTCGGGCAGCTGCATGAGACGGTGGAGCTGGGTGGGCACCATGTGCGTGTCGGTGACGCGGTAGCGCTGAATCAACTGGAGCGCTCGCTCGGCGTCCCACTTCTCCATGAGGACCAGGGTGTGTTCGAAGTGGGCCGAGAAGTAGCCGAACGACAGTGGCGCCATGTGGTACATCGGCGACGTCACCAGGTGCACGGAGTCGCCGCCGGGCTCGATGTCGTAGCGCGTCAGATTGGCACTGAAGACTTCCACCCACGTCTCAGGGTCGAACGACGGGAGCGAGCGTTGTACCGCCTTCGGACGCCCGGTGGTACCCGAGGTGTATTGCATGAACTGCCCGGCCACCCGTTGCCCCGGTGGCGCAGCGGGTTGTCCGGTGAGCGCGACGTCGAGCGTGGTGAACCCGGGCACGGTGCCCAACGAAAGACGCCCGGGCTCGGGCACCCCGGCTTCGGCCGCAGCGGTGGCCGCCACCGCGCCGAAGCGCTCGTCGGCCACCAGTGCCTTGGCGCCGGCGTCACCGAGGATGTAGGAGACCTCGGCTGCCGTGAGGTTGCTGTTGAGCGGGACGAAGTTCCAACCCGCTTGGAACACGGCCATGAGCACAACGAGGGTCTCGGCCCGATTCGGCAGCAACATGGCCACCGGGTCTCCCTCGCGCAGTCCGCGCTCTCGGAGCGCGTGCACGAGGCGGTTGGCCCCCGCCGCGATCTCGCCCGCCGTCCACACCTTGCCTGCCGGATCGATCATGGCGACGCGGTCGGGCTCAGCCGCCGCCGCCGCCCAGAACCCCCGCGGTCGCTCGCCCGCTGGGGCCGGCGTCACCGGGGCAGCCCCAGCACGTGTTCGCCGACGATGTTCTTGTTGATCTCTGTGGTGCCGCCCGCGATCGAGGCCTGGCGCACTCCGAGCAGGTTGATACCCCAGTAGTCCCTCGCCTGCAGTGCCTCGAGCCCGATGAGATCCACGGCCACGTCGGCCAGCTCCTGGTCGCAGTAGGCCCAGGACAGCTTGGCCAGACTGCCACCGGCCCCGGCCGCCGCCGGGTCCGACAGCGACCGCTCGGTCAAGTAGCGCATGCACCGGATGGAGGCAAAGACGCGCGCCAAGCGGTCGCGCAGCACGGGGTCGCGCAGACCCTCGCGCGCCCGTGGATCGGCCAGCAGGTCGTCGAGCCGGTTGGCCAGTGAGAGGTGCAGGCGCGCCACGCCGGCGCGCTCGTGGCTGAGCGTCGTCATGGCAACCGACCACCCTTGATGCAGGGGGCCCAACATGGCGGAGCGAGGAATGCGGGCATCGCGGAAGAAGAGCTCGGCGAAGGTCTGCCCGCCGGTGATCGTCGTGATCGGCCGCGCCTCGATCCCCGGTGTGCGCATGTCGACGAGAAAGCAGGTGATCCCCGCGTGTTTCTTGGCCCCCGGGTCGGTCCGAACGTAGAGCTGGCACCAGTCGGCCAAGTGCCCGAGCGAGTTCCAGGTCTTCTGACCATTGATCACGAAATGGTCGCCGTCCTCGACGGCGGCCGTTCGCAGCGAGGCGAGGTCGGACCCGGCGTCAGGCTCGGACATGCCCTGCGACCAGATCTCGTCACCTCGCAGCATGGGCTGGAGGAACCTCTCCTGCTGATCGGGGGTGCCGAATTGCATGATGGCCGGTGCGATGTTGGAGACGCCGATCACGTTGATCGGGCCCGGGGCGCGGACGCGGTTGGTCTCTTCGAGGTAGGCGAGCTGTTCGTCGACGCCGGCGCCGCGCCCTCCGTGCTCGACCGGCCACGATGGCGCCGCCCACCCGCCGTCGGCCAGCGTCCGGTTCCAGGCCCGCAGCACCTCGAGGGATCCTCCCTCGATCTGGCGATCACCCGCCTCCACCACGTCGGGCGTGAGGTGGTCGGAGAGCCAGGCGCGCAACTCGGCGCGGAACGCGTCGGTGTCCGGTTCGCCATCGGACCTCTCCATGTCACTCCCTCTGTGCGTGGCCTCTGTGTGCCGTTTTCTGTGTGCGGTGGCCTCTGTGCCGTCGGGATCATGGTGCACCGGCCGTACCGGGGACCAACCGGGTCGTCGTGCCAGGCATTTCGGCTGCGGCCGGACCCACGCCGCCGGAACACCGGTGCGTCCCTCCCCTTGTCACGCCTAGCCGCCAGAATGCACTCGTGGTACCCGTCGAGATCACGCCGAGAAACGCCTCTTTCGCCAAGGCCTGTCCACAGCGGGTCCAGCTCGACGTGCTCCGACCCTGCGAGCCACTCCCTCCCTCGCCTTTCCTGGAGAAGCTGTTCCAGGCCGGTCACGACCACGAGGAAGAGATGTGTGCGGGGCTGTGTGCCGGCGTCGAGGGCGCCCGGGTCATCGAGGTCGAGGATCCCGACGCCCGCGAGTGGCAGACGATGCAAGCCATGTCCGATGGGGCCCGAGTCGTCACCGGGGGCCGCCTCCCGGTCGACCACGAGGCCCACCGGGTCGGCGAACCCGACCTCCTCGTTCTCGACGGCGGCCCCGCCGGCCTCCCGAACGGCTATCTGCCGGTCGACGTCAAGTTCCACAAGGTGCTCGACACAGCCCGGAAGTCCGGCATGGGCAGTGCTCTCGTCTCGGGCCTCGACGCGCCATTCTTCGAGACCGCCTCGCCCGATCCCGAGCGCGACGCCCGGTGGCGGGTCGACGACCTGCTCCAGCTCGCCCACTATCGCCGGTTGCTCGAGGAAGCCGGGTGTGCCTCGCCACTGCGGAACGTCGGCGGGATCTGCGGCTCAGAGGGGGTGGTCGCCTGGTACGACCTCGATGAGCCATGCCTCGATCCGTCGGAGTATCTCGTGGCGCCCTCCGCCGGGAGACTGAGCGCCATGGAGCTCTACGACCTCGAATTCGCCCACCGGCTTGCCGTCCATGCCGCCGCGCTGGAACACATCGGCAGCGCAACCGCGCCGCTGCTCGCCGAGCCCATCGCCTGTCGCCAGTGCGACATGTGCCAGTGGCGCAGCTGGTGCGGCGAGCGGCTCGAGGAGGCGGCGGATCTGAGCCTGCTCCCGGGGGTCGGCGTCGGCCGCCGGCGGCTGTACAAATCGAGTGGGGTCGAGGACCTGCACGACCTGGCCGCGCTCGACTGGACGACGGCGGAGCTCCTGCGCCGCAAGGTCGACCTGGTGGATCTGCGCGCACAGGTGCGCGACCTCCCGGGTTCGACGCCCCTGGACACCGTCATCTCGAAGCGGAAGAAGCAGCTCTCGGACCTGGCGTCCCTCGGCTTTGCCACGGTGGCTGATCTCGCCGTCGTCGACCCCGGGGTTCTCGACCGGCATGCCGGCGTCGGATCGACCCTGTCCACGCAGATCGAACTGGCTCGAGCCCGGCTCGGCCCGTTGCCCGCCTACCGCCGCCACGACGTCGAGCGGATCGCGGTTCCCCGCGGCGATGTCGAGGTGGACGTGGACATGGAGAGCACGAACGACGGGTGCTATCTCTGGGGGGCGCTCGTCACCGATCGTCGGGTCCCGACGCCGGCCTCTCACCACGTCTCGTTCGCGACGTGGGATCCCGACCTCGAGGCGGGCGAGCTGGTCGCGTTCAAGGAGTTCTGGTCGTGGTTCAGCGACGAGCGAGCCCGGGCAGAGGCGGACGGCTCGTCCTTCCGGGCCTATTGCTACAGCAAGAGTGCCGAGCAGGGTCACATGACCCGGATCGCCGATCGCCTCGGCCTGCGCGACGAGGTGGACCGGTTCGTGACCTCCGAAGCGTGGGTCGACCTCCTCGAGGTCGTGAAGACCCAACTGATAACCGGCCGCGGCATGGGACTCAAGGAGACCGCGCCCCTCGCCTCGTTCGCCTGGCGCTCTGACGACATCGGCGGACAGCTGGCCCTCGTGAACTACGACAGCGCCGTGGACGGCACGGACCCCGCGGCACAGGCGGAAGCCCAACGCTGGATCCTCGAGTACAACGAGGACGACGTGCGGGCGACCGCCGCGCTGCGCGCCTGGCTCGACGGACCGGCTCGGGCTCTCCCGTCGATCACCTCGGCACCGAGCTGAGCTGCCCTCCGCGCCGCCTCAGGACTTGAGGACGCGGAGGGGGAAACTGAAGTCCCTATTGCCCACGACGAGTGTGTAGTCGCCCGCCGATACGCGGGCCGTGCTGTTGGGCCTGGTCTGGTCCCAGGTGCCCGTGCCCGACACCGTGGCCCCCGGAGCGAGCCGAGCGAACCCGAGAGCCGGGCAATTGACCACCTGGGTCCCGGGCCACACGATGTGGTGGGCGCCGTTCTCGATCTCGAAGCCGATGGAGCCGCACTGGCCTGCCTGGAGTGAGGTCGAGGTTGGCCCGGGCTCCACTCCCGCATAGGGAGCGGTGTAGCTGCACGAGGCCGAACCGACGTTCTTCACGGTGAAGGAGACCTCGAGGGTCGCACCGGGGTGGAGGGTGAGCGTGTTCACTGCCACGAGCAGCTCGGTCGTCTTGGCCGAGCACTCCCAGAACCCGATCTTGCCCGACCGGGCCAGTCTGAGCGCTGCCGGGTGCGTGGTCGTGGTCGTCTTCGCCCTCTTGGACGTACCCGAGCTCGTGCTCTTCGACGTGCTCCCCGACGCGGGCGCCGCCAGTGCCAGGGCGGCCACGCTCACGGTGGCCACTGCGGCCACCGTGGCCACGGCCAGCGCTGTCGTGTGCGTGGGGCCCGCCGCCGACCACCGGTGCCGCGCTGTCCTCCCCATCCCTTCAGCCTTGCACGGTGCCGCGGCGGCTCGTCGGCGCGCTCAGTCGGCGAAGTGCGGGATGACCTTGGTCCCCATCAGCTCGATCGTCTGCATGACCGTCTCGTGGGGAATCGTGTAGGGGTTCACCAGGCAGAGCAGGAGGTCGACACCCGCCGCCTCGTACTGGCGGCACGCCTCCACACACTCTTCGGGCGTGCCGAGCACGCAGGCGTTCGCGTCCATCAGGTACTCGAGGTTGAGTAGGTCGAGCGTGCCTTCGTCGTCCGTCTTCTTCATGTCGGCCGCGTACGAGTAGGTGCCGAGGTCCTCGTTGCGCTCGGCCATCCAGTCGGTCAGCGTGGCGATCTGGCGGGCACCGGTCTTTGGGTACCACTCGAAGGACTCCCGAGCCTGCTCGATCGCCTCGTCCCGGTCCGGCCCGCAGATGGCCATGGTGAACGTGGCGGCCGCGTTGTGCACGTAGGAGCCGATGGGTGCGCTGCACTGCGCCACCGCGGTCCGATAGATGTCGATCTTGCGCTTGACCTCCGCCGGCGGCAGCCCGACAGCGAACGAGCAGAGCCCGAGACCGAGCTCGCCCATCTGGGCATGGCCCTCGTCGCTGGTCGTGGCGCCCCAAAGTGGCGGGTGCGGCTTCTGCCACGGCTTCGGCTGCACCCGCCGCCGGGGCATCTGCCAGTACTGCCCGGCGAATTCGTACTCGTCGTTGGTCCAGCATCCGACGACGTGCTCGATGGCCTCCCTCCACATCTGACGGCTCTCGCCGGGGTCGATGCCGAACCCCTCGAGCTCGGCCCGGGTGGCCGAGCGGCCCGTGCCGAGATCCACCCGCCCGCCCGAGATGAGGTCGAGCACCGCCGCCGACTCCGCGGTCCGCACCGGGTGGTTGTAGGGCTTGGGCATCAGGCGGACGCCGTAGCCGAGCCGGATGCGCTCGGTCCGCCCAGCGATGGCGCCGTACAGCACCTCGGGGTTCGAGCAGTGCGAGTACTCCTGCAAGAAGTGGTGCTCAACGGTCCAGAAGGCGTGCCAGCCGTGTCGGTCTCCCGCGACCGCCTGCTCGAGCGTGTTGCGGTACGCGACAAGCTCGCTGTCGTCGGTCCAGGGGCGAGGGACGGGGATCTCGTAGAACAGCGCGAACTTCATGGCGTGGGCTCCCCCCGGTCAAGACGGTGGTCCCGGGGCCGGCCCGGGCTAGAACAGTGCCCTGCTCCTACCAGCCCGGGTTGGCCGGGCGCAACCAAGGCCTCGAACACGTCGAGCCCACGAGAATCTGGAGGTGCCATGCGCGGATTGGCCGGTCGGACCTACATCGTCACCGGTGCCGGGTCGGGAATCGGGCGGGCAACGGCGGCTCGGCTCCTCGACGATGGAGCCAGGGTGCTCGGTGCCGACATCACCGACGCCGCCGCGGTGCCCTCCGGCAGCGAGGACGCGGCGGACCGCTGGCTCTTCACCACCGCCGACGTCACCGACGAGCGCTCGGTGCATGCGATGGTGCAGATGGCCGTCGACGCCGGCGGGGCGCTGGACGGCCTCGTCAACGCCGCCGGCGTCGCCGGGGGTGGGCCGGTGCACATGCTCCCGGTCGAGGAATGGGACCGCGTGCTCGCGGTGAACCTGACCGGGACCTACCTCACCGCCAAGCACGCCATCACCCAGATGCTGCGCCAGCCGGCGCGCCCCGACGGGCAGCGCGGATCAGTGGTGACCGTCGCCAGCATCGAGGGACTCGAAGGGACGGCCGGCGGGAGCGCCTACAGCGCCTCGAAGGGCGGTGTGGTCATCCTGACCAAGAACATGGCCATCGACTACGCCGGGCGGGGCATCCGGGTCAACGCCGTCTGCCCGGGCTTCATCGAGACTCCCATGACCGCGATGATCTTCGGCCCCGGGATGGAGGACGCCCTGGCTGACATCGTCCACGAGCACAAGCTCGGCCGGCGCATGGGCCGTCCCGAGGAGATCGCGTCGGTGGCCGCCTTCTTGCTCTCCGACGACGCCTCCTTCGTCACCGGGCACGCGCTGCCCGTTGACGGCGGCTACACGGCAGGACGCGATCACGGTGTGACCGACATGCTGGGCCTCTCGGGACCCGAGTGATCCGAGTGATCCGAGTGATCCGAGTGATCCGCAAGCCCTCCTGACGCGGGGGCCAGACCGGGATAATAGTTAAGTAAATGCTTAAGCTATGAGCCGGTCGACGGAGTCTTTCGAGCCCTGGGCGACCCCACCCGGCGGGTCATGGTGGAGCGACTGGGCGAGGGGCCGGCAACGGTGAGCCAGCTGGCGGAGCCGCTGAACATGACGCTCTCCGCGGTGGTCCAGCACCTGGGGGTCCTCGAGTCCTGCGGGCTGGTGCGCTCCGAGAAGGTCGGCCGCACCCGCACCTGCCGGCTCGAGCCGGGCGGGATCCAACTGGCCCAGGACTGGTTCGCCGGCCAGCGCGCCGTGTGGGAGCGCCGGCTCGACCGGTTGGGCGAGGTCCTGGCGGCGGACCTCGCAACGGAGCAGCAGACCCCGCCGCCCCCCGAAAGGAGCACGACATGACGACACGGAGCGCCGAGCACAGCACCTTCACCATCACCCGCACCTATCCGGTCCCACCGGCGCGCGTCTTCGCCGCCTGGGCCTCGCAGGAGGCCAAGGCGCGCTGGTTCGGCGCGGCCGGCGAGGCGAACGACGCCCTCGAGCTCGACTTCCGCGTTGGCGGCACCGAGGTCAACCGCGGCGGGCCACCCGAGGGCCCCGTCTACACCTACGAGGCGACGTACAAGGACATCGTCGCCGACGAGCGGATCGTGTACGGCTACTCGATGGACGCCGACGGCGCGCTGATCTCGGTGTCGGTCACCACGGTGGAATTCGCCCCCTCCGGCGAAGGCACCACGCTCACCTTCACCGAGCAAGGCGTCTTCCTCGACGGCGCCGACACCCCGGCGATCCGCCAGAAGGGCACCGAAGAACTGCTCGACCAGCTGGACACGGTCTTGACGTGACGGGCCTGGTCGCGCTCAGGGCGACCCGAGCACCAAGCGGCCGCCCGTGTAGTCAAGGACGACCCAGCCGTAGCGCTTGAGCTGGTCCGAGCCAAGCAGGCCCTCGGTGCCACCGTTGCTGACCGGGCCGAAGTTCGTGTCACCGATGAGCTGGGGGTGCAGGGCCACACCGGGCACGGACCACGGGCCACTGTGCACGAGGGGCACCGTGATGACGGAACAAACCGTGGCCTGGCGCTGGGCCAGGTCGGTCCCGGCCAGCGACTGTGCCCTGGCGATGGAACTCGCCACCACGCTCTGGGAGGAGCCGGTATCGACCACGAAGTCGCGACGTCGCCCACCGGCGAACCGGACGGCGACTCCGAGCGAGATGTCACCTGGTACCGGCGTGACCGTAAGGGGCACGGTCGTGCCGGTTCCCCCGGTCAGTGCGACAGGCGGCGGGCCGGTCGGGCCCGTGTACGGGCTCGTGTCCTCGAGGGGCGCGCCTTCAGAGCCAGGGAGGATGAGGAGGCCCGCGGCGAAGTCGACGCGGACTGACCCAAAGCGCGCAAGGACGTCGGAACCCAGCAGTCCCTCTGGCTCACCCTTTCCGCCCATCTGGGGCAGCGTTGCCGCCGTCAACTGCTGAGGCGCCAGGTCCACTCCGTCGAGCGACCAGGCACCCGACGACACAGGCTGGGCCGTGCCGGTGCACCCCACGCCGGCGAACTCGGTGGTCCCGCCGGCCGAGGCCAAGTGGAGGCGATGGGCGAGCCCGGCGTCGATCGTTGACTGCCCCGCACCCGAGTCGAGGATGAAGGGAAATGGCCCCTTGCCGTCGATGCAGACGTTCAGCGACTCGGCCACCTGGCCCTCCACGGTGCTCACGGTCAGGGGCACCTTCTCCTGGCCGCCCGGGAGTGCGCTCGACCCCGCGCAGCCGGCAGAAGCCGGCGGGAGCGCGAAGGTGGCCTCTGGTTCTACGCGTACTGGTGCCGGGGCCGGCCCGCTCACCACGGCGGCGAGTACGAGCACCAGCACGGTGACCGTGATGGCGACGATGGCCGCCACCAGCGAGCCGCGGCGGGGAGCCACGGCCTAGCGAACGAGGACGAGACGCACGGAGGCGATCGCCATCCTCGCCCCGAGCACGGCGACGGCAACCGGCAGGGCGGCGCGGCGCCAGCCCTTCGTGGTGCGCAGGGTGAAACGCAGCGCCGAGCGGTGATGGGCCACCATCATCTTGTAGGGGTGACGTGCCGTGCTGACGCCCTGGACGTGCGTCACAGCCGCGGTTCCGGCGAAGCCCACGCCCCAACCCGCCTGGTGGGCGCGCCAACACAGATCCGTGTCCTCGAGGTACATGAAGTACGCCTCGTCGAAGCCGCCGAGCTCTTCGAGGGCGTTGCGCCGCGCCAGGAAACACGATCCCGAGACCCAGCCAGCCCGCGTCACGACGTCCCCCTCGGGTGTGCCCGGGTTGTAGCGGCGCGTGAAGGGGTTCTCGGGGTTGAACAGCGCGAGCAGCGCGTGCCCGGCCGCGTCCGTGAAAGAAGGAAACGTGCGCACAGAGGGATAGACGCCCCCCGTCTCGGTGTAGATCCGCGGCCCGACAATCGCCCACGCCGGATTCGCCTCGAGCGCGCCACGTAACGCCGTCAGCGCGCCGGGGTGCACGACCAGGTCGGGATTGGCGACGAGCACCCATTCGGGTGCGGGATCGGCGGACAGAGCAGCGAGGCCGCGGTTCGCGCCCGCTCCGTATCCGAGGTTGCGCCCCGGCCGCACGACGCTGACGGAGGCCGAATCCGTGCCGGTGAGGAACTCGGCGAGCGCGCCTTCGACGCTCCCCGGGGCACCGTTCTCCACGACGACCACTGGGCCCGCACCGTCTTCGAGCACGGAGCGGACGCAAGCCTGCAGCTGAGGGCCGGCGTCATGGTCGACCACGACGGCGCCGATCACGCCAGAATCGCCCACCAGTGGCTCAGTAGTCCTTGGTGAAGCGGAACCTCACCAAGGCTTTGACGGCGCTGATGCCATCTCGCCAAGTGATCTTCTTGCCTTCGTCGAACTCGCGTCCGGCATACGAGATCGGCACTTCGTAGATACGAAAGCCCCGGCGCAATACCTTGGCGGTGATCTCCGGCTCGAAGTCAAACCGGTTGGAGACGACGGTGAGGCCCTCGAGCACCCCGGCGTCGAAAAGCTTGTAGCAGGTCTCCATGTCGGAGAGGGTCGAGCGATAGAGCACGTTGGTAATCAGCGAGAGGAAGCGGTTGCCGATCCAGTGCATGGGCAACATGTTCTTGCGCTCGCCGGTGAATCGACTCCCGTAGACCACACGCGACTTGCCGCGCGAGGATCGGTTCGAGCAGCTTCGGCCAGTCGTTGGGGTCGTACTCCAGGTCTGCGTCTTGAATCAGCACGAGGTCGCCGCGCGCCTCGTGGAGACCGGTCCGGATCGCCGCGCCCTTTCCCTTGTTGCCGTCATGGTGGATGACCCGGACGGTCGAGTCCTGCAAAGCATCGAGGACTTTGTCCGAGCCGTCGCTCGACCCGTCATCGACCACGATGATCTGGAGTATGACCGGTAGCTCCACCGCCCGCATGCGGCGAAGCACCTCCGCCACGGTCGTGCGCTCGTTGAAGACGGGGACGATGACAGTCAGCGTCTCGTACGTGTCCGGTTGCTCGGCCTCGGTCAGCCCGATCTCAGTCATGGCATCCCTACCTTGCCAGCGAAGTACTCGATGGTGCGGGCAATCCCGTCCTGGAGGCTGACGCGGGGCTCCCAGCCCAGCTCGAGGCGGGCCAGCGTGATGTCGGGGCACCGGCGGGTCGGATCGTCGACCGGCAGGGGCTCGAACGTGATGTCCGACCTGGACCCCGTCGCCGCCAGCACGAAATGGGCCAGGTCGAGCATGGAGCGCTCGTCAGGGTTACCCACGTTGACCGGACCTACGAGCGAGGAGTCAAGGAGCGCGACCAAGCCCCGGATCTCGTCGTCGACGAAGCAGAAGCTACGCGTCTGGCTCCCGTCCCCGTAGACGGTCAACGGCTCGCCCCGCAGTGCCTGCACGATGAAGTTGGACACGACGCGGCCGTCGCCCGGAGAGAGCCGAGGGCCGTAGGTGTTGAAGATGCGGGCGATGCACACGTTGACCTCGTGTGTTCGGTGCATCGCCATGGTGAGGGCCTCAGCGAAGCGCTTGGCCTCGTCGTACACGCTACGGGGGCCCGTGGGATCGACGTTGCCCCGGTAGGACTCCGCCTGAGGATGGACCTCGGGCTCTCCGTAGATCTCGCTGGTGCTCGCCATCAGGAAGCGCGCGTCGTGGGCCCGGGCGAGCTCCAACAGACGCCGCGTTCCCTCGCTCCCGACCGCGAGCGTGTCGAGAGGCCGGGCCAGATATGCGGGCGGCGACGCCGGCGAGGCCAGATTGCACACTGCATCGACGCCGCCGTCGTCGGGGAGCTCGACCTTCTCGCTGACATCGGCGACGACCAGGCTGAAGCGAGGGTGCCCGAGCAGGTGTTCGACGTTCTCCCTCGAGCCCGTCGAAAGGTCGTCGAGGCACACGACGGCGTCGCCTCGCTCGACAAGGTGATCGCACAAGTGAGATCCGAGAAATCCCGCGCCGCCGGCGACCACGACTCGCCTCACTGGCGGCCGATCCCCGTGTAGTGAAATCCCATGCGGCGAACGGCGGCGGGATCGAGCAGATTGCGCGCGTCCACGATGGAGGCCTCGGCCATGAGCCCGAGGATCCGCTCGAAGTCAACCCAGCGAAACAAATCCCACTCCGTGAGAACGACAAGGGCCCGCGGACCGGTAGCGGCCTCGTAGGGGTCGCCACACAGCTCGAGACCCTCGAGGTCGTCCGGCGGGTCCGCCTCGGCGTCCACGGTTGGGTCAAACGCCCTGACTGTTGCCCCCAGCGACACCAGCCGGCTCGTGATCTGCAGGCTGGGCGAATCGCGGCGATCATCGGTGTTGGCCTTGAAGGTCAGCCCCCAGGCGGCGACGATCTTCCCACTGACCGATCCGTCGCATGCGGACTCGACTTTGGCGACCACCCGCGCGAGCTGTTCATCGTTGGAGGCGATCGCACCGGCCAAGAGGGAGAAGTCGTACCCCGCCTCGCTCGCGATGTGGAGCAGTGCCAGGGTGTCCTTGGGAAGGCAAGAGCCTCCCCATCCCGGGCCCGGACGGAGGAACTCGAAGCCAATGCGCTTGTCGTAGCCGAGCCCGAGGAGAACGTCGCGCGCGTCGGCACCGACCTCCTCGCACAGACCGGCAAGTGCGTTGACGAAGCTCAGCTTCGTAGCCAAGAACGCGTTGGACGCGTACTTGATCGTCTCGGACGTCGTTGCGTCCGTCACGATGAGCGGTGCGGCGGTGGAGGCGAAGAGCTCGCCGACCTCGGCGGCCGCTCGGGTGTCGTTCCCCCCCACCACGATGCGGTCCGGTTTCAGGCTGTCCAGCACCGCCGTACCTTCCCGCAAGAACTCAGGATTGGAGACGACGCTGATGTCGGGCCGGCCAATCACCTGTTCGACCATGGTCGCCGACCCGACGGGGACGGTGGACTTGTTCACGACTATGGCACCGGGCTTGAGGTGCGTGGCGATGTCCTTCGCCGCGTTCTGGACGAAGGACAGATCGGCGGAGCCGTCCGCACTCTGCGGTGTGGGCACGCAGAGGAAGACGAACTCGGCTCCCTTCACCGCCTCCACCGCCGAATCCGTGAACGAGAGGCGGCCCGCAGTCACGCTTTCTGTAACGAGGTCATCGAGGCCTGCCTCGACGATAGGCATGCGCCCGGAGCGAAGGCTGGCCAAGCGCGACTCGTCCCGCTCGGCCAGGATGACCGTATGCCCGAAATGAGCCAGTGTCGCCGCCGTTGGGAGGCCGACGTAGCCGGCACCGATGACCGCAACGCGGTGCAGCGCAGTGCGCGACTCGCGCGCGTTCGAACGCAGGGTCATCTCACCACCTCCTGTGACCGGAGCGCCGGCACCAGCCGGGCCAGCGCGTCCTGCCAGTCGGGCAGAGCGGGCAGGCCGCTCAGGCGCAGCGCCATGTTGTCGAGCACCGAGTAGGCAGGTCGCGGCGCCACCAGGGGTGGGTCGAGCTCGGCGGTGCCGATGGGGTGCACTCGTTCGGAGTTGGCGCCCGCTTCGGCCAGCACGGCGCGGACGAATCCCCACCACGTGGTGGCCCCGCTGTTGGTCACGTGGAACAGCCCGGGGCGGCGGTCCAGTCCGAGCGTGACGATGGCGGGCGCCAGGTCCGCCGTGAACGTGGGCGACCCGTGCTGGTCGTCGACGAAGCGCAGCTCGCCCTCGCCGTCCGCCAGCCGCAGGGCTGTGACGACCATGTTGGCGCCGTGCGCACCGCAGAGCCAGCTGGTGCGCACGATGGTCGAGCCGGGTCTGCACTCGCGCTCTCCCGCCAATTTGGAGGCGCCGTAGACCGAGGTCGGGCACGGGGGGTCCCACTCGCGGTACGGGCGGGTCCCTGTCCCGTCGAAGACGTAGTCGGTCGACACATAGACGACGTGCGCGCCGACGAGCGCCGCTGCCTCGGCGACGTTGCGGGTACCGATCGCGTTGACGGCAAAGGCAGCATCAACCTCGGTCTCGCACCGCTCGACCGCGGTGAAGGCGCCCCCGTGTAGCACCAGCTCGGGCCGGAACGAGGTGAAGGTCTGCAAGACGGCGTCCCGATCGTCGACGCGCATGGTGTCGATGTCGGTCGCCAAGACCTCGTGAATGAGACCGGGACGTGGCCCTTCGGGCCCGAGCAATGCACAACGCCGGCCGCCGGCAGGCACCCGTCCCGAGAGACACTCGCGCAGGTCGCGACCCAACTGCCCGTCCGCCCCTGTGATCAGGATCCGCACTCCTCAGCCGTCCCCTGATCCCCAGGCCCCTTCTGCGATGGGTGCGCGGGCCCGAAGCGGCTCCCACCAGTCTCTGTGATCGGCATACCACGCCACCGTCTCGGCCAGACCTCGCTCCCATTCGACGGACGGCGACCAGCTGAGCTCGCGCCGGAGCTTGCTCGCGTCCAGCACGTATCGACGGTCGTGGCCGGGACGGTCGGGAACGATGGTCTTGAGCGACTCGGGCTTGCCGAGCGCGGCGAGGATCCGGTCGGCCACCTCCATGATGGAGGCCTCCACTCCACTGCCCACGTGGTACGTCTCGCCAACCGAGCCCTTTCTCAGCACCGCGTCGATCGCCGTACAGTGATCCCAGACGTGCAGCCACTCGCGCCGGTTCTCCGTGCTCGCATAGAGCGTCAGCGGCTGGTCGTCGAGAGCCAGCGCGCAGAAGTGCGGAATTAGCTTCTCCGGGAACTGGTACGGGCCGTAGTTGTTTGCGCAGTTGGTGATGGTGATCGGCAGGCCGTAGGTCTCGGCATACGCCCGCACCGCATGATCCGCGCCCGCCTTCGACGCGTTGTAGGGCGTGCGCGGGCGGTACGGCGATTCTTCGGTGAAGACATCGTCGGTGTCGAGCGGGAGATCCCCGTAGACCTCGCACGTCGACACATGGTGGAACCGGTTCACGCCGACCTGCCGGGCTGCCTCGAGCATGGTCTGGGTCCCGAGCACGTTGGTGCGGAAGAACAGACCGGGGTTCAAGATGGCCAAAGAGTTATGGGACTCTGCGGCGAAATGGACGATTGTGTCGATCTCCTCGCCACTGAGGGCCTTCTCCGCCGCGTCGGGATCGCAGATATCGCCTTGGACGAAGACGATTCGATCCTCGATGTCGGACAGGTTGGGGCGGTTGCCGGCGTAGGTCAGCACGTCGTAGACGACGACATGGTCCTCGGGGTGCTGCTCGACCCAATAGCGGGCGAAATTCGACCCGATGAAACCGGCACCTCCCGTCACGAGAAGGCGCATAGTGCGAGCCATGCTAGCCCGAGCCTGCACCCCTCCCTGAGGGGCTACACGGGGGTTGACAGCGCCATGTCAGGGCTCGGCCGCCGCTGACGTGGGCCGCACGTGCACCACGTCTCCTGCGCTGACCGTCCGAGTCCCCGTTTCCGTCTCGACTACCAGGTGCCCCGCATCGTCGATGCCGACCGCCTGCCCCGAGAATTCCTCGCCGGCCAGGACGACGCGGACCGTCCGCCCGAGGGTCACGCAACGCCGGCGCACCTCGTCGGCCAGCTGACGCCGCCCACCCTCGTCGTCGAGCAGCGGCCGCCGGTCGGCCAGACGCACCAGCATCCGCGCGAGCAGCCCATGGCGGTCGACTGGGTCGGCCGCCGCGCGCAGGTCGTCGAGGCAGGTGCCACCCACTCCCTCGGGCCCCGGCCACGCCACGTTGATCCCGATCCCCACCACGGCTGCAGTCAGCGCGCCTCTCGAGAACTCGGCCTCGGCCAGGACCCCGGCGAGCTTGGCCTCGTCGGGCCCGGCCAATAGGTCGTTCGGCCACTTCAAGACCGGCTCCACGCCGGCCACTTCCGAACACGCATCCGCGCCCGCCAGGGCCACCGCCGCAGTGCACAGGTACACCTCGTTCTTCCCGCACGCAGGGCGAAGCAAGACCGAGGCCAGCAGGTTCGCACCCGGTGGCGACTCCCAGCGGCGGTCGAGCCGCCCGCGTCCGGCCGTCTGGTGCTCCGCCGCCACGACGAGGCCTTCTGGAGCGCCTTGGCGCGCTCGCTCACGCACATACGTGTTGGTGGAGTCGACCTCGTCGAGCCAGCGGATGTCCCACTCCCCACCCCACATGGCGGACACCATACGGCGCGTGCAATTGTGAAGGTCCGTCCCAGGAGGAAAGACCCAGCGTGCTCGAGAAGATCCTCATAGCGAACCGCGGCGAGATCGCCGTCCGCGTGATCCGGACCTGCCGGGAGATGGGCATCGGGACCGTGGCGGTCTACTCGAATCTCGATCGGGAGGCGTTGCACGTCCGCATGGCCGACGAGGCCTACGCGCTCGGCGGCGAGACGGCCGCCGAGAGCTACTTGAACACCGAGGCCATCCTGCGCGCGATCGAGCAGAGCGGAGCCGACGCGGTGCACCCGGGTTACGGCTTCTTCTCCGAGAACACCGACTTCGCACGTGCCATCACCGAGCAGGGCGTGACCTTCATCGGCCCGCCGCCGGAGGCGATCGAGGTGATGGGCGACAAGATCAGCTCGCGCCTCGCCGCTGAGAAGGCAGGGGTCGCCGGCGTGCCAGGCCGTTCGGAGCCGTTGACGTCACCCGACGAGGTGGTCGCGTTCGGCGACCTGCACGGGTGGCCGGTTGCTATCAAAGCCGCCCACGGCGGAGGCGGCCGCGGCATGAAGGTCGTCACCGACGCCGCGGACGCGGCCGAGGCTATGGAGTCGGCCGCACGCGAGGCCCAGGCCTATTTCGGCCGGCCCGAGATCTATCTCGAGCGGTATCTCGCCTGGCCCCGCCACGTCGAGATGCAGGTGCTGGGCGACCAGCACGGCACGATGCTGTGGCTCGGCGAGCGTGACTGCTCGGCGCAGCGTCGCCACCAGAAGCTGATAGAGGAGAGCCCCGCTCCCGACTTCCCCGACGAGACCAGGCGCGCCATGGGCGAGGCGGCCGTCAAGGTGTCGCACGCCTGCGGCTACTACAGCGCCGGGACCGTCGAATTCCTCTACCAGGACGGCGAGTTCTACTTCTTGGAGATGAACACACGGCTGCAGGTGGAGCACCCCGTCACGGAGCTGGTGACGGGCCTCGATCTCGTGGCGTGGCAGATCCGCATCGCCTCGGGCGAGCGCCTCGCCTTCACCCAGGACGAGATCCGCCACGACGGCCACGCAATCGAGGTGCGGATCAACGCCGAGGACCCGGGCGGCGGCCGCTTCACCCCCTCCCCCGGCACGCTCACCGCGTTCCACCAGCCCTCGGGTCCGGGCGTCCGCCTCGACGCCGGCTACGAAGCGGGCGACGCCGTCTCGCAGTACTACGACAACCTGATTGCCAAGCTCATCGTGTGGGCGCCCGACCGCGAAGCGGCCCGGCGTCGCATGCTGCGCGCCATCAGCGAGACCCGGATTAGCGGCGTTGCCACCACCCTGCCCGCCGACGTCGTGATCCTGAGCCATCCCGACTTCGCCGCGGCCACCCATTCGACCAAGTGGGTCGAGGAGACCCTCGATCTGAGCGGCCTGGTGGCGGACAGCGCGGGGACTCCGGCCCCCTCGAGTACCGAGGACGACGTCCCCAAGGTGGAGCGAGACGTCACCGCCGAGGTCGACGGCAGGCGTTTCTCGGTGCGGCTCTGGGTACCGGACCTGGGTACGTCGGCAGCCGCGGGCCGACCGGCCGGACGGCCGAAGCGCACGGCGGCGGCCGCGCTGGCGGGTACGGGGTCGGGCCAGGTGACGGTCCCGATGCAAGGGACCATCGTCAAGGTCGCGGTGGCGGTAGGCGACGTCGTCGAAGTCGGCCAGACCATCTGCCTTCTGGAGGCGATGAAGATGGAGAATGCCGTCGCAGCGGAGAAGGACGGCGTGGTGAAGGAAGTCCGGGTCAGCGCGGGTGACTCCGTCGGCGCCGGTGACGTCGTGGCGGTCATCGAATAAGTGACAAGCGCGGCCGACGTCTCGTCAGCCAAGGACGCGGCCGCCGCGGCCGTCGATCGCCACTTAGAAGAACTCGTCTCGCTTAGCCACTGCGTCCACGCGACGCCTGAGTTGTGCTTCGAGGAGACCGATTCAGCCCGCGCCGTGGCCGACGCCATGCGCGCGGGCGGACTCGAAGTCGACGAGGGGGTCTACGACCTCCCTACTGCACTCGAGTCGCGCACCGGCACCGGGGAGCTCGTGGTGGCGATCTGCGCGGAGTACGACGCGCTGCCCGCAGTGGGGCACGCGTGCGGGCACAACATCATCGCGGCGACCGCCGTGGGCGCCGGACTCGCATTGGCCGCGGTCGCTGACGACCTTGGTCTCAGCGTGCGGGTACTCGGGACGCCGGCTGAAGAGGGCGGAGGGGGCAAGGTCCTGATGCTCGAGCGCGGCGCCTTCGCCGGTGTCCACGCCGCCATGATGGTCCATCCCTGGCCCTCGGAACGCCTGACCGCGGCCTGCTTGGCAGTGGCCCACTACGACGTTCACTTCAGCGGCCGCGAGGCGCATGCGTCGGCCGCACCGTGGGAGGGCGTCAACGCCCAGGACGCCCTGACCGTGGCCCAGGTCGCCATCGGGCTCCTTCGTCAGCAGCTACCGCCTGGCGACCAGGTGCACGGGGTCGTGCGCGAGAGCAGCGGAGCGGCCAACGTGATCCCCGGCTTCATCAGTGCGCGCTACATGGTGCGTTCGCGCACTGCCGAAGGTCTGGCCGCCCTCAGGCCCCGTGTCGATGCGTGTTTCGAGGCCGGGGCACTCGCGACAGGGTGCTCGCTCGAGTACCAAGAGCTCTCCCCGGTCTACTCGCACATGGAGCCCAACCCCGAGCTGTTGCGTGTGTACCGCGCCAACGCGGAAGCCCTCGGCCGGCGCTTTGAGGCCGACGACGCGGGCGCGCCGCTGCCCACGTTCTCCACCGACATGGCCAACGTGTCGCTCGCGGTGCCCACCATCCATCCCCTCATCGGGATAGAGACGCACGGCGCCGTGAACCACCAGCGGGAGTTCGCCGCTGCTTGCATCACGCCCTCCGCGGACGCAGCGGTCCATGACGGCGCCGTGGCTCTGGCCTGGACCGCCATCGACGCTGCCAGCGATCCGACTCTGCGAACCCGGCTCCTCACCGGTTGATGATCACCGAGCATGCCGTCCTCGAGGTCGTCCCCGGCCGCGAGGACGAGTTCATTGCCGCGATGGACTCGGCCAAGCGGATCATCGCCGCCAGCCCTGGCTTCGTTTCGCTGCGAGTCGAGCGCTGCCTCGAGCGTCCGAGCTGTTTCCTGCTCCTCGTCGAGTGGCGGCGGCTCGAGGACCACACCGAGGGCTTCCGCGGCTCGACCGCGTACGAGGACTGGCGCGCCCTCCTGCACCACTTCTACGACCCGTTCCCCGTGGTCGAGCACTTCGAGACGATCGTGACGGCCTAAGCCGTCGGCCAGAAACGCGAGGCGGCGCGGCGTGGCGTGGCGTCAGCGCTAGGGCGTGATCACCCGTTGCGCCGGCACGATGGCGTCGAGAACACCGAGAGGCACGACCGAGTACGGGATTCCCTGTTTCGTCAGTAGAGCCTCGAACGTTTGCTCCGTGTAGGGGCCGGGGCCGGGCTGCGGGTTGCCGAACACCGCGGCGGCAACTCTTGCCTGCGCCGGCGCGAAGAAGAGCCAGGCCGGGTCCTTGGAGTCGGCCACCGTGGCGGCGATCGAGCTCGCCGCGCGTCACATCGAGCAGCGGCGAAGGGCTGACGACCGGGTGGCCGCCGCTCAAAAAGTCGAGGTCGTACGCCGTCCAGTAGTCGCCGTAGGCGCTCTCGATGTGATGCGCCCGCATCGAACTCAGCACCTCCTCCATGGGTGCATCGCCGCTGTGCCAGCCCGAGAAGAACGACGCCGACGCTGGCACGCCCTCATCGTGGGCTCCGACCACGGTCAAGCAGACGGCGCACGCGAGTGCGACCGCGGCGACGACGTGCCTCCGGCGGAGCAAGGTCCGCTCGGTTGGATCGCCCCGCGTCTCCGCTACGGACCGGTGGAACGGCGCGCGTGGTTGCAGCGACATGGTGGCGAACAGCACGACCAGCAGCGCCGGGAAGTAGATGCCGTAGCGCCCATCGATCCAAAAGCCGGTTCCGGGGGCCGCCGCGTAGAGGAAGGGATAGCACACGACCGCGAGTGCGAATGCCAGCGGCACACGCTGGCTCGAGTCCCGCACGAAGAGCACGACGGTGTAACCCAGTACCGCCGCGATGAGGACCAACGCCACGACGTAAAGCGTCACGCCGAGCGACGTCCCGCCGACCCAGCTCCCACCCTCGACCGTACGAAGCCCGAGCTGCAGCGGCAGCATGTCGTGGAAGAACACGGCGAGCTTCGTGGCGTAGGTGATGCCGCCGTTCGATGGAAGGGAGCTCCGCTGCAAGGAGACGAAGCCGCTGTGGGCGTTGGCGTACCACCAGGGAGCCGATCCGACGATCACCCCGAACAGAATGAGGGCGGGCGACAACCAGTGCCGCGACGCGGATCGCACCCATCCCCACAGCAGCACCAGGCAGGCCGGCACGAAATAGACGATCTCGGGGGATGCCCACCAGCCGAGGCCGAGGGCGAAGCCGAGGAGCAGGAACGTCCAAGGGCCAGCCCTGCCCCGGCAGGCACGGACACAGCACAAAAGGGAGATCAGCCCGCAGCACAGCGTGGCCTCGCGGAATCCCCCTTCCCGCACCGACTGCCACACGACGACGTAGGACCAGACCCACACTGCGCCGCCCGCGGCCGCGGCCGTCAGCCTGTCCCTCCCTGCCGCGACTGCGATGCCCGCCACGAAGACGGCGGCGAGCGCCGCCAGCACCGCCGGTGCCGCGTTGAGCGCCGGCTCACCCCCGCCACCGACCCGGAGGGCCGCCGCAACCACGTAGGGCTCCAGCCCCCCATAGTTCTGGCCCCAATAGAAGGCTGAGAAGTGACCGTTGTCGATGGACTTGGCCATCAAGCCGACGATGGCCTCGTCGCCCCACAGGGGAAGGTGCACCAGTAGCCAGACGCGCAGGAGCACGCCGTAGAGAGCGGCACCCGCGGCCACGACGCCGAGGGTGATGCTGCTCAGGGGTACGCCGCGCACACCATGGCGTACCGATGGGCCCCTCCACGTGCCACCGGCGGTCGCAGCAGGTTCGGCCGGAGCGTCGTCGGGTAGCGGTGTCCTCGTCTGGGTGTCGGGCTCCAGGACGGCCTCTCGGCCCTGGCCAGGTGTGCTCACCGGATCGGTGTTGGGGCGGGAGCCGTGAACATGTCAAGGCAGTCTTCGAGACCGGTGATGTCGATGTCGTTGCGGCGATGGTGCTCCCAGCCCTGGCGGCTCATGCGGAAGCGGATCGTACGTCCGGCGCCGTCCCGGCGCGGACCGCGTGCCTCACCGTTCTCCTCGTAACCCACCGCGCGCGAGGTTGCGAGGGACGACGCGTTGTCCTCGAAGGCGCCGCTGAGGGCCTCTTCGGCGCCCAGCCCGGCGAAGGCCAAGTGCAAGGCCGCCTCGCGCATCTCGCGCCCGAGCCCTTTGCCCTGGTGGGCCAGGCCGAGCCACGACCCGGTCTCGACCGCACGTACGGCGCCGAATTGCTTGGCGCTCAGCTCCTGGACACCCACCGGCCGGCCCTCGACGAACACCGCGCCGGTGAAGGCCCAGTCATCGGGACTCCAGCTCGCCCGCTGTCTCCACCAGAACTGGGCGGCCTGCCGGGCCCGCGCACTGGGCTCGGCCTCGGTCCAGGACACGAAGAAAGGCATGGTGCCCGGCTCGTGAATGCCCCCGTCGATGATCTCGATGAGGGCGCCGAACTCCTCCTCGCGGGGCAACCGCAGCTCCAAGCGCGGCGTGCTGACCGACAGGCCGAAGAGAGGCCAGAAGGTCTCTTGCCCCACCCCGGTCAACCGCCGGGCTGGTAGACGCCGAATTCACCCCGCAGCACGTCAGACACCTCGCCGAGCGTGGCCATCGCCTTGAGCGCTGCTTTCATCGGCACCAGCAAGTTGCCGTCCCCCTTGGCAGTCGCGGCGACGTCGCCGAGGGCGCGGTCCACGGCGGCCTGGTCGCGTTCGGCTCGCACGGCTCGCGTGCGGTCGATCTGGATCTGCTGGAGTCTGATGTCGATCGGGAACACCTCGCTCGGCTCCGCCTCGGCGTCAGTGAAGCGGTTGACGCCGACGACGATCTTCTCCCCGTCGTCGACGGCCTTCGCGAAGCTGTACGCGGCCGCCTCGATCTCGTCTTGCATGAACCTGGCCTCGATGGCGGCGACTGCACCGCCAAGGTCGTCGATGCGATCGAGGTAGGCCACGGCCGCGGCCTCCACCTCATCGGTCAGCGATTCGACGAAATACGAACCCGCCAGCGGATCGACGGTGTCGGCGATACCGGACTCGAACCCGACGATTTGCTGGGTGCGCAGGGCGATCTTGGCGGCCCGGGTGGTCGGGAGCCCGAGGGCCTCGTCGAAGCCGTTGGTGTGCAGGCTCTGGGTGCCACCGAGCGCGGCAGCCAGGCTCTGGACCGTAACGCGCACGATGTTGTTCTCGGGCTGCTGAGCGGTCAATGTCGAGCCGCCGGTCTGGGTGTGGAAGCGCAGCATCTTTGATCGCTCGTCCTTGGCGCCGAAGCGCTCGGACATGATGCGCGCCCACATCCGCCGTGCCGCGCGGTACTTGGCGATCTCTTCGAACAGATTGTTGTGTGCGTTCCAGAAGAAGGACAGGCGAGGCGCGAACGCGTCGACGTCCATGCCAGCTGCGAGGGCCGCCTCCACATAGGCGATGCCGTTCGCCAAGGTGAACGCGATCTCCTGCACGGCCGTTGAGCCGGCCTCGCGGATGTGGTACCCCGAAATGGAGATGGTGTTCCAGTTGGGCAAGTTGGCCGAGCAGTAGCCGAAGGTGTCGACGATGAGGCGCATGGAGGGCCGGGGCGGATAGATATAGGTGCCCCGGGCGATGTACTCCTTCAAGATGTCGTTCTGGATGGTGCCGCGGATCTTCTCGCCCGGAACTCCCTGCTCCTCAGCGACCAATTGGTAGAGCAACAGCAAGATGGCACCGGTGGCGTTGATGGTCATGGACGTCGTCACCGTGTCCATGGGGAGATCGGCCATCAGCAGGCGCATGTCGGCCAGTGAGTCGATGGCCACGCCGACCTTTCCCACTTCACCCTCGGCCCGCGGGTGATCGGAGTCGTAGCCCATCTGCGTCGGCAGGTCGAAGGCGCACGAGAGTCCCGTCTGCCCGGCGTCGAGCAGGAACTTGAAGCGCTCGTTCGTGGCCTCGGCCGAGCCGAAACCGGCGTACTGGCGCATGGTCCAGAGCTTCGAGCGGTACATCTGCGGGTGGACACCGCGGGTGTAGGGGTACGAGCCCGGCTCGCCCAGCTGGGTGTCTGGATCCCAGCCGCCGAGGTCAACGGCACGGTAGACGGGTTTGATGTCGATACCGGAGTCAGTGCTGCGCCCAGGGCTGTCCTGCGGGTCCTGCTTGTCTGGTGTCACGCCCCCCAGGCTACGAAGATTCCGGACGGCCGGGCGAACAGTGGCCCTGCAGGCACGGGCCGACCCGGCAGACTACGGGCGTGGACGACGCCAACGGCCCTGTGTTCTCGCACTTCGGGATCTGCGTGAGCGACCTCGAGCGGTCGCTGCGCTTCTACTGCGACGCGCTCGGGTTCGAGCGGGCGGAGTCCCACGAGATCGGGCCGGAGTTCGCCCGGCTCATGGATCTGTCCGACGTCTCGGTCACCTCGCAGTTCATTCGCCGCGGGCCGACCGCTATTGAGCTCCTGGCGTTCCATGAGCCTGCACCCTTCGGCCCGCGTGAGCGGCGGGCCGTCAACCAGTTGGGCCTGACCCACCTGTCCTTCCGGGTGCGCGACGTCGCGGGCACGGTGGCTCGGATCGTGGAGCTCGGTGGTGCGGTGGTCGAGCCCAGCCGAACCACCATCGACCTGGGCGGGACGGCACTCGAGTTCGTCTACTGCACGGACCCCGATGGGGTGCGGGTGGAGCTGATGGACCTCGGCGGCTGATCGGGCACGGGCCCCAGCGCTTGCTCCTCGGCGAGCTGCTGGGCGTCGAGCTCACGGTCGACGCGCACGGCCTTGCGCTCGTCCATGTGCATCCAGCGCAGCGCCACGGGGATCATGGGCCAGAGCATGAGAGTGTCGCCGACGACCCACATGAGGTCGCCGCCGACGTGGAGGTCGGTGACCAAAGAGGGGCCCCAGGTGCGGTGGAGGGCGAAGTAGGCGGGGAAGATCTCGTGGCTCTCCCCCGCGAGCGAGAGCCCGGTGAAGGTGTCGATGGGGATGGCCAGGAACAGATAGAAGAACTGCAAAGCCGGGTGGAGGCGATAGCGGTTGGGGTCGTCGCCGAAGACCTGGCGCCAAAAGAGGTAGCCCACGACCAAAAAGGCCAAGTGCTCGGCGTTGTGGATGCTCTCGTGCTCGAGGGTCAGGTTGTACCAACTGGTCAGGTGCGACAGCGGGATCAACACGGCGTAGAGGCAAAAGGCCACGACGGGGTACCCGAAGAAGTTGGCCACCCTCGAGCGCAGGGCCTCGGTGACGACGAGATGGGCGGTCCCCGTCGTCGCGCGCCAGGTGAGCTGCAAGGGCGAGGCGATGGCGTAGAGGGGAGCCGCCACCATGATCAAGATCAGATGCTGGACCATATGGTCCCAGAACAGCTCGCCGTCGTAGACCCCGATGAAGCTGAAGATGGCCACCGCCGTCGCCGCGTTGGCGCCGATCCACGCGGCAGTCTTGCGGTTCGACCAGGGGTGGCGCGGGTGCAGCGCGTTATTGCGCCGGACCCCCCAGAGGTAGAGGGCGATCGCCACGACAATCATGGCGACGGGGACGAAGTCGAACTGGGTGGAGAAGAACTGGTGCCCAGCCAGGGGAGGGAGTCCGACGTCGGCGAGCGCGGCGATCACCGCGCGACGCTACCGCCAGGCTTAGCCGTGTTGCCAGATGCGCTGGGAGATCCCCCGCTTGCCGAAGAGCGAGGCGGCATCGAGGCGGGCTACCTCCTCGTCGCTCATCTGCCACCCAAGTGCCCCCGCGTTCTGTTCCGCCTGAGAGCGGTTCTTGGCCCCCGGGATGGGCACCGCGCCTTTGGCGATCAGCCAGGCCAGCGCCACCTGGCTGGGCGTGCGGCCCTCGTGGGCTTCACCGATGCGTTGCAGCTCGGCCACGATGGCGTCGACCTGCTCCATCGGATGGGCCGAGAAGGTCCGCTTGCCCGGCGGAGGGTTGGCCGCCGTGTACTTGCCGGTTAGGCGGCCCTGCCCGATCGGCGAGTACGCCAGCGGAGCGACGCCGAGCTCGTGACAGACGTCGAGCAGTCCGACCCTCATCGGCATCGCGCGCAACAGCGAGAACTCGATCTGGTTGCTGGCCAACCGCAGGCCGCGCTTGCGCAGCGCGGCATCCATGGCGCGTGTCTCCTTGGCCGAGTAGTTCGACACGCCGACCGCCTTCACTACGCCCTCGGCCTGGGCGCCGGCGAGCGCGTCGGCCAGCGCGTCGTGTGAGCGCAGCGAGACGGGACCGTGGATCTGGTACAGGTCGATGGTGTCGACACCGAGCCGCTCGCGGGATTGGCGGGCTGCCGACAGGAGCGCCGCGTGGACGTTGAGCTTCCACGGCGACGGCATGAACTTCGTGGCGATCACGACGCGTTGGCGCGCGCTCGGGTCCGCCGCCAGGAGGCGCCCGATGATGCGCTCGCTCTCGCCCCGCCCGTAGACCTCGGCGGTGTCGAAGAGGACGACCCCGGCCTCGATGCTCGCATCCCATGCGTCCCGGATCGTGGACTCGGTCAGCGTGCTGTCATAGCCCCCCATCCCCCACGTGCCCTTGTCACCCCACGCCCATGTGCCAACGCCAAGCGGCGGGATGCTGACGTCGGAACCCGCCAGCGCGATGCGGTCGCTGGCCTGTGGTGCCGCCGTCTCGCTCATTGCGAGACGCACGTCGCGACGAGGTGGGTCTCGATCGCTCCGTGCCATTCCTCTGGGTGCGTCACCTGCGGGGAGTGGTATGCGCCCTCAATGACGGTCAGGCGTCCATCGGCCACCTCGGCCGCCAGCGCGGGGGCCTGCCCGACCAGCGGGTGGTCGTGCTCACCGACGACGACGGTGGTCGCGGACGTGATCGAGGGCAGCCGGCTGCGCAGCGAGCCGTCTCCGTCGGGTATCTCGGTCCACAGCTCCATGCCGAGGCCCTTGACGGCATAGGCGTCCATCCCGGCGAAGATCGCGTCCTTCTGCTGCTGCCATGCCGGCGGGACGGCCGCCGCGATCAGATCGTCCTCGGGTCCGCCCATGCTGAGGGTGGAGGGCATGCCGCGGGCAGGGTCGAACGCGGCGATGTAGTCGCGCACCATGGTGCGGATCTGCTCGTCGTCGGGCTGGAACGACCACGCGCTCGTGTCCATCAAGATCAGCGAGTGCACCAGGTCGGGACGCTGCACCACCATGGTCATGACGACGCGGCCCCCCATGGAGTGCCCGAGGAGGTCCACGGGGCCGCCGCCCACCGCCTCGAGGAACGCGGCCAGGTCACGGGACAGCTGCTCGATGCTGTAGCCCTCGAGCGTCCCCGTCTTCGTGGAGTGCCCGTGGCCGCGCTGGTCCAGCACGACGACGCGGCGTCGTTCGGCCAGTGCGTCGACCTGAAGCGCGAAGTCGTGCGAGGAGCCCGTGTAGCCGTGGACGAGCACCAGCGTGGGCGTGCCCGGCGGGCTCGTGCCGTGCTCCGACCACGCCAGCTCGACGCCGTTGACTCGGATCGATTGGGATGCGGTGGTCTGGGTCATCCCCTTTGTCTAGCTGCTGGCGCCCCTGGCCCGCAGGGGCGAGGTGCACGGCTTCCACGACCAGAGCGCCGGGCTACTCGGACTCGACCGAGAGCTGTTGCACGGCCGAAGCAGGGGCGGGCGATGTCTCGGTTTGTGTCGTTGCTTGCGACGCCCCAGGCGTGGCCGTGACGTTGGTGCACGCGCTGCGCTCCGTTCCACGCCGCGACCGCCGCGGTGGCCGCGTCACCGGAGAGCGGCTGGGGAAGATCGTCAACGATGACCGCCGGGCGCCATGTCACCGAGTCGATGTGTCGGCCCGTCGCCGTGATGACGAGGGATCCGCTGGCGCTCTCCGGCGGCGAGTGTCATAGAACGCGAAATTGCCCAGCCCGTAGTCGACGTAGGCCGAACCGAGGTAGCCGCCGCCGAGCAGCACGGGAGGCCCGGGCGGCGATGCCGGCGCGACCTCGGGCGCGGGGCGTGTGAGCAGGTCGGTCGGGGACGTGCGCACACC
The DNA here is from genome assembly GCA_963744935.1 of uncultured Acidimicrobiaceae bacterium. Taxonomy (GTDB): domain Bacteria; phylum Actinomycetota; class Acidimicrobiia; order Acidimicrobiales; family RAAP-2; genus Bog-473. Next base: position 332,583 of record CAVUVM010000004.1, read on the forward strand.
CTAGACACGGCCCTTGCCGTGCGGCCGCACGAGGGCCGCGCCGCTACGTTCGGCTCAGGTTCGGCGCCGGCAACAAGAAACGGTGCTCAGTGCCGGTGGGGCATGCAGAGTTCGTCGTACTCCGCGATGACGATCTCGCCGGCGTCGGGACCGCACGCCGGGCACGCGGGGTCACGGCGGACCTTGAACGTGCGGAACGACTCCTCGAGCGCGTCGTAGGCCAACAGACGGCCGATCAGCGGATCGCCCAGACCGAGCAGTACCTTGATCGTCTCGATCGCCTGGATCGACCCGATGATGCCGGGCAGCACGCCGAGCACGCCGGCCTCCGCGCACGAAGGCGCCAGCTCGGCCGGCGGCGGCTCAGGGATGAGGCACCGGTAGCACGGACCGTTGTAGGGATCGAACACCGTGACCTGGCCCTCGAAGCGGAAGATGGACCCGTGGATCACGGGGATCCGCTTGAGGAGCGACGCGTCGTTCACGAGGTACCGGGTCGGGAAGTTGTCCGTCCCGTCGACGATGGCGTCGTAGCCGTCGATGATGTCCAAGATGTTGTCGGCTCCCAGCCGGACGTCGTAGGTTACGACGTTGACGTCTGGGTTCAGCGCGGTGAGCGTCTTCTTGGCCGAGTCGACCTTGCGGTCCCCCACCCGGTCGATGTTGTGCAGGATCTGGCGCTGCAGGTTGGATTCGTCGACGACGTCCATGTCGATGATGCCAAGGGTGCCCACGCCCGCAGCGGCCAGGTAGAGGGCCGCCGGGGATCCGAGGCCGCCGGCCCCGAGCAGCAGCACCTTCGAGCCGAGCAGCTTCAGCTGGCCGGTCTCGCCCACTTCGGGCAACAGCAGATGGCGCTGGTAGCGGTTGCGCTGAGCCGGGCTGAGGGTCTCGGGAGCCGCCCACGGGCGACCGTCGTCCTTCCACCGGTTGAACCCTCCGACGAGCGACTGCACGTCGCCGTAGCCCAGTTCGCCCATCGTCTTGGCGGCGAAGGCCGAGCGGACGCCCCCGGCGCAGTACACGACGATGGGACCCGCCTTGTCGGGAAGCTTGCCCTCCACCTGGAACTCGAGGTGGCCCCGCGGCAGGTGGACGGCGTTGGGGATGGCACCCTGCTCGTACTCGTCCGGCTCGCGAACGTCGAGGAAGGTGACCCCGCCGCCCTCGAGCAACGCCTGGGCGTCGGCCTGCTCCACCTCGCGTATAGACGCCTTCGCCTCGTTGAGAAGGTCTCGGGGAGTGGCCACTTCTACCTCCGTGTCGCGCCGGGCCGCCCGTACGGCCTGCATCAGACCGTGAAACACTACCAGCGGGGTCAACATTCCCTTTTGCGACGGTGCCAGCGGGCACACGGTCCGCCGGAACGGGTCGCCGGCGGCATGGGGCGCCAAACTCCCGTTCATGGAGCTGGGCGAGGCAATCCGACGCCGCGCCATGGTCAGGAGCTTTTCCCCGAGCATGTCGACGCAACGTCGTCAGCCGCCTCTTCGTACGGCGCGTTGCGCTCGCCAACAGCCGGGAACACTGGTGGCACAGCCTGGGTGCGTGCTTGGGGGCCCGGAGCAGACCGAGACCTATTGGGCGGCGGCGACCGACGAGGACTGGCGCTCCCGCAACCCCGAGCCGCTCCGAGGGGCTTGCGGCGGGCCCCGTGGTGCTGCTTGGCGTACGCCTTCCCCGAGCCTACGTCAGGCGCTACGGGGAACCCGATAAGGCTGGCTCGGGGCTCGGTGTCGGTGCCGACGAAGTGGCCCGTGCCCTACTGGATCGGGGACGCCGCATTCGGGGTGATGACGGTCCTGCTCGGAGCGGTCGATGCGGGGCTGGGTGCGTGCATTCTGGGCGCGTTCCGGGGTGAAACCGCCCTCGCCGAGTGCCTCGGGGTCCCGGACGGGTGGCGACTGTTCGGCGCTGTCGCACTCGGTCGACCCGACGGGCGCGATTACCGGTCGCGCTCGCTGGACCGTGTCCGACCGGCGGCGGCCTCGCGGATTCACCGGGCGCGCTGGTGACGACGGCTGTCCACAAAGAGTGGGTTCCGCTGCGTCAGCGGGTCAGGTCGGCCAGGCACTCCTATACGAAAAGAAGTTGAGGCAACCAGTGCCAACGCTGGCCTCCCAGCTTGGTGCGGGGAGCGAGGTGGCTCCGTCACGTCCGCCCTTCGGATCAACGACGATGACGGCTGAGTTTCCCGGGTAGCTCTGGACAACTCGGGTGGCGCCGGCGGCGGCGAAGGCCGAGACGTACTGGCGGAGCGCAGATGGAGGCTCGAACGTCCCCGCATCCGCGTACACGATCCACACCTTGTCATACCGTCGCAACCAGGCCGTCTCCTGCGTCGGGGAGCAGGCTGGCGAGCCGGGCGTGTGCGTGACTAGATACACGTTGCCGTCCACTGTGATGCCGGACGCCTGATGGTAGAAGTCGTAGAGGTTCGAGGCAGACCCCTCGATCAGCACTAGGTCGTGCGGCCCCGCGTGTCCGATGGCGTACTGGAACGCATCACGGCCGCTCGACATCGCGTAGGGACGGGCAAGTGCGACCGCCGCCGAGCTGAAGGTCGACGCCGCAACCACGGCGACCAGCGGGAGCATGAGCAGGCCGTAGCGGTCGGAGACCAAGAGCGTGGCGCCGAGGAGCAGCGCCGCGACCGGAACGAGGAAAAGAACCAATCGGTCAGCCACCGGGTACTCCCGCACGAACCCGGCGAAGAGCGTGGCCCCGAGCAACACGAGACAGAAGAGCCCGATGGCACGGCGGCGCAGGACGAGGACCGTTGCACCTGCGGCGAGCAAAACGGCTGCGAGTGGGAGCACAATGAGGCCGAGGGGGACGTGCAAGACACCGTCGATCACGTGGTACAGCCAGACCGTCTTGCTGCCGTGCACCGGCGCCAGCCCGTAGGACCAGAAGGACAGCAGAATGCCGTTGCCGTGGAGGGCGCGCAGGAATACGAAGTACTCGATGACGAAGCTCACGATCCAGATCGCTGTCGCCCAGGCAGTCCGCAGCAAGGCGGAGGCATCACGACCAGCCGTGATCACGAGGACGACGGCACCCGCCCCGGCGGCGAAGACGGCCGGGAAGGAGAACCACTCCAGCACGGCCGCGGTCATTCCCCACACAATCAGGCTGGGCGTGCTGAGGCGCCGTTCGACGGCGCGTATGCACACCCACGCCAGGATGACCACGGCCATGGCATCGCCGCTGTACTGCTTGGCATCGGCCGAGTAGTAGACGAGTGTCGGCGACACCGCGACGAGGAGGACCGCGACGCACCCGCCCCACCCGCGTACGGTGCGCATCGCCAGCGACCGGAAGACGAAGACGAGGATGATCGCGGCAAGAAACGACCCCAACCTGAGAGCGAACGCGCTCGGCCCGAAAAGCTCGACAGCCGTCTTCTCGAAGAAGAGGAATCCGAGCGGGGCGCCCTGGTTGGAAGCCAACGGGTGGGTCAGGCCGCCATAACCCCGGTTGATGATGTTGAGGGCGAGCTCGGCTTCGTCGTTCCAGATCGACGGATTGGCAAGGAACTCGCGGAGCCGAAGCACCAAGCCCAGGCCCACGAAGACCCACGCCACCGCGTTCGGGGTGATCGGCGAGGGTCGTGGGTGCGCGGCGCGGCGCGGCGGCTCTGCTTTGACGTCGACCTTCTCTCGCCGCCACTCCGTGTCGGCCGCGTGTGCCGGCATTAACCCTTCGAGATCGTGTGCTCGGGGCCTTCCTGCCAGCGCGCCATGGCCCAGAGGAGATCGGAGAGCCGGTTGAGGTATTGGACGACCAACGAACCCTCCGTCGGCTCCACCACCGCCAGGCGCTCGGCCCGGCGCACGATGGTGCGGGCCAGATCGAGGGCGGCGGACAGCCGGTTCTCGCCCGGCACGGTGAAGTCGCTCGGCATGTCGAACCGGGCGAGCAGGTCGTCGATTGCCGCCTCCAGCGCGGCCACCATGTCCGGCGTCACCAGGCTGGACCCCGCCGTGAGCTTGCTGCGGTTGTCCGGGGCGGTGGCCACCTCGGCCATCAGCACATAGAGGTCGCGGGCTAACGCAGTCAAACGCTGATTGACTTCAGAGTCCGAGGCCGTCTCGGCGCGAGCGACGCCGATGGCCGCCTGGGCTTCGTCGATGACGCCATTGAGGTCGATCTGCAGCGAATCCTTGCCCACCCGACCGCCGTAGAGCAGGCCGGTCGTGCCGTCGTCGCCACTCTTGGTGTAGATCCTTGGCTGCACCACCGGGGCGGATGCTACAGGCAGGTTTTCCGGGTCCCACGGGGGGCACCGGTATCCTGTAGATATCGTGACACCCTCCCCTGAACTCCTGGGCCGGCTCGATCCGTCCACCTCGCCGTACCTCCAGGCGCTGCGCGAGCGCGTCGTCATCTTCGACGGCGCCATGGGCACGAACTTGCAGCTGCTCGGTCTGGCCCCCGAGGACTTCGGCGGGCCCGACCTCGAGGGGTGCAACGAGATCCTGGTGGAGACCAAGCCGGACCTTGTCGCCCAGGTGCACCGCTCCTTCTACGAGGTTGGTTGCGACGTCGTCGAGACCGACACGTTCGGTTCGACCTCGGTCGTGCTGGCCGAGTACGGGCTGGCCTCCCGCGCCCGCGAGCTGACTCGCATCGGGGCCGAGCTGGCCTGCGCCGTGCGCGACGAGTTCGCCACGCCGGAGCGGCCCCGCTGGGTGGCCGGCTCCATGGGCCCGGGCACCAAGTTCCCCACACTCGGGCAGATCTCGTACGCGGCGTTCCGCGACGCCTACGAGGAGCAGGCCCTCGGGCTGCTCGAGGGCGGAGCCGACCTCCTCTTGATCGAGACCCAGTTCGACCTGCTCTCGATCAAGGCCGCCATCAACGGCGCCCGGCGCGCCATGGTGGCGCTCGACCGCTACGTGCCGCTGCAGACCCAGGTGACGATCGAGCTGACCGGCCGGATGCTCCCGGGCACGGAGATCGGGGCCGCACTCACCGTCCTCGACGCCATGCAGGTCGACGTCGTCGGCCTCAACTGCGCCACCGGCCCGGTCGAGATGGGAGAGGCGCTGCGTCACCTCTCGGGGGCCAGCCGCGTCCCCATCTCCTGCATCCCGAATGCGGGCCTCCCGTCGGTGGTCGATGGCCAGATGCACTACGACCTCACCGCGGAGGACCTCGCCGAGCACCTGCACCGCTTCGTGACCGAGTTCGGCGTCACCGCAGTCGGCGGGTGCTGTGGGACCACGCCAGCCCATCTGGCCGCCGTGGTCGAGCGCTGCGCCGCCGCCACGCCGGCCGCGCGCGAACCCGTGCACGAGCCGGCGGCGGCCTCCATCTACACCTCGGTGCCCTTCCATCAGGACACCTCGTTCCTGGTGGTCGGCGAGCGCACCAATGCCAACGGCTCGAAGGCCTTCCGCGAGGCCATGCTCGAAGGCGACTGGGACACCTGCGTGGCCATGGCGCGCGACCAGGTCAAGGAGGGCTCGCACCTCATCGATGTCTGCGTCGACTACACCGGCGCCGACGGCGTGTCCGACATGACCGAAGTGACCAGCCGCTTCTGCACCCAGTCGAGCGTCCCGATCATGGTGGACTCCACCGAGGGTCCGGTCGTCCGCGCCGCGCTCGAGTGGATCGGCGGGCGCCCCGTCCTCAACTCCGTCAACCTCGAGGAGGGCGACGGCCCCGGCACGCGCCTGGACACCTTCCTGCGCCTCGCCCGCGAGTTCGGCGCAGCGGTCGTGTGCACCTGCATCGACGAGGAAGGCCAGGCCCGAACCCGCGAGTGGAAGCTGCGGGCGGCGCGCAATATCCGCGACATAGCGGTCGAGCGCTACGGCCTCGAGCCCCAGGACCTGCTGTTCGATGCGCTCGCGCTCCCGCTGTCGACGGGCATGGAGGAGAGCAGGCTCGACGGCATCGAGACGATCGAGGGCATCCGCTCCATCAAGGACGAGCTGCCGGGCGTGTCCACGATCTTGGGCCTGTCCAACGTGTCGTTCGGGCTGAACCCGGCAGCCCGGCAGGTGTTGAACTCCGTCTACCTGCACGAGTGCGTGGAGGCCGGCCTCGATTCCGCGATCGTGCACGCGTCGAAGATCCTGCCGCTTGCCCGCATCGACGAACGAGCGAAGGAGATCTGCCTGGACCTGGTCTACGACCGCCGCCGTGACGGCTACGACCCCCTCCAGGAACTGCTGGCGCTCTTCGACGGCGTGAAGGTGAGCGCGGGCGCCACAGACGAGCACCTCGACTGGCCGGTCGACCGCCGGCTCAGCCAGCGCATCATTGACGGCAACCGCAACGGACTCGAGGGCGACCTCGCCGAGGCGCTCGAGTCGGGTCTGGGCGCGCTCGAGATCGTCAACGACATCTTGCTGGCGGGCATGAAGGTGGTCGGCGAACGCTTCGCCTCCGGCGAGATGCAGCTTCCCTTCGTGCTGCAGTCGGCCGAGACGATGAAGTCCGCGGTCGCCTATCTCGAGCCATACATGGAGAAGTCAGACCAGGGCGGCAAGGGAACCGTCGTGCTCGCCACCGTCAAGGGCGACGTCCACGACATCGGGAAGAACCTGGTCGACATCATCCTCACCAACAACGGCTACCTGGTGATCAACCTCGGTATCAAGGTCGGCATCAACGAGATGATCGCTGCGGTCGAAGAGCACGAGGCAGACGCCATCGGCATGAGCGGGCTGCTGGTGAAGTCGACGCTCATCATGCGTGAGAACCTCGTCGAGCTGAACGAGCGGTCCCTCTCGAGCGTCCCGATCCTGCTGGGCGGGGCCGCGCTGACGCGCACCTACGTCGAGCGCGACCTACGCGAGGTCTACGACGGTCGGCTGTTCTACGGCCGTGACGCCTTTGAGGGTTTGCGCACAATGGACCGCCTGATCGAGCTCAAGCGCAGCGGCGAGGAGGACCCCGGCTTCGGCCGGGAGATCTCCGAGCGCAACGTCCCCAAGCGCAGCCGACTCGATCCCGACACCTCGCCGGTGGAGGGCCAGCCCGCGCGTTCGGACGTGGCGGCCGACAACCGGCTCTTCACCCCGCCCTTCGTCGGCACCCGCGTGGCCGTCGGACTCCCCCTCGACGAGATCTCTGAGTTCTTGAACCTCACCGCCCTCTTTCGCAACCAATGGGGCTTCCGGCCCGAGAACGGCGAGAACGACACCGAGTTCAAGGATCGGGTGAAAGCGACGCTGCGTGAACAGCTGGCCAAGGCGCGCGAGGCCGACCTGCTCGTGCCCTCAGTCGCCTACGGCCACTTCGCCGCCAACGCCGAGGGCAATGACCTGGTCATCTGGAAGGACGAGTCGCGCTCGTCGGAGTGGATGCGCTTCACCTTCCCGCGCCAACGCAAGGAGCCTTGGCTGTGCATCTCGGATTTCTTCCGCCCCGCCGGCTCCGGTGACGAGGATTTCGCCAGCTTCATGCTGTGCACCATCGGGAGCCGGGCGTCGGAGGAGACGGCCCGCCTGTTCGCGGAGAACCACTACCAGGAGTACCTCTTCTTGCACGGGCTGAGCGTCGAGATGGCCGAGGCCACCGCCGAGTACTGGCACAAGCGGATCCGCGAGGAGCTCGGCTTCGTCGACGAGGACGGCCCGACGCTGACCGGCCTCTTCCACCAGAAGTACCGGGGTGGGCGCTACTCGTGGGGTTACCCGGCCTGCCCGGACCTCATGGACAACGCCAAGGTCGTGGAGCTTCTGGGGGGCGACCGCATCGGGGTCACGGTGAGCGAGGGGTTTCAGCTGTTCCCCGAGCAGACCACCGACGCCATCGTGTGCTCTCACCCGGAGGCCAAGTACTTCGTCGCGTGATGCGGGCGGGGAGCCGGCGTATGGCCAGGAGCATGGTGCTCCTGATGCTGCGTGCGCTGGCACTCAGGGGCCTGGCCGTCACCGCTGGGTCGGTCGTCGCGGTCGCGACGGTCGGGATGGTCGGGACGGGCGCGGTCACCGGCTCCGCTGCGGCCGACACCGCCTCACCGTCGCTCAGCACGATCGTGATACCCGACCTCGGACCTGGCTACGCCGTCAGCTCGCAGGGCCCGCTGAATCCCTCGGAGTTCGCCTCGGATGCGCCCGATCCCGCGGCCGCATCGGGCGCGCTCGCCACGCTGGGCAACACGATCAGCACCTACGAGCGGCAATGGCAGGCCAACGGCGGATTGAACCAGGTCCAGGATTTGGTCGTCCGCTTCGCCTCCGAGACGGGTGCGCAGGTGTTCCTCCAGGCGGCGCAGCACTCCCTCGAATCGGGCGAGATCGTGAGCAAGGGTCCACTCCCCTCCATCCCGGGGGCTCGGTTGGTCACCTACTTCGCGTCCACCAACGAGTCCGGCGTCGGTGAGGCCATCACGATGCGCGCCGGGATCTACGTCGCAGTGCTCTCGTTCTTCTCGGCCGCTGCGGGCAACTCGCAGCCAATCACACCGGCCGACGCCGAGAAGGTTGCGCTGGCGCAGCACGCCTCCTTGGTGTCGGCGTCCGGCGGCAAGGAGGCGACTGCTCCGGCAAGGGAGTCGTACAACTCCGTCTCCTCGGCCGCGGGCGCACCGGCCAAGAAGGGCACCTCGTCGAGCGACATCGGGTGGGCCATCCTGGCCGTCGTCATCATTGCCGCTGCAGTGGCGACGCCGCTGTTGCTGCACAAGCGCCGGCAACGCTCCGGCGGGATCGGGGGTGGCGAGCCGGCAGAAACGGCCACCCCGCTCTGAACCTGGCCACGTAGCTCAAAGCCTCCGGTGGGCGATTCTGATCGTGACGCGTGGTGGGTGTCTGCCTCCTATTGCGCCTGTTGCGGCCCGGGTCTGTCTGCAACGCTGATTGGCCCACGCCGGCGACTTTGGCTGACCTGTGCTGACCTGTGCTGGCCCGAGGCGACGTTGGCGCCCGACGTGGTCGCCGGCGCGCTGGCCGCCGGAAGCGAAGGGTCCGGGCTCCCCAGGACCCCGGACACTCCAGACCTGAGCGACCTGTCTCCGGGCGCAGGGTTTGTAAGACTTCGCCATGGTCCCGTGCGCAAAATGACGTTCCTACGCGAGTCCGCAGGCCGGACCCGGCGGCTTGGTTGTGCCTGCCTCTCGTTCGGGTTCGCCATGGTGCTGTTGGCCGCGTGCTCGGCCGACACGACGTCGCCACCGTCAGCGAGCAGCGCAGCGAAGGGGCGTTCCTCGGCCACGGCAACTGCCTCGCAGCCAACGACCCCTCGCAACGTCACGACGACAACCGCTCCGCTCCAAACCACAACGACTACCTCTCCCGGGCAGGCGACGACGACGACTGCTCCGTTCCTCACGCCGACGACAGCAAGCGGGGCCTCGCAGCCTCTCGACACGGCTCAACATTCACACGGAGTCTTCAAGGGCGACACCGTTGTGGCGTCGATCAGCAACGTGATGACCGATGCATCGAACCACCTGACGTTCACGCTGAATCTGCGTAATGCAGGATCGCTGCCCTACAACTGTGCCGCCCTCAAGGCGCAGGCGCACACGGAGCAGAGCGACACGGCGATCGTGGCCCCGGTCACCGGCTCAACGGGGCTCGCGTGCCCGGGCGCCGATGACCTCTTGGACCCTGGCCAGAGCGAGACGTTTGCGTTCTATATCCCGCTGGTCGGCGGCACGGCTCAGGAGGTAATCGTGCTGCCATACGGTTCGTATGACTCCAGAGTCGTGTGGGCCGTCAGCGGCTCGTGACCTTGTCAGACTGAACCGTCAGTTCACTGCTCCAGGAGCTCGAGCAGCCACCGGGGACCAACCACGTCGGCTCCCAGCGCCTGCGCGCGCCGCCGTAGCTCGCGATCCGCTGTGACGAGTGTGACGGTGTGATCAGGGGTGTTCGCGACGACGTCAACGAGCATGTCGTCACCACTGCCGTCGGCGTGGAGGACCGTGACGCCGTCGGCGAGGTCAGCCGGTGCGCCTTCACGCGCCCTGCCTTCCAGGACCACGACGACTGGTTGAGCGATCCGTCCCGCGTCCACGGCTGCTCGCACGTTGGCCACGAACGCTCGCGCTGCTCCTGCTCGGTCCCGCCACCATCCAGTCGGCCGAGATCCGACGACGTTGGCGGCGTCAATCAAAAGCAGCGCAGCACCACCGTTCCTAGCCCGCTTCTCTGAACGTGACGCGGCTGACCGACGGAGCGGCCGAACCGGCCGAAGCGCCTGACCCCACCGACGATGGCGATCCCGACGCTGACGCGGCCGACGCCGCCTCGCGGGCGTGGTAGCTCGAACGCGTGAGCGGCGAGGCCTCGACGTGGGCGAGACCGAGCGCGGTGCCCGCCTCGCGCAGACGGTCGAACTCCTTGGGAGTCCAGTAGCGCGACACCGGCAGGTGGTCGCGGCTGGGGCGCAGGTACTGCCCGATGGTGACGATGGACACGCCCACGCCGTGCAGGTCGGCCATGGTGGCCACCACCTCGTCCTCTCGCTCGCCCAGCCCGACCATGAGGCCGGACTTGGTGACCAGGCCGGCCGCGCCGGCGCGGGCGAGCACGCCGAGGCTGCGTGCATAGCCGGCCGAGGGTCGCACGGCTCGCTGGAGCCGGGCGACCGTCTCGATGTTGTGGTTCAAGACGTCGGGCCGGGCGCCGAAGATCTCGTCGAGTGACGCTGCGTCGCCCCTGCAGTCCGAGATCAGCACCTCCACCGTGGTCGCCGGCCTGCGTGCTCGGATCGCCCCGATGGTGCTCGCCATCGCCCCCGCTCCTCCGTCGGGCAGGTCGTCGCGAGCGACGCAGGTCACGACGGCGTGGCTCAGGCGCATGCGCGCCACCGCCTCGGCGACGCGCTCTGGCTCGTCGGGCGACAACGGCAACGGGTGGCTCGTATCGACCTGGCAGAAGCCGCACGCCCGCGTGCAGCGCTCGCCGTTGATCATGAATGTGGCCGTTCCGTCCGCCCAGCACTCGTAGATGTTGGGGCAGCCCGCCTCCTCGCAGACTGTCACGAGTCCGAGGTCGTGGACGGTGGCACCCAGCTGCCGGTAGCCCGTGCCGATGCGCACGGGGACACGGACCCACGGTGGCTTGCGGTGCCCGATGTCGAGCCCCTCCTCGGGCGCGACACCAGCCTGACGCAGGCGCCGCAACAGGGGCCGCTCGCCGGTCGCCCACGTCGCCGGTGCGCTCGGGCCTGTCACGACCGCGTAGTGCTCGGTGCCACCCGGCCCGAACACCTCGGCGGCGCGCGACACGAAGGCGGCTGCGACCTCCTCCATCGACGCGTCGACCCCTTCCGCCTGCAGCGAGGTCACGCCGCGGTCGGCGATCCCGCACGGCACGATGTTGCCGAACATGGCGAGATCGGTCGCCACGTTGAGCGCCACGCCGTGCACGGTGCGCCGCCGGCCCGGTGCGGTCCGCAGGGTCCGCACGCCGATGGCTGCGATCTTGCGCGGAGCGGGACCGCCGGCGTCGATCCATACACCTGGATATTCGGCCACCGCCGTGGCCCCGGGCAGGCCGAGGTCGGCCAGCGTCTCGATCACGACCCGCTCCAGAGAATGCACGTGCGCCGGCCCGGCCGCCGGCTCATCAGGTACCGAGACGACGGGATACGCGACCAGCTGCCCGGGCCCGTGGTAGGTGACGTCGCCGCCGCGATCGGCCCGGGCGAGCACCGCACCCACACTGGCCGGCTCCACCAGGACGTGGCGCATGTCGGCGTGCACGCCGAGCGTGTAAGTGGGCGGGTGCTGCAGGACGAGCAGGTAGTCGTCGTCCGCCTCGCGCGCCAACGCGTGCTGCAGGACGTCAGCCTCGTGGTAGGGGACGATCCCGAGCGAGCGGATCCGCAGCACGCGCCGAGCTCTCAGAGCTCCGCGGCCCAGTCGCGGGTACCGAGGAGCTCGGCCACCCGCGCCAGAAAGAGAGAGACGTAGGCGCCGTCGACGGCGCGGTGGTCCCAGCTCACCCCGAGGATGCCGGTCGAGTGAATGGCGATGGACTCCGAGCCGTCCGAGTGCGTCACCACGACCGGCCGCCGCGCAATCCCGTCTGTCGCCAGGATGGCCACCTGAGGCTGGTTGATGATCGGGACCGTGAAGTAGGTACCGAACGGGCCGTCGTTGGTGATGGAGAAGGTGCCACCGGCGATGTCGTCCGCGTTGAGCTGGCGGCCGCGCGCCCGCTCCGCCAGGTCGCGTATCCGTCGCGCCACGCCGCGCAGGGTGACCTCTTCGGCCCGGTGAATGACCGGGACGATCAATCCCTCGTGCGACAAGTCGACGGCGATGCCCAGGTTGACTTCGGCGTGCACCAGGAGCGAGTCGTCGACGACCGACGCGTTCAGCAAGGGGAAGTCACGCAACGCTTCGACGGCGGCGCGGGCGACGAAGGGCAGGTAGGTGAGCGTGAAGCCCTCCTCGGCCCTGAATCGATCACCCCATGCCGTGCGCACCCGCTCGACGGCCTCGAAGTCGACCTCGTTGGCGATGAAGGCGTGGGGCGACGTCGCCTTCGAGCGCACCATGTGCTCGGCGGTGCGCCGCCGCATGTTCGAGAACGGCACGAGCTGGTCCCCGGCGGCGCGGAACGACGCCATCGACACGGGCGGGGTCGCGGGGACGACGCGCGCCGGTGAGGTTGCGACGGTCGCGGGCGCCGACGCGGCCGACGGCGCTGTCGGTGCGACGGGCGTCGCGGGAACGGTCGGTGCGACGGGCGTTGCGGGAGCTGTCGGCGCTACCGACGGTGCTGCCGCCGACGCCGCCGGCGCGGTTTGGGCCGAGGCGCGTCGAGCGTCCGCGGCCTGCAAGGCGTCCTCGCGCGTGATGCGTCCGCCTGCACCGGTACCGGTGACCTCGGTCTCGCTGATGCCGTTCTCCGCGAGGATCTTGCGCACCATCGGCGAGAGGAGCAGCGGTTCTGGTCCCTCACCGTCGATTGACGGGGCTGTTGCCGCCGTAGGTGCCGGTGCCGGTTCGGGAGCAGGAGGCGGGGCTGGGGGCGCCGCGGCGGGGGGTGGCGCCGCGGGTGCGGGCTCGGGTGGGGAGGGAGGCGGGGGCGGTGGCGGTGGCGATGACGGTGGTGGTGGCGCAGGCGCCGCCTCGATCGGTGCGGACGACGTCTCGGCGACCGGGGTCGCGGACGCGCCGGACGACGCGCCGTCGCCGATCACGGCGAGCTTCACACCGACCTCGACCGTCTCGCCCTCTGGTACGAGGATCTCGGTGAGGACGCCGGCCGCGGGCGAAGGCACCTCGGAGTCGACCTTGTCGGTCGAGACCTCGAAGAGCGGCTCGTCACGCTCGATCGTGTCGCCGACCGCCTTCATCCAGCGGGTGATCGTGCCCTCGGTGACCGTCTCACCGAGTTGCGGCATCATCACGTCAGCCAAGGTGGAGTCCCCTTCCGGTCAGTGCCTGCATCGTCTCACCGAATGTCTCGGACAGCGACGGGTGCGGCTGGAGGAATTGTGCGACCTCGTCGGGGTATGCCTCCCAGTTGACGGCCAGATAGCCGCCGCTCAACTGCTCGGTCACCCACGGGCCGCACATGTGTACGCCGAGGACCCGTCCGGCGGTGCCGTCGGGGCGCCTCTCGGCCACGATCTTCACCAGGCCCTCGGTGTCACCGATGATCTGGGCCCGGCTGTTTCCCCCGAAGGGGTCCTTCTTGGTCACGACCTCGTAGCCCGCCGCCTTCGCCTGCGCCTCGGTCATGCCGCAGAACGCCACTTCGGGGTGGCAGTAGATGGCCCAGGGGACCTTGCCGTTGTCGACCGGCACCACGGGCTCGCCGAGCATGGTCTTGACCGCGACGATGGCCTCCGCGAAACCGACGTGGGCGAGCTGCGGTGTCCCGGCCACGATGTCGCCGACGGCCCAGACGCCGTCGACGTTGGTGCGCTGGTACTCGTCGGTCACGACGAAGCCGCGCTCGTTGATGTGGACGCCGACCCCGTCGGCCACCAACCCTTCGGTCCGGGGGCGCCGGCCTACCGACACGACGATGGCCTCGACGTCCCACGACAGCTCGCCCGCCTTCACGGTCGTGACGGTGAAATCGGTCGACGGGGTGTGCGACTCCACCTTGACTCCGGTCACGATGTCGATGCCGCGCTTCTTGAAGGCGCGGACCACGACGCGTACCAGGTCGTCGTCGCACCCCGGGAGGATCGCGTCGAGCGCCTCGAGGATCGTGACCTTCGAGCCGAGGTCGGCGAGGAGCGAGGCGAACTCGCACCCGACGACGCCACCGCCGATGACGACGACCGAGGCGGGAAGCTTGCGCAGGTCCAAGAACTCGTCCGAGGTCATGACCCAGCGGCCGTCGAGCTCGAAGCCAGAGAGCATGTGGGGCACCGAGCCCGAGGCCAGCACGACGTTGCGGCCGGTGATGACGCGCCCGGCATCCTCTCCGTCGACGACCTCGACCCGGAGCCCCGGCTTGAGCGTGCCGGTGCCGATCAGCGTCGTCACCTTGCGGCCCTTGAGGAGCCCGGCCAGGCCCTTCCAGAGCTTGTCGACGACGGCGATCTTGCGGTCCTGGCTCCTCGAGAAGTCGACGGTGTACCCGGGGACGTCGAAGCCGAACTCCTTGGACGCCTCGATGGTGCGTTGCACCGACGCTGTCTCGAGGAATTCCTTGGCGGGGATGCAGCCCCGGTGGAGGCAGGTCCCACCTACCTTGTCGCGCTCGACGATGGCCACGGAGAGACCGGCTGCGGCACCGTAGAGCGCGGTGGCGTACCCTCCGGGCCCACCGCCGATCACGACGATGTCGAACTCGTCCTCTGCGCTCATCGGTAGCCCTCTTCCTCTGTGCTCACGGTCGTCCGGCCCGGTCGGCTCCCCCGAACTTCTCGATCGCACCGGATGGAGACCACTGCCGTCCTGCGCTGCTGACGCCGGAGCCTACCGGTCGCTCAGGTGATTCCCGTCCGGCGTCGGTCACTGTAAAGGGCACACCGGTCAGGGTGATAGACCGTGTCAACCGCTCGTGCCAACCCCCGAATCAGCCGCCTGGGTGGCGAGCTCGTCCACCCGGTCGTTCCAGCGGTCACCCGAGTGTCCTTTGACCCACCGGAAGCTGACCTCGACGTCGTCGCCCAGCGCGAGCGCGAGCAGCGGCTCCCACAGGTCTCGGTTGGCGACGGGCTTGTTGGCGGTGTTCTTCCAGTTGCGCCGTTGCCAGCCCCTCCACCATTCGTCGGTGAAGCACTTGACCACGTAGGTGGAGTCGCTCACCACCAAGATCCCGCCCGGCGCGTCCGGCTTGAGAGCCCGTAGGGCCTCGAGCGCTGCCGCGATCTCCATGCGCTGGTTGGTGGTGTGGGGATCGGCCCCACTCGCGAAGGGCCCGTCGGGCACGGCCCAGGCCCATCCGCCCGGACCGGGGTTCCCGCGGCAGGCGCCGTCGGTGTACACGGTGAGAGCGGGGTGCCCGGCAGCCATGCCGAATGTGTAACACCCGCGACCGGTGGTCATGGCGGAGCCCTCCGTGCCGGTACCGTGGGGTCGATGCTGTTCGACGGGATCAGCCACCAAGTTCCTGATACCGACCCGGGCGAGACCGAGGAATGGCTCGACTCCTTTGACGCAATCGTCGACGCCCGCGGCCGGGCCCGGGCGCGCTACCTGCTCATGAAACTCCTCGAGCGGGCCCGCACGAAGCAAGTCGACTTCCCCGCCACCGTCTCCACGCCCTACGTCAACACCATCCCCGCCGACGCCGAGCCGTGGTTCCCCGGCGACGAATACCAGGAGCGGCGCATCCGCGCCTACATCCGCTGGAACGCCGCCGCCATGGTCACCCGGGCCAACACCCGTACCGAGGGGATCGGGGGTCACCTCTCCACCTACGCCAGCTCCGCGGCGCTCTACGAGGTCGGCTTCAACCATTTCTTCCGCGGCAAGGCCGACGGTGGCTTCGGTGACCAGGTCTACTTCCAAGGACACGCATCGCCGGGGATCTACGCCCGCGCGTACGTCGAAGGCCGCCTGACCGAAAAGGAGCTGGACAACTTCCGACACGAGGTCGGCGGCGGTGGCCTGCCCAGCTACCCGCACCCCCGCTCACTGCCCGACTTCTGGGAGTACCCGACGGTCTCCATGGGGCTCGGGCCCATGGCCGCGATCTACCAGGCCCACGTCAACCGGTACCTGCACCTGCGCCACCTCGTCGACACCAGCGGCAGTCGCGTGTGGTGTTTCGTCGGCGACGGCGAGATGGACGAGCCCGAGGCCATCGGCGCCCTGGGCGTAGCCGGGCGCGAGCACCTCGACAACCTGATCTTCGTGGTCAACTGCAACCTGCAGCGGCTCGACGGGCCCGTCCGTGGCAACGGCAAGATCATCCAAGAGCTCGAAGCAGTCTTCCGCGGCGCCGGGTGGAACGTGATCAAGGTCATCTGGGGCTCGCGCTGGGACGCCCTCTTGGCCAAAGACGTCGACGGCGTCCTGCTGGACCGCATGAACACCACGCTCGACGGCGAGTACCAGAAGCTGGCCGTCGAGTCGGGCGCGTATATCCGCGAGCACTTCTTCGGCCCCGATCCCCGCCTGCGCAAGATGGTCGAGGACCTGAGCGACGACGAGTTGGTCACGCTCCCCCGGGGCGGGCACGACTACCGAAAGCTCTACGCCGCCTACAAGCTGGCCACCGAGCAGCACGGCGCCCCGACGGTGATCCTGGCCAAGACGATCAAGGGGTGGACCCTCGGGCCCGAGATCGAAGCCCGCAACGCGACGCACCAGATCAAGAAGATGACCAAGGCGCAGCAGCGCACGCTGCGCGACCGCCTGTACCTGACCGACGACATCCCGGACTCGGCGCTCGAGTCGGGCGGACCGCCCTACATCAGGCCCGCCGAGGGCTCCGACGCCATGCAGTACCTGCGGGCGCGCGGACGAGTGCTCGACGGCCCCCTGCCCATCCGGGTCGTGCGGCCGACGCCAGCGCTCCGCCCCGACGCCAAGGTGTTCGAGGAGTTCGCCGCAGGGTCAGGGAAGCAGTCGGTGTCGACGACCATGGTGTTCGCCCGCCTCCTGCGCAACCTGGTGCGTGACCCCACCGTCGGCCCGCTGGTGGCGCCCATCGTCTCGGACGAGGCACGGACCTTCGGCCTCGAGCCGCTCATCGCCGAGGCCAAGATCTACGCGCCCGACGGGCAGAACTACGTCCCGGTCGACGCCGACCTGCCGCTGAACTACGCCGAGAGCTCCTCGGGCCAGGTACTCCAGGAGGGCATCACCGAGGCGGGGGCGCTGTCCTCGTTCATCGCGTTGGCGACGGCCTACGCGACGTGGGGGCAGCCGATGCTGCCCGTGTACCTCTTCTATTCGATGTTCGGCTTTCAGCGCGTCGGCGACCTGGCCTGGGCGCTCGGCGACATGCGAGGCCGTGGCATCCTGGCCGGCTGCACCGCGGGGCGCACGACGCTGATGGGCGAGGGCCTCCAACACGACGACGGGCAGTCGCCACTCCTCGCCTCCACCAACCCCGCCGCCATGGTCTACGACGCGTCGTTCGCCTACGAGGTGGCCGTGATCATGGAGGCCGCGGTGACCGAGATCTTCGGCGCCGAACCCAAGGACCGCTTCTGGTACCTGACGCTCTACAACGAGACGTACCCCATGCCCCGACTCCCAGAAGGGGACGAGGGCGCGGCCACCCGGCGCGGCATCATCGACGGCATCTACCGCTTCGCCCCGGCGCCCCAGACGAAGGCGAGCGGCGACCTGCGCGCGTCATTGTGCTTCTCGGGGCCGATGTGGAGCATCGCGCTGGAGGCACAGCATCTGCTGGCCGAGCTGTACAACGTGAGCGCCGACCTTTGGGCCGTCACCTCGTGGACCAACCTGCGCACCGACGCACTCGAGACCGAGCGCTGGAACCGCCTCCACCCCGAGGATCCGCCGCGCACCGCCCGCATCACGGCGGCACTCGGCAACGGACTGGACCCCGTCGTCGCCATCACCGACTACATGCGCTCGGTTCCCGACCAGGTGTCGCGCTTCGTCGAGCGACCGTACACGTCGTTGGGCACGGACGGCTTCGGCCGCTCCGACGCCAGGGACGCGCTGCGCTCGTACTTCGAGGTGGACGCGGCCCATCTGGTGATCTCGGTGCTCCAGCAGCTGGCGAGCCGAGGACGCCTCGATCCCGCCACTGTGTCGGCCGCCATCGCCCAGGCCGGGATCGACCCCGACCGCATCGCCCCGTTCAGGGTCTGAGGCCGGTCGCCCCCGCCTTCACCTGCTGAGCGCGGCCACGAACGCGGCCAGTGCCTCTTCCGCACCCTCGGGCACGCTGAGGACCAGCGCGCGCTGTTCGGGCCCGATATCGATCGACACGTCGAAGAACGGGCAGCATTGCTTCTCGCGCTGGCCGAGTGACGCCGCCGCCACGAGCGCGTCGTCGGAGTCGGCGAGCGTGAACCGCACCGAGCTCGGTCCCGGGTCCACCGAGACGACGGCGGAGGCGACCAGTTCGCGCCATTCCCCCACTCGGGCCGCCAACGACCCGGCGTCGAGGTCGCACGCGATGGGGACGTCGCGCGCCGCGTCGGCGCTCATCGCCGGTCCGCCGCCATGATGGCGTCCCGCGTGATCTCCATATGGCCGAGATGCTGGAACAACTCTTCGAGGATGTGGAGCAGCACGGCCCCCTTGGCCTCCTTGTAGGGATTCGGGTCCTCCGCGTTGCGCGACACGCCGGCCGGTGCGGCCCAAGAGTCGAAGTCGACCATGTCCTCGTGCAGCCGCCGGCGTGCCTGCTCGGTTCGTCGGACCAGCCCGGCCACGTCGCCGCGCGCCGTGAACTCGGCCGCTCGGTCACGCTGTACCGACCGTTCGGCCACTGTGGCGCCGGCCCAGAACTCCATGACGCCGAGGCAGTGGGTCAGGATCACGAAGGGTGAGTTGGCATCGCGGAAGAGCGGGCGCCGGTTGGCCATGTCGTCGCCGAGCTCCTCGACGATGGACACCATCGCGCCCAGCGCCAGGTCGACGAACCACAGGTAGTGCGCCGCCGACACGGCAACGGGTGGTCCGTCCCCGGGCTCAGTGGGCGACCCAGGCATCGGGGTCGGTCACCAACTTCTGCACGTGAGTTGGCAGGTTTCCGGTGATCACGTCGGTGAGAGTGACTCCCTCGAGAACCGAGCGCAGGCTGGCGCGCACGGCGACCCAGACCTGCTGGAGGTTCGCCGCGGCACCGTCGTAGTTGGTGGCCTCGGGGCGGAAGCCGCGCACCTCCGCGAGAGGACCATCGAGAGCGCGGATGACGTCCGCAATGGTGATGGCGCTGGGATCGCGGGCCAAGCGGTAACCGCCCTCGGCGCCGCGCTGGCTGGCCACCACCCCGGCCCGGCGCAGGTCCGCCAGGATGGCACCCAAGAAGCGGGGCGGTAGTCCCTGCTCGCCCGCCAGGAATTCGGCGGTCTGAGGCGTCCCGGCGGCGGCCAGCGCCAGCAGGGCACGGATGCCGTAATCCACCTTGGCCGGGATATGCATGGCGAGAGTCTGCCCGCGACCTGGGTCGGAGCAAAAATGCGCCGGCGGTAGAGTCGGCGGCATGGCCTCCACGTCACTGCGCCTCGCCCAGGATCCCGAGTCGGACAAGGTCATTTCCGAGTCCCCGCTCGCCCTCCTGATCGGGATGGTGCTGGACCAGCAGGTCACCATTGAGAAGGCCTTCTCGTCGCCCGCCGAGCTGGCCCGCCGGCTGGGCGGCCCGCTCGAGGCCGCCTCCATCGCCGCCATGGACCCCGGCGAGCTGGCCGAAGCGTTCAAGGAACGCCCGGCGCTGCACCGCTACCCCGGCTCCATGGCGGGGCGAGTCCAAGACGTGTGCCGGGCCATCACGGAGGACTACGGCGGTCAGGCCGAGAACATCTGGAAGGGCGTGCGCAGCGGCGACGAACTGGTGAGCCGCCTGCGCGCCCTGCCCGGTTTCGGCCAACAGAAGGCCAAGATCTTCGCCGCCCTGTTGGGCAAGCAGCTCGGCGTGCGCCCGACCGGCTGGCGCGCGGCCACCACTCCCTACGGCGACGAAGGGAGCCACCTCTCGGTGGCCGACATCACCGACCTCAAGAGCCTCGAGAAGGTGCGGGCGACCAAGCGGGCGCAGAAGGCCAAGGCGCGCGCCGACGCGTGAGCGGGCGCCTCGACCTCAGCCGACGCAACCTCTACCTCTGCACGCCGGACCGGCCGGACCTGGCCGCCTTCGTGGCGGCATGCATCGAGGGTGGGGTGGACGTCGTCCAGCTGCGCGACAAAGAGCTCGACGCGCGACCGCTCCTCGAACGGGCGAAGGTCGCGGGCGGCGTCTGCCGTGCCTTCGGCGTGCCCTTCGTCCTCAACGACCGCCCGGATCTGGCGCTCGAGGCCGGCGCCGACGGCGTGCACGTCGGCCAGGACGACGCCCCGGTCTCGCTGGCTCGTCGGATCCTGGGCCCCGACGCCATCGTCGGCCTGTCCACCCATTCCGACGAGGACCTCACCCGTGCGCTGGGTGAGGACGTCAGCTACCTCTCGGCTGGACCCGTGGAACCGACGCCGACCAAGCCCGGGCGGCCCGGCACGGGCACCGACTACGTCAGTCTGGCCAGCGCACGTGCCAGTGTTCCCGTCTTTGTGACTGGCGGCGTGAGCCCTGAGAAGATCCCCGCACTGACCGCTGCCGGTGTCCGACATTTCGTTGTGGTGCGCTACCTGACCCAGGCGCCCGACGCCCGTCACGCGGCACGCGCGCTGCGAGACGCGATCGATCGAGCGTTGAGTAGCGGGCCACCGGCGGCATGACGGGCTGATCGCCGGCTCCACCGAAGACGTCGGGCCCGGCAAGCGACTCCACCTCGACGGGCGCGCTGGACGGCTCGGGCACCAACACCAGAGCGGGCGGCGGCACGAACCCGCCATAGAGCAAGGTGACGTCTGACATCACCTCCTGTTTTCGGCCCCAGCCCGACTGGGGTTGAGTCCGGGTGCCGAGTGTTGTGACCCCCGAGCCAATTGTCGCCGTGACGCAGAGGGCCCGAACCGGTCCGAACGCGGAGTTAGTGGCGCCGTTCCAACCAGCCCACCAGGATGGCGATCACCCGCGGGTCGGCCCGGAGCCAGTGGCCGGCGCCGAGCACGACGTGGAGCTCGGAGGGCCCGGTCGCCGCGTCGGCGAGCGCGCGGGCCTCCGCCACCGGCACGTCGGGGTCGTTGGCCCCGTGGGCCAGCAGCAGCGGGCGACCCTTGAGGAGCGCCGCATCCTCGGCCGGGTGCAAGAACGAGAGCTCCTTGGACCACGCCTCAACGGAGGCCGGGAAGCCCTCAGCGGTGATGACGCCGGTGCGGCGGCAGTGGGTGAGGAGGTCGCCCGGGTCCGGCAGCAGCGACGCCAGGTCGGCCGGGGTGCCTAAGCAGGCCACGCCGGCGATCCGCTCGTCGCGGGCGGCCAGGTGCAAGGCCAGCGCCCCGCCGAAGCCGAATCCGATGACGAGGCGAGGCGACGACTCGGGGATCTCGTCGTCGGCGACGAAGGTCAGGTCCTCCAGCCAGCCCATGGGCGAGAAGTCGCCCTCGGACTCGCCGGCGCCGCGCAGCGTGGCGGTGACGACGCGCCAACCCGACTCGCGGGTCAAGCGGTCGGCCAACGCAGGAAAGGTCAGCCCGACGTCGGCCGCCGACCCCCGCGGCCGCGGCAGGTCGTGACACAGCATCAGATGGCCGCGCACCGGCGCGCCGGGACTCGTCGCGCTCGCATACGTCGCCAGGTCGCCCGCGGGACCGGGGCGGAGCCGGAAGGGACCCTGCACCTCAGTTCCTCACGCCAGGTCCCGAGACCACGGGGCGCCGACTCCCGCGGATCCTCAGATCCCGATGCGTTGAGCCAGCAGCTCTCGGTGGTAGGAGGGGTCGCCCAAGAGCAGCTCCGAAGACTTGGCCCGCTTGAAGTACAGGTGGGCTGGGTGCTCCCAGGTGAAACCGATGCCACCGTGGATCTGGATGTTCTCTGCGGCGGCGTGGAAGTAGGCCTCCGAGCAGTAGGACTTGGCCAGGGAGGCGACGACGGGGAGCTCGTCGGAGTCCTCGGCGGCGGCCCAGGCCGCGTAGTAGGCGGCCGACTTGGCCGACTCGACCTCGAGGAGCATGTCCGCGCACTTGTGCTTGATGGCCTGGAAGCTGCCGATGGGCCGCCCGAACTGGATCCGGGTCTTGGCGTACTCCACCGAGGCGTCCAGCACGTGTTGCGCGCCACCGACCTGCTCGGCGGCCAACGCCACCGCGGCCAAGTCGAGGGTCTTGGTGAGACCGGGCTCGGCCCCCCCGTCGGTGCCGATGAGCGCTGCCGGCGTGTCGGAGAACTCGAGACGCGCCTGCTTGCGCGTCTGGTCCATTGTCGGCAGCGACGTGCGCGTCAGGCCCGCTGCGTCGCCCTGCACGGCAAAGAGGGACACGCCCGCGGCGGTGCGGGCCGCCACGACGATCAGGTTGGCGACGTGGCCGTCGAGCACGAACATCTTGTGGCCGGAGAGCACCCAGCCGTCGCCCTTTCGCTCCGCCTTGCACTCGATCCCGCTGAAGTCCCACTTGCCGTTGTCCTCGGTGATGGCGAGGGTGGCGATCGTCTCGCCCGACGCGATGCCGGGCAGGTAGCTCTTTTTGGCCTCGTCGTCTCCCGAGGTCAACAACGCGTTGGCCGCCAGGGCAATCGAGGAGAAGAACGGCGCGCACAAGAGGGCGGCGCCCATCTCCTCGAGCACGACGAGCAACTCGACGTAGGTGAAGCCCGAGCCGCCGAACTCCTCGGGGATGGTCAGCGACTGCAGGCCCAGCTGGTCCGCCATCTGGCTCCACACGGCCGGGTCGTAGCCCTCGGTCGTGTCCATCAGGCTGCGCACCTCGGTCTCGGGTGACTTCTCGGCGAGGAACCGGCGCACCGCGGCGCGCAACTCCTCCTGCTCGTCACTGAACGCGAAATTCATGCCTAGGCTCCTCTGCTGCGTGCCGTGCTATGCCGCTGACCGTGCTGCCGCTGCGCTGGTCCCCGGCAGGCCCCCCGGCGTTCGATGGCTTCGTTCACGTGGGTGTCTACCAGACCCGGCGCCTCTGCGACCAGAAGGCCCACGGGTGTGCCACGCTGGGGACATGGGACAGCTGGAGAAGATCTGGAGCGACGCGGCAGCGGAGGTCCATCAGATCGTGGTGGGCCCGATGGACAACAACGTCTACATCCTCCGTTGCCGCCGGACGGGTGACGCGATGCTGATCGACGCCGCCAACGAGCACGAGACCCTGCTCGAGATCTGCCAGCAGCTCGGTGTGCGCTCCGTCGTCGAGACGCACGGGCACTGGGACCACATCCAGGCCGTGCCGGCGGTGCGTAACGCCGGCTACTCGGTTGCCGTGACCAGCGCCGACGCGGGCATGTTGCCGAGCTACGACCTCATCCTCGACGACGACGAGACGCTGTCGGTGGGCGACCTGCGCATCAGGACCCTGGCGACCCCTGGACACACCCCGGGCTCGATCTGCTTCGCCGTCGAGGGCACCAATCTCCTCTTCACCGGTGACACCCTCTTCCCCGGCGGCCCGGGTAACACGTCCTTCGAGGGCGGGGACTTCCCGGCGATCATCGAGTCCATCGATCGCCGCATCTTCGCCAAGTTCAGCCCCGACACGCTCGTCCTGCCGGGCCACGGCGACGCCACCACAGTGGGCACTGAGTCCCCCCACCTGCAGGAATGGGTAGACCGAGGTTGGTGAGGACCGCGGCGAGCAGTCCGGTGGAGGCCGCCGCGACGAGGTGGTGCGCACCCCGGGCGGCGGCTTGTCCTCAAAACCTGACTAAAACGGTAAGCTTTTAGGAATGGAAGCGACGCCACCGCTGCTCGAGATCCGTGACCTGCACGTCTCCGCCGAGGACGGTGCCATCCTGCGGGGCGTCGACCTGATCGTCGGGGCCGGCGAGGTGCATGCGCTCATGGGGCCCAACGGCGCCGGGAAGTCCACCCTGGCCGGTGCCCTGCTGGGCCATCCGGCCTACACCGTCACGGCAGGGAGCATCCTGCTCAACGGCGAGGACGTGACCGGCTGGCCGACCGACGTGCGCGCCAAGGCCGGGCTCTTCTTGGCCTTCCAGTATCCAGAGGCGATCGAGGGACTGTCGGTGACGCAGTTCCTGCGCCAGGCCATGTCCGCCCGCAAGGGTGAGGAGGTCTCGGCGCTCGAGGTGCGCGTGCTCATGACCGAGTGGATGGAGCGACTCGGCATGGACACCTCCTTCGCCAGCCGCCACCTGAACCAGGGCTTCAGCGGCGGCGAGAAGAAGCGAAACGAGATCCTCCAGATGGCGCTGCTCGAGCCGCTCGTCGCGGTGCTCGACGAGACCGACTCGGGCCTCGACATCGACGCGCTACGCGTGGTCGGGCGCGGCGTGCGCGCCGTGCGCGAGGCTCACCCCGAACTCGGCGTGCTCGCCATCACGCACTACGAGCGCCTCTTGACCGAGCTCGTCCCCGACGCAGTGCACATCTTGGTGGACGGGCGCGTCGTCGCCAGCGGGGGGCCCGAGGTGGCACAACAGGTCGAGTCCAAGGGATACGAGGCATGGCGATGACAAAGACCGACGGCACCATGGGCACGCCCGCCCCCCTCAACACCGAGGCCCTGCGCAAGGACTTCCCGCTGCTGGGCCGGACGGTCAACGGGCGACCGATCGTGTATCTCGACTCGGCGTCCTCCGCGCTCCAGCCCCAATCGGTGATCACCGCCATGACGAACTACTACGAGGTCTCGCACGCCAATGTGCACCGCGGCGTGTACGCCACCGCCGAGGAGGCGACCGCGCTCTACGAGCGGGCCCGGATCGTGACCGGCCGTTTCCTCGGCGCGCCGGACCCCGCCCGCGAGGTCGTCTTCACCAAGAACACCACCGAGTCGCTCAACCTGGTCGCACAGAGCTGGGGCCGCGCCAACCTGCGCGCCGGCGACGCCGTGCTGCTCACCGAGATGGAGCACCACTCCAACATCGTCCCGTGGATGATCCTGTCCGAGGAGCTGGGCGGGCTCGACCTGCGCTACATCCCCGTCGACGGGGACGGGCGCCTCGTGCTCGACGACCTCGAGAGCCTTGTCGACGGCGTCAAGGTCGTGGGCGTCTCCGCCATGTCCAACGTGCTCGGGACCATCAACCCGGTGCGGGTGGTGGCCGACGCCGCCCACGCGGCCGGCGCGATCGTCGTGGCCGACGGCGCGCAGCTGGTCCCCCACGCCCCGGTCGACGTGAAAGACCTGGGCGCCGACTTCATCGCCTTCTCGGGGCACAAGACCATGGGACCGACCGGGATCGGCGTGCTGTGGGGCCGGGCCGACCTCCTCGAGGCGATGCCGCCGTTCCTCGGCGGCGGCGGCATGATCCTCGACGTCAAGCTCGACTCCTTCCGCCCCTCTCCCCCGCCCGCCCGCTTCGAGGCGGGCACCCCGCCCATCGCGGAGGCCGTCGGTCTGACGGCGGCGCTGGCGTACCTGAGCGACATCGGCATGGACCGCATCCGGGCCCACGAGCTGGCGCTCACCAACCACGCCCTCGCCCGCCTCGACGAGAAGCTCGGCTCAGACGTGCGGGTCTTCGGCGCGCCGGCCGGGCCCGACCGTGGCGGCGTGCTGTCCATCGCGTACCGCGACGTGCACGCGCACGACCTGGCCCAGGTGCTCGACCAGTTCGGCGTCTGCGTACGGCCGGGCCACCACTGTGCCAAGCCCCTCATGCGCAAGCTGGGCGTGCAGGCGACGGCGCGGGCCTCGTTGTCCCTCTTCAGCGACGAACACGACATCGAGGTGCTGATCGAGGGATTGCTCGAGGCCGGTAGATTATTCGGCTGATGGCCGACCTCGAAGAGCTGTACCGCGAGATCATCCTCGACCACTATCGCTCTCCCCGGAACCGCGGCGAGCTCGAATCGCCACCGGCCCACCGGGTCGAGGGCTTCAACCCTCTCTGCGGCGACGAGGTCGTCATCTCCATGGTCGTCGAGGACGGCACCCTGGCCGACCTCAAGATCGGCGGGTCGGGCTGTTCGATCAGCCAGTCGTCCGCGTCCTTGATGTCCGCCGCCGTGAAGGGGAAGCCGGTGGACCAGGTGCGCCAGCTCATCAACACCTTCAAGGGGATGATGTCGGTCCACGAGGCCTGGCTCGGGCACGAGCACCAGCACGACGGCAACGGTGCCGAGGTCGTCGAGGGTGAGCCCGAGGAGATCGACCTCGAGAAGCTGGGCGAGCTGGCGGCGCTCCAGGGCGTGGTGAAGTTCCCTGTCCGCATCAAGTGCGCCACCTTGAGCTGGAACGCGCTGGCGCAGGGTCTCGACGAGGTGGCGGCAACCGCTTCGTAGTCGCTCGGACGGGCGTCAGGGCGCGCCGAGATGCGGCCTCAGGCGCTCAGCTGGGGCTGCAGTTCGTCGGGTCGAACGATGGTGGCGCCGTGGTCGTGTTCGTCGCCGTGCCGGCGGCTCCCGCACCGCTGCTCACCGAACCGCTGGCTGCGGCCGGCGGCGCCGTCGTCGGCGTGACGATGGGAGGCGCCTGAGGCACGCCGTTGGCGTTCGGCGGGGGGTTCGTCGGCGTGACCAGGCTCGACCCGAAAATGTTGACCAGCATCTGCTGGGCCTGCGGCTGCTGCTCCGTGAGCACGTCACCGAGGTCACCGAAATCATTGGCCGCCTCGGTCGGCAGCGTCTCACCCTGGAGGTTCGACGGGTCGTAGGAGTGGTACGTGAGCGCCAGGTTGATGAGCTCGTTGAAGCCGAGGCCGTCGTCGATGGTGATGCCCTCGTGGAGGGAGCCGATGAAGGCGTTGACCGTGAAGGGGTTCAACTTGGACTTGGCGGCGCTCATCATCGCCTTGATGAAGACGTCCTGGCGCTGGATCCGGCCGAAGTCGCTGGTGCCGTCGTACTGCCAGTAGCCGTTCTCGTAGTACTCGTAGTGCCGTGCGCGGCGACAGCCAGCGCCTGGGCGCCGTTCAGCAGCTGGCAACCAGGAGTGGTGATGTCGAGGCCCGAGTACGCGTCCTTGGCCGGGTAGGGGAAGTCCATGTAGACGCCGCCGAGGGACTGTACGGCGTCCTGGAATCCCGAGAAGTCCACCTCGACAACGTGGTTGATGGGGATCCCGAAGTTGGCGGTGATCGTCTTCACCAATTGGTTTGCACCGGAGTTGAACGAAGAGTTGATCCGGTTGTACGTCCCGAACTGTGACGAATCTGGCGGCAGCATCGTGACCACGGTGTCCCGCGGGATCGACATGATCTGTATCGATTTCGTCGCAGGCGTCACCCGCCAGAGCTGGACGACGTCGCTGCGCTGTCCGGTGACCTCCGACGCGGACCCGAACGCCTGTGCGCCGGCAGCGCTCTCACCGGCGCGGCTGTCCGATCCGATGACGAGGATGGTGAACGGTGCACCGTCCTGGGCGGCCACCTCGTTGCCGATGTGGATCTTGTTGATCTGGTCGTAGCGGTACCTGAGGTAGCCGTAGCTGCCGCCCGCGACGGCCACCAAGAGGACGAGGGCGCTGAGGAGCGAGACGACCACCTTCTTGCGCGTGCTCCAACGCAGCTTGCCGCTGCGGCGGTGCTTGGACCTGCCACCCGTCGCATCGATGCGCGCTCCGAGCGAGCGCAGCCCCGACTCGTTGGCCACTCTCTCCTCGTCGCCACCCGCCTTCATCTGGCGGCCGAGGTTGGCCAACCCTTCTTGGTTCGCGCCGCGGCCGCGGGGTCCGCGCGATGACCGGCTCGACTCGTCGCCCGGTGGACGACCATTCGCCATACATATCTACGGTACCAAGCACCCCTGCAAAACTTGGGGCAGGCCCTGCTGTGGCTGCTACGACGCGCTCGACAGCGCGGCGGTGAGCGATCTCAGCGAAGTTCTCTCAGCGGATTTCCAGGTACTCGGCGTAGCCGGTCTGCTCGAGCTGCAGCGCAAGGGCCGCATCACCAGTCGCAACGATGCGCCCGTCGACCATCACGTGCACGAGGTCCGCCTCGAGCTCCATCAGGAAACGGTTGAAGTGTGTGATGGCGAGGATCCCGACGTCCCACTCCGTCGTCGCGAGCTGCAACCGGCGCGCGACGTCGCCTAACGCGTCGACATCGAGGCCCGAGTCGACCTCGTCGAGGATGCAGATGGCGGGCCGCAGCACGCCGAGCTGCACCATCTCGGTGCGCTTGCGCTCCCCGCCGGAGAGGTCCACATTGAGGGCGCGGGTCAACAGCTTCGTGTCCAAGCCGACCGCCTGCGCCTCTTCGGCCATCCGCTCGGCGAGGACGTCCCTCCCCGGAGCCACCCCTGCTGCTTCTGCTGATGCCGCCGCCACGGCCGCCCCACCTCCACCGGCTCTCGCAACAGAGAGGAGCGATGGCAGGCCGACACCGGGCACCTCGACGGGGTGCTGCAGGGCCAAGAAAAGCCCGGCTCGGGCCCGCTCCCAGGCCGGGAGGCCGGTGAGCTCCCGTCCGTCCATGGTGATGGAGCCGGCCGTCACTTCGGTGCCCGGCCTCCCCATCAGGGCATGGGCGAGCGTGCTCTTGCCCGAGCCGTTCGGCCCCATGATCACGTGCACCTCGCCGCTGCGCACCGTGAGGTCGATCCCGTGCAGCACCTCTCGACCGCCGGCGGACGCATGCAATCCCGTGACCTCGAGCACGTGTGCCTCGCTCACGGCAGCACCACCGAGACCGTTCCGTCGGCGACCTCGACCTTGTAGACGGCGACGGGTTGGGTCGCCGGCAGCGAGCAGGGCTCGCCGGTCACCAGGTCGAAGGTGCTCCCGTGACGGGGACATTCGATCTGGCACTCCTCGGCCCAGACCTCTCCTTCCGAGAGCGAGTAGTCCTCGTGGCTGCACTCGTCGTCGATGGCGTGGAACTCGTCACCGATGCGCACCAGAGCCACCCGGTGGCCGTCGACGTCGAAACGACGGGCCTCGCCGGGAGCGAGCTCGTCGACCGAGCACAGCGCAACCGTCTCTGGAGTCTCAGGCACGTGCGGCCACCACTGGCCTCCCCAGGGCCTCCTCGAGCCGACCGTGCACTTCGCGCCGGAGGAACGGGGTGACCTCGGGAACCGGGCCGCGGTCGATGATGGCGTCGAAAAAACCGCTCACGATGAGGCCCTCGGCGACTTCGGGCTCCACGCCGCGGGACTCGATGTAGTACCGCTGATCCTCGTCGATCGGTCCGACGGTCGACGCGTGCGAGCACTTCACGTCGTTCTCGAGGATGTCGAGGTTCGGCACCGAATCGGCGTGCGCACCCTCGTCCAGGACGAGATTGTGGTTCGTCTGCCGCGCGTCGCTGCGGACTGCGCCGCGGTGTACCCGTATCAGCCCGCTGTAGACCGAGCTCGACTTCCCGGCGACCGCACCCTGACACAGGAGCTCGCTCGTCGTGCGGGGCGCTACGTGGTCCTGAAGGGTGCGGACGTCGTGCACCTGCGTCCTGTCGCCGAGATACGAGGAGAGCACCTCGCACGAGCCTTCCTTCCCGTCGAGCGTGACGTCGGCGCGCACCCTGCCGTAGGCGGAACCGAGCCCGACCGTGAACGTGCGCGTCTTTGACTTGGCGCCGCCCCGGGCCGCGAGCCGCGCGATCGACCAGGCCGCCTCGCCCAGGATCTGGACCGACACGTACGACAGGCTGGTGCGCTCGGCCGCCGACAACTCGGTGACCGGCACCGCGAGAGAGTGCCCGGCACCGGGCGCACCGGCAAAGACCTCGATGACCGAGACGGACGAGCCCTCGCCGGCGCGGACGCAGAGCCGGGGGAAGACGGCCGCGCCGGCGTCGCACCAGTGCACCACGAGGACGGGCCCGGAGACCCGGATGCCGGCCGGAACGTCGAGGAACACCGGGTCGGGAGCGAATGCGTCGTTGAGGCGCACCAGCGCGTCCCCGCCTTGTTGCACCGAGCCCAGCATGTCCGGCGCCGCTTCGACGTCCTCCGCCCCACCGAGGCCGAAGGGGGCGCCGGCGGCGGAGATCGTCACGGTCTGCGTACGCCCGTTGTGCACGAGCACGGTCGCCGCTGCGCTGCCGATCTCTGCGCCGAGCGACGACAGCAAGTCGTTCGCCTCGGGCGGCGCTGCCGCGTCGCCTTCGGCGGGGCTGAACTCCTCCAGGTCGAGGTGGTCAATCGGCGTGTAACGCCAAACCTCTTCGCTCTCAGAGGGCAGCGACGACGCCGAAAACGCCTCGTGACCGGCGACCCGGCGCTGGCGGAGCCAGTCCGGTCCTGTGAGGCCGGCGGATGCCTCGGCGCTGAACGTGTGCAGGGTCTGGTCCTCTTTCGGGTGCGAATGCGGCCCATGCACTCTAGTGGTCCGCCTCGACGTCTCCTACCAGGCGGTTAGCCTTCGTCCGTATGGGTGACATCGCGAACTTCGACTCACCGGTGCTCAGCATCGAGCAGGACGAACACGTGGCAACGCTGTGGCTGGACCGGCCCGAGGCGCGCAACGCCATGGGCATGGATCTGTGGCGTGACCTTCCCCTGGCGATGGCCGCGGTGAGCGGCGACGCCGAGGTTCGTGCCGTGGTGATCGCGGCCAAGGGGCCGCACTTCTCCGTGGGCCTCGACCTCAAGGCCATGGGCAGTGTCCTGAGCGGCGGCGGGAGCGGTGCGGATGCGGCTGGTGCAGGGGGCTCGCCCTCGTCCATGGCGGCGCGTGCCCGGGGTGCCCGCAGCGAGGTCCTCCGGCTCCAAGAGGCCATCACCGCGGTCGCCCACTGCCCCAAGCCCGTCATCGCGGCGGTCCACGGCTACTGCATCGGTGGCGGCGTCGACCTGATCGCGGCGTGCGACATCCGCGTGGCCTCCGCCGATGCCGTGTTCTCCGTTCGTGAGGCGAAGATGGCGATCGTCGCCGACCTCGGCAGCCTGCAGCGGCTGCCGTCGATCATCGGCGCCGGGCACCTGGCCGAGCTCGCCTACACGGCCAAGGACATCAGCGCAGAGCGCGCCAAGGAGATCGGCCTCGTGAACGACGTGGCGGCCGATGCCGAGGGCGTCCTCAAGGCGGCGCACGCGCTCGCGGCCGAGATCGCCGCCAACTCCCCGATCGCCGTCCAGGGAACGAAGGCCGTGCTGGCGGCCAACGAAGGCAAGACCGTGGCGGAGGGCCTCGACTACGTGGCGACCTGGAACGCCGGCATGCTCGCCTCGGACGACCTCACCGAGGCGGTCACCGCGTTCATGGAGAAGCGCACGCCCAGGTTCACCGGGCGCTAGCGCGCTCACGCGCTCACGCGCTCGCACGCGCTCACGCGCCGGCGTTGGCCTCCGCAGCAGCACGGCGGCCGGCCCGCCGCCCGAAGAACGAGCCGTCACCGAGACTGATGCCGCTGGCGTAGTGGTGGGCGGCGAGACTG
Organism: uncultured Acidimicrobiaceae bacterium; assembly: GCA_963744935.1. GTDB lineage: Bacteria > Actinomycetota > Acidimicrobiia > Acidimicrobiales > RAAP-2 > Bog-473. The sequence goes on from CAVUVM010000004.1 coordinate 363,959, forward strand.
GCGGCCGTCCGGCCCACGGCGTAGAGACCCGGGATGGGCCGACCCGCGCGGTCGACCGCCGCCCCGTCGGCATCGGTGACGAGACCGCCCAGTGTGAACGTCGCGTAGATCGCGCCGTGGTCGACGCGAAGGTCGACGGCACCGATGCCGGTCGCGGGCGGGACGCCGATGGGCTGGAGATAGGGCGCGCGCTTGTGGAAGGCCGGATCGTCGCCGTCGGCAGCGGCCTGGTTGTACTCGTGCACCGTGCGAGCGAGCGCCTCGGGCGGGAGATCAAGCTCGGCAGCCAGTTCCTCGGGGGTCGCCGCCGCATGGCCGATGCGGAGACCGATGGCGTTGGGCTCGTAGATCACATCATCGGTGATCATGTAGACGAAGCCATCGTGGTCACAGAGGGCGTGGTTCCCGATGCGACCGGTGTAGGTGTCCTCGTTGATGAACCGCTCGCCGTGGCGGTTGACGAGGATGCTCCGTGCGAGGCGGTGTGGCGGCCCGAGGGGTAGTGCGCACTCGAACGCATCGAGCCGCGTCGTTGCCGCACCGGCGCCGGCGCCCATCCGGATTCCCCGGCCGTCGTCGTTCGAGGTGCCGATCCGCCAAGCAGCGTCGGGGACATGAGCCTGTGGGCAGTGCTCGGCGACCATGGCCTCGTTGTGGATGAAGCCCCCCGCCGCCAGGATCACACCGCCACGGGCCCGCACGGCCCGCAGGCCGTCGTCGGTCCGCACCTGCACGCCCACGACTTCCCCGCCGTCGACGACGAGGGCCTCGGCGCGGGCGTCGCCCACGACGCGGGCCTCGCTGGCCCCCACCGCCTTTCCGAGACAGTCCATGAGGAAGCCGCCGGCGGAATCGATCCACTGCGGCTTGTGGCCGCGCGGGACCGGGACTGCGAGCTCGTCGAAGGGGTACGAGTCCTCGCCGCCACTGAAGAGCAACCCGGCGTCGTCCGCCGATTCGCGGTTGGGCTCGTCGCAAAAAGCGGCACGGAACGGCACGCCGACGGAGACGAGCCAGTCGAAGTGGTCCACCGAGCCTTCGCAGTAGGCATCGACGCGGCCGTCGTCGACCCCGGGCCCCAGGGCCGCGCGGAGGAATGCCGCCATGTTCTCGGGCGAATCCTCGAAGCCGCAGGCGTCCTGCAGCGCCGTCCCGCCACCCAGATAGATCAGGCCACCGGACTGGGCCGACGTTCCCCCGAGGTCAGCGCTGCGCTCCACGGCCAACACGTCGGCACCAGCCTGGCGCGCCCCGACGACAGCAGACGCGCCCGCGATCCCCAGGCCCACCACGATGACGTCGACCGTCTCGTCGAGGCGCACCTGACCGACCTCGAGTGCCGGAATCGGCTCCATGCTCTCGCCTCTCGTGCCGCTGGTCAGATCCCGAGCGACGCGGCGCGCAACTGGTCGGCGAGGGCCGGGTCCCCGTCGATCTCCACCCGGGCCGCGCCCTGACGGCCGGCGCCGAACATGGTGAGCTCGCCGGGGTCGCCCGCCACCGTCAGGCGCGGGCCGCTGCCAGCGACCTTGTCCTCGCGACCCGGCGAGGTGAAGACGACCGTGGCAGGGACCTTCTTCGCCATCCCGCCAGGCCCTACGCGCGCCCACAGCGCGTCAGCGAGGTCCGATGAAATCGGGCGAGGCTCCCAGCTGCCATCGCCCGCCCGGCGAACGTCCTCTGTGTGGATGAAGAACTCGACCGTGTTCATGGGGCCGTCGAACGGACGAAGGATCCACGGCGGCCCGCGACGCACCGTCTCGACGAGCTGCTCCCAGGGCGTGCGGTCACGCACCGCCCGCCGCACCTTGTCGGAGTGGCCGGCCAGCGGCGGCCAGACGAGCCCGGGCCCGCTGTCGGGACGCCGTTCGCGAGCGACGAGATGTGCGGCCAGATCCGCGGTGCGCCATCCCTCGCACAGGGTGGGCGCCTCGGGACCACGTTCGACAAAGAGGTCACAGATGGTCTGGCGTTCCTGCTGCGCGAGGCTGAGCGACATGTTCGTCCCGCTCACGCGAACAGGTCGGCGTGCTGCACGCGCCCCTCGCTCCTGGTGAAGAGCACGTCGTTGTACCCCTGCCCGGGTCCGACCATCTCGAAGGTCAGCGGGGGGACGAAGGAGAGGTAGAGGGCGCGCCGCCCCGAGGCATGTGGATCCTTCGGGGGAGGCGCCGCGTGGAGCGTGTGACCGAAGTGCACGGTGACGTCGCCCGGTTCCGTCGTGAGCGAGACCACGAGGTGCCGCTTCGCCTCTTCGGCATTCGGAAGCCGTGAGGTACCTCGGTGTGAGCCCGGGATCATTTCGAGCTGCCCGGTGTCCTCGGTGGCCGGATCGAGCTGGATCCCGACGTTGAGCATGGGGCACTTCACCGGGTGGCCGCCCATGCCGCAGTCACGGTGCCACGGAAGGTCGGCCAGTCCGCCTTCGGAGCCGGGGACCTTGATGACGACGCCGTTGCCATCGAGGCGGTCGTAGGCGTCGCGCAGGCCGGGGCCGCCGAGGGCGGCGATGGCGACGAAGCGGGGGTCGGCACCGAGGGCCGCGACGCGGGGAGACCCCTCGTTGAGATAGTTGACCCGGTTGCAGACCTCACGCCCGTCGAGCGTCGTCCACCACGACTTGCGGTCATTGGGCCGCGCCCGGCCGAGCGCGACGTCGACGTCGGCGTTCAGGGCCGCCACCTCGGTCGCGTCGAGGACGCCCCGGAGGTGCACGAAGCCCACATGGTGCAAGAAGGCCCGCGTCTCCTCGACCGGGTCGTCGAGCGTGAAGCGCCGCGTGAGATCGATGGCCTGTCCGGTCTCGTCCGAAATGGGCGCAGGATGATCGAGGTCGAAGAGCGTCTGGTCACTCAGGGCGGCCCGCAGTGGCGGCTCCCACCGCGTCAGCTGGCCGAAGCTCCCGTGGCGCACCGTCAGCTGGTCGGCGTAGAGAAGGGCGAAACACGTCTTGAGCTCCCAGACGAACTCGCACCACGCGTCTGGCGCGAGCTCGACGACGGTACGCGCGCCGACGACGCCGGGACGGATCGAAAACGTGAGTCCGTCGGGCACATAGGTGTAGGCCCTGCCGTCGGTGAGCTGAAAACACAACGGACGGAGCACGGCGGCATCCGTGTCGAGGAAGATCTCTCCCCGACGCTCGAGGAGCGATGGCAGCTCCTCCCGGTGAAACCAGTCGAAGTCGATCGCCCCGAAACGCTCCTGCCCCACGGGCGCAATGTAGCAGTCGGTATTTTTCGAGGCCCGGCGGTGGTCGACCTTCGCGATGGGTGGCGACGCCCTGTGCGCGTCGATCCGCGTCAGCGTTTGCGGCGCCACCAGCGGTTGGAAGACCGGTCGCGGCGGGCGTCCTCGGCCCGCACCTCTTCGAGCACGTCGGGTGCGACATCGTTGACGATGTCCTCCGCCGACTCGAGGAGCTCGGCGATCTCGGGCCCGCCGCTGCCGGGCTCTTCTTCGATGGCGGGCTCGACGAGGCTGCCGTGCACCCATCCAACGTCGGCCATCCGGCGCTTGTAGGAGGGGCAGTTCTCCGGGCAACGCCATGGTGCCTCGGGCGCCAGATCGAGCACGCAGAAACGGGCTGCCTCGCCGGAAGCGTAGGTGCGGCTTTGGAAATGGATGCACTCCTCGCGCATGGGCACGGTTCTATGGTGCCACGCTGCAGGAGGGGTTGCGGCAGGTCAGCCGACGGAGCCTTCCATCTGCAGCTCAATGAGGCGGCTCCACTCGACGGCGTACTCCATTGGGAGGGTCCTCGTCACCGGCTCGATGAAGCCGTTCACGATCAAGCTCATGGCCTGCTGTTCGGAGAGGCCGCGGCTCATCAGGTAGAAGAGCTGGTCGTCACCCACCTTGGAGACGGTGGCCTCGTGACCGATACGGGCGTCGCGCTCTCCGACCTCCATGTAGGGCTTGGTCTCCGAAGTCGACTCGTCGTCGAGCAGGAGCGCGTCGCAGCGCACGAACGCCTTGGCCCCCCGTGCATTGGGGTCGACGTGCACCTTGCCCCGGTAGGTGGTGATGCCGCCGTCCTTCGAGATCGACTTCGACACGATGGTCGACGTCGTCTCGGGCGCGATGTGGTACATCTTGGCTCCGGCGTCCTGGTGCTGGCCCGCGCCGGCGTAAGCGACCGAGAGCACCTCGCCGCTGGCCTTCGGTCCCATCAGGTACACCGACGGGTACTTCATGGTCAGGCGCGAGCCGATGTTGCCGTCGATCCACTCCACGTGCGCCTCGGCCTCGGCCCGGGCCCGCTTGGTCACCAGGTTGTAGACGTTGGTCGACCAGTTCTGGATCGTCGTGTACGTGATGCGCGAGCCCGGCAGCGCCACCAGCTCGACGACGGCTGAGTGCAGCGAGTCGGTCGAGTACACCGGCGCCGAGCAGCCCTCGATGTAGTGCACCTGCGATCCCTCGTCCGCGATGATCAGCGTGCGCTCGAACTGTCCCATGTTCTCCGCGTTGATCCGGAAGTACGCCTGGAGCGGCATGTCGACCTTCACTCCGGGCGGGACGTAGATGAACGATCCGCCCGACCACACGGCCGAGTTCAGCGCGGCGAACTTGTTGTCGTTCGGCGGGATGATCTTGCCGAACCACTTGCGGACGAGGTCGGGGTAGTCGCGCACGGCGGTGTCCATGTCGCAGAAGAAGACACCCTGGGCTTCGAGGTCCTCGCGGTTCCGATGGAACACCACTTCGGAGTTGTGGATGACGAAGCCCTCGGCCACGAAGTTGTGGTGGCCCTCGACCTCGATGTCGTAGACCGACTCCACGCCGAGACGCTCGATCTTCTCGATGCGGGCGAAGCCCAGCATCTCGCTGGTGTGGGCGTAGAAGACGGTGTTTCGGGCCGTGCGGTAGCTGTGGCTGAACTTGCGCCGGTTCATGCGCTCCGCTCGCCGCGGCGACCGAGCGGGGATCCGGTCGAAGTGGCCCGAGAGGCGCAGGTGATAGGCCTGCATGATTCGCTCACGGTCGTGCGGGTGGCGGTTCGAGACCGGGATCACGCTGCTGCTCCAGACGCCCGAGAGGGCGAGCAGCTCCTTGATGCCGCCGAGCAGCTCCGCGTTGGCGCTCGTCAAGACTGCGTCCTTGGATGTTGCGTGGTCGCGTACGTACCCGTCGGCGTCGAGAAGGCCCGCAACGAACGAGAGGCGCTGCGAGGCCGGCAAGCCGAACACCCAGTCGGGCACCCGCTTGGTGTGCGAGGTGCCGCCGAGCCCGTTCAGCTCCAAGTACTCGGCCAGCGCCGCCGTGCCGCGGGCCTGAAGGCGGTAGCCGTCCTTGCTCAGCGAGAAGTCGAGGCCGAACAGCCGCTTGGCGATGTCGCAAATCTCCTCGACGAGCACCGTGTCGGTCTTGTCGACCGCAATCCCGACCGTGGTGTAGCCGTCGGAGTGCTTGAGGTAGCCGTCGCCCAGGTAGAGACCGAGGAACCAGCACATGTCGTCACTGGTCACGCGCGGGTAGAACGCACCCCGGTCGTCCTGCGGAAGCAGCATTGGCGCGTTGTGCCCGAACTCGGGCACGTCAGTGGCGATGGCCACGAGGTCTCCCTCGGCCAACTCTTCAGCCGGCACCCACCGAGCCGCGTACTTGGCGCGATTACTCCCTGGCTCGCGTTCGTCGCGCAACACCAGGAACGGGTGGTTCCCCGACGCACCGATCGTTCGGCCGCGCGCCGTGATCTCGAAGATCTCCTTCTCGCCCGACTTGCCGCCGGCCACGACGCGCGCGACCTCGAGAAGCTTGGTGTTCTCGTTGAGCGCGAACACCTCGTCTCCGGGCTCTAGCTCCTTGACGGCGCGCATACCGCTTGTCGTCCACACTCGGGTGCTACCCAAGATGCACTCGTACTGAGCGGTCACACCGGACAGGTATTTGCGCTCGGCCTCAGGGATGCCGAGCTTCTCGTACGTGTTCTTGATGGCGTCGGGAAGGTCCTCCCACTTGTCCACCTGCCCACCCGTGGGCTTGATGTAATAGAAGATGTCGTCGAAGTCGAGGTTCGGCATCTGCGTCGCGAACCACGGCGCCATCGGCTTGCGCTCGAAGTGCTTCAGGGCGCGCAAGCGGAAGTCGCGCATCCACTGAGGCTCGCCCTTCATCTCGGACATCTCGCGCACGATCGACTCGTTCAGGCCCTTCTTGGGCTTGAAGACGTAGTCCTCGGCGTCGCTCCAGCCCAGCTGGTAGCGGCCCAGGTCGAGATCCGTAGCGGCCATGTGGCTCCTGAGGTCGAGTCCGGAGAAGGTGAATTTCTCCTACGTAGATAGTAACAACTGCCCCAGCCTGCCGAAACGCCAATCATGCGCCACCTCCGTGTTGCCAGCCGTGGCAGGCTCTGGGCTGATGGCAAGCGCACCGATCGCCCCGCGGCGCCCCCACGTCGTCACGGCCCACGGCGACGATCGGGAGGATCCCTGGTACTGGCTGCGCGAGCAGGACGATCCCGACGTGCTTGCCTACCTCGAGGCCGAGAACACCTACACCGAGCAGGAGACGGCCGCGCTCGTCGGGCTCCGCTCCTCCCTCTTCGAAGAGATGAAGGCGCGCATCAAGGAGACCGACATGTCGGTCCCGGCGCGGCGGGGTCCGTGGTGGTACTACAGCCGCACCGAGGAGGGGAAGGACTACGCCATCCACTGCCGGCGCCCCGCCCGCGGACCCGACGAGCTGCCGCCGGCCGGCGAACCCGGCGGCGAGGAGCAGGTCCTCGTGGACGAGAACCGGCTCGCGGAAGGCTCTGAGTACTTCGCGCTCGGCGGGGCCGTGGTGAGCCACGACCACAACTGGCTGGCGTATGCGACCGACCGGCTGGGCAACGAGAAGTACGAGCTGCGCTTCCTTCCTCTCGACGCGGACACCTCCCCCGCGGTGGCCGCCGAGGCGGTCCTCGACGTGGGCTACGGCCTGGCCTGGTCTGCCGCGACCGACTACGTGTTCTACGTCCGCCTCGATGAGGCACAGCGACCTTTCCAGCTCTGGCGCCATCGCCTCGGCAGCGACCCGGCCGGCGACGTGCTGGTGTACGAGGAGTCCGACCGCCGGTTCGGGCTGAGAGCGGGATCGACCCGGGACACCGCCTTCGTGCTGATCGCCCTGCACAGCACCAATACCACCGAGTGGCTGTCGGTCCCCTCGGCGACTCCGCTGGCCCAGCCCGCCATGGTGATGCGACGTCGTGAGGGGATTGAGTACGCGGTCGATCACCTCCAGCCCGCCGCCGGCCGCGGTCCCGGCTGGTTCGTCACGTTGACGAACGAGGACGCCAAGGATTTCCGCGTCCTGGCCTCTCCGGACTCGGGGGAGCCGTCGTGGCGAGAGCTCGTCCCGCACCGGCCGGGCGTGCGCGTCGAGGACGTGGACGCCTTCGACGACGCCCTCGTGCTGAGCGAACGCAGCGAGGCGCAGACCCAGGTGCGGGTCCTTCCGCTTTCCGGGACCGGTGATCCGTTCGCCACAGACCTGCTCGAGTCGGGCTGGGTCATCCCCTCGACGGAGAGCCCGTCGTCGACCTGGCTCGGGACGAACCCCGAGCCCCACATCACCTCGCTGCGCTTCGGCCGCACGTCGATGGTCACCCCGTCGAGCGTGCTGCAGATCCGTCTCGACAATCGCCGGGAGACGCTGCTCAAGCAAGAGCCCGTACTGGGCGACTTCGACGCGTCGCGCTACCGCACGTATCGGGTCTGGGCGACTGCACCCGACTCCACGTTGGTCCCGATCTCGGTCGTGCACCGCAGCGATCTCGCGCTCCCCGCACCGTGCCTGCTCTACGGATACGGCGCGTACGAGATCTCGATCGACCCTTCGTTCTCGCACCACCGCATCTCGTTGCTCGACCGCGGCATGGTCTTCGCCATCGCGCACGTACGCGGCGGAGGCGAGATGGGCCGCGCCTGGTACGAGGACGGGCGCATGGAGCACAAGGAGAACACCTTCTCGGACTTCATTGCGTGCGCCCGCCACCTCCTCCATGCCGGCATCGCTCGGCCGGGCGCGCTGGCCGGACGCGGCGGCTCGGCCGGTGGTCTGCTCATCGGCGCCGTCGCCAACCAGGCGCCCGAGCTCTTCCGCGCCCTCGTGGCCGAGGTTCCCTTTGTCGACTGCGTGACGACGATGCTCGACGACGAGATCCCCCTCACCGTCGGCGAATGGGAGGAGTGGGGCAACCCCGCCGCCGACGAGACCGCCTACTGGCGCATGCTCACCTACTCCCCCTACGACAACGTGACCGGCGAGAATCTTGATGGGACACGCCGCACCTATCCGGACCTCTTCGTCACGGCGGGACTCAACGATCCCCGCGTCGCCTACTGGGAGCCGGCCAAGTGGGTCGCCAAGTTACGGGAGCTCTCGCCCTCGACGCGTGTCCTGTTGCGCACCGAGCTGGGGGCGGGTCACGGCGGACCGTCGGGCCGCTACGACTCCTGGCGGGAAGAAGCCCTGGTCTACGCCTTTCTGCTGGACGCCCTCGGCCTCGCTGAGCCCCGTGCCGGCTCTCCGCTCGGAGGCGGCGGCACCGACCGCGCCGGCGCCTGAGGACTAGGGGCTACTACCGAGGGGTCACGGCGCCGAAGTCGACGCACCCGCCGATCCCGTCGACCCCGCTGTTCCGCCCGACGCCGACGTGCCGCCGGATCCGGCCGTCACGAAGTGCAACGTGAACGGAGCCTGGTTGCCCAGGGGCAGGGTGACGGCCGCACCGTTGATCGTGGCGGCGAAGGCGCCGGGCGCACCGGCAATCACGGTGACCGGGCCGGTGGCGGGAATGGTGTGCGACTGACCTGAGAAGAGCGTCGTCGTGAACAGCACGGACCCCGTAGCAGTACTGGTGGCCTCGACCCAGCACTCGCCCTTCGTGGCGGCCAGTACGAGGGAGTAGTTCGACGACGACACCTGGTAGGTGGCAGCGTGCGCGCTGACCGCCTGCGGCGCGGAGACAGCGGGGGGCGCCGTAGTCGTCGTCGTACTGGTGCGATGGTGGCCTGCCGGGGGGGTGGCATGCGTCGCATGGGTGGCATGCGTGGCATGGGTGGTGGGCGTGGTGGCCGGCTTGTTGCGACCCCTCGGAGAGTTCGAGTGCAGGCCGGTGACGATCAAGACCACGACGAGGACGACAACGACAGCGACTGCCGCGATGGGACCGCCGAAGCGGCGTGGTCGGTGGTTGATGCCGTCCATCGCCTTGTCGCGGCCTCCGGTCATGAACGAACCAGGGACCGGCTCTGGACCGTCCGCGTCGTCGTCGAAGGTGACCGGCTCTGTCGGGTTCGGCACCGCCGGAGGTGGCACCGGCGGCACCAACGCGTGACCCGGCTCGGTCAGGCGGACGGCCGAGGAACCCGAGACGCGGAACGTTCTTGCCGGGTAGGCCGCCTCTCCGTTGCTGTCTTCGCGGCCAGGCGAGGGGTGCGTCCGCATCTCCTCGAGCGTGTGTAGTTGCTGGTGGTAGTGCTCGACGGAGTGCACGTCGTCGCGGGAGTGCTGCCGAACGATGACGGCCGCGATGACGCCCACGACCACCAGGACACCGACTACCCCACCTACCAGCACCGCCCCCTATTCAACAGGATTCACCGGGCGCGTTGGACCGCGGGACGCCGCTCGTCGGCGCAGCGCGCCAGGCGTTCGCGAAAAGCGGAAACAGCCCTGCGCCGATGGGCTCAGCCGCCCAGGCGGGGAAGGATCTCCTCCGGGATCTCGTCTCGACGCGGGTTGTTCTGGTCCCGGCCCGACAGGACGGGGTCGCTGACCCCCCAGTCGGCGCCCACGGCCGGGTCGTCCCATGCCAGCCCGAGCTCGTCCTCGGGGTTGTAGTAATTGTCGACGAGGTAAGTCAGCAGGATGTTGCTCAGCGCGGCGAAGCCGTGGGCGACCCCGGGCGGGATGTAGACGCCTAGGTCGACGTCCTCGTCGAGCTCTATCACCTCGGTGGCACCGTCGGTCTTCGAGCCCACCCGCAGGTCGTGGAGCACGACGCGGGCACGCCCGCGCAGGAGGTACCAGTAGTCGGCTTGATGCCGGTGGAAGTGCAGGCCCACGACCGCTCCGGCCTGCTTCTCTGAGCGGTTCGCCTGGACCATCTCGCGGCCATTGGGGAACCAGTTGCGCCGGTAGGTCTCGACGAAGCGACCCCGCTGATCGCCGTGCACGTCGGGACGGACGAGCACCACGTCGTCGATGGTGCCGGAAGGGATCAGCTCGGGCATCGCCGCGTACGGTAGTGGGCCGCCCGTCAGGGGGCGAAACGGCCGAAGCCGGAGCGGTAGAAGAGCAACGGGTTGCCCTCCTCGACGTCCATGGCGACGACGTGACCGGTCACCAGCTCGTGATCGCCCCCGTCGAAGATCTCGCCGAGCCGGCACTCGACGACCGCCAGAGAGCCGGTGATCACCGGCGATCCGGTGACGCCCTGCGACCAGCCCACGCCATCGAACTTGTCGCCGCCCGAGACAGCAAAGGCTCGACAGAGCGCCTCTTGGTGCTCCTCGAGGATGTTCACGCAGAATGCCCCCGCCTGGGCGATGCGCGGCCAGCTCGTGGAGCTGCGGGCAGGGGCCAGGATCACCATGGGCGGATCGAGGGAGAGCGCTGCGAACGACTGGCAGGTGAAGCCCACCGGCACACCGTCCTCGAGCGCGGTGACGATCGTGACCCCGGTGGCGAAGTGGCCGAGCACCTCGCGGAACCGGGCCTGGTCGAGGCCCGACATGATCGACCCGCTGCTACGCCTTGCCGAGGTCGACGGACTGGGCTTCGTGGGCCGACGACACCTCCTCGACCAGCTTGGCCTCCGGCAGCCGGCGGGCCTGGTTGAGGATGCGGTCGAGCTCTCGGTCGGTGTGCGACGGGTCGTGGTGCGACAGCATGAGGTGGCGCGCCCCCGCCTCGGCTGCGACGTGCACCGCGTAGGCCGCCGTCGAATGGCCCCAGTCCGCCTTGGCCGAGAACTCGTCGTCGGTGTACTGGCCGTCGTGGATCAGGAGGTCGACGCCCTGGCACAGCTCGAGCACGCCGTCGGGTATGGCCCGGCGGTCCAGAGGCGCCTGGTGATCGGACATGTAGGCCACCGAGCGGCCCTCGGCCTCGATCCGGAATCCCAGCGTCACCCCGCTGTGGGGTACGGGCCGAGCCATCACCTTGGCCTGCCCGACCGAGAAGTCCTCGGACCCGACGTCGACGGTGATCAGCTCGCCCCGGAACTGCTCCATGTGGATGGGGAAGACGGGAGGCTGGACCGCCGCGTGCAACGCGTCCTTCAAGCTGCCCTTGGGTTGCCCCGGTCCGTACACCGTGAGCCGGGCACCGGGGTCGTGCAGGGGGCCGAAGAACGGGATCCCCAAGATGTGATCGAAGTGGAGATGGGTAAGCAGCGCGGTCGCATGGAGCGGCGTCCCCAGCGCGCGCACCTCGCGGTGCAGGACGTCACCCAGGGCGCGTAACCCGGTACCGAGGTCGACGATGAGCGGCTCATCACCCTCGATGTCGAGGACGAGGCATGACGTGTTCCCCCCATATCGCCGGTAGCGATCCCCCGAGCATGGGCACGACCCCCGCACGCCGTAGAACGTGACGTTCACCGATCTGACCATACCCCGCCGAGTGGCGGTACGTTCTCACCATGGACCAGCGGACCATCACCGCAAACGGGCTCGAGTTCGCCTACCTCGCTGACGGGCCTGATGACGGGCCGCTCGCGCTGTGTCTGCACGGGTTCCCCGACAGCGCACATACCTGGCGCTATCTCCTACCCGAACTCGCGTCTGCGGGGTTCCGGGCGGTGGCACCCTTCTTGCGCGGCTACGCACCGACGCAGCTGCCAGCCGACGGCCACTACCAGATCGGCGCGATCGTCAAGGACGCGACCGCGCTGCACGAAGCGCTCGGTGGCGGCGAGGACGCGGTCCTCATCGGCCACGACTGGGGCGCGCTGGCCACCTACGGCGCAGTGGCACACCAGCCTGAGCGCTGGCGTCGCGCCGTCACAGCAGCGGTCCCTCCCACCACGTCGATCGGTATGTCGCTGCTGACCTATGCCCAGCTCCAGCGGAGTTGGTACATGTTCTTCTTCCTCTCGCCGTTGGCCGAGGCAGCGCTGCCGCTCGAGGACTACTCCTTCATCGACCACCTGTGGCAGGACTGGTCACCTGGTTACGACGGCGCCTGGGACGTGGCGAGAGTGAAGGAGTCCATCGGTGACCCCGAGCACATCGTCGCGGCCATCAGCTACTACCGGGCGCTCTACGACCCGTCGCTCCAGGTGCCCGAGTTCGCGGAGGAGCAGGCGGCCTCGCTCCTGCCGACACCCAAGCCGACGCTGTACCTGCACGGTCGCGACGACAACTGCATGCTCCTGTCCTCCATCGGCTCGCCGCTCGACTTCCTGGCCCCCGGATCCGAGATGGAAATCGTCGATGGCACCGGCCACTTCCTCCACGTCGAGCGGCCAGATGTCGTGAACGCGCGCATCCTCGAGTTCCTCGCTGCATCCTGACGATCCGGCCGCCACTCACCGCAGCCGCAGGATGGGCTCCACGCTGCCCGACCAGCGGGCGAACCCTTCGTCGACCAGCGCGGCCGCGGCTCGCTCGGCGCGGGCCGCGTCGTCGGGCCAGCCACATGCACGAGCCAGCCCGGATGCGCGCACCCCTCCTTGTCGCAAGGCATCGAGGAGTCGCCCCCTCCCCTGCCGGTCCGAGCCGGCAAAGCTGCTCTGGGGCCGCGCCGTTGGTGACGCGCGCCACGGATCGGCGCGGTCGACGGATCCGTCGGCGGGCCTACAACGCCAGGCGCACTGCCGGCGCAGGGGACACCGGACGCACGTCGGATCGGCGGTGCACACCGTGGCGCCCAGGTCGAACATCGTCTGGTTGAACCCCCACGAGTCACCGGCCGGAACCAACCGGTCTCCGAGGTCCATCGCGACGCGGACCGACAGCGGCGCACCGGCGACGCAGCGAGCCAGCACCCGGACGGCGTTGGTGTCCACCGTGGCGACGTCCTCGCCAAAGGCGAAGGACCGTACCGCCCGTGAGGTGTAGGCGCCGATCCCGGGCAGTGCCCGCAGCGCGGCGTCGCTCGACGGCACGACACCTCCGTGTTGGGCCACGACGACGGCGGCGGCACGGTGCAGGTTGAGGGCGCGTCGGTTGTAGCCGAGCCCTGACCACAGCCGGACGACGTCCGCGGGACGGGCCCTGGCGCATTCGGCGGGAGCCGGAAAGGCGGCAAGGAATCGCTCGTAGTGGGGAACGACGCGGGACACCTGCGTCTGTTGGAGCATCACCTCGGAGACGAGGATCGGCCAGGGATCCCGGGTATGGCGCCAGGGCAGGTCGCGGCGGTGCTCGGCACCCCACTCCAGGAGCCGGCGGCGGAACCGCCGCGCCCGTTCGGCCGGGAGCGGCAGCGCCTCAGTCCCAGACGTCGTCGCCGTACGGACGCAGCCGCGCTGGCGCGTCTGCCGTCCTCCAGACCATCAGCTTGCGGCGGAAGTAGCAGACCTCCTCGCCTCGCTGGTTGAACGCCTTGGTCTCCACGGTCACGATGCCGCGATCGTGCTTCGACTTTGACGGTGTGGCGTCGAGCACCCGGGTCTCGGCGTAGATGGTGTCGCCGTGGAAGGTGGGCGAACGATGGAGGAGGGACTCGACCTCCAGATTGGCGATGCACGAGCCGCTCACGTCGGGCACGCTCATGCCGAGCGCGAGGGAGTAGACGAGGTTCCCGACGACGACGTTCTTGCCCTGTACCGTCTCGTGCTCTGCGAACCACGCGTCGGTGTGCAACGGATGGTGGTTCATGGTGATCATGCAGAAAAGATGGTCGTCGTATTCAGTGATCGTCTTGCCCGGCCAGTGCCGATAGATGTCACCGGGGACGAAGTCCTCCAGGTAACGGCCGAAAGGTCGGTCGTAGACCGTCATTCGGTTGCCGGCTGGGGCAGCGGCCGAGTCGTGAAGCCGAGCGATGCCCCCGGAAGCGCCTCGCCGTCGATGGTGAGCCGCCAGGCAAACCGTGTGCCCGGGGAGAGCGGGATCGGACCCAGATTCACGGCCAAGGCGACGTCGATGGGAGAGCCCTCGGGGATCCCCAGCGGCTGGCTCACGGTGAACTCGCCCCGAACCTCCACCGGCTGGGATCCCTCTGCGGTCTCCATCATCACGGGCCGCCCGTCGGCATCCTCCAAGAAGAGCTCCCAGTGGTGCGGTTTCTCGGCCTCGTGCCAGTCCACGTCGATCTTCAGCGCAACGGCCGAAGGCACGGGGTCCGGGCCGGTCATGCTCCAGCCACCACCCAGGATGTAGAGCTTCCCGTCGGAGACCTGGGCGGCGTCACATAGCAGCATCGTCACTTTCACGAGGTTGGAGGTTATCGGCCCGCCAAGTTGGGCCGATAGAGCACCGATGGACCGTGCGTCCGAATGGGCCGATCGCCGCGCGCCTCCGGTCATCGCGACCGTGGTCACGCTCGTCCTGGTGATGGCCTACAGCCTGTTCGCTCATTCGGTCCTCCACGTCGGCAAGGGCACTTTGGTGTCTCCGGGCGACCTGTGGAGCCTGACCAACTCCTCCTCGGCGATCCTGCACGGCCGCTTCAGCGAGATCTACGTCCGCCACGGTGCGCTGACATCGCCGCCGGCGCTCGAGTTCGTGCTGGTGCCGGTGCTGGGCCTGGGACAACTGGTCGGCCTGTCCCCCCATCTCCACAGCAGCGGCGAGCCCCTCAGCCTGTGGTTCGTCGTCGGCCCCGTGGCGATCCTGCTGGCCTCTACCGTGCTGTTCGCCGTCGATGCGGTGGCGCGATCGTGGCGGCTCGGCGAGGGTCACCGGCTGGAGCTCGCCTTGGTGAGCGCGCTCGGCGTCGCGAACGTGGTCGGATTCTGGGGGCACCCCGAAGACTGCGTCGCCGTGGCGTTCGTGCTCTGGGCGGCATTGACCATGGATCGCTTCGGAGAGCCAGGCGCGCGACGGGCGGCGCTGCTGCTCGGCGTCGCCGTCGCGTTCCAACCGCTGGCCCTGCTGGGTGTGGCACCGGCGTTGGCTCGTCTCAGCTGGCGCGCGGCGACCCGTCTGTGGTGGCGACTGGTGCTGCCGAGCCTGGTGGTCCTCGTCCTGCCGCTCCTCGCCGAACCCCACCACACGCTTTTCGTGCTGGTGCGTCAGCCCTTCCAGCCTCGCTACGTCTCCTTCACCCCACTCACCGCGCTGGCGAACCACCTCGGTCCGGGCCTCGACGGCGGCGGCATGACCCGGCTGCTAGCCATCGTCATCGCCGCTGTCCTCGGGGTGCTGGTCTGCCATCGCCACCACAGCCTGCCTACCGTGCTCGCCATGGTGTCCGTCGCCTTCTTCTTGCGGATCACCTTCGAGACGGAGATGAACTGGTACTACCTCTGGCCCGTCCCTGCGCTCTGTCTGCTGCTCGCCATGCGGCGCAGCACCCTCCGCTTCGGCGTGTGCTCGCTGGTGCTCGTCGCCAGCATGGTGCTGGGCGACCGTCGGGTGCACGACATTGGGGTGTGGTGGCCCGCGCTGATGGCCACCGCCGTCGTGATCCTGCTGACCGCAGCGCCGGCGCCCAGCCAGTGGGCTGGCCTGCTCGACGGACTGAGAGCCGCTGGCGGCACCACCCGCCCCGTAGAGTGCAACACCATGAAAGAGACGGTGGGCGCAGGCCGGCATCGTGCGTGAGCTCATCGGGCTGCGCGACGACGTCTACCGCAGGCCGTTGGCGACGGCGCTGCTCCGGCTCGGGCTCGAGGAGGGTTGGCGCTGCGTCGACGTCGGTGCCGGCGGCGGCGACGTCTCGGTCGCATTGGCCGAGATGGTCGGCCGCCACGGGCGGGTCTACGCGGTCGACAGCGACCCGGCAACGCGCGACGAGGTCGCACGGGCCGCGGCAGCGCACGCGCAGGTGATCGCGCTGACCCAGGCCGGCGAGGACCTCTCGCTGCCCGAGGAGGTGGACCTGGCGTTCTGCCGCTTCTTGCTGTTGCACGTGTTCGCGCCGATCGACGTCGTGCGCAAGATGGCCGCGTCCGTCCGGCCGGGAGGCTGGGTCGTCGCGCAGGAGCCGATCACCTCGGCTGGGCGCATCGCTGGGTCGGCGCTGTCCATGCCGGACGCGCGGCATCCCGACGTCGGCGCGTTCTTGCCGGCGCTCGTACGCGACGCCGGACTCGAGGTGGTCGACGCGTGGGCAGAGGCGCCGGCGGGCGTTGGTCCCGGTCCGGTGACGGACTATCTGGCCTCCTTGACCGGGGTTGATCCCGGCGACGATCCCGTGGTCCTGCCCCCGCTGGTCACCGTCATCGGCTGCCGCACCTGAGCGCACGGGAGAGCGACGAGCAAATCGGGACACTGAAGCCAGCCGGTAGGGTCTGTGACCCGATGAGTGCGCCCACAACCGCTGCTCTCGCCGGCGCCGCCGAGGCCGTCGACCTCGCCCAACACCTGGTCGACTCAGCCTGCGCGTCGATCCGGGGGCGCGGTGGCATCGACGCCAACCAGGTCGTCGCCTACGACGTGGCCCATGCCGCGGCTGCGGTGGCAACGGCTCGGTCCACCCTCCAGTACGGCGAGCACGGGGACGTCGAGGCAGCCATTGCCGCTGCCTTCGTCGCCGACGTCGTCGCCGACCTCGTGGGCAAGGTCGCAGGGCGCGAGGCGCTCTGGGGCGTCCAAGCCGACTGGGCCGCGCCGGCCGCCGACTTCCTCGAGACGCAGCGCGACCCCGCCTCCGTCGCGGCACTCGCCGCCACGGAGGGACCGCGGCATCTTGGCGAGGACTTCGAGCTGGTGCGCGAGACGTTCCACCGCTTCGCCGAGGACAAGGTGCGCCCGCACGCGGAGCACGTGCACCGGGCCAACGCCGACATTCCCGAGGAGGTCATCGAGGGACTGGCCGAGCTCGGCGGGTTCGGCCTGTCGGTGCCCGAGGAGTACGGCGGCTTCGCCACCGGAGGCGAAAGCGACTACATGGGCATGGTCGTGGCGACCGAGGAGCTCAGTTGGGGCTCGGTCGGCGTTGGTGGCTCCCTGATCACCCGCCCCGAGATCCTGACCCGGGCGCTCGTCTACGGAGGCACCGAGGAGCAGAAGAAGCAGTGGCTGCCCAAGCTCGCCTCGGCCGAGATCTTGGCCGCCGTCGCGGTGACTGAGCCCGACTATGGGTCCGACGTGGCCGGCATCGTGACCTCGGCGACACCGGTCGACGGAGGCTGGGTCATCAACGGGGTGAAGACCTGGTGCACGTTCGCCGCCCGTGCCGACGTCCTGATGCTCCTCGCCCGCACCAATCCGGATCGCTCACTGGCACACCGGGGCATCTCCATGTTCGTCGTGGAGAAGCCGCGCGGTGACGGCCATGGC
The DNA here is from genome assembly GCA_963744935.1 of uncultured Acidimicrobiaceae bacterium. Taxonomy (GTDB): domain Bacteria; phylum Actinomycetota; class Acidimicrobiia; order Acidimicrobiales; family RAAP-2; genus Bog-473. Next base: position 381,349 of record CAVUVM010000004.1, read on the forward strand.
TTTGTCTTCACGCAGGATGCCGAGGACGTGGCGGAGCGGCCCGCTGACCTGGCGCCGGGGAAGCTGGAAGGACGGCCCATCGACACGCTCGGCTACCGCGGGATGCACTCCTACGAGCTGGCATTCGAAGACTGGTTCGTGCCCGAGGCCAACCTCGTCGGTGGGCGCGATGGTCTCGGCAAGGGCTTCTACCTCCAGATGCAAGGCTTCGAGAACGGCCGGCTGCAGACGGCCGCACGTGCACTGGGTGTGATGCAAGCTGCCTACGAGGCCGCTTCGACCTACGCGGCCGAACGCGTCGTGTTCGGCTCGCCCATCGGCGACTACCAGTTGACGCAGGCGAAGTTGGGGCGCATGGCGGTCTTGATCCAGGCGACGCGCCAGAGTGCCTACAACGTGGCCCGCCTGATGGCCCGGGGCGAGGGGGCGCTCGAGGCCTCCATGGTGAAGGCCTACGTGTGCCGCGCCGCCGAGTGGGTCACACGAGAGGCCATGCAGATCCATGGCGGCATGGGCTACGCGGAGGAGTTTCCAGTGAGCCGCTACTTCGTCGACGCGCGGGTGCTCTCCATCTTCGAAGGCGCCGACGAGACGCTGGCGCTCAAAGTCATCGCTCGCCGCCTCATCGGCTGAGTCGCTGACGGCCGCTGACCCCTATTCGGCGGAGCGCGTGAGGCCGGCCCGTTCCCCTCGGCTGACGAACTTGACGGCCATCTTGCGGCTGGCCTCGTCGATCATCTCGTCGCCGAACATGACCGCACCTTTTCGGTCCTCTTCCGTCGCCTTGCGGTAGGCCTCGAGGAGGTCGAACGCGTGGTCGAACTGCTCCTGGGTCGGTGAGAACACTTCGTTCAAGACGATGGCCTGGTCCGGGGTGAGCGCCCACTTGCCGTCGTAGCCGAGCATCCGGGCGCGCATGGAGTACTCGCGCAGCGCGTCCAACTCCCGCACCTTGAGGAAAGGGCCGTCAATGACCTGGAGGCCGTTGGCGCGGCCGGCCATCAGGATGCGGCTGAACACGTAATTGAAGTGGTCACCCGGGTACTCGGGGATGTCGACCCCACCGGTGAGGACCGGCATCTCGATGCTGGCAGCGAAGTCCGCCGGACCGAAGATGATCGTCTCGAGTCTGGGTGACGCGGCGCAGATCTCGTCGACGTTGATGAGCCCGCGGGCCGTCTCGATCTGCGCCTCGATACCGACGTGACCGACCGGCAGCCCAGAGTTCTTCTCCACCTGAGTGAGCAAGAGGTCGAGTGCGACGATCTCCGCCGCCGACTGGACCTTGGGCAGCATGATCTCGTCGAGGCGCTCCCCCGCGTTGCCCACGACCTCGATCACGTCGCCGTAGGTCCACTCGGTATCCCAGGCGTTCACCCGTACACACAGGACCCGGTCGTCCCAGGGCAGGTTCTTGATGGCGTCGACCACCTTGGGCCTGGCACCCTCTTTTTCCAGCGGTGCCACGGCGTCCTCGAGGTCGAGAAACGTCATGTCGGCGGGGACCGTCGGCGCCTTGGCCAGGAACTTCTCGTTCGAACCGGGGGTTGAGAGACAAGACCGGCGGGGCAGGTGACGTGAACGTTCTGACATGACGCAAGGGTAACAAACCGCTTCCGAGCCTCTCTCGGGCTGACACGTGTGCCCTTCGACCGGACGTTCCCTTCGACCGGACGTTCCCTTCGACCGGACGTGCCATTCGACCGGAGGTGTGTGAGGCGTCAGCGCCGGCCCCCGGCCCCGGTGACCGCTCGGCGAGCACGCGCCACGTGGCAGGCATCAAGGCGCGCGCCAGCTGAGCGCGTCGTGACGTCAGCGCAGGTGCTCTGAGAAGAACGCCAACGTCCGGTCCCACAACGCGTGAGACGCGTCAGGGTCGTAGACCTCTTCGCGCGAGTCGTTGAAGAACGCGTGGTCCACGCCGGGGTAGATGACGATTTCCACGGACTTGCCAAGTGCGCGCAGATCGTCGGCTAATGCGTTGGCGGCCTCGGGGGTGAAGAAGCTGTCCTTTTCCGCATAGTGGCCGAGCACCGCCGCGGACATCGCCGAGTAGTCGGGCTGCGCGTCGGGCCATGGGATGATGCCGTAGCAGGGGACGACGGCTGCCACCGCGTCGGGACGCTGCGTCGCCAGCACGAGTGCGAGGCCGCCCCCCATGCAGAAGCCGATGACCCCGACGCGGTCACCCGAGGAGCGGCGGAGGACCTCGTCCACTGCGCCGCTCATGTCGCGAGCGGCTTGGTCCATCTTCAAGGCCATCATCGCCTTTCCCGCCTCGTCGGGCTCGTCTGGCTTCGCCTGCTGGCCGTGATAGAGGTCGGGCGCCAGCGCCACGTAGCCCGCCGCCGCGAAGCGATCGCACACGTCCTTTATGTGGTCGACGAGTCCCCACCACTCCTGGATCACCACGACCCCCGGCCCGCTCCCGCTCTCCGGAGTCGCCAGATAGCCGCCCGCAGTGGTCCCATTGCTCGGGAATTCGATCATTTCACCCATGGATCACGACCGTAGTTCCAAACATTTGATTTCGTTTCTCTCCTCGAACCAGCAAGGACCCGAGATTTTTCATCAGGCATGACAACCTGCGACTTCGCACCTCGAGTACGACCAAACACACCCGTTTCGTACCGAGGGTGTTTGAAACCACGAGGTGCCCCCTATAAGAATGTGGCCCATCGTGACTGACGTAGAGGGGCTTTTAAACCACTCCGCGCCGCGGTCATCACGGGGCAGCAGGTTGCTCCAGCGGGTCGGTGTACCCGCGTTGACCGTCGTCACAGTGTTGGCGAGCACTGTGCTTGGTTTTGCGCGCCCCGCCACCGGTGACGCGATCTCCAACGCCAAAGCCAAGGCCGCGGCGATCGAGTCGCAACTCACCCAGGCTCAGAACGAAATGTCCGCTCTGAGCCAGCAGTACGACGAGGCCAAGTACCACCTGGGCCAGGTCAACTCGAACATCGCCACCACGAAGGCCAACATCGCGGCCGATGAGAAGCAGGTTTCCCAGGACAAGACAACCCTGTCCAAGGCCGCGATCGCCAACTACATCTCCGACGGCACCGCGGCGGCACAGAACTCCATCTTCAGCGGGAACCAGGAGACGGCCGGTGCCACCACCGAGTACAACCAGATCGCCGAGGGCGACATCTCACTCGCGGTCGACAACCTCCATACCGCCGAGAACTCGCTCAACGCGCAGGTGGCCCAACTACAGAACGAGCAACAGCAGGCGCAGTCTCAGGTGACCGCCGAGCAGAACGCAGTGGCGCAGAACGCGCAAGCCATCGATCAGCAGAAGAACGCCCTGGCACAAGAACAGGGACAGATCGCGCAGCTCGTGCAACAGCAGCAACAGGCCGAGGCCGCCGCAGCCGCCCAAGCCGCCGCTGCGAAGCAAGCCGCTGCCGCCCAAGCTGCCGCTGCCGCTGCCGCTGCCGCTGCCGCCGCCCCACCCGCTTCCTCGGGCGACGGCACGAGCCTTGCCGGCCTGTCCCAAGCGGCACCCCCGCCGACGGCTGCCGGCGGTTCGGGAGCGGTCCAGGCGGCCGAGAGCCAGATCGGTGTGCCCTATGTGTGGGGCGGCGAGTCCCCGAAGGGCTCAGCCGACCCCGGCTTCGACTGCTCGGGTCTCACCTCCTGGTCCTGGGGCCAAGTCGGCGTCCCGTTGCCGCACTACTCGGGCGCTCAGATGGCGGACTCCGCTCCCGTCCCGATCAGTGACCTCCAGCCCGGTGATCTCCTCTTCTACGGCCCCGGCGGGTCCGAGCACGTCGCGATGTACGTGAGCGCAGGCGAGATGATCGAGGCGCCGTACACCGGGGCAACCGTGTGGCTCACCTCGCTTCGTCTGGGTGACGGGTTCGTGGGGGCCGGTCGGCCTTAGGTGCTCGGCTCGACGGCCGCATCCGCCCACCGTCCCTGACCCCAACCCCCAACTTCCAAACCCAGCCAGCCACCCCAGGCGCAGGCGGAAGAGACCGCCTCCCGAACGACTCCACACCCGTCCTAACCTGGCACGAGCCGAGCAGAGCCCACAGCCATGACACCCATCCCCATCGCCTTCCACATCGGGCCCCTCGAGGTCCACACCTACGGCATCGGCCTCGCCATCACGTTCTGGTTCGGGTTCACCTACTTCGAGCGCCGACTGCGCAAGAACGGCTACCCCACCGAGTGGTTCCTCCCGGTCTTCCTCTGGATCATCCTGGCCGCCATCGTGGGAGCGCGGGCGATGCACGTGCTCACAAACCTGAGCGACTACACACACGACCCCGCTGACATCATCGCGATCTGGCACGGCGGGCTGTCGTCCTTCGGCGGCATCATCGCCGCCGTCCCCACCGGGATCATCCTCGTCCGCCGCCGGTGCCCCGAGCTCCCACTCGGACGCGCCCTCGATCTGGCCGTGCCCGTCCTCCTGGCGTGCTGGGCCATGGGTCGCCTGCTTGGTCCCCAGCTGATGTACGCCGGCGGAGGGCATCCGACACACCAGTGGTTCGGGATGTATTACGCGGGCCAGGCCGGTCGGCGGCTGCCCGTGCCGATCTTCCAGGCGTTGGAGGACTTCAGCGTCTACATGATCCTCATCGCCATCGAGCACGCGCTCAACCGTTGGCCCAACGGCGCGCCCCGCGCTGGCTATCCGACCGGGACCGTGCTGGGGGTCGGAATGATCCTTTGGGGGATCGAGCGCTCACTCGACGAGCACTTGTGGCTCGGGGAGGACGGCCGCCTCGGTTCGGACCTCGTCCAACTTGCGGGAATCGCCTTGGTGCTCGGCGGCATCGTCATCCTGGTGCGCACCCGCGCCCGTTGGAAGGAATGGCTCCGCACGCACCACGCGCCGGACGGAGCAACAACGGGCGCCACGATGAGCGAGGAGGCCGGCGGAACCACCGACACCGACACCGACGTCGAGCCAGCGGTTGCAGGGAGATCAGCGGATCAACCCGCCTGATGAGCTTCGTCCTCTCCCTGCCATTGCCGAGACCTGAAAGAAGCCGCGCGGGTACCGAATGAGGATAAATATCATCCTGCCGGGAATCGCCGACTCACCAATCGGTGGCTTCAAGGTCGAGTACGAGTACGCAAACCGCCTTGCTAGCGCAGGTCACCGCGTCACCATCTATCACGGCCTGTTCCCCAAGCGATTTTTCTCGTTCAGGGGGCTCGCGTCGTTTGCGATTCGCAACCTGCGCAATCGTCGAGACATCACCTGGTTCCGTCTCGAACGGTCAATTGATTGCCGTGCTGTCCCGTACCTGCGCCCCTCCCTCATCAAGAGGGCGGACATCACGATCCTGACCTCGTATCTGACCTCGGAAGCCGTGTCGAGGACAACCCCGCGAACTGGACCGCTTGTCCAGATCGTGTACGACTTCGAGGTGTGGGCAACGGGTCCTCCAGGCATTAGGCGGCGCGTTGAGACAGCCTTTCAACGAGCCGACGTGCACCACATTGCGACGTCACAAGCCGTCGAGGACATGCTCCGATCGATCGGCGTGACCCCTATCGCGACCATTCAATGCGGACTCAGTTTGCCGGACCCGGAGACCCGATTGCCGCCGACGATCGAGCGGAACCCCATTGTCGGGTTCGCTCTGCGTGACGGCGCGCATCGAGGACTCACCGAGATGATCGAGGCGATGGAGATCGTTCGCCGCAACGAGCCACAGGTGACGTTCGAATGCTTTGGCGCGGGCTCGACCGAATTGCTGCCTCCGCACGTTGTTGCACACGGTTATGTGCGAGACGACGAACTCATGGAGTTCTACAGGCGCTGCATGATATTTGTTTCAGCGAGCTACGCCGAAGGATTCGGCCTGCCCGCAGCCGAGGCCATGGCGAACGGAGCAGCTGTTGTCGTCGCTGAGAATGGTGGCTCTGCCGATTTTGCATTTCACGATGACACAGCGATCGTGGTGCCACCTCGAGATGGCCCGGCTATCGCCGACGCCCTTCTGGCGCTTATCAAGGACGAGGACATGCGAGCGAGAATCACTTCTCGCGGCATTGAGATATCCAGAGAGATGGGTTGGTCAAAGCCCGCAGCGCAATTGATGGCCACGTTGGCGGACCTCGTCGGCTGAATGTGTCACCTCGCGGCGCCGTCGATTGAGCTCGAACGAAAGGCCGTGAGCCGTCAGCTCCAGGCCCAAGCCCAGGCTCGGTAGGAAACTGGGCTTCGGTTCTGGTGGATCCCGATCCACGAAGACTGCACCTGAGTTGCAACGATATTGCGGCATTCAGCGCAACCCACGCGTCGTACACGCGTTATGACGGCACGATGGCCAGATCGCAGGAGACCCGCGTAGGACGGGTCTCGCTCAAGCCTTCTCCTGGTGAGGCCGATATCGGCGGGAGGGAGCGAGGTGAGCAGTGGCCACCCTGCAGCCGGTGGTACCTATGACCAACGAGAAGATCTGGACCGACGAGGAGAAGAAGGAGTGGCTCGCCGCCAACGGTGATATGCCCACTCACGTGGTCACCTTCGAGCCGATGTACCAGATCGAGGTGTGTGTCCCACCGTGGGAGCATGCCGACCGCCAGATCGCCCGCTCGGCCGTCGCATGGGGCAAGAACATGCGCAAGCTGTTCGATGGCGACGAGGAGATACGCGATGGCGCGATGGTCGTCGCCGCTCACCACGAGGGGAACGCACTCGAGATCTACATGAGGGCCCAGCGCGTCCCCCGTCTGCACAGGGTCATCTGAGACCGCGCTGACACAGCGCTCGCCCCGGCCTCAAGCGTTGGGCTTGTCTCCCGACGCCGCCGCCTGGCGAATCGCCTCGATCCGGTCGAGCATCGGCATGCGCTCCTGCCCGATGTTGCCGTCGATCCGCTCCGCGATCTCCTCGGGAGTCCAGCGGCCCTCGGCCCACATGGCCCGCACCTCGGCCGGCTGGTTCCACACGGCGATCTTGGAGCCGACGACGGTGTACACCTGTCCGGTGATGTGCCTCGCCTTGTCGCTCAGGAGGTAGACCACCATCGGTGCCACGTCTTCGGCGTCGCCCATCTCGGCGAGCTCCGAGGGCACGTTGGCCGACATACGGGTGCGAGCTACCGGGGCGATGGCGTTCGCGGTGACCCCGTAGCGATGCAGACCCACGGCGGCCGAACGCACCAGCGACACGATCCCGCCCTTGGCGGCCGAATAGTTGGCCTGGGCCACGCTGCCCTGGAAGGCGCCGGACGTGAAGCCGATCAAGGCGCCACCACCCTCCTGCTTGCGCATCACTGCCGCCGCGGCACGGAACACGGTGAAGTGGCCCTTGAGATGGGTGGCGATGACAGCATCCCACTCGTCCTCGGACATGTTGAAGAGCATCCGCTCGCGCAGGATGCCGGCCACTGCGACAACCCCGTCAATCCGGCCCCACTTCTCGACGGCGGTGGCGATCAGCCGCTCGCCCGACTCCATCTTGGAGATGTCGTCTCCCACTGCGATGGCCTCACCGCCGGCCTTGGTGATCTCCGCCACGACGGCGTCGGCCACCTCGCTGCTCGGGTCCTCGCCGGCCATGCCCACGCCATAGTCGGCCACCAGCACCTTGGACCCTTCGGCCGCAGCCGCCAGGGCGACGGCCCGGCCGATCCCGCCCCCACCGCCGGTGACGGCGACGACCCTGCCTTCGAGGAACCCAGCCATGGTCGACTCTCCCGATCTCGTGGGCCGGCCGTCGCCGGCCCTGCAATTGCCGCAAGTTAGAACACGTTCTAGCCTGCGGGCGGCGGGGGCTGCCATTTGGCCCGTGCCCGACTGCGACCCTGCAAGGAGACTGCTGATGGGTGACCTCGGCTTCTGGGCGCTGGCCCAGGAAGACCCCGAATACCTGGCGCTCGTGACGCCCGAGGGCGACGAGGTCACGTCAGGCGAGCTCCTCGGCCACGCCAATCAAGTCGTCCACGCGTTGCGCGCACAGGGCTTCGAGGTCGGCGACGTCGTCGCGACGCTGCTGCCCAACTGCACCGAGATGATCGAGGTCTACCTGGCCGCGCTTCAGGCAGGCTGGTACCTGGTCCCGATCAACCACCACCTGGTGGCGCCCGAGGTGGCCTACATCCTGAAGGATTCGGGAGCAAAGGCCTTCGTCGCCCATGAGCGCTTTGCGGACGTCGCCATCGCTGCGGCGGACGAAGTCGGCCTGGACGCCACTGGCCGTCTCGCCGTTGGCGACGTCCCCGGCTTCGTCTCGTATGCCGAGATGCGCGACGCCCAGCCGACCAGCGTGCCCGAGGACAGGACCCTCGGCGACGTCATGAACTACACATCGGGCACGACGGGAAATCCCAAGGGGATCTTTCGCAAGCTTCTGGGCGTGTCCCCCGAGCAAGCCGCGCTCGGACTGTCGGGACTGCTGTTCCTCTTCGGGATCCAGCCCCTGGACGACAATGTCCACATCATCGGCTCGCCGCTGTACCACACGGCCGTCCTGCGCTTCGGGAGCGCCTCGCTGCACCTCGGGCACACCATCGTGCTCATGGACAAATGGATGCCCGAGGACATGCTGCGGTTGATCGAGGAGCGCCAGGTGACGACGTCGCACATGGTCCCCACCCAATTCCACCGGCTCCTGGCCCTCCCCGAGGACGTGCGGGACAAATACGACGTGTCGTCGCTGCGTCACATGATCCACGCGGCGGCGCCGTGCCCGGTCGACGTGAAGCACAAGATGATCGCCTGGTGGGGCAACGCCGTGGACGAGTACTACGCGGCAAGCGAGGGTGGCGGGACGTTGGTCACAGCCGAGGAGTGGCTCCAGAAGCCGGGCACCGTCGGTAAGCCCTGGCCCATCAGCGAGATCGCCATCTTCGACGATGACGGCAACCGGATCGAGGAGCCCGGCGTCATCGGCACGGTCTACATGGCGATGCAGTCGGCCGACTTCGAGTACCACGGCGACAAGGAGAAGACCAAGAAGAACCGCATTGGCGCCTTCTTCACCGTGGGCGACGTCGGCTTCCTCGATGAGGACGGTTTCCTCTTCCTGCGGGACCGCAAGATCGACATGATCATCTCGGGCGGGGCCAACATCTACCCTGCCGAAATCGAGAATGTGCTCCTCTCGCACCCCAAGGTGGGCGACGCCGCCGTCTTCGGGATCCCCCACGAGGACTGGGGTGAGGAGGTCAAAGCAGTGATCGAACCAGCCGAGGGAATCGAGGCGAACGACGAGTTGGCGGCGGAGATCCTGGCCTTCTGCTCCGACAAGTTGGCCAAGTTCAAGACGCCCAAGACGATCGACTTCACGAACGAGATGCCGCGTGACCCCAACGGCAAGCTTTACAAGCGCAAGCTGCGCGACCCGTACTGGGAAGGAGTCCAGCGGGCGCTCTGAGCGCGTGCGCTCCGAGCGGTTGCTCTAGCTTTCCGGCCGGCTGAGAACGGAGAAGCCCGACGAGGGCCGTCGCCGTCCCAGGCTCTCGCTCAGCTAACGCTCGCTGATCAGTTCGATGTTGTTCCCGTCAGGGTCAAAGAGATCGACCGACTGGCCGGCGATGTTCGCCTTGATGCCTTCGTGCGAGATGCCAATGGCGGTCAGGTGATCGCACCACGCGCTCGAGCGCGCCGACATCGGAGATGGCAAGGGCGATGTGGTCAAGCGCACCCGGCGTGGCGGCCCGACCCCCTGCGGACAGCACCACCCGGAACCGCCCGGTCGTGGATTGCAGGGCGATGTAACGCCCTGGCTCACCCCGTAGCTCGGTCAGGCCGAGAGCGCGCTTGTACCAAGCCACGCTGGCATCGAGGTCCGAGACGTTCAACTGGAAGTGGGACAAGCCATCGATCGGCGGCGCATCCATCACGACCACCGTAAGCGCAGCGACAGAGATCCGCTGACGTACGACGTTTCGTCACTCGCCGATCGGCTGGTCAATCGGTACGGCTCGCACATGAAAACCGCTGGTACTCCCCTGCGGAGGACCATCAACAGGTACATCGGATTCCTGTTCCTCGGGATCGCGCCTCTCCGCGTCCGCCTGATCCTCGGTGGAGGTCTGAGGCTGATCCTCGACGACTCTCACATGACCCTTGGCCGGTCCTGGTTCGTCCGTCCGTTCAGAAGCCGAAGCCAACTGTTGGAGTTGACGTTTCTCTCGACGGCGTCGGAGGGAACCGCCCCTCGGCGTAGGGAGATCACCCTGGGCCATGAGCTGAGCCTAGGGGCAGATGTGGTCACCACGGCGGCTTTGCTCGGACTATCTGCGGCTGGAGGAGCAGGCGTCCCCCGCAGATCACCCCGCTGCCTGCGGCGGAGTTCTCAGGACCATCCGAGCTCTCGCAGTCGCGCTTCACCCATACCGAAGTGGTGGCCTACCTCGTGGAGCAGCGTGACACGCACGCGGCGGGCCAACTCCTCCGTCGTGCTCGCGGACCTACAGATCGTTCTGAGGAAGAGCGTGATTCGATCAGGATTCGCACCTGCATAGTGGCCGCGCTTCGTCAGAGGGATCCCTTCGTAGAGTCCAAAAAGCGGGCCCGGAGGGCTCTCATCATCGATGATGATCGCCACGTTCTCCATCTCGGCTCGCAAGGGGTCTGGGATCGTTGCGAGTGCATCGGCCACCAGGGCCTCGAATGCATCGACGTCGATCGGCTCCATCTCCATCACCTTGCTAGCACAGGACACGCTTCGCCCCAGAGGCTCACGCTAATGGATCAGTACGATCCTCCCACGGGTATGACGATGCTCGAGGTCTTCGAATGCATCAGCCACTCGTCCGGAGGTTACGTCGCGGTTGGAATCTCGATCGCTCCGGACGAAACGAGTTCAGCCATCTCGGTGCTTGTTGCAGCCATCTCACTCCTACCTGACGTCGGCGCACATCACCGGCCACCGGCTGGAGATCCATCGGGAGACGGCGCAACCGATCAACGCTCAATGATCGTGTCGCCGCTGTGATGAGGCTCACTGCCGTGATGGTAACGGTCGGGTCACAGCGGTCCAATCACACTCCGACACTTGGACCTCGTCGGGACGCAGTGTGGTCGAACACGCACGGCAGACGCCAAGGTTCTCGGCAAGGTGGCCGAGGAACCGACTCTCGGCGGGCGAGGTCGCGAGTAACCCTCCCCGCCGTTTGGGGGCGCGGATTCAGCGACGGCGCTGGGCTTGGAAGAGGGGAACTCCAAAGGGCAGAAAAGCCACGATGGCGGCGGCCAGCGCGAGCAGGGCGCCCCACGACCAGCTGAATCCCGCCGGCTTGAGCAGGAAGCCGAGAACCACGAGAGCAACATTGACCCCGGTCATGAGGGCCAGCAGCTGATCCTTCGACATGCGGCCCGGCGCCGCGAGATCGCCGACGCCGAACGCGGTGATCAGGACGTAGAGCACCAACACAATCGAGTTCAGCACCACGATGAACAGCCAACCGTGGACGCTCAGTCCATCGGCGGAGAAAGGACCGATGCTGTACCAGGGCAGCCACAAGGAGACCAGGAGGGCCAAGGTGGCCGGACCGGTGACCCGCTCCTTCGCGTCCAGGGCATTCAGGCGTCGCCGCGACTGCCCGACCCGCTTGGGCGCCGGTCGCGGCATGACATGCGGCCTGATAGCGGCGCCGCACTTGGGGCAAAGCGCAGTGCCCGGGGGCACCTCAACCAAGCAGCGGGAGCAAGCAGGCACCCAACCTCCTTCCTGCTGTCAGGGACGGCCTGATCAGGGTACAAGTCCAACTGGGGTGTGATTGTTCCATCTCGTTGCAGCAAAGGGCGATCATGTCATCGCTCGCGACGGTGCGCGGGTCCAGAACCACGTGAGGGTCAAGTAGGTCGTGCGCCTCTTCCCGCTCCCGTTTGAGCACCTCACGCCCATTCGCGCTCCGGCGCAGACAATCGCAATTGTGGTTGCCAACTTCCTCACCCATTTCACCGTCGCCACGGCGCGCAGTGCGCAACCATTACGTACAACCTTCTCGCCGTCGGTTCACTTGCGATTTGGACCGGCAGTTCAGGGATTGCTACGCCGACCCACCCATCGATGCGGCTCGGTACGAGCGCGATTGGAAGGAGTTATAGTCCTCGCCGGTCGGAGCGCACCGGCTGCTGTGCGATGAGGAAGGAGAGCGTCTGATGAAGTCGCCCCTGCGATTTCGCTTGCTCACGGCGGTGATCTCTGCGATCGGCGTGTTGACCTTGCCGGCCACCGCCGGCGCCGCTACTGCGATCACCCACGACCTCCATCCTTACCAGGGCGTTTTCAACGGGACCAGCGCGAACTGGTCCGGTTACGCCGCGCATGGTGCCGCCGATGCCTTCAATAGCGTCTCGGCGAAATGGGTACAGCCCGCAGGACAGTGCACGAGCGGGAGAGCCTTCTCGGCATTCTGGGTCGGCCTCGACGGCTACACCAGCACCACGGTGGAGCAGACCGGCTCCGCGGTCGACTGCACGGCGGGCAATTTGCCCAAGTACTACGCCTGGTACGAGATGTACCCGGCGGACCCCGTGAATTTCACCGACACCGTCCTTGCCGGCGACCACTTCACTGCCTCGGTCACTGCGAGCGGGGACATCTTCACCTTGAAAATCGCCGACACCACCCAAGGCTGGCAGCAGTCCGTCGCCCAGACCCTGTCCACGGCCAAGAAGTCCTCGGCCGAGGTCATCGCCGAGGCTCCGTGCTGCACAAGTTCCGACGGCATCCTGCCGCTGGCCGATTTCGGCTCGATGAAATTCAAGCAGGCCGACGCCAACGGGGCGCCAATAGGCAACAGCAGCCCCAGCAAGATCAAAATGGCGCCCGGAGACGGCGGCAACAACTCAGACACCACCAGCCCGCTGTCCAACGGCGACAAGTTCACCGTGACCTGGGACGGCAACTAGCGGCACCGGCTCGTGGGTAGCGCACCGGTCACCCGAAGCTACGCAAGCCGTCGTGCGAAGGCCGTCTTTGAGCTGGCCCTTTAGCCAATATGTCGATCAATTGTGAGAACGAAGTTCGAACGGCTCTAGGCCGCGCGGTCGGCAGTCGCCAGGATCATCCTTGCTGGACCAAGGAGGCGGACCTATGCGAATTGGACGAACATCCCACGTTTGCCCGAGCTGCGGCATGGTGGGAACAGCTGAGCAGACGATTTGTAGTCAATGCGGCCATCTCACCGCAATGAAGATCACGACAACCACAGAGCGCGACGAGAAGCTCGAGGCGACCAAGGGTAGGCCGGGCGGACTCCCTCGGGGACGCCAGACGTAGGCCGGGCGGACTCCCTCGACGACGCCAGCTGCGACCTTCTCTGGGCAACTACTCGGGGTCGGCGATTAATTCGCGCCCAGAATCCCAAGCTGCGATAGCAATGCGTCTACAGCCGATCTGATTTGTCCATCTACACCCTGAAGATCAGGGATTTGCCATGTTTGCGACCGGGCCAACGGGATTTCGAATCGCTTCATTGCATCTTCGTAGACGTCCACATTCATGAAAACGAGGACGTCAGAATCGTCAATCATTGGTTGGGTTGTTTGGGTCCAAATTGCTCCGGTGAATCCAAGCAGGTTGTCGTTCTGGAGCAACAACTTCACGAAGGGCACAATAGGGCCGCTGAGATCACGGTCTGCCTCAATGCCGCTCGATCGGACCGTCACACCCAATAGATCTTGTGTCGAGGACTTGGCAAAGGCTTCAGCCAGTCGGCTTCGATGGGTATTACCCCTACAGATGAAATGTATCACCATATAGAGAAATAATAAGCCGTAACTATTCGCACTCATATTCTGCCCGATGGCTGTGTTCCCTCAATTGGAGCCACAGACAATCGGGAACTTCGCCCCTTCAAACATCAACCTGGTCGCGTCTCATGTGCGCACACGGGCGGGCGTCCGTCTCGGACTAGCGGATACCCTGAGGAGCAAAGAGGGAATCTCGCTGGAGAAGGCCACGAAGACCCGCGGAGGAAACACCATGCCCACGAACCAGGTCGATCAACCGTGGGCTATTCGTTCGACACTGGTCGCGGTGACCGACCTCGACCGATCCGTCGACTTCTACCAGAAGCTTGGTCCTTTCGATGAAATCGTCCGCGAGAACGGGGTCGCCGTGCTCGGTGGCGAGTCGACCGAATCGGTCTTGCTGATCCTGCGTGAGACGCAGGGAACGCAGAGCACTCGCCATGGACAGCAGTCACTGGGTCTGCGCTCTATCACGTTCAAGGTCGGATCGCTGAACGAGTTGGATCGAATCGAGTCCGTACTCCGAGACCAAGGTCACTTCACCACCCGTCGGAACATCGCCGACGGGTTGTCGGAACTCCTCCTTGGACGGGATCCCGACAACCTTCCGCTGGTATTCGTCTGCTACGCCCAAGACGGACCGATCGGGCACGATTACTACCAAGCCATTGCCAATTTGGTGTGGTCGCTCGACACTTGACGCGAACGTCGGATCGGTCATCTGATGGCACACACAGAGCTGCGCATTGAAGAGGCGGGCAGCGGCGCAACCTGCCGGCAGATCCTGGACACACTGCCCACCTGGTTTGGCATCCCCGAGGCAGTCGAAGACTACGTCAACGTCGCCAACACCAACCCGACCGTGATCGCCTCACTCGATGGGGTTGACGTCGGTCTCTTGACACTCGTCACCCACACGCCCTATGCCTCCGAGATCTACGTCATGGCCGTGCGCCCCGAGCACCACCGATTCGGCATCGGCCGGTTGATGCTCGAACAGGCACAAGCATGGCTCGCCGCCCGAGATATCGAGTACCTCCAAGTCAAGACGCTCAGCCCGCGCCATCCAGACCCCGGGTACGCCAAGACAAGATCCTTCTACCTCGCCTCCGGCTTCCGGCCGCTGCAGGAGTTCCTTGAGTTGTGGCAGCCCGACCAGCCGGCCCTCCAGATGATCAAGACAATCGCTTGACTCTGACCTCCGCCTGACGCTGACCTGCGCCGGTTCCGGCGTCCGACCCTCCATTTACTATCGTGACGATGGCAGGCGGCGACAGTCTTGGCACCGATGCCGACTACCTACGCGACCACCAGTACAAGGACCCGAGCAATCTCAACGCACGGATCACCCTCCACGCGAAATACTCGTCTTCGGACGAACCCTGGTTCCCGTGGTTGATCAACCGTATCGAATGGGTGCCCGGCTCCCGAGTACTCGAGGTCGGCTGTGGCTCCGGCTTGCTCTGGGCCAGCGCGTCCGAGCTGCTCCCCCGCGTGCAGCTGACTCTGACGGACTTGTCGGAAGGCATGGTCGACGCGGCAACTGCTGCCGTCGCTCCCCTTCCGAACATCGAACTGGTCGAGGCCCGCACCTGCGACGCGCAGGAACTCCCTTTCGCGGACGGAGCATTCGATGTCGTCGTGGCCAACCACATGCTGTACCACGTTCCCAACCCCGAACGCGCCGCGACGGAGTTCGCCCGCGTGCTCACATCCACCGGTGTCCTGATCGCGGCCACCAACGGACCCCATCACCTCGATGCTGTCCGCGAGCTCTCCCAGGAGGTCTTTGGCTGGTCGTCCCTCAGCGGTGCCATCGGGCGATTCGGCCCGGAGAACGGTGCGCGCATCTTGGGCAGTGCGTTCGGTACCGTCGCGTGGCACGCCCACCCCGGCACAATGGTCTGCACTGACCCTGAGGACGTCTATGCGTTCATTGTCTCCTCTGGCTCGGGCCACGAATCCACACAGGAGAAACTCGCCACCCTGCGACGGACCATCGAAAGCCGTTTCGCGGCGGAAGGTGGGTCACTCAGGATCACCACCGAGGCCGGCTGCTTGGTCGCCAACGACCCCCGAGCCTGAGTCCACGCCCAGCCTGAGTCCAAGGCCGGGGCTCCGGCCGAAGGTCCGCCCGTTCGACCCCTCGCCATGCCCATGATGGGCCGGTGGAGCGCGAGAGCGAGGACGGTGCCCGTCCGTCCACGAGCATGACGGACCATGTCGAAGACCATTGCGACGGAGGGGACGACCTGGCCGGACTCCGCCCGCGCCAGTTGCTGCGCCTGGCAGCCGCTGCCCCCGACTCCTACATACTCCTGCTCGTCCTGCTCGTTCTCGACTACGTATCGCTCACTGTGACGTGGTCGGGCCGCGTTGCGCTCATCGTCCGAGCTGCGCTCCTCTGCTTGACCGTGTTGCTCGCGTTTCACACATCACGCGTCCCGACGAGCGTCCAGCGCGGCAGTGCAGGCGGCCGTCGCCGTCGCGTTCCTCGTCGCCGTCGGGGCGTCCATCGGAGGTACCAACGAGGCCGACGGCATCGAGATCCTGTTGACCTCGGTCCTCGTACTGGCATGTCCGCTTGCCGTCGGCTGGCGAATCTTGCACCACCGCCACGTCACCCGCGAGACCATCGCGGGCGCGGTGTGCATCTACGTGCTCATCGGGCTGATCTTCGCCAACTTCGACTACGGCATTCAACTCGTGTCGGGCACGTCGTTCTTCGCTCAGTCGGGCCATCACGGGCCACCGGACTTCGTCTACTTCAGCTACATCACCATGGCCACGGTCGGCTACGGCGATCTCACGCCCGCCCCCGGCCTGCCGCGGACGATGTCGGTGCTCGACGCGCTCATAGGCCAAGTGTTCCTCGTCGTCCTGCTCGCCCGCCTCGTGTCGCTCTACCGCCCCATCGGGTGGCGGACCGGGCTCGAGGAACGCCTGGGCAGCGAGGCGGCGGAGTCAGGCGCCGCGTCAGGCGTGGCGGAGAGCTGACCTACCGGCGCCGAAGGAGCCGGAGGCCTCAGGCGGAGGCGTCCTTCTCGCGGGCCGCCTTCTCCATCATGCGCTGCCAGTCCGCGTCGACCAGAGGGCCTTCGGCACTGTGGGCACCGTGGGCGTTGCCGGTCACTATGTCGAGCATCCGCCGCGGCTCCACGTGGATGAAGATGCCCTCGGCCTCGGCGGTGAGCTCGCCCTCGTGGTAGAGGCCACCCCAGGAGAAGACCTTGCGTCCCTCGCTCCCGGTGTGGCGCGCCGCGATCTCGAGTGGTGCCAGCAGCGGCGTGGGGCGCCGGTAGCGGATCGTCAGCGTCCCGGTCATCGCGCCCAGGCCGACCAAGATATTGGAGAGACCGAGCAGCTCGTCGAAGAGCTCAGCGATCACGCCCCCGTGCACACACGTCGGCGGCCCCTCGTAGGGGTAGTCAAAGGTGACGCGCCCTCGGAGCTCACGTTGGCCGCCCTCGCCCTCGACCGCCCACACCTCGACGGGCGGCGCAATGGGGTTGGCGAAGCCGATCATCGGGCTGGTCGGGAAGTGGTCCTGGGGATGCAGCCCGGGAAATCCGTTGGGACCCGGCATGTTGCGACGCTGCTTGGACCGTACGGCGGCGGCCTCGAGGCTGTCCGCCACCCCTGCCAGGTGGTCCGCCGCCCCCCTGAGGTCGTCGTCCTCGAGTGGCTGGCCGATGGTCACGGCGCTGATGCGGCGCACGGCCGCGGCGACCCGGTTGATGGGCAGGTCGTTCGCCGCCGAGGTGGCCACGCCGTCGATGCCGGGGTAGCCCCCGCCCGGGCCCGGTTCGAGTCCCTCGCCTCCGCCGCCGGCACCGTCGCGACCGGTGCCGCTCTTGCGACTCACGTGCGCGTGTAGTTGGGCGGGCGCTTCTCGGCGAAGGCCTTCTGACCCTCTGTCGCGTCATTCGAGGCGAACACCGGCCAGCCGATCTCGAGCTCGCGGGCCAGGCCGTCGACCTCGGACATGCCCTCGGTCTCGCGCACGCTGCGCAGGATCGCCTCCACCGCCAGCGGCCCGTTCGCCTCGATCACCGTGGCGATCTCGCGCGCCCGCTGCAGCGCCTGGCCGTCGGGCACCATGTGGCCGATGAGCCCGATGCGCAGCGCTTCGCCCGCCGGGACCTCACGCGCCGTCAACAAGAGCTCCATGGCCAGCGTGTAGGGGATCTGCCGGCGGAGCCGCACCGTGGAGCCCCCCAAGGGGAACAGGCCGCGCTTGGCTTCGAAGACACCGAAGACGGCGCTAGCCCCGGCGACACGGATGTGGGTCGCCTGCAGGATTTCGGTCCCGCCGGCCACGGCCCAGCCCTCGACGGCTGCGATCAAGGGCTTGCGCAGGTCGTAGTGGCGCAACAGCGCCTTCCAGTGCAGGTCGGGGTCCTCGGCCATACGTGGCTGGTACTTCTCGGCGTCGCTGCCGCCCATGGCCTTGAGATCCATGCCGGCGCAAAAGGTCCCACCGGCCCCGGTCAGGATGGCGCAGCGGATGTCGTCGTTGGAGTTGATCTCCTCCCAGGCGTCCTTCATGCCCACCAACATCGGGAGGCTGAGCGCGTTCTTCGCCTCCGGACGGTTCATGGTGACGATGGCGGTCGCGCCATCGCGCTCGAACGTGAGGTGTTCAGTCGATATCGATGACACGGTCCCCTCCGGAGGTAGGCGCCGATTGCCGATTTGCCGATTGCGATGTCAGTTGATGCGGAAGCGCCGAGCTCCTCAGAGCCGCTCGATGATGGTGCCGGTTGCCAACGCGCCACCACAGCACATCGAGACGAGCCCATAGGTACCGTCCGTCCGCTCGAGCTCGTGCAGGATCGTGGTGATGAGCCGGCTGCCAGTCGCTCCGACCGGGTGGCCCAACGCGATGGCACCGCCGTTCACGTTCAGCTTGTCCATGTCGGCCTCGTGCACCTTGGCCCAGCTGAGCACGATGGAGGCGAAGGCCTCGTTCACCTCGTAGAGGTCCATGTCCTTCATCGTCATGCCGGCCTTGGCCAGCACTTTGCTCGTGGCCGCGATCGGACCGTCGAGGTGGTAGTAGGGGTCGGACCCGGCCAGCACCTGGGCCACGATCCTGGCCCGCGGCTTGAAGCCCTCGGCCTTGGCCCGCTCCTCTGACATCCACAGCACGGCGGCCGCGCCATCGGAGATCTGCGACGACGTGCCCGCGGTGTGCATGCCATCGGGCAGGACGGGCTTGAGCTTGGCCAGCCCCTCGAGCGTCGTCTCGCGCGGGCCCTGGTCCTTGGTGACGACCATCTTCTCGCCGCTGTGCTCGCCGCGCGGCCCTTCTTCGCCCACGATGGGCGCCTCGACGGCGAAGATCTCGCGGGCGAAGCGGTCCTCGGCTTGCGCCCGTGCGGCCTTCTCCTGTGACGCCAGTCCGAACGCGTCGACATCCTCACGCGTGATGCCGTGCTTCTTGGCGATGCGCTCGGCCGCCTCGAACTGGCTGGGCATGTCGTAGGGCAGGTCGGCCGGGAGGGCACGGCCCACTCCGGGCGCGGAGGCGTTGGCCCCGAGCGGGATGCGGCTCATGGTCTCGACACCACAGGCGATGGTGGTGTCCGCCGCGCCGGCGGAGATGAGGTTGGCCGCCATGTGGTTCGCCTGTTGCGACGAGCCGCACTGGCAGTCGATGGTCGTCGCCGCGACGTCGTAGGGCAGCCCGGCCAACAGCCAGGACGTGCGTGTCACGTTGAAGCCCTGCTCGCCGGCCTGGGTCACGCACCCGCCGATGACCTGCTCGACCGAGGCGGGTTCGATGCCCGCCCGCTTGACGACCTCGACCTGCGCGGCCCCGAGAATGTCCGGCGCCCGGAGGCCCGAGAGCCAACCGTTGCGTTTCCCGATCGGGGTGCGAACCGCCTCGATGATCACCGGCTGTGCCATGGCGCACTTCCTCCTTGCTGGGGGCCCTCCCCCGGCTGCCCGCATCCGACCGGGCTGGCTGGACTGCGTAGGCGATTTCTAGAACCTGTTCTAACTTTAGCACCGGCCCACCGCAGTCTGCCTTGGCCTGATCGCCGGGCGCCAGACGCGCGTCCGCCAGACCTGCACGTCACACGTGCTTCAGCAACTCCCGGGCGATGACGACCCTTTGGACCTGGTTGGTTCCCTCGTAGATCTGCGTCACCTTGGCGTCGCGCAGGTAGCGCTCGACCGGGAAGTCCTTGGTGTAGCCGTATCCTCCGAGAAGCTGCACGGCGTCGACCGTGATCGACATGGCGGCGTCAGAGGCGAATGCCTTGGCCATCGCACCGAACTGGGTCAGCTCGCCCGCGGGGTCGTTGTCGACCATGGCGCAGGCCCGGTACACGAGCGCGCGGGCGGCCTCGTTGCGCATGGCCATGTCCGCCAGCATGAAACGCAGACCCTGCAAGTCGGCGATCGGGCCGCCGAAGGCCTGCCGCTGCTTCATATAGACGGCGGCGTAGTCGATCGCGCCTTGTGCGATGCCGACCGCTTGCGCGCCGATGGTGGGGCGGCTGCGGTCGAGCGTGTGCATGGCGATGGTGAAGCCCTGGCCCTCTTCACCAATGCGGTGTGTGGCTGGCACCCGCACCTCGTCGAGCACGACCTCGCCGGTCGGGCTGCCGCGCATGCCCAGCTTGTCCTCGTGCTTGGCGATGCGGATGCCCCATTCCTTCTCGACCAGGAAGCAGCTGATACCGCGGCTGCGTCCGTCGGGGTCGGTCTTGGCAAAGACGATGTAGACGTCTGAGATACCGGCATTGGTGATCCAGTACTTGGACCCGGTCAGGATGTAGTCGTCGCCGTCGCGCACCGCGCGCGAGCGCATGGACGCGACATCGCTGCCGGCATCAGCCTCGGAGAGGCAGTAGCTGGCCTGGATCTCGCCGCTGGCCACGCGCGGCATGTACGCGTGCTTGAGCTCCTCGGAGCCCCAATTCATGACTGGGATCATCCCGAGCTTCGAGATGAGGATCGTCAGCGACGTCGATGCGCAGACCCGCGCCAACTCCTCGACCGCAATGGCCTGGGTGACGGTGTCGGCTCCTGCGCCGCCGTAGGCCTCTGGGATCCCGAGGGCGGGCAACTCCATCTCCTTGCAGGCCTCGAAGGACTGCCACGGGAACTCCGCGTTGCGATCGACCTCGGCGGCGTGGGGTGCCACCTTCTCGTCGCAGAAGGCACGCATGGTCTGGCGGAAGTCGCGCTGGACGTCGGTCAGGGCGAAGGTGGAGTCGCTCATGGTCTCATTCTCGCAGCCCCGCCGAACGGTCGTTTCACTACCGAGCGCTACCAAGGATCAGTGGGCGACCGGGGTCAGCGGGCGACCGGGTCAGTTGGCGGCGAGATGGCGCAGCAGCAGCGAAGAGAGCTCGTTCGGCGCCGTCTCGGGGATCCAGTGCGAGACGTGCTCGAGGACCTCGAAGCTGTAGGGGCCCCGCACCCACTCGGCGGTGGCCTCGGCCGCGGTGCGCCCGAAGGCCTTGTCCCCGGTCGACCAGACGTAGAGCGTGGGCACCGCGACCGGCGGGAGATCTCGGAGGGCCACGCCGTCCATTGCCCGGTACCAGTTCAGGGCCGCAGACAGTGCGCCTGGCTCCGTGAGCACGGCGACGTACACACCGGCGTCGTCGTCGTCGAGACCGGTCTCGGCGAGCAACGTGGCAAGACCACCGCCTGCGCCGTCGGCGCCAAGGAGCAGCCGTTCGGGCTCCTCGGGCGTGCGGAAGGAATCGGTCGCCTCAGCGTGGGCGGCCTCGTCCGTGTCGCCACCCAGCAGGGCCCGCCGGAGAGCCAGGGGGTGCGGTGTCGAGAGCACCGTGAGGGAGCGCACGCGGCCCGGGTGCCGCGCCGCGGTGATCCAGCCGAGCATGCCGCCCCAGTCGTGGCCGACCAGGTCGAACGTCTCCATCTGCATGGAGTCGGCCAGTGCCATGACGTCGCCGAGGAGGTGCTCGGTGGCATAGTCGGCGACGTCGGGCGGCCTGGCGCCGCACGAGTACCCGCGCAGGTCCGGTGCGACGCCGCGATAGCCAGCCTGTCCGAGCGCCCACAGCTCGTCACGCCAGGCCCACGACGTCTGCGGGAAGCCGTGCAGGAGCAGGACCCGGCGACCCTCGTGCGGACCGCAGGCGCGCCCCGTGAACGTGAAGCCGCCCGCCTCGATCTCGAGGCGGTCGATCGCCCCGATCGCGTCCACGACTCCCGAGTGCGCGCTCGCCTAGGCGGCGGCGGCACCACCCCGGCCCAATGCCTCGTCAGGGCTGAGGCTCAGGATCTCATCGGGGATTGAGTCGACGAGCGCCCGCTGGGCCACGTAGTCGTGGGACACCGAGGAGAACAGCGCCCGACGGGCGGCCCGCAGGTCGGCCGGCGCGCCAACGTCGAGAAAACGCCACAGGTTCAGTCCGAAGCGCACGTCGTAGATGCTCGGGGCACGTCCAAAGATGGCGGCGCGCTTGGAGCCGACGAGGGCGGTCCCGAGCAGGACGTCCTCCTCCGACTCGCCCTCCCCGAGCTGGAGCTCGTGCTCGAAGCGCTTGGCCAAGCGGAGCGCAAAGCCCGAATCGGTACCGGGTGTCCCGATGTCCCGCCCCCGGTTCACCGCGGGCAGGACGATCTCAGCGGGTCGCGACGTGGTCCACGCTCCTGGCACATCGAGGTGCAGGGCCGGCCGCACCTGGTCCGCCTCGGCGATCGGCACGAACGTGGGCTGCGTCATGCGCGGGAGGTTAGCCCAGGGTCTGGGACAGGGGTGACTCGGAGGAGGTCCGCAACTCGGCTGTCCGCAACTCGGCTGTCCGTAACTCGCGACTCAAAACGAAGTCTGAGTTTGGGGCGACGCTATTGTCAGATCGTCAACCCCTGCGCATCAGAGGTGCCATGATCTTTTCCGCCCCGTCAGGCTCGTACGTTGTTCAGCGCAGCTGGCTTCTTCGGGTCGGCTACCTGACGGGCGCGTTGCTCGGGAGCGTTGCCGTGCTCGCTTCCTTCGCGCCGGCAAGTGCAGCTCAGATCTCACAATCCGCTGCCACCACGGACCAACAAGAGGCGGTCAGCACCTTCAAGGCACTGCAGCAGAATCTCTACCAGAGCAGTGCCGACCTCTACAGTGGGTCGCCAACGAACACGTGCGGCACGTACTCGTGTCTGTGGCCATTCACGAACGCGACCGCAGGGACGGTCTTCCTCTACGGAACGCCCGATGGATCTCGCTACCTGAAGAAGGTGGCGGCGCGTCTTGTCGGCCTCGGCCACTACGCCGATTCGACGGAGATATCACCGTCGGGAATGCCCCAACCTCCGGCCTACCAGTCGGCGGTCGCGCCGCCACTCGGTCCTGGCGGATCCACGTACTATGACGACAACGGCTGGGTCGGCCTCGACCTCATTCACGCCTATCACCTGACCTCGAACTCCACCGACCTCGCTTTGGCGCAGGACGAATTCAACTTCGCAATCTCTGGGTGGGACACGAGTACGACCGACGGTTGTTCTGGGGGAGTCTTTTGGGAAGACGTTGCCGGCAGCCAGCGCAATGCAACGGCCAACGGTGCGAACGCTGAGCTCGGGCTTGAGCTCAGCCGATTGACCGGGAACGCGCCCGATCTCACATGGGCGACACGCATGTATCAATGGGTCGTCAGCTGCCTCGGAACGCCAAGCGGCCTCTACGACGACCATGTCAACTCGAACGGCAGCGTCAACACGACGATCTGGAGCTACAACCAGGGCGTCATGGTGGGGGCCGGCGTGCTGCTGTACCACGCGACCGGGAATGTTGCCTACTTGAGCCAAGCCGAACAGACGGCCACGGCTGCGCTTACGTATTTCGGCACTGGATCCACGCTCATCAACCAAGGACCCGCGTTCAACTCCATCTACTTCCGCAACCTATTCCTGCTCAACAAAATCGCACCCAATGCTGCCTACAGCGGTGACGCTCAGACCTTTGCGTCATACATGTGGACACAGCGTCAGGTGGGCACTGGGCTCATCGACCCCCAATACGGCGTGAATGGGACTGCCCCCATGATCGAGATCTACTCACTGCTAGCCGGCAGCCAACCCTCTCCTTGACAAGGTAGGGCGCGGGTTCCCACGCGATCCGTATCCCAATGGTCTGAGGCGCCCACTGCATCTTGTGCTTGGCGGATTTCAGCGCGAGCCGAATGGCTCCTCACCGATCAGTCGCACGACCGGCAACGCGATGGACGATGGGCGCATCGAGTCGTGAAAGACCTCCTGATCCGCCGAGCGCAGCGTGGTGCCCGTCGCCAGCGGCTCGCCCGTCCCCGTGTTGCGGCAGAACAGGGGGTGCGCGCCGCTCGAGACCTGGAGCCGGATGCGGTGACCCGCCTTGAAGGTGTTGGCCGTCGGCCACATCTCGATCTCGAGCGTGTGCACGCCTTCGTCGTCGGCGGGCACGGAGCCGGGACGAAGCCGAACGATCCCGTCGCTCAGGTTGTACGACTTCCCTTTCTCGTTGACGTCGCAGAGCCGGACTACGAAATCGGCGTGTTCGAGCGAGGAACGGACGTAGAGCGTCGCGGTCAGCGGGCCGATCACCGTGAGGTCCTCGCGCAGCACTGGGCTGGTGTAGGTGAGGACATCGTGACGGTGCTCGCGGCGGCGCTGGTCCTTGCGACCCGACGTGCCCATGTTCAGCGTGGCGCCGCCGACTGCCGGAGTCGGATCATGGGGGTTGTAGTGGTAACGATCGGGTGCACTCTCCCCCGGCGCGTCCGTATCCAGCGTGCCCCAGCGCCCGAGGTACCAGCGCTGGGTCTTCCCCGCCGGCGGCCACATGGAGAACTCCTGCCAGGTACGCGAGCCCATGACGTAGATACGCACCGCGGCGCGGGGCTCGCGCCCGGGATGCTCGCCGAGGCGTTCCTCCCACCACGCCGGGCCGTCGCGGACCGTCTCGGCGAAGAGACCCGGGCTCGTATGGGTCCAGGGCCCGATGGTGAGCCGCGCCTCGCGGCCCGCGCTCCGCAGCGCCTCGTAATCGACCACCTGGGCCGGCAGAAAGAGGTCGTACCAGCCGCCGATGAGGCTGGCCGGTGGGACCTTGTCCAGGCGTCGCCCGAAGTTGACCGGATCCCACCACGGATCGCCCGGCGCGCTGTGCTCGAGCCAGTCCTGGTACGCCGGCGCAGGCTCGCCGATGGCCGCTGTGTCGCACTTGCCGAGGGGCAGGACGTCGCACGCGGACGCCAACACCCTGCCTCCCGCCAACGTGGTGCGCAGCACCGTGCGCCAGCTCCGCTCCTGGTACTTGATCTGGTACAGCCAAGCGACCGCCATCTCGAGCGCGAAGGAGCCGCCCGGGAAGACGATGGCGTCGCGAAATTCTGACGCCGTCACTTGCAGTCCGAGCGCCCGCACGAAGTCGGGCGCGTCCTCGGCGATGGCCCACTGCGTCGCGCCCAGGTAGCTTGCGCCCCACATCACGAGGCGGCCGTCGAACCAGGGCTGTGACGCCACCCACGCCAGCGTCGCGTGGCCGTCGGTCTGCTCATGGCGCAGCGGCTCCCACTCGCCCTCGGAGCCGAACGTGGCACGGCAGCTCTGGATGAGCGTCTGGTACCCGCGCTCCGCGTAGAGCCGTCCCAGCGGACCCATGACCCGCCGCCCGTACGGGGTGCGGATCAACACGGTCGGCCGGCTACCCGGATCATCGGTCGGGTACCAGCGGTCGGCGAGCAGCACGACCCCGTCGGGCATCTTGGCCGCCAGGTCGCGCTCGACCGCGACGTCGGTGGTCCGCGGCGGGGGAAGCCGGACCAGCGACGCAGCGATGCGGCTCCACACGGTCATGTCCGACCCCCTGACTACCCCCTCGTTGGTACTGGCTCGTCCTGCGCCGGCGTGGGCCGGCCCTTCGTCGGCGGTGGGCGCCGCCGCTCCAGGTCAGGTCGCGTGCAGCAACCCGAAGACGATCGAATCGTAGAGGGCCTGCCAGCTCGCCTCAATGATGTTCTCGGACACCCCGATAGTCGTCCAGGTCCGCTCTCCGTCGGTGGTGTCGACCAGGACGCGGGTGACGGCGCCGGTGCCGCGGCCCGTATCGAGGACGCGGACCCGGTAGTCGGTGAGGTGGATGTGGTCGAGGGCGGGGAACTTGGTCCCGATGGCGCCGCGCAGCGCGCCGTCGAGCGCGTTGACCGGTCCGTTGCCCTCGGCGGTGGCCACGATGCGGTCGCTCCCGACGTGAACCTTGACCGTCGCCTCAGTGGTGACACCCAGCGCGTCGAGGCCGTGAGGCGAAGCGTGATCGGTGATGACCCGGAACGACTCCACCGTGAAGAAGTCGGCCACCCAGCCGCTCGCTCGCCGCAGCAGGAGCTCGAGCGAGCCGTCGGCCACCTCGAAGTGGTAGCCCTCGTGCTCCAGGCGCTTGAGCTCGTCGAGCACGCGACCGATCACCTCGCCGTCGAGCTCGAGCCCGAGCTCGTCCGCCTTCATGGCCAGGGTGGAGCGGCCGGCCATCTCGGAGACGACGACGCGGGTGCCGTTGCCGACCAGGTTGGGCACGACGTGCTCGTAGAGATCGGCGCTGCGGGCGACGGCACTGGCGTGGAGGCCGCCCTTGTGCGCGAAGACCGAGTTGCCGACGTAGGGCTGCTGCGCGTTGGGCGCGATGTTCACCAGCTCCGCGATGTGGTGCGCCACCGGCGTCAGGCGCTCCAGGCGCTCGGCGGGGATCGTGCGGATGTTGAGCTTCAGCGAGAGGTTGGGGATGGCGGCCGAAAGGTCGGTGTTGCCCGCCCGCTCGCCGTAGCCGTTGATGCAGCCCTGCACCTGGGTCACGCCCGCCTGCACGGCGACGAGCGAGTTGGCCACGGCACAGCCGGCGTCGTTGTGGCAGTGGATACCGAGCTGAGCGCTGGTGCGGGCGCGTACGTCGGCCACGGCCTGGCCCACGTCGTCGGGCAGCGAGCCGCCGTTGGTGTCACAGAGCACGAGCGCCTCGGCGCCCGCCTCCTCGGCCGCGGCCAGGACACGAAGGGCGAAGTCGGGGTTGCGGCGGTAGCCGTCGAAGAAGTGCTCCGCATCGAGGAAGACGCGCAGGTCGTGCTCGCGCAGGTAGCGCACCGAGTCGGCCACCATGGCCACCGCCTCGTCGAGGGAGGTGCGCAACGCCTCGGCGACGTGGCGGTCCCACGACTTGGCCACGATGCAGGCCACCGGTGCGCCGGCATCAATCAGGTTGGCGAGCACGGTGTCGGTCTCGGGCTTGACCCCGGCCCGGCGGGTCGAACCGAAGGCGACGAGCGTCGCTGTTGCGAGATCGAGCTCCTTCTTCGCTCGGGCGAAGAACTCGACGTCCTTGGGATTGGCGCCGGGCCAGCCGCCCTCGATGAAGGTGACGCCGAGGAGATCGAGCTGCTCGGCCACGCGGAGCTTGTCGTCGACGGTGAGCGAGAGCCCCTCCTGCTGGCTGCCGTCGCGCAGGATCGTGTCAAAGATGTCGACCGCCTCGGGCAGCTCGGGCACGTAGAAGTCGTGCGCATGGGCGCTGTGGCCATGCGCGTGCGCGTGGGTCGTGCCGTCGTGGGTGTGGGCCTCGCCCCTAGTCGACATAGTCCAGCCATTCCTTGTACTGGTCCACCTCGCCACGCACGGTGGCGAAGTAGGTCTGCTGGATCTCCTTGGTGATCTTGCCCGGGCGTCCCGGCCCCACTGGGCGGTCGTCGACCGTTCGGATAGGGACCACCTCGGCCGCGGTCCCCGTCAGGAACGCCTCGTCGGCCAGGTACAGGTCGGTGCGGATGATGGGCTCGTGACGAACCTCGTAGCCCAGGTCGCGGGCGATCGTGATGACCGAGTCCTGCGTGATGCCGTCGAGCGCGCCGGAGTCGGATGTCGGTGGCGTGAAGAGCACGTTGTCGCGCACGACAAAGACGTTCTCGCCCGTGCATTCGCTCACGTTGCCGTTCGGAGCAAGGAGGATGGCCTCGTCGTAGCCGGCATTGAGCGCCTCGACCTTGGCCAACGAGGAGTTGGCGTACATGCCGGTTCCCTTGGCAGCCGTCGGCACCGCGTTGGGATCGTGGCGGCGCCACGAGCTGATCTTCACCGAGACGCCGTTGGCGACGCCCTCGTCGCCGAGGTAGGTCCCCCAGGGCCACGCCGCCACCGACACGTTGACCGGGCAGGGCAGCGGGTTGAGGCCCATTTCGCCATAGCCGAGGTACACGAGCGGGCGCAGGTAGCAGCCGTCGGTCAGGCCGTTGACGCGCACGACCTGACGCGTGGCATCCATGATCTGCTCGATGGTGAAGGGCACGTCGATGAGAAAGACCTTCGCCGACGCGAACAGCCGGCGAATGTGGTCGCCCAGCCGGAACACCGCGGGGCCGCGGCTGGTGGGGTAGGCGCGGATGCCCTCGAAGACTCCCGAGCCGTAGTGCATCGTGTGCGTGAGCACGTGCACAGTGGCCTTGTCCCAGTCGACGAGCTCGCCGTCCATCCAGATCTTCTCGGTCGGGGTGATGGGCATGGCGCTACAGCCTTTCTGCGATGGCGTCGCCCACGGCGGCCGTGGACAGCTCGGTGGACGAGGACGGCGTTGACTGGGTTGACGACATTGACTGCCTTGACATGGAATCGGTCTGGGCGGCGAGGGCCTTGAGGATGCGTGCGGCAGCGTCCGCCTCGCCCAGGTGCTCGAGCATCAGGGCGGCCGAATGGATGGCGGCGAGCGGGTTGGCGATCCCCTTGCCCGCGATGTCGTGGGCGGCACCGTGGACCGGCTCGAAGAGCGATGGGCCGGTGCGGGCCGGGTTGAGGTTGGCTGACGCGGCGAAGCCGATTCCGCCGGCGACTGCGCCGGCCAGGTCGGTCAGGATGTCGCCGAAGAGGTTGTCGGTGACGATCACGTCGTAGCGCGTCGGCTGCTCGACCATGTAGATGCACGACGCGTCGACATGGTTGTAGTCCCACTCGACGTCAGGGTGCTCCGGAGCGACCTCGCGGACGGTGCGCTGCCACAGATCGCCCGCGAACGTGAGCACGTTGGTCTTGTGCACGAGGGTGAGCTTGCGCCGCCGACGCTCCGCCAGCTCGAAGGCGAAGCGCACGCAGCGCTCGGCGCCCATGCGCGTGTTCACCGAGCCCTGCGTCGCCACCTCGTGCGGCGTGCCCTTGCGCAGGAACCCGCCCTCGCCGGCGTAGGTACCCTCGGTGTTCTCCCGCACCACGGCGAAGTCCGCGCCCTGTGCGATGGACCCCGGGACACCGGTGAAGGGGCGCAGGTTGACGTACAGGTCGAGCTCGAAGCGCAGGCGGAGCAGCAGCCCCCGTTCGAGGGTGCCGGGGGGCACCGCTGTGTCGCCGACAGGCGGTCCGACCGCACCCAGCAAGATGGCGTCGAAGCCGCGCAGTTCTTCGAGCGTCTCGTCCGGCAGGATGGCGCCGTCGCGCAGGTAGCGAGCGGCCCCGAGGTCGAAGTAGGTCGTGTCGAGGTCGACGCCGGCGGCAGCGATCACCTTGAGCGCCTCGGCGCAGACCTCCGGCCCGATGCCGTCGCCGCCGATCACGGCAACCCGATGCCTGCTCACTGTCGTCCTCTCTCCTCTTGTTTGTTTCTCTCTGCGTCCTGCCTGCCCAAACGGAATCCCAGAACCTCGAATCCCGAACGGAATCTGGAATTGAAAAACCGCCCACAGTGTGGACGGTTCGAAGGCGCGCGGGGTGGTCGGCGCGCCTAGTGAATAATGCCTACGAAGTGCTCGGAACGGTGCATAACCACACCAGTCTCTCGCAGTTCGGGCAGCCCCGTCAACACACTGGCTGCACGGGCGGCGCCCGGATGGCCCACCGATGGCACCCCGATGGCGCCCCGGAGGGAGACGGGGAGGCAGCCCCGCTGACTCGGCGGGCCAACCCGAGGAGGTGCCTATCCTGGCTCCGATTAGCCTGGTTGCTGTCGGGCGCCCGTGCTCCGCACCGCCCGCATCGCCCCCCTCTCGGAGGACACGCTGTGACCAATGCTCCCGCAAACCAGACCGAGCCGACGAGGCTCACGCAAGTCACGCACGACCGCCTGGTCGCCGAGCTCGAGGACCTGACCACACGTGGACGGGTCGAGATCGCCCAGGCCATCGAGGCGGCCCGGGCGCTCGGGGACCTGAGTGAGAACGGCGACTACCACGCCGCCAAGGACTCACAAGGAAAGATGGAGTCGCGCATCCGCCAGCTCCAGGCGATGCTCAAGGAGGTGGAGATCGTCAACGAGTCGGGTTCCGACGACGGCACGATCTCCCTCGGCAGCATCGTGACCCTGCGCTACGACGGTGACGACGAGGACGACACCCAGCAGTACTTCGTCGGCTCCATCGAGGAGCGCCAGGGCGAGCTCAACGTGATCTCCCCCAGCTCACCGCTCGGCCAGGTGCTGATTGGGCAGCGCAGCGGGGGCGCCGTGGAGTACCGGGCCCCGGGCGGGATGTTGAAAGTCCATATCGTCGCGGTCGAACGCTGATGGCCTCGCCGCGCACGCTCAGCGAGAAGATCTGGGATGCCCACGTCGTCCACTCGATAGAGGGTGAGCCCGACATCATCTTCATCGACCTGCACCTGGTGCACGAGGTCACGTCGCCGCAGGCCTTCGACGGGTTGCGCCTAGCCGGGCGCGGCGTACGCCGGCCCGACCTCACGGTCGCCACCGCCGACCACAACGTCCCGACGGTCGACATCGACAAGCCGGTGGCCGACCCGATCTCGGCCCAGCAACTCAAGGTGCTCGACGACAACACGGCCGAGTTCGGCATCACCTGCTACCCGATGGGCGACGCCAACCAGGGGATCGTGCACATCATCGGGCCCGAGCAGGGCTGGACACAGCCGGGCATGACCATCGTGTGCGGCGACAGTCACACCTCGACGCACGGCGCGTTCGGCGCGCTCGCCTTCGGCATCGGCACCAGCGAGGTCGAGCACGTGCTCGCCACGCAGACGCTGCCGCAGGTGCGGCCCATGACCATGGCGGTCACCGTCGAAGGCGAGCTCGCACCGGGCGTGACCGCGAAGGACGTGGCACTGGCGATTATCGGCACCATCGGGACGGGCGGGGGCATCGGCCACGTCATCGAGTACCGCGGGTCGGCCATCCGGGGCCTCTCCATGGAGGGCCGGATGACGCTGTGCAACATGTCGATCGAGGGCGGTGCGCGTGCCGGGCTCGTGGCACCCGACGAGACGACCTTCGAGTACGTACGCGGCCGCGACCGAGCGCCGACCGGGCCGAAGTGGGACGAGGCGGTCGCGTACTGGCGCACGCTGACCACCGACGAGGGTGCGACCTTCGACAAGGAGGTCGTGATCGACGCCGCGAGCATCACCCCCCACGTGACCTGGGGCACCAACCCGGCCCAGGTGGTGCCGATCTCGAGCGCGGTGCCCGACCCCGACGCCATGATCGACGCAGGCGACCGCGAGGCGGCAGCGCGCGCGCTGGCCTACATGGGACTGTCGGCGGGAACGCCGATGCGTGAGATCAGCGTCGACACCGTCTTCCTGGGCAGTTGCACGAACTCGCGCATCGAAGACTTCCGAGCGGCTGCCGCCGTACTGGCGGGACGCACCGTGCGCGAGGGCGTGCGAGCGCTGGCTGTGCCGGGGTCGCACCGGGTCAAGGCGCAGGCCGAGGCCGAGGGCCTCGACAAGGTGTTCGTGGGCGCCGGCTTCGAGTGGCGGGAGCCGGGCTGTTCGATGTGCCTGGCCATGAACCCCGACAAGCTGGCCGTCGGCGAGCGCTGCGCCTCGACCTCGAACCGCAACTTCGAAGGTCGCCAGGGGCGCGGCGGCCGCACCCACCTCGTCTCCCCCGCCGTCGCCGCGGCCACTGCGGTCGCCGGGACCTTCGCTACGCCAGAAGATCTGCTCGACCTGGAGGGTACGGACTGATGGAACCCGTCATCGTCATCGCCGGACGCGCTGTCCCCCTCGACCGCACCGACGTCGACACCGACCAGATCATCCCTTCGGACTGGCTCAAGCGGGTCGAGCGCACCGGCTTCGGCGCCGGGCTCTTCTCCGAATGGCGCGACGACCGCAACTTCATCCTGAACGACCCCGAGTTCGTCGGCGCACCCATTCTCGTTGCCGGCCACAACTTCGGGACGGGCTCCTCGCGTGAACACGCCGTGTGGGCCCTGATGGACTACGGGTTCCGCGCCGTGGTGTCCTCCCGCTTCGCCGACATCTTCCGTAACAACTGCACGAAGCAGGGCCTGCTGCCTGTCCAGGTCACCGAGGAGCTCAATCGTGCGCTGTTGGACGCGGTGACAAAGGATCCTTCGATGGAGATCACGATTGATGTGGCGCGAGGCTCCATTGAGGCCCCGGCGGCCGGGGTGGCCGGTACCTTCCCCCTCGACGAGTTCACCCGCGAGCGGCTCCTCAACGGCTGGGACGACATCGGTCTGACGCTGCGCTACGCCGACGACATTGACGCGTACGAGCGTCAGCGGCCCGACTTCATGCCCTCTGCGTCCGCCTCTGTCTGACCGACGGCCATGACGACGTTCCGGCCCATGATTGAGGCCGACGTGCCTGCCGCGGTGGCGGCCTTCGAACAGGGCCTCCTGACCATGCAGGCCCGGCACAACCTGCCCGTCACCGGCAACTCCATCAGGGACGAGAAGCGGCGCCAGGACCGGACGCGCCATTTCCTCGGCACCGATCCGGCGGGCTCGTGGGTGGCCGAGGACGGCGGCGCGATCATCGGCATGTCGCAGTCGTTCGTCCGCGAGGGTTACTGGATGTTGTCCCAGCTCGGCACCCTGCCGGGCCGCCAGGGCGCCGGCGTCGGCAAGGAGCTGTTGCGATTGGCCCTCGCACACGGCGACCCTGCGGGCCCCGGGACGATTCAATGCTCGCGGGACCCCAAGGCAATGGCGCTCTACTCGAGCGTCGGTTTCACGCTGCACCCTGTCGTCGCGGCCTGGGGGCCCATGCGACCCAACGCGGCGGCGGCTCGGCCTCCCGAGGTCGATCGGTACGAACCAGACCAAGTTGGGGCGCGTGAGCTGGCGGTGGTCGACGCCATCGACCGCAGTGTGCGCGGCGCCGCCCGCGCGGTGGACATCGTCGCCATGCTCGAACAGCCGGGCAGCCGCCTCCTGTTGCACGGCGGGGACGGCTACGCCGTTGCCATGAACGAGCGCATCGTCACGTTGGGCGCACGCGACGAGGAATCGGCTGCGTTGGTCCTGCGGACGATGCTCGCCGAGGCGCCCGCGGGCGAGACGATCGAGATCTCTTGGCTCACCTCGGCGCAGCAGTGGGCGATCCGTGAGGTGGTCGCCTGCGGGATTGAGCTGCAGCCTTACGGCCCCGTCATGGTGCGAGGGATGGACGGACCGCCCTGTCCCTACATCCCGAGCGGGGGCTTCGGCTGAGAATCCGGGTCGCACCCCGGTGACAGATCACACGAGATCAGGCGGGCTCACCCACCGGCGCGCCCTGCACCCGCTGAGCGAAGCGCCCAAGGCCGACCGTCCAGCCTTCGGAACTCCCCACCGCGTCACGCATACCCTCCCAGCCATCGCCATGGTGGTCGAGATTGCGGTGCTCGAGTTCGACCCGCGTGCGCCGATCGCCCTCGGGCACGAAGCGCACTTCGACCTCGCTGCTGCGGGCGGGATCGGTCTCGACCTGCCACTGCAGTGAGATGTCCCAGCTGAACACGACACGCGTCGGGGGTTCGTACGCGAGGACCCGCGCCCAGCGGCATCGACTTCCGTCCTCGCCAACGTCGTACACGTCACCCCCCTCCCTCGGCTCGAAGACCATGGACGCCAGCGGCGCTTGGATGATGTGGTGCTCGGGCGGCCACCAGCTGCTCATGTCCTCGGTGAAGACTGCGAACGCGCGCTCGACGGGCGCATCCACGACGATCGCTGTGGAGACGGCGGTGCTGTCGGTCATGGGGCTTCCTCCTGTTGGCTCTGCTGTTGCGATTCCTGGTGCACGAATTCGACTCGCGCCTTGAACGAGTGCAGTGCGGTGTTCCAAAACCGATCGAGGTAATCACGCAGCCCGGCGATGCCGACCGGGTCGAGGCTGTAGACATGGCGCGTCCCCTCCCGGACGTCACGCACAAGCCCGGCCTCCTTCAGCACCTTGAGGTGCTGGGAGACCGCCGGCCGGCTCACGGGCAACAGGGCGGCAATGTCACCAACGGCGCTCGGCCGCTCCCCCAGCCGCTCGAAGATGGCGCGCCGCGTCGGGTCGCCAAGCGCCCCCAGGCCGGCGACCGGGCCGGGTGCGGTTCCGGCGTCGGCCGTCGCCTTGGCCGCAGCCTGCGCTTCCCCTCGTCCATCGTTAGTATTCACTTACCGTAAGTAAAAGCTTACGTTAAGTGCTCGTCAAGGGGTCCGCTCGCAGTACGGCCGACCGCAGTGCCTGGAGGGTGTTTGGTTTCGACCTGTATACGCAGCCTTCGTTAATTGGGGTGGGTTACGGAAGGATATCGGGATATCCTTCGTTAATTGGGGGTGGTTTCGGAAGGTTACATATACAGACGCGACGACATCCCGCCCCGTTCGGCAACGGTCCAGCCGGGGTGCGGGGCGGAGTGGTTCAGCCGTCGTACCAGCGATAATGCGTCCAGCCGGCCATTGGCCGCGCCCCCAGTCGCTGGTAGAAGTCGATGGCCGGTGTGTTCCACTCCAGCACCTCCCACTCGACCCGGCCCTCGGTCTGCTCGCGGAGGTGAGCGAGCAAGGCCCGGGCGTGGCCCCGGCGGCGATGGGTCGGCCGGACATAGAGGTCCTCGAGCCAGATGCCGGTCTTGCCGAGAAAGGTCGAAAACGTCCGGAACCACAGCGCGTGGCCGGCCAGACCGCCGTTGCCGTCCTCGACGACCGAGTCATGGACGACCGATTCGGGCCCGAACAGCGCAGCGGCGAGGTCGGCCTCGGTGATCCGAACCTGGTCCGAAAGATCCTCGAACTCGGCCAGCTCGCGGATCATCGCAATCAGCTCGGGGACGTCTGACTCGACCGCCGGTCGGATCACCCCGTGCGGGCCCGGTTGGCCGCCGAGACCACCGCGCCGAGCGACGCGTCGAGGATGGAAGAGTCGCGGCCCACGCCCCACCACGTCGAGCCGTCGGGGCCGGCGCACTCCACGTAGGCGACGGCCGAGGCGCCCGAGCCCTCCGTCAGGGCGTGCTCGTGGTAGTCCTTGACCTCCATCACGATGCCCAGGTCTGCCTTGAGCGCCGCAACGAGGGCGTCGATCGGACCGTTGCCCTCACCCGTCACGGTCTGGTGCTGGCCGTCGACCAACAGCTGCGCGGTCACGCTGGTGTGGCCACCGCCCGTCGAGACCTCACTCGTCATGAGGCGCAGCCCGGCGTCCTCAGGAAGGTAGATCTCCTCGAACACGTCGCGCATCTGGCCGGACGGGATCACCGTCCCGCTCTCCTCGGTGATCTCCTGGACACGCTTTGAGAACTCGATCTGCAGTCGCCGCGGCAGGTCGAGGCCGTGGTCGGTGTCCATCACGTAGGCGACGCCACCCTTGCCGGACTGGCTGTTCACCTGGATGATCGCCTCGTAGGTGCGCCCGGTGTGCTTGGGGTCGATGGGCAGGTAGGGCACCTCCCACTCGTCGTAGTCGCTGCCGATGGCGGCCATGCCCTTCTTGATGGCGTCCTGGTGCGAGCCGGAGA
The DNA here is from genome assembly GCA_963744935.1 of uncultured Acidimicrobiaceae bacterium. Taxonomy (GTDB): domain Bacteria; phylum Actinomycetota; class Acidimicrobiia; order Acidimicrobiales; family RAAP-2; genus Bog-473. Next base: position 416,711 of record CAVUVM010000004.1, read on the forward strand.
AGGCCGTGTAAACCAGGTCGCCCGCATAAGGGTGACGCGGATGGACCGGCAGGCGGGTGGCGTACTCGGCCACCCGGCGCACCTTTTCGATGTCGCGAAAATCGAGCGTCGGGTCGACGCCCTGCGAGAAGAGGTTCATAGCCAGCGTCACGATGTCGACGTTGCCGGTTCGCTCTCCGTTCCCAAAGAGAGTGCCCTCGACGCGGTCGGCGCCGGCCAGCACGGCGAGCTCCGCCGCGGCCACGGCCGTCCCCCGGTCGTTGTGCGGGTGCAGGCTGAGCACGATGCTGTCGCGGTTCTTTATGGTGCGCCCGAACCACTCGATGACGTCGGCATAGACGTTGGGGCTGTACATCTCGACCGTGGCGGGCAGGTTCAGGATCACCGGCCGTTCGGGAGTGGGCTCGATCACATCCATCACCGCTTCGCAGATCTCCACGGCGTAGTCAGGCTCGGTGCCGGTGAAGCTTTCCGGCGAATACTCGTAGCGGACCTCGGTGCCGGGAACCTGCGCCTCGTACTTCTTGCAGAGCTCGGCGGCCTTCACGGCGATGTCGGTGATGCCAGCCTTGTCCAGCCCGAAGACCACCCGGCGCTGCAGCTCGGACACCGAGTTATAAAAGTGCACCACCGCGCGCCGCGCACCGGCCAATGACTCGAAGGTGCGCTCAATCAGCTCCTGGCGGCACTGCACGAGCACCTGGATCTCGACGTCGTCAGGGATCAGGTTCTCATCGATGATCAGGCGCTGGAAGTCGTAGTCGGTCTGGGAGGCCGAGGGGAACCCGACCTCGATCTCCTTGAACCCGACGTCGATCAAGGTCTGGAACAGCGAGAGCTTGCGCTCGGAGTCCATGGGGTCGATGAGCGCCTGGTTGCCGTCGCGCAGATCGACGCTCGCCCAGCGGGGCGCGTGGTCGAACTGCTCGTCGGGCCAGGTCCGGTCGTGCAGGACGAGCGGGACGTGCGAGCGGTACTTGTCGAAGGCCATGGGCGACGGATCGCAGGGCAGGGCCAGACGACCCCGCTCCACGTCGTCACCACTCCCTTTCCGTCCCTCAGCCATCGGTCTTTCCTTCCCTTCGCCCCGTGCGGGCATGTCTGGTATCTGTGAACTCATTCGGCCCCTACCGGTGCCGGCCCAACAAAAAACCCCCTGGCCTTCGGCGCAGGAGGTTGCAGACGAACGCGATGTGGCGTTCGCCGTCAGGTAAGCAGCAGGTCCGAAATGAGTACCTTCATAACGAGCGCAATTCTACATCGGCGGAGACCGCAGTCAAGAACGCCGCACCGGCGAGCCGAAGCGGAGCAGGTTGCCGTCGCTATCGACGTGCGCCGCCTCCCGCACTCCGAAGCCCGGGTCGAAGAGGTCAGACGTCTCGCCGACGCCCGCTGCCTTCCACTCTGCGTGCAGGGCGTCCGCATCGTCGACGGCGATGTACGCCGCACTCTGCTGGGTGCCCGGATCGTCGTCAGATCCCTCCGGGTCGGGGGACGCGGTGCCCAAGCCGGGCACGAGGCGGAAGTGGATCTTGACGCCGTCACGCTCGACGGTCCCGTACCCGCCCCCGTGCTCGTGCACGGAAAAGCCCAGGGCCTCGTAGTGGGCCCGCATCATGTCGAAGTCAGCGGTGGGAAAAATGGGGGCGACGCCCTGCAAGGTGGCCATAGCAGGTCACGCTACCGTGGTCGGGATGCGCCGCCTCCTCTCGACACTGTCCCGGGCCGCCCTCGTGATCGGTGCCTTGGTGGTCGTCCGTGCCGTGCTGCTCGACCGCGCGCCGAGGCGAGAGCTGCGCGCCGGCGAGCCGGTGATCGGTAGCCTCGACACCTGGCCCGACGTCCCGCGCAAGCCGAAGGACTGAACTTCGGGTCAGAGCGTGACGCGGTGGATGTCGAGGATCCCCTCGTCGCCGCGCAACTGCTCCACCACTGCGTCGGGTGCAGCCGTCGTCGTCGAGATCACCATCATCGCCGTCGTGGTCTCGGGACTCGGGCCCACCGCCATGGACGAGATCGATACGCCGGCCGCGCCGAGCGCGGTGCCGACGATGCCGATCACGCCAGGATGGTCGTCGTTGCGCACGACGATCATGTGGGTCGACGGCGGCACCTCGACCAGGTGGTCGTCGACCACCACGATCCGCGGCTCGATGCGCAGGCCGACCGAGATGAGCGTGCCCGCCACCGAGTGGCTGCCCGAGCGCAATGTGATGAGCGACTTGTAATCGTGTGACGTCGTTGTCGAGGACTCCCGCACCTGCAGGCCCTGCTGCGCCGCCAGCTGCGGGGCGTTCACGTAGGACACCGGCTCCTCGGTCGAGCCGTCGAAGATGCCCTTGAGGACAGACAGCGTGAGGATGCCCGTGCTCTCCCCCGCCAGCTCGCCCTGGTACTCCATGTCGATGGCGTCGGGCAGGCCGTCGTGGAGTCCGACGAAGAAGCGGCCCAGCTGTTCGGCGAGCCCCATGAAGGGACGGACCACGTCGGTGACGTCGGTCGCGGCCACGTTCACCGCGTAGGGCACGAAGTCGCCGGCCAACGCCAGCAGCACCTGCTCGGCGATGGTGACGCCGGCCTTGTCCTGTGCCTCCTCGGTCGACGCGCCGAGATGCGGCGATACCACCACGCCGGGCAGCTCGAACAACGGCGACTCGGTGCAGGGCTCAGTGGCGAACACGTCGAGGCCGGCACCCGCCACGATGCCGTCGCGGATGGCGTCGGCGAGCGCGTCCTCGTCGACGATCCCACCGCGCGCCGTGTTGACGATGCGGATGCCGGGCTTGGCCTTGGAGAGCAGGTCGCGTCCGAACAGACCCATGGTCTCGGGCGTCTTGGGCGTGTGGATCGACACGAAGTCCGCCTCGGCGACGAGCTCTTCGATGCCCACCAGTCGCACACCCATGGCCCGGGCCCGCTCCTGGGACACGAAGGGGTCGTACCCGATGAGCTCCATGCCGAAAGCGTGGGCCCGCTGGGCTACCAGCGAACCCGCCCGTCCGAGCCCGACGACGCCGAGGATCTTGCCGTGCAACTCGACGCCCTCCCATTTCGAGCGCTCCCAGCGGCCGGCGACGAGCGCCGAATGGGCCTGGGGGATGTTGCGAGCCTGGGCGAGCAGGAGCGCCATGGCCTGCTCGGCCACCGAGAGGATGTTCGACGTCGGCGCGTTCACCACCATGACGCCGCGCTCGGTCGCCGCTGTGACGTCCACGTTGTCCAGGCCGACGCCGGCCCGGCCCACCACCACGAGCGTGGTGCCTGCGGCCAGCACCTCGGGGGTGACCTTCGTGGCCGAGCGGATGATGAGGGCGTGGGCTCCGACCACCGCCCCGAGGAGCTGCTCGGGGGTGAGCCCCTCTTGGACGTCGACGTCGTGACCTGCGTTGGAGAGCAGGTCGAGCCCGCTCTGCGCGATCTTCTCCGTCACCAGTACACGTGCCACCGCGGTGGTCTCCTTACTCCCCCCGCCTCGAGTGTCTCTCGACGGTCGTGCCCCCGACTGCTTCGCTGCGGTTCAGTCTTGCGCCTCGGCGAAGAGGCTGGCCAGCCGGGACACACCCTCGGCGAGGTCGTGGTCGGACAGCGCGTAGGACATGCGGAAGTAGCCCGGCGCGCCGAACGCTTCACCGGGGACGACAGCCACCTTGGCCTCGGTGATGCAGATCTCGGCCAGCTCCGCGCTGGTCGCCGGACGTTGTCCCCGGAGGGACTTGCCGAGCAGTCCGTTGACCGAGGGAAACGCGTAGAACGCGCCCTCGGGCTCGGGGCACACGACGCCGTCGATGTCGTTGAGCATCGTGACGATCGCGCGCCGACGGCGGTCGAAGGCCTCGCGCATGGCGGCGACATCGTCGAGGCCGCCGGAGACGGCGGCGAGCGCGGCGCGCTGTGAGACGTTCGCCACGTTGGACGTCTCGTGGCTCTGGATGTTGGTGGCTGCGGTGATGGCGTCGGCGGGACCGATCAGCCACCCGACCCGCCACCCGGTCATGGCATAGGTCTTGGCCACCCCGTTGGCGACCAGGCAGCGGTCGGCCAGTTCGGGCACCAGCACCGGCATGGAGTGGTGCTCGGCGCCGCCGTAGACGAGGTGCTCGTAGATCTCGTCGGTGAGCACCCAGATGCCCTTGGACACGGCCCAGCGGCCGATGGCCTCGATCTGGGCGCGCGAGTACACCGCACCGGTCGGGTTGGAGGGCGACACGAAGAGCAATGCTTTGGTGTTGGGCGTCCAGGCGGCCTCGAGGTCCTCGACGTTCGAGCGGAACCCCGTCGTCTCGTCGGAGGACACGTAGACCGGCGTGCCGCCGGCGAGCCGGATCGACTCGGGGTAGGTGGTCCAGTACGGGGCCAGCACGATGACCTCGTCGCCGGGGTCGCACAGCACAGCGAACGCGTTGGCCACCGCCTGCTTGCCACCGTTGGTGACCAGCACCTGAGAGGCGGCGACCTCGAATCCCGAGTCGCGCTTTGTCTTGACCGCGATGGCCTCGCGCAGCGCCGGGATACCGCCGGTCGGCGTGTAACGGTGGTTGGCGGGGTCGCGGCAGGCCTCGACCGCGGCCTCGACGATGTGCGCCGGCGTCGGGAAGTCCGGCTCGCCCGCGCCGAAGCCGATGACATGTTCCCCTGCCGCCTGCAGGGCCTTCGCCTTCGCATCGACCGCGAGGGTGGCCGAGGGCGCGACGGCGGCGGCCCGGCGGGAGATCCGACGGAGCTCGGTCGCGGAGGGAACGGTCGTCACGGATGTCATGATCTCATACGTGCCAGACATCCCCGACATCACGATCCCGCCCTCGCTGCTCCCCTCCGACGGGCGTTTCGGGTCCGGGCCGTCCAAGGTCCGCCCCGCACAGGTCGACGCACTGGCCGAGGTGGCCGGAACGTATCTCGGCACCAGCCACCGCCAGAAGACGGTCAAGGCTCAGGTGGGCCGGGTGCGCGCCGGCATGCGCTCGTTGTTCTCGCTGCCCGACGGCTACGAGGTCGTGCTCGGCAACGGGGGCACGACCTGCTTCTGGGACGCCGCGACGTTCGGGCTGATCGAAGAGCAGAGCCAGCACCTGAGCTTCGGGGAGTTCTCCTCGAAGTTCGCCGCGTGCGTGAAGGCCGCTCCGCACCTGAAGGACCCCCAGGTGATCGAGTCCGAGGTGGGCACCCACCCGTTGCCGGTGGCCGATCCTTCGGTCGACCTCTACGCCCTCACGCACAACGAGACCTCGACCGGTGTGGCCATGTCGATCCGGCGCCCGACGGGTGCCGCGCTTCCCAGCGAGGGCGGCGGCCTGGTCGCCGTGGACGGAACCTCGGGGGCGGGCGGGCTGCGCGTCGACCCGGCCGAGTTCGACTGCTACTACCTCGCCCCGCAGAAGTGCTTCGCCAGCGACGGTGGCCTCTACATCGCGCTCATGTCGCCCGCCGCGCTCGAACGGGTCGAGCGCATCGCCGGCTCGGGCCGCTGGATCCCTGCCTTCTTGGACCTCAAGACCTCGGTCGACAACTCGGTGTTGGACCAGACCTACAACACGCCCACGCTGGCCACCATCTTCCTCCTGGCCGAGCAGATCGACTGGATGAACGAGAACGGCGGACTGGAGTGGACCGCCACGCGTTGCGACCGCTCGGCCGAGATCCTCTACACCTGGGCCGAGTCCTCCGGCTTCGCCCGACCGTTCGTCGAGAACCCGGCCCAACGCAGCCATGTCGTGGGGACCATCGACTTCGTCGACGCCGTCGACGCGTCGGCGGTCGCCGCCGTGTTGCGGGCGAACGGCATCGTGGACACCGAGCCGTATCGCAAGCTCGGGCGCAACCAGCTGCGCATCGCCATGTTCCCTGCCATCGAGCCCGACGATGTCGCCTCGCTCTGCGGCTGCATCACCCATGTCGTCGGCGCGCTAGCCAACTGACCCAGGGCGACGGACTCTGCCGACTGCCTTCCGCGCCGCCAACCTTCCGCGCCGCCGACAGGACTGGTGCTAACCCCAGCCAAAGACTGCTGAGAGCACCATGGCTCTCCCCGCGACCTTCTCTGTACTATACCGGGTATAGCTGAGACCAGGCTGGGCCGTACGCAAGAAGGTGAAGGTCAGAGCATGAGCAGTGCAACACTGGCGAACTCGCCGCCGGCGGCCGTCGGCGACAAACAATGGGCCGTCGAGACTCACGGGCTGACGAAACGATTCGGCGAGAACATCGCCGTGAACGACGTCGAACTCCTCGTTCCCCGCGGCTGCGCCTTCGGCTACCTCGGTCCCAACGGCGCCGGCAAGACGACGCTGATCAGGGTGCTGCTCGGCCTCACCCACGCGGATTCCGGCACCATGTCCCTCCTCGGACACCAGGTCCCACGGCATCGCGACCTGGCCCTGGCCCGTGTCGGCGCCATCGTCGACGAGCCCCGCTTCCACGGTCATCTGACCGGCCGACAGAACCTGCAGATCTTGGCCGCGGCCCGCGAGCCCGCGGCCAAAGGCCGCATTGAGCCGGCGCTCGAGCGCGTGGGCATCCTGCACCGCGCCAACGACAAGGTGTCGAAGTACTCCATGGGCATGCGCCAACGAATGGGCGTCGCCGCGTGTCTCCTCGGTGATCCGCAACTGCTGATCCTCGACGAGCCGATGAACGGTCTCGACCCGGGGGGGATGCTCGACATGCGCGACATGATCAAGTCGCTCGTGGCCGAAGGCCGCACGGTGGTGCTGTCGTCGCATCTGCTCGACGAGGTCGAGCGCACCTGCGACGCAGTTGCCATCGTCGACCGCGGCGCGGTGATCCGCCAGGGTCCCATCTCCCAGCTGCTCGCCGGGTCCTCCTTCGAAGTACAGGTTGAATGCGCTGACCCCGACCGGGCGCGCCACCTGCTCGACGGCACCGCGTTCGGCGCCCACGTCCAGACCGGGCCAGACGGCCTGGCCATCACACTGCCTGAGGGCACCGAGCGCGATGCCATCGCGGAGATCAACCGACTCCTGGTGGAGGGCGGGATCCCCGTGTACCGGCTCCAGCACATCCAGGCCTCGCTCGAATCGTGGTTCCTCGAGGTCACGAAGCGTCTGGGGGCACCGGAATGACCACGATCACCGACGTCGGCGCACCGGCGCCCGGTCCGGCCCCCGAGACGGTTCCGGTGGCACCGCGGGGCGACCACCGCGGCTCGTGGATCCCGACGTGGGGGATGATCACGACGCGCTTCATGGAGCTGCGCCGGCGGCGCGGGCTCATGATCGCCCTGATCGCCGTGAACATCGGCATCCCGGTCGTCTTCCTCGCCGTGCGCCTCATCTCTCACGCCGTCGCCCCCAAGTCCTACGGACCGGCCGGGGGCTACACCATCTTCACCACGCTGGTGCTCGGCTTCATGTACGTCTTCGGGTTCATCGTGGCGGCCGTCGTCGGCTGCACGGCGGGCTCGGTCGACCTCACCGAGGGGATGTTCCGCCATCTCGTCATCACCGGCCGCTCCCGCATGGCCCTCTACCTCGCCCGCATCCCCGCCGGGCTGGCGATCGTGATCGCGATGGTGGCCGTCGGCTACACGATCGTCTGCGCGGTCTGCGTGTTCGCCGCCCCGACCCAGCTCAACTACGACGGGGTCAATGTGCCGCAGGGGCTCTCGCGCCCGGCGCTGGACAGCTGGGCGGCGTCGCATGCCGACGAGGTCATCTGCGATTTCGCCTTCAACGGGGGCCCAGGGCTGAACAGCCCGCCGCCGAACGTGCCGTGCGGAGGCGGACAGACCAGCGGTCCGCCGGCCGGTTCGGTCATCAAGACGCCGAAGGGCACGATCACCGTACCCAACAATGAATCGCCCGCCCAGATCCGGGCGTTCGCCGTCTCGGTCGCCAACCAGGACTACGCCAACTACAGCACCAACTTCTTGGTCCCCCCGACATCGTTGATGGTCGACGTCGGGCTGTGGATCGCGTTGGAGGCGACCATCGGGTTCATCGTCGGGCTCGGGCTGTCCTCGCTGATGGGCCAGCGCACGGTGCCGGTGATCCTCCTCGTCGTGCTGGAGTTGATCTTCACGCCGATCTTCAGCCGCCACATCATCTCGCACCTGCTCAATGTCGAGCGGGGCATCGTTGGTGTGGCGATGTTGCATATCGAACCGGGCGGGTTGCCGACGCCGTTCAGCGGCGGTGGGCCCGGCGGCGGTGGTGGCGGCGGACTGGGCAACATGCTGATACCGGAGTCCACCGTGGCGGCCTCGTTGGTGATCGTGGGCTGGATCGTGTTCTGGACCGCCATCGGCGCCTGGCGGATGATGACCCGCGACGCCTGACCGGATTACTGGCCGGAGTCAGACCCTGCCCCGGCCTCGCCTCAGCTGACGGCGAATCCGACCGAGTCGAGCAACCGCTCGCTCTCGTCCCACAGGCGCACGGCCGCCTCGTCGTCGCGGGCCTGGCGGGCCATGTGCCCCGGTTTCGACCGCACCCAGTACATACCTGTCGTCTGCGCAACGTCTGGCGACGTGGCCAGGTAGATCGACGTCCTGGCGCCGCGCTTCGGGCTGATCTGGAGCGGCCGGATCATCCGGATGCCGAACCCCATGACGCCGGAGAGGTCCCCGTCCATGCCGAAGCGGCTGCGGACCCAACCCGGGTGGGTGGCGTTGGCCGTGACCGCCCCGGCGTCGAGCCGGCGAGCCAGCTCCCGGGTGAACAGCACGTTGGCCAGCTTGGCCCGGCAGTAGGCCTCCATCCCGTCGTAGCCGCGCTCGCTCTGGAGGTCCTCGAAGCGCATTCCCTTGGACGCGAAGTGATGCCCAACGGAGGTGACGTTGACGATGCGGGCGGGGGCGGACCGCTGTAGCCGCTGTAGCAGCTGGAGCGTCAGATAGAAGTGCCCGAGGTGGCTGACACCAATCGTGTACTCGAAGCCCTGGGCCGTGACCTGGCGTTGGGACCACGTCCCACCGGCGTTGTTGACCAGCACGTCGAGGCGGTCCCAGCGCGACGAGATCTCGTCGGCTGCCTTGTGGACCGAGGCCAGGTCGGCCAAGTCGAGCGGGACGACGTGCACGTCCTCGTTCCAGGTGCGCCGCACCACCTCCTTGACCGCCGCTTCCCCCTTGGCGGGGTTGCGGCACGCCAGCACCGTCGTGGCCTCCTGGGCGGCCACGCCGACTGCGGTCTCCAGCCCGATTCCGGTGTTGGACCCGGTGACGACGACGACCTTGCCTTGCATGCTCATTGGAATCCGATCGGTGGGGTGCCCAGGGGTGCCCACCGATTCTTAGCCTTGGCGGAGGCGTCGGTCACGCCCTGTGGCAAATCCCGCCCCGGCCTGGTGACCCACTTCGTCCGCGTCATAGTGTTTCTTCGGAGGGGCGGTACGAAGGCTGCAAACCACATGACGATCGCGACGAGCCCCACCCTCGACGGCCTGCTGCTCCAGGTGCTGGCCACCCCCGAGGGCCAGGCCGACCCCTACCCGTACTACGCGCAGATGCGGGCGGAGTCCCGGGTGAGCCGCACCGCCTTCGGGCCCTACGTCGTCAACGGCTACGAGGAGTGCCTCGGCGTACTACGCGACCCACGGCTCGGAAGGGGCATGGGGATCGAGGACACCTCGACGGGCATCTTCAGCGACGCGGGCACGCGGCGCGGCGAGTTCCTCGAGGGGTCCAAGCACAACATGCTCCTCTCGGACCCGCCCGATCACACCCGCCTGCGCCGCCTGGTCTCGCGCTCGTTCACGCCGCGTCAAGTGGAGCGCCTGCGGCCGGCCATCCACGCCCTCGTCGACGCGCTGCTCGACACGCTGTCGGAGCGAGGCGACGTGGACTTCATCGCCGAGTTCGCGTTGCCGCTGCCGATGGACGTCATCGGCGAGCTGGTCGGGGTTCCCGCCGCTGAACGCGCCGGGCTGCAGCCCTCCGTGCGGGCGGCAGCCAAGGGGATCGAGCCGGTGCTGAGCGAGGAGGAGACCGGTGCCGCCATCGACGCGGTGATCTACCTGGGCGGCTATTTCGCCGAGCTGCTCGACGACCGGCGCCGCCATCCCCGCGACGATCTGCTGAGCGCCCTGGTGCAGGCACGCGAGAGCGACGACCGGCTGACTGACGAGGAGATCACCTCCACCGCCATCTTGCTCTTCGCCGCCGGTTTCGAGACGACCACCAACCTGTTGGGCAACGGGTTGCTCGCCCTCCTGCGACACCCCGACCAACTGGCCGAGTGGCGGCGCCATCCCGAGCTCGCGCCCTCCGCCGTCGAGGAGCTGCTGCGCTACGACAGCCCGGTGCAGTTCAACTTGCGCACGGCGCTCGAGCCGGCCGATCTGTTGGGTGAGCCGCTCGTGCGCGGCGAACGCATCGTGGTCCTCCAAGGCGCGGCCAACCGCGACCCCGCACGCTTCGACGACCCCGACCAGCTCGACCTGCGCCGCAGCGACAACACGCCGCTCAGCTTCGGGTGGGGCATACATCACTGCATCGGTGCGCCGCTCGCCCGCATGGAGGGCGAGATCGCATTCAACGCGCTGCTGGCCCGCTTCACCGCCATAGAGCTCACCTCCGCCGAGGCCCACTGGCGCCCCAGCTTCACGCTGCGCGGCCTGCTCGACCTCCCGGTGCGCGTCTCAGCGCGCTGAGTCATCGGCGGGGACGGTGTCGCGGTCCGCGTCGGCGTCCGCGCCGCGCACCCGCTCCCACTCCTCGGGTGGCCCGATGGTCGAAGCCGCCGGGCCGAGCCGCTCGACATAGCGGGGGTGGACCGCGCGCCAGCGATCGGGTGGCCGCCACGGCAGCGGATCGCCGGCGCACACGAAGCCGAGCTGCTCGAGGCAGACGTGCCAACCGGCCGCGTCGCGCGCCGCCTTGCCGTGCTCGGGAAAGGTGACCGTCAAGGACAACATGCACCCGGTTCCCGCGGCGACGAGCTCGAAACGCAAGAGGTCATCGGCCCAGCGCAGTTCCATGCACGCCGGGGGGTCGAAGACGAGCATCTCGCCGTCAAAGGGCTCGCCCTCGGATTCGCGGAACGAGAAGTGCAACGGGGCCCCGGCCGCCCGCGCTCCCTCGATGGTGGTGGGGAACCAGTGGGCCAAATGCTCGTCCTCGGTCAGCGCCCGCCACACCTTGTCCTGAGAGTGGGCGAAGCGCCGGCGGTAGCGCAGGACCGACAGGTCCCCTTCGTGCGTGAGGGTCCCGTCTGCGTCGGTGTCGTTGGGGTCATCTGCTGGGGCGGGGGCATCGTCGTTCACGCAAAGGGCTCCTCTCCCGCGTCTTCCATGATCTCGAGGTGGCGCTCCAGGGCAGTGAGGCGGGCCGCCCATTGCCGGCGGTACGGCGCCAGCCAGACATCGACCTCGCGCAAGGGTTCCGCCCGAACCCGATAGATGCGGCGCTGGGCGTCGATTCGGGACTCGACCAGCCCCGCCTCGCGCAGCACCTTGAGGTGCTTGGAGACGGCGGGTTGGCTGAGCGCCAGGGTCTCGACCAGGTCACCCACTGGCCGCTCACCTTCCACCAGCGCGTCGAGGATGCGCCTCCGACTCTCCTCGGCCAGCACCTCGAACGTGCTCGTCACCCCGTTAATATGCTCCTAACAGAATATAACTGTCAAGGGATATTAAGTCGCGGTGGGCTCGCTAGGCAGAAGGGCTGGTGACCGTCTTGGCGGCGATCCGTCGCAGCGGCGGCAGGCTGGGCGGCGGTTGGCGCCTTGGCGGCAGCGAGGCCAGCAGCCTGGCAGTGGTCTCGGTGATCTGGGTGACGGCCTGCTCGAAGGCCTGCTCGGTCTGCGGCGACGTCGACTGCACGCCGCTGACCTTGCGCACGTACTGGCGCGCCGCCGCTTCGATCTCCTCGGGTGTCGCCGCCGGCTCGAGCCCGCGCAACGTGGTGATGTTCCGGCACATGCAACCACCCTACGTCCACCGTGCGCGGTGACGACCCGGGACGTCACAACTGCGCGCCACCCAAGCGGCGCTCGACCGAGCGTGCCGTCAGTGGCGGAGGCGGGGGCACCGGCCCGGCACCACCCGCACGGTCACCCGCGTGGCGGACCGTGCGCTCTGCACCAACAGATGGTCACTCCCCCGCGCCGAGGTAACACGCCCGCCCCGCACCGTCGCGCAGTACCCGTGCTGGTAGTGGATCTCTGTCGGCACGAAGACGGCCGTCGGCGCGTGGATCTTATGGTTCGCCACGTATGTGAGGGCGAAGACGTCGCTCAGCGGTGAGTAGCTGAACGAGATCGGGGTGCCGGCGACTGCCTGCGGATAGACCTGACTGAGAACGAACGCCGTCGAACGCAGCCTGCCGTTGGCCATGACGAGCGACTCGTCCGAGCTGCCCGTGGGATCGTTGTAGTACTTCCAGGCCCAGTACGCCCAGCCCACCTGCTCTGCGTCCATCTGCGCGGTCACCGAATCCAACAGCACCCGGTTGCTCGACGCGCCGAACTCGCTGACGAACCAGGCAGGACCGCCAGGCTGCTCCGGCGACGTCATGGCCGGGCGGTCGGCCGCCCGCACGAAGAGTGAGTGCGCCTCTTGGTCCGCACAGGCGTCCATGTTGGCCGGGTTCCCTGTGACCGGGCTGCGAGCCCCGCAGTAGATGTGGACGTTGAAGACGAGATTGCGGAGGCCCATGGGGCCGAGATACGTCGGGAAGCCACGGCTGGCGAAGTTGTCGGGCTCGTCGAAGATCAGATGACGGGGGTCGTTGGCCAGGATGGTCGGTACGACGCCCTCGGTCGGGTCGTCGGCCGGACACTTCAGCAGCGGCGCGCCGTGGAGGACGTTACCGATGTGGCTGGTGCCCGTATAGAAGCACTCGAGCTGCGCATCGAAGTGCGCGTCACCGAAGCGGATGAGAGATGTGGAAAAGGGCTCGTTGAACGGGTCATAGCCGAGGACCCACGGATTGGCGCGAAAGGCGCGGGCCACAAGTCCCCAGATCCGGTCGTACTCACCCTGGAGATCACCCCGGACGTTGTTATGCCAGAAGTGGCTGAAGGCGATGCCCGCGGCGGCGGTGCCGTACTCGAGGGACCACCGCCCCGGAGGGTCGACGCTCGGCTTGTGGTCCGTGCACACCGCCCAGTTCGGTTCACCCTCGCCTTCGAACAGCTCGTTGTACACGTCCTGGTGCATGTCGAGGACCGTGTAGATGTGGTAGCGGCCAAGCAGGTCGACCGTCGTCGTCAGCCGCTTCACATAGCGGTTGAAGATGGCCCGGTTGAACTGGTCGGGATTCCGCGGTGTGCCGCGGCTGCAGATGGCCGGGTCGTTCGCCGCCAACGTCCCCGGCTCCAGCCCCTTCCAGGTCATGCCGAGCCGGACGACGTTGAAGCCGAGCCGAGCCATCAGCGACGCGTCGGCCGCCGAGAAGTTCCAGGGCTTGCCCGGGGCGGGGAACAGCTCGTACGGCGGGTACTTGTAGACGGCGTCCACGCCATGGAAGAAGACGACGCGCCCGCTGCGATCGATCAGGTACGGGCCGCCCCGTGACCGGATCAGGCCAGAAACGGCCGGCGCGCCGACGGAGGCCAGGACCTTCGTGTGCAGGCTGGGCAACGACGCTGTCGTGGTGGCCGATCCCGAGCCGGGCGCCACCACGACGGACAGCGCCACCGCCGACATCGCCGACATCGCCGACAACAGGGCCGCGGCGATCGAGGCTGGGAATCGCCTGGGCACGCCCGACAGTCTGGCGCCCGTACCTGCTGAGCTGGGCGCGCCCCGCCAAGGGCTCAGGCCACCTGCTCGAGCGCATGCGCGATCTGGACGTTCCCCGAGACGCTGCGCACAGTGAGGTCAACCCGCGTCTCATGGCGCGTCGACCCCGGGCGGTCCTCGAGGGGGATGTCCGAGCTCACCGAGCCCGACATCGTCTCGACATCGACCTGGAGGTCCACACCCCGGGCGACACCGACCGACACGTCACCTGACACCGAGCGCACGTGGAGCGCGCCCTCGCCCAACGCGAGCACGCGCACGTCGCCCGAGACGTTGATGATCTTCGCGCCATGGGTGAGCTCGCCCAGCCGCACACTGCCCGAGGTCGCCTTCACCTCGACGCGGCCGCCTGCGGCGCCGAGCTCGAGGTCACCCGATGCCGTCGCAAATACGGCGCTGCCCGCGACGCTCGAGCAGCGCAAATCTCCCGAAGCCGTGTGTGCGCGTACCTCGCCGCCGACGTTGCCGACTGTGATGTGGCCGCTTGCTGTCTTGGCATGGACGTCGGCCCTCACGTCGTCGGTCGATATGTCGCCGCTCGACGTCTTGACGTCGGCCCGGCCAACCGGGCCTGTGACCTCGATATCGGCCGAGGCCGTGACGACGGTGACGTCGCTCCCCTCGGGCAACTCCACCCGCACCGTCACGGCATTGCGGCGCAGGAAGCGCATCCCGTGCACGTTCGGCACCTTCACGACGACGAGGTGACGGCTGCCCATCGGTCGGAACTCGACCGTCGCCCGCTCGACCAGCTCCTCGGCACCCGGCGTCTCCGGTTCGAGCGAGACGGTTGTCGTCGACGTCGCCAGCGAGGTGATCGCAACCAAGCCGACGGCGTTCTCCACCACGAGGCGCACCTGGCCCGGGGTCTCGAATGTCTTGTCCATGTCCGTGCTCCTTTCAGGTCGAGCCGTAGCCGCGCAGGCGGTTGCCCCCGCGCCCGCTCTTGAACCGCTGCGCCGACGCCCCGCGCTCGAGCGTCCGCACGATGTAGGCGTTGACCGAGACGCCCTCGCGCGCGGCACCCTCTTCGACCCGGTTCTTCAGGCCCTCGCTCAGGCGCAAGGTGATCCGCGCCGAGAGGTCCCCGCCGGAGGTTCCGTCGCCGGGCTGGTCGCTGCTGGTGGCGTGCTCATCCTCGAGGTAGGCCAGGTCGACGTCGTCGCCGGCGACCCGGATCTCGACGCGGCCTTCGGGCAGCTCGGCGGACAGCTCGGCGGCCACGTCAGAGAGGAGGTCGAGGATGCGGCCGGGCACCGAACGGCCGAGCAGCTCCGCGATGCGCTCTGCCACCTCGGCGACGGTGTCGTCGCCCAGCTCACCGACACTGATCACATCGGATCGCAGGCCCTCCACCACCAGTGACATCTTCATGGTGTCACTATGACATCACTTTGATGTCATAGTCAACCCTGTGGCTGGTCAGTTCGTCGATTCGTCGATCGTCGCAGTCGAGCTCGACCACCCGAGGGTCCGGGTACCAGTTTCGACCCGTATATGTATCCTTCCGAAAACCCCCCCAATTAACGATGGATATCGAGATATCCTTCGTTAACCACCCCCCTTTTCGGAAGGTTACATATACAGGTCCCCACCTACAGGTCCCCGTCGCTCTTACCTGACCTGACGCGACCTGACGCGACCTGACGTGGCGTGACGTCGCGTGACGTCACAGTCCAGCGTGGGGCGCGGTCACGCCGGCGGAGTCCATCGCGCCAGATTTGTTACGACGTTGCGCGGGCCAGGACGGATCGTGCCGAGAAATAGCAGAGCACGTTTTCGACCCGCGACGACCCGAGGTCGCTCGACCGTCGTGAACGAGCAGTGCAGATCGGCGTCTCGAGGCGTCCATGACGGGGAGGAGAAGAAATGGCGACCGGACGGCGAGCGCCACGCCAGCTGGCCAACGTGGAGGGGATTTGTCTCCTCGAGGACCAGTTGGCTCCAGACGGCTGGCAAGTGTGCTGGATCCTCGACCTCTCAGCGCTGGGCATGGGGCTCATGTTCCGTCACCAGCACGAAGCCGAGCTGCTTGGACGCACGATCGCGGTCGAGGTTCCGTCCGCCAAAGAGTCCGCTCGAGTCCCTCTCGAGGGAGAGATCAAGAATGCCCTCATGATCGAGCCTGGCCTGGTTCGGGTCGGGATCGAGTTCACTGGCGCGACGACAGGCGAGCAAGCGCTTGCTGCGGTGCTCAGCGCCCTGGCCGAAGCGGATGCCTCGGACAACATGGTCCTCCTCCGCGTAACCCCCTAGACCAGACGAACTCGAGCACCGTCCCCGCCGGCGCTCTCGCACGGCGCTCGCCGGCTCAGCCCCCCGAGGCGTCCTGCACCCGGGTCTTCCCGGCCGAGATGAAGGGCATCATCGCGCGCAACTCGGCGCCCACCGACTCGATCTGGTGGGCCTTACCCGCTTCGCGCAGCGCCTGAAAGCGTGGGCGCCCCGCCTTGTTCTCGGCGATCCACTCCTCGGCAAAGGCGCCGCTGCGGATGTCGTCGAGGATCGATTGCATCGTCGCCCGCACGGCGTCGTCGATGACGCGGGGGCCGCGGGTGAGGTCGCCGTACTCGGCGGTGTCCGAGATGGAGTAGCGCATGCCGGCAATGCCCTGCTCGTACATGAGATCGACGATGAGCTTGAGCTCGTGCAGGCACTCGAAGTAGGCCGACTCGGGCTGGTACCCGGCGTTGACGAGGGTCTCGAAGCCGGCGGTCACGAGCGCCGTCAGCCCGCCGCAGAGCACCACCTGCTCGCCGAAGAGGTCGGTTTCGGTCTCTTCGTCAAAGGTCGTGTCGAGCACGCCGGCTCGGGTGGCCCCGATCGCGTGCGCGTAGGACAGCGCGAGATCACGCGCCTTGCCCGTCGCGTCCTGGTGCACCGCCACCAGTGAGGGCACGCCGCCGCCCTCGGTGTACGTGCGGCGCACGAGGTGTCCCGGGCCCTTCGGGGCGACCATGGTCACGTCGACGCCCGGGGGCGGCACGATCTGTCCGAACCGGATGTTGAAGCCGTGGGCGAACATCAACATGTCACCGTCATTGAGGTTGGGCGCCACGAACTCGTCGTAGGCCGCCTTCTGCTCGGTGTCGGGCAGCAAGATCATGATCACGTCGGCCTCGGAAGCGGCATCGGCCAGCGACAGGACGCGCAGGCCCGCCTCCTCAGCCTTGCGCCGGCTCGAGCTGCCCTCGCGCAGGGCGACCCGGACGTCGACACCTGACTCCATCAGGTTCTGGGCGTGCGCGTGCCCCTGGGAGCCGTAGCCCAAGATGGCGACCTTGCGGCCCGCGATCAGGGTCGGGTCGGCGTCAGACTCGTAGTACAGCTTGGCCATGATCCCTGCTCTTTCTGTTCTCTGCGTGGTTGCGTTTCTCTGAGCGCTGCTCTCGGCGTTGTCTCGGCGCTGTCTCGGCGCTGCTCTCAGTGGTGGCGTTCCAGCTTAGGCAGCGCCACGCGCCCTGTCCGTTGGAGCTCGACGACGGTGTAGGACTCGAGGAGCCCTTCGAAGTCGTCGATCTTCTCGGGCCGCCCCGCCAACATGACCGTCAGTCGATCGGCCCCCACGCTCACGACCTCGCCGCCGAACACGCCCACGAGCTGAATGACCTGTGAACGCTCGGTCGGGCCCACCGCCACGGTCACCAGCACGAGCTCTCGCTCGACCGCCTCGGCCGGCGACAGCTCATCGATAGAGACCACGTTGACCAGCTTGTCGAGCTGCATGATCACCTGCTCCAGCGGCGCCGACTCGACATCGACCACGATGGTGATGCGACTGAAGCGCTCGTCCTCGTCGGTGGGCGCGACCGCCAAGGAGAAGATATTGAAGCCGCGGCGGCTGAAGAGCCCGGCCACCCGGGCCAGCACGCCTGCCTTGTTCTCCACCAGCACCGAGAGGATGTGATGGCGCGGCGCCCCGTGAGCCGAGCCCGGGGCGCCCGCTTTTCCTCCGGGCATCGCGCGCAACGCCGTCGTGCCCGACCCCGACCCGGCCGCCGTCACCGCCCCGCCCCCTGCGCCAGCTGGTCGGGATGCACGACGATGTCGTCGTTGGAAGAGCCGGCGGCCACCATCGGATACACCTTCTCGAAGGCGTCGGTCCGAAAGTCGACCACCACCGGACGATCGTCGATCGAATTCGCCTTTTCGATGGCCGGTCCGACGTCCTCGGGCGTCTCGGCCCGGATGCCCACACACCCCATCGCCTCGGCCCACTTGACGTAGTCGGGCAGGTCGGGCGAGAGGTAGACCTCCGAATAGCGCTCCCCGTAGAACATTTCCTGCCACTGGCGCACCATGCCGAGGTAGGCGTTGTTCAAGATGGCGATCTTCACCGGGATCTGTTCGGAGCTCGCGGTGACCAGCTCCTGGGCCGTCATCTGGAAGCAGCCGTCGCCGTCGATGGCCCACACCGTGCGGTCGGGCCGCCCGACCTTGGCCCCGATCGAGGCGGGCACCGCGAATCCCATGGTTCCCGCGCCGCCGGAGTTGACCCAGGTGTAGGGGTGCTCGAAGTTCCAGTATTGCGAGGCCCACATCTGGTGCTGGCCCACGCCGGCCACCACGATGGTGTCCTCCTGCGACGAGTCACGCAGCTGCTCGACCACGTTCTGCGGCTTGATCGCCCCGCCCTCCACATCCTCGTAGTAGAGCGGGTAACGCTCTTGCCACTCGCGGATCTGGTGCCACCAGGGCGCGAGATCCCGGACCACCGGCGCGTCGCCCCGGGCGTCCATGGCGAGCAGCAGCTCGCCGATCACCTGGCGGCAGTCCCCGGCGATGCCCACGTCGGGCACGCGCACCTTGCCGAGCTCGGCCGGGTCGATGTCGACGTGGATCACCTTGGCCTCGGGCGCGAACGTCGAGATCTTGCCGGTGACGCGGTCGTCGAAGCGCGCGCCGAGGTTGATCAAGAGGTCGCTGCGCTGCATGGCGGTGACCGCGGTGTAGTGGCCGTGCATGCCCGGCATCCCGAGCGCCTGGGGGTGCGAGTCGGGGAAGGCGCCCCGCGCCATCAGGGTCGTGACCACCGGGATCCCGGTGCGGTCGGCCAGTGCGCGCAGCGCCTCCGCGGCCCGCGCCTTCAGCACGCCGCCCCCGACGTAGAGCACCGGCCGCTCGGCCCGCGCGATGAGCTCGACCGCCTCGCCGACGAGCACGGGGTCGCCGAAGGTCACCGGGTGGTAGCCCGGCAGGTCGAGGTCGTCGACCGACGTCGGCCAGTACCACTCCATCGTCTCGTTCGAGATGTCCTTCGGCAGGTCGATGAGTACCGGGCCCGGCCGCCCGGTGGTGGCGACGTGGAAGGCCGCGGCGACCACCCGAGGAATGTCATCGACGTCCTTGATGAGCCAGTTGTGCTTGGTGATGCCCATCGTGACGCCGGTGATGTCGCATTCTTGGAAGGCGTCGGTGCCGATGGCCGGCGTGGCCACCTGGCCCGACACGACGATCAGCGGCGTCGAGTCCATGTAGGCGTTGGCCAGCGGCGTGACGATGTTGGTCGCCCCCGGGCCGCTCGTCACCATGGCGACGCCGGGACGCCCGGTCACCATGGCGTAGCCCTCGGCCATGTGGCCCGCGCCCTGCTCGTGGCGCACGAGGATGTGGCGGATGGAAGAGTCGATGATGGGGTCGTAGACCGGCAGGATGGCGCCGCCGGGCAGGCCGAACATCACGTCGACCCCCTGCATTTCGAGGCTCTTGATGAGGGCCTGGGCCCCTGTCATCTTCATGGTGGCTCCCCTGTTCCGCTGGGTTCCGTGTCTCTGTCGAATGTCTTTGAATCGGTCTGGAAATTGAAAAAACCCCCCGGATCGGGAGGTCGGTAGGCGCGCGGTCTGCGATGTGGACGCGCGCCTACGTTACGAGTACCAGAATCTCTGGACGGCTGCTGCGCTTGCTCATGACCCACTCATTGTGCCATGGCTGCCGGCTCGGGACAACCCCGGCCCGATCCCCGCGGCCGGACGGCCACCCGCCGGACACCTCGCAGCACCCAGGCTGTGCCTTCGGCGGGCACCCTCCTCGAGCAACCTCGATCGCCGGTCCGGGACGAGGACCTTGTGGCTACGCCCAGCGTTTCATCTCCCGGTCCAACGCGGAGGGCGTCGCTCCATCGATGCTCGGGCACCTTCGACGGCATCTTGCGTACGGCCGGCGACGATCCGCATGGTCTCACCGAAACGAATCGCTTCGAGCATTGGCATGTGGTGCGTCCGCATCGCCATCTCTTTCATGACGCGCTGAGCCAGGGGTGCTCCGTTGAGAAGGCGGGTCGCCAACGCACGAGCCTCGTCGAGGAGGGTCTCATGAGGAACGACCTTCCAGGCCAGTCCCATCGCAAGGGCTCGTTCGGCATTGATGCGCTCCCCGGTGAGCAGCAGCTCCATTGCATCTGCCCAGTTGAGGCGCTGCGGTAGGCGTATGGAGGCAACGATGGCAGGCACTCCGAGGTTCACCTCTGGCAGCCCGAATTCAGCCCGGTCACTCGCCAGAACGAAATCGCACCACGTCGCAAGCGTCAGTCCGTAACCGAGGCAGTAGCCATTCACCGCGGCAATGACCGGCTTGAAGATCTCCCAGCCACTCTCAAAGGAATTCATCGTCGGCTTTTCCCAGAACGTGCCGGCGAACTCACCAACCGCCCCCGCTCCATCCCGGAGGTCCCCGCCTGCGCAGAAGGCGCGTCCGGCACCGGTCACGATGGCTACCCACGCGTCCTCGTCATCTCGGAAACGTGAGAATGCAGCATTCAAGTCCCGCCTCATCTCGGCGTTGATGGCGTTGAGAACGTCGGGTCGGTTGTAGGTGATCGTTGCCACGTGGCCGTCGAGTTCGAATGTGACTGCATCACCCACAACTCCAGTCTGCCCGTTCATGACAGTGCCGATCAGGTGCGTGCGAGTGCCTCGAGCTTCATCGCCGATCGTTGCGCGCAGAATCATGACCACCGCGACCACCGCGTTCACGCTTGACAGGTAACCATTTAGTTACGTATACTGACCCGGTGTGGACGACAACCTTGTGTTCAAGGCGCTTGCCGACCCGACACGTCGCTTCCTGCTCGATCTTCTCTTCGAGCGTGAAGGTCGCACGTTGACCGAGCTCGAGTCCCACGTGGACATGACCCGTATCGGCGTCATGAAGCATCTACGCCTGCTCGAAGAGGCGGGGCTTGTCGTCACGCGCAAGTCGGGCCGGGAGAAATTGCATTTCCTCAATCCCGTCCCGATCCGGCTGATCCATGACCGGTGGATCGATAAGTACACGGAGCGCCACGCTTCGGCGCTCGCCAACCTGAAATCCAACTTGGAGGCACAGAAATGACCACGGCGACCACGTCCGAGACGATCCAGATGTACCGCGTGTACATAAGGGCGACGCCTGAAGCCATTTGGGAAGCGGTCACCCAGCCCGAGTGGACGGTCCAGTACGGCTATGCCCCTGTCGTGGAATACGAGCTGCGTTCAGGCGGTGTTTTCCGGGCGCACGCCAACGAGGGCATGAAAGCGCTGGGCTGCCCGGAGGTCATCAGCGATGGTGAGGTGATCGAGGCCAACCCGCCTCGCAAGCTGGTCCAGACGTGGCGGATGACGATGACCCCCGAATTGGCGTCCGAGGCGTTTACTCGACTCACCTATGACATCGAGCCCGTACGAGGCGGTGTCACCAGACTCACCGTCACCCACGACGTGACCGGTGCGCCGCTGTGGGCCGCCGTGCTGAGGGGCGAGAGCGAGTCGAGCGGAGCGGGAGGAGGCTGGAGCGAGATTCTCAGCGGGCTGAAGACACTGCTCGAGACGGGCCAGCAACTTCCCTTCCAAAGTGGCCCGGCATGAGAGCAGTTCGGCTTCAGAGTCGCTCGTGTCTGAGCCGAGTCGCTCCCGACGACGGACTCCAGGTGTCCCATAGGCAGGCGGCGCCGGTCGTTGCGACGATGTCAAGCTCCTCGCGCGGGGTCGCGGCCCGTGTAGGCCAAAAGCTTCTGCTGGACCGACGACTCTGGGTCGATTCTGATCTCTGGGTTGAACACGCCTTTGCGCTGCTCCTCGGGAAAGAGGCCGAGAAGCATTGCATAGGCCGCTTCAGGCAGATCCTCTGGCATCGTCGAGTCCTGTCCTGTGGATACCGCTAAGTCCCACCCGTGCATCAACTGGTCGCCAAACGCGGCACCGAGAGCAATACCCGTCCTTTCGATTGCGCCCGGCTCTCCAAACGTGCGAAGCATCTCGGCACGGACCCCATCAACGTCCGAGATCGGATCGTCGCTGAGAAGATCCGGTGGATCTTGTAGAAGCGAATTATCGACGTTGTCCCCCCGTGCCACCCCCACGAAGTACCTCTGGACTTGGAGCATGTGGTTCAGCAGGGCTCGGACGTTCCAGCGTTCGCATGTCGTTGGAGCATCGAGCTGAGACACGGCACCGGGCACCTTGGTCGCCGTCCACACGCTTGCGCGTCCGTACAAGTCGAGCAGATCTAAATCCATGGTGATTCCTCCTTGCCTCACGCCCACCAAGCGAACTCCTCAGACCAGTCGACGTAGCCGAACAGGTACGGGCCAGGAGGTTGTTGCAATGAATCCGAGACTTCGACCGGCTGGCTCGAAGGTCCGTGTAACAACCACAGCGCCTGGTCCTTCACGAAGACGAGCCCGGTGCCTCTTTCCGAAAAGACGGGATCGACGCCGCCGGCGGTGTCGCTGACTTGGACGGGGGAATCCGAACCCGCCGGCACGATGCAGAGATCACCTGTGCCGTACCAGCTCGAGACCTGTCCCCAAGAAGCGCTCGATGAGTAGAGCGGCGGAAGATCGACTTCGCTCTGCGGGGCTTCAACGAAGGCCGTCGAACCATCGACGGGCGAGATAGTCGGGTCCTCGGTGACAGACGACGTGGGTGCCGCAAGCGGTGTACAGACCGGCACCGACCCGCACACCTCGAGCGATTTGCCGAACCATACGAACTTCTCGCCCTCCCCCTGGCCACTACTTGAGTTGCCGTTGACAACCAGGGCGAGCCTGTTACGACCGATGGCCACGTCCGGCGGTTGGAACACCGGCGTGGTGCCCAATACGGTGAACGGCGCTCTTGGCTCGGAGATGACGCCGAGAGGCAACCCGTAATTCTCCACCGATGGCCCGCCTCCTCCCTGATCCCGCCACAGCACGATCCCGAGGTGCAGCGACCATCCGGCCAAGAAGTAGCCATCCTGTTGATTGGGGCTCATCCAGATGCTCGCCCTTCCGCCGTTCACCGGCACCGCCTCAAGCGCCTCCTCGGCGAACCCCACGGGTGAATAGAGGACGGCCGCTTGGGAGCCGTCCGGGGACCAGACCACTCCGTTGACGTACCCGGGACCAAGGAGACGACGCGGTGGTGCCGTCGGGCTCACGATCCACACTTGGCGAGGCACAAGAGGGGCGCCGTTGACGGGACCGGTGGTTATCAACAAGTCGTCACGCGTGGGACTCCAGCTCATGACCACGGAATCGGCGTCGGGGACCCCGAGGGCATCTGGCAGTCCTCTCACCTGGTGTGCATCGGCGCCGTTGCCTCGAGCCATCCAAAGCACGTCCGCGTTCCCCTCCGCAACGGGACGAAGGAAAGCAAGCCAACGGCCATCTTGGGAAAACGCGGGGTTTTCGGGGACGGGCAGGCCTGTGGTCACTTGCCGCACCGATCGAGACGAGCCGTCGAGCACGAAAAGGGCGTTTGCCGAGACGAAGGCCAGCTCGCCCTGACCGGAGAATGCCCGGGTGTCGAGCGTCAGAGGCGACGAATCTCGGTGGATCGAGGCATCGGCGACGGTGCCCGGAGTGAGAAGGACGCCCAACAGGATGAAGGCCGACAAGATTTCGACTCGTGCCATCAGCAAGCCGTGTCTGGGCCAAAGCCTGCTTCCCATGCAGACATTCTGGATCAGCGATGGATCAAGCGGGCTCCCCCGCCCATATGGCGCCACCTCGAACACCCCGTCAGAATCGGATGATGAGTTCGGACGCTCCGGACGACAAGGGTCACTCCGTGCGGGCGCGGGTTGCTGAATATCGCTGCCGCGTGGCGGATGACCTTGAGGCGCTCGCCCCCGAACAATGGGACTCGCCATCGTGGTGCAAGGGCTGGAGGGTCCGAGACGTCCTGGGTCACCTCGTCCACAACGCCGAGGCGTCACGAGTGTCGATGGTGCGTGACATGACCCGCCACCCCATACGTCCCGACAGGGGACTGGATCTGATTGCTCGCCAGCTTGGAGACGAGCCCGTCCCAACCCTGGCACAGCGTCTCCGCAAGGCTCGGCTTGGGGGGGTACGTGTCATCGGCTTCCCCGTCGGCATGGGACTCGGAGACGTTGTCGTCCATGGGAATGACGCTCTTCGTCCGGTCGGCTTGGAGTTCGAAGTCCATCCCGTCGATGCGGTGTCGGTCCTCGATGCATACCGACGCGTGGGCGGCCTGGTGTTCCACACACGACCGCATCGGAATGTCCGCTTGGTTGCAACCGACGTCGAGTGGTCGTGCGGCAACGGTCCCGACGTGACGGGCCGAGCCATCGACATCATCATGCTCATGGCCAACAGACGACAGGTCCTCGGATTGCTCTCAGGGCCGGGCGTGACGGACCTGGCCGCATAAGCGACCAGAACCTGCCTCCCTTGGCTGGGTCAGTGACGGACCCCCTGGACCACACATGTCAAGAAGGACACCATGACCTTGTCGTCTTCCTCGGAGGGATCGAAGCCAGTGGGTGCACCCACTCCCCGCACCTCGGCTCCCAAGAGTTCGAGCACTTCGACCTGCTTCGACTGGTCGCTGAAAGCAACGTCGATCGGGAGTCGAATCGTCATCGTGTTGGCGTAGACAAGTTCGTCGAGCCCGCCAGGCAACAGTTCGGCGAGTTCCCCTTCGAGAAGGGAACGTACGTGAGACGGGTCGATGAGGCGGTGGATCTCATCGAAGCGCTCTCGCATGTCACCCGAGGGCGCAATGAGATCAACGAGCACGATGCGTCCGCCCCTCCGACACACCCGCACCATCTCGCCCACAGCTCGATGCGGGTCGGCGAAATGATGGAGGGAACTCCTGCAATAGACCACGTCGAAGGATTCGTCGGTGAATGGCAGGCATTCCGCGTTGGCCTCTTGTAACAGCACATTGGCGATCCCCTGATCGTGGAGCCGCTGTGCGCCGAGGTGGAGCAGGGCGGGGGTCAGATCGATCCCGACCACTTGGCGTACGCGCCCAGCGACAGGCTCCGCTGCATGGGCGGCACCGCAGGCCACATCGAGGAGGATCATCTCCTCGCCCAAGGGTTCGATCCACGACAGCGCACCAGATCGGTTGGCAAATGGAGAGTCCGGCCCGGAGAAAAGGGGGACCTGACGCTCAAAGGACTGGCGCACGACAGCGTCGTGATCACGAGGATCCATCCTCGAGATCTTGGCACCGTTGGACCGGAATCTCAGCGGTGCGCTCGCGCAGCGCGCCCCTTCAGGAGGTTGTCGCTGGTGGTGACGTATCGGGTGCGGAATCACCGACATCGAGCGCCGCTCTGATTAGGAATGAGAACGACGCGGCGACCGTAGTCCGGACCGCCTCGGCTTTCTGTCCGCTATCCGATTGTCAGCGTCCCGGGCCGGAATGCCAAGAGCACGGACCTTGGTGCCTGGTAGGTGGCCCGAACGAGGTGGTTTGGTTTGACGTCGAACTGCGCCGAGGCGTTTCCGGCCCCCGATAGACGAAGGAACGGATAGGACACCCGCAGGTCGTGGGACCCGGGCTCGAGCGGGAAGAATTTCTCACCCCAAAGAACCTGAAGCGAAACGCCGTCGAGGAGAGAGTTCGGACGGGTGAATCTTAGGGTCCAGTCCAGGACGAAATGCTCCGTATGCAGAAGCAATCCTTGACTGGTCTCGACCGAGGCGACCATCAGTCCGAGAATCTACCGAGCCCGCCCCGCCCGGGGCCCGTTCCTCGGGATTCTGACCCTCGTTGGTCAGCTGGGCGTCGGTGTCGCCATACCACCGCCGAGGAGAGCGGGCAGCGCAGTGGCGCGCATGCGCGCCAAGACCCGGTCCGTCACCGGCACCGCGTCGGGGTGGACGCCACCGTTGCGGTCGGCTTGGGACTGCCACGTGGCGATCCTCCGCTCGAAGAGGGTGGGGTCGTCGAATTGCCTGCAGTCGATGCTCTCGGTCGTGAGGTCGACGATGATGGTGTCGCCGTCCTCGACCAGTGCAATCGGCCCGCCGAGGATGGCCTCGGGTGCGACGTGGCCGACGACCAGGCCCACCGATCCGCCGGAGAACCGCGCATCGGTCATCAGGGCGATGGTGATGTGACGCTCGCGACACAGAGCCGTGATGCGCGAGGTGGGGTCGAGGAGCTCGGGCATGCCGGGAGCGCCGCGTGGCCCCTCGTAGCGGATCACCACCATGTCGTTGTCCTCGAAGCTGTCCGGTCGCTGGTCGAGTGCCTCGATGAGGGATCGCTCGCCGTTGAAGACACGGGCCCGGCCGGTGAAGATTCCGTCCTTCATGCCCCCTTCGACGCCGGCGACCTTGAGGATCGCGCCGCCGTTGGGTGCAAGATTGCCGCGCAAGAGGCGGAGACCGCCGGTGTCCTTGAAGGGCTTGGCGATCGAGTAGATCACGTCGTGATCAGGAGCGGACGGGGCCAGTCGGGCGAGCTGGTCGGCCAGCGTCTCGCCCGTGCAGGTCAAGGTCTCACCGTCGAGGAAACCCGCAGCGAGGAGCTCGCTGACGATGACTTGCAGCCCGCCCTTGGCGTCGACGTCCACCATGGAGTAGTCGCCGAACGGCCGCATGTTCACCAACACGGGCAAACGCCGAGAGAGCTGGTTGAACTCCTCTTGGCTCAGTGCTTCGGCCCACAAATCGATGCCCGCCGCACGCGCGATCTCGACGCTGTGCAGTACCACGTTGGTGGACCCGCCCATGGCGATGGCGACGGTCAGGGCGTTGCGGAGGGACGAGGGCGTCACGATGTCACGGGGGCGGATGCCCTTGCTCGTCATGGCGAGCAGGCAGTCGACGAGTTGGTCGGGGAACTCGGCCAGACGGCGCGGGTCGTCCGACGGCGGGGACACCATGTGCAGTGGCTCGAGGCCGAGCACCGCAATGAAGGTCTGCATCGTGTTGTACGTGAACATGCCCCCGCAGCTGCCTTGGCCAGGGCAGGCGTGCAGCGCGAGCCGGGCACGGACCTCCGCGTCCTGGTCGACCGCCTGGAAGGCCGTGACGAGATCGATTCTCGCCCCGGTCTCGGGGTCGATCCCCGGTCTGATCGGGCCGTCCGAGAGGATCACCGCGGGGGTGTTGTTCTCGAGCACGGCGGCGAGCGTCCCGACCGGCGGCTTGTCGCACGCCACCACGGCGATCAGCCCAGCAACGTTGTTCGCCGCCAGGTGCACGTCCGCGACGTCGTGGACGAGCTCGCGTCCGACCAGGGAGAACCGCATCTGGGGCGTGCCGTTGAGTTGGCCGTCGGAGACCCCGAGCGTGAATGCCGGCGGGATCAGCCGGACCGGCAGATCGTCAGCGGCGATGCGGTGGGACACCGCAGCCTGGACGGCCTGCACCTTCTCAGGGACGCCCAGGTAGCACTGGCTGTCGCCGAGGTTCCCGATGACCGCCCAGACCGGGTCGTGGATCTTGCGGACGTCCTCACCGAGGAACTCGGCCGTGCCAACGCGCTGCACGTCGCGTCCAGGATTCAGCGACACGAAGGTGGACGTCGGCTTCGAATCGTCCGTGGTCATGGGCGCCAAGCATATGGCCGCGCACGGCCGTCTAGGCCGGGGAAGGCACCGGCGAGGGCACCGGGGTCGGCGTCACCTCGACGCCGATGGTCGGCATCGAACGGTCCATCCAGCGCGGCAGCCACCAGTTGACCGGGCCCAACAGCTCCATGATGGAGGGGACGAGCACCATACGCACCAGCGTGGCGTCGACCAGCACGGCGGTGGCAAGGCCGAGGCCGAATACCTTGAGGATATGCAGCGGGTCCTTGATGACGAAGGACCCGAAGACGCAGAACATGATCGCTGCGGCCGCGGTGATGATGCGACCGGTGACGGCCAATCCGTCGGCCACCGCCGTCGAGTTCTCGTGCGTGTGCAACCACTCCTCGCGGATGCGCGACAGCAAGAAGACCTCGTAGTCCATGGAGAGACCGAAAAGGACGACAAACAGAGCGACGGGAATCCAAGGGTCGATGGGGCCCGTCTCGCCGATGCCGATGACGCTGCCCGCCCAGCCCCACTGGAACACGGCCACCATCACGCCGTATGCGGCCCCCACGCTCAGCAGGTTCATGATGACCGCCTTGAGTGGCAGCACCAGTGAGCGGAACACGACCATGAGCAGCAGGAAGGACAGGATCAGCACCGCGCCTACGACGATGAAGAGCCGGTGGCCCAAGAAGTTGGCGGCGTCGATGCTGCTGGCCGTCTCACCGCCGACCTGCGCGTTCACTCCGGACCCCACCACCACCGGTGGGATCACGTCGTTCCGCAATCTCTGCACCAGCTGCTCTGTCTGCGACGACTGCGGAGATGTCGTCGGGTAGACGATGATGAGGCCGCCAGTGTCCGAGTGGTTGAACTGCGGCGGGGTGACAAACGCAATGCCGTCCCGATCAGCAGCCAACGAGGCCTGGAGCTTCTCGACGGTGGCCCGGTCGGTCGGACCATGCATGTCGGCCGCCACGATGAGCGGCCCGTTGAACCCGGGCCCGAAGCCCTGCGCGAGAAGGTCATAGGCCTGCCGCGTGGTCAGTGACGTCGGGTCGTTGCCCGCGTCGGTGAAGGCGAGGCGCATGCTGAAGAGCGGCAGGGCCAAGAGGACGAGGATGAGCACCGCGACGGTGCCGGTGATCCATGCCCGGCGCTGTACGAACCGGCTCCAGCGGTACCAGAACCCGGTCTCGGACGGCGGGCCGCCATTCTGCAGCAGGCCAGGGACGTGCAACTTGTCGATGGCGCTGCCGGCGAAGCCCAGCATGGCGGGCAGCAGCGTCAGTGCGGCCAACAGGACCATGAGCACCGCGGCGATGCACGCCGTGGCGAGGCCGATCATGTAGGCCTGGCCGATCAGGTAGAGACCAAAGAGCGAGATCACGACCGTGCTCCCGGCGAAGAGAACCGACCGGCCGGCCGTCATGTGAGCCGTCATCACGGCGTCGCGGGGCGTCCGGCCCTCGAAGATGCCTTGGCGGTACCGGGTGACGATGAACAGCGCGTAGTCGATGCCCACGCCGATGCCGATCATGGCCGCCATCTCGGGCGAGAAGTTCGGCACCGTGAGGAGGTGCGTGAGCAACTCGAGCAGGGCGACGCCGATGCCGAGGCCGGCGAGCGCCGTGATCACCGGCAGGCCCATGGCCACCACGGAGCCGAAGGCCAGCAACATGATGATGAGCGCCGCCGTGATCCCGATCCCCTCGCTCGGTCCGGGTGCCGCGGTGACCGCGGCCGAGATCGGGTTGCCCCCCAGAGCGACCTGAAAGCCCGGCCGTGCCGCAGCCTGGGCTGCCGAGACGACGTTCTTGATGGCACCGGTCGGGATGTCGGCGGTGTCGGTGCTGAATTGCACCTGTGCGAACGCGATGTTGTCGTGCGCCGCGATCTGGTGCGCCCCCGCCGGTGAGAAGGGGCTCGTCACGCCCTCGACGTAGGGCATCGGCCGCACTCGTGATAGCACGTCGTCGATCGCGACCTTGTTGTCGGCGATGGGCGTCGCTGTGTGGAAGACGATGTCGGCCGAGTCGCCCGCCCGTGACGGGAAGCGCTCCTGGAGGATGTTCAGCGCCTGCTGCGACGGCGTGTTGCCGGCGGTGAACTTGTTCTTGTAGTCGGTGCCCACCATCTGGGCGACGACCGTGATGGCGACGATGGCGATGATCCAGATCACCAGCACGAGGCGGCGTCGGTCGTAACAGTGCCCGGCCAAACGGCCCAGCCCGGTGACCGGTAGGGCCTCGCTCCCCTGCCCGGCGCTGGCTCGCGGGGGCGCCGGCGCAGCCAGGTCCACCATCCCTACCTCCGTGTGGCCGTATGATTCATCATTGATGAGTTCTAACGCAGAATTCCTCACTGGTGAATACCTATTGACCCGCCGATTCGCACATTTCGCAGCAGCACGCAGCAAAAGGGTCGATGCGGCACTCCATCCGGCACTGGTCGTCGGAGGCGGGGAGGAGCATCGCCGGTGAGCGCCGCCGTGGGCCGCCGGCCCGGCAACGTCGACACCCGGGGCGAGATCGTCGAAGCGGCGACCCGCGTCTTCGCCGCCAAGGGCTACGACGGCACCAGCCTGCGGGCGGTCGCCCGCGAGGCGGGCGTGGACCCCGCCCTCGTACACCACTACTTCGACGGGAAGGCCAGCCTCTTCGTTGCAGCCATGGCCCTGCCCTTCGACCCGCAGGAGGTCAAGCAACACGCAGCGTCTCCGCAGTTCTCGGGAGCGCGCACGATCGAGTCGTTCCTCACCATGTGGGACCACGCCGAGGGCTCGGGCTCGTCGTTCGCCTCCTGCGTGGCGGCCATGGCCGCCTCGACGAACGTCGCCGACTCCATGCGCGAGTTCGTCAGCGAGCGCGTGTGGAGCTCCCTACCGCGAAAACAGGGCGAGAGCGAGGCCGTCGCCAGGCGCCGCACCGCCATGATCTCCTCGCAGCTCATGGGGCTCGCCTTCACCCGCTACCTCCTTCGGGTGCCCCCGATGTCCACCGCGACGCCCCGCCAGATCGGTCGCTGGGTCGGCCCGACACTGGACCGCTACATGAACGAGCCGCTCACCTCGTAGCGGATCCTCGCACCGGGGCCCGCCGGCCAACATCTCAGCCCGCGGCGTCAGCCCGCGGCGTCAGCCCGCGGCGTCAGCCCGCGGCGTCAGCCCGCGGCGTCAGCCCGCGGCGCCCCGCGCCGGCGGTGCAGTTCGGCGGCCACCGCCTTGCCGTCGGCCTTGCCCTTGGTCGCCCGCATCACCTCACCGGTGAAGAGACCCTGCAGCTTTTCTTCGCCCGCACAAAAGCGCGCCCACTCCTCGGGATGCGCGGCGAGGATCTCGTCGAGCACCGCGCTCAAGGTGTCGGCCGTCATGGCCTCGAAGCCCATCTCCGTGGCCAGCGCGGCCGGGTCTCCCCCGCCGCGCTCGAGCAGCGCCGCCAACACTGCCTTGGACTGCGTCGCAGAGAGCTGCCCGCCTGATTCCATCGTGAGCAATGCGGCGAACGAGGCGGGGTCGAGGGCCGACCCGGCGTCGCCCTGCGCGGCGACCTCGTTGGCCGCCCGGGCCAAGGCGAGCGCGATGGGCGCACCGGCGTCGGACGCGGCGGTCACCAGCGAGTCGAGCCCGAGGTCGACGACGGCGCGTATCTGGTCGGTCTCGGCCTCACTGGGCACGCCGACCAGTGCGGTAGCGAGTGCAGCCCGGCGGTCCGCCGGCATCGGGCCCAGCCCGTCGCGCACCCGTGTCTGCCAAGCCGCGTCCGGAGCCAGCGGGACAAGGTCAGGCTCGGGGAAGTAGCGGTAGTCGTTTGCCTCCTCCTTGGAACGCATCGACTCGGTGCGCCCCGCCGACTCGTCCCAGTGCCGTGTCTCCTGGTGCACCGTGCCGCCCGCCTCGAGCACTGCGATCTGGCGCTGGGCCTCGTATTCGATGGCCCGCACCAGCGAGCGCAACGAGTTGAGGTTCTTGATCTCGCAGCGGGTGCCGAACGTGTCGCGGCCGGCCGGCCGGACCGACACGTTGGCGTCGACCCGCATGGAGCCCTCCTCCATGCGACCGTCGGAGGCGCCGGTGGCAATGAGGATGCCACGCAGTTCGGAGGTGTAGGCGCGGGCCTGGCCGGCGGAGCGGATGTCGGGCTCGCTCACGATCTCCACCAACGGCACGCCCGAGCGGTTGTAGTCGACCAGCGCGTGGTCGGCTGCGTTGATGCGGCCGCTCGCACCGACATGGGTCAGCTTGCCGGTGTCCTCTTCCATGTGCGCCCGCGTCACCCCGACCCGGGATCCGTCGGGCAGTTCGAGCCACCCGTCTGCATTGAGCGGTAGGTCGTACTGGCTGATCTGGTAGTCCTTGGCCTGGTCCGGGTAGAAGTAATTCTTG
The DNA here is from genome assembly GCA_963744935.1 of uncultured Acidimicrobiaceae bacterium. Lineage (GTDB taxonomy): Bacteria > Actinomycetota > Acidimicrobiia > Acidimicrobiales > RAAP-2 > Bog-473. The sequence goes on from CAVUVM010000004.1 coordinate 448,548, forward strand.
CGGGAAAAGACCGAGGGACGGATGTCGCAGTGCAGCGCCGCGCCAATCCGCATGGCCAACTCCACGGCGTACACATTGAGGACCGGGAGCGACCCGGGCAGCCCGAGGCAGGTCGGGCATATGTTCACGTTGGGCTCGTCGCCGAACGCGTTGCGGCACCCGCAGAACATCTTGGTCTCTGTCGCCAGCTCGCAGTGAACCTCGAGGCCGACAACCATCTCCCACTCGCTCACCGTGTCCTCTGCGGTGTCGATGCCGGTCGTGGTCACGATGTCACCCCCGACGAGGCCGCCCGGGGCGCGGGCACGTGGGCCTCGACGGCGCGGGCCACGCGGAAGAGCATCGCCTCACCCAATGCGGGCGCCAGGATCTGCACGCCGACGGGCAGTCCGTCGTCGCCCGAACCGAAGGGCACCGAGATGGCCGGGTGCCCCGACAGGTTCGAGGGGATGGTGCAGACGTCGTTCATGTACATGGCCATGGGGTCGTCGACCTTGGCTCCGATGTCGAAGGCCGTCGTCGGCGCCGTCGCGCCCAGCAGCACGTCGACCGAGTCGTACGCCCGGTCGAAAGCACGCATCACCAGCGTGCGCACCCGCTGGGCCTGGGCGTAGTACGCGTCGTAGTAGCCCGCAGAGAGCGCGTAGGTGCCGAGCATCACCCGGCGCTTCACCTCCGCCCCGAACCCGGCGGTGCGGGTGGCGGTGTTCATGGCGGCCACGTCCTCGCCGTCGACGCGCAGGCCGTAGCGCACGCCGTCGTAGCGGGCCAGGTTGGAGGAGGCCTCGGCCGGGGCGATGAGGTAGTAGGCGGAGAGGCCGTAGGCGAACTCGGGCACCGAGATCTCCTCGACCTTCGCCCCCGCGTCGGCCAAGGCATCGGCCGCCTCCTGCACGCGCGCCCCCACGTCAGGGGCACAGCCGTCGACGAGGTCGCGGCACAGCCCGACGCGGACGCCCTCGACGCCGCCGCCCACCGTCGGCAGTGTCGCCTCGGGCACCGAGGGCAGCGAGGTGCTGTCGCACGGGTCGTGCCCGGCAAGGACGTCGAAGAGCAGCGCGGCGTCCTCCACCGTGGTGGCGAACGGGCCGATCTGGTCGAGCGAGCTGGCGAAGGCGACCAGCCCATAACGCGAGACTCGCCCGTACGTGGGCTTCATGCCGACCACGCCGCACAACGCGGCGGGCTGGCGGATGGACCCGCCCGTGTCCGACCCGAGGCCGAGCGGGGCGAAACCGGCGGCCACCGCCGCGGCCGACCCGCCACTGCTGCCACCGGGCACCTTGCCCGGGTGGCGCGGGTTGCGCGTCGGGCCGAATGCGGAGTTCTCCGTCGAGCTCCCCATGGCGAACTCGTCCATGTTGGTCTTGCCGAGCGCCACCGCACCCGCGCCACGCAGCCGCTCGACGACGGTGGCCTCGTAGGGCGGGCGCCAGCCCTCCAAGATGCGCGACCCGCACGTCGTCGGCGTACCCCGGGTGCACAGGTTGTCCTTCAGCGCGACCGGCACCCCGGCCAGTGGACCCGGGTCGCGGCCCGCGGCCACCGCGGCGTCCACCGCGTCGGCCTCGGCGCGAGCCTCGTCGGCGAGCACGTGCAAGAAGGAGTTGAGCTCGCCGTCGCCCGCGGCGACCGCCGCGATCGCCTCGTCGATTGCTTCGCGCGCCGAGCGCTGGCCGGCGCGAACCTCGGCCGCCAGGGACACGGCGCTGCTGACGGGTCCCGGGCTCACGACTCGCTCCCGATGCGTGGCACCCGGAAGCGGTGGTCCTCGACCGCCGGCGCCGCCGCCAGGACCTCCTCGCGGTCGAGGCTCGGGCGCGGCTCGTCGGGCCGCAACACGTTCTCCAAGGCGATGGGGTGCGACGACGGCTCCAGGTGAGCGAGGTCGAGTGCCGCCACGTCGGCCGCATGGTCGAGCACGGTCCGCAGCTGCGCGGTGAAGAGGTCGACCTCGGCCTCGGTCAGCTCCAGGCGGGCGAGGCGCGCCACGTGCACGACGTCGTCACGACTGAGCGTGGCGCGCGGGTGGACCGTCTCGTCGCTCACGAGCGGGGACTCGAGGGCGCGGGCAGCACGGCACTGAGGAACTCGACTGTCCGCGCCTCGATCTCGTCCTTGTCGAAGTCCAAGGTGGCCACGTGGTAGCTGCGCTCGAGCACCACGCGCTCGACGGGTCCCTTGGCCCGGGCTACGAGGAGCTCGCTCGACTTCGGGTCCACAACGTGGTCCTGGGTGCTGGTGAAGACGAGGACCGGGCAGGTCACGGACTCGAGGTCTGCCGCGACGTCGCTGGCGGCGGCGAACAGAGACAGGGCCGCCCGCAGGGGCAGGCCGGGGTAGGCCGACTCGGTCACCCCCTCCTTGGCGATGTCCGAACCGATGCCCGGCGCCACCTCCTCCCCGCTCTCGAGCATGGACTCGACCAGGGCGACGATGTCGGCGTCGGGCGCTGCGAGGATCGGGTTCACCACGGCGATGGCGGCGATCTCGGGATGGTGCTCGGCCAGCCAGACGCTGAGCAGCCCGCCCATGGAGAGGCCGACGACCACGACCGCGTCGCTGCGCGCCGCCAGCTCGGTGTAGGCCTCCTCGGCGGCACCGGACCAGTCCTCCCAGCGCGTCGGGAGCATGTCGGCGATGTCGGTACCATGGCCCGGCAGCAACGGCAGCTCCACGGAGAAGCCCGCGTCGGACAGCGCCAGCGCCAGGTCACGCATCGATTGCGGGTTGCCTGTGAAGCCGTGGAGCACCAGTGCACCGCGGGTGTCGCCAGTCGCGGAATAGGGCTCGGCACCGGGCATGATGGGCGCGCTCACGGAACGGCAGCCTACCGGTGAGGCGAGTAGGGTTCCGGCGGACACACGGCTCCGGCGCGGGGCGACGAGGTCCTGCAACCAGCACCAAGACTGACGACGAAGGAGCAACCGCACATGCCGGCGTACCAGTTCCTCAGCGACGAATGGCTGGATGAGGCTCGTAGGATCCGCGCCGAGTACGAGGGCAAGACACCCCCCTTCCCCCACCAGGTGCGCATGAACCTCGTGGTGACCACCGTGCCCTTTTCCGAGGACGACATCCTGGCGCACATGGACACATCGACCGGCGAGCTCATCTTGGACACGGGTCACCTCGACGAGCAGGACCTCAAGGTCACCGTCGACTACTACACGGCCAAAGCGATTCTCATCGAGGGGAACCCCCAGGCCGGCATGCAGGCCTTCATGGCGGGCAAGGTGCGGGTCGAGGGTGACATGGCCAAGCTCATGGCGCTGCAGGCGTCGCCGGCCGCCGGCGACTCCAACGCGGCGGAGATGGCCGCGCGCCTGCGCGACATCACGGAGTAGCGAGCTCCGTCCGCCCCGCCCGGGCGCGCCGGGCCATGGGCCGGATGAACAGCGCGCAGACGACCGAGAGCGCCGCGGCGCCCGCACCGACCCAGAACGGCACGCTGAAGCTGTGCAGCACGGATTTGTCGTGGTTCGAGCCGATGTGGCGATCCAGTGACTCCTGAATGGTCAACACGACCTGAATGCCCGCCACCTCCCCGACCTGGCTGGCCAGCAGCTGGGCCGCGCTCATGACCCCGTACTCGGACTCGGCCAGCTCGTTGGACATGGTGGCCGACGTGGCCGGCATCGACACTCCCATGCCGAGGCCCGAGAGGGCCAACGCGATCAGGATGACCACCAGGCCCGACGACACGCTGAGCGTGGCGAAGAGGATCATCGAGAGAAGCAGTGCTGCGGTGCCGAAGAGCGTGGCGTTGCGCTCCCCCGTCCGCACGGTCATGTACCCCGCGATGGGCGCGCTGATGGCGAACACCAGCGGCCGCGCCACCGAGAGGAACCCGACCTGCGAGACGCTGTACCCGTAGACCTGCTCCATGAGGAGCGGGAAGAGGAAGAAGCCGCCGAAGTAGGCGAAGCTCGAAAAGCCCTTGGCGCCCATAGGGAACATGAAGTTGCGCCGCCGCCAGTAGGTGGTGGGCACCAGTGGCGTGGCGAAGGTCGATTCGCGCCACACGAAGAGGACGGCGAGGGCGACGGATACCACGCCGCAGATGACGACCCCGATCGAGGTCCAGCCGGCGATGGGACCAATGCTCAGCACGAGCATGGCGGAGGTGACGGCCCCGGCCAGGCTCCAGCTGCCGACCCAGTCCATACCCGCCCACACGCGGGAGCGGGAGCGGCCCTGCGACTCGGTGGGAGCGACAGCCCCACCCGGGTGGGCCCGCCGGGACGAGGGCAACAGCACAGCCACGACCACCGACGCGACAACGAGCAGCACCAGCTGGCCCCAGAACAGCGTGCGCCAGCCGAAGTACTGGATCACGGGCGAGCCCAACGTCACGCCGAGGACCGGGCCGCCGGCGCCCACGAGCGACCACCAGCCGAGCGCCTTGACGCGGTCCTCGGGATCGAAGAGCTCGAGGATGATGGCCATGGAAGCCGTCCCCGTGGCGGCACCTTGGACGCCGTCGAGAGCGCGGGCGAACAGCAGCATCCCGACGTCGGGCGCGGTGGCGGTGAGCACCGCGCTGACCATGGCGCCGAGGAGGCCGAACTGGTACAGCCGGCGGTGCCCGAACAGGTCACCCGCCTTGCCGAAGAACGGCGCGGCGACCCCGAAAGCCAGCAACGGCCCCGTCGAGGCCCAGGCCAGAACGGAGAAGTTGGTGTGGAAATCCGCCTTGACCGTCGGCAGGGCCACCACGAAGACGGTGAAGGTGATGTTGAGCGACAGCAATCCGGCCAGCAGCGCAACCAGCGCCCACCACTGATAACGAGGGCTGCCCACGGCGCGCGCCGAGACGCGCCGGTGCAAGAGCACGAACCAGTTCGTCTCGACTGCCCCGTCACCGAGCGGCCCCATGGCGCCGCCGCCCGGGTCGGCGACCGGATCGAGCAGCGCGTCGGAGCGCTCGAATTCGACTCCGGGAGCCATGGCGGACACCCTACCGGTGCACAATTTGCGCCCTTCGACGGCCCTCGCTCGCCGTATCCTCGGAACGGATTGCGTGTGCGGCCTACTGGAGGAGTTGCATGGAGACGATCTACGAGCATGCGGGCGGCGGCGAGGCGCTCCACCGCCTCGAGGAGCTCTTCTACGACAAGGTCCTTGCAGATCCCGTACTCAGCACCGTCTTCACCGAGCGGGTGCCGACACACGTCGATCACTTGACCTGGTTCACCGCCGAGTCCTTCGGCGGCCCGGACACCTTCACCCGTGAAGTCGGATTCGAGTACATCATCGACGTCCACCGTCATCTCCGGATTACCGATGAGCAGAAGCAAAGATTCGTGACGCTGTACCTCGAAGCCCTCGATGAGGCGGGCCTGCCCGCTGACGAGCCTTTTCGAGATGCCGTGCGATCACATCTCGAGTTCGGCGCAGACGTTGCCCAGCAAAACTCGTGGGCTGAAGCGGATTCGGACCTTCATCCCATTCGTGAAGTGCCCCACTGGTCGTGGTAGCGCTCCTCTCCGTCGTCCCGGGATGCCGACTGCCCCTCCCCGTAGCGCCGGGAGTCTCCTGGTAGTAGACACAGGCCTCGACGGAATACAGGATCCGACGAGCGGTGTCACACAGCCGTGGCCGCAGCCCGATGGCGTCGCCCGAAGGGGGCACCATGTCCGACATCTCCGACATGACGACACCACCCGAGGTGTTCTCGCCCGAGTTCATGGTCGACCCCCACGCGGAGATCGCCCGCCTGCGCACGCAAGATCCCGTGCACTATGTCGAACCCATGGCGCTGTGGCTGGTGACGCGCCACGACGATGTCAAGCGCTGCATGTCCGACTCCGACGTGGCGACACCGGACAAGCGGGCCTGGGAGTTCTACGAGCCCGCGCCTGCTGGCAGCTATATCCGCTGGCTCGAGGACAACGACCTGCTGGCGCTCGAACACGACGACCACCGCCGTGTGCGCCGCCTGGTCACAACTGCCTTCACGCCAAAGGCGATAGCCCGCATGGAGATCCACATCGACGAGGTCGTGGCCCGCTTCGCCGCGCCGCTGCACGGACGCACAGGGGTGGTCGACCTTATGGGCGAGTTCACCGACCCGATCCCCAGCACGGTCATCAGCCGGATCACCGGCATCCCGCCCGCCGGGGGCGACGAACTGCGCTTCCGGCAGCTGGCCCAGGCCGTGATCGCCAACGCGCTGCCGTTCGCGCCTGCAGAGGCGCTGCAGCAGGCCGAGCAGGCCTTGCTCGAGCTGTCCGCCTGGGTCCGCGCCATGGCCGCCGAGCGCGAGGCGGCACCACAGGACGATCTGGTCAGCGACCTGGTGACGACGCACGACATGGGAGACCAGATGACCCACGACGAGATCGTCAGTCTCGTCACCGGGCTGGTCAGTGCGGGCAGCGAGACGACGTCGCTCGGCGCCATCGCCGCCATCACGAGCCTGCTCGAGAACCCGGAGGTCTTCGAGCAGGTGAAGGCCGACCGCACGCTGGTGCCGCAGACCGTGCTCGAGATCATCCGCTACGGCATGGGCGGGCCCGGCGGACTGCCCCGCTACGCCGTGCGGGACTTCGAATTGAGGGGAAAGGAGATCCGCAGGGGGCAGATGCTCATGCTGAGTTTCGGCGGTGCCAACCGCGATCCCGAGGTGTTCTGGAACCCCGACGAGTTCGACATCACGCGGGACAACTCCAACCTGCTGATGTTCGGCTTCGGCGCCCACTATTGCCTCGGCGTCCACCTGGCGAAGGCGGAGCTGCGTGCCTCGGTCGATGCCATGTGCGACTTCCTGCCGACAGGGGCCGAGATCCGCCCCGATCTCACCGAGTACCGCGCCATGGGCACGTTCGAGCGGCCGACCAGTCTGCCCGTCGACTTCTCGGCCGATCTACCACTCGACACGCCAAGGCGGCCGCCCCGGTCCTCGGTCCCTCCCACAGCCTGAACGGCTCCCCGGGCACCCTCAGCGCAGCCCGCGCAAGCGGTACCACCAGTTCGGGTCGCGCCCGTGCGCGTGAAAATGGTTCGGGATCTGTCGCATGACGCGGTCGACCGACCACCCGTCCGGCCCGAAGCGGGCGTCAGCCACCCGGGTCAGCTGGTCGAGCATGTGGGTGACGTCCTCCTCGGGCGGGGTCGGGCCATGGTGCTTCCACACGACCATCGGCACCCCGCACACCTCGCAGTCGGCCACCCAGCAGACGTCGTCCTCGTGGTGCCACACCGAGAGGCGGGCGGCCTCGCAGAGGTCGCAGCTGGGATCGAAGGGAAGCGCCACGGTGTCAGGAGGGGTCGAGGGAGGTCGAAGTGGGGTCGAAGTGGTGTCGAAGGATCGCCAATCTCGAGCAGGCAAGCCGCCGGCCTGGCGCGGAGGCTACTGCGAGAAGAGCTGGACCGACGAGCCCGTCGGCACCGTCGAGCCGATGGAAGGCTGGGTGCCGACCACGGTGCCCGTCGGATTGCCCTGCACGCCTGAGGGGTTGAGCCCCGCTCCCTGCAACGCCGCCGTCGCCTGCTGCACCGAGTCGCCCTGGACGTTGGGAATCTGGACCGTTGGCGGCCCGGTCGACACGTAGACCGTGACCTGGGAGCCGTAGGGCGCCTGCGCGCCCGACGCCGGGGCGGTCGAGATCACGTTGCCCGCCGTGACGGTGGGGTTCGCCTGGTTGGCCTGCGTCGCGGTCAGGCCGACCGCCTCGAGCGCGGCCGCCGCCTGCGCGTAGGTGTAGGTGGTCGGGATGCTGGGCACCGTCGCCGGCTGGTGGCCGAGCGACGGCACGATGGTGATGGTGCTGCCGTAGGGCGCCTTGGTCGGGTTCGGGGTCGACCCGATGGACCACGAGATGATGATGGTGGCCGGGACGTTGTTGTCATAGCTGCCCGGTGAACAGTTCGCTTGGAGATGCACGGACTGCAGCGCGCTCGACCGCCTGCGCGCACGTCATGTTGGCCAGCGACGGGACGCTGACGTCCGGCGGGCCGCCGGACACCACGACGGTGACGGTGGACCCCTCCTTCTGCGACACCCCTGACTTCGGGGTTTGTGAGATCACGTGGCCGGCCCCAACGCTGATCGACTTGACCGGCACGCCTTCCTTCAGGTTCATGTGCACCTTGTCCAGCGCCGCGCGCGCCTGGGCCAGCGGCAGGTTCACGACGTTGGGCGTCGGGTGCGACGGCGTCAGCACGTTGGTGCCGAACGCGACGAAGAGCCCGGCGGCCAGCAGGACCACTGCGGCGGCGACCGCGGCGATGATCCAGTACGTGCGGCGCGTGGTGCGCCCTCCCCCGAAGCGACCGTTGGGCGGGCGCCCGCCGCGGCCGGCGCCATTTGGCTCGGCGTCGAAGATCTCCCCCGGCCCGGCCCTCGTCCCGATCGGCGCCGCGGCAACACTCGGCGCGATCGCCGTTGCGGACATGGCCCCTGTCGCAGCGGCGGCCGCGGCGACGCCCGAATCGGTCAGCTCGGAGACACCCGGCGCGCGGAATCCCGCGCTGGTCGTCGAGTCCTCGAGGTGGTGAAAGACGAGGGGCAGGGGCGCCGGCGTCGGCAGCGCGGCGGCCAGCGCACCCAGGCGCGCGGCCAGGCCGGCGGCGTCGAGGCGCGCCGAGGTCTCGGGTGCGGCGGCTCGCGCCAGCACATCGTCAAGAGGCCCGAGCGCCTCGTTGTGCGGCAGCGGCTGGCCGATGCGCGCGGCCAACGTTCCCATCGTTGTGTCCGTGACGAAGGGAACCGTCCCGGTGACCGCCTCATAGAGAACCAGCGCCAGCGAGTAGACGTCGGCGCGTCCGTCGACCGGGTGCCCCTGCGCGGCCTCGGGCGAGATGTAGCGGGCGGTCCCGACCATGGCGCCGGCCGGCTCGGTCCAGGCAGCCTCGGCCAGCGCGCGGGCGACGCCGAAGTCGGCCACCCGCACCCGGCCCTCCTCGTCGAACAAGAGGTTCGCCGGCTTGATGTCGCGGTGCACCAGCCCGCGGAGGTGTGCGTAGGCGAGGCCCTGGGCCACCTCGGCCCCGAGCTGGGCAGCCTGGGAATGGCTGAGCCGGATGTCGCGGTCGAGCAGGTCGCGGAGTGAGCCCCCGCCGAGATACTCGAGGACGAGATACGGCCCGTCGGTGTCCTCGCCCCAGTCGAAGACACGCAGGACGTGGGGATGGTTGAGCGAGGCGACCGAACGCGCCTCGGCGCGGAACCGTTTCAAGAATGCGCTGTCGGTGGCGAGGCCGGGCTGGAGCACCTTGACCGCGACGTAGCGCTGCAACGACACGTCTTCGGCAAGAAAGACGTGAGCAGAAGCGCCGGTGCCCAGAGCGGAGAGCAGCCGGTACCGCTTCCCTAGGACCCGGCCGATGGAATCAGTGATCAGGGGCATCGGGGCAGTCCCTACGCTACTGATTGCGCACACATTGCCGGTGGACGCCCCCCCACCAGCCTCACCCCGGAAGTTGCCCCGTTTCGAGCAGCGCGTCGAACCTCGTCGCGTCGACGATCGGGGTCCCGAGGTCCTCGGCTTTCTTGGTCTTCGAGGCACCGGGCGCGTCGCCGGCGACAAGGGCGAACGTCTTCTTCGACACGCTGCCGGGCGACGTGCCGCCGCGCGCCATGATCGCCTCTTCGGCCCCTTCCCGCGTGTAACCGGGCACCGCGCCCGTGACCACGACGACCTTGCCGGCCAGCGTCTGGGGCAGGGAGGCCACCGCGTCGGTACCGCTGCTCGCCGCCCCGGCGGCACCCGGCTCTTCCGTCGACACTCCGGCCGTGCGCAGGCGACCGATCACTGCAACGTTGGTGTCGGCGGAGAGGAACTCGGCGAGGCTCGCCGCGATGACGCCGCCCACGCCGTCGACGGCGGCGAGCTCCTCGACGCTGGCCGCCTCGATCGCCTCGAGCGTGCCGAACGCGCGTGAGACGGCACGGGCACCGGTCGGCCCCACGTGGCGGATGCCGAGGGCGACGAGCAACCGGCTGAGAGGCCGCGCCCGCGACGCGTCGATGGCGCCCACCAGGTTGCGGGCCGAGATCTCGGCGAAGCGCTCCAACTGCACCAGCTGCTCGACGGTGAGACCGTAGAGGTCGGCGGGATCATTGGCGAGGCCGGCCGCGACGAGTTGGAGCACGCGCTCCTCGCCCAGGCCCTCAATGTCCATCGCCGAGCGCGACGCGTAGTGGGCGATGCGTTGCACCCGCTGGGCCGGGCAGTCGATGTTCGTGCAGTAGGTGTCGCTCTCATCGGGCAGACGGACGAGCGGCTCGCCGCACGAAGGGCATGACGACGGAAACTTCCACTTCGGCTTGCGCCGCTTGGGCACGCCCGGCCCGTCCTTGACGGGTCCGACGACCTCGGGGATGACGTCGCCCGCCTTGCGCACGACGACGAGATCGCCCGGGCGCACGTCCTTCGCCGCGACCTGGTCCTCGTTGTGCAAGGTGGCTACGCCCACGGTGGAGCCGCCGACGAAGACCGGCTCGAGGCGGGCGAAGGAGTCGCGCGGCCCGTCCGGCCGATGGACACCATGATGTCGAGCAGCCGGGTGGTGCGCTCCTCGGGGGGGAACTTGAAGGCGATGGCCCACCGCGGCGCGCGCGACGTGGCGCCGAGGACCGGGTGCAGTGCCAGCTCGTCGACCTTGATGACGACGCCGTCGATCTCGTACGCCATGTCGTGGCGCGTGACGGCGAGCTCGTTGCAACGCGCCACCACCCCGGCCATACCGGTGACCCGCCGGGCGTCGGGGCTCACCGGGAACCCGGCCTTCCCGAGTTGGGCGAGCGTGGCCGACTGGGTTGCCGCCGGCCACGGCTGCTTCGCCGGCGCGCGGTCCACGAACCCGATCGCGTAGGCCCAGAAGTGCAGTGGCCTCGTGGCCGTGACGCCCGGGTCCTTCTGGCGCAGCGCGCCGGCCGCGGAGTTGCGCGGATTGACGAAGAGCCGCTCTCCGGCGTCGGCCTGTCGCTTGTTCATGGCGTCGAAGTCGGCGACGGGCATGTAGATCTCGCCGCGCACCTCGAGCACGTCAGGGTACGGGCCCCCCGCCTTCGACAGCTCCGCGGGGACGTCCTTGACGGTGGCGACGTTGGCAGTGACGTCCTCGCCCGTCACGCCGTCGCCCCGTGTGGCCGCCTGCACGAAACGGCCCTTCTCGTACACGAGCGACATGGCGACGCCGTCGACCTTGGGCTCGCACGAGAACGCCAGCGCGTCGAGGTCGAGCGATGCGTCCGCCCGGCGCAGGCGTTCGCCCCAGGCGCGTAGCTCGCCCTCGTCGAACGCGTTGTCGAGGCTCATCATCGGGACGCGGTGGCGCACCTCTTGGAAGAGACCCGAGGGCGCGGCACCCACCGTCTGGGTCGGCGAGTCGGGCGTCACCAGGGCGGGATAGTCCGCCTCGAGCTGGCTCAGCTCAAGGACGAGGAGGTCGTACTCCGCGTCGGGGATCGCGGGCGCATCGAGCACGTTGTACAGCTCGTTGTTGTGCCGGATCAGCGCGTGCAGCTCCTCGGCGCGCGCCGCCACCTCGGGCGGGAGCTGTCCGCTGCCCTTCCCCGCCATGGTCAGGCCGCGATGCCCGCGCCGACCACGGCGTCCGGCTCGGCCGCGTCATAGAGCGCCACGGTCTGGCCCGGTGCCACCGGCCGCTGCGGCGCGTCGAAACGGACGACAATGTCCTCGGCTGCACCGTCGCGCTCGACCGTGCACGGCACGGGCCGTCCATGGGCACTGACCTGCGCGATGGCGTGCGCACCAACTGCCAGGGGAAGGTCGACCCAGCACAGCGACGACGCGCCGAGCACGACGGAGGAGCGCAGCACGTCCCCGGCACCGCCGACGGTCACCCGGCGTGCGGCCAGGTCCACGTCGGTCACGTAGCGCCGCGTGCCGTCGGTGCCATGCCCCATGCCGCGCCGCTGGCCCACCGTCACCAGCTCGACTGCCTCGACGGTACCGGCGGGACGGCCTTCGACGTCAACGACCTCTGCAGGGTGCAACGCCATGCGCGCCGAGAGGAAGCCAAGGCGGCCCTCCGCGCTGCCGATGAAGCAGACGTCCTGGCTGTCGGGCTTGGCCGCGGTGCGCAGACCCAAACGCGCGGCGTGGGAGCGGACGTCGTCCTTGATCATGTCGCCGACGGGGAAGACGATCCGGGACAGCGCGTCCTGTCCGAGCATCGAGAGCACGTAGGACTGATCCTTCGCGGCGTCGGCACCCCGGCGCAGACGAAAGATCGCGCCACCGGTCACCCGGGCGTGATGTCCCGTGGCCAAGCGGTCGAAGCCCAGGCGTTCGGCCCGGCGCAACAGCAAGTCGAACTTCATGGAGCGGTTGCACTCGATGCAGGGATTGGGCGTGCGGCCGGCTGCGTGTTCGTCGACATAGGGCGTGACCACGGTGCGGTCGAACTCCTCGGTCAGGTTGAAGACGTGGTGCGCGATGCCCAGCTGCTGGGCTACCCGCCTGGCGTCCTCGACGTCGGCCACGGAGCAGCAACCCGAGTCGGAGGGCCCACCCCACAGCTTGAGCGTGGCGCCGGTGACGTCATGGCCCTGCTCGACCAGCAACGCGGCCGCGACGGAGGAATCGACGCCCCCGGACATCGCTACGAGCACCCGCATGGGACCAGTGTGCCACCCGGTCGTCACGCCGCCCGGCGCAGCGCGGCCACAACACCGGGCACCACCGAGAGCGCGCGGTCCACGTCGGCCTCAGTCGTGGCGAACCCCAGCGTGAAGCGGAGCGCGCCCGTCGCGAGGGCAGGCTCGACGCCCATGGCAGCGAGCACATGGCTGGGCTCGAGCGCGCCGCTGGCGCACGAGGACCCGCCGGAGATGCAGATGCCTTCGCGGCCGAGCGCGACCAGCACCTCTTCGCGGTCGGCAGCCGCGAGACACAGGTGCACGTGCCCCGGCAAGAGGGCGACGCCCGCCGGCACCGTGCGGTACGCGCCGTCGATGCTGCCCAAGAGACCCTCGGCGAGGCGGTCGCGGAGGGCGGCCACCCGCACAGCTGCCTCCTCACGTTCGGCCGACACGAGCCGCAGCGCCGTGGCCAAGCCGACTGCGCCGGCCACGTCCTGAGTCCCGCTCCGCCGCTCGCGGTCTTGTCCCCCTCCGTGCTGGCGTGGCCCGAGCACGACGCGTGGGTTGATCGCGAGAGCGCCGATGCCAACCGGGCCGCCGAGCTTGTGCGCGCTCAGTGACACCAGATCGGCGCCGGCGGTGCAGTCAGCCAGGTCGAGCCAGGGCGCGGCCTGGACGGCGTCGGAGAAGACGTACGCCTGTGGGGCGCGCCGGCGCACTGCCTCCACCACGTCGGCCACCGGCTGCACGACGCCCGTCTCGTTGTTGGCGGCCATGACCGCGACCAACGTGATCCGCGAGGACAGCGTCCGTGCCAGCGCGTCCGCATCGAGGACGCCGCCCCTGTCCACCGGCAACTCGCGGGCGTCGGCACCGGCCAACCCCACCGCGCGCGGACTCGCGCACCGCCGGGTGCTCGACCGCCGAGGAGAGCACGACCGCCTCGCCACGCTCGTGGAGCGCCGCCTCGGCCGTCCCGAGCACAGCCAGGTTCGCCCCCTCGGTGCCGCCGGAGGTGAAGACGATCTCGCCCGGGTCGCGGCCCATGAACGCGGCGACCTCGTCGCGGGCCTCTTCGAGGAGACGCCGGGCCCGTTGTGCCGGCGGGTGGCTCCCGGTCGGGTTACCGAGCAGCCCGTCCGGCGGGGCGTGGACCTCCGCCATGGCGGCCGCCACTTCGGGCCGCAGTGGCGTCGTCGCGGCGTGGTCGAGGTAGGTGGTCGGAGCAGGGTCCGCGGCCACGATTGGCGCCCTACCCGATGTAAACGGTCTTGGGGTTGGTGAACTCCTTGATGCCGAGCTCGGAGAGCTCGCGGCCGTAGCCCGAACGCTTGATGCCGCCGAAGGGCAGCTCGGGGGTGGAGGCCACCATCGCGTTGACGAACACGGCGCCGGCCTCGATCCCCTCGATGCAGCGCGCCATCTCGTCCTCGTCGTTGGTCCAGACGCTGGAACCGAGCCCGAAGGAGGTCGCGTTGGCTGCCTCGATCGCGGCCGGGAGGTCGGGCACCCGCAGCACCATGGCGACGGGCCCGAAGACCTCCTCCTTGGCAACCTCCATGTCGGTCGTGATGCCCGACAGCACGGTCGGGGCGAAGTACCACCCGTCTCCGTCGGGCACCTTCGCGCCGGCGTGGACACTGGCGCCCTGGCGCCGCGCCTCTTCCACCTGGCTCACGAGCTCGTCGCGCTGGACCTCGGTGACGATCGGTCCGATGTTGGTCGCCGGGTCGAAGGGGTCGCCGACGAGCAGCGCGTCCATCGCCTCGGTGAAGCGGGCGAGGAATTCGTCGTGCACCTCGTCGACCACGATGAAGCGCTTGGCCGCGATGCACGACTGCCCGTTGTTCTGCACGCGGGCGGTGACGGCGATGCGGACACACGCGTCGAGGTCGGCCGAGGGCAGCACGACGAAGGGGTCGGACCCGCCCAGCTCGAGCACGCTCTTCTTCAGGGCGTGGCCGGCCGTCTCGCCCACCGATATGCCGGCACGCTCGCTGCCGGTCAGCGTGACGGCGACGACGCGAGGGTCGGCGATGATCGGGGCGACGTCCTTGGACTCGACGAAGAGGTTGGCGAAGACGCCCTCGGGCAGCCCGGCGCGCCGGAAGAGGTCCTCGATGGCGAGCGCTGTCTGCGGGACGTTCGACGCGTGCTTGAGCAAACCGACGTTGCCGACCATGAGAGCCGGCGCGGCGAAGCGCATCACCTGCCACATGGGGAAATTCCAGGGCATGATCGCCAGCACCGGCCCGATCGGCTGGTAGTGCACGTAGGACTTCGACGCAGGGGATGCGATGACCTCGTCGGCCAGCAGCGCTTCGCCGTGCTCGGCGAACCAGCGCAAGGCCATGGCGCATTTGGAGGCCTCGGCCTTGGCGGCCGCGAAGGTCTTGCCCATCTCGGTGGTCATGATGCGGGCGACGTCGGGGATCTCGCTCTCGAGGAGCTCGGCCGCCGTGACGAGGTGGCGGGCCCGGTCGGCATAGGTGGTCGTCTTGTACTCGGCGTAGGCGGCGACGGCGCGGTCCAAGATGGCGTCGACTTCGGCCGGCGTGTGGGTGGGAAACACCTTCTCCGTCTTGCCGGTGGTCGGATTGATGGTGGCAAAAGGCATGGTGCAGTCTTACCCGCTGCCCAGCCCGAGGTGACCGGCCACGGCCCGCCGGATCAGCTTGCCGGTGGCGGTGTGCGGCAGGTCAGGGGCGGCGACGTAGGACTTCGGCCGCTTGTACGGGGCAAGGCGGACCGACGCGGCGGCCCGCAGGGCCTCCTCGGCATCGGCCGATGCGGTGCCGCGCGCGGTCACGAAGGCGGCGCAGACGCGCTGGCCCCACTGCTCGTCGTCCAGCCCGAAGACGGCCACCTCGGCGACCCCCGCCACCGCCGCCAGCACATTCTCGATCTCGGCCGGGTAGACGTTGACGCCCCCGCTGATGATGAGGTCGTGCCGGCGGCCCGTGAGATAGAGGTACCCATCGGGGGTGAGCCGGCCCAGGTCCCCCACCGTGCAGGCGGCCCCGGCCCACGCCCGGGCGGTGGCCTCGGGGTTGCGCCAGTAGCTGAAGCGGGCGAAGTCGGGCATGTCGGACCAGATGACGCCACCGTCATCGAGGCGCTCGTGGCCGGTGTGCTCGTCGTCGGCGACCGGCTCGACGAAAAGGCGGCGACCGGGCCGGGCCCGCCCCACGCTCCCGGGGTGCTCGAGCCACTCGTCGGGAGAGCAGACGCTGAACTGCGCCTCGGTGGAGCCGTAGAACTCCCACACCGTGCCGGGATTCGCCCGCGCCATGGTGGCCCGCTTCAGCGACTCGGGACAGGGCGCGCCTGCGTGGGCGAGAAGGCGCAGCGAGTCGAGCCGCTCGTCGGCACCGAGGCCGGGGTGCCCGAGGATGCGCTGGAGGTGCGCCGGGACGAGGAAGGCGGTGGTCGGGCGGTGGCGCCGCAACACATCGAGCGCGGTCGCTGCGTCGAAACGACTCAAGATGGCGAGCGACCCGCCCGCCAGCAACGTGTTGGTCGAGAACCGGATCGACACGGTGTGGTACATCGGCGAGCACACCAGGTGGAGGTCGGCTGGATCGAAGTGCCACACCGACGCCTCGTCCTCGTAGACCGCGTGGGCGGTGGCCTCGTCCCAGATCCCTGTCGTCACGCCCTTTGGGTGTCCCGTGGTGCCCGACGTGTAGTGCATGGGGCGGGTCAGCGGGAAGGGCGCCAGCTCGGCCGGACGCGCGCCCTCGCCCGCCGTCAGAGCGGCGAGCTCGGCCGGGCTGAACACGCGGGTCACGGGTTCGGCGTCGTCGGCCAGACCGTCGCGCTCGGTCGCCGTGAGCGTCGCGTTGAGCAACACCGGGATGAGGCCGACGCGGGCCGCGCCGAGGACGGCACAGACGAGATCGGCCGACGAGCCGAGTGCGAAAGCGACGCGGTCGCCCTCGCTGCAGCCCCGGGCCAGCAGCGCACCGGCGGCCCGGCGCTGGCGCGCCTCGGCGTCGTCGTGTGCGAGGACCTCCACAACGGGAGGGGACGCCGGCGCCGGCGGTGGTGGCACCGGCGCAGCGTACGCCCGGTCCGTGCCACGATTGCGCTGGCGTGGACGACACCGACGACAACGACGACGACATGAGTGATACGGGCACCGCGGCCGACGCGGGCGGCACCGCGGGCGAGGTGGCGCGAGCGCGCTCGCTTCTGGCCCAAGCGCGCCGGGTGATGGTGCTGACCGGCGCGGGCATATCGACCGACTCGGGCATTCCGGACTTCCGCGGGCCCCAAGGCGTGTGGACGAAGAACCCCGAGGCCGAGAAGATGGCGACGCTGCAGGCCTACGTGAGCGACCCCGAGCTTCGAGAGCGCTCCTGGCAGAACCGTCTCAACTCGCCCATGTGGGATTCGGAGCCCAACGCCGGCCACGCCGCACTCGTGGCGCTCGAACGCAGCGGCCGGCTCGACACGCTTGTCACACAGAACATCGACGGGCTGCACCAGAAGGCGGGGACCGACCCGGCGCGTATGGTCGAGATCCACGGCACCGCGCGCGACGTCATGTGCCTGCGCTGCGGCGACCGTCAGCCCGCGGAGCCCGTGCACGAGCGGGTGCGCGGTGGCGAAGCGGACCCCGTCTGCACGATGGCCGGACGCGACGGGAAGACCTGCGGCGGCATCTTGAAATCGGCGGTGATCAGCTTCGGCCAGAGCTTGGTCGCCGAGGACCTGTTCCGCGCCGAGGAGGCGGCCGCGGCGTGCGACCTATTGCTCGCGATCGGCTCGACCCTCGCAGTGTTCCCGGCCGCCGGTGTGGTGCCTGTCGCCGTCCAGCACGGGGCCGTCCTGGTCATTGTCAACGGCGGGCCGACCGAGATGGACGCGCTCGCCGACGTCGTCGTCTACGGCTCGATCAGCGAGGTGCTGCCGCAGATGGTCGAGGGACTCGTCCCGCTCGGCTGAGCTTCTCCTCAGGAGCAGGCTCCGTAGGGATCGATGGGAGCGTCGGAAGCCCCCGTCAGGACCCAGGAGTTCGACGCCTCGTTCATGTAGGCCGCGGGGCAAGGATCCGCGATGGCGATGAGGTGCTCGTTGTCGCAGACGCCTGCCTCGTTGACGCACGTCATGGCCTGGTGGCCGAGCGCGTAGCCCGGGCATTGGAACGTGAAGCCGGGCGCGGAGTACGCCGCAAGGTAGGTCAGTGCGGCTGCACAACCGTACGTGGTCGCAGCTCCACGGCCAGGCAGGGCGGCGGGCGCCGGCGGTGGTGCGGGTGCGGGTGCGGGTGCGGGTGCGGGTGCGGGTGCTGGCGGCGGCGTCGACGCCTGAATCGCCGGCGTCGGGGCAGCAGGGGTGGGCGTTGGCGGTGCGGACTCATGAGGCTTGGGACGGGGCGGGACATCGTCAGTCCCCCAGTAGTTCGAGTAGTTCGAGGTGGCCTGAGTGTTCGTCGAGACGGCAGCGACGTGCGTGTGCGCCGAAGCGCCATCGCTTCGCGAAGCGTGAACTCCCGTCGCGCCGACCCCGACCCCGACCCCGTTCAGCATGAGCAAGCAGAAAGACAGCACCAGGGACGCGCCGGCGAACCAAAGCGTGCCGGTGCCAACGGGCCCGCGACGGTCCAAGGCCGCCTGCTCTCCCACGCTTCCCCCTTTCGGGCCGCCGTGAGGCGGCTACTAGGAGTTCCTCGGATCGAGGAAGGTCGCACCTGAGGGACCACGGCAACCAGTTGTGAGAGCGTTGTCTCACGCGCGCGCCTCCCTGGAGTTGCACCGAGTGACGGCGCCGCAAGAGTGAACCTTCACTGGGTGTTGCAGTGCGCCACAACGCAAGAACAACCAACACGCTCCGCTCTAGCGAAACATCAGCTCACCCCTTAGCGTCACCGACCCGGGTAGGCGGCTTGGCGAAACAGGAAGGCGGAGCATGCGGACGACTCACCACGTCCCCACGATTACCGAGATCTCAGACGGTCGTTGGGTCGTGATCTGCGGTGATTGTGAGAGCGACCAAGATGCGGCTGTTCCAATCGGCATCGGCACCCCGGTGAACTCACGACACATGGCAGAGCTGCTGCGCGCGAACCACGCCACTGACCCGTTGGCCATGCGTCGGGGAGCATGAACAGGCGCGGTGAGCTGAATCATGTCTCCCCACACAAGCAACAATCTCTCGGTGGATAGCTGGGGTGCACCGCTCTATGGCGACCCGTGCCGCGAGTGTGGATTCACATGGGCCCCCGACGAGCAGCCATGACCGCGCTGATGCGAGATCTTCCCGACTCGATCGACGAGCTACTCATCGGCGCAACCGGGGCGGAGCGACTACCGGATCTCGGGTGGAATGTCTCCGGCTACATCGCGCACATGATCCCGTACGATCCCGATCTGCTCGCCGAGTCCCGGCATTACAACGACGTGGCCCTCCAGGGAGCGATCTGGTCATTTGGCAGTGCTGTTGAGAATTGGTTCAGAACGGTCGTCATGCTGCACTCAGAACGAGGCGCAATGGATCTGTCCGATGTCGTGGCGTCCAACGTTCATGACGCCTATCACCACCGGTGGGATGTGACACGGATTCTTGGTGCGAGCTGACGAATCGGCTGCCTCAATTCATCGCGGAGGTCAGGGCGGACGGGGATTCGTAGACTCTCGCAATGAACCGAGAGATCGTTCTCGTGTCAGGCTCCCCAGGGTCAGGAAAGTCCACGCTCGCGGTGACGCTGGCCGAGTCACTTCAGATGAATCTGATCGCAAAGGATCCCATCAAGGAGACTCTCTGGGATGTCGTCCGCCCGCCGGACGGGAATCTCGAATGGTCGCGACGATTGGGCGCCGCCGCGATGGAGGTGCTGTGGACCCTTGCGGCACAGAGTCGACGTGCCGTGCTGGAGGCGAACTTCCGTCCACACAGCGACTACGAAAAGGGCAAGTTGATGGCACTCTCCGCCAAGTTGGTCGAGGTGTATTGCTCGTGCCCTCCCGGGGTCGCCCGAGATCGCTATCAGCGACGCGCGGCCCATTCGGGCCACCACCCCGCCCACGTCACTCCTACCCTGGACCCTGCGCTTCTCGCGGAGTTCGATCAACCCATCGGATTGGGCACGGTGATCGAGGTGGATACGACGCGGCCCATCAATGTCGATGAACTGACGCAGATGATTTTGGCAGAACTCGTCGGTCTCGAACGGTAGCTCCCACCTGGGAGCGACCGCGCACGTTCATTGCGTTGTCCTGGGAAGCGCTCGCCATTTTGGTGTCGGTATGTTTTCATGATGGCTCCAACGCGAGCACCGAGGAGGTGCACATGAAGATCCAATTGACGAACCGTCAGAAGCCGATGCTGTGCGCCAACGCCGCAGCGGATGCTCGCGCCCTGCTCGGCTGACCAGCCTCTAGTTCGCGGGCGAGCGCCGACGGCGCCGCCGCACACCTGGTGCCACCGACGCTTCGTCGCTGCGCCCCTTTGTCACACCCCCTTTCCATACTTGTATCTCTGTCCCCAAGGAGCACCGATGCACCCCGAACTGCTACGCGCCCTCGCCAGGGCCAGACATGCGGATCTCCTCAATGAGCATCCAACCCGGGAGTGGCCAAGAGTCCGACTCGGTCATCGTTCGCGGCGATTTCGTCGTTCACGACAACGCGTGGGCTCACTACTCATTTGGACAGGCGCGCGCCTTATCGGTGACCAACGGGCCGCGCTCGAGCTGGTTCACGAATAGAGCCGGTAGCGGTCTCTTCGACGTTCGCCTGCTTGCCCGACTTGACTTCCACGAAGTTCGCCATCATCGAGTCGATGTCGAGCATTCCGCGCTCGCCAATGGGTGAAGCTGGAAACGCCGGTTACCCGGCGCCATGGAGCAGTTCGCCACCATGAACGGTCTGCCACACTGAGCGCATGGCGGAGGGACACACGCGCCATCGTTGGGAGGACTGGTCTTGGGACGAGTCCGTGTTTGAGGGCACCGCGACCTATTACCGGCAGGGTCGTAAACCGTATGCCCCCACTCTGGCCAATGCTCTCGCCGAACACCTCCAACTGGATGGTCGCGGGCGCCTCCTCGACGTCGGATGCGGGCCAGGCACCGTCGCTCTGCTCTTCGCCCACCTCTTCGAGAGTGTCACTGGACTCGACCCAGACCTCGGAATGCTGGCTGAGGCCCAACGCGCCGCTGTGGACGAACAAATCGCCAATGCCAACTGGGTCCAGATGCGAGCCGAGGATCTGCCCGGATCCCTCGGCACCTTCCGAGTCATCAGCTTCGGCCAGTCGTTCCACTGGATGGACCGACCACGGGTGGCAGCCGCCGTCCGGGAGATGCTCGATGCCAATGGCGCCGTCGTCCAAGTCGACCTTTGGCACACCAACGCGCCGAGCCAGGCGCCATCGAGCGGGCCATACCCGCCAATACCTGAGGTGGCCCTTGATGAGCTGCGTCGACGCTGGCTCGGTCCTGACCGCCGTGCTGGTCAAGGGTTCCGGAATACCTCGCCCGACGGGGAGGACGCGGTGTTCCAGGTCGCCGGGTTCGCGCCCGAGGAGCTTGTTGTCGTCCAGGACGACCGGATCCTTGAGCGTTCGGTCGAGGACGTGGTGGCCTGGGTTCTCTCCACCTCATCAACGGCTCCGCACCTCTTCGGAGACCGCCTCGACGACTTCATCTCGGAACTTCGTCGCCTTTTACTCGATGCGTCTCCCGAAGGTCGCTTCAGTGTGGCGCTATCAGACAACCGACTTCGCATTCGCAGGCTGCGCTGAACCCCCCTCCGCTCACGTAAGGGTCCTGCCATACTTGATCGCAACGTCGTCTGCAGACCCGTCGGAGGCGGGGCCATGTGATCCAACCAGTGGAGGTGCCAGATGGCCGAAGTCCGACCAGAAGAGGAAATTCTGCTTACCCACTTCATCGTTTCGGACGACCTCGAGCGCTCTCGGCGCTTCTACACCGAAGTACTGGGGGGCACCGTGGTCTTCCGAGGAGCGACAGGACCGGTCAATGTCAAACTGTCCAACAGCTGGATCGTCATCAATGCCGGCGGAGGCCCGACCGACGACAAGCCTGCGGTCACCTTGGAGACGCCACGCGATCCCGACCGGGTCAGTAGCTTCCTCAACATCCGGGTCAAAGACATCGCGGCCGTGTACGCCGAATGGAGCGCCCGGGGTGCTGAATTCCTGACGCCGCCGAAGCAGCACCAGTACGAGATCCGGTGCTACATCCGCGATCCCGACGGTCATCTGATCGAAGTGGGCCAAACCACGGACCCACAAGGGGACTGGTCGCCCGCTCACTGGCCGGCGACTGCTTCCGGCGGGGAATTTGAGTGAGGGCCGAGATCGGCCAACTGGCGCTCCCGTGGATTGTGGGCTTACGGCCGGGTGTGCGCGCCATCTTTGTCGGCCCACCCAAGGCGTGATGACCGACGCCGGAAATCGTGCACCGGAGGGAGCACGACCGGCATCCACCCACGTCATCCGAGCAACCGTTCTGGACATTCCGAGGTTGGCCACCACGCTCGCTCGAGCCTTTGATGACGATCCCGTCACCTTATGGTTGCTCCCGCGCTCGCAACGGCGCCGGCGCATGGTCGCCCTGTTCAATCTCCTGCTTCGATCACAGATCGGCGTGGGAGAGACCTATTCAACCCCTGACGGGGTGGGTGCGGCCGTCTGGGCGCCGCCCGGCCGCTGGCAATTCGACGTGAGCCTCATGGTGGGCTCCATCGACGAGTTCAAATCCATCGTCGGCACCCACCTCGAGCGGGCCATCGAGGTGTACGCGACGTTGGAAGGAGCACACCCGAGCGATCGGCCTCACTGGTATCTGGCAACGCTCGGCACACACCCAGATTGGCAGGGTGCGGGCATCGGCGCTGCACTGATGGAAACGGTGCTCTCGCGAGCTGACGCAGAGTCGTTGCCCGCCTACCTCGAATCATCGAAGGAATCGAACATCGCCTACTACAAACGCCACGGATTCGAGGTCACGGGTGAGGTCGCTCTTCCCAGCGGAGGACCGACGGTGTGGCCGATGCGGAGAGAGCCACAGAGTCGTTAACGAAGAAGCCGGTGCCACCCTCCCGGGAGCGGCGGCAGTCTCAACCGGCGGCAATCCGAGCTCCGAGGGCCGGGACCCAATGATGCGCATAGCGCGTCTGGAGAGCAGGGAGGCGCCAGTCGTCACTCGAGACCGCACCGCGACAGAGGGCGGAGCCACAACTGCAGGCCATGGAGAACCCAGGGGCTCCCGACTGAGTGCCGTAGTCGATGGTCAGCTCTTCTCCGGCGTCGACGGCCCGCCGCGTGGCGATCTCAAAGGGACCTTTGTGCCACATATTGGGATCGCAGCTGTGGTTCCCGAAATGAATCACGCTTCTTGATGGCAAGACGAGATGCGTGTCCTCATAGATGGTGAGCGTGTCGACGTAGGCATGTGAGGGATCAGCATTGGCATGCTCGATCAGCCGCGCCAGTTCATCAGTCGAGACAAGACGACCACTCAGACGCAGGACGATCTCGCCCGCGGGCAGCTCCTCCCCAGCAAAGAGCCCCCTCCCCTCGATGCCCGAATCCTTGACGACGACGAAGGGGTGGACCCAGAGCGTCTCCGGCGGACTCTCGGCCACGTGAACAGTGTGCCCGATTGCGGCGGGTCGAACGGCTCAGAAGATTTTCGTCACCTTCGAGACACTCACGACGTCACCAGACGCCGATGAGTCCCCGAAAGGTTGAAAGCCACCGCCGGTCGTACACGCCACTGCTCCCCCTCCACCGATCGGGGCCCAGGATCGCAGCTTGCCGTGAACCCCGCACTATGCGCCTTTACATCGACAGCTCAGGATCAATCGGGAGCGGCGCCAATTCGCAAGGGGACGTCGCCAAAGGGGTCGAGGTGGTACGCCAGGGAGACCCGATGGTAGCCGTCCGCGATGTCACCACCATGCTCCGTGGAGACCACGAGCACGGGACTCAGCCGTTTGCCGGAGACGGCGTTGAGAAGGTCACGGCGCACACCGGAGTCGTCCAGAGGCAGCGCGACAAGGCTGCAGGCGCGCAAAATGTCGTTCGCCCGACGACTCGTGACCTCAGCCTTGCGAAGGCGTCCAACGGCAGCCGCCGCCTGTTTCTCATCGAGTTTCAATGACAGATACGCCGTTGCGGCGGCGAAGTCGTGGTCGGCCACGTCATCGAGCCAACGCAAGCCGAGTGATTTGCCGCCCGGGGGACTCGTGCCTCCCTTCGCATGCTTTGCATCGTCCTTTGCCATCTGCCTTCTCCTTCTCCTGTTCCTCGGTTGGATTCGGCCTACGTGGCGCAGGCCTCGACTCCGTTGCGTTTCCTATCTTCGCCTACGCTCGAAGGTTTGTCGCTGTCGAAATGTCGCATTCCGGCGACGAGGCCAACAAGCGAACCGACGTTCAAGCGCAGGACGTGTGCCAACCGCCCCGCCCCGGGGCGGACCTATCGGGGCAGCCGCCACGAACGGGACAGACGGTTTTCATGACGTTTGGAAGACCAGTTGCTATTGCGGGCAGCGAGGGCCAGACTCGCGGACACATCGCAGGTTGATCGCGGTGCGCTCAAGCGGGTTCGTGCGCGGGGGTTCGAGACAGCGCCTACCCTCCGCCCCCCCGCCATGAAGAACCGGGTCCTCGACTTGAAAGGCCCCGTAAGGACGCGACCATTTCTTTCGTCTGACGGGAAGGTGACGATGACCACCAAACAGGAACTACCCACGCTTGGCCCGATCGCCCGCTACGAGCAGGGCATCGTCGATCGGATCAGCGACTTCAACGATCCCCGCCAGGAGTGGCGGCGGCTCTTCTCAGAACTGCTCGGAACATTCCTTCTCGTCTTGGCAGCAGCCGGTGCGGGCATGATGGGACACGCCTTCCCCGACACGATCAGCCGCAGCGCAGCGGTGATCGCCCCCGCCCTGACGGTGATGGCGATCATCTTGTTCATGGGCAAGGTGTCCGGTGCCCACCTCAATCCGGCGGTCAGCATCGCCTTCGCCCTGCGCCGTGACTTCCAGTGGCAAAGGGTGCCCGGTTACATCGTCGTGCAACTCATTGGCGCCTCCCTGGCCGCGCTGTTCCTCCACAACGTGATCAAGGTCTCGGCCATGTACGGCTCCAACTATCCTGCGCACGGTTACTCGAACATGGCCGCGTTCTGGATGGAGCTGATCTTGACCATGGGACTGGTCAGCGTGATCCTGGGCACGGCCTCGGGCGCACAGAACGTCGGCGTCATCGGTGCCTTCGGGGTCGGCGGTTACATCGCCTTGGCGGGATTGTGGGGAAGCCCGATCTCGGGAGCTTCGATGAACCCGGCTCGCACGTTCGGGCCTGACCTCGTCTCGACGACCTTCACCGGATATTGGGTCTATATCGCAGGCCCACTCGCCGGGGCGGCGCTGGCCGTGATCATCGCCTTCGTGCTACGTGGTCCCGGTGGCGGCAGGTCCGGGTCTGGAGCGGCCCAGGGAGACATCTTCACCGAGGCCTATGAGGCAGGGAAGTCATAGCGGACCAGACGGCGCGCTACGTACTGGCGGAGGCGCCATCGCGCTTCGCCTTGCGACGGGGCTTGAGGGCGAACCACCAGATGCTGGCAATCGTCCCCAGCGTGACGGCAGCTGCCGCCACGGGCTTCACGACCTTTCGGGCACCGTTGTCGGCCATGAGCAGACCTTACCCCGGCGAGTCCGGAAACCGGCTGGTCCGGCACACTGAGCGCTCGCGGCGGTAGGAGGCGGCCGCCTCCACCAGCGCGTCGAAGGGGCGCCGGTCCATGCCCTCCTCGGGGTGCCACTGCACCGCCAGCACGAAACGGGCCGACGGCAGTTCCACTGCCTCGACGACGCCATCTGCAGCGTGCGCCGTGGCCACCAGGCCGCGCCCGAGCTGCTTGATGGACTGGTGGTGCGAGCAGCGCACCGTCGTGGCGGGGCCGAACACGTCCGCCGTCACGGTGCCGGGCATCGTCGCCACGTCGACATCGCCAAAGACCATCGGCGCACTGCGGTGGTAGAGGTTGCCGACCACATCGGGCAGGTGCTGGTACAGCGTGCCGCCGAGCTCGATGTTGAGGACCTGGCAGCCGCGGCAGATGGCCAGCACCGGCATGTCGACCCGCAGCGCGGCAGCGAGCAGGGCGCGCTCGCCGGCGTCGCGGTTGGCATCGACGCCCGACACCTCGGGGCCGGGCTCCTCGCCGTAAGAGCCCGGGTCGACGTCTCCCCCTCCGGTCAGAACCAGCGCGTCGAGCACCGCGACGACCTCGTCGACTCCCGCCCCGGGACCGCCCGGTGCGCGGGAAGGCGGGGGTACCAACAGGGGCCGGCCGCCCGCGGCGGCCACCAGCTCGAAGTAGGACTCGGGCAGCACGGCGGCGCGGCGTTCCCAGGACCCCCACGCGGCGTCGGCCACGTAGGTGGTGACGCCGACAAGAGGGATCACGACCGGCCTGCCATCCCGCGGCGCGCACGACGGTTCCTCACCCTGACCAGCGTACATACGGGCTGGACGGTTGCCCGCGGCCCGGTCAACATTGCACATGGCAGGTCGCGAGCTGATCGACGCCGGGATCGCCGACGGGTCCATCGACACCGTGGTGGTCGCCTTCCCGGACATGTACGGACGCCCCGTGGGCAAGCGGGTCACCGCGGACTTCTTCGCCTCCCACGTGGCGCAGCACGGGATCGAGTGTTGCGACTACGTGCTGGCGGTCGACGTCGACATGACCCCGCTCCCCGGCTTCCGATTCACCAGTTGGGACACCGGATACGGCGATTTCGTCTGCCGGCCCGACTACGCGACGACGCGGCGGATCCCGTGGCTCGAGGGCACCGCCATGGTGGTGTGCGACCTGACCGACGAGGAGGGCGCACCGGTCGAGGTGTCGCCCCGGCGGATCCTGCGGCGCCAGCTGGAGCGGGCGGCCGAGCGCGGCCTGCGCGTGTGCAGCGCCACCGAGCTCGAGTTCTTCCTCTTCCACGACACCTACGAGGAGGCTGCCGCCAAGGGCTGGAAAGATCTGACGCCGCACAGCTCGACCATTGAGGACTACCAGCTACTGCAGACGGCCCGCCAGGAGTACGTGCTACGCCGAATCCGCAACGAGATGCGCGACGCCCAGATCCCCGTCGAGTGCTCCAAGGGCGAGGCGGGACGGGGACAGCACGAGGTCAACGTCACCTACGACGAGGCACTCGTGACCGCCGACCGCCATCTCGTCTTCAAGAACGGGATCAAGGAGATCACCGCGCAAGAGGGTTGTGCCGCCACGTTCATGGCCAAGTGGACCACCGACGACGTCGGCTCGTCGTGTCACGTGCACACCAGCCTGTGGGACACCGAGAGTGGCGAGGCGGTGATGGCCGACGCCTCCCATCCGAGCGGACTGTCGACAATCGGCCGCCACTTCCTCGGCGGGCAGCTGCACGCCGCGCGCGAGCTGGCCTGGCTGGCGGCGCCGACCCTGAACTCGTACCGGCGCTACGTGCCGGGCAGCTGGGCCCCGACGGCCGTGGTGTGGGGCGAGGACAACCGCACCTGCGGCTTCCGCGTCGTCGGGCACGGCGCCGCCCGACGGGTGGAGAGTCGCATCCCCGGGGCCGACGTGAACCCCTATCTCGTGCTGGCCGCCTCTGTGGCCGCCGGCCTCTACGGGATCGACCACGAGATCGAGCCGGGCGACCCCTACCCCGTCAACGCCTACGAGGCCACCGACGTCCCACGGATCCCCTTCTCCCTCGTCGAGGCCATTGAGGAACTGCGCACGTCGGCCGTTGCGCTGGAGGCCTTCGGTGCCGACGTGCACTCTCACCTCCTCAACACCGCCGAGCAGGAGTGGGCGGCGGCCAACCGGCACGTGACCGATTGGGAGCTCGCCCGCAACTTCGAGCGCATCTAGAGGCCTCCCGGGTGCCGGGGGCGGCGCCGTCCCGCCGGTAAGGTCGGCCGGTCATGTTGCGCTCGCAGTTGTGTTCGGCCGAGTCGGTCCGCTCCCCGGCCCTGCGCACGTGGGCCGACCGCCTGCGTCCGATATGGGTGAGCGGCGACGAGGACACCCGCGAGGTGATGCTCCACCGCAAGATGTGGGAGTGGCTCTTCATCGCCGAGGCGCTGCGCGAGCGCGGGATGCTCGAGCCAGGGCGCCGCGGTCTGGGGTTCGGCGTGGGGCAGGAACCGCTGGCCGCGCTGTTCGCCGCTGAGGGTTGCGACATCACTGCGACCGACCAGCCACACGAGGCGGCGCGCGCCTCTGGTTGGAGCGAGTCCGCGACGGAATGGGCGGCGGGCGTGGAGCACCTGAACCACTTCGGGCTCTGTGCAGGCGACACGTTCACCCAGCGGGCGCACTTCCGTGCCGTGGACATGAACGCGATCCCGTCCGACCTGCGCGACTTCGACTTCACGTGGTCGTCGTGCGCGTTCGAGCACCTCGGCACGCTGAGCGCGGGTGCGGACTTCGTCGTGGCACAGATGGACTGCCTCAAGCCCGGAGGTGTCGCGGTGCACACCACCGAATTCCTCGTCTCGTCCAACGTGGACACGGTCGAGGCCGGCGGCACGGTCTTCTACCGGCGCCGAGATGTCGAGGACCTGGTGTCCCGCCTGCGCCGGCTCGGCCACGACATCGACGTTGACTTCACGGAGGGCACCACGCCCGACGACCTCCACGTCGACGTCCCGCCCTACAGCGACGTCCACTTGCGCACCGAGCTCAGCGGGTACGTGACGACGTCACTCGCGCTTGTCGTCGCCAAGGAGACGCAGCGCCGCGGCCGGGCCGTGCGCGCGCGTGTCCGGCGGCGTTAAGGGCCAGTCGCCTCCACGGGTCCCTCGAGCAGCCGGCGGCCGTTCAGCCGCTTGTGGATCCCCTTGGTCTTCTCGTAGAGATGGACGAACTCCTTCAAGCGTTCCTCGTAGACGGCGGTCGCGGACGGGTCGGGCTCGTAGATGGCTTTGACGGCGACGGTACCAGGGATGTCGTCGAGGGACATGTGCCCGAGCGCGACGTGGGTGAGCAGGCCGGCGCCCCGCACGTTGGCGAGCACCGGATCCACCATTTGGCGGATGACCCGCCCGGTGGCATCGGCGTGGATCTGCGACCACAGGTCCGAGTTGGCGCCGCCTCCGACGAAGGCGAGCGAGTCCATGCGACGCTTGCAGAACTTGTCCACCGCCCCGAGGAGCCAGGCCGAGTTGAGCGCGACGCCCTCGAAGACGGCCCGGACCATGTCGGAGCGCGTCGACGACAAGGAGATGTTGTGAAACCCGCCCCGGATGGTGTGGTCGTCCACCGGCGAGCGCTCGCCGTTGAGCCACGGGGTGAACATGACGCCATGAGCGCCGGCCGGGACCGACGCGGCCATCTCGTTGACCAGCCCGAAGAAGCCGTCGGGCACTCCCCCAGGACCGCTGGCCCCGCCGTGGCCTGCGCCCGAGAGGGCGTCGCCGGGGAACAGCAGGTTGTCGCGCAGCCAAGTCAGGCACGCACCGCCCGTCTCGTGCTCGTCCGCCAACAGGTACTTGGTGGGGAGGCCTGAGGGTATGGACGCGATGTTGGTCAGCGCGTCGGTCTTCTTGAAGGGGACGTGGCAGCTGATCCAGCTCGAGGTGCCGATGTAGAGGTGGGCAGAGAAGTCCGCCACGGCGCCCGAACCGACGGCCGCAGAATGAAGATCCCCGGTGCCGGCCACGACCGGAGTCCCCGCCAGCAAGCCGAGCTCCTCGGCCGCAGCGGCCGTCAGCCCGCCGAGCACGCTGCCCGTGGGCACGAGGTCGGGCAACGTCGTGCGCTCGAGCCCTGCCAGCTCGAGGAGGGCGTCGTCGTAGGCGATCGCCGCCCGGTCGCGATTGTCCGTCACCCAGTGCAGCGTGATGGAGTCGTGCGAGGCGCGGGCGAGGCCGGTCAGTCGAAGGTTCAGGTAGTCGACCGGCTCGAGGAACACCGCGGTGGATGCGTACACGTCGGGGCGTCGCGTGCGCAGGAAATGGATGTGGCCCACCGGGTCCTTGCCCGACAGGCTCGGGATGCCCCCGGTCTTGCGGACCCAGCGTGCCGCCTTGGACGGCGAGTACCCCTGGACGTTGAGGGCACCGCGCACCGTCTTCCGCACGGCCTGCGCGCCGCGCGAGTCCATCCAGATGATGGCCTGCCCGATGGCGTCACCCCCGCCGTCGACGGCCACGGTGCCGGACCACTGCGACGTGCACCCCACACCGACCACCCGGTCGGGGGCGACGCCGCTGTCGGTCAGGGCCCGCCGGGCCGAGGACACGATCGCCTCCCACCAGGCCTGCGGTGACTGCTCGGCGCCGCCGTCGTCCGTGAGCGTCACTCCCACCGGTGCGAACGCGTGCGCGCCAATCCGTCCCGATGCGGACAGCAAGACCACTTTGGGCCCGCCCGTACCGAGGTCGACGGCCAGGACGAAGGTGTCGTCCGGATTCGTCCGCTCGATATGGCGCAGCGGGGTGGCCGACGCGCCACGCACGCCTGCCGACGCCTCTGATGTGGGCATGGCGGGGAAGCGTACGGCCTCCCCGCCAGCACCGTTATTGGTCAGGGCCGCGAACGGCTCGGCACGAGCCCGCTCCGCCGCCCCACGAGGGTCACTCGGCCTGGGTGGCCTCGGCCTCGATCTCGATGACGACCTTGTTGCCCACCACGACGCTGCCGTCGAGCAGCGAGTGGTTGAAGCTGACGCCGAAGTCACGTCGGTCGATGGTCGCCGTGGCCTCGAAGGCCACGACGGTCTTGCCCTCCTGCATGGATGGGCCCTCGCCCAGGAACTCCAGGTCGAAGTCGACCGACTTGGTGACGCCACGGATGGTGAGGTCACCCGTCAGGACCCAGTGGGTGTCGTCGACACGCTTCAGTCCCGTGCTCTTCAGGGTGATCGTCGGGTAGTTCGGGACGTCGAGGAAGTCGTTCGTCCGCAGGTGCTCGTCACGCTGGAGCTGGTTGGTGTGGATGCTGTCCGCCTGGACGACAGCTTCGAGTGTGGAGTCCTCGGGGTTCTCGGCCACCGTGAAGGTGCCGTTGACGTCGGTGAAACGTCCCCTGACCTTGGTGCCGACCAGGTGGCGGGCTACGAAGCCCACCTCAGTGTGTGCCGGATCGATCACGTAGTTGCCGGTCCGGGGAAGTGTCTGGGTGCTTGTCGTGGTCATTTTCTGCTCTCCTTGCTTGTCCGAGACTTCATTGACAGTATAATAACTGACTAAGCAGATACTTGTCAATCAGAGACATCGGGAGAAAGCACTAGGAGAAAGAGGCCAGTTCGGGGGAGACTGAAAGCGAGGCAGGAAATGGGAATGGCGACCATCTCGGCGAAGGGCGGTGACGAAGAGCGGGCAGAGCCGCGCCCCGACGACGGGACCTGCGGTCTCCTGGGCCAAATGGACGATGAACGGATCCAGCTCATGGGCCTCATTGTCCGTACCCACCGCCGCCTGGCTGACACCCTCGGCCGGGAGCTCGAGCAGTCGGTCGGGATTCCTTTGGTCTTCTTCGACGTCCTCATCCACGTGGGCGCCGCCCCCGACGGCCGCCTCACCATGAGCCGGCTCAGCTCGGACATCGCCCTGACGACCGGTGGCGTGACCCGCCTGGTGGACCGCATGGCCGATGCGGGCCTGGTGGCGCGGCAGAACTGCCCCAACGACCGCCGCAGCGTGCACGTGGTGTTGACGACCCAAGGCCGGGCCGTGCTCGAACAGGCGGTCGAGGCCCACATCGAGGGCATCGACCGCCACCTCTTGGCACACCTCGACGAGGCTGACCGCAGCGCGCTGGTGGCCGTGTTGAACAAGATTCTCGACGCCGGCTGCTGAAACGGCGGTTTCCGAGTCGCCGGCGTGACAGTCGGTTTACGCCTTCGTGGAGTCCGTCACACTCCGACGCGTGACGGTGCCGGGGCTTTGTCGAGCACGATCGACCCGCCAACCTTGTCGTGGATCGTCTGCTTCCGCGTGTCCCAGAGCGGAAAGAGCATGTCGATGATCCAAGGAATGAAGAGAGCCACCGCGAGGGCGTACTCGACGAAAGCACGAAGCAGCGCCCTGCCGTAGCCGATGGAGCCGGTCGGCACGTTCGCATCGACACAGCGGATTCCGAGGAGCATCATTCCGAGCGTCTGCCCGCGGCGCGACCCGATGAACAACATCCCGTAGAGCAACACCACAACGGCGTGGACCAGAAGACCGGCACCTTGGACACTGAAGCTGACGCCGTGTGTCGTCTGCGTGCTGGTCTCGTGGAAGAGGCCACCGAAGGGGATCAGCAACGGGATGCTGACGACCGTGACGACAACGAGGTCGAGCAGCCACGCGCCGAGGCGTATCCCGTACCCGGCGAGGGGAGGGCTCGGTGGTTCCGGAAGTCGCAGTGGCGGAGGCGGTGCGATCTGCGTTCGTTCCGTCCACTGCCTCCCGGTCCACCACCGGTTGATGCCCGGCGCGCCGTGCGGATCGAGATACCAGCCCTCCGGGGGCAACGTCACGACCGGCTCCGAGAGCCGAAGACGATTCTGGAATTGGAGGTGGACCCAGGCATGTGCGCTCCTTAGGACCTCTTATCGGCCGGTCGCTCCACCGGCTGAACCTGAGATGCTGGGGAACAAACGGGCGCCTCGCGCAGACCTGAGGTGATGGAAACCTGATGGCTAGCGTGTGCCGTCATGACGGACCAGCTGCGCGACAGGGTGGCGATCGTGACGGGGGGCGGCGATGGCATCGGACGCGGGGTCGTCCGGCGCTTCGCCAAGGAGGGAGCCAAGGTGTTGGTGGCCGAGATCGACGACGATGCCGGCGAGCTGGTTGCGCGTACCTGCCGCGACGAGCTCGGCGCCGACGTCCGCTTCGTGCACACCGACGCCAGCGCCAAGGACGATGTCGTCGCGATGGTGGCGACAGCCGAGGACACGTGGGGCACGATCGACGTCCTGGTGAACAACGCCTGGGGCGGTGGCACACTCGGGCGACTCGAACACACGACGGACGAGCAGATGCAGCGGGGACTTTCCATGGGTCTCCTCGGTCCGTTCTGGGCCATGCAGGCGGTGCTGCCCATCATGAAGGCGAAGCGCGACGGCGCGGTCATCAACATGTGCTCGTTGAACGGCGTCAACGCCCACATGGGGACGGTGCAGTACAACGTCGCCAAGGAGGCGTTGCGCTGCGCCAGCCGCACCGCTGCGCGCGAGTGGGCACCCTGGCAGATACGCGTCAACGTCATCTGCCCGGGGGCGAAGACGGCGGCATCGAGGGCTGTCTTCGCCGCACACCCCGAGCTCGAGGCCGCCGCCGACGCCGCCAATCCGATGGGCCGGCTCGGGGACCCCGAAGACGACATCGCTCCCGTGGCCGTGTTCCTCGCCAGCAACGACGCGCGCTATATGACGGGCAACACACTGTTCGTCGACGGTGGTGGCCACATCAACGGCGTGCAGTGGGCACCCGACCTCGGCGACTGAGCGAGTGAACGACCTTCAGGGGATGGTGGCGGTGGTGGCGGGTGCGGGACCGGGCATTGGGCGGGCCTGCGCCACCGCCTTCGGGCACGCGGGTGCCGACGTGATCGTGGCCGCCCGCGACGCCGAGCGACTCGCCGCGCTGGCGGCGGACGTCGCCGCCGAGACCGGTCAACAGGTCCTGCCGCTGCCGGCCGACCTCGCCGACGTCGCCTCGTGTCGCGCGCTGGTGGACCAGGCCGCTGAATGGTTCGGCCGGATTGACGTCCTGGTCAACGTCGCCACCTACGGCGGAGCCTTCGAGCCCATCGAGGACAGCGACTGGCAGTCCTGGCGCACGGCCTTCGAGGTGAACGTCATCGGGACGCTCGAGCTGAGCCGCGCCGCGGCGCGGGTCATGGCCAAGTCGGGTGGAGGCTCCATCATCCAGATCGGCACGTTCGGCACGCACGCACTCCCCGCCGGCCGGGCGCGCTACACGGCGACCAAGCAGGCGATGGTGACGGCGTCCCTCACACTCGCCAAGGAGCTCGGGCCCCTCAACGTACGGGTCAACGTGGTCACGCCCGGCTTCACCGCCGGTTCCTCGCTCGACTCCATGGTGGAGGCCACTGCCGCGCAGACCGGCGAGAGCGCCGAGGAGACGTCTCGAAGGCTGGCCTCGACCGCCGCGCTCGGCCGACACGTCGAGCCCGCCGACGTCGCCGGGGCCGTGCTCTTCCTGGCGAGCCCGGGTGCTCGCACCATCACCGGCGTCGAGCTTCCGGTCACCGCAGGCCGGTGACCGGACGCCACCGCGTCCGATGGCTGTTCCATTCGACGGCGATGGTGGCCGACTACGACCTGGCCGTCAGGAATCTCGGTTCCCTGGTGGGTCTCACGGTGCTCGAGTACGGGGAGTCGCAAGAGCCCGGGATCGGGCGCCGGGGTGGCATGGCGTGGATGGGTGACAATGCGATTGAGATCGGCCAACCGATCGTCGACGGTGCGGCAGCCCAGTTCGTCTCGCGCTTCGGTGGCGGCCTGCATTCGGTCGCCCTCCAGGTCGAGGACCTCGAGGCGACGATCGCGCACCTCGAGGCGCGCGGGGTGCGCATCGCGGCGCGCCCTCGGCCCGAGATGTGCTTCACCGATCCGCGCGACACCGGGGGCGTGTTCCTGCAATGGAGCACCTTCGAGCTCGCGGTCGACCCCCGCTTCGGTGGCCCCCGCCCAGCTCCGGCCCTCGGCGCAGGTGTGCTGGCGCCGGTGACGCAGCATGCCTTTGTCGGTGCCCTGGTCGATGACCCCGTCGCCTGGGCGGGCCGCTTCGCCGAATTGTTCGGCACCACCGTCACCTTCGAGCGACCCGACTCCCCGCCCGGTCAACCCCTGGCGGGCGTGTCGCTCCGCGACTGCACCCTGGCCCTGTACCGGCTGGCCGCGGCGACCCCAGCTCTATGGTGGCGGACCTACGAGCGGGCGCGCACGCACCTGCTCGCGCTGCGTGTGGAAGACCTCGATGCGGCGGCCAGGACACTGGCCGGTGCTGGCGTGTCCGCGCTGCGGAACCAACCCGACCTCGCCGTGCTGGACCCGGCCGCCAGCGGTGGGGTCCAGGTGGCGCTCACCGACCGGCTACTCCCGGGCGACCCCAGGGGCTGACAGGCCGTTGCGAGTCCGGTGAGCCGGCTCAGGCCCGGGTCACCCCGCGGGCTCGACCTTCGACAGCCAGACGAGCGCCGGGCCATCCACGAGCTCGTCGTCGAGGTCCAGTGGCGTGCCCTCGCCCTCACCGGGCCCGCGGAGGATCTCCACCGCGAGCACCTCGCGGGCGATGAAGTCGAAGTGCGCGGCAAGTGCGTCGAGGCCAACGACGTGCAGCCGTATCCGGTCGGAAACCTCGAGCCCACTCATCTTGCGCAGGTCCTGCACGAGGCGCACCACGTCGCGGGCCAGTCCGCGTAAGCGCAGCCCGTCGTCGAGGGTGAGGTCGAGCGCGACCACCTCGCCGCCCTCACGCGACACGGCGAAGCCCTGCTGGGGTCGGACCCGCAGCGACAGGTCGTCAGGCGTGAGCTCGACCGTCTCGCCGTCGAGGGAGATCGTCACCGGCTGGCCCGACTCGAGCGCATCCGCCGCCGCTGAGCCGTCGAGCGCGGACAACGCCGGCCTCAGGCCCTTTTGCCGCTCGCCCAGCCGCGGGCCGAGGGTGCGGAAGTTCGGGACCAGCTCGAATGAGATGACCTCGCTCAGCTCGTCGGCCGTGTCGATCTCGTCGACATTGAGCTCATCCGCCACGATCTCGCGGAGGATCTCGGGGGAGCCCGAAGGCAGGAACACCAGGGCGCGCCGCAGGGGCTGGCGCACCTTGACCGACGCCTCGCCGCGGGCGGCCCGCCCCAAGGACGTCAGCCGGCGCGCCAGCGCCATCTGCTCCTCCAGGTCGAGGTCGCGCCGCGCGGGGTCAGCCGCCGGCCAGTCGGCCAGGTGAACCGAGTCCTCCTCTGCCGCGGCCGTCAGCTGGCGCCACATGGTGTCGGCCACGAAGGGGCAGAACGGTGCGAGCAACAATGACAGCGTCGTCAACGCCGTGTGCAAGGTGGCCTGCGCCGCGAGCGTGTCCCCAGGCGGCGCGTCGGGATCGGTGCGCCAGAAGCGGCGGCGGCTCCGGCGCACGTACCAGTTGGAAAGATCGTCGACGAAGTCACCCAGCGCTGTCGCCGCGTCCAGTGGCTCGTAGCCGCTCAGCGCCGTGGTCATGACGGCCGTGGTGCCGGCCAGGCGCGAGAGGATCCAGCGGTCGAGCGCGCCGCGGGCGGCCGGCGCGGGTACCGCCGGGTCGGCGGGGTCGAACTCGTTGAGCGACGCGTAGGTGGTGAAGAAGCTGAAGGTGTTCCACAGCGTGAGCAACATGTCGCGCATGGCCGTGTCGATCGCCCCGAGCGTGGCCCGGGTCGGGGTCCACGGAGATCCCTGACTGAACATCCACCAACGCATGGCATCAGCGCCGCGCGTGTCGAGGATCAGCCACGGGTCGATGATGTTGCCGAGCGACTTGGACATCTTGCGCCCGTCGGCGTCGACGATGTGGCCCAGGCAGACGACGTGGCGGTACGGGCTCTCGCCGAAGACGATCACGTTGATGGCGAGCAGCGAGTAGAACCAGCCACGCGTCTGGTCGATCGCTTCGGAGATGAAGTCGGCCGGGAAGTTGAATGCCTCGGCCGAGCCGGGCGCGTACGGGTATCCGACCTGTGCCGCCGGCATGGAGCCCGAGTCGAACCACGCGTCGATCACCGGCTCGACCCGGCGCGCCACGGCCAGCTCGTCGTCGTTGCCTTCGGCCACGCACGTGGAGCAGATGAACGTCACGTCGTCGATGGTCGGGCGATGGGGATCGATACCGGTGACGTCGCGCCCGGCGAGGTCGGACAGCTCGGCCAGCGACCCCACGCAGCGCGGGTGGCCACGGCCGCAGCGCCAGATGGGGAGCGGCGTACCCCAGAAGCGGTCCCGCGAGAGCGCCCAGTCGACATTGTTGGCGAGCCACTCGCCGAAGCGGCCCTCCTTGATGTACCCCGGGTGCCAGTCGACCGTCTCGTTCGCCGCGAGCAAGTCCTCCTTGCGGGTGGAGGTGGCGATGTACCAGCTGGGCTTGCCCCAGTAGATCAGCGGGGTGCGGCAGCGCCAGCAGTGCGGGTACGAGTGGACGTAGGGCATGCGCCGGATGAGCAGCCCGGCCGACTCCAGGCGGTCGTTGATGTCGGTGTTGGCCGCGCGCACTTCGCTGCCCGCCAGCCAGCCGATGTCCGCGGTGAAGCGCCCGTCGGGCCCGACCGGGTTGAGCGAGGGCAGGCCGTTGTCCCGCCCGATCTGCCGGTCGATCTCGCCGAATGCCGGGGCGAGGTGCACGAGCCCGGTGCCCTCCTCGGTCGTGACGTAGTCGGCGGGCACGACGCGCCAGCCGTCGGCGCCCGGTGGTTCCTCGAGGTCGGTGAAGGGGCGCTCGTAGCGCAGGCC
The DNA here is from genome assembly GCA_963744935.1 of uncultured Acidimicrobiaceae bacterium. Taxonomy (GTDB): domain Bacteria; phylum Actinomycetota; class Acidimicrobiia; order Acidimicrobiales; family RAAP-2; genus Bog-473. The sequence goes on from CAVUVM010000004.1 coordinate 485,585, forward strand.
CACCAGTGCCACCCCCGGCAAGCGCGTCGTGATGCGGGCGGACGCGCCGTCGCCGAGCACCGCGTCGACGAGGTCCTCGGCCATGAGCGTCCGGTCGACCACGGCATAGGTCAGCTCGGGATTGACCGCGACCCCGGTGTTGGACAGCAACGTCCACGGCGTGGTGGTCCAGACCGCCAGCCATTCGGCGTCGCCGACGACGGCGGGGTCGGGGTCGACGAGGCGCAGCCGGACGTAGGCGGTCTCGTCCTCCTCGTCGCGGTAGACGTCGGCCTGTCCGAGCTCGTGGCTCGAGAGCGCCGTGCCGCAGCGCGGGCAGTAGGGCACGACCTTGAGGTCCTCGTAGAGCAATCCCTGGTCGAACAGCTGCTGCAGGTGCCACCAGACCGACTCGATATACGACGGGCTGAGCGTCCAGTAGGCCGCGTCCATGTCGACCCAGTAGCCGATGCGCGTCGTCAGCCGTTCGAACTCGTCGACGTAGGAGTACACGGACTCACGGCAGAGCCGGGTGAACTCGGCGATGCCGACCTGGTCCTCGATCTGCTGCTTGCTGGTGATCCCGAGCTTCTTCTCGACCTCGACCTCGACGGGGAGCCCGTGGGTGTCCCACCCGGCCCGGCGGGCGACGTAGGCGCCATCCATGGTGCGGAAGCGGCAGAACAGATCCTTGTAGACCCGCGCCCACACATGGTGGAGCCCGGGCTTGCCGTTGGCCGTCGGCGGACCCTCGTAGAAGATCCAGGGCGGTGCACCGTCCCGCTGCTCGACGGATCGTTCGAAGACGCGCTGCGCCGCCCAGCGGACCAGTTCGGCCTGCTCGAGGGCAACGAAGTCGATGTCGGGTGGGACGGGAGAGAACACAGGAGGCAAGTGGCGGACACACGGGAACGGGCGCCCCGGTCGTCTCGGAAAGGATAGAGGGTATGCATCGACCCACCTTCGCCAATCCGTCGGGCATGGAGCTGGCGCTCGAGCCCGCGGGCGGTGCCGGCCCGCGCTGGGTCGTGGCCCGGGCCGAGGAGGAGCTCGTCGCGCGCTACGAAGACCTCGACGACAGCGAGCTGGGGCTCAGGCCCGCCATGTTCGACCTGCCGGCCGGCGCTTTCCTTGTCGCCCGTGACGCCGCGCGGCCCGATCCGGTCGGCGGCGTCGGCCTGCGCACCATCGGTGATGACGCCGGGACCCGGGCCGGAGAGGTGAAGCGCCTCTGGGTCGACCCTTCGTGCCGCGGCCGCGGTGTCGGGCGAGCGCTCATGGCGGCGCTGGAAGAGGCAGCCCGTGACCTCGACCTGGTCGAGCTGGAGCTGGCAACCGGTGACCGCCAACCTGAGGCAGTCGCGCTCTACAGCGCCACCGGGTGGGAGCGGCGCTTCGAGGATGCCCACGGCAATGCGCTGGCCCCCGGGTACATCCGCTTCACCAAGCGACTCACGTGAGCCGGCCCGCGCACGCGCCCAGACGCCCGTTCGAGCTCGTCTGCGAGATCGAGCCGGCCACCACGCCCGACCTCACACGCGTCCGGCACCAGATCGGCGTGCTCAGCTCGATCGCCAGCACCTTCTTGATCCCCGACAATCACATCGGCCGGGCCACCGTCTCGAGCGTCGCCGTCGCCCACGAGGTCGAGGCGATGGGCGGGCGTTCCATCGCGTGCATCAACGCCCGCGACCGCAACCTGCTCGGGTTCCGCCGCGACCTGCTCACCTCGTCGGCGTACGGCGTCAACCAGTTCCTCTTCGTCTACGGCGACGAACCACTCGTCGGCACTCGCACGAGCGAGCTCACGGTGCGCACGATGCTCGACGAGGGCCGCGCCTACGCGGCCGGGCTCAGCCCGCCCGCACGCATGCGTTTCGGAGCCGTCACGGGGCTGCGGCCGCTGCCGGCGTGGAAGCAGGCCGCTGACTTCCTCTTCGTCCAGATCGGCTTCTCGCTCGAAGAGCTGTTGGCCTGGCGGGCGCAGCTGGACCGGGCAGCACCCCTCTACGCCGGCGTTCTCGTGGTGGCGAGCGCCGGCATGGCCCACAGCCTCGACATCCCCGGCGTCGCCCTGCCGCCCGGCCTCGCGGAGCGGCTCGAACGCGATCGCGACGCCGGCGTGGACCTGGCCTGCGATCTGGTGACCGGCATCCGGGACTCGGGTGCCTTCGACGGCGTGCACCTCATTCCCGTCGCCCGCTACCGGGAGGTGGCGGCGCGCCTCGAGAAGATGCTCTGACGCCGAACGCCGCAGCCACCGTGTCCAGCGCGGCGTCGTCCACCTCGAGCAGCGAGTCGACGACCAGGTCGGCCAGCCCGAAGGCGGGATCGTGCCCCTCCCCCGCTTCGGGCACGGCGATGCACGGCATGGACGCGGCCTTGGCCGCCAGGACGCCTGCCGGTGCGTCCTCCCACACGAGGCATCGCTTGGCCGCGACGCCCAACCGTGCCGCTGCGGTCAGGAACACGGCGGGATGCGGCTTGCCGTACTGCTCCTCCTCGGCCGAGTGGATGACCGCGAAGCGGCCGCGCAGCCCGAAGTGCAACAGCGCGGCGTCGATCAGGCGGTATTCCGACGACGATGCCACCGCCAAGGGCAACCCCCGGCCTGCGCAGAGGTCGATGGCGTGCTCGGCCCCGGGTTTGAGCACGCCCTTGGTGAGGATCAATTCGATGACACGATCGACGATCGTGACCGCCAGCTCGTCAGGGGTCGGGCCGGCCCATGGATACAACCCGAACCAGTGCCGCGTGACCTCGTTGACGAACATCCCCTTCGTCGTGCGGCATCCGTCGGCGGACAGAGGCACGCCGAGCGCGCCGAGGATCTCGATCTCGGCCTCGTGCCAGAGCACCTCGGAGTCGAGCAGCAACCCGTCCATGTCGAAGATGGACGCACTGAACCCCGACGCAGCGGGGCGGCGCGAGGTCAAGCGGCGAGCTGCGCCTCGATGTCGCTCACGATCGCCGGGTCCTCGGGCTCGACCTGCGGGCGGTAGCGCGCCAGGACGTCGCCCTTGGGCGAGACGAGGAACTTCTCGAAGTTCCAGGTGATGTCGCCGGCCTTGCCCTCGGCGTCGGTCGTCTCCTCCAGCAGTGCGTAGATCGGGTGCCGGCCCTCGCCGTTCACCTCGATCTTCTCCATCAGCGGGAAGGTCACGCCGTAGGTCGTCGAGCAGAACTGCTCGATCTCCTTGGCCGTGCCGGGCTCCTGCTCGAGGAACTGGTTGCAGGGAAAGCCGATGACCGAGAAGCCGCGGTCGGCGTACTTCTTTTGCAGGCGCTCGAGGCCTTCGTACTGCGGGGTGAGGCCGCACTTGGATGCGACGTTGACGAGCAGCAGGGTCTTGCCCGCGTAGTCGCCGAGCGTGGCGTCGCCGCCCTGGAGGGTGTGGATGGGGATGTCGTAGAGAGCCATGGCTCGGACCCTATCGGGCACCGGCGTGGACCCGCCCGCCCGTCGGTCCGGTGCGGCGCCGAACGGTCGCTCCCCCGCTCCGCTCTAGGGTTGCCGGCGTGCACGCGGTGGTGATCCGAGACGGGCACCTGGTCTACGAGGAGCGCGACGACCCGGTCCCCGGCGACACCGAGCTCCTCGTCGAGGTGCGGGCGGCTGGGATCAACGGCGCCGACATCGCGCAACGGGCGGGCCAATACCCCGCGCCCCCGGGCTGGCCGCAGGACATCCCCGGTATGGAGATGGCCGGCGAGGTGGTGAGCGTCGGACGCGCCGTCACGGCCTTCTCCCCCGGCGACCTGGTCATGGCCGTCGTCGGCGGTGGCGCGCAGGCGACGCTCGCCTTCGTCGACGAGTCCCATGCTTTGGCCGTCCCCGCCTCCCTGCCCTGGGACCAGGCCGGGGGCTTCCCCGAGGTGTTCTCGACCGCCTATGACGCCCTCTTCACCCAAGCGGGTCTCGCCATGGGCGAGCGCGTGCTGGTCTCCGGCGCCGCGGGCGGTGTCGGGACCGCCGGGGTGCAGCTCGCAGCCGCGACCGGTGCCATCGTTGTCGCGACGGTGCGTGACCCCGAGCGCCGCGATGCAGTGGCCGCGCTGGGCGCCGGCACGGTCGTCGCACCCGGCGAGGAGGCGGAGCACGGACCCTACGACGTCGTGCTCGAACTGGTCGGCGCGCCGAGCCTGGTCAAGGCGCTGCCGGCGCTCGCCACCGGTGGGCGCGTGGTCGTCATCGGCGTCGGTGGCGGCGCGCAGATGGAGGTCAACCTCTTCACGCTGATGCACACACGCGCCCGCCTCGGCGGCTCGACGTTGCGCGCCCGCACCCGGCGCGAGAAGGCCAACGTGGCCGAAGGCGTGCGCGCCCACGTGCTCCCGCTCCTCGCGGCGGGCCGCATCGAGATCCCGGTCTGCGACATCTTCCCGCTCGCCGAGGCCGAGGCGGCCTACGACCGCTTCAGCCGGGGCGCGAAGCTCGGCAAAGTCATCCTCGTCCCGTGACGTCGCCGCAGTGATCGAAGCCGTCCTGTTCGACGGCGACCAGACGCTGTGGGACTTCGAGCGCGTCATGCGCGAGGCGCTGATCAACGTGCTGGACGAGCTGCGCGCCGAGCGACCAGGACCCGGCACCGAGGCGCTGACGTGGCACGACCTCCAGGACGGCCGGGCCGAGGTCGCTGAGGAACTGGCCGGCATTGAGTTCAACCTGACCCGGCTGCGCGTGCTCGGGTTCTCGCGGACGCTGGCCCGGGTGCGCGCCGCCCAGGGGGGCGACGAGACGGCCGATGCTGCGCTGGCCGAACGGATCGCCGCCTCGTACTTCGAGCACCGCGACCGCGATCCCGCACTCTTCCCCGACGCGCTGCCCTGCCTGCGGTCGCTGCGCGATCGCTACCGACTCGGTCTGCTTTCCAACGGCAGCCGGCTTCCCGAAAGGGTGGGCCTTGCCGGCTACTTCGAGACAGTGGTCTTCGCCCAGGACCACCGGGTGGCCAAGCCGGACAAAGGCATCTTCGAGGTCGTCGAGCGCGAGCTTGGCGTCGCGCCGAAGACGTGCGTGCAGGTCGGCGACCACCCACTGAACGACGTCGTCGGCGCCAAGCGCGCCGGCTGGCGTGCCGTCTGGCTCAACCGCGAGGTCGACGGCGCCAATGCGGGCGGCGGCGGCGCCTTTTGGGAGCTCCACGACCCCGACGAGCGGCCCGATGCGGTGGTCTCGTCTTTGTCCGAACTGCCCGACGCGCTCGACTTGCTCGATCCCGCCTGACCTCTCCTGTCTCCGCCCAAGCGGAGACTCCCGGGGCCCGTACGACCGGCTGACATAGACAATCCGATATACTCAGAGCGATGAGTGCCGCCACGGTGATCCGCGATGTTCGACGCCGCCAGGGGCTGACCCAGGCCCAGCTGGCGCAGCGCGCGGGCACGACCCAGCCGGTGATCTCCGCCTACGAGCACGGGCGGCGTGATCCCGGTTACGAGATGCTGCGCAAGCTCGTCGAGGCGGCCGGGGAGCGCTTGCGCGTGGACGCCGCCCCTCCCGGCCCCGACCTCCCCCCACCTGTTGACGTCGAGGAGCACGCCAGCCGTCTCCTCGACGTGTTGTCTCTGGCCGACGCCATCCCCCGAAGACGGGTGGACCCCGTCCTGCGCGCCCCGCTGCTCGTCTCGCGATGAGCACGTTGACCCTCGCCGGCCGCGTGCTGGCGATCGAGGAGGGGCTGGCGAAGGTCCCCCATGCCTTCGGGGGTGCGCTGGCGCTCGCGTACTACGCCGAACCTCGGGCGACCATCGATATCGACCTCAACGTGTTCGTCCCCGCGGAGCGATTCCGCGATGTTGCCGGGCCGCTGGCGCGGCTCGGAGCCGCGGCCGACGATCCGGCGATCGAGGCGGTCGCCCGCCGCGACGGCCAGGTCCGGGTGCTCTGGGACAGAACGCCGATCGACCTCTTCTTCGCCTACGACGCCTTCCACGAGGCGGCCGGGGCGGCGCGCCAATCCGTGCCCTTCGCTGACGGGACGATCCCGATCCTGGCCGCCGACCATCTCGTGGTGTGCAAGGTGATCTACAACCGTTCGCGGGACTGGGTCGACATCGAGGCGGCGCTGGCTGCCGGAGCGGACGTGCGCGCGGCCGAGGTCTTGCGCTGGGTAGCGCGGATCGCCGGCGACGAAGACCCCCGCTACGAGAGGATCGCTGCCGTCCTGACGGCTCGGTGACCGGGTGCGCCAGAGGCCATTCGAAGGCGTCCGCTAAGACCCTGGTGCCGGGATGGGCGAATTGGGGTCGTAGAAGACGAGTGCGGCGTTGGCGCAGTCTCCCTGCTGTTTCCGGGCGATGACGAAAAAGTCGTCGGGGTGACCAGCCACCACGAAGACATCGAGAAACTGCTCGTGAGTGAGACACGACACTGCCGGATCGTGCGTGGTGAACCGGGACATGACGCCAACCGCCGTCTGTGTCCCCGCCGGCACAAGGGTCGGAAGGAGCTTCACCTTCGTGTCAATCCACTCGCCGGAGAATGAGTACGAAAGAGCGCTCGGCGAACCAGGCGACGCGGTGGCCTGCGGTGGCTGTGTTGTCGTGGTCGTCGTGGTCGTCGTGGTCGTCGACGACGACGTGGACGATGTTGACTGAGGTGTCGTGGTGGTGGTCGTCGAGCCTGACGAAGCGTTGGGCGCGCTGACGCCTGTCCCCGGGGCATTCGGCGTGAGCGCCGAGACAATGCGCGCGTCGTTCGCTCCGTCGGTCCCAAGCCCCCAGACGCCGACGCCGGCGATTCCGTTGGCCTCGGCCGTCCGCGACGCCAGCCGCAACGACCGCGGGGTCTCGAAGAACGCCTCGTGCCACTGCTTGCCCACGCGGAAGGGCGTCCACCCGGTCTGGGTAACCCTGTCCCAGTGGCGCGCGTGCCCGCTCGCGGCGGCGGCGCCCGCTGTGTCGACGGCGGGAGCACCAGCTGGCTTGGCTTGCAGGGTGCCGTCGGTCGTCGGCCACTTGAGGCCGAACAGCGGCAGGAGGGCAACCACTTTGTCGGCTGGCACCTCGGAGAGGTATTCGTTGATCGTGGCTTGCAGCGAATCGCCGGCGCTGGTCATCTCCGAGCTCGCGCTCGGGACTGCAGCGAGGTTGAGCTGACCTTCTGTGACCAGAAAGCCGTCGACCACAGCGCTGAGTGCGGGGAGGTCATAGAAGCCGCCCACGGTTCCAGCTGAGGAGGCGTCAGTGTCGACTGTGATCTGATAGTGGGCGTCGGCCGCCTTGAGCGTCTGTGAGACGGCGGTGACGAGGTTCGTCAGTGCAGCTTGGCCCTCACCGCCCGCCCCCTCGAGGTCGAGGTTGACACCGTCGAGATCGCGCATTTTGAGCAAGACCAGCACGCTCTGGGCCAAGGTGGCCGACGCGGCAGGGGTCGCCAACATCTGGTTGAGCGATACCTGGTCGAAGTCTTGGACCGAGAGCACGACGCGCGCGCCATCAGCATGCGCGGTGGCGATCAAGTTCATGAAGTCCTGGCTGAGAAACCCGTCCCACGCATCCCCGGACGTCTGAATCGAACCATCGGGATTGATCTGCAGACCGGCGTAGATGACGGTGGTCAAACCATTGAGGTCGAGAGTCGCCACGTTCGGCAGCGCCCAGTAGGGAACGACGCCGAACACCTCGTGCGGCCGCAACGGCGGCGCCAAGGCGACGCTGAACGACGCGGCTTTCGCGAACTCGCCCGGTGGACTGGGGGTCAGACCCTCGACCGGTTGCGCCAGCTGACTCCAGACCGAACCGATCCCTGCGATGCCGAGGACGAGTGGCGACTCGTCGGCACTCGGCAGTGGCTGGTCCGCCGCCGACATCGTCGCCGCGGCGATGGGAGCGGGCGGCGGCGGTTGACTCGCCGCGACGAGCTGGCTCACTCCGACGGCGCCAAGAGAAACGACGAGGGCAGCCACGCCCATCCCCATGGCCATGGTGCGGCTCGACATCCGCGCGTCAGAGTCAGACGCCCCGTCGAGGGGACGCCTCCGCCTGCGCCGGCCCGCGACCCGCGACCGCTCGGGCGCAGGAGGATCTGCGTGTCCGGGACCGATCAGACGTTCGATCTGCCCCCAGGCCTGGCGGGACAGAAGCACCACGCCAAGTTAGCCGGACCGGAAAGCCCAGCTCAAGCGGACCGTACGCCTTCACGGTCGGTTCATCAGCGGGTCATCCTCGTGTCATAAAGGCAATGGGACAGCCAGGCAGCGAGGTCGCCCGCCTGCCCTCACCCGGGTCCAGCCTGGGCCGTGCCTGGACCGTGCCTGGACCGGCCTCGGCCCGGCTCTTCACACCCTCGTCGCCGAGGCGGAGCGAGGTCAGCGGGTCAAGATGACGACACCGGCGTTGGCGCCACGGCCGACGGTGTGCGCGAGCGCGACGCGCGCACCCTCGACCTGTCGGGGTCCGCACTCGCCGCGTAGCTGGCGCGCCAGCTCGACCACCTGACCGAGCGCAGACGCCCCGAGAGGCTCGCCCTTAGACAGCAGGCCGCCGCTCGGGTTCACCGGCAGGCGACCGCCGAGGATGGTGGCGCCCGAGTCGAGTAGCGCGCCGGACTCGCCCGGCTCGCACAGGCCGAGCTCCTCGTAGGACTGGAGCTCGCGTGCAGCATCGGTGTCCTGGCACTCGACCACATCGAGGTTGGTCGGGCCGAGTCCCGCCTCCTCGTACGCCGCGGTGGCGGCGAGCGTGCTCGGGGCAGGCACGTCGTCGTCGGCCAGGCCGGCGAGCGGTGTCGACTCGCTCAACACCGGCCCCGGAATGTGCGACCGCAGGATCGCAGCCGCGAGGGTGACGGGTGCGGGCGCTGCTGCGGCCAGGTCGGCGCGGCGCAGCACCACGGCCGCCGCGCCCTCGTTGGGCGAGCACAGCATGAAGAGGTGCAGCGGTTCGCTCACGACGCGCGACGCCAGCACCTCTTCTACCGATGTCTCCTTCTGGTACATGGCGTCCGGATTGGACGCGCCGTGGCGGCGGTTCTTCACCACGACGCGGGCCAGATGGTCCTTGGTGACCCCCGACGTCTGCATGAGGCGCTGGGCTCGCAGTGCGAAAAAGGCGGGCGTGGCCGCCAGCCCGGCTTCCTCTTGCCAGGGCTCGAAGAAAGAGGAGCGGATGATGCCCTTGGGCATCTTCTCGGTCCCGAAGACGAGCACGGTGTCGTACTGTCCGGCCCGGATGGCGCCGGCCGCCAGCATGAGCGCCGCGCCCCCGCTGGCGCAGCCGGCCTCCACGTCGACGATGGGCATGCCGGTGAGGCCCATTCGGTTCAACACCTTGTGACCTGTGGCCACGCCGCCGTAGGCCGTGCCGCAGAACGCCGCCTGGAAGCCGCCCTTGGCCACGCCGGCCTCGCGCAGAGCGGCCCGCACGGCGACCACTCCCATGTCGGTGGTCGACGCGCCGTCGAAGCGCCCGAAGGGGTGCAGGCCGACCCCCGCAATGGCGACGCCGCTGCTCACGAGGCACCGCCCGCACCTACTGGGGTGAAGGCGTACGTCACGACGTCGTCGCCGTCCTCATCTGAATGCAGGGTCACGATGCACAGCGCCATGGCCTGGCCCGCCGAGAGCGCGCCGGGATCGCTCTCGGTCAGGCGGCTGATGACGCGCACGCCTTCGGGCAGCTCCACCACGCCGACCCCGAAGGGCACCTCCCCCAGGTAGCCGGGCGGCGGTACGGTCACCGCGGTCCAGGACCACAGCGTGCCTGGTCCGGCCAGCTCCACCGGCTCGGGGTCGTCGGCCGAGCAGTAGGTACAGCCGTCGACGCGTGGGAAGAGAACGTTGCCGCAGACGGTGCAGCGGCTGGCGAGCAGCACAGGCGGCGCGCCATCGCTGAAGAGCCCCTCGCGGACCATCACGCGCACGCTGCTCAGAGCTCCACCAATTCGAGCTTGTCGAACTCCCAGAAGGCGCGCAGCGACGCGATCTTGCCTGCGCCGTTCGTGCGATAGGTGTAGACGCCGTGCACGACGGCCTGGTGGGAACCGCCGGCCAGCGTGGTGCGGATGATGCCCACGTCGGCTACCTCGTCGCCGCACAGGTACGACTCGCTGATCTCGAAGGTGATGGCCTCGCTCGAGGCGATCACCGTGTCATAGAAATTGGCAATGGCCTCGCGGCCGCGATGGCCCGTGCCCTCGGGGTCGAAGGGCGAGGGCCCGATGGGGTCGGCCACGACGGCGTCGTCGGCGAAGAGGGCCAGCCAGGCATCGCGGTCGCCCGCTGTCACGGCGGCGCGGGAGCGGATGCCGAGCTCTCGTGCACTCAGTGCTTCATCGGCCATGGCGTGGCCCTCGCCTCCCTCGCACCGGCACTGTCATCGTCACCGTCCCCGTCACCGTCACCGTCACCGTCACCGGACCTTGGCGATGACGTCGTCGGCGAAACGTGCCAGGTTGTCGATCTTGGACTGCAGAGGCTCGGTGTCGTGCTCGGTGCTGTACGGCCAGCGAAAACCGACGATCACGTCGGTGACGCCGAGCTCCTCCAGACGCTTGACGCCGTCAGGGCTGTAGGCGTCGGTCGAGATCACGTGCACCTCGAAGGGCTTGTCCTCGGTGCCGTACTCGGCACGCAGCTGGGCCAGATGCTCGAGGAGATCCGGAAGGTCGGCGGGGTCGCCGCCGCCATGCAACCAGCCATCCCCGTCGCGGGCGGCCCGCGTCAGGGCGGCCGCGTGGTGGCCGCCGATCAGGATCGGCACGGGCCGGCTCGGTGTCGGACACATCTTGATGGAGGGTATGTCGAACACCTCGCCGTGGAACTCGAAGAAGCCGCCGGCCATGAGCCCGCGCATCACCGCGATCTCCTCGTCCATGCGCGTGCCCCTGCGCTCCCAGGGGACGCCGCAGATCTCGTAGTCCTCGGGCCAGGGGCTGGTGCCGACCCCGAGGACCAGCCGGTTGTCGGTGAGGACCGCCGTCGAGCTGACCTGCTTGGCGACGAGGACCGGCTGGCGGATGGGCAGCTTGATCACGAACGTGACGAAGCGGATGCGTTCGGTCACCGCCCCCATGGCGGGGATGAGCGAGAAGGGCTCCAAGAAAGGCTTGTCCTCGAGGAACTCCCGGCTCCCGTCGGGATTGAAGGGGTAGGTGGTGTCGGAGACTTCCGGGTAGCAGATGCTGTCGGGCACGACCATGGAGTCGTAGCCGGCCACTTCCGCGGCGCGGGCCAGCGGCAGGTAGTACGACGGATCCGTCATCGACTCCGCATACGAGAAACGCACTGCACCTCCCCTGTCCGCCACCCCAACACTGGCGCCGTGGCTGCCGCCCGGCGCCTACCATGCGGCCGTGCCCGCTCATCCTGCCAGCACCAGCACTCCCGGGCACAACCCTGGCGCGGCCGGGCCGTCCCGGCGCGCCGAGGCTCCTCTGGTCAACGACCTGTGCCTCGAGGACCTCGAGCGCGACGCCCGCCACACCATCGGGGAGATGGCCTACGCCTACTACGCCGGCGGCGCCGACGACGAGCGCCTGTTGGAAGGCAACGTCGCCGCCTGGAGCCACTGGCAGCTCCACCCCCACGTCCTGGCCGGCCTGGCCGAGGTCTCCACGGAGACGACGCTGCTCGGGACGCCGGTGCGCACGCCGGTGGCAGTGGCGCCGACGGCGATCCAGGGACTGGCGCACCCCGACGGGGAGGTGGCGACCGCGCGCGGCGCCGCCGACGCGGGGGCGCTCCTCATCCTCTCCTCCCTGGCCACCTGTGCACTCGAAGAGGTGGCGGCCGCGGTGCCCGAAAGTCCGCGCTGGATGCAGGTGTACATCTTGCGCGAGCGGGCGCGCACCGAAGACCTGGTGGCGCGCGCCGTCGCCCATGGCTACGGCGCCCTCGTGCTCACCGTCGACGCGCCGGTGTCGGGACTGCGCCTGCGCGAGTGGCGTCAGAGCGCGCACCTCCCCGACGACCTGGCCCTGCCCAACCTGGCCGGTGGTAGCACGCAGAGCGCGCGGGCCGGTGGGTTCATGGCGGTGGTCACCCACGAGTTCGAGCCGGCGCTCCGCCCCGACGACGTGGGCTGGCTCGCCGGGCTGAGCGCGCTCCCCGTGGTCGTGAAGGGGGTGCAGCGCGCGGACGACGCCCGCCGCTGCGTGGAGGCCGGGGCGGCGGCAGTGGTGGTTTCGAACCACGGCGCCCGCCAGTTGGCCGACGCGCCGCCGACGGCCGACATCCTCGCCGAGATCGTCGACGCGGTCGCGGGGCGGTCCGAGGTGTATGTCGACGGCGGCATCCGCCGCGCCCCCGACGTCGTGAAGGCGCTCGCTCTCGGCGCGCGAGCCGTGCTGGTGGGCCGGCCCTCGCTGTGGGCGCTGGCCACCGGCGGTGCTGAAGGCGTCGCGGCGCTGCTGCGCTGGTTCGAGGCCGAGCTGTGCCGGGCCATGGCCCTGTGCGGCGCGGGAACGGTGGCCGACATCGACCGGAGCCTGGTGCGGCGGGCGCCGGGATGGGCGTTGTCATGACCACCGTCGCCGACATGCTGGTCGCGCGCGCCGAAGACGACCGTACCGGCGTCATGGACGCGAGCGGGCGCTGGACCTGGCGCGAGGCGGTGCGGGAAGGCGCCGCGCGGGGCGCGCTGGCCCGCTCGCTCGTCGGCGACGCGGCGCCCCACATCGGGGTGCTCCTGCCCAACGGCCCCGAGTACCTCTTTTGGCTCAACGGCGCCGCGCTGGCCGGCGCGGCCATCGTCGGCATCAACCCCACCCGGCGCGGCGAGGCGCTGGCAGCCGACGTGCGCGCCACCGACTGCGCCATGATCGTGACCGACGCCGAGGGCGCGGCGCTGCTCGACGGCCTCGCGCTCGGCGTCGAGACCGAGCGCATCCTCGTCGTCGGGACGCAGCGCTACGAGTCACTGCTGGCGGGTTTCGCCGGCGGACCGGAGTCCGAGGCACTGATTGCCGACGCGGACAAGGTGGGCGAGGACGCGCTGTACCTCTTGATCTTCACCTCGGGCACGACGGGCGTGCCCAAGGCGGTCAAGTGCACCCAAGGGCGGTTGGCCGGCATCGCCGAGGTGGCGGCACCGGGCTACGGCTACTCGTCCGACGACGTCTGCTACTGCCCCATGCCGCTCTTCCACGGCAACGCGCTCATGGCACTCTGGGGCCCCTCGGTCATGGTGGGCGCGGCCATCGCGGTACGGCCGCGTTTCAGCGCGTCGGCCTTCATGGACGACGTGCGCCGCTTCGGGGCGACGAAGTTCAGCTACGTCGGCAAGGCGATCGCCTACATCTTGGCCACGCCTGAGCGGCCCGACGACGGCGACAACACGCTGAGGAGCGCGTTCGGCACCGAGGCGTCGGTCCGCGACCGCGACCGCTTCCGCCAGCGCTTCGGCTGCTATCTCATTGAGGGCTACGGCCAGAGCGAGGGTGGCGCCGCCATGAACCCGGTACTCGGCATGCCCAAGGGCGCGATCGGCAAGCCGGTCGACGGCGTGGACCTGGCCATCATGAGCCCGGAGACCGGCGAGGAGTGCCCGCCGGCGGAGTTCGATGCCGACGGGCGGCTGCTCAACGCAGGGACCGCCATTGGCGAGATCGTGAACCGCAGCGGGCGCGGCAGCTTCGAGGGCTACTACCACCGCGAGGACGCAGAATCCGAGCGACTCCGCAACGGCTGGTACTGGACCGGTGATCTCGGCTACGTGGACCGCGATGGCTTCTTCTACTTCGCGGGCCGCTCGGGCGACTGGCTCCGCGTCGACTCGGAGAACTTCGCGGCGGGGCCCGTCGAGGCGGTGCTGTCGCGCAATGCGGACCTGTCGATCGTGGCCATCTATCCCGTCCCCGACACCGACTCGGGCGCGGGCGACCAGGTGATGCTCGCCCTCGAGATGGTGCCCGGGCGCATCTTCGACCCCGACGCGTTCGCCACCTGGCTCGTCGGGCAGCCCGACCTCGGTCCGAAGTGGATCCCGCGCTACGTCCGGGTTTCCGAGTCCCTGCCGCAGACCGCCACCGGCAAGGTGACCAAGGTCGACCTGCGCACCGAGGCGTGGGCATGCGACGAACCGGTGTGGTGGCGGCCGCTCGGGAGCAGCGAGGTGCGCTTCGTGCCGCTGACCGACGCGGCGAGGACGGAGCTGGCCGCGGGCCTCGCCGTCAACGGGCGGCCGCCGGTGGGCGGCGGCGGATAACCGCGGCGCGCTCTGTCATCGGCCGGAACACGAACACAGCGCCGCAGAGAACCATGACAGAGCCATGGTGCGCGAGGCACCGCCCCCGCCCACGGTCGTCATGCTGCACGGCCAGCGTGACAGGCCCCACCCGACGAGCCGCGTAATACTGCTCAGGCCATGGACGTCGACGAAAAGCCGGCCGACACGCCGGCCCGGCCGACGGGCCGGGGACGCCACGCCAAAGAGCGGCCGGCCTCGAACCGCTGGATCGTCGAGCTCGTCATCGTCGTGGCCGTGGCGGTGGCCATCGCCGTCGTCCTGCGCGCCTTCGTCGTCGCCACCTATTCCATCCCTTCGGGCTCCATGGAGCCGACCCTCCAGGTCGGAGACCGGATCGTGGTGGACAAGCTGGCCTACCACCTCCACGCCATCGGCCGTGGGGACATCGTCGTCTTCTCCACCCCGCCGCTCGAGGACTGCGCTGGGCCGCCCGTGGCCGACCTGGTCAAGCGCGTCATCGGGCTGCCCGGCGAGACCATCTCGCTCAACGACGGCAAGGTCTACATCGACGGCCGCTTCCTCCCCGAACCCTGGCTCCCGGCCGCGGCGCAAAACGCGACGTATCCCGGCCCATCGGGCGCGCCTTATTCGCTGCAGCACCCCTTCCGGATCCCCTCCGGCGAAGTCTTCATGATGGGCGACAACCGGACCGAGTCGTGCGACAGCCGCTACTGGGGCCCCGTACGCGAGTCGAGCATCGTGGGCAAGGTGGACCTCCGCATCTGGCCGCTGGCGCGTTTCGGGTTCTTCTAGAGGCGGCGCCGGACCAGTGCGCGTCAGCCGGGACGGGTGCGACGCTCTCGGCGCCACACCACGCGCAGACCGGACCACGTCTCGTCGATGGCGCACACCTTGTTGTCGACCAGGCCGAGCGGCAGCGCGACAGCGCGCACGACGTCTTCGGTCACCGTCGTTGCCACACCAGAGCTGCGCTTGGGCCACGCGACCCAGAGCCCGCCGTCGGGAAAGATCATCGTGCCGAGGGCGCCGATGCGGCGCTCGAGCTCGCGCCGCTCGGTGAAGAAGGCCACCACCACGTCGGCCGCGCCGCGGGCCTGCCGCTTGACCCTCACTCCGCTCGGCAACCCGTCGAGCAACCCGAGCGGCGCCGCCACGAGGACGAGGGTCGTCCCGTCTGTGATCCCGAGCTTCTTGGGCAGCGGCGTTCCGCTGTACCCGGCCATCAGGCGAAGTCGTTGACCGTCTCGTATACCCGGAAGGCCAGGGGGTACTCGAACTCGTCGGGCCCGGCGGCGAAGCGCTCGAGGTGGCGCTCGAGGATGGCCATGGCCTCCTCCCCGCGCTCGGGTGCGACGCCCATCAGAGGAAGGAGGGATCGGTCCGCGATGGCGCTCGCTGGAGCGCGCACCGTCGTGTGATGGGGCGTGCTCTCCACGGCGCCGAAGCCGGCTCCTTCGAGGATCTCGTGGACGTACTCGTCGTCACCGAGGGCGAAGGGCCCGACCGGGCTCTTGCCCGGCGGCGGGACGGGTGGGGCGGGCAGGAGCGGCCGCAACGCGGTGCCGACGTGCCAGGGGTTCGACTCGACGCCCTGCCAACAGGCGAACACGAAGCGTCCGCCCGGCGCGACGGTGCGGCGGATCGCAGCGAAGGCCGCTGTCGGCTCATCGAAGAACATCACGCCGAACTGCGACGCGACGAGGTCGAAGGGTGCCTCGTCGAGAGTGCCGGTCTGGACGTCGAGTTGGACGAAGCGCGCACCGGTGACGCCGGCCTCGGCCACGCGCTGGCGGGCGAGATCGACGAGGGCGCCCGACAGATCCGCCCCGAGCGCCTCACCACCTGGCGCCACAGCGCGTGCCAGCTCGATGGTCAGGCCGCCGCCGCCGCAGCCGATGTCGCAGACCCGCTGACCCGGGAGCGGGTCGATGGCCTTCAGCAGGTACGGCGTCACCGCCTCGGTCAGGCGCTCGCGCTTCGGCCATGCTGCCACCCATCGCTCGTCGTTCCAGCGCCTGGTCTCCGCTTCGTTGGCCACGGCGACACGGTAACCCGGCGCCACTAACTTCGGCGCCGTGCACGTCGGCCTCGTCATCCTTCCGACCGACCGCTGGCGCGAGGCCCGGTTCCAGTGGGAGTGGGCCGACGGCGCCGGCTTCTGCACGGCGTGGACGTACGACCACATCCGTTGGGGCGGCATGCCGGAGGGGCCTTGGCATGCTGCGGTACCCGTGCTGGCGGCGGCGGCCACGGTGACGTCGCGCGCCCGCCTCGGAACGCTCGTCGCGACGCCGAACTTCCGGCATCCGGTGACGCTCGCCCGCGACGCTCTGGCCCTCGACGACATCAGTGGCGGACGCTTCGACCTCGGCGTCGGCCCGGGCAGTGAGGGATTCGACGCGAGCGCGCTGGGCCAGGAGCCCTGGAGCCCCGCGCATCGGCTGGACCGCTTCGCCCAGTTCCTCGAGGTGCTGGCGCCGATCATCGAGGGGGACGCGGCGACCCGCCACACCGCGCGCACCGAGCACTACGCCGCAGCCGAGGCGCCGTCCACACCCGGCGCGCTGCAACACCCGCTTCCGCTCACCGTCGCGGCCGGCGGTGCCAAGGGGATGGCTCTCGTGGCACGGTACGCGCGCAACTGGGTGACCATCGGCCCGACAGGGCCCGTCGAGCGCACACCGGAGACGATCCTCGCCGCGGCACGCGCGCAGCTCGATTCGCTCGAGTCGGCCTGTGCGGTCACCGGCCGCGACATGGCGAACGTCGGCAAGGTGCTGCTCTGGATGCCCGCAGAGCCGGCGATCGACTCGGCCGAGCAGTTCGAGGAGATCGCCGCGCCCTACGTCGAGCTCGGCTTCGATCAGATCGTGTTGCACCATCCGAACCAGACCGGACCCTTCGGCGGGAGCGTGAGCGCCTTCGAGGAGATCGCGGCACGGCACGCCGGCTGCTGAGGTTTTGCGATCCATCGGCAAGGTGCGGGGAACGTTCAACACTCTGACCAGGGAAACCACTCCCCGACCTCGACCGCACACGAAGGCTCAAGATGCCTGCATTGTTCCGACCTGCCCCCGGGCGGGTCCATGGGCTGCAACGCAAACGGCATGGAAATCGTCTGAGTGGGAGAGTAAACAACGATTGAACAACGAATGGACGTCTGATCGGGGGCGAGAAGAGCCATGAAAAACGGACGGGTCCTTCGGGGCATTCTGGCGTTGGCGGCGGGCTTGACATTCTCGGCCGCCGGCCTACTCACATTTGCCAGCGAGGCCAGCGCGGCAGGAACGCTCACCGTGACGCCGAATTCCGGTCTCCAACCTCAGGGCTCCACGGTCGTCTCGGTGTCGGGATCTGGCTTCACTCCCAGTTCGTTGGGCTCCATCTTGGAGTGCAACGACGACACGAGCCAGCCGACCGTGACCATCAGTGTCCTCGGCAACAGCGAAACGCTGCCTGTCTCGTGCACGGGTATCACGGCCAGCGGCCTCCATTCGACGTCAGCGACGGGGACGCTCTCTGCCGTGTCGTTCACGGTCGTGACGGGCACGACGGGGCCGCCCTGCGGTGGCGCCACCCTGGCTTCATGCCCGTCCACCGATAGCTCCGGAGGAAACCCGTCGACCGACGCGGCGCAGTACCCCTGCCCACCCACAACCGCACAGCAAGCAGCCGGTGACTCGTGCGTGATCGCCTACGGCGACGAGGCGCATGACCAGGCAACCGCCACTATCTCGTTCGCTGGGCCCTGTGTCGCCCCCGCCGGGGCAAATGGCTACGACATGGTGGCCGGGGACGGAGGCGTCTTCTCGTTCGGGACCCTCCCCTACTGCGGCTCTGCAGGTGGGACGAAGCTCAACAAGCCAGTGGTTGGAATTGCCCTCACGCACAGTGGCGGCGGCTACTGGCTGGTCGCCTCTGACGGTGGGATCTTCAGCTATGGGAACGCGACGTTCTACGGATCGGCCGGTGGCATGAAGCTCAACCAGCCCGTGGTCGGAATGGCCGCCACTCCCGACGCGGGCGGGTACTGGCTGGTGGCCTCAGACGGCGGCGTCTTCAGCTACGGCGACGCCGTCTTCCACGGCTCGGCGGGCGGCACAAAGCTCAACCAGCCCATCGTCGGGATGGCCGCGACCTCCGACGGCGGCGGCTACTGGCTGGTGGCATCCGACGGCGGCGTCTTCGGCTACGGCGACGCCGTCTTCCACGGCTCGGCGGGCGGCACCACGCTGGCCAAGCCCATCGTCGGGATGGCCGCGACCTCCGACGGCGGCGGGTATTGGCTGGTGGCCTCCGACGGCGGTGTCTTCAGCTACGGCGATGCCGTCTTCCACGGCTCGGCCGCCGGCACGACGCTGAGCAACCCGATCGTTGCGATAGCGCCGACCGGCGACGGCGGAGGGTATTGGCTCTTCGGGAACAACGGCGCCGTTCTCACCTACGGCGACGCGCAGTCTCGCGGGTCCTTGGGGTTGGTCACCTTGAACCAGCCGATCGTGGGCGTGGGCTCCATCCCGACCGCTCCCGTCTGATGGCGGCCGCCCGCTCGAGGGCGGCGCGCCTGACGTAGTCGCGACGGCGTCAGCCGTCGTCAGTCGAGAAGCGCCGCCGCCACCGAGTCCTCGAGCGCGCGGTCGTTGGCCCACATCAGCTGTTGGGCCTTGGCGCGGCGGAAGTAGAGCTGGATGTCGAAGTCCACCGTGAAGCCGATGCCGCCGAAGAGCTGCTGCGCCATCGCGGTGATGTCCCGGAAGGTCTCGCAGGCGAAGAGCTTGGCCATGGGCGCGAGCGGTGTCAGCGGGCGGCCCGTCGCCCCGGCCCACGCCGCCTCGTGCACGAGCTGCTCGGCCCCGTCGAGTCTGGTGACGGCGTCGGAGAGGTAGTGAGCGAGGGCCTGGAAGGCGCCGAGCGGCTTGTCGAATTGCTGGCGGTCCTTGGCGTACTGGGTCGTGATCTCGAGCGCGTAGCGGGCACCGCCGACCGCCTGCGCGCCGAGGAGGACGAGGGCTGGCTCGAGCACCGCCTGCCAGGTCGCCCATCCGCTGCCGGCCGGCCCGATGCGGTCGTCGGCGCCCAACGCGACGCTGTCGAAGGTCACCTCGTGCTGGGTGTCGGACGCGACGCTGAACTGCTGGCGCAGCGTGACGCCCTCCGCGCCGGGGTCGACCAGGAAGAGGTCGATGGCGTCGTCGGCCTCCCCGGTCCGAGCCAGCACGACGAGCCGGTCCGACGCTGCGGCGAACGCGACGTGACGCTTGCGTCCCGACAGCCGGAACCCGGCACCATCGGGCTCCGCTCGCACCGCGACACCGCGGGGCGAGAACCCGTTCTCGGGCTCGAGCCAGGCCGGGGTCACGACGGCCTCGCCCGAGGCGATCGGGCGTAGCCACCGGAACTTCTGGTCCGTGCTCCCGGCCGCCGCCAGGACGCTCCCGCCGAGGACCGCGCTCACGAAGTGCGGCGTGGGCGCGAGGGCGCGCCCGAGCTCCTCGTAGAGCGCCACGCCCTCAATGAGGGTCATGCCCGATCCCTCGTACTCCTCGGGCAGCAGCAAGCCGATGAGGTCGAGCTCGCCGAGCTGCTCCCAGAGCGCAGCCGGATAACCCATCGGGTCGTCCTCCATCTGGCGCACGACGTCGAGCGAACAGTGGCGCGCCAACAGGTCGCGCACCGTCTGGCGCAAGAGCTCTTGCTCCTGGTCGAAGTCGAGATCAAGCACGGTCAGCCTCTTTCGTGTTCGGCGTCGGCCGCGAGGACGTGGGTAGCGGCGGTGGCGGTGG
Organism: uncultured Acidimicrobiaceae bacterium; assembly: GCA_963744935.1. Lineage (GTDB taxonomy): Bacteria > Actinomycetota > Acidimicrobiia > Acidimicrobiales > RAAP-2 > Bog-473. The sequence goes on from CAVUVM010000004.1 coordinate 505,498, forward strand.
TCGTCATGACGGCGGTGAGGGACGCCACCGGTCACCCGTGCGGGCCCAGGGGTTGTCGGCGTCGGAGCGGGGCAGCGCGATCCGGGCGCTGCAGGTGGTCTTGGTGTCCCCGTCGACCGACAGCGTGACGTCCACGGTGGCGAAGCCGCACCCCACCTCGTCCACCTCGGTCGAGGCCACCACGCCACGCAGCGACATGGTGTCGCCCGGGAAGACCGAGCCCTTCATGCGAAACGTGACGCGGCCGAGGCGGCCGTGGGGACCGGCCCAGTCGCTGAGATAGCGCTCGAACCACGCCGCCTGGTTGGGCGTGTTCAAGAAGATGTCCTTGGTCCCGTTGCGGTCGACCGCGAAGTCCTTGTCGTGGTGCATGGGCCGCCAGTCGCGGGTGGCCAGCGCGCCGAGGACGACGGTGGTGGCGCTGACCTCGTAGTCGAGCGGGGGCAGCTCGTCGCCGGCGGCGACGTCGTCGAGCAGCAGGCGCGGGGTGAGCGCGACGCTCATGCCGTCGTCCCGCGCCGGTAGCCAAAGCCGGTGTAGGACTCGACGGCGACCAGGTCGCCGTCCTGGTTCTCGTACACCACCTCGATGACCCAGAAGCGCCCCGTGCCGAGCTTGGTCGTCTTCTCCTCGCTCACCGAGCGCAGCACCTGATGGGTGCGCAGCACGTCACCCATGCGTACGGGAGTGTGGAACTCGATGGTGTTGTCGGTCATGACGGCCTCGGGTAGACCGAAGAGCTCCTTCAGGTCGAAGTGCACCTGCAGCGGCAACGCCTGCTCGCTCCGGCCGGGTGCCCAGTGGTGGGGTCGGAACCACACCGAGACCATGGAAGGCGGCGCGATCGGACCACCGGTGAGCGCGTCGGCCACCGTCGCGTCCCAGAACAGCGGGTTCTCGTTCTCCACCGAGGCGCACGACGTCCAGACGTAGCCGCGCTCGACCGGGAACTCCCCCACCTCGTGGTACTGCTCCTCGCCGACGAGGTCTTGGGCGCGCGCCAGCGCGTCGGTTGCTGCGACGCGTGCGCTCACGCCACCACCCCTCGGGCCACCCAGGCGGCAATCGTCTGGCCGTCGACGCCGGCTTCCTTCAAGAGATGCTCGGTGTCGTTCTGCCCCATGTCCGGCAGCGCCACCACCCCCCCGGGACGCGCCATGCCCGCCAGCAACGGTGCCAGCTGTCGCAGTGCTCCTTCTTTTGGATGCGAGGCCGCCCCGACGACCCGCCGGGCCTTGAACTGGGGGTGGTCGACAACCTCCGCCACCTCGAGCACCGGCGCCACGCACGTGTCCGCGTCGGCCAGCGCCTCGACCCACTCATCGCGCGTCCGAGTGACGAAGGCGCGTGCGAACGCGTCCCGGATGGCGGGCTGCGCGTCGTCGTCGTACTGCCGGCCCGCCAGCTCCTGACAATCGAGTGCGGCACAGAGGTTGGCGAAGAACTTGGCCTCGATGGCGCCGACGGCGACCCACTTCGCGTCGGCACACCGGTACGTCGCGTAACAGGCGTAGCGGCCCGAGAGGACGTCGTGGCCCGGTCGCACCTCCGCGCCGAGCGCCAGCTGCTCGTCGATGGCGAGTGACATCAGCCACAGCACGCCCTCCGCCACCGACACGTCGAGGTACACACCGCTCCCCGAGTCGCCCCGGCCGGCCAGGGCGGCGGTGACGGCGAGCGCGGCGTGCATCCCGCCGGCGGCGGCGTCGGCGATGGTGGCGCCCGGCAGCGTGGGCCCGCCGTCGGGCCCGGGTCCGCTCATCGCGAGGTAACCCCCGACGGCCAGGTAGTCGAGGTCGTGGCCGGCCCACTGCGCCGCCGGGCCGTCCTGGCCGTACCCGGTCGTCGAGCAGTAGACGATGCGGGGGTTGCGCGCGGAGACGACTTCGTAGCCGATGCCGAGGCGATCCACTACGCCAGGGCGGAAGCTCTCGACCACCACGTCCGCCGCCGCCGCCAGCGCGAGGAAAGCCGCCCGCCCGTCATCGTCCTTCAGGTCGAGCTGGACCCGGCGCATGCCACGGTGGCCGCTGTAGGCGAAGAACTGCGGCTCGATCGGATTGGCGTCTGCCGCAGGCACCGGACCGACCTTGATGACACGTGCGCCGTAGTCGGCCAGCAGCCGCGTGCAGCGCGCCGCCGGCCCGACCGTCGAGAGGTCGAGGACGGTGACCCCGTCGAGGGGACCGGTGGCTGACGGGGCGCTGCGCACTCAGAAGTTCTTCGGCAGGCCGAGCTTTCGCCGGGCGATGATGTTCTTCTGGATCTCCGAGGCGCCGCCGCCGATGGTGTCGATCACGGTGTAGCGATACGTCGACTCGGACCGGCCGGCCATCGGAGCCTCGGGTGTCTTGACGCGCAGCTGGCTGCCGGGACCGGCTATGTCCATGGACGCGTTGGCCAAACGCTTGGACAGCTCGGTGGCGTAGAGCTTGTACTCCGACGCCCACGCGGTGGGCGCAGCACCGCCCTTGGCGGATTCGAAGACGAACTTGATCCCTATCACGCGCGCAACCTCGAGCTGGGTGGCCAGCTGAGCCAGGCGCTGGCGGATGACGGGGTCGTCCTTGAGCGGCTTGCCGTCGCGTACCGTCGACTTCACGTACTCGACGAGAAGCTCGAAGCGCTGCTGGATCGGCGAGATGGTGAACATCGTGAAGCGCTCGAGGTCGAGTGCTTCGGAGATGTACTGGAACCCGTGGTCGACCTCGCCCACGACGTACTCGTCTGGGACGAAGACGTCGTTGAGGAACACCTCGTTCGTGCGCTCGTCGCCCATGGTCCAGATGGCGTTCACGGTGATGTTCGGCTGGTCGATGGGGACGAGGAAGAGCGTGATCCCAGCGTGCTTGGGCGCATCGGGATCGGTGCGGGCACCGACCCAGTACCACTCGGCGAAGTGGGCGGACGTGGTCCAGGTCTTCTGGCCGTTGAGGACCCAGCCGCCGTCGACCTTGGTCGCCTTCAGCTGCATGGAGGCGGCGTCGGAGCCGGCGTTGGGCTCGGAGTAGCCGACGGCGAACTCCACCTCGTTGCGCAGGATCTTCGGGAGGAACTCCTCCTTCAGGGTCTCGTTGCCGTGGCGGATGATCGTCTTGCCGACGATGCCGACGCCCTTGCCGATCTGGGGCCCGCCCCGACCGGCCAACTGCTCGTTGAGGAGGTACTCGTAGACGCCCTCTCCTTCCGACCCCCCGTACTCCTTGGGCCAGGTCATGCCGAGCCAGCCCTGCTCCCCCAGCGACCTCATGAAGGCGCGGCGCTTGGGCGTGTCGACGATCTGGGCCATGTTCTCCCTGGTGACGTCGAAGACCTCGGGGTCGTCGTTGGCGTCGAGGAAGGTCTCGACTTCTTTGACGAAGGCCAGCTGTTCGGGGGAGAACTCGAAGTCCATTGCCTGCCTCCAGGGTCGCCGACGCGCCGAATCTGACGCTGCGTCAGATTCGTTCGTCATCATAGGGCAGCGCCTCGCGGCGCTTTCGTGGCGCCGCATTCATAGTCCGAGCGCTCTTTCGCCCAGCCGAGGCTGGGTCGGGTCGGCGCAGGCGATCCCGGGCGCCAGGAGCGCCCTCGTACACTCCCCCGGGTGACCAAGATGGGGAGGGTGGTCGTTCCGGCCGCCGTGGTGCTCGTGGGCATCGGGCTCCTCCTCATCGCGTTCGTCGCCTATCAGCTCTGGGGCACGGCGCTCTACGAGGCACGGGCGCAGTCACATCTGAAATCGGAGCTGGCCCATCAGCTGCACCGCAGGCTGCCGACGTCAGCAACCGACCTGGCGCAACGCAACGGTCTGCGCCTCGCGCAAGAAACCGCGCCGACCTTGTCCGATCCCGCGATCAACGACCCGGTGGGGCTGCTCTCGATCCCAAGGATCGGCCTGCTCGACGCCATCGTCGAGGGAGTGGGCGATGCGCAGCTCGAGCAGGGGCCGGGCCACTACCCCGGCACCGCGTTGCCCGGCGAACCCGGCAACGTGGCCATCGCCGGACACCGCACGACGTACGCACACCCCTTCTACAACCTCGACGCGCTCTCGCCTGGCGATCCCATCTATATCCTCACGTCACAGGGGCTTTTCCACTACACGGTCAGCCAGACACAGATCGTCTCGCCCACTGACGTCACGGTCCTCGAAACCGTTCCGGGCCAGAACACCCTGACGCTGACGACGTGCAATCCTCGCTACAGCGCGGCGCAGCGGCTGGTCGTCACGGCTGACTTCGATGGGCAGACCAGGCCGGCCTCGGCGGGGACCTCCAGCAAGAAGCCCAAGTTCACCACCCTCGCCGGCGACGGAGGAGCGGTGGCGGCCTCCTCCTCCAGGTCCTCGGCGCTCGGCGGGGGTTCGGCCTCGTGGGTGCCGGCAGTCCTATGGGGCCTCATCACAGTCGTGCTCGCCGTGATGGCCGTGTTCGTGTGGCGCTGGGTCGGACGCCGGTGGCGCTTCGTCGTCGTGCTGCTGGCCATCCCCGTCGTCGGGCTGGCCCTGCTCGTCTGCTTCGAGCACGTCAGCCTGGCCCTGCCCGGCAGCTACTGAGAGCCGATGCCAGAGCGGCGACCGGCGGAACTAAGTCAGGGATATCGGCGCGATTTCCTGCCATACCCCCCGAATGAGCGTTTTGAGGGTTTCCCCATGCCCCGCCACGGGAGTGTGAGACGACCTTTTCCTGGGTAAAGACTCGGCGGGTTCATAGAACCGCTTGACGAATTGTCAATTGCCTCATAAGTTTTGCCCTGGTCTTCAACGGGGGTCTGGACCGGGGTGTTGGAGTCGCGGTCCGGTTTCGAAACCGGTCGTGGCACGGAGACGACGATCGGGGAATCATGTTCAACGGAACCCGCAGGCGGGTTGTTGCCGGAATCGCAACAGTAGTGATGCTGTCGGGGGCAGGGGGATTGGCACTGGCGGCGCAGGCTGGCGCCAAGGCGCCCAAGGCCACCACGACGACGACCTCGTCGACGACGACGACGACCTCGTCGACGACGACGACAACCACAACGGCACCGACGACCACCACGACGACCGTTCCCTGCAATGCAGCGCCCACCAGCGTGACCGGGCCGCCGCAAATGACTGTTGACCCCGGTACCTGCCTGAACGGCGGGACCGTGGTCACCGTGACGGGATCGGGCTTCGACGACAGCTCTCTCGGCATCGTTCTCCAGTGCAACAGCGATCCGAGCCAGCCGACCGTCTTTCTCGGTGGCATCGTCAATGAGGCGGTCCCGGTCTCGTGCAGTAGCCTCGCCTTGTCTCGCGCCATTTCCACCGGTCCCGCGGGCCAAATCCCCGCACCGGGCAAAGCCGACCCGACATTCACGATCCTCTCGCCGACCTCTGGACCACCGTGCGGGGCAGCTGGGGACCTGGTGACGACCTGCCCGGCCGATAGCACCGGCGGCAACACCGAGACCGACGCCGCGGCGTACCCCTGCCCACCCACCCAAGCCCAGCAGACGGCGGGCTACACGTGCCAGATCACCTACGCCGACGAGGGGAAAAAGTCGGCAACGGTGCCGATCACGTTCGTCCCTGCGCCCACCCCCTCAGCGCCGGGCGCGTCCACGGCGGGCTCAACCACGGGCTCGTCGACGACCGGCTCGTCGACAACCGCCGGTACCACCGCAGCGGGGACGACCGCGGCGGCCACGACCCCGAGCACGGGCGCACTGGCCTTCACCGGGTCAGGCCCCGACACCTGGTACACCCTGCTCGCCGCCCTGGTCATGCTGAGCTTGGGCTTCTTGCTCCTGAGCGTCTACTACCGGCCACGTGAGCTGGCCGCAAAGATTCGGCACGGTGTGGGCAGAACCATCGGAGTCAGGGAGTAGCTCCACTGCGCCACAGGCCTCAAAGGGGCCCCGGTCGTTTCCAAACGGAAACGACCGGGGCCCCTTGCTTTTGTCGTGGGCGCCTCACGCGTGGTCGGATCGAGTGATCCCAATGCACCTCGGAGCGTTCACACCGCTGCACACGGTACCCATCAGGAAGGAAGCCTCTCCCGTAGGTCGCAGCGGGTGACCTCGACCACCGCGTTGTCGGCCCCCGCTCCCGTGAGGTTCACCGTCACCGGGAGGCTGCTCGAGCGTTACTGCTCCACCCGGTCGGCCACTGTGCGGCAATGGATGCCCACTCGCTCTCCGTCGCGGCAAAGGGGGCCGGCTGCGACCTCGGCACACCAAGCTCCTGCCTGATCCACGGGGTGTTAACACCACCGTTCCATCGGACGCGTCGCTCCGGACCACTCGCGCCCAAATGGTCGCAAGAGGGGGCGATCAGCCCAGCGAGTGTCGGGCTCACCGCCATCATCGAAGGTGCGATGCCCATGAGGTGTTAACACCAAGAGCTTCTTTGTAGGCCCCGCTCGGGCGCCCGTTCCGGCGCTTCTCCCTACATCGAGCCGACGGAGCCGTGCCCCGCCCGTGCCGAGCTGTGGGTGAACGTGAACCAACCTGCATGCCTGTGCTGGTTTGTGCCGGAGCTCACGGGGCGCCGAAGGGACATACAGAGGTCGCAGAGCGCAGGGCGCCCGCAGTCGTAGGCGCCGTTCCGCTCCATGGAAGCGGAACGGAGATGATCGATCCAAGGTGGATGGAGGCTGGGGCCCGGGACACGAGAGAGGCGCTCGCCTCCAGCCGTCTCCTGCGCCGCCGCCGCTCACGTTCATTGTCGTGGCGAACGCCACGGCTCCTTCTGCGCCTCGCCCCGCAGGTCTGACCTCGGCGCCTGTGCCAAATACAGATGAGGTGTTAACGACGCGTGGCGATGCAGACCAGGTCTCCTCGCGTGGTCATGTTCTCGTTGCCCGGGGGCATGACCAGCGAGATCACCGCGGCATGATGCCGGAAATCGTTAACACCGTGTTCCGCGAAGGCGGCTCTGATCGTGTTCGGAACGTCCACCGCCGGCCGCGCATGGGGCGAACAAGACGGCGCGAGACCAACTTCCTCCCCTCGTGTCAGAAGCGATGCCGCGCCCGGGTGATGACCAAATGGGGTGTGCCACGGACGGCCCATACGACCCAGCCGCGCTGTCCTACAGGAGGGCTCTCGATTCGAGCCAGGGCAGCGCTCCACGCCGCGCGCCCTGCGCCGGACCTACTGCAGCGATCTGGAGATGATTCGCCAGTTGTCGCGGGCGCAGGCGCGGGCGTGCTGGCCGTTGGCCTCGACGAGCCCACGCACGAGCGAGCCTGCAACACCGAGTAGGCGTCCGGAGAAGGCGGCGACCTGGCGGATGCAGAGCACTGGTCCCGTCGCCGGCTGCACAGGACCCTGGGGTCCGAGGGCAGGTGCCTGGGCACCCGCTGGTCCGCCCCCGCCTCCAGCCGGCGGCACGCCGTCGTACGCGCCGCCGGCTGGAGCGGCGAGCACATTGAGGCCGCCGTCGTGATCACGCTCGGCGAAGGGGGGTACGTCGGCCAGCTCGTCGGCCCGCGCCCGGTCGATCAGCGCTTCGAAGACGGCGCGGACGCTGACGCCTTGCTCGACAGCAATGGCTTCGACCCATGCGCGCCGATCGTGATCGAGTCGCAGGCCCAGGACGGAGGACTTGGTGGTCGCGATGGGCGATAACACTAGCCACCGGCGTTAACGCCGGTGTACGGGCATAAGCGTTAACACCCCGGCGTATCGAGGGTGGCGGCGCCTGACGAGCTGCGTGGAGCCGTAAACACCTGCTGTTAACACCACTCGCGAGAGGCAAAAATGCTTAGCGAGCTGGGGCGCGATGCTCCACGTGAAACGACTGTATGGGAGCCTCGATGCCCCGCACGGCGGCCGGTTCGAGTGGTCGGAGCGACCATTCGACGGGCGACAGCGCATCGGCCACAGCCTCGGTGACGACGATCTCGCCCGGTGCGGCGGTCTTCACGAGACGGGAGACGAGATTGATCAGCGGCCCGAAGTAGTCCCCTTCTCGTGGGACCACCGGGCCGATGCCCACCGCGCCCCGCGCCAGGGGGAGGAGGTGGTCGGCCGCCGCCGCCTCGCACACCTCGAGACCGATCCGGCAGGCGGCGTCCGCCGTCGGCGCCACGAAGAACACTTCGTCGCCGATCATTTTGACCAGCCGCCCACCGGCAAGGACGGCGCTCGACCAGGCCGCCGATTCGAAGCGGGTCAGGGCGAGGCTCTGCTCCCGCAGACTGAGGGACTGGGCCCAGGCCGTCGAGCCGACGAGGTCGACGAAGCCGAGTGCGACCACCTCGGGCGAGCCCTCCAACACAAGCGAGTCGTCGCCCGAATCCGACCACGGCCGCACCAGTTGGGCGCGGCGCTGGGCGCGTTCGAAGGCGTCCATGACCATGCGCGCCAGGACGTCGGGGACCCCTGTGAACGCCCGCGTCGCCGCCTCCGAGATGCGGGCGCGGGCGAGCTCGTCGGGTCCCTCTCGCACGGTGCCCGGACCGAACTCTGCAAAGAAGAGTGCGATGGCAGACTCGGCCACGTTGATGGCGGCTGCGCCGAGTCCCCGTGTGAAGGCGAGGATGGGCTCCTCTCCCATCAACGCAGATCCCTGCTTGTACGCGTCGAGCAAACCGACGAGCTCCGCGGGAAGCTCCGTGTCGAGCTGCGCAGGGATGCCGGCAGCCAGCAGCACGCGCAACACGTCGGGCTCGGCGACACCGCTGCGCGCCGCTATCTCCTTCACGGTCGCCGTCGGCGTCCTGCCCTGCGTCACGAGATCGCCGGCGACGCCCGGCAGCGCTCCGATGCGGTGTGCGTCCACCAGCTGCTCCATGGTGGCGCCGCGCTCGGTCAGGTAAGCGAGAAGGGCCAGACGATCCGCGGCATTGGCGTCGTCTGGGTCATAGAGACCCGCCGCCTCCCACGCGACAATGTCGGCTGACGCGTCCATCGGCTCACTGCACCCACGCGAGTGTCGCCGACAGTTGCGCCCGCGCCATGCCCTTGAGGTGTGTCTCGCGGTGTTCCGCGAAGGTGAACTCCCCCGAGCCTTGGACGAGCTGTTGCGACAGAGAGGACACGAGGATCTCGCCGGCACCCGCGATGTCGGCGAGCCGACTCGCCACGATCACCGTGTGCCCGAGGTAGTCACCTTCCTCGGCGAGCGCGTCCCCGGTGTGGATGCCGATGTGCACGGCAATCGCTTCCATCCCCGCCGGGGGGAGGTACGCGCGTGTGGTCTGCTGAATGTCGATCGCGCATCGGAGCGCGCGGGCGACCCCGCCGAAGGCCACCATGAACCCGTCGCCCTGGACCTTGACCTCGCGTCCGCCATGTGTCATCAGCGCCTCGCGGACCAGTCGGTGCTCCTCGTGCAAGAGCTGTCGCGAGGCGTGGTCGCCCAGGCGCTCGGTCATGCCGGCGTAGTCGCACATGTCGCAGAAGAGGATCGTCACCGTGCCGTCGGTGGCGACGTCGGGGACAGCAGCGGCGAGATCGGCCGGCGCCGCGGTCGGCGGCTGGGCCGACGCTGTCGGCGGCATCGGGGGCGCGATAGACATGCCACGAGGCTCGTCGTCGAGGTCATCGCCGTCGTCTGGCTCGGGCAGACCCGCGGTGGCTGCACGTCCAAGCCGGCGCTTGCTCCGGTTGGGCCGGCTCTTGACCTCGATCCCGCCCATGACTGCGAAGCCACGCACGACGATGAGTGGCGAGCCGGGCACCCGGGGCACGTCACGTAGCTTCAGATCGCGTCCGCCCATGAACGAGAAGCCCTGCAGCTCCACGTCGAAGCCCTCGGGGACGGTGATGTTGATGCCTCCCATGAAGGCGAAGGCGGTGATGGAGACCGCGGGACCGTCGATCTCGGCCCGGCGCAGGTCCATGTCGCAGCCGCCCATGAAGGCCACCGCGTTCGTCTTGCCGCTGATGCGCCAGCGGCCCCTGGTGCTGTGCCCGCTGAGGATCGCGACGTACCAGCGCCGCTGCTTGCGCGTCGTGGCAGGCGTGGTCGCCATGGCCGTCCCGGGGATCGATGAAGACGATGACGCCGGCGGGGGCAGGTCGGTCATCACGGCATCGAGGTCGCCCCGGGTGCGGGCCTCGAGCGCCCGCCCGATCCGCTCGGAGAATTCGTCGAGCGTGAGCCTGCCTTCCACGACGTGCTCACGCAGCTGGGTCACCGTGCGATCCCGGTCGGCGTCGGAGACACGCTGGGTCAGCCCGGGCCCACCCTCGGACGGGGGCTGGACCTCGGAATCCGGCACGTCCGCCATATAGGAGGACAGTTTGCCCTCTGGGCCCCCTCCGCGGCGGGTTCCAGGCACGCAGGCACGAAGGCACGCAGGCAACGCCGCCAATGGACCAGCCAGTACAACTTTTTTCGCCCAGCCAACGCTCCGCACGCCTGACGGACCCGGCAATCGGGATCTGACGACCCGTCAGAAAGCGAGATGGCGAGCCAGTAGGCTGGCCCGTCGTGCGAGGAATCATCAGCGCCGCGGGCTACGTGCCGTACCGGCGGCTCGCCAGGTCCGATATCTCCACCTTCATGGGGAGTGGTGGTGGCAAGGGCACCCGGTCCGTGGCCTCCCACGACGAGGACACCACCACGCTCGGAGTGGAGGCGGCCCGACTGGCGCTGCGTGGGGCGCCTGGACGCACGCCCGACGCCCTCTGGCTCGCCACCGCCTCCCCCGCCTACCTGGACAAGACGAACGCCACCGCGGTCGCGGCGGCACTGCGCTTGCCCGGTGAGGTCGCCGCCTACGACTTCGGCGGTGCACTGCGTTCGGGGATGGGCGCCCTGTGCAGCGCGCTAGTGGGTAGCGGCACGACGCTGGTCGTGGCCTCCGACATGCGTGACGGCCTCCCAACCAGCGGCGACGAGGCCGCCGGTGGGGACGCCGGTGCGGCCGCGCTGGTCGGTGAGGGTGAGGACGCCGAGATACTCGCCGAGCTGGTTGCGGTGGCCTCTGCGTCCGACGAGTTCACCGACCGCTGGCGCACGCCGGGCGAGCGCACTTCCAAGCTCTGGGAAGAGCGCTTCGGCGAGAACCGCTACGTCTCACTCGGCCGCGATGCCCTGGCTCGGGGTCTCAAAGCGGCCGGCCTCGAGACCGGCGACATCGGACGTCTGGTCGTCACCGGCATGCACGGGCGAGCCATTGGCGCCTTGACGAAGAAGCTCGGCCTGCCCGAAGGCGTGTTGGCCGACGACCTTGCGGCGGCCGTGGGGCAGAGCGGGACCGCTCACCCCCTCCTGGCGCTCGCCGCCGCACTCGAATCAATGGCCCTCGAGAGCGCGACGCCGGGCACGATCGTCGTCGCGCTCCATCTGGCCGATGGCGCCGACGCCGTTGTATTGCGCACGACCGCGGCGTTCCGGAACTGGGAGCCAGCCCGGCCCGTGGCCGATCAGGTGGCAGGTGGGGCACCCATCACGTACGCCAAGTTTCTCGCCTGGCGGGGCCAGCTCCGGCCCGAGCCTCCGCGGCGGCCCGAGCCGGCACGGGTCTCGAGCACGGCGGCGCACAGGAGCGAAGAGTGGAAGTTCGGTTTCGTGGGGTCGAAGGATCGCAGCTCGGGAGCAGTGCACCTGCCCCCTTCGCGCGTCTCCATGGTGGGCGGAGCCGTCGACGACATGGAGCCGGTCGCCATGTCCGACGCGATCGGCACAGTCGTCACCTCCACGATCGACCGCCTCGCCTACTCACCCAGCCCGCCGATCGTCTTCGCCATCGTGGACTTCGACGGCGGTGGCCGCTACCCGGTCGAGTTGACCGACGCCGACGCCGAGGAGATCAGAGCCGGGAGCCGGGTAGAGATGACGTTTCGCCGACTCTTCAGCGCGGACGGCATCCACGACTACTTCTGGAAGGCGCGCCCCGTGCGCACGGGAGGAGGCAACTGATGGGCTCGCACGGCGTCCGCGACAAAGTGGCAATCGTCGGCATGGGCTGCACCCACTTCGCCGAGTTATGGGAGAAGGGCCTCGACGACCTCATCGTCGACGCCAGCACGGAGGCATTCACGTCGGCCGGTGTGAACAAAGAGGACGTCGACGCGTACTGGTTCGGCACGGCACAAAGCGGGATGAGCGGCATCACCTTGGCGCGGCCGCTCCAGCTGACCAACAAGCCGGTCACCCGCGTCGAGAACTACTGCACGACCGGCTCCGAGGCGCTGCGCGGCGCGGTGTACGCCGTCGCGTCGGGCGCGTACGACATGGCAATGGCGGTCGGGGCCGAGAAGGTCAAGGACAGTGGGTACCAGGGCCTCAACGCGATGAACCCACCCAACGACGGCACCGCACGCACCCTGACGGCTGCAGCGATGTTCTCCATGGTGGCGCCCGCCTACGGCCAGAAGTACGGAGTGGACGACGAGGCGATGGCGGATGTGCTCGCCTCCATCGCCGTGAAGAACCACCACAACGGCGCGCGCAACCCACGGGCTCAATTCCGACGCGAGATCACCAAGGAGGCCGCGCTCAGCTCCCCACGCCTTGCCGGCACCCTCGGCGTCTTCGACTGCGCGGGAGTCGCCGACGGCGCAGCAGCGGCCATCGTCGTGCGCGCCGAGGAGGCGCATCGCTACACGGACACACCGCTCTACATCAAGGCCCTGTCGTTCGCGGCGGGAAGCGGCTCGGGCCTGATCGATCCTGGTTACGACTACACGCACTTCCCTGAGTGCGAGGCCACTGCGGCCGACGCCTACGCGCAGGCCGACATCACCGACCCGCGGCGGCAGCTGGCCATGGCCGAGGTGCACGACTGCTTCACTCCCACCGAACTCGTGCTCATGGAAGACCTGGGTTTCGCGCCTCGCGGCACGGCATGGAAGGAAGTCTTGGCCGGCACCTTCGCCCTCGACGGCGACCTCCCGGTCAACCCCGACGGCGGCCTCAAGAGCTTCGGTCACCCGGTGGGCGCGTCGGGCCTGCGCATGCTCTTTGAGTGCTGGCTCCAGTTGCGGCGCGAAGCCCCGCCTGAGCGTCAGATCGCAACCGTCGACCGCGGCCTCGCCATGACGCACAACCTCGGGGGATACCCCGGCGAAATGGTGTCATTCGTCTCGGTGGTTGGGACGAAGCCGGGCTGAACGGGCGGGACCCGATCGGTCTTCAATTGAGCAACTGGCTGAGCGGCGTGAAGGCCATGCCGTGCGCCTCGGCCACGGGCCTGTAGACGATCTTCCCGTCGACGACGTTGACGCCCTCGGCAAGCGCGTGGTCGGACTGCACCGCTCGCCGCCATCCTTGGTTGGCGATGTTCAGCACATAGGGCAGTGTCGCGTTGGCGAGCGCGTGGGTCGACGTGTGTGGCACTGCGCCCGGCATATTTGCCACGCAATAGAAGATGGACCCGTGCGCCTCAAAGGTGGGGTTCGAATGCGTGGTCGGACGGGTCGACTCGAAGCAGCCGCCCTGGTCCACCGCGATGTCGACCAGCACCGAGCCGTGGCGCATCTGCTCGACCAATGCGTCAGACACGAGATGAGGCGCCCGTGCGCCGACGACGAGCACGGCACCGATCACGATGTCGGCCTCGAGGCAAACCTCCTCAATGGCGTGCTCGGATGAGGCGATCGTCTCGAGCGCGCCGCGGAAATGGTGGTCGACCTCGCGCAGGCGGTCGAGGTTGCGATCGAGGACGAAGACCTCCGAGTGCATGCCGACCGCCATGGTGGCGGCGGCGAAGCCAGCCACGCCGGCACCAAGGATCACCACCCGGGCGCATCGCACGCCCGGCACGCCTGCGATGAGGACGCCACGGCCGCCACCGGGCCGCATGAGGTAGTGGGCACCCATGAGCGGCGCCATCCGCCCGGCTACCTCGCTCATTGGCGACAACAGCGGCAGTGTGTTGTCGTCGTTGCGCACCGTCTCGTAGGCGATGGCGACGTTGCCCGCAGCGATCAGCGCGTCGGTGCATTCTCGTGACGCCGCTAGGTGCAGGTACGTAAAGAGAGTTTGATCGCTTCGGGCCCCGAGCCGGTGGAACTCCGCCGCGACGGGCTCCTTCACCTTGCACACGAGGTCGGCCGACCCCCATACCTCGTCGGCATCGTCGACGATCTTGGCGCCAGTGCGAACGAAGTCGGCGCCGGGCATGGCCGAGCCGTTGCCGGCGCCCTTCTCAACGAGGACCGTGTGGCCCGCCGAGGTGAGCTCACGCACGCCCGCCGGGGTCAGAGCGACGCGCCACTCGTCGATCTTGTTCTCCGTGGGGACGCCGATGATCACAGGCTACTCCTCGATGTTGCTCATCACGTGCTTGATGCGCGTGTAGTCCTCGAAGCCGTAGGCAGAAAGGTCCTTGCCGTAGCCCGAGCGCTTGAAACCACCGTGAGGCATCTCGGCCACCAGCGGGATGTGGGTGTTGATCCAGACACAGCCGAAGTCGAGGTCGCGTGCCATGCGCATGGCCCGGCCGTGGTCGCGGGTCCACACAGATGAAGCCAGCCCGTACTCGACATCGTTGGCCCACTCGAGCGCCTCGGCCTCGTCGCTGAACTCCTGCATCGTGATCACGGGCCCGAACACCTCCGACTGGATCATCTCATCGTCCTGGTGCAGTCCCGCGACGACGGTTGGCGCGAAGCAGTAGCCGCGCTCACCCACCGGTGTTCCGCCCGTCGCCACCGACGAGTGGGCCGGCACACGCTCGACGAAGCCGCGGACCCGTTCGAACTGGCTGGCGTTGTTCAGCGGGCCGTAGTCGGCGTCCACCGTGTCGGTACCGCCGACCGTTGTGCGCTCAGCTTGCTCCACCAACGCGGCGAGCAGGTCGTCGTGCACGCGGGGCGAGGCCAGTACGCGGGTGGCGGCTGTGCAGTCCTGCCCCGCATTGAAGTAGCCCGCTCCGGCGATCCCCTCGGCGGCCGCGGCCGGGTCGGCGTCGTCGAAGACGATCACGGGTGCCTTGCCACCGAGCTCGAGGTGGACGCGCTTGAGGGTGGGAGCGGCTGCGGCCGCCACCTCCATGCCGGCACGCACCGACCCGGTCACCGACACCATCGCGGGCGTCTCGTGCACGACGAGCGCCCGGCCGGTGTCGCGGTCACCGCAGACGACGTTGAAGACGCCAGGTGGCAGGTACTCGGCCATGATCTCGGCCAGCAGCAGCGTGGTGACGGGCGTCGTGTCCGAGGGCTTGAGGACCATGGTGTTCCCGGCAGCCAGCGCCGGCGCGAACTTCCACACCGCCATCATCATGGGGTAGTTCCACGGGGTGACGGCGCCGCAGACGCCGAGCGGCTCACGCCGGATGAACGAGGTGTGGCCGACCATGTACTCCGAGGCGGCCAGCCCTTCGAGGTGCCGAGCGGCACCGGCGAAGAAGCGGATCTGGTCGACCATGGGTGGGATCTCTTCGTTCATGGTCAGCCGGAATGGCTTGCCCGTGTTCTCACACTCGGCTCGGACCAGGTCCTCGGCCCTGGCCTCGAAGGCATCGGCGATGCGGATCAAGGCCAGGCTGCGCTCCGAAGGGGTCGTGCGGCGCCATGAGGTGAAGGCATCCGCAGCCACCCGGAGCGCGGCATCCACGTCGGCCGGCCCCGAGACCGGGGCCTCTGCGAAGGGCTCGCCGGTGCTGGGGTCAACGAGCGCGGCCGTGGGCCCGTCCTCGGCATCGCGGTAGGAGCCCCCGACGAAATTCTGCAACCTGCGCATCTTGTCCCCCTTCAGGTCCTTTCTCGACGGCGGCCCTCGGTACAGGATCACAGATGCCTGCCATCTCAACAAGCGTTTTCGCAATATTGGGTCAAGAATGTGACGAATTCAGCTTGACTGAAGCCACTGAGGTGACACAATTCTGCACATCTGGGTTTGCCCTCTGACGCACGACCGAAGCGAGGTGTGAGATGCCCGACGCCGACGAGCAGGGGGAGCCCGACGGCCTACCGGACGCCCAGGGGGCCGGCACGCTGCTCGACGCGCCCAATCGGGCGATCATCGAGGCCCTCCAGCGCGACGGCCGGCAGCCTTATGGCGCCATTGCCGAGGCGGTCGGGCTCTCAGAAGCGGCGGTGCGCCGCCGGGTCCAGCGCCTGCGCGAGTCGGGGATCATGCAGATCGTCGCTGTCACCGACCCGCTACAGCTGGGCTTCACCCGCCAGGCGATGATCGGCATCTCGGTGGAAGGTGACGTGCGCCGGGTGGCCGAGCAGCTGTCGTCGTTGCAGGAGGTCGACTACGTGGTGATGTGCGCGGGCTCGTTCGACATCCTGGCCGAGATCGTCTGCGAGGACGACGAGCGCCTGCTGCACGTCCTGAACGATTCGGTGCGCGCCATCCCGGGGGTGCGGACAGCCGAGACATTCTTGTACCTGAAGCTGGCCAAGCAGACCTACACCTGGGGAGCACGGTGAGCGGCCACCGCGGCCGCCATGCGGAGGAACGATGAGCACGACCAACCCCGAGAACTCCAACCTGAGCACGCAGGCGCAGCGCCACCTGTGGATGCACTTCAGCCGGATGGGCTACTACCTGGACCACGAAGTACCGGTCATCGTGCGTGGCGAGGGTGTTTATGTCTGGGACCAGCACGGCAAGCGCTACCTCGATGGCCTGGCTGGGCTGTTCACCTCACAGATCGGCCACGGTCGCACCGAGCTGGCCGAGGCCGGCTCGAAGCAGGCAGGCACACTGGCCTACTTCCCGCTGTGGACCTACGCCCACCCTCGTGCGATCGAGCTGGCCGAGCGCGTCGCGGGGTACGCCCCGGGCGACCTCAACCGGATCTTCTTCACCACCGGTGGCTCCGAAGCGGTCGAGTCGGCCTGGAAGCTGGCCCGCCAGTACTTCCGCATTACGGGCCAGCCGCAACGCACGAAGGTGATCAGCCGCTCCATCGCGTACCACGGCACTTCTATGGGCGCCCTTTCCATCACCGGCATCCCCGACCTGCGCACACCCTTCGAGCCGCTGGTGCCGGGCGCGATCAAGGTGCCGAATACCAACTTCTACCGGGCCGAGGTGTTCGCCGACGACGAGCTCGCCTTCGGTCGGTGGGCCGCGGACGAGATCGAACGGGCGATTGAACGTGAGGGGGCGGACACGGTTGCCGCCGTCTTCCTCGAGCCGGTGCAGAACGCCGGCGGGTGCTTCCCTCCCCCGCCGGGTTACTTCCAGCGCGTCCGCGAGATCTGCGATCGCCACGGAGTGCTGCTCGTCTCCGACGAGGTCATCTGCGCATTCGGCCGGCTGGGTCATTGGTTCGGAGCGCTGCGCTACGACTACCAGCCCGACATCATCACGGTGGCCAAGGGCCTCACGTCGGGCTACGCGCCGCTCGGCGCGATGATCGCGTCAGACCGCCTGATGGAACCCTTCCTCGGCCCTGGCGCGTCGTTCCTGCACGGGTTCACCTTCGCCGGACACCCGGTCAGCTGCGCGGTGGCCCTGGCCAACCTTGACGTCTTCGAGGGCGAGCACATCCTCCAGCACGTGCAGGCGACCGAGTCGTCGTTCCGGAGCGCGCTCGAGGGCCTCTACGACCTGCCCATCGTGGGCAACGTCCGCGGCGCGGGCTTCTTCTACGGGATCGAGCTCGTGAAGGACAAGGACACGCGCCAGTCCTTCGACCACGACGAGTCCGAGCGGCTTTTGCGCGGGTTCCTCTCGGGCGCGTTGTTCGAGGCTGGGCTCATCTGCCGGGCCGACGACCGCGGCGACCCCGTCGTGCAACTGTCCCCACCGCTCATCTGCGGCCAGGAGGAGATCGACTTCATGGCGTCGACGCTGCGCGAGGTGCTCTCCGAGGCGTGGCGCCGGATGTAGCGCCGAAGGCGGTCCGACCACACGATCACGGGGCGGTCTGGTTGATGAGGTTCGCGGCGGCGATACGGCTGTCGACGCCCAGCTTCGCAAGCGCCCGCTCGACATAAGTCTGTACGACAATTCACGTATTGCCAAAGCCGAACCTCTGTTCGGTTGACTTGTGTTGTAGGCCGCACCGATGCGGCGGCGACCTGCACCCGGTGACATTCGTGCTGGTGCAGTCGGTGACAAGCGATTCCGCGCAATAGTCGGGGAGGTTCCCGGCCTGCCGTGTCACAATCTCGGCCGTGCAACAGTCGGCCGAGATGGCGATCGCCAGCCTCATCTACACCTACGCCGAGCGAATTGACGCCGGGGACTTCGCCGGTATCGGCGAACTCTTCGCGCACGCCACCTTGACCTTCGAGGGATTCGAGGATGCGGTCAGCGGACGCGACGCCATAGAGGCGCTCTACACGCGCAGCACCCGGCGCTACGAAGATGGGACGCCGCGCACCAAGCACGTCATGACCAACGTCATCGTCGAAGTGGCCGAGGGCGGCGGTACCGCGGGGAGCCGGTCCTATTTCACGGTTCTCCAGGCCGTGCCCGGCGCCCTGACGCTGCAGCCGGTCATCGCCGGTCGCTATCGGCACACCTACACACACGTGGACGGCACCTGGCAGGTGACTACCATGCACATCGCCATCGACCTCGTCGGCGACCTGGCCCACCACATGCTCTTCGACCTCGCGCCGTGAAGCTCACCCTGACCTACGGCTGGGACTGCACGCCCGATGAGTTCTGGGCCCTCTACTACGACCCCGGCTTCGCCGTGCGTCTGCACCTCGAGTGCTTGGGCTCAACCTCGGCCGAGGTGCTGTCCCAGGAGGGCGATCTCGCGAGCGGCCTGGTGCGGACGCTGCGCTACGGGCAACGGCCCCCGATGCCGGGACCCGTCCGCAAGATCTTCGGCGACGAAGTGGTCACCACCGAGGTGAGCACCTACGACCCCGCTGCCTCCACGACGACGTTCACCATGACACCGGGCACCATGGCGGACAAGACGCACATCGACGGCTCCATCGCCTTCGCTCAAGAGGGTGGCAACACGATTGAGACCTTCTCGCTCGAGGCCCGCGTGAAGATCTTCGGCGCCGGTCCTGTCGTCGAGCGCTTCATTGAGCACCAGGCCCGCACGATGCAGGAGAAGTCCGTCGGGTTCATGCGGAGCGAGCTCGGCCGCTGAGCGCGGCGGGTGCGGGCCGCCAGCGTCTCACCGAGGCTCAGCTCTTGCCCCGCCCCACCCAGGGCTTGCGCCAGCGCGGGTAGCCCGCAACCAGGGCGTCGGCGCCGGCCGGGCCCCACGACCCTCGCGCGTAGGTCTCGATGGGCGGCGGTGCGTCGAGGAGGGGCTGGACGATGCGCCACGTCTCCTCGACGCTGTCCTCCCGGGTGAACAGCGCGGCCTCCCCGTGCAGGGCGTCGCCGAGTAGGCGCTCGTAGGGCTCGGGCACGGAGCCGAGCTCGTCGGCGAACACCAGCGAGAGATCGACGCGGCGTGTGGTTGCGGCCCCGGGCGTCTTGGCCTGCACCACCAGGTCGGCGGCCGCGTCGGGGTCGATGCGCAGGATGAACTCGTCGGGGTCGGGCTCCGATTCGGTAACGAACACGGGTCGGGGCGGCCTCTTGAACATGATGCGCATCTCGGTCGCCGTGACGGCGAGCGCCTTCCCCGCTCGAATGAAGAAGGGCACGCCGGACCAGCGCCAGTTGTCGATGTCGAGGCGCAAAGCGGCAAACGTCTCGGTCTGCGATCCCTTGGCGACGCCGGGAACGTCGAGGTAGCCCTCGTACTGGCCCCGCACGTACTGCATCGGTTTGGCTTCGGGGATGGAGCGGAACACGTCGACCCGCTTGTCCCGTAACCCGTCTGCGTCGGCGGTGACGGGCGGCTCGGAGGCGAAGAGGCCCAAAAGCTGAAGCAAGTGGTTCTGCACGACGTCGCGCAGCGCTCCAACGGGATCGTAGAAGCTGCCTCTGTCCTCCACGCCGAAGTCCTCGGTCATGGTGATCTGCACGCACTCGATGCGGTCGCGGTTCCACAGCGGCTCGAAGACGGAGTTGGCAAAGCGCAGGAACAAGATGTCCATCGTCGGCTCCTTGCCCAAGAAGTGGTCGATACGCAAGATCTGCCACTCGTCGAGGAGCTTGCGCAGCTGGGCATTGAGGGCCTTCGCCGAGGCCAGGTCGTGGCCGAAGGGTTTCTCCACCACCACGCGCGCCCGCTCGGTCAGGCCCGCCGCGCTCAGTCCCTCGACCACGCGCCCGAAGAGCGAGGGCGGGATCTCGAGGTAGAAGACCGGGTCGTGCCGGCCCTTGATGGCAGCCGCCACCTTTGTGTAGGTCTCAGGGTCGTCGTAGTCGCCGGAGACCATGGACAGGCGGGCGGCAAAGCGGCGGAACACGTCCTCGTCGACGGACTCACCCGAGTCCTCGATGGCCTGGCGGGCGTGTTCACGAAGCTGCTCGTCAGACCAACCGCTTCGGGCCACCCCGACGATCGGGCACGGGATCATGTCCCTCACCTCGAGCCGGTAGAGCGAGCGGAACGTCATCTTCTTGGCCAGGTCGCCCGTGATTCCGAAGATCACCAGGACGTCCGCCGTGGTCTGGGTGCTGTCAGCCATGTCGTCCTCTTTCTGCTCGTCGTGGGTCTGTGTTCGGTTGCTGTACTCCGGAGCCTGCCAGAATCGGCGCCGTCCATCGTCGTCGGGCGCGACAGCGCCCGCCCGAGCACGGAGCCGTGATGGCGTGAGCATCGAGAGGGAAAAGCAGATCGCGGCGGAGGCCGCGGCCGAGTTCGTCGAGTCCTCCATGACCATCGGCCTGGGCACCGGATCGACGGTGGCGTACCTCTTGCCCGCGCTGGCGGCGCGGTCCCTCGACATCCGCTGCGCCGCCACCTCCCCGCGGACCGAAGAGGCCGCCCGCGGGCTGGGGCTTCGGATCGAGCCCTGCGACGACATCGACCGCTTCGACCTGGCGATCGACGGTGCCGACCAGATCGCGCCGGATGGCTGGCTGGTCAAGGGCGGCGGTGGGGCGCACACCCGCGAGAAGATCGTTGCGGACGCGGCGGACCGCTTCGTCGTGATCGCCGACTCCTCCAAACCGGTGGCGGCGCTGCACGCGCCAATTCCCCTCGAACTGCTCTCGTTCGGGCTCCGCGCCACGCTGCGCCACCTACGCATGGTGACCCTGCGCGACGTCCCGCACAGCCCCGACGGAGGCGTGATCGCCGACTACGGCGGCCCAGTCGACGACCCTCGCGCGCTGGCGGAACGCCTGGCCGCGACGCCAGGCGTGGTCGAGCACGGCCTCTTCCCGCCCGAGATGGTGACAACGGTGCTCATCGGGCGCGGCGAGTCGGTCCAGCGGACCGATGTCGCCCATGGCGCACAGTGAGATGAGTCGGTGCCTCAGAGCGCGGCCTGGTCGGCCAGGACGACCGACGCGTCCGCCTCGACCCGTCCGGCCGGGATGGAGGTATCGCCGGCGAGGAGCTTCTGGAGCGGCGCCTTCTTGTCCTCGCCGGTGATCAGCCAGAGAATCTGGCGGGCTCGCCGCAGCGCCGGGTAGGTCAGCGTCATCCGCACCCGGTCCTGGTACGGCTGGGTCAGAGCCACCAGGCGGTCGGTGACGGAGAGGACCGGGTCGCCGGGCACGAGCGACGCGGTGTGGCCGTCGGGCCCGAGCCCGAGGTGAACCAGGTCGAAGTGCTCGGGCAGTCCGGCGGCGTAGCTGGCCGCGGCCGCCTCGAGGTCGGGCTCTTCGACCTCCATCGGCCGCACCTGCGCCGGCGCCGTCCCGAGCGCCTCTTTGAGATGGTGCAGGTTGCGGTCGGGGTCGTCCGCCGGTGCCACCCGCTCGTCCACCTGGTAGACGATCACCGACTCCCAGGGCATGTCCTCGTCGGCCAGCTCGGCGAACATGGCCCACGGGGTGTGGCCACCGCTGACCGCGAAGTGGAAGCTCCCACGCGCAGCGACGGCGTCGCGGGCCGCACCGGCCACGAACGTGGCGCCGGCCCGCGCCACGGCGGCGGGGTCGGGTTGCGCCTCGACGGTGTGCTGCACCGGACCTACTGCTTCTTCTCGGCGTGGCCGCCGAACTCGCTGCGCATGGCCGAGAGGATCTTGTCGGCGAACTCGCCGAGGCCGCGGGACTCAAAGCGCTCGTAGAGGGACGCGGTGATGACGGCGGCCGGTACCCCTTCGTCCACCGCCGCCAGGACCGTCCAGCGTCCCTCGCCCGAGTCCGACACCCTGCCGGCGAAGTCGTCGAGGTCGGGAGAGCTGGCGAAGGCGTCGGCGGTGAGATCCATCAGCCAGGACCCGATCACCGAGCCGCGCCGCCACACCTCGGCGACCTCGCCCACGTTGATGTCGTACTGGTAGGCCCACGGATCGCGCAGTGGCGTGGTCTCGGCGTCGACCTCCTGGGTCCCCTTGCCCGCGTCCGCATGTTTGATGATGGAGAGCCCTTCGGCGATGGACGCCATCATCCCGTACTCGATGCCGTTGTGGACCATCTTCACGAAGTGGCCGGCGCCATTGGGCCCGCAGTGCAGGTAGCCCTCGGGCGCCGTCCCGCCCTTCTTGCGATTCGGCGTGGGCTCTGCACTTCCCTCGCCAGGCGCGATGGACTTGAAGATGGGATCGAGCCGCTGCACCACCTTGTCCTCGCCACCGATCATCAGGCAGTAGCCGCGGTCCAGGCCCCACACTCCCCCACTGGTCCCACAGTCGACGTAGTGAATGCCCTTTGACCGGAGCTGCTTGGCCCGGGTGATGTCGTCGCGGTAGTACGAGTTCCCGCCGTCGATGATGGCGTCGTCGGCGTCGAGGAGGGGCGTCAGCTGGTCCAGCGTCTGGTCCACGATGGCCGCCGGCAGCATGAGCCACAGGGCGCGGGGCTTCTCGAGCGCCTGGACGAACTCCTCGAGCGAGCCCGCGCCGGTCGCACCCTCCGAAGCGAGCTCCTTCACCGCGTCGGCGTTGACGTCGTAGACCACGCAGTGGTGGCCGTCGCGCATCAACCGGCGCACGAGGTTGGCACCCATGCGGCCGAGCCCGATCATGCCGAGTTGCATTGGTCTGTCCGTTGCCATTGTGGCCTCCTAGCCCTTGAGTGTCCGATAGCGGCGAATGAGTGCGTTGGTCGACGAGTCGTGCGCGAGGTGAGGCTCCTCCGTACTCTCGAGCTCGGGGATGATGGCCTTGGCCAGTACCTTGCCCAATTCCACGCCCCACTGGTCGAAGGAGTCGATGCTCCAGATGGTGCCCTGCGTGAACACGCTGTGCTCGTAGAGGGCGACGAGCGTCCCGAGCACGCGGGGGGTGAGCACCTCGGCCAACAAGACGTTGGTGGGCCGGTTGCCCTGCATCACCCGGTGGGGCACGACGGCGTCAGGAGTGCCCTCGGCCCTCACCTCCTCCGCGGTCTTGCCGAAGGCCAGCGCCTGGGCCTGGGCGAAGACGTTCGAGGAGAGGATGTCGTGGTGGTCGCGCAACGGGTTGAGGCTCTTACCGAACCCGATGAGGTCGACGGGGATCAGCTTCGTACCCTGGTGGATGAGCTGGTAGAAGCTGTGCTGGCCGTTCGTGCCGGGCTCACCCCAATAGATGGACCCCGTCTGGTAGTCGACGACGGTGCCGTCGAGTGTCACGTGCTTACCGTTGCTCTCCATGGTGAGCTGCTGGAGGTACGCCGGGAAGCGCTTGAGGTACTGGTCGTAGGGCATGACGCCGACCGTCTGCGCCCCGAAGAAGTCGCCATACCAGACGGCCAAGAGGCCCATGATCACTGGGAGGTTCTGCTCGAGCGGCGTGCTGCGGAAGTGTTCGTCCATCTCGTGGAACCCGGCGAGCATCTCGCGGAAACCCTCAGGGCCGATGGCCACCATGGTGGACAGCCCGATGGCCGAGTCCATGGAGTACCGGCCCCCCACCCAGTCCCAGAACCCGAACATGTTGGCGGTGTCGATCCCGAACTCGGCGACCTTCTCGGCGTTGGTGGACACGGCGACGAAGTGCTTGGCGATGGCCGATTCGTCTCCCAGCTCATGCACGATCCAGTCGCGGGCCGAGGTGGCGTTGGTCAGCGTTTCGAGCGTCCCGAACGTCTTGGAGGACACGATGAAGAGGGTCTCGTCGGCAGCGAGGTCGCGCGTCGCCTCCACGAAATCGGTGGCGTCGACGTTCGAGACGAATCGGAACGTGAGGTCGCGTCGCGAATAGTGGCGCAGCGCCTCGTAGGCCATGACAGGGCCGAGGTCGGAACCGCCGATGCCGATGTTGATGATGTTGCGAATCGGCTTTCCGGTGTACCCCGTCCACTCTCCCGAGCGCACGCGGTCCGAGAACGCGGCCATGCGACCGAGCACGTCGTGGACTTCTTTCACGACGTCAACCCCATCGACGACGAGCGAGGTCCCCTTGGGCATGCGCAGCGCGACGTGGAGCACCGAGCGGTTCTCTGACACATTGATGCGGTCGCCGGCGAACATCATGTCGCGGCGCTCTTCGAGCTCGGACTGGCGGGCGAGTTCGAACAGCAGCGACAACGTCTCGTCGGTGACGCGGTTCTTGGAATAGTCGAGGTAGAGCCCGACCGCCTCAGCAGTCAGCCGTTCCCCGCGCGCCGGATCTTGTGCAAAGAGGTCGCGCAGATGCCGACCCTCGACCTTGGCATAGTGCTCGGCGAGGGCCGCGTAAGCAGGCCGTTGACGCAGGGGTGCTATGGCCACGTGTCTCTCCTCTCTGCTTCTTGGCTTCGTGGTGCTCTCGTCGTGTGCGCGCTCAGCCGGCCAGCGCCGTGGTCTTCTCAGCGATCCGGTTCAGCAATTCGTGCCACGAGTCGACGAAGGCCGAGGCTCCGTCGCGCTGAAGGGTCGCCGCCAGCTCTTTCGTGTCGACGCCGGCGTCCTCGAATCGGGCCAGCAGCGCATCGGTATCGCCGCCGTCCTCGGGCATGGGCTCGCCGACCTCACCGTGGTCGTAGAAGTCCTTGAGAGTGTCGTCAGGCATGGTGTTCACGGTAAAGGGCGCCGCCAGTCCGTGGACATAGAGCGTGTCGGAGGCCGCGGGGTCCTTCGTCTTCGTGCTGGCCCACAGCAGGCGCTGCATCCTGGCCCCCTCGTTCTGCAGTCGCTGCACTCGGTCGGAGCGCATCAGTTGGCGGTAGGCACGGTACACGTCGAGACCCACGGCGAGACCCAGGCTGTCCGCGAGGTCGGCTGGGACCTTGGTCGCCACCGCGACGTCCCAGCGCGACATGAACACTGACGCCACGGACCCGACCGCGGGGTCGAGCCCTTGCGCGACGCGGCGCTCGACGCCGTCGAGATATGCCCCTGCCGCCGCCCGGTAGTGGTCCGCGCTGAACAGGAGTGTGACGTTGACCGGGACCCCCGCGGCGATGGCCTCGGTGATGGCCGGGAGTCCTTGAGGCGTGCCGGGGATCTTGATGAAGAGGTTGGGCCGTCCCGCCTTGGCGTGGAGTGCCTTGGCGGCCTCTACCGTCTTCGTCGTGTCGTAGGCGAGGAGCGGCGAGACCTCGAGGGAAACCCAGCCGTCGACCCCGTCGGTGCGCTGGTGGATGGGCGCGAAGAGATCGGCGGCGCGCTGGAGGTCCTCGACGGCGAGGTCGAAGAAGAGGTCCTCACCCGAGAGTCCTGCGGCCGCCTTCGCCCGTATGGCGTCGTCGTAGTCGCCTGACCCGATGGCCTTGTCGAAGATCGACGGGTTCGAGGTGAGACCGGTGACCGAATAGTCCTTGATGTAGTGCTCGATCGTCCCTCCGTCGAGCATGCTGCGCGTGATGTTGTCGAGCCAGAGGCTCTGCCCCTGCTCGTGAAGACGCTCTGTCGCCCGCATCGTTCTCCCTCCTTGGTCCCGGACCACTTACCCCGCCACGCCACCGGCTGCGGCGAGACACTCGCACGCGGCGGCGACCCGGTCAGGGGTGAAGCGGAACTTGGTGAGCAGCTGCTTGAGCCCCACAGGCGTACCCGGGTGACCGGAGTTCGCCCTCTGGACGGCGTCCATGCACAGGCCCCGGATCGTATTGATCGCCAGGGTGTCCGGGTCCTGCGCGGCAGTGGGAGTACCCATGACGGACCTCCGAATGGGGGGACCTGCGTTGTCAGATCGGAGCATACCGAGGGCCGCGGAGCGTTCCTTCCTCGACGAGTCGCCAGACCTTCTCGAGGTCGAGGTACTCCTCACAGGCATCGGCGATCAGGTCGATCTGACGCTCTCGCGCCGCGGCGAAGCTGAGGCCCGAGGGCGACCAGGTGCGCCCGCGGAGGACCGCGACGGCACCGAGGAAGGCCGAACGGAATGCATCCTGTTCGAACAGCCCGTGCAGCGTGGTGCCGAACGTGGCTCCCTTCTCGTCGCGCGCTCCCGCCACGCCGGTGATTCTCTCCGCCGTCAACCACGCGATGCAGCCGGGAACGGCCGTCACTCGCCCGTGGCGGATCTCGTAGCCGAACACCGAGTCGCCGTGGGAGGAGGTGGCCTGGGCGAGCCGGGTCACCTTCTCGGGCTCGAAGACCGTACGTACCCGGAGCCAGCCCAGCCCGATACTTGCGGGTTGGGAGGACTCGACGCCGGCAGGGTCGTCGATCTCCTCCCCCATCATCTGGAAGCCGCCGCAGATACCAAGGATGACGGAGGGCCTTGGCGCGGCGCGCCGCTCGTCCAGCGCGGTGGCCAGCCCCGAGTCCCGGAGCCAGCGCAGGTCGGCCACCGTGGCCCGGGTTCCACCAAGGACGACCAGATCGGGGTCGCCCAACGCGCCGGCGTGCTCGACCCAGCGGACGCCCACACCCGGCTCGGCCACCAGGGGATCGAGGTCGGTGAAGTTGGACACGTGAGGCAGGCGGATGGCCGCCACGTCGAGCCCGGCGGCGCGGCGCGGCACGGCAGAGGACGTGCGTTGCAGCGCAAGCGAGTCCTCGGCGTCGAGCTCGAGCCGTCCGAGATGAGGCAGCACGCCGAGCGTGGGGACACCGCAGCGGTCCTCGAGCTCGGCGCTGGCGCCGCCGAGCAGCGCCCGATCACCCCGGAAGCGATTGATGACGAATCCTCGGATCAGCGACGCCAGCTCGCCGGGCAGGATCCCAACGGTTCCGTAGAGGTGCGCGAACACGCCGCCCCGCTCGATGTCACCCACCAGTAGGGCAGGGATGCCAGCCCGCCTGGCCAGACCGAGGTTCACGATGTCGTGGCGCAGCAGGTTGATCTCGGCCGGACTGCCCGCGCCCTCGCAGACGACCACGTCGAAGCGGGCTCGTAGCGAGGCCAGCGCGTCGTCCACCACAGGGAGCAGCTCAGCCTTGGACGTCTGGTAGTCGCCCGCCTCGTGCACGCCGACCGGCCGCCCCATGACCACGACCTGTGAGGCACTCTCGCCGGTCGGCTTGAGCAAGACCGGGTTCATCGCGACTTCAGGCTCGGCACCTGCGGCCACAGCCTGGAGCCACTGGGCCCGTCCGATCTCGCCGCCGTGGGCGGTCACCATGGCGTTGAGCGACATGTTCTGGCCCTTGAACGGGGCCACGCTGACGCCGCGTCGGGCGAGCAGGCGGCAGAGGCCCGTCACCACGGTGGACTTGCCCGCGTCGGAGGTAGTGCCGCAGACCATCAGCGCCCCGTGCACAGCGTGGTTCTACACCGTTGGGCGCCGGGCTCGGCGAGCCGCTTACTTAGCCACCTAAACACTCGACACTTGACCGGACGGTCTTTCTTTGCACAACCTGTGGGCCAACAGACCTTCGGTCGCTCGCCAGGGACGCGCACCGGAACCTGACAAATGGGGTGCGTGGACGCAAGACCGAAGGCGGCTGCCGGGGGCAGCCTGGGCCTGAGCCCGGCCTTCGGCCACCCTCCGGGGCATCCTTCGCACCTCCACGGGGGCGACGACAAGGGAGGTAGAGCGGTGGCGATCGCCGAGGACTTCGCCGAAGAGCTCGCTGTCATTCACGACCCCGAGGCTGACGAGGCGTTCCACGTCGAGCAGCACGGGATCGACTACATCCCGATCAGTGAGCGGTGGGCGAGCCCGAAGGACATCTTCGGAATGTGGGCCGGCGCGAGCGTCCAGGTGGAGTACTTCCTCTACGGCGCCATCTTGATGACATTCGGGTTCACCTTCGCCCAGGCCCTGTCGTTGATCATCATCGGCAACCTCTCGTTCTTGCTGCTGGGGCTGTGCTCGCTGCAGGGACCGGACACGGGCACCTCGGCCTTCGCCACTAACCGGGCGGCCTTCGGGCCCAACGGGTCACGGCCGATCTCCTTCTTCAACTGGCTTACGCAGATCGGCTTCGAGGTCGAGGGGCTCATCCTGATTGTCGGCGCAGGACTCGTCCTGTTGGTCAAGGGCGGGTTCTCCCCCGGCGACCCGGCCAAGGTCATTCTCGTGATCCTGGCCGTGCTCATTCAGGGCATCCTGCCGTTCCTCGGGCACGCCGCCATCGTCAAGTCGCTCCGCCTCTTGATCATTCCCTTCGTGGTTCTCTTCGCCGTCATGCTCGGCTTCGCCGTGCCGCACGCGCACTTGAACGCGGTGGCCCACGGGGCAGGCTGGCAGACCTACATGGCGGGTCTCGCCTTCACCATCGCCCTGAGCGGGCTCGGCTGGACGGAGTGTGGCAACGACTACACGCGCTACTGCCCTCCCGACGTCTCCAAGAAGAGTCTCGTGGGCTGGATCTTCCTCGGCACCGCCGTGCCAGAGATCCTCATCATGACGCTTGGTGCCGTGATCGGGACCTTCATCGCCGACATCGGGACCGGCTCGGGAGGCCTGCTGCCCTTCGCCCACCAGGGATTCATCCCGGCTTGGTTCGTGGTGGTCTTCTTGCTGTTCGCCGTCGTCCAGCTCTTCGCCATCAATAGCCTCGACATGTACTCCTCGGGGGTGACGCTCCAGGCCATCGGCGTGCCGGTGAAGCGCTACCAGGCGGTCATGGTGGACTGCGTCATCGCCTTGATCATCACGATGTACGCCATCTTCAGCTCGTCCTTCACCACGTACCTCGAGGACTTCGTCGACGTCGTCATCGTGTGGATCGCGCCGTGGGTCGCCATCTTCCTGGTCGATTGGGCGCTGCGCGGCTTCCGCTACGTGCCGAGCGAACTACAGGACGTCGGGCCGACCTCGCTGTACTGGAACTCGCGGCGGGATCTTCTGGCCGGCGATCTTCGCTCAGCTGATCGGCATGTTCGCGGCGATCTCGGCGCTGTCAGCCACGTTCCACCTGCCGCACTGGCTCAACGAGGTCACCTACCACAACCAGGGGGCGGACTTCAGCGTGTTCTTCGGGATGGGTGTCGCTGCGGCCGTCTACTACCTGCTGGGCCACCAGTCGCTCACTGCGCAGAAGGCAAAGCAGCTGGAGCTGTTGCAAGAAGAGGGGTTGTTGGCGGTCACCCCTTAGTCCCAGTCCTCGACGAGGCCGCCGGCCCCATCGGGGTGGAACAGCGGCATGGCGCCGAGACTGCGCACCAGGGTGGCGTCCTCACCGAGGGCGTGCCGCCAACCGCCACCCTCGGTCATCAGCGTGCCGACCACGACCGGTTCGGCGTCCATGCGCCGGACCAGCCGCAGGGCCGCCGACAGAGACGCTCCCGTGGACACGACGTCGTCGACGATGGCGACGCGCTTGCCGCGCACGGCCGCGACCCGGGCCGGATCCATGCGCAGGCGCTGCGGCTTGTCTGTGGTGATCGAGTACACCGGCTCGGACCACGATTCGCCGAGGTGGATCTTGGGGGTCTTGTGCAGGATCACGTAGTCGTCGATCCCGAGGGCACGGCTGGCCTCGATCGCCAGCGGGATGCCCATGGTCGCAACCGACACCACGATCTCGGGCCGGGCCGGACGCATGAACTCGGCCAGCTCGCGTCCAGCGGTCTCCGCGAAGGACACTCCCATGTCGACGCAGATGAGGAGTGCGATCGTCAGCTCGTCGTTGAGAGGGACGAGCGGGAGCTCGACTTTCTGGCTCCCCACCGTGGTCGTGTAGGTACGATCGGTGGTCGTGGACATGGCGCTCTCCTCCGAGCATAGGTCCCCGGTCGCAGCACTCGACGATGCCCTGGTGGCCCGCATGCTCGCGGTGGCGGTGGCTGAAGCGCGCCGTGGCCTCTCCGACGGTGGCATCCCCATCGGCGCCGCACTCTTTCATGAAGACGGAACGCTGCTCGGGCGCGGCCACAACCGCCGCGTCCAAGACGGCGACCCCTCCATGCACGCGGAGACGGCGGCGTTCCGCGCTGCCGGGCGCCGCCGCCACTACGCCGATTGCGTCATGGTCACGACGCTGTCGCCCTGCTGGTACTGCAGCGGGCTCCTGCGCCAGTTCGGCATCGGCACGGTCGTGATCGGCGAGGCGCGGAATTTCGAGGGCGGCCACGCCTGGGTGGCCGAGCACGGCTGCCAGGTGATGCTGCTCGACGACGCAGAGTGCATCGAACTGCTCGGTACGTTCATCGCGGCAAACCCCGAGGTCTGGCACGAGGACATCGGGTTGTAGCCACCGACAGCCGCCCGGTGTGGTGGTTCGTGCTCGAGGTGTGACCTCGGAGGGCTCAGTCCGGCGGCCCGAAGAGCCGGTCGCCGGCGTCGCCCAGGCCGGGCACGATGAAGCCGGCGTCGTTCAAGCCGGCATCGACCGCCGCACACCAGACGCGCACGCCGGGGTGGGCGGCGCCGAAGGCGGCCAGTCCCGGCTCCGAGGCGATGATGCACAGCGCCAGCGCCTCGGCCGCGCCGCGCTCGACGACGAGCTCGCACACCTGTGCGAGCGAACCCCCGGTGGCCAGCATGGGATCGCAAACGATGACTCGGCGGTCGCGTAGGTCACGTGGGAGCCGGTTGAGGTAGACCTCGGAGCGCAGGGTCTCTTCGTCGCGCCGCAGCCCCACGTGCGCCACCTCGGTGAGCGGCACGACCTCCTGGATCGCCTGGACCATGCCGAGACCGGCCCGCAGGATCGGCACGAGCAGCACGACTTCACCGACCCGGCGCACCGTTGCACCACGCGCCACCGGCGTGTCGACTGACACTTCCGACGTGCCCAGGTCGCGCAACGCCTCGTAGGCAAGGA
Organism: uncultured Acidimicrobiaceae bacterium; assembly: GCA_963744935.1. Lineage (GTDB taxonomy): Bacteria > Actinomycetota > Acidimicrobiia > Acidimicrobiales > RAAP-2 > Bog-473. The sequence goes on from CAVUVM010000004.1 coordinate 536,358, forward strand.
GGCCGGACACCTCCGCGACGAGCTGCCTGAAGGTGTCTCCGTCGGTGGTGATGTCGCGCAGCTGTGCCACCCGATGAGCCAGGACGGGATGATCCACGACGGTGAGCGACGCTGGCACGTCAGGCCCTTATCTGGTGATCCGTCTCGGTGGGGCGGCGATCCACGGCGACACCCTGGTTCGCCGCCGTGGCCGCGTCAAGGCTCAGGGGAGGCGATGCGCCTCGACCAAGAAACCTGCACCTAAGCGAACATGCCCGGCTCGTAGCTGCCCGCTGGTTGGCGGATGACGACGTTCAGCCGGTTGTAGAAGTTGATGAGGGCGATGATGCCGACCAGCGCGGTGAGCTGCTCCTCGTCGTAGTGCTTGGTTGCGTTCAACCACGCCTCGTCAGTCACGCCGCCGGCGGCATCGGCGATCCGAGTCCCCTGCTCTGCGAGTTCGAGCGCGGCGCGCTCGGCCTCGGTGAAGACCGTCGCCTCCCGCCAGGTGGCGACCAGATTGAGCCGCACCGAGGTCTCGCCGTTGTGCGCGGCGTCCTTGGAGTGCATGTCGGCGCAGAAGCCACAGCCGTTGATCTGGCTGGCCCTGAGCTTCACCAGTTCTTGAGTGGCCTTGGGCAGTTTTGACTCGTTGACGACCGCGCCAGCAGAGTTGAGGTACTTGATGAGCTTCATGGCGAGAGGGCTGTTGAAGATGTCAAGTCGGGCTTCCATTCGGGGTCTCCTTCGCTCATTGGGTGTCCGACATGTAGACACCTCAGCCCGCCGGAATGTGACATGCCCTTCGGCAACGCAGGAAGGCGGCTCGGCCCGGGACTGCAGTCCGTGCGCCAGTCGGTGTGGCGTACTAAAGAGGGTCCAGTGCACGGAGCGGTCCAGTCGACCACGGACGGCCCACCGAACCGCCCCCATCGGGAGCGGCGCGGCGGGCCCCTCGACCCCCGCCTCTTGCGCACCGCCCGCACGACCCGGCGTTTCGTCGTGCTGGCCGTGGCCGTCGGTGGTGCGACAGCCCTGCTGCTCATTGCCCAGGCCTGGCTGATCGCGACCATCGTCGCCGGCGCCTTCATCGAGCACCGGACCGCCGCATCGCTGCGGATGCCGCTGGTCGCCCTGGTCCTGGTGATCGCCGGGCGGGCGGTGCTGGCGTGGGCCGCCGAGCGGGCCGCGCACCGAGCCTCTGCGTCGGCCAAGTCGGAACTGCGGCTGGCTGCCGCCGAACACATCGCCGCCCTCGGGCCCTCGGGCCTCGACGGGCACCCGCCCGGAGAACTCGGCGCCCTGCTCACCACAGGGATCGACGCGCTCGACGGTTACTTCTCGCGCTATTTGCCCCAGCTCTTCCTCGCGGTCATCGTCCCGGTCACCGTGATCGCAGTCGTTGCCGGCGCCGACTGGGTCAGTGCTGTCCTGATCGCAGTGAGCTTGCCGCTCATCCCGATCTTCATGGCACTGGTCGGCGCCACGACGCGGGACCGGACGACGGCTCGCCTCCGCTCCTTGCAGCGATTGGCCGGGCACTTCCTCGACGTCGTCGCTGGGCTTCCGACCCTCAAGGTCTTCGGGCGGGCCAAAGCCCAGGCCCGCGCCATCGCGGACGTCACCGACCGCTACCGGTCCGCCACCATGGCCACGTTCCGACTGACCTTCTTGTCCTCGCTGGTCCTCGAGCTCCTCGCAACGGTGTCGGTTGCCCTCGTCGCCGTTGCCGTCGGCCTCCGCCTCCTGGCCGGGACGTTGCCCTTCCACGACGCACTGTTCGTGCTCGTCCTGGCACCCGAGGCCTACCTGCCGCTGCGCGCTCTGGGCGCCAACTACCACGCCAGCGCCGACGGGATGCGGGCGGCCGAGCAGGTCTTCGAACTTCTGGAGGAGCCGACGGCTGGCGCGGGCCGGAGCACACAGCGGGCGCGCAGCACGAGCTTCGAGATCAGTGGCCTGACCGTGATGTACGGCGGACGCACTGTGCCCGCCCTCGAGCGAGTCGAGCTCACTGTCCGCCCGGGCGAAACCGTGGCCCTGACCGGTCCGAGTGGGTGCGGCAAGTCGACCCTGCTCGCCGTCATCCTCGGCCTGCGCGCGCCCGACGCCGGCACGGTCCGATTGGGCGGCGTCGACCTGGCCGACGTGGACCTGGCCCAGTGGCGCAGCCTCCTGGCCTGGGTGCCCCAACGGCCCCACCTCTTCGCGCGCTCGGTCGCCGAGAACGTCCGGCTCGGACGCCCGGACGCGTCCGACGCCGACGTCGTGGCCGCGCTGGGGGCCGCCGGCCTGACCGAGGTCGTGCGGCGGCTCCCCAACGGCCCCGCGACGCTCCTCGGTGACGGCGGTGCCGGACTGTCCGCCGGAGAACGCCAGCGTCTCGCCCTCGCTCGCGCCTTCGTACGTGACGCTCCCCTGCTGCTGCTCGACGAGCCGACCGCCAACCTGGACGGCGAGACAGAAGCTGACGTGCTGGCGGCGGTGGCGCGGCTCGCCGGACCACGGACCGCACTGATCGTGGCGCACCGACCCGCTCTCGTCGCGCTGGCCGACCACGCGGTTGAGCTCCCCGTCCCGGTGGCGGCGGGGTGAGCGACCGGCCCGCCGGCACCGCCCGCACCCTGGCCATCGCCCGCGCGGCCAGCGCCCGCCTGGCCGAGGCCTCCCTGCTGGGTGCTGGCGCCATCGGGGCCTCCATCGCCCTCATGGGCACCTCGGCCTGGCTGATCTCCCGCGCCGCGCAGCACCCTTCGGAGGCTTCGCTCACCCTCGCCATCGTCGGCGTGCAGTTCTTCGGCCTCTCACGCGGCTTCCTGCGATACGGCGAGCGGCTGGTCGGCCACGACGCAGCCCTGCGCATGCTGGCCGACCTCCGCGTGCGCGTGTACACGCGGCTCGAGGCGCTGGCGCCGGCCGGCCTGCACGCCTTCCGTCGTGGTGATCTCGTGGCCCGCGTCGTGGACGACGTCGACTCGCTGCAGGACGTCGTACTGCGGGTGATTCAGCCTTTCGCCGTTGCCGTCCTGGTGGGCGGGGCGACGGTGGCCGCGCTGTGGTGGTTCCTCCCCCAGGCCGGTCTCGTGCTGCTCGTGGCGCTGGTGATCTCGGCCACTGCGGTGCCGTGGTTCACGGGCCGCCTGGCCCAGCGTGAGGAAGCCCGCCAGGCCACCGCACGCGGAGCGCTCGCGGCCGACGTCGTCGACCTGGTGGAGGGCGCGCCTGAGCTGCTCGTGTTCGGTGGCGCGGACGAGCAGCTCGAGCGCATCCGAGCGGCCGACGCGCGGCTGCGCGGCATCGCCCGCAAGGGCGCGGGCACTGCTGGCATCGGCCTCGCGTTGACCACCGCACTGGCCGGGCTCGCCAGCTGGGGCGCGGTGACGCTCGGGATCGGCCCGGTGCACGCCGGCTCGCTCAACGGTGCGCTCCTGGCCGTCTTGGCGCTGGTGCCGCTGGCGGCCTTCGAGCTCGTCTCCCCGTTGCCGGCCGCCACGCAGGCGCTGCAGCGAGCCCGCATGGCGGCCGGCCGCGTCTTCGACGCCATGGACGCGCCGCCCGTGGTCAGCGACCCGGCTGTCCCGGCCGCGCTCAGCGACGGCCCCCACACCGTCGCGCTGCGCGACGTCTGGGCCTCCTATCCGGGTGCCGGCAAAGCGGCGTTACGCGGCGTCGACTTGGAGCTGCGTCCGGGGCGCCGCGTGGCGCTGGTCGGCCCGAGCGGTGCCGGCAAGTCGACGCTCGCCGACGTTCTCGTCCGCTTCCTGCCCGCCGACGACGGGGATGCCACTCTGGACGGAATGCCACTCGAACGGCTCGCCGCGGACGACGTGCGCCGCGTGGTTGGGCTGGTGGAGCAGCACCCGCACCTCTTTGACACGACGCTGGCCGGGAACCTACGCATCGGACGCCGCGCCGCGACCGACCAGGAACTGACGAGCGAGCTTGCCCGGGTCGGATTAGGCGACTGGCTCGAAGGCCTGCCCAAGGGACTGGCCACGCCCGTCGGAACCAGGGGAGGACGGCTCTCGGGAGGCCAGCGCCAGCGCGTCGCCGTGGCTCGTGCGCTGCTGGCCGATTTCCCCATCCTGGTGCTCGATGAGCCGGCCGAACACCTCGAGCCGGCCGCGGCGGACGCTCTCACCGCAGACCTCCTCGCGCTCACCGAGGGCCGCGCCACGCTGCTCATCACGCACCGTCTGGCAGCCCTGGAAGCGGTGGACGAGATCGTCGTCCTCGACGGCGGGCGAGTCGTCGAGCGGGGCAAGCACCACGAGCTCTTGGCCACCGGTGGCCGCTACGCCGGACTGTGGTGGGAGGAGCGGATGAACGACCGGCCCGCCGAGCCCCGCCCGCCCGCGGCAAGCGGACAGACCTCGACCGTCCCCGAAGGGAGCGACCAACCGTGAACGTGGACCTTGCACGCTGGCAGTTCGCCAGCACCAGCATCTACCACTTCCTGTTCGTCCCGATCACGATCGGACTCGCCTTCTTGGTGGCGCTGCTCGAAACCGGCTGGTACCGCAACGGCGATGCGACCTACCTGCGGCTGGCGCGCTTCTTCGGCACCCTGCTCCTGATCAACGTCGCCATCGGGGTGGTGACCGGGCTCATTCAGGAGTTCGAGTTCGGCATGAACTGGTCGGTCTACTCGCGCCTCGTCGGCAACGTGTTCGGCGGACCGTTGGCCTTCGAAGGTTTGGCCGCCTTCTTCTTGGAGTCGACCTTCCTTGGCCTCTGGATCTTCGGCTGGAACCGCCTGTCCAAACGGACGCACCTGGCCTGCATCTGGCTGGTGTCGATCGGCACGGTGCTGTCCGCCATGTTCATCATGGTGGCCAACTCCTGGATGCAGAACCCCGTCGGCTACAAGATGGTCAACGGCCAGCCCCAACTCACCAACATCTTCGCCCTCTTCACCAACCCTGTCTTCCTCTGGGGCTTCACGCACGTGGTCCTGGCTTCCCTGGTGACCGGCGCGCTGATCATGTTGGGGGTCTCGGCCTGGCACCTGCGCAAGAACAAGGAGTCAGACGCCTTCCGCCGGACCGCGGTGATCTCGCTCGTGGTCCTCGTGCTGTCGACACCTATCGCCATGTTCGTCGGCAGCGAGCTCGGCGTCGTCGAGGGGACCTACCAACCCATGAAGATCGCAGCGGCTGAGGCCTTATGGAACACCTGCCCCGGCCACTGCTCCTTCTCCGCCTTCCAGATCGGCGGGGGCACCAACGACATGACGCCGACGCAGATCATCAACATCCCCGACCTGCTCTCCATCCTGGCCACCAACCACCCCGACGGCGAGGTGCAGGGCCTGAACCAGCTCAACGCCGAGTATCAGAAGAAGTACGGGCCGGGGGACTACATCCCGAACGTGTTCATCCAGTACTGGTCGATGCGGGTGATGGCCTACATCGCCACGCTGGTCATGGCGTTCGCGCTCTGGGGGGCATGGCTCCTCTACCGGCACAAGCTCGACCGCGCCAGATGGTTCCTGCGCGTCGCGCCGTGGGTGATCGTCCTGCCCTTCCTCATGAACACCGCCGGCTGGATGCTGACCGAGAACGGGCGCCAGCCGTGGATCGTCCAGGGCCTGTTGAAGACGGCCAACGGCGTCTCACCGTCAGTCTCGGCGACCGACATCTGGATCTCCCTGGTCGTCTTCTACGCCTTCTTCATCGCCTTTGGAATCGCCGACGTGTGGCTCATGATCCGCTACGGCCGAAAGGGGCTCGACCACGACCCCATCGCCAAGCTGGTATCGCACAGCGATCCCGATGCCGGTGCCGAGGGCGGTACCGACGGCGAGGCCACCCCGACCGACGACGAGCTCGAGCTCGTCTACTAGGAGACAGCCATGACACTCGGAGACCTGTGGCTCATCATCATCGCCATCTTGTGGGTCGGATTCTTCGTCCTCGAGGGGTTCGACTTCGGGGTTGGCATGTTGCACTCGTTCATCGGGCGCAGCGACACGGAACGGCGCGTCGTGATCAATTGCATCGGGCCGGTCTGGGACGGCAACGAGGTGTGGCTCATCGTGGCCGGTGCGGCGATGTTCGCCGCCTTCCCCGGTTGGTACGCCACCATGTTCTCGGCGCTGTACCTCGCGCTGGTGCTGGCGCTGGCGGCGCTCATCGTGCGTGGGCTCTCGTTCGAGTGGCAGCGCAAGTTCGCCGACCCACGCTGGCGCCGCTTCTGGCGCTGGGGGCTCACGATCGGGAGTGCCCTCATCCCCTTCCTGATCGGGGTGGCGCTCGGCGACCTGCTGCATGGACTGCCCATCAACAGCCAGCACCAGTTCACCGGAGGCTTCTGGCAGCTGCTGACCCCCTTCGGGTTATGGACCGGGGTGACCCTGGTGGTGCTCTCGCTGCTCTCGGGCGCCACCTTCCTCAGCTTGAAGACCACAGGCGAGCTGCAGGCGCGAGCCCAGCACGCTGCGGCCGGGACCGGGCTGGTGGCGGTGATCGTCACCTTCGGCTTCATGACGTGGGTGCACGTCGGGCTGAGCACCGGCTTCGTACCCCAGCCGCTCGAGGCGCTGGCACTCCTGGCGGTGATCGTGGCAGCGTGGGCGGCCCGCGAGCGCGCCGACGGTTGGGCCTTCATGGCGGCCTGCGTCGGCATCGGCGGCACCGTCGGCTCCCTCTTCACCGAGCTGTACCCGCGGGTGATGATTTCGAGCACCAACACCGCCTACAACCTGACCGTCGCCAACACGGCCAGTCCTTCGTACTCGCTCAGGGTCACGACGGTCGTCACGGCAATCTGCCTCCCGATCGTCCTGCTCTACCAGGGCTGGACCTACCGGGTCTTCCGGCGCCGGCTGTCCGTCCCGAAGGAGGGAGGGGCGGAGCCCGGTCCGCGAATACCAACACCTGGCTCGCCGGGGGCGGCGACGGCCGCGGCCGCACCCGCCGGCTCGGGCGGAACAGACGCGGCTCCACCCAAGACGTAGGCGGCAGCCGCCGTTAGCATCACGACAGTGAGCGACGACACAGCTGTGGATCGGGAGCCGGAGATCTTTCCCCCGATCGCCCACTACGGGTTCCTCTCGGACTGCGAGAACAACTGCCTCGTGGCCCCAGACGGGTCGGTCGAGTGGATGTGCCTCCCCCAGCCGGACTCGCCCAGCGTCTTCGGCGCCATCCTCGACCGGGCTGCGGGCATGTTCCGTTTCGGGCCGATGGGCACGATGGTGCCCCATCAGCGGCGTTACATCCCCGGGACCATGGTCCTCGAGACGACTTGGCACACGCCGACCGGTTGGCTGATCGTCCAGGACCTGCTCGTGATTGAGCCGGTGACCGACGGCGCGCGGCGCTCGGACTACAGGCGGGCACCCGGAGACACTGCGGCGACAGGGACGCTGCTCCGCTTGGCCACTTGCATCGGTGGCCGGGTCGAGGTGGTGGTGAACGCCGTTCCCGTGTTCGAGTATGGGGAGCAGATCGGCGCCTGGACCTACAACGGCGACAGCTACCGTTCCATGACCATCAACCCGCCGGCCGCCAACGAGCCCACGCTGACGCTGACATCGAGCATCGGGCTCGGCGCCGTCGGCGCCCGCTGCTATGGGCGCTCGACACTCGAGAAGGGTGAGACAGCGTTCAGCGCGCTGTCGTGGTCCGACCGCCAGCCGACGACACTCGAGGAGGCCCAGGCCCAGCTGAATGACACCGTCTCGTACTGGCGGGACTGGCTGGCCAACGGGACCTTCCCCGATCATCCGTGGCGCAGCTACATGGAGCGCAGCGCCCTCACCCTCAAGGGTCTGAGCTACGCGCCGACCGGCGCTGTCATGGCGGCGCCGACCACGTCGCTGCCCGAGACACCGGGCGGCCAGCGCAACTGGGACTACCGCTACACCTGGATCCGCGACTCCTCCTTCATGCTGCGGTCCTTGTACCGGCTCGGGTTCGACTGGGAAGCGCTCGAATACTTTGCATTCGTGATAGAGGCGGTGGCGGGCGTCGGCGACCAATTCGAGTTGCAGATCATGTACGGGATCGACGGACGGAAGGACCTCACGGAACGCACGCTCGACAACCTGACCGGCTGGCGCGGCTCGCGGCCTGTTCGCGTCGGCAACGGCGCCTGGAACCAGCGCCAGAACGACGTATGGGGGATGCTGCTCGACGCGGTCGACATCCACCTGCGCCAGGGTGCGGCGCAGATCGTGAAGCCGGTATGGGACGGGCTGGCCAATCTGGTCGACACGGCGATCTCATGCGTGGGGAACCCGGACCAGGGCATCTGGGAGATCCGCGGTGAACCGGAACATTTCACCGCGTCGAAGGTCCTCTGCTGGGTGGCCATGGACCGCGGTGCGGACATGGCCCGCCTGCGCCACGACACCGAGCGGGCCGATCGGTGGCGCACGGAGGCTGACCAGCTGAAGGCCGAGATCCTCGACAAGGGCGTCGACGCGCGAGGCCGGTTCCGCCAGCACTACGGCAACGACGAACTCGACGCCTCGCTGTTGCTCATCCCCATCCTCGGCTTCCTGCCACCCGACGACGACCGGGTGCGCACCACCGTGTTGGCCATCGCGGACGAGCTGACCGAGGACGGCCTCGTGCTGCGCTACAAGGTCGACACCACGGATACCGGCTTCGCGGGCAAAGAGGGGACGTTCACCATTTGCTCCTTCTGGCTCGTGACCGCACTGGCCATGATCGGTGAGCAGGAGCGCGCCACGTCCTTGTGCAAGAAGCTGCTGACCTTTGCCGGCCCGCTACAGCTGTACGCAGAAGAGATCGACGCCTCCACGGGGGAGCACCTCGGAAACTTCCCGCAGGCCTTCACCCACCTGGCGCTCATCGACGCGGTGGGCCGACTCATTGAGTCCGAGGGGGCGGACGAGCCGCCGCTGTGAGTCCGGTGTCGACACCGGGAGCTCTCGCGCGCGACGCGAAGCCGCACCGGGTCGTGATAGTCGGTGGCGGCTTCGGCGGGCTCCCCGCCACCCGACTCCTGGCACAGTCCAAAGACATCGAGATCACGCTGATCGACCGGCGCAATCACCACCTCTTCCAGCCGCTGCTCTATCAGGTCGCCACGGGCGTCCTCTCTCCGGGGCAGATCTCGCCGGTCCTCCGCCACATGATGCGAAAACGCAAGAACGTGCGCGTCATCCTCTCCTCTGTCACCGGGTTCGACCTGGACCACAAGGTCGTGCACACCGCCGCGTTGCCCGGTTCCTACGACGAATTCCCCTACGACAGTCTGATCGTGGCCGCCGGTGCGGGGCAGTCCTACTTCGGCCACGACGAGTTCGCACTGATCGCGCCGGGCATGAAGACGATCGATGACGCCATGGAGCTACGCCGTCGTGTCTACGGCGCGCTCGAGCTGGCCGAGCTGATGACGGACGAAGCACTCGAGCGCTTCTGGATGACCTTCGTCGTCGTTGGTGCCGGGCCGACCGGCGTCGAACTGGCCGGGCAGATCCGCGAGCTGGCGAGCCGCAGCCTCACCCGCGACTTCCGCACCATTGATCCCGCCTCGGTGCGCGTCATCCTCATTGACGGCGGCAAGGAACCACTGGCCACCTTCGGCGACCAGTTGTCAGGGCGGGCGCGCCATTCTCTGGAGAAGATGGGCGTCGAGCTGCAGATGGGCCTCCGAGTCACCGGCGTGGACCCCTTCGGTGTCGACACCGAGAACGCGGACAAGGAGCAAGGTCGCTTCGAATGCGGCACGACGATCTGGGCGGCTGGTGTGCAGGCGTCCCCCCTCGCCGGCCTGCTAGCCGAGGCGACCGGCGCCGCGACCGACCGCGCCGGGCGGATTGAGGTCCTCCCGGACCTCACCCTGCCGGGCCACCCTGAGATCTTCGCCGTGGGCGACATGGCCTCCCTCAATGACCTGCCGGGCGTCTCCGAGGTGGCTATCCAGGGCGGCCTCCACGCGGCCAACACAATCAAGCGCCGGCTGAAAGGGAGGGAGGACGCCCTCTTCAAGTACCGCAACCTCGGGAGTGCAGCAACTATCGGCCGCTTCAAGGCGATCGTGAGCGTGCACGGCATCCGGCTCAGCGGGTTCCCGGGCTGGGTCGTGTGGTTCTTCGTCCACATCGGTTTCCTCAACGGCTTCGGGAACCGGGTCAGCACGATGTTGCGCTGGTTCAGATCCATGGTCGGGCGGGCCCGACCCGAACGGGTGTTCAGCGTGGGGCACACGGGCGGCGACTTGAGTCTGCCTGACGACGTGAAGAAGAAGGTCATGCCGCACGCGTTCCCGGTCCAAACGGACGTGCCGGGCTGGGCCGAGCATGTGGCCGAAGCGTACGCGGCGGACAAACGGGCACATGAGGTGGGAGGCAACGTCGCTCCGTAGTGCCCGTCGCCGAGCCGAGTCCCGGCGGCCAACGGGCGCTGCCCGGGGCGGTGCCGCTACATTGCGCCCGATGATCCTCGACCGGTTCCTCGTCACCGACCAGGTTGCTGTGGTCACCGGCAGTGGGCGCGGCATCGGCGCCGCCACCGCGGTGGCGCTCGCCGAGGCAGGAGCCGACGTCGTGCTGGCTGCTCGGACCGAGGACCAGCTGCGAGAGGTGGCGAAGAGGGTGGAGGCGGCCGGACGGCGGGCCGTCGTGGTTCCCGGTGACCTGACCGACTTCGAGCTCATGGCATCGCTGGCCGAGACCGCAGCGTCTGAATTCGGCCGCCTCGACATCGTCGTCAACAACATGGGCGGCACCATGCCGCGCCCGTTGCTCGACACGTCCCCCCGCTTCTTGGAAGAGGCCTTCCGCTTCAACGTCTCGTCGGGACACGCACTCCTGCGCGCCGCGGTGCCCCGCATGCTCGAAGGCGAGCATCCCGGGGGCGCCATCGTCAGCATCTCCTCGGTCATGGGCCACGTGGCCGGGAGGGGATACCTGGCCTACGGGACGGCGAAGGGCGCACTCGAGCAGTACACGCGCCTCGCCTCGCGTGACCTGGCGCCGCGCATCCGCGTCAACGCGATCGGGGTGGGCTCGACCGCGACGTCCGCCCTCGACATCGTCATGTCGAGCGACGAGCTTCGCACCGCAATGGAAGAGGCCACGCCGCTCAAGCGGCTGGGCCACGTCGACGACATCGCGTCGGCGATCTTGTACCTCGCCTCCCCCGCCGGGGCGTATGTGACGGGGAAGGTCATCGAGGTGGACGGCGGCTTGCAGTCGCCCAACCTCGAGATGCCGATACCCGACCTCTGATCTCAGCACCGATCCCACCCACCACCGAGCACCCAACGACCAAGGAGGCGGCCATGCCCTACCGCGTCGTGCAATGGAGTACCGGCAACGTCGGGCGCCACGCCCTCGCCGGCATCGAGGCCCATCCCGAGCTTCAGCTCGTCGGGGTCTTCGTGTCCACCGCGTCCAAAGTCGGCCACGACGCCGGAGACCTGGCCGGCCTCCCTCGCACACTGGGCGTGGCGGGGACGAACGACGCCGACGCGCTCCTGGCACTGAAGCCGGACTGCATCGTGCACACCGCCATGGCCGACGACCGGATCTTCGAGGCGCTCGGCGACCTCGAGCGCTTTCTCGCCGCCGGCTGCAACGTGGTGTCGTCGAGCCCGGTGATGCTGCAGTACCCCGCGGCCGGTGACCCACTGGCGGCACCGGTGATCGCCGCCGCCGAGAAGGCGGGCGTCTCCCTCTTCGTCAACGGCGTCGATCCCGGTTTCGCCAACGACGTGCTCCCCCTGGTGCTCACAGGCGTGTGCGAGCGGATTGAAGAGGTCCGCTGCTCCGAGGTCCTCAACTACAACACCTACAACCAGCCGATCGTGCTCTTCGACATCATGGGCTTCGGCCGCGACCTGCGCGACGTGCCGTTGTTGCTCAGCCCGGGCGTGCTGATTTCGGCGTGGGGCAGCGTGGTGCGCCAGATTGCCGCGGGACTCGGTGTGACGCTGACCGGCGTGACCGAGTGGTACGAGCGAGAGGCGGCGCCTGAGGACTTCGAGGTCGATGCCGGGACCATCAGGGCCGGCACCGCCGCCGCGCTCCACTTCGAGGTGCGCGGCATGGTGGGCGACCGGGCTGTCATCGTGCTCGAGCACGTCACCAGGCTGCGCGACGACCTGGGCGCCGCCTGGCCGCAGCCGGCGGGACAGGGCTGCTACCGCGTCCAGATCACCGGCGAGCCCAACTACACGCTCGACCTGCAACTGATGGGGACCGACGGGGACCACAACACGGCGGGGCTGAAGGCCACGGCGATGCGCCTCGTCAACGCCGTGCCCGCCGTGGTGCAGGCGGCACCCGGCCTGGTCACCGCGCTCGACCTTCCGCTGGTGACGGGGCGAGGTCTCGTCGTCACCTGAGAGGCGTCATGACCCGAGCTCCGACGCCACCAGCTCGTCGAGCCGGCTGTGGGAGTCGATGATCCCACCCTCCATGCCGTTGGCGACGTGCATGTCGCGCGCTTCGACCGAACTGTGCACCATCGTCGTCACCACCATGGTGCCACCCTCGACCGGCTCGCAGAGCATGGTCTCGGTGGCCACGTGCTCGGGCGCCCCCTCCCAGACGAATGTGCCAACCCGCTTGCGTGGCGGGTCGAGCTCGAGGAACTCTCCGTGGAACACGAACTCCGTGCCGTCGGGCGCGCGATGGACCAACCGCCAGGTGCCGCCGACACGAAGGTCGGCTTCGCACTCAGTGGTCTCGAGATGCCGCGGCCCCATCCAGCGGCGGATGTATTCGGGCTCCGTGATTGCGCGGTACACCAGTTGCGGCGGCGCTTTGAAGAACCGGCGGATGTGGATGACGGGCTCTCCCGGCGGGGTCGTGATCTCAGTCGTCCTGTCTGTCATGGTCACGTGGCTTCTCCTTTGGTGTTGTTCTGCGTGTCCTGTTCCGAACCGTCCTGCAACTCTTCGAGCAGTTCGTCGAGGCGCTCGAAACTCCCCTCCCAAAATTCGCGGTACGACCCGACCCAGTCTGAGAGGTGCTTGAGCCGCACCGGCTCGAGGTGGCAGAGGCGCTGACGGGCCTGCCGGCGTCTCGAGATCAGCCCGGCCTCCTCGAGCACGTTGAGGTGCTTGGTGATGGCGGGCTGGCTCATGGGGAATGGCGCCGCCACGTCGAGGACGCCGGCGTCGCCCTGGGACAGCCGGGCCAGGATCGCCCGGCGGGTGGGGTCCGACAGTGCACTGAAGGCCCGGTCGAGCTCACGCTCGGTCAGGCCCGCCGTCTCCGTCATTGACATAACCACATGGTTATATAACGGGGCATCGTTTGTCAACCCGCAGACGCCGCCCTGGTCCGACTCGATCACATCGCTACGGCGCTCCCCTAATGTGCAGCCACGAATGGGGGACGCCCGTAGTACCCCACGCCGTACCGGACGAGGGCTCGTGCGCCGTCTCGCCGCCGGTGTCGCCGTGGCTGGGTTGGCAACGGTCACCGGGTCGCTAGCCGCGTCCGCCGCCTCAGCACGGGTGCGCCCGCTACCCATTCCACCCGAAGCGCGCTCGAGCGCGGCGTCGTGGCCCTACCCCGACGACGATCCCTCGAACTCGCGGCTGGCGACCGGGTCGCCGATCACGGCCGAGAACGTCAGCCGTTTGACCACGGCCTGGACGGTGTCCGCCAGCGGTGGCCTTCCCACGTCGCCCATCGTCGTCGGCCACAACGTCTTCGTGGAGGATCAGGTCGGTGAGGTCTTCGACATCGACCTCGACAGCGGACGAGTGCTCTGGAAGTCGCCGTCGAACGGCTACTCCGTTGGGCCCGAGGGTGTGGCCGTCGGCTGGGGCAAGGTCTTCGGCGTCACGCCCACCTCCTTGTTCGCCCTCGACGAGAAGACGGGCGGTCAGCTGTGGTCGACCCGGCTGACCCGGACGGCGACCGATGGGATCGACGTGCAGCCACAGGTCGTCGGTGACGAGGTGATCGCGTCCACCGTGCCCGTGAGCATCAAGGGCATCTATACCGGCGGCGACCGCGGCTTCATCGACGCGGTCGACGAGAGCTCAGGGAAGCTGCTCTGGGGCTTCGACACCGTGGCGTCGCCCACCTTGTGGGGGAACCCGTTGGTGAACTCGGGCGGAGGCTCGTGGTACCCGCCGTCGTTCTCGCCGCGCACCGGCTTGCTCTACGTGGGCGTTGCCAACCCGGCGCCGTTCGTCGGCACGCCCCAATACCCCAACGGGAGCAGCCGGCCGGGGCCGAACCTCTACACGGACTCCACCGTCGCGCTCGAGATCAACACCGGCCGGCTGGTCTGGTACCACCAGGCGACCCCACACGACATCTTCGACCGGGACTTCGTGCACACGATGGTGGTTCCGGTCCCCGCCGCAGCGGGACACCCGGCCGCAACGGTCGTCGTGGGAACCGGGAAGGGCGGTGTGGTGATCGGGATGAACCCGCTGACCGGCCGGCAACTGTGGCGCACCCCGGTCGGGATTCACAAGAACAACGTCTCGGCGCTGTCCGGACCCACCGAGATCCTGCCCGGGACCTTCGGCGGTGTGCTGACCCCACCGGCGTCAGCACACGGAAAGGTGTTCGTGGCGACCCTGAACGCGCCGGACACGCTGTACCCCGACCAGACCGAGTACTTCGGGGGGAAGACCGGCACCATGCCGGGACAGGTCGTGGCGATCGACGCGCGCACCGGACGCATTCTGTGGAACACGCACGTGCCCGGTGACCCGACAGGAGGCGTGACTCTGGTCAACAACGTCGTCCTCACAGCGACACTGCAAGGCGCCGTCCTCGGCCTGTCCATGTCGACCGGCCGAATTCTCTGGCGGCTCCAGGCCCCCGGCGGCATCGACGGTTGGATGTCGGTGGCCGGTCGGACGATCATCGTGCCGGTCGGCTTCGCCAAGCCGGCGACGATCTGGGCGCTGCGCCTCCCGCGCACCTAAGGAGACGACATCGGGCGTTGTAGAACGCCGAGCTGCTACCTGCCGTTGCGCTCGCGATGGCTGCAGCCCGGCCAGCAGCAGGGTCGGCGCATGCCGTCCTCCAGTTCCTCCTTGGTCCGGCGGATACGGCGTTCTCTGGTCTTCTCCTGCTTGGCGTCCTCGACCCAGCAGATGAATTCATTGCGGGCCAGAGGCGTGATGTCCTTCCAGGCATCGAGTGCGATTGGATCGGCGATCAGCGCGGAGCGCAGATCTCCGGGAAGTTTGTGCACCACCCCACCGGGCACTCGCGTGCTGCTCACAGGGTCAGGGTAGCGCCGCCTCCCAGCCGCCTTAGCGGAAGTCCCGGCTGGCCGGTACGGCCGTCCCCACCACCAACGCCTCCACCCGCTCGGCGTCGAAGCTGACCGCACCCTGACCCTTGCGCACGCGCCCGCGGATCAACAGCACGGGCACGTGGCGCGCCACATGCTTCCAGCGGGCCCACGCACCGCGGGAGAAGACGACGTTGACGTGGCCGGTCTCGTCCTCGAGGTTGACGAACACCGCGCCGCGCGCCGTCTCGGGATGCTGGCGGTGCGTGACCACGCCGGCCACCGTCGTGCGCTCCCCGTCGGCGCACGCCTCGAGCTCGACGGCCGTCAGGACGTCCATGGCCTCGAGTCGCTCGCGGGCCAGGTGCATGGCGGTGCGCTCGGGGGCCAGCCCGAGCGCCCACAGGTCGTCGCCCACCGCCTCGTAGAGACTGGGCTCGGGCAGCGGCGGGGCCTCGGCTCCCACCACGATGCCGGGCAGCCGGTCGGGCGTCCCCTGCGCGGCAGCCCCGGCCGCCCACAGCAGCCGGCGCCGAGAGGCCGCGGTGCCGCGGGGCTCGCCGTCGGCCCCGCCTTCTTCCGCGCACTCGGTGTCCTCGGGGTCGAGCGCGCCACCGGCGGCCAACGTCTCGAGTTGCGCCTGGGTCACCCTGGCTCGGCGCACCAGGTCCTCGCCGTCGCGCCAGGGACGTCCGCCCACGATGCGCTCGGCCGTCGCCTCCCCTACCCCGCGCACCGACGCCAGCCCGAGCCGCAGCAGCGGGTCCTCTCTACCGCCCTCGAGCGACGCCCCCACCTCCGAGCGGTTCACGTGCGGCCGGCGCACCCCCACGCCGTGGCGCTGCGCGTCGGCCACCAGTGACTGGGGCGACCAGAAGCCCATGGGCTGGGAGTTGAGCAACCCCGCGGTGAACGCTGCCGGGTAGTGCAGCTTCAGCCAGGCGGAGGAGTAGACGAGATCCGCGAACGATACCGAGTGCGACTCGGGGAAGCCGAAGTTGGCGAAGGCGGCCAACGCCTCGAAGACCTGGTCGGCCACCGGGCCGGTCACGCCGCGCGCCGCCATGCCGTCGTAGAGCCTCGCCCGCATCTTCTCCATGCGCGCGGCCGAGCGCTTGGCCGCCATGGCCTGGCGCAGCTCGTCGGCGTCGGCCGCGCTGAACCCGGCGATGGCCACGGCCATCTCCATCAGCTGCTCTTGGAAGAGGGGCACGCCGAGCGTGCGCTCGAGGATCGGCTTGAGCAGCGGGTGCAGGTAGGTGACCTTCTCATCGCCGCGGCGACGCCGGATGTAGGGGTTGACCGCATGCCCCTGGATCGGCCCGGGCCGGATCAGCGCCACCTCGATCGCGATGTCGTAGAAGGTGCGCGGTGCCACCCGCGGCAGCGTCCCCATCTGGGCCCGGCTCTCGACCTGGAAGACCCCGACCGTGTCGGCCCGTGACAGCAGGTCGTAGACGGCATCCTCCTGGGGCAGCTGCCCGAGGTCGACGTGCACCCGGTGGAAGTCGCGCACGAGGTCGACCATGCGGTGCAGCGCCTCGAGCATGCCGAGCCCCAGCAGGTCGAACTTCACCAGGCCGATGGCGGCGCAGTCGTCCTTGTCCCACTGCAGCACGCTGCGCCCGGGCATGCGGCCCCACTCGACCGGGCAGACCTCGACGACCGGGCGGTCGCATAGCACCATGCCGGCCGAGTGGATGCCGAGGTGGCGCGGCCGGTCGAGGACCTCGGCCGCCAGCTCGGCCACCAGCATGGGCACGCCGCCGCCCTGTGCCTCTGACACTTCCTCCACGGCCCCGGCCGAGGAGATGCCGCGCCCGTGCCCGGCGTCGATACCGGCCGACCACGCGTCCACCTGCTCGGGGGTGAAGCCGAACGCCTTGCCCACGTCGCGCACGGCCGAGCGCGGCCGATACGTGATGACGTTGGCCACCTGCGCGGCATGACGGCGGCCGTAGCGCTCGTAGACGTACTGGATGACCTCTTCGCGCCGCCCCGACTCGATGTCCACGTCGATGTCGGGCGGCCCGTCCCGCGCCGGCGAGAGGAAGCGCTCGAAGAGCAGTCCGAGGTCGACGGCGTCGACGTTGGTGACGCCGAGCGCGTAACAGACGGCCGAGTTGGCCGCCGAGCCACGCCCCTGGCAGTAGATGTCGAGGCGCCGGCACACCTGCGCGATGTCCCACACGATGAGGAAGTAGCCGGCGAAGCCGAGCTGGCCGATCACGTCGAGCTCGCGGTGGATCTGCTTCCACGCGCCGGGCACCCGCTCGGCCCCGGGCGGCCCGTAGCGCGCCGTCGCGCCCTCGGTCACCAGCTGGCGCAGGTAGCCCTGCTCGTCCATCCCCGCCGGCACGGGAAAGTCCGGCAGGCGCGGCGCGACGAGGCGAAGGTCGAAGGCACAGGCGCGCCCGAGCTCGGCGGCGCGGGCGACCACACCGGGCCAGCGGGCGAAGCGCCGCGACTGCTCGGCCGCCGAACGCAGGCAGGCCACCGGGGCGGGGGGCAGCCAGCCCTCGAGCTCGGCCAGCGGGCGGCGCGCCCGCACCGCGGCCAGCGTGGTGGCCAGGCGGTACCCCGACGGCGTGGCGTAGTGCACGTTGTTGGTGGCAACCGCGTCGACGCCCCACTCCACGGCGAGGCGTGCCAACGCGTCGTTGCGCGCCGTGTCGAGCGGGTCCCCGTGGTCCCACAACTCGAGCGCGACGTTGGCGCGGCCGAACGCGTCGACGAGGCGTCCGACTTCTTTGGAGGCCGCCCGGGGCCCGGCCTCCATCAGCGCGGCGGGAACCGCCCCCTTCCGGCAGCCACTGAGCACCAGCCAGTGCCCGCCCGCAGCGCGCGCCAGCGCGTCGAGGGTGAAGATGGGCTTGCCCTTCTCTCCGCCGGCGAGATGCGCGTCGGCCAGCACCGTGGACAGGCGCGCGTAGCCGTCGGGGTCGCGGGCGAGCACGACGAGGTGCGCGCCGGTGGGGTCGGGCTCGCCCGTGCGCAAGCCGGCCGGCGCCAGCGTCACCTCGCTGCCGAAGACCGTCGGCAACCCGCAGGCGCGCGCGGCAATGGCGAAGCGCACCACGCCGTAGAAGCCGTGGTGATCGGTGAGCGCCAGCGCATCGAGCCCGAGCCGGTCCGCCTCGGCCACCAGCTCCTCGGGGTCACTGCTGCCGTCGAGGAAGCTGAACCCCGAGTGCGCGTGCAGCTCGGCATAGGCCTCAGTCATCGCGCGCCTCAGTCATAGAGCGCCTCGACCCACCATTGCCCCCGCTCGGTGCGCAACAGGCGCGCCACCCCGTCCGCGGTGACCAGTTGCAGGCGGGCGGTACGCCGGCGCACCGACCACCAGCGCTCGGTGACCGGCCAGGGCCCGGCCCACGCCACCACCTGCTCCCAGGGACCGCCGTCGACCGAGAGCCGGTCGATCGCCGCGGTGAGCAATCCCCGCCCGCTCACGACCATGGCGTTCCCCTCGGCGTCGGCCAGTTCGGCGCGGGGCGGTGCCTGCAGCACGTCGGTCGGCGCCGGCGGGGGCACGCGTCCCGGCCAGGGCGCGGCGCCGGGATCCGCGCCGGGACCGGTGCCCGAGCCGGGCGCGCCCGAACCCGCGTCGCGGCTGCCCCAGGGCACGAGCACCGATTGGCCGGCCGGGTCGCGCCCACCCTGCAGCCGGCCCACCAGCACCGCCTCGATGCCGAGACGCTCCTGCACCTTGACGACGGCGCACGCGGCGCGGCGGTCAGCCTCGGAGGTGCCGCCGAAGAAACTGGGCTGCGCGGGTGGGGGCGCTGTGTCGCCGCGGTCGGGATCCTCACCGCGCGCCACGCGCAGGCGCCGCTCGATGGCGCGGTCGCGCAACCCGACCAGCTCCCCGCTCTCACCCCGGGCCACTGCGTGGCAGGCGGCCGCGTCGGCGCCGAAGCGATCGGACACGCTCGCCGTCGGCAACGCGGCGAACTGGCCCAAGGTGGTGATCCCCAGCCGCTGCAAGGTGACGGCCAGGTCGGGCCGCGCCAGCGTGGCTACCGACCAGGGGGCGAGGAAGTCAGCGGAGGTGCCGGGCGCGACGACCAGCTCGGCGCGGGCGGCCAGGACCGCGGCGAAGAGCCCGTCGGCTACGCCGATGTTGACGTCCTCGTCCGCCCGCTCGGCCAGGAGCGCGACGACCGCCTCTTCGCCGCCGAAGAAGCGGGCGGGCCCGCGCGCCGGCAACGCGCAGACCCCGAGCCGGACGGGGTGCACCCAGGGGCAGACTTCGCTCGCGTGCGCCACGACGCGGGCGAAGCGCCGCGCCTCCTCTCCCCTCGCCCCTTCCTCGATGAGCTCGGGACACCAGATGACGACCAACCGTTCCACGCCTTCTCCACCACGCCGCTCAGGCCGCCTCCGGCCCGTCGTCCGGGCCGGCCCAACCCGGACGGCCCGCTTCCTCTTCCGCTTCTTCTGTTTCTTCTGTTTCTTCTGTTTCTTCTCTTCTTCTGCTTCTTCCACCACGCCCGAGCCGGCGGGGAGCCACAACGCGCATTCGGTGACCCGCCCGGCGGCGCGGCGCCCGCTCACGCGCACCTCGGCCCGGCGGCCGTTCAGATGGCCGTGGCCCTGCCCGACGCCTTCCCATGCCCCGGCAGCCACCGAGAGTGCGAGGTCGCCGCCTTCGGGCCAGGCGCCGGCGCGCTCGAGCAGGACCACCAACGCGGCCTGGCGCTCGCGCGCCCGCGCGCGCAAGTGGCGCGCTGCGGTCAGGCGAGCCCGGCCGGGCGGACGCACCAGCACCACGTCGACGCCGGAGAGGAGGTCGCCGGCTGCCTCGGCCCATCCGCTGCCCGGATGCGGCACGAAGACGACCCGGCGCAGATCGAGCCCGAGCTCCGCAGCCGCCACGACGCCAGGGTCGGGCAGGCCGACAGCGGCGCACCAGCTGCCGGCCGTCGACGCGGCGACGAGAAGGGACAGCGCGAGCGTGGTCGCGCCGTGCCCCGGTGGGCCGCTGACGGTGGTGGTCGTCCCGCGCCGTAGCGCGCCGTCGGGAAAGAGCGGGGCCAGCGGCGCCGGCACCGGCAACGTCCGCCCGGCCACCGGCGTGACGGGCCGGACCCGGTCGGCCAGCCCGGGGGGGAGCTCCCGGGAACGAGGAGCCGGCGATCGAACCGGCGCTGGAGACGGCGGTTCCCCGGGATGAAAAGCGAACATATGTTCGCAGGATACAGAGACTGTGTGTGCTCTGCTCGGGGAGGCAAAGAGCCAGGTCAGTGGCCGTCATGTCGCCGGAGGACCGGGTAGGACACAATGCTGCCGGCATGTGCGGACGCTTCGCTCTCTATACCCCGCCGGCCCGGATCGCCCGCTACTTCGGCGCCACCCTGGCCGAGGACACCGAACAGGAGTACAAGCCCAGCTGGAACGTCGCCCCTACCGACCAGGTCCTCGGGGTGAGGGAGCGGCCGCCGCGACCGGGTCCGGCGGAAGAGGGTGGTGCCCCCACCGACGGACAGCCCGACGCACAGCCCGAACGGCTGGTCATGTCGTTCCGCTGGGGCCTCGTCCCCTGGTGGTCCAAGGACGCCAAGGCAGGCAGCCGCCTCTTCAACGCACGCAGTGAGACCGTCGCCACCAGGGCCTCCTTCCGAGAAGCCTTCAAGGAGCGGCGCATCATCGTCCCCGCCGACGGGTTCTACGAGTGGCGCAAGACCAAGACCGGCGCCAGGCAGCCGCACTACTTCACCCGCGCCGACGGCGCGCCCTTGGCCTTCGCCGGCCTGGCCGAGCGCTGGCGTCCCAAAGACGCGCCCAAGGACACTCCGTATCTACGCAGCTGCACCGTGATCACGGCCCCGGGAGGCGCGGACATGGAGGGCATCCACGACCGCATGCCCGTCATTTTGGACCCCGCGACCTTCGATCTCTGGCTCGACCCGACCAACGAGGACAGCGAGGCGCTGCGCGCGCTGCTGCGGCCGCCCCCGGCCGGCACCGTGGTGCACCACCTGGTCGGGCCGCGAATCGGTAACGTGCGGAACAACGATCCGACCCTCATCGAGTCCGTGTGAGGGACGAGTAGGGCTGGGGGGCCCACGTGAGGGACGACACGTGAGGGAGGAACGATGAGCCTCGATCGGTCTCGGTTCGACCGGCGGACCCTGCTGCAGGCCGCGCTCGCCGCCGGCGGCGCGACGGTGCTGGCCGCAGCGAGCCGGGGTGAGGGCGCTGGCGCCGCGATCGCGCGGGCCGCGGCGAAGACCACGCCGGCGGGGTCGGACCTCGGCGCCATCGAGCACGTCGTGTTCCTCATGCAGGAGAACCGGTCATTCGACCACTACTACGGGACGCTGGGCGGGGTGCGCGGCTTCGACGACCACCCGCATGACTCGCTGGGGAACTTCGCGCAGGCCTGGCCCGGCGGCCGGGACAAGACACTTCTCCCCTTCCACCTCGACTCGAAGTCGGGCATCGGCGAGTGCACCCAGGACCTCGACCACAGCTGGCCGGGCGAGCACATGAGTTGGGACGACGGCACCAACGGTGCCTTCGTGTCGACCCACACCAGTCCGCAGTTCCAGGGCCCGACCCAGGGCGAGTTCACCATGGGCTACTACGAGCGCTCCGACCTTCCCTTCTATTACGCGCTGGCCGACGCCTTCACCATCTGCGACAACTACCACTGCTCGGTGCTCGGGCCCACGCACCCCAACCGACTGATGTCGCTGTCTGGCACGATCGATCCCACTGGCGCGGCGGGTGGCCCGGTGCTCATCACCAACTCGTCGGCCGACGCCGTCGGGAGCGTGCACTGGGACACGATGCCCGAGGTGCTCGAGGACGCCGGAGTGAGCTGGAAGGTCTACAACCCGGTGGGCACCCTCTACACCCCGCAAACCCAGCAGAAGTACGGCATCCTCAGCGACGCCATCCTCCCCTACTTCAGCCAGTACCAGAACCCCTCGTCCGCCCTGTACCAGAAGGCCTTCCTACCGCTGTACCCGACCGACTTCGTGAGCGACATCAAGTCGGGGACGCTGCCCGCTGTCAGTTGGCTCATCCCGCCGATCGGCTACGACGAGCACCCCTCGTCGCCACCCGCCCTGGGCGAGTGGTACACGAGCCAGGTGCTCTCCGCGCTGGTGTCCAACCCGAAGGTGTGGTCGAAGACTGTTCTCTTCCACATGTACGACGAGAACGACGGCTTCTTCGACCACGTGCCGCCGCCCGTGGCACCGCACGGCACGTCCGGGGAGTACGTCGCCGTCTCGCCGCTGCCGGACGACGCGGACGGTTTTGCCGGACCGGTCGGCATGGGTTTCCGCGTCCCGATGCTGGTGCTCTCACCGTTCAGCCGGGGCGGCCACGTGGCGTCGCAGGTCTTCGACCACACGTCGCAACTGCGCTTCTTGGAGGAGCGCTTCGGGGTGAAGGCACCTAATGTCTCGGCCTGGCGCCGCAAGACGGCCGGCGACCTCACCTCCACGCTCCACATGGGCACGGCCGACACGACCACGCCGAAGCTACCGAGCACCTCGAAGGACCAGATGGCCAACGTGATGGCGCTGGGCTGCACGCAGAGCCAGATCATCGAGGTCGACAACTCCATGCCCTCGTACCCGGTGCCGGTGCACCAGTCGATGCCGACACAGGAGCGGGTGTAGCCGTACAGTCCGGCGTCGGTGCTGCTGCGTCAGCCCGATGCACGACCAACAAGGGCGATGCTGCGCCCGATGGTCTCTCGCTCGGCCATCGACTGGAGGGCGCCCGGGAGCGCGTCGAACGCCACCTCGCGACCCACCACGGGCCGCAGGGCGCCCTGCGCGATGAGGTCGAGCACGCCGGCATGGATCCGCTCCCCGTCGGCATGGGACGGAAAGTTGTACCCGCTGAGGTGCTTGAGCGCCGAGGGGTCGTCCACATAGGCAAGGCAGACCCCATAGAGCGAGAAGTTCCCGAAGAGCACCGGTCGGGGCGCGATCCCCTCGTCTTCGGCCTCGATCCCCGATGCAAAGCCGACGAGGAGATGACGACCGTTGAAGGCCATGCAGCGAAAGGTCTTCGTCGTCACCTCTCCTCCGATCGTGTCGAAGGCGACATCCACCCCACGCCCATTCGTCGCCTCGAGCACCGCGTCGACGAAGTCTCCGGTGACGTAGTCGATGGCGACGTCGGCACCGAGGGAGCGGCACAGCTCGAGCTTGGCGGCTGAGCCGGCCGTCGCAATCACGCGGGCGCCGGCCTGGACCGCCAGCTCCACCGCCGCCGTCCCCACCCCACCGGCGGCCGCGTGAATCAAGACGGTTTCGCCGGCTTGGAGGTGCGCCCGCTCGTGCAGCGCGAGCCACGCCAGGTGAAACGGCAGGTAGATGGCGGCCGCCTCCGGGTCGGACAACGTGGACTCGGGCGGCATCTCGAAGGCCATGGCGCTGGGGCCGACGGCCAGCTCCGCGTAGCCGCCGAACGCGCCGCTCGGCACCACGACAACCCGTTTCCCGAGCCACCCCTCGGCACCGGCGCCCGTGTCCTCAACGGTGCCCAGCACCTCCATCCCAGGTATATACGGCAGAGGCGGGCGAACGGTCAGGTAGCGACCCCGCACGCCGTCGACGTCGTTGAAATTCAGCGTCGCCGCCGCGACCCGCACGAGAACTTCGCCGGGCCCTGCCGCCGGCGCCGGCAGCTCATCGAGCCGAAGCACGTCCGCAGGTTCGCCGTACTCGTGCACGCGCCACGCCTTCATTGGGGCCTCAGGCCCAGCCCTGCATCACGTGTTCGAACCACCACTGAGGAGCGGCGGCCACCAGCGCGGCCATGTCCCAGTAATCGGTCCAGCGGGTGATCGTGGCGTCCTTGATCTCGTGCACCGACGTCACCGGGAGCGCCATCGACTCGCCAGTCGGCCACTCCCAGAGCTCGACGTGCTCGGTGATGACGACGTCGTCGCCGGCCACGAGATGGCGGCGCTCGTCGCTCAGTCCCGAGAGCTTGCCCCAACCCAACGTGAGCCGACGGACGACCTCGTCCGGCCCGCGCGCCACGTCCTCGTCAGGCGTGGTGATGTCGGTGTATTCCCCGTTTGGCGCGAAGCGGGACGCGGCGGCGGTGAGGTCCTGGCGGTAAAGGTCCTCCCAGAAGCCCTCGATCAGCGCGCGGTTGTCGTCGGCTCGTGTCACTGGGCCTCCTTGGTGTCAGTCCTGTGCGTGTCTCGGTCGCCGGCCGGTATAGAGCGCCGTCACGAAAACCCGTTCGATCTGGCCTCCGAAGGTGTCGCGGACGAGAGCTTCGAGCTCGTCGAGCACGGTGCGTCGCCTCGCAGGTTCCATGCGCAGGACGGTGGCGACCGAGGCGTAGAGCGCGCGGACCTGGCCGGCGTCGAGGATGGTCGGCGTCTTGATGATCTCGCTCTGGACGTCCTCGAAGCGGCCCCACTGCTCCAGGTCCCGCAGGCGGTGCTCGACGTCGAGCTGAAAGGGTGGCCGATCCGCCTCCTCGAAGGCGAAGAAGCGCTGCCGGGGTCCGAGGATCTCCTCGGCGGCGTGGCTGAACTCGTCGAGCGCGGTCGGATCCTGAAAGAGGGTCCACCACAGCGCGACAGAGCCCCCCGGGCGGATCGCCCTTCCGAGCTTGGCGAGCCCCGCTTCCTGGTCGACCCAATGGAAGCTCGTGGCAGCGACGGCAAGGTCGAACGCGGCGTCATTGAGCTCAGCCTCTTCGAACGGCGCCTCGATCACCCGGAGCGCGGTGCCGACGTCTTCGAAGGCCTGTCTCAAAAATGCAGCCAGGTTCGGGTTGGGTTCGACGGCAACGACCGAGGCACCGGCAGCGAGGAGCCGCCGTGTGACCAGACCGGTACCCGGCCCGATCTCGAGGACACGCGCGCCCTCGGTGAGGCCACAGCGCTGCCCGAGCGCGTCGTAGAGCGCGGGCGGGTATTGCGGCCGTCCCGCGTCGTACACCGAGGGGTCCAGCCCGAAGAGGCGGCGTCCGTCTTCGCGCCGGAGGACGTCGTGCGGCTCGCCGACCATCGGGCAAGCATAGGAGTGCGCGGCTTGCCGGCCTTCCGCGCCGAGCGGGGCGTTTGCGGTGTCGGGCGCGACCCGCACCTCGACCAGCTTGCTCACCTAGGGTGGGCCGCTCAACGCAGCCTCGGGGGTGGACCGTGACATATCGAGTGATCCAGTGGGCAACCGGCAACGTGGGTCAGGCAGCCATCGAAGGCGTGCTCGGCCATCCCGAGCTCGAACTGGCCGGATGCTGGGTCCACTCCGAAGGCAAGGACGGGCAGGACGTCGGCACGCTGATCGGACGCTCCCCGATCGGAGTCAGCGCGACCCGTGACGTCGACGCGCTGCTCGAGCTCGAGGCCGACTGCGTCGTCTACAGCCCGATCTTCGCGGACAGCGACACCGTGGTCCGGATCCTCGAATCGGGCAAGAACCTGGTCACGCCGCTCGGCTGGTTCTACCCGCCTGCTGAGGAACGCACCCGGTTCGACCTCGTGTGCCAGGCCTCGGGCGTCACGCTGCACGGCACCGGTATCCACCCCGGCGGCATCACCGAGCGCTTCCCCCTCATGGTGTCGGCGCTGTCTGCCTCCATCACGCGGGTGCGGGCAGAGGAGTTCTCCGACATCCGCACCTACGGCGCCCCCGACGTCATCCGCGACTGGATGCTCTTCGGCAAGACGCCCGAGGAGTCGCGCCAGAGCATCATGGCCGAGGCGCTCGGAGCCGGGTTCCGCCAATCGGTGCACATGGTGGCCGACGAGCTCGGCTTCGATCTCGACCCCCAGCTGCGCACCACGCACGAGATGGCGGTGGCCACGGCACCGATCGAGTCGCCCATCGGCCCGATTCAACCGGGCCTGGTGGCGGCACAGCGCTTCCGCTGGGAGGGACTGGTCGACGGCGAACCGGTGGTGACGGCCGCGGTGAACTGGCTCATGGGCGAAGAGGACCTCGACCCGCCCTGGCGCTTCGGCCCCGACGGCGAGCACTTCGAGGTCGAGATCACCGGCGACCCCGACTGCCTGGTCTCATTCCGCAAGCTGCACCCCGAATCCATTGCCTCCGGGCTCGAGCGCAACCGCGGCATCGTCGCCACCGCGATGCACTGTGTCAATGCGGTGCCCTACGTCTGCGACGCCGAGCCCGGGCTGCGCACCTACCTCGAGATGCCCCTGGTGGCTGGCCGGGCGGCCGCGCCGCTTCGCCGCGGACGGACAACGAGATGATCCTCGACCGCTTCCGGCTGGACGACCGGGTGGCGATCGTCACGGGCGCCGGCCTCGGCATCGGACGAGGGATCGCCGTCGGGCTGGCCGAGGCGGGTGCCGACGTCGTGCTGGCGGCGCGCACCGAGTCCGACCTGGCGGAGGTGGCGGGCCTGGTCGAGCAGACGGGCCGGCGCGCGGTGGTGGTCCCCACCGACGTCTTGGAGCTCGACCAGCTCGAAGTTCTCGTCGACACCTGCGTCAGCGAGTTCGGCCGGCTCGACATCGCGGTCAACAACGCTGGTGGCGCCATGCCGCGTGCGGCGTTGGACACCAGCGCGGGCTTCTTGGAGCGGGCCTTTCACTTCAACGTGACGGCGCCCTTCACGCTGACCAAGCTGGCGGCGCGCCGCATGGTCGACACGTCCGGCAATGGGGCGATCGTCAACATCTCCTCGCGGTCTGCGAGCATGACCCAGACGAGCTTCGCCGCCTACGGTGCGGTGAAGGCGGCGCTCGACCGACTGACCCGGAACATGGCACCAGAGCTGGCGCCGCGGGTACGCCTCAACGCAATCGACGTGGGCGGTGTGGCGACGCGCTCGCTCGAGATCGTCCTGACCGACGACAACCTGCGCAGCCAATTCCTGGCGGGGACGCCGATGGGCCGGCCCGGTGAGCCCGAAGACATCGCCTGCGCCGTGGTGTACCTGGTCTCCGACGCGGCGTCCTGGGTGACGGGGAAGGTGTTCGAGATCGACGGCGGGACCGAAGCACCGTCCATGGCTGTGCCGGCGCCGCCGCTGGAACCTTCGCCGGCGGATTCGTAGTGACCACGTTTCGTCGCGCGTCCAGCGCCAACGGTCTCGCCGCATCGATGTGGCGCGCTGTGGCCGAGCGGACCGCGTCTATGTCGACACTCCGGCCTTTTTGACGAAGGCGGAGAACGGTGGCTGCTCGTCAGGGGTCGGCGGTGGGGACTCGGAGACCCCCGTGGGATTCCCTGGTTTCGCCAGGGTGGGCGGATCGGCGAAGGCGCGCTGCTTCAGGTCGAGGCAGTCAAGCAGGTCGTTGGCATTGGCGTCCCGGTAGGTCATCGCAGGAAGGTTCCACTTGCGCTCGATCGTCTTCAAGACCGACGTGTGGTCGTAGACGGTGTGGGACGCGTAGTGCGGCTTGGAGTATGCGGACATGACGACGGTCGGGACCCGAAAGCCGTAGCGGTCGTACTTACCGGGCTGATTGGTTGCGGTGAGCACGGGCGCGATGTCGTCAGGAGGGATGGCGGGCGGTGGCGGCACATGGTCGTAGTAGCCCCCGTGCTCGTCGTAGGTCCACACGAGCAAGGTCTTGTGCCATGCCGGGCCGTCGAGCAGCGCGTTGACCACCGTCGAGACGAAATATTCGCCGAGCGAGAGGTCCTGGGGGTTCTCCTCGGTGCCCGTCAGAATATTGGGATCGACGTATGAAACGCCCGGCAGCGAGCCGGCCTTGGCATCAGCGTAGAACTGGTCGATTGTCTTGACCCGACCCGGGTTCTTCTGCACGATGTCGGCGATCACCAAGAGCGTGGAGGCATTGGTGGCGTAGCTGGCCCAGCTGATGTCGTGTGCGTCGAGTCGGTCGAAGATGGTCCCGTTGGGCGGGATTCCGGTGATCGACGAGTCCTCGGTGGCGATTAGTCCGAACGCGGTTCCGGCAAGGAGGAAGCGGCGGTTCGGGTAGGTCTGGGCCAGCACGGAGCAGAAGTACCGATCGCACACGGGGAACGTCGTGGCGAGCGAGTGGTAGAAGGGGATCTCTTCACCGGTGTAGTACGCCATCGACCAGTCGCTGCTGCTGTCGGGCCCGATGAAGCCGTCATTGCGTCCGTCCGCGTACTGGAGGTGGCTGGCGTCCCAGGTCTGCGTGACGCTGCCGGCCTGGCGGGTGTCGGTTTCGTGGAACGCGCGGACGTATCCGCCCATGGGGTCCGGGTTCGTGTTCATCGGGCGCCCGTGGCGGTCGAGGGTGAGCCCGTCGCCTCGGCCGAGCATCCCGAGGTAATTGTCGAAGGAATGGTTCTCCTGCATGACGACCACGATGTGGTCGATCTCGGGCAGCGTGTCGGTGCCCTCGGGGAGCTTCGGGTTGGGAAGCGAGCCGGGGTGGCGCCATTGGGAGCGGGGCGGCAGGTGGAGGGACGCGGTGGCCGCGGCAGTGGTGCCCGTGGCACCCGCCTCGCTGCTGATGGCGCTCGCTCCGATCGCCGCTGCCCCCACGCCGACCGCACCCTGGAGGATCTGACGTCTCGACCAGGATCGGCCTTCGCTCATGACCCGTAATTATGAGGTCACCCGTTCCGAGGGCGTCAAGCGTCTTCGATGTGTTCTCGTGGACGTCACACAGACGTCACGAATCGGGTCCTAGACCAATGGGGTCGTGGGCCGAAGCGGTTCTAGGCCGAAGGTGGAAGGGGGGCCGGCGTCGCCGCGTAGGTAGTCGCGGTCGCCGCCGTCATCCGGCCGAGGTTGCGCTCGGCAAAGGCCGCCTCGTGGGGCTTGGCGAGGTGCACCTCGAAGGTTTCCTGGGACTCCCAGCACTCGAAGAAGCGAAAAGTGTTCGGCGCGTCGAGGTCCTCGGACCAGAAGTACTCGACGCATCCGGCGTCGCGCCGGCTGGCCTCCGTGACCTCGGCCAGGCTGGCCAGCACGTCGTCGCGGTCGGCAGGGTCGAACGTCATGGACCCGGCGATGATGATCACCGATGTCCTCCTCCGGCGGCAGAGACACCCAAGGCGGCCAGCTCGTCCTTGACCAAGGAGCCGCCTTTCATGACGGCGGCGATGCCGCGCCTGGTCCTGGAGCACTCCGATGTCGGTCAAGGGATCACCGTCGACGACGAGGAGGTCGGCCAGGTAGCCCTCGCGCACGGCGCCCAGCTCGTGCCCGCGTCCAAGCAACTCGGCGCCGTTGCGGGTGGCCCATCGGAGCACGTCGAGGGCCGGGATGCCCGCCTCTTTCACGTAGAACTCGAGCTCGTCGGCGTAGCGGCCATGCGGCAGGCTGATCGCTCCATAGTCGTCGCCGCACAACAACGTCACGCCCGCCTCGTTGGCCCGCGGCAGCATCGCCATGGACCGCTCTATCTCCTCCGCCATGGCTGCGGTGAAACCGAGCCCCCCGCCCATCAGTTCGGCGAATCGGGCCGGGAAGAGCTGGCTCGGGACCAGGAACGTACCCAGCTCCACCATGCGCTCGATGGCGAGCGCGTCGAGCCCGTCGCCGTGATCGATGACGTCGATCCCTGCGTCGAGGGCCATGTGGATGGCCTCGCCGTTGGCGATGTGACCGCGCACCAGCGCTCCCCGCTCGTGCGCGGCGTCGATGCCGGCCGTGAGCTCTGCCCGGCTCATCTCCATCTGCTCCCCCGGCGCCACCGTGCCGTGGCCTCCGGTGACGAACATCTTGATGATCTCCGCCCCCTGCTTGATCTCCTCGCGCACGGCCCGGCGGAACTCGTCGGGTCCGTCGGAGCGATTGACGGCGCCTTGGGCGCCCACGTCCCAATACCACGGGAAGCTCTTGTCGCCGGCATGGCCCGTCGTGCTGACGTCGCGGCTGCCGGCCATGAGGCGCGGCCCGGCGAACAGACCCTCGGCGATAGCGGCCTTCATGGACGCGTCAATGGCGAAGGGCGCGCCCGCGCTGACCACACCGGTGAAGCCACTTCGCAACGCCAGCTCGAGGTGGTGTGCGGCCCGAATGGCCTGGAGGGCCGGCGGCTCCTCGAGTCCGAACGGAGCCGTCTTCGAGCCGAGCTCGTGATAGGTGGCGTGGAAATGGCTACTCACCATGCCAGGCATGACGGTGCGTCCGCCGAGCTCGACCACGCGATCGTCCGGTGCGGTTTCGACGGTGTCGGCGTCAGTGCCCGTACGAACAGCTGTGATGCGCCGCCCATCGATGACGAGGGTCGACCGCGGACGTGCGCCGTCGGCGTCGAGAACGGTCGCGCCGCGCAGCACGAGCCTAGGCACGGGGCGCTTCGTTCTCGTGGCGTCCGCGAGTCGTTCGGGTACCGTTCACTGGCACGGAGGCAACGATAGTGAGCGCACCATGACCTTGGGTCCCGAACAGACCGTGCTCTGCTCGGGCACGCTCCGTGCCGGCACCTCCTTCCGTCAGCGCCTGGCTGCAGCCCGGGCCGGCGGGTTCGATGCCATCTCAATGTGGGGCCGCGACTACCAGGATGCCCAGGCCGAGGGTTGGAGTGATGCCGACATCGTCGCCATGTTGGGCGACCACGGCCTTTCGGTGGCCGAGGTCGACCCCGCGTGGGGATGGCTCCCCGGTGCTGCCGAGGTGCGGATCCCGCCCGAGATGGACACGGAGCGCATCTTCGCCTTCGATGTCGAGGAGCTGTTCGCGGTGGCCGACGCGGTCGGCGCCCGCTCGGTCAACGCCGTCGACATCTTCGGTGGCACCTGGTCGCTCGACGACGCCGCAGCCGCGTTCGCCGACCTCTGTGACCGGGCGGCCGAGCGCGGCGTGCTCGTCCAGCTCGAATTCCTCCCCTGGTCGAACATCCCCGACCTCGAGGCGGCGTGGTACGTCGTCCGCGAGGCGGGACGGGCCAACGGCGGCCTGGCGTTGGACGCCTGGCACTACTTCCGCAGTGGTTCGGACGGCCCGCTCCTACGCACTATCCCGGGCGACCGACTCATCGGTGTCCAGCTATGCGACGCCCCCGCAGTGCCCGAGCCCGACCCGATGCGCGCCACCCTGGAGGCACGGCTGCTGCCGGGGGACGGCGAGCTGGCGTTGGGTGCGCTCGTGTCCGACCTGCGCGCCGTTGGGTCGGTGGCGCCGGTCGGCGTCGAGGTCTTCTCCGCAACGCTCGACGAGCTCGAGCCCGAAGACGTCGGGCGCCGCGCCGGTGCGGCGGTGCGCCGCCTCCTGGGCGAAGCGATGCGCTGAGCTGCCACAACGTCAGGAACGCTGCGTCGTGTCGACCTGCCTGTGTCGCGTTGACCTGTATATGCAGCCTTCCGTAATTACCCCCAATTAACGAAGGATATCTCGATATCCTTCGTTAATTACCCCCCTTTTCGGAAGGATACATATACAGCCGAGATCGGCTATCCCGAGACGGTCGTCCCGACCCCTAGCGGGGACGCCGGCGCAGCGACGCATCGGCGATGGCCGCCGGCACCCAGCCCACGTCGGTGACGTTCAGGTCGGTGCCCGGCGGGACGATCTCATCGATGCGGTCGAGCACGTCGGGGCTCAGGCGTAGCTCGAGCGCCGGCAGCTGCGATTCGAGATGCTCCATGGTGCGCGGCCCGATGATGGGACACGTGACGGCGGGGTGCGCGGTCACGAAACCGAGCGCCAGCTCAATGAGTGAGAGGCCCGACTGATCGGCCAGAGCGATCAGCTGGTCGACCGCCTCGAGTTTCGCCCGATTACCGGGGATCTCCATGTCGTAGTGGTGAGGCATGAAGCCGGCCCGGCGGCTCGTATTCACCTTGCCCGACCCGAAGGCACCCGACAGCCACCCGCCGGCCAGCGGACTCCACGAGAGCACCCCCATGCCGTACTTCTGGCACATCGGCAGGACGTCCCTCTCGATACTGCGCACGAGGATGGAGTAGGGCGGCTGTTCGGTGACGAAGCGCTCGCGAGCGCGGCGTTCGGCCACCCATTGGGCCTCGACGATCTCGTGAGCCGGAAAAGTGGAGCTGCCGAAGTAGCGGATCTTGCCCATCCGCACGAGGTCGGTGAGCGCGCCCAGGGTCTCGTCGATGTCGGTCTCGGGCGACGGGCGGTGGATCTGGTAGACGTCGATGTAGTCCACGCCGAGTCGGCGCAGGCTGTTCTCGCACTCGGTCATGATCCAGCGACGCGAGTTCCCCTGCGCGTTGGGGTCCTGACCCATCTGCCCGTGCACCTTCGTTGCCAGCACCATGCGATGGCGCTTGGTCTGCGCGAGCGCCTTGCCGACGATCTCCTCGGACTCTCCGAACGAGTAGACGTCGGCGGTATCGACGAAATTGATGCCCGCGTCGAGTGCGGCGTGGATGATGCGGATGCTGTCGTCGTGATCGGTGTTGCCGAAGGAACCGAACATCATCGCCCCCAGGCACAGGGGGCTGACTTTGATGCCGGTCCGTCCAAGCGTGCGGTAGTCCATGGTGGCTGAGGCTAGCGACGGACCTGGCTGAGCGCCCGACGCCTGGTGGGAGGTCGGGTTCGCAGGTCAGCTCTTGGACGACGCAGCTCAGAACCGAGCGCTGGCGTCAGCTGCAGCCAGGAGCAAGGCGGGATCGCCGCAGCGCCCGAAGGCGCGCAACGCGGCCTCGCACAGCTTGATCGCGTGCTCGTCCCCGCAGGCCAATGCGGCGTCGATAAGGTCGTCGGGTGCGGGCGCCGGTTCCTGGGGCACAGGCGTGACCCGGTCCGTGTCGTAGGCAACGTGCAAGGCCGCCGCGGCCTGCCAGGCGTAGCCCACAGCGGCGGCCCGGTCCTCCTCGGCGAGCCACGGCAAGACGAGCTCGCACGCGAGCGGCGAGGTCACGGAGTGGAGGAGTCCGATGGCACCGCCCGCGTCCGCGTTGCGCAGGTACGCGGCCGCGCCACCGCCAGCGAGCTGGTCGAGCAACTCGACCGCGCTGCCTGTCCAGCCGAGAGACGCCACCGCCTGTTCGAACTCGTCGGCGATGTCGGCGACGGCGGCCACTCTGTCGCTGATGAGCACCGCAGCGGGCGCGTCCTCGGGGAGGTAGGGCAAGTCGGCGAGGGCCTCCGCAACGCCCTCGCGCCCGATGAGGAGCGGCGGGCCGGGCAGCTCCCAGTAGCTCGACGCCCAGAACGCCAGCGCGCTGGCAAGCTCGATGCGGCGCGGCAGGGTGTCGGCCGCCACGAGCGAGCGCACGGCGTGGCCGGTGCGAATGAGGCCGTGAGTCGCGGCCCCGATCGTGCCGGGCAACAGGCGCGGCGCCCACTCCCCCACGACGGCGGCTGCGGGACGGTCCGCCACCTCGCGCTCGAAGAGCGCGAGCCACTCGGGGTAGCGCAGCTCTTCCCCGAGCGCCTCCTGCCATTCGGCTTCCGCCAACGGGCGCCGCGCCGGCGGCGGCGCGGCGTCGAGGCGCTTGGCGTAGCGCGCCGTCCATTCCGCGATGGCGTCGTACCGGCCCAGATGCGCCAGCGCCTCGGTGGCCATGGGCCCGTGATTGGCCAGGCCCAGCTGCCCGTAATTGGGTGCGGTGGCCGCGAAGACGGTCAGCGCGTCATCGAGGACGTCATTGGGTTCGTCTCGCTTCACCGCCCCAGTATGGCCACGCCCGATCGACGGTGCCCGTGGTGGGGGGCCGCGGCGGTGGCGTGCCTGGCGGCGAGGCCTCAGGCGGCGAGACCTCGGGCGGCGGTGCCTCGGTCTGTGGTGACTACGATCCGGCCTTCGATGACGGGACCGCCCCACGAGGTCCGGGAAGTCCGAGGAGGTCCGATGGCGACGACGCCACCGCTGCACGGCATGAGAATCATCGAGTGCTCCGCGCTCGGGCCGGCTGCGATCACGACCGCGCTGGTGGACTTGGGCGCGGATGTGATCAAAGTCGAACCCCCGGCCGGTGACTACATCCGCGAGATGACGTGGCCCATCGTGGAGGGCACCTCGCTCATGCACCTGCATATGAACCGGGGCAAGCGTTCCCTCGTCTTGGACCTGCGCACCGATGCCGGAGTGGCCATCTTGAAGGAACTGGCGACCGATGCGGACGTGGTGGTGGAGGCGATGCGCCCCGGCGCGCTGGCACGGCGGGGCGCGGGCTACGACGACCTGTCGGTCCTCAATCCAAAAATCGTCTTCTGCACCATCTCGGGCTACGGCATGACGGGCCCGTACCGCGACTATCCGAGCCACGGCGTGGCCTACGACACCTGGGCCGGGATCGTGAGCGTTGCCACCGACGACGAGGGGTTCACCTACATCCCCGAACACGTTTCCATTGGGATCAACGCCGCGCCCCTCTTCGGCGCGCTGGGCATCCTGGCCGCCGTCATCCGGGCCCGCGAAACCGGTGAGGGCTCCCACATCGACCTGGCCCAGTCCGACGCGGCGGCGGCCATGGACTGGTACCGCTCGGAGACCTGGCGTGCCTACGAACGGCCTCAGTCCGAGGTGACCGGTAACAAGGCCGACAACTACGAGCGGCGTGCCCCGGGCACGGCCGGGATGGTCGAAGGCGTGCGCTACCAGGTCTACGAGGCGGCCGACGGACACCACGTTCTCTTCATGGCGTCCGAGCAGGCCTTCTGGAAGAACTTCTGCGAGGGCGTCGACCGCATGGACCTCTTCGAGCGCTGGCCCGGGTCCAAGTACGCCGACCACGCCAGAGGCAACCGAGAGCTCCGGCGCGAGCTGCGCCACATCTTCCGCACCAAGACGGCGCAGGAGTGGCTCGACTTCGGCGGCCGCGTCAACACGCCCATCGCGCCGGTGAACACGCCCAAGACGTTGCTCGACGACCCCCAGTTCGCCGACCGCTTCCCGCTCCTCCCCGCGTCGGACATGGGGGCGGATCAGCTCTTCACACCTCTCCACTTCGTAGACGAGGAGCTGCCGCCGCCGGCCAAGGCGCCGACCGTCGGCCAGCAC
Organism: uncultured Acidimicrobiaceae bacterium; assembly: GCA_963744935.1. GTDB lineage: Bacteria > Actinomycetota > Acidimicrobiia > Acidimicrobiales > RAAP-2 > Bog-473. The sequence goes on from CAVUVM010000004.1 coordinate 571,362, forward strand.
ACCGAGGACGTCTTGCGCTCGGTGCTCGGCTATGACGACAATCAGATCTCCAAAGCCCGGGACGGAGGGGCATTCGGGCCGGGCGCGTAGGCGACACAGCCGGCGAAAGCGAGGGTGTCATGGATAGGGTCCGTCTCGGCGTGTTGGGCGCCGGGAACATCGCAGTGATGAACGTGAAGGGGTATCTCGAAGACCCGCGCTGCGACGTCGTGGCGGTCTGTGACACCGACGAAGAAATCGGGCGCCAGGCCGCCAAGGAGTGGGGCGCCGAGTCCTTCTACCCCGACCTGGCCGACATGCTGGCCGACGACTCCATCGACGCGCTCGAGATCCTCACGCCCACCCACCTCCACCACGATCACGTCATCGCGGCACTCGACGCCGGCAAGCACGTGTCGGTTCAGAAGCCCGTCGCCAACTCCGTCGACGACACGCTCGAGATGCAGGCGGCCGCCGATCGGTCCGGCAAGACACTCCGCATCAGCGAGTGCTTCGTGCACTACCCGCCGCTCGAGCTCGCCAAGCGCCTGGTGGCCGACGGCGCCATCGGCAAGCCCACTTCCCTGCGCATCCGCACCCTGGTCGGTCAGACCGATTCTGCCTTCCAGGCAGCGCTGCGGCCCGAGGGGTACGGCTGGCGGCTCGACAAGCGCAGCCCGGGCGGGCACCTCTTCGACGACATGGTGCACAAGTACGCCATGGCACTCTGGCTGCTCGACCTCGACATCACTTCGGTCCAAGCCGTCGTGCGTCGCCGCGATCTCTTCTTCGAGCCCTGCGCGGTCATCTTCGAGTACGAGGACCCCGAGGTGCTCGGCATGATGGAAGTGCAGTACTCGCCGGACTTCTACATGCGCTCCTCCTACTACGGCGCCGACGAGTTCTTCGAGATCACCGGTGACGCGGGGCAGCTCTGGGTGACCCGGGCGACAGGCGAGATGCTCGACCTCGCGCCCGTGATGCTCTTCACCGGCACACCCCAGGAGCGCAAGACGACGGAGTTCACCGACATCGATGCCGACTGGGGTGCGGGCTTCGTCCGTTCGTCGCAGCACTTCGTGACCTCGCTCATTGAGGGCACGGGAGCCGCCATGACGGCCGCCGAGGCCACCGACGTGTTGCGCCTGTGCTTCGCCGTCTATGAGGCGGGCGCGACGCGGGCGCCGGTTGACCCCCGCGGCATCACCGGCACGGTGAGCCCGCCCGGCTGGGGCGAGTGGTAAGGCTCGCGCGAGCGGATTTCACTCCCAGGGCGGCGGGCCGACCTCGATCCGTTCGAGCTTCGAGCGAACGGTGCCGAAGCGCCCGTCGTCCGCGGCCCACTGCCGGCGGGCCTCGGAGACCTCGTCTCGGTCGCGGGCGACGAAGTTCCACCACATGAAGACCGCCTCGGGGAACGGGAGGCCGCCGAGGAGGAGTGCCCGGGCCGGTCCCTCGACGCCGAACGCGCACTCGTCGCGACCCAAGCCGAGGTAGGCGAGCACACCAGGCTCCACCACCGCGCCCTCGGACCCACCGACACCACCGACACCGCCGACACGCACCGCCCCCTCGAGGACGATCAGCGCGTGCTCGTGGTCGGGTCGCACCGGCAGCACGGCACCCGGCGGCCGGAGGGCCAGCTCGGCGCCCACGTGGTCGCTGTCACGGCGCGCGGGCGATATGGCACCGCCCAACTCCCCCACCAGCACGGTGCCGGTCACGCCTTCGAGCTCCACCTGCGGCAGCGTGGCGTGGTGCTCGAACGCGGGAGGGCCGTGGCGCGTCGCTTCGGGTTGGGCCACCCACAGCTGCACCGCATGCAGCCGTGCGCGGTGGCCCTGGCCCGGATCCTCCTCGGCGTGGGCGACCCCGTGTCCCGCGGTCATGAGGTTCAGCTGTCCGGGCCGGATCAGCTGCTCTGAGCCGAGGCTGTCGAGGTGGAGCAGCTCGCCGTCGAGCAGCCAGGTCACGGTCTGGAGGCCCATGTGGGGGTGAGGCCCGATACCGAGCTCCCCCGCCCGGGTCTCGGTGACCGGCCCCGCATGGTCGGCGAAACACCACGACCCCACCGTGCGGCGCGGGCGCTGCGGCAGCAAGCGCCGCACCGGGAGGGCGCCGACGTGAGTCGAGCGGGCGGCGGTGAGCTCCACTACGGGTGTGGTCGCCCCGGGTGACATCTCGGGATCCGGCGTGGCGTCATCGGTGGCAACGGGACCGCTCATGTCCCTTCTTTTACACCCGCGGGGTTCCTTTCCACCCATAGGGTGGCGACAACTGCACGCACCGCTGCCCCGCACCGGAGGACCGACCATGACCAACTCAGCCGATGGCATTCAGGTCGATGACGTCCCAGCCGAGAGCCGCTTCGTCGTCCGCGGCAGCGACGGCGCCGCCGAGCTGGAGTACCACGTCAACGGCACACGCCTCGTCCTGATCCACACCGAGGTGCCCGATGCATGGGAGGGGCGCGGCGTCGGCGGGCAGCTCGTCCGGGCTGCGTTGCGGCGTGCGGCGGCAGAGGGCTTGACCGTCGTACCGTGGTGCCCCTTTGCCCGGGACTGGTTGAAACGCCATCCCGACGAGACGGCGGGCATCACCATCGACTGGGACACACCACGACCGAAGGACTGAGCCGCCTTCCGGCTGCAATCTTCCCGCCCCGAGAGTGATCATCCGCTCGAAGCCAACCCCACTACCGGAGCGTTGAGGTGCTGGCCGCCCATCGACCCTTCGAAGGGAGCGTCGCCGAAGCTGAAGATCCCTCCGTCAGAGGCCACCTCCCAGTAACCCCCTCCGTCGAAGGTGGGGGCGATGTCGACGACCGGTCTGTTGAGGTGCTGGCCGCCCATTGAGCCGTAGAAGTAGGCGTCGCCGAAGTTGAAGATCCCGCCGTCGGAGGCCACCTCCCAGTAGCCCCCAGCGTCGGGGGTCGGTGCGATGCCGACGACAGGCGCGTTCAGCTTCTGGCCACCCATCGAGCCATAGAAGCTGGCGCCTCCGAAGTTGAAGATCCCGCCGTCAGAGGCCACCTCCCAGTAGCCCCAGTAGCCATAGACGGAGGTGGCCGCGATGCCCACGATCGGTGCGTTGAGGTGCTGGCCACCCATGGAGCCTGCGAAATCGGCGTCGCCGAAGCTAAAGATCCCGCCGTCGGCGGCGACCAGCCAGTAGCCCTTGCCGTCCGGGGTGGAGGCGATGCCGACGATGGGTGCGTTCAGCTTCTTGCCGCCCATGGAGCCGTAGTACTGGGCGTCACCGAAGGCGAAGACCCCGCCGTCGGAGGCCACCAGCCAGTAGCCCTTGCCGTCGGGGGTGGCCGCGATGCCCACGATGGGCGCGTTCAGCCTCGTGCCTCCGATCGAGTCGTAGAAGTTGGCGCCTCCGAAGTTGAAGATCCCTCCGTCGGAGCCCACTTCCCAGTAGCCGGGGGTCGTGATGGACTGGTTCGCGACGAGGCCGGAGAAGTATTCGGTCACGTTGTTCGCGTCCCAACCGCCCGTCGACACACACGATCCCATCACGGGGCACGACACCGTGCCGAGAAACGAAGCTCCTCCGAGCGGGTTGATGGTTGTGGCAGACCAGTCGCCTTCCGAGAGGGTCTCGACAAGACCGGTCTCTAGCGCACCCGTCGAGGGCGGGGTTGCTTGAGCTGAGTAGTTCCCCACCGCCACGCACGATCCGACTGAGGGGCACGAGACATCGCCCAGTGCGACCTTTGGGTCCGCCCCGGACACCGGCGGATAGAGACCCACGACGGGTGCAGTGGTGGCCGACCACGTCCCGCCCGACAACGAATCGATGAGGCCCTGTTGGGTGCCTGCACTATCTGTATAAGACCCGACGCTCACGCAGGACCCCGCCGCCGGACACGTGATGTTGGTACCGAAGGCCACGGCCGGATCGGAAGCCGCCGATGGACTCAGCCCGGCCAGGGGCACCGTCTGTGCCGTCCAAGTCCCTGCCGCGAGGGTCTCGATCAACGCTTCGGTCACCCCGGACGCGTCCTTGTAGGTTCCGACGGCCACACACGATGTCGATGTCGGGCACGCCAGATTCAACTGCGACACCGACGGGTCGGTACCGACGGCCGGGTTCAACCCCGCAACCGGAGCGGTGGTGGCAGTCCAGTTCCCACCGGAGAGGGTCTCGATGACGCCCCACTGGTTGCTGCTGGCATCGGCGTAGGTACCCGCGGCGACGCAGGAGCCGCCTACGGGGCAAGTGACGGCGTTCAGATTCACCGGGAGTGCGCTGGCAGGATTCAGCCCCGTCACAGGGGCCGTTGTGGCCGTCCAGGTGTCGCCAGAGAGCGCCTCGATCGTGTCGCCACCTACGGCGACGCACGATCCGATCGCGGTACACGACACGGCCTCGAGGTTGCTCGTACCCGTGAGTGTGGTGGGTGTCCAGGTGCCATTCGAGAGAGTCTCGGCCAGGGGTATCGGAGCTCCGGATCCGTTGCCTCCGGCGGCGACACACCACCCGACTTCTGGGCAGGAGACGCCACCGAGTTCCAACACGGTGAAGCCAGGAGGAGTGGCAACGGCTGAAAACGTCCACGAGCCGCCCGACAGTGTGGCGAAGTACGGGTCTGTACCGAAACCTTGCGAGGCGGCGGCAACGCACCATCCGACCGCAGGACACGAGGCCCTTCCTATGGTGGTGGTGGGCCAGCCAAGTCCGGTGTGTGTCCACCGGTAGCTCTGGGCTGCGCCGGCCTGGTGGGCAGGCGCAGCTGCCAGGAACGAACAGATGGCCAATGCCGCTATTGCTCCGGTTCGAACGAGGATTGAGTGCCTTCGCGATCGTGGGTTGTTCATTGCGGCCGTCCTCTCGTGCATCAAATCAAGGTCTGCCTACGCCACCTGGGTGAATCTGCGGCGAGCAATCTTGGGCCCTTCTGCAGACAGGACGATTTAATCGTTGTAGAGACCATACGCGTGAAGTGCCGATCGGTCGCCGAGCACGATAACGGCGTGCACGTAACACCTCGCGTCCACCCGGTCGGCCTTGAGATCCGCTGAGACGTTCGAGAGTCGGTGCAGGGTCGGGCCGAGTGGCTCGTGCGTCTCCGCCATCCAGGCTGTGATCTCGTCAGCACCGTGCCAGTGTCCGATGTCGCCGTAGTCGGCATCGCAGTCATCGGTAAAGCATGATCGGAACAGCGTCCAGTTCCGAGTGTCGATCCCGGTTGCGTAGCGAACCAAGAGATCGGTGACAGCCTCGCGGACCCCACTGCTGACCTCGGCCATCAACTGGACGGCAAGCGGGTGAAGAACTCGTCGAGGTACCCGACGACCTCGCCGACGTGGGTCAAGATGCCGAGGTGTCCCGCCGCGGCGACCTCGCGGTAGTCGCAGCCGGGGATGGCGGCCGCAGCCTCACGCGCGTAGCGCGGCGGCGAGTCCACGTCGTGCTCGAAGGCGACCACGAGGCACGGGACGGTCACTTCTGGCCACCGCGTGGTGCGGGCGGGGTCGGTCGACCAGGCCAACGCCGCCTCGTACTGTCCGAGTCGGCCCGGGTTGGGCCACGGCGGCAGGTCCCCCATCATGGACAGCCAGGTACTCACCGTCTCGGAGTCCTGAATGTCGGCGATCGGCAGATAACGCAACGTTTCGGTGGCGTAGAAGAGCGGCGGCAGGTCGTAGTCGAGCCGGGCCAGGTCGCGCTCAACGGTGGTGATCGCGATCTCCCACGAGGTTGGCTTATTGGCGCTACCCATCAACGCGGCGGCCCGCACGCGGTCGGGATGGTCCAGCACGAGCGTCTCGGCGATCCAGCCGCCCATGGAGTGACCGGCGACGCACACCGGCTCGTCCCAGCCGAGGTGGTCCAGAACGGCCACGGCGTCGGCCGTCATCTCGTCGACGCTGTAAGGGGCGGGTGGCGATGACGACGGCGCCACGCCGCGGTTGTCGTAGGTCGCCACGCGGTAGCCAGCTGCGACCAGCGGTGGCACCAGCGACACGTGCCATGCCACGGCCGGCTGACCACAACCCGCGATGAGGAGCAACGGCTCCCCCTCTCCCGTCAGGTCGTAACTCAGCAGCGCCCCGTTTGTCTCGACTTCAGGAATGGAGCACCTCCGAAAGAAGCTTTGGCGCGACGTTGCGCCCGGTGAGGAGCACCACCGTCTCACTCGTGGTGTCCGCGTTGACGACTCCCGCGCGCAGCGCGGCGACGCCGACGGCGCCTGCGCCTTCGAGGACGAGGCCCATCTTGGTGGCCGAGAAGGCCATGGCCGAGCGGATGTCGGCCTCGCTCACAGTCCGCACCTCGACGCCATGGCGCAGGGCGATGCCCACGGTCACCGCGCCCGGCTCCAGGTTGCCGGCCAGGCCGTCGGCGACGGTGGGCTCGACGTCGATCTCGACGATGGTGCCTGCCGCCAGGGCGGTGCTCATGGAAGGCGACGCCTCTGACTCCACACCGACGATGCGGACACCGCTCCCCTCGAGGCCCAGGATCACGCCAGCGAGCAATCCACCGCCCCCGCACGGGACCACCACGGTGCCGAGGTTGGGCACCTGCTCGACCAACTCGCGGGCCACGGTGGCCTGTCCGGCGATGACGTCGGGATCGTTGTAGGGCGAGACGTAACGGCTTCCGTCGTACTCGGCGAGATCGAGCGCGTGCCTCTCGGCCTCGCGATAGCCCTCCCCGTGCAAAACGAGGCGCACATCGAACTGCTGGAGCGCGGCGACCTTGGCGGCCGATGCGCCGGTCGGCACCACCACAGTGACGTTGGCTCCGAGCTTGGACGCCGCGTAGGCGAGGCCAAGGCCGTGATTGCCGGCCGAGGAGGCGACCACGGCGCGACCGGGTTCCGCCTCGAGGGTCGCAGCGACGGCGGCGAGGCCACCACGCACCTTGAACGAACCGGTCGGCTGGAGCGTCTCGAGCTTCGCTGACACAGCTGCTCCCAGCTGTGGCGCCGCCACGACCGGGGTGACGGCGAGGTACTGGCGTACCGCCTTCCATGCCGCCTCCATGTTGGCGGGTCGCGGGAGCTCCACTTGGCGCACGACTCAAGTCTGGCCGAGCCGCGCCTGGCATGCTGAACCCGTGCAACCCCGAACCAAGACCGGCGACGGCGCGACCGTCCAAGTCCACGAGGACGTATCCGCCATGGCCCGCGCCGCCGCCGACGAGGCGCTCGCGGTCATGCAGGCGGCCGTGGACGCCCGCGGCGTGGCCCATGCGATGTTCGCCACCGGGAACTCCCAGCTGGCGTTCGTGCACACGCTGGTGACCGAGACCGAGGGCGTCCCGTGGTCCGAGACGGTCGTCTTCCACATGGACGAATACGTGGGCGTCGGCCCGGATCACCCCGCCGGGTTCCAGCGCTGGATCCGCGAGCGCATCGTGGACCCGGCGCAACCCAAAGCGGCGTACTACGTGCAGGGCCTGGGCGATCCCGAGGAAGAGTGTCGTCGTTATGCCAGGCTGCTGCGGGACCATCCGCTCGACCTGTGCTGCCTCGGCATCGGCGAGAACGGGCACCTGGCCTTCAACGACCCGCCGGTGGCGGACTTCGAGGACCCGCGGGACGTCAAGGTGGTCGAGCTCGACGCGTCCTGCCGCATGCAGCAGGTGAACGAGGGGCACTTCGCCGGGCTGCCAGATGTGCCGACCCAGGCCATCACTGTCACTATTCCGGCGCTATTGCGGGCGAGCCGGGTCCTCGCCATCGTCCCCGAGGCGCGCAAGGCCGAGCCCGTCCTCGCGGCGCTGACCGGGCCCGTCTCGACGTCCTGCCCGGCGTCCGCGCTCCGCACCGTCGGCCACGCCACCATCCACTTGGATCCCGAATCGGCCAGGCTGCTGCCCGACTGAACGCACGGCAACCACATCGAACCCCTCGGGCGACGGCGGGGCAATGACAGATCCGTAGGGTTCTGTCACGGGGCTGGGAGAGGTCGTGACGTTGCGGCGTGAGAGTGGCGAGACGCGAGGGCGGTGGCGGTTGCACCGTGCCGCCGGGCCCGACGAGGAAAAGTCGGCAAACAGGACGGCGGATCAATCGGAGCCGACGGAAGGTCACGAGTCGCCGCAACTCGAGGTGAGCCAACCCAGGGCACCCGGCGACGCGTTCGATCAGGTTCTCCGCCACGCCGCCCAGGCACGAGCCGGGCATGGCCACGACGAGAACTGAGGCCACGTTCGCCGCTCCCTTTCTCAGCCGGCCTCGGACGCCTGGTGGTCGAGCCAGCGGTCCAGGAAGGGCAGGGCCTCCACACCGTGCCACTGGTGCCCGCCGGGGAAGATGTCGTGCTCGAGATGGTCGGCCGCACCAAGCTGGTCATAGACCAAGCGGACGCGGCGAACCGATTCGCTCGCAGCAGCGACGGGGAACAGGTCGTCTTCCGTCCCCGTCTCGATCAGCATGGGCCGAGGAGCCACGAGCGCGCCCAGGTCCTCGTGTTCGAGCCGTCCCAGCATGCCGAACATGATCTGGGAGCCACACATGTTCCAGGGCATGCGGTGGCTCACCGCCCACGAGGAGAAGTAGCCGCTCACCACGCACGCGGCGACCCGCGTGTCGACCGCGGCCGTAAAGAGCGTGACCGTTCCGCCGTAGGAGATGCCGACCATGCCGAGGCGGGCCGAGTCGACCAGCGGGTGCTCGGACAAGAGGTCGAGGGAGCGCCGCAGATCCCAGATGTTCTGAGCCAGAGGGTTCCAGCCGGCCATGGCGGCGTGGACCAGGTTGGTGTCGCAGGCGTAGTGGTCGTCGGGGTTCCAGTCGAGGCGCTCACCGAAGCAGCGCAGATCGGGTGCGAGAACGACATACCCGCGGCGAGCCAGCTGCAACGCGTAGTCGGCGTTGGGCATGTCGGTGTGCTCCAACCCGACGACTTGGGACTTGCCCGGACCATGCCCATGGCAAGCCAGCACGGCCGCACCGGGCGCGGCGTCGAGGCGCGAATGAGGAACGAGAAGATACGCCGGCACCGACATGGTGTCCTCGGTGTCGAAGACGATCTTGTCCCGCCGGTAACCGTCGCACTCCACGGACTCGAGGGTCTCAACGTTCAACGAAACAGGTATGGGCTCAGGACCGAGGAGCTCGTGGAGCCGGTTGCGGCGACGTTCGAGCCAGGCCGGGATTGCGTCAGGGTCTCCTTCGGGAAGTGGATCCTCATGGGTGGTGGCGGCCAGGCGGACCATCCACTGGTACCAGGGTGAATAGTTCCTGGCCGGCGGAGTCAGGACCAGCCCAGCGCTCTGCGCCGTGTCCCCGGTGTCCTCGCTCATGTCTGTCCCTTCTCGCGATCCGCGCTCGGCGGGCGGACGGTGCTCGGCCAATGTAGGCGGATGGCGGAGCATCTTCGCCCCGCCGAGCCTCGATTCTCGGGCTGCGATTGAGCCTTGCTCTCGCCTCGGGCACAATTGGGCCGTGACCCTCGCCACCGCAGTCAGTGTGCATCCCATCTCGCCCACCATCGGCGCCGAAATTGCCGGCGTGGACATCTCGGCCCCGTTGTCGTCCGACGTCGTCAGAACTATCCGCGACGCGCTCAACACGCACCACGTCATCTTCTTTCGGGATCAGTCCCTGACCGCCGAGCAGCAGGCCGACTTCGCTCGCCAGTTCGGCACCGTGACCGAGGCGCACCCCGTCCTCCCCTCCATCGACGCGAGCCCCGAGGTGCTCGCGATCGACGGCAAGGTGGACCGAGCCAGCTGGTGGCACACCGACGTCACATTCCTCGAAACACCGGCGATGGGCTCCATCCTTTACATGCTCGAGGCGCCCGAGGTCGGCGGCGACACCATGTGGGCCAGCCTTCAGGACGCCTATGACGGTCTCGCATCCGCCGTGCGCGAGATGTGCGACAAGCTGATCGCGATCCACCACGACCCGTGGTTCGCAGCCGACGTGGAGGCACGCGGCGGCTACGAGTGGGACGGCACGTGGCGCGAGAAGCTGCTGCCGGCCCTGCACCCCGTCGTGCGGACACACCCCGAGACGGGCCGCAACGGCCTCTTCGTCAACCGCCAATTCACCCGGACGATCTTCGGGTTGTCGGACAACGAGAGCAACGCTGTCCTCGAGATGCTCTACAACCACTGCATCAAGCCGGAGTACACCTGCCGATTCCGCTGGCGGGAGGGGTCGGTCGCCTTCTGGGACAACCGGGCGACGATGCACTACGCGCTCGATGACTACGGCACCGCCGCCCGCTACGCCCACCGGGTGACCCTGCGGGGCGACAAGCCCTTTGGGCCCGCCCTGCCGCTGCCTGCCGGCTGAGCCCACTTCCCCTCGTGGCAACGGCCGGCCTGGCGGCCGACTTCGGCGTCGCGGCGGTGGCCTTCGTCGGGACCAATATCGACAACTGCGTCGTGACCACGGCCATGGTCGCCGGCGCGCCGGAGGGGCGCGCGCATCGCATCGCGGCGGGGCAGGTACTGGGGTTCTGCGTCCTCGTCGCGGTGGCGGCGGCCGCCGCAGTGCTCCTGTTCGAGTTCTCCGCGGCGGTGGTGGGCTTCCTCGGACTGGTGCCGCTTGCCATCGGCCTGCGCGGGCTCGTCGGACTTCGTCGTGCCCACCAAGGCACGGGCGAGGCGTCAGAGGCACCGTCGGGAGCAGCCGGCTCGCGACTGAGATCACATGATCCCCTGGCACAGCGCGCCGTAGGCCGGAGCCTGACGGCCGCCGCGTTGGTCACCATCGGTGCCGGCGGCGACAATCTGGCGGCCTACATTCCACTCTTTCGGGCGAGCGACGCCAGTCGGCTGGGCGCGATCGCCGTGGTCTTCATCCTCGGTGAGGCGGCCGTGACGGCAGTGGTGCTCTGGGGTGGGCGCCACCCCAGAGCGCGATCAGCCATGGCCCGCCTCGGTACGGTGGCGGTCCCCGTGCTGCTGTGCTGCATCGGGGTGCTCGTGATGGTCGAGGCCGGGACGTTCTCGCTGCTCTAGTCGCGGGGTTCGCCTGGGCCGGGTGTGATCTTTCTGCTAGCTGTCCTCGCCGACCTCGAACTCGTAGGTGCGGGATCTGGTCAGGTCCGAGTCGACCGGGTCGACCCACGAACCGTCACCGTTGGCCGGGACCCCGTTGCCGTTGCCGTTGCCGTTGCCGTTGCCGTTGCCGTTGCCGTTGCCGTTGCCGTTGCCGTTATCGCTCATCGCGATGGCCTGGGCGAGAGGATCGTGCAGGATGACCCGGTCCCTCCCCTGGTGCTTGGCCGCCCGCAGCGCGTCGTCGGCCCGGCCCAGCGCCGCGGTCAGGTCTTCGCTTGGCTCCGTATCGGTGATGCCGAAGCTGGCGGTGAACTTGGGCAGACCACCGACGGTGATGGCGGCGTCGAGCTGCGCCCGGACGGTGTCGAGTGCCCGCATCGCGTCGATGGCCGAGCAGTCGGGAAAGACGATGGCGAACTCCTCACCGCCATAGCGCGACACGATGTCGCTCGTGCGGAGCGAGTCGCGCATGACCCTGGCGAACAATCGCAGCGCACGGTCGCCGGTCTCGTGACCGTAGGTGTCGTTCAGTGCCTTGAAGTGGTCCAAGTCGGCCATGGCCATCGCCATCGGCTGCATGTGCTGCGGGATGCTGGCGACCTGTTCGGAGAACGATCGCCGGTTCAGCAGCCCCGTCAGCGTGTCGGTCGATGCTTGGAGCTGCGTCTCGGCCATGACCCGCAGCAGGCCGATCCGGGCGCCGGAGAGCTTGGCCAGCGTCGTCACATCCTGCACCTTGCTGTCCTCCACCACGTCCCCGGCCTTGCCGGTTGCATGGATCACGCCGACCGTGCGTCCCATGATCGAGACCGGCACGCACATGGCAGAGAGGCGACCCTCCGGGCGGTTGCGCAGCTTTGGGCAGGCGTCGAGGGCGTCGCTGTCGGAGAAGACCTGCATCTGGGCCCGGCGGGCTGCCGGGCAACGATCGGGTGAGTCGACGTTGCAGCACGGCGGCTTTCCCTCGGGACCCACGCCGGCCATGCGAAGCAGGTGGGCGTGGCTGTTGTCAGCCAGGAGCAGCTCGGCCGGCGCTTCGGGGAGTATGGCTGCAAAGGACCGCTCAATGACGTCGATGACCTCGGGCTCGCCCTCGGCCATGTCGAGTGCGTTCGCGAGCCGGCTCTCGAAGCGCTGGCGTTGCGCCTGGGCGTCGCGGATGACCGCTTGGCGGTCGCCGGCCTCGATGGCGTCGGTCAACTCGGCGGTGAGCTCCTTGAGCTTCTCGTTCCCAACCCGCGCTTGGCGGTCACTGAGGCCGACCAGGAGCACGACCTCTGGGATGAGGAGGAACAGGAGCACGCCGATGGTGGTCACGAAGCGGAGGATCCCGTTCGAGACAGCGTCGCCGGCTGCTATTGCAGGAATGACCAACAGACCCATCACCAGCAGACCCGCTGCCGGGAGGATGATGCGCATCTTGTTGGCCTTTTCTAATTCGTCAACCCACTCTTCTTCTGTAACCATGCCTCGGTCCCTTCGACAACCGCCTCTATCGATCCACCGAATTGGACGGATGAACTCCGTCCACACGGCTGTTTCGCCACTAGAGTTGTCGGCTAGACCGCACACAACGTTCAAACAATCACTCTCCGTCATCGATCTTTTTTCTTGTGCCTGTTGAGTCCCGTGTCGGCCGGATCGTGATCCTGAACGGGGCGCCCCGATCCGGGAAGACGTCGATCGCCCGCGCCATGCACTCGACAGGGCCTCGGGCCTGGGTCAACCTCGGAGTCGACGCCTCGGTGCGGGCCACCTCCCCGTCATCGATGCCGGGCATCGGGCTGCGCCCAGGGGGCGAACGGCCCGACCTTGAAGAACGCGTCGTCACTCTGTATTCGGAGCTCTTCGACTCCATTGCTGCCCTCGCTCGCCATGGCGACGACGTGGCCGTCGACATCGGCCTCCACGAGTCCTACGCCGCGCCGCGCGGCATCCAGCGCGACGGCGCGCACCGCCTTGTGGGGCTCCCGGTGCTCTTCGTCGGCGTCCGCTGTCCGCTCGACGTGATCTGGCAGCGCCGGGCGGGGACGTGGGGTCAGGATCGGGCCAGGGCCGAGCCCGACCTGGTGCACGCCGTCGAGCGCTGGCAGGACCTGGTGCACGCCGGGCACGCGTACGACCTCGAAGTCGACACGTCGGTCCTCACGGCAGCGCAGTGCGCCGAGGCCGTGCTCGCGCGCGTCGAGCAGGGACCGCCCGGAACCGGCTTCTGGCGCTTGAACGGGGACTGAGCGGCACCACGCCGCCGGGATCGCCCTTCGAAGCAGTGGCCGGGCTCGCCTCGCCGTGCTTGACTCCTGACGAGACCACAGGGCGAAGCGACAAGGCGAACAAGGAGGCCTCGATGCAGGACCTGGAGGGAAAGGTCGCAGTAATCACTGGCGGCGCCAGCGGCATTGGCTGGGCGGTTGCGCGGCGCGCGGCCGCCGACGGCATGCTGATCGTCCTGGCGGACATCGAAGAAGGTCCACTGAAGGATGCTGAGAACGCGCTCGCGAACCAGGGAGCCGACGCGATCGGGGTGGTCACCGACGTGTCGGACGCCGAATCCGTCCGGGCGCTCCGCGAGGCGGCTCTCGACCGGTTCGGCGCGGTGCACCTGGTGCACAACAACGCCGGAGTCGGGCTGGGTGGCCCGATCTGGGAGGTGTCCGAGGAGGACTGGCGCTGGATCCTCGGCGTGAACCTGTGGGGCGTCATCCACGGCGTGGCCACCTTCGTGCCACTCCTGATCGAACAGGGCGAGGGGCACGTCGTGAACACGGCATCGATCGCCGGGCTCGCCACTGCGGGCTTCCTCGGCCCCTACAACGCGACCAAGCAGGCGGTGGTCGCCATCTCCGAGACGCTGTTCAAGGACCTGCAGGCGGTCGCCGCGCCCGTCGGCGTCTCGGTGCTGTGCCCCGGGTTCGTGCAGACCCGCATCGCCGAGTCTGACCGCAACCGCCCGGCCTGGGCTCCCGAGCGGGAGGTCGAGGGCGCGACCGAGCTGCGTGCCGCGGTGCAGCAGATGGTGGGCGCCGGCATCCCGGCCGAGGCGGTGGCCGACCGCGTCCTCGACGCGGTGCGGACCAACACCTTCTACATCCTCACCCACCCCGACCTCATCCCTGCGCTCGAGACGCGCTTCGAGGACATCATCGAGGGGCGACCACCGACGCCGACCGCCATCGCCTGAACGCGTCGGCGAGGCGGTTGCCGGCGCACGGTGATCAGGAGCCCGAGGACAGCCCCGGGAGGGGCTTGTAGGGTTGGACCGTCACCCAGCAGGTGCCGACGAGCTTGCCGGACTTGGGGACCTTGCACTGTGCAGAGGGCGGCACATTGGTGTGCACCTTGACCACCTCGTACTCGACCGGGCCATAGAACTTGTCAGAGCCGAAGCTCCAGATGGGTGAGATGGTGCCGGGGAAGTTCGTGATCTTGGACAGGCCAGCCCGACCACGACGGCCATCAACAAGGGGCGCCGGACCACCCGGTGCGCGGGAACCTCCATGCTCGCCTTCATCGTCACCCCCCGGTGCGTCGCTCCGGGAACTACGAGCCCGACGAGGCCGGCAACGGCTTGAACGGCTGCTCCGTCACCCAGCAGGTGCCCTGAGGCTTGTGATTCGTCTTGAGCTTGCACTGCGAGGACGGAGGGACGTTGTTGTGGACCTTGACCACCTGGTACTGCGTGGGCCCGTAGTACTTGTTGGGACCGAAGGTCCACACCGGCGAGAGCGTGCCCGGGTAATTGGCGATCTTGGACATGGCTTCGACGAAGGTGCGCCGGTTCAGGTTCTTGCCGGCGTCCTTGGCTGCCGTGGCGAAGAGGCGGATGGCCCCGCACCAAGCCTGAATCGGTCCCTGCTCCTCGATGTAGATGCTGGTGGTGCCGGCAATGGGCTTGGGGTGATAGGCGTGCCAGGTGCTGTAACAGGAGCGCACGCCGGGGTCGTAGCCGCCCTGGCTCTCAGGCCTGTTGTCGTCGAACCCACCCAACGTCTCCGTCGTCACGCCCTCTTGACCGTTCAGCTCTGCCTCGTACGGAGTCGGAATGAGGCCGAGCGCGACCTCGACCGTCGACTGGTAGTCGCTCAGGAGGAGCTGGGGAACGTACTGCTGTGAGGCCTCCGAGGCGAGATACGGGAAGAAGGCGTTCTCGGGCAGCAGCGGGAAGACGGACTGGACGCCGGAGGACTTGAAGCGCTCGACGGCCAGCTGCGCGTCCGAGTTGGTGGTCGAGGTCTCGTCGGGGTTCCCGGCCACCGTCTCGACCTCGGGCGTGATACCCGCCTTCTTGAGGTCCGGCATCAAGAAGTCGTTGAGCGCGTCCTGGTCGGCCGCCTGGTCCGAGACGACCACGCCGACCTTCTTGCCGTGGCCCAGCCGGCCCGAGCTGATACCCCACTCGACGGTCGCGGCCAGCACCGGTGCCATGTCGGCACCGGTCCACCACAAATACGGTGAACCGAGGTTGGTCCAGTCCGTCGTGGTGGACCAGGCGCTGATCAGTGGCGTGTGGCCCTGCTGGGTCACGCAGAGCTGATTGGTGCCCGTCCAGGTCCCGATGCCGTCGAGCACGGCGAAGGCGGCCGGGTTCCCCTGCGTCCACTGCTCGCACAGCGCCTGCATGTTGGCGTCGTTCTCCGGGTCGAAGCTGACGATGATCGGGTTGATCTTGCGCCCGTTGATGCCACCGGCATCGTTGATCTGGTTCACGTAGAGGTGGATGGCCGGGATCTGCTCGTTGTACTCCTTGTCCTCGGCGAAGCCGAGCTGGCCGGCCAGACTGTTGATGGCGACGACGGGGAAGACGACGTTGATCTCGGTCGTGCTCAGCCCGCGCGTCGATGTGCTGGCCTGGCTGGGCGGCGTCGCCGTGCTGCTCGAATGCAGCGCTGGCTCGGCCGCGCCGGCCGAGCCGCCTCCGCCGGGCGACCCCGTGGGAGCGAAGACCAGCCATGCCACCAGCCCCACCACGATGGCGATAACGATGAGCGCCGTGCGCACCTGCATGGCGCGGGGCCGGCGCCGGAAGCGCCGCCACGACCGACCTAGGGGCGCCCAGGGGTGCCAGACCCCCCGGTGCGCAGGAACCTTCATGCTCGCCTCCATCATCACCCTCCCTCGGTGCGTTCCATCGCGCCACCGCTCGACCCGCCTGTCGCTCCGCCTTCCCCCGTGACCGGCCCCGATGCCATTAGAGCCTCGTCGCTCGCACCAAGGTAGGCGGCCAGAGCCTTCGGGTCAGCGCGGATCACTTCGGGCGGACCGGCGGCGACCACCTGGCCCAGTTCCATCACCACCACGGCGGAGCAGAGCTCGAAGACCAAGGGCACGTCGTGCTCGACCAAGACGATCGTCGTGTCGGCCACCTGGTGGAGGCGCTGCAGCAGGGGGATGAAGGCCTCGGCCTCCCGCTGTGCGATCCCTGCCGTCGGCTCGTCGAGCAGGAGGATCCGCGGCTTGGCCAGCACGATCGAAGCCAGGTCCACCACCCGGCGGGTGCCCGTGGACAACTGCGCGGTGCGGTGATAGCGGAAGCGCTCCAGCCCGAAGGCAGCGATCACTTCGTTGACCGCCTCCAGCTTGCGCTTCTCGGCCCGGCGGGCCCAGGGCAAGCGGAGCGTGGTCGAGAGCACCCGCACCTCATGACGGGCGTCCTCGCAGAGCAGCAGCACGTCGAGCACGGTCAGCTCGGGGTAGAGGCGGCAGTCCTGGAACGACCGCACCATCCCGACCCCGAGTCGCTCCTCGGGCAGGTACTCGGCCAGGTTGGTGCCGTCGAGCACTACGGTGCCCGCCTGCGGCGCGACCAGGCCCGAGATCACGTCCAGTGTGGTCGTCTTCCCCGACCCATTGGCACCGATCAGCCCGACGATGGCGCCCGGCTGGGCTTCGAAGGAGACGCCGTTCAGCGCGTGGATGCCGCCGAAGCGAACGCTGAGCCCGTCCACCGAGAGATGGGCCGGATGACGCGAAAGCGCCTCGGCCTCGCTGCGCGCGGTCACCGAGGTCATTTCTCGCTCCCGTCCCCCACAAGCGAGGGAGCCGTGGCGGCCACGGCGCCGGTGGGTGCAACCGGCGGGCCGGCGTGGCGCGCCGAGAGGCGTTCCTGTGCGCCACGGATCCCCATCGTCACCAGGTCGCCGGTGCGGTGCAGTACCTCGGCCAGTCCGCCAGGCAGATACAAGATGAAGGCGATCAACCCGAGACCGCTCGTGATGAATTGGATCGTCTGGTTGGCACCGAAGATCGCAGGCAGGCCCTCGAGGTACAGCGCACCCAAAATGGCGCCGGGGATGGACCCCAGGCCCCCGATCACCACCATCGAGATGATCACGAAGGATGTCGTCGGGTCGAAGGTGATGTCGGTGTTGTTGATCTGCTGGGTCGCGAAGGCGAAGCAGACCCCGGCGTAACCCGCCATGAACCCGGACAGCCCGAAGGCCAGCAGCTTGGTGCGCAGGATCGGGATGCCCATGGCGGCCGCGGTGAGCTCGTTGTCGCGCACCGCGACCAGCCGCCGCGCCACACCCTTGTCGCGCCAGATGCGGACCATGAAGACGGACAGGAGCAACACGCCGACCGAGAACCAGGCGAAGGAACGCTGGGAGGCCAGGCTGATACCGAAGAGACTCGGCCGGTTCACAAAGGTGTAAGCCGGGTTCGGCAGACCGGTGCAAAGCGTCTTGTTGATGCCCGGCACCGTGATGCACGGCGTGGCCAGCACCGCGTTCTGCATGAAGATGGCGAAGGCCAGCGTGGTCACCGCCAGGAACAGGCCCGGCATTCGCAGCGCGGGCAATCCCACGAGAATGGCGACGACCGCGGTCACGGCGCCGCCGTAGAGCATCACGAGCGGGAGCGGGACCGACGTGCCCAGGTGCACCGCGACGAGCGTGCCCACCGCGACCAGCCCGAACTGGCCGAGGGAGACCTGGCCCGCCCAGCCCGTGAGCATGGTCAGGGACAGTGCGATGACCGCATAGATGCAGATCTGGCTCAGGAGCACGTTGTTGCCGACGGAGAGGACGAAGGGCAACAGGACGGCGACGGCCACGCTGAGCCAGATGCCCAAGGTCGACACACGCCGGCGCAGCTGGTCGGCGCCGGCGCGCATCGTGGTGACCGCACCGTGGGCCCAGGTGCTGCGGTCCGCCGTCCGGGCTCCCTTGCGCAGGCCACCCACTCGGATCAGGAGCACGGCGATCACGACGATGAAGATCACCAATTGCTGCTTGGCCGGCGAGGGGACGTTCCACTCGAGGATCTCGAGGAAGACGCCCATCCCCACTCCCGCGATGAAGGCGACGGTCAAGTTGATCATGGCGCCGATCAGCGCGGCGGTCAGCGCGTAGAGCAACAGGTCGGGCGAGAGCGCCTGCGTCAACGCACTCGTCTGGTTGGGCGCGTTGAGGATGGCGGTAAAGGCGGAGAGCGCACCGGCCACCGTCCAGGTCAGGGTGGAGGTGCGCCGGATCCACACGCCCGAGAGGCGGGCCGAGTCGGCGTTTTCGGACATGGCGCGCATGGAAAGGCCCCACGAGGTGAATCGCACCGCCAGCACGAGGGCCACGGTGACAATGGGGGCGACGATCAGCGTGAGGACCTCGGTGGGCGTGATGATGACCGGCCCGAGCGTGATCGACAGGTCGAAGGGCACCGGTACGGGCTTGTAGAGGTTGGAGGGCCGGATGAAGGGCAGTGCCGTCAGCGCGAGGAGCACGTAGCTCAGCCCGATCGTGGCCACCATGACCAGCACGCGGGGACGGGTGAACAGCCGTCGCAGGATCAGCTCGGAGAGCGCGCCGACGAAGGCGGCCAGGCCGATGGAGAGCACCAGCGCGAACCAGTAGTTGAACTTGAAGTCGGCGGTGAGCTTCACCAAGAAGACGGCCGCGATGACGCCGATCTGGCCCTGCGCGAAGTTCAGGACCCGGTTGGTGCGGTAGACGAGCACGAGGCCGAGGGCGAGCAGCCCGTAACCCAGGCCGTAGAAGAGCCCCTGGACGAGGACGAAGTTCGGCGCCGAGAGGGCGAGCATCTGGTGGACCTACCCCAGCCCCGAGGCCGCGGTTCCGAGGAAGACGGGACGCAGGAGGTCGTCGCGTCCCATGAGCTCGGAGGTGGGCCCGTCGAAGCGGATCTCGCCGCGTTCCATGAAGAAGCAGCGGTCCGCCAGGCTGAGCGCCCGGTTGAGGCTCTGCTCGACCAGGATCACGGTGGTGCCGCCGTCGTTGATGCGGCGCACCATGCCCATGAGGCGCTCGACCGTCATGGGCGCCAGCCCGAGCGCCAGCTCGTCGATCATGAGGAGCCGGGGCGCGGTCATCATCACGCGCGACAGTGCCAGCATCTGCTGCTCACCGCCCGAGAGGGTGCCCGCCGGCTGGTCGAGCCGCTCGGCGAGCTCGGGGAACGCCTCGAGCGCCTCGTCGTGTGCCTTGGCGGCTTTGACGCGGTCACCGCGCAGCGTGTGCCCACCGATACGCAGGTTGTCCCGGACGCTCAGGCCGGGGAACGTCATCTTGCCGCCCACCAAGAGCGCGACACCTAGGTCGATGATCTGCTCGGGTTCTAGGTAGGTCGAGTTCATGCCGAAGACCCGGATCACCCCGCGGTGCGGATGCGACAGGCCCGAGACGGCACGCAACAACGTAGACTTGCCGGCGCCGTTGGTACCCAGCAACGCCACCATCTCGCCCTCTTCGACCTCGAGGTTGACGTCGAAGAGCACCTGGTTGGTGTCGTAGAAGAAGTCCAGATTGTGGATCTGGAGCGCCGGGATGGAACCACCCGTCTGTCGACGCTTGCCCTCGGCGTAGCGCTCGAGCACGTCCTCGATCACGAGTGTGATGTCGCGGCGCACGCAGCGCGAGCCGATTATCAGCAGCAGCCCACCGACGGCACAGACCGGGAAGATCAAGGTGAGGGCCACGATGATGCCGTGCAGGCCGCCGATGGCATCGGAGAACGCGCCGAGCAGCACCGAGCCGGTGAACCCGCCGAACACCAGCGAGTACACCCCGAACATCGCGAAGCAGATGGTGCGCATCTCCGGCGGCGCCGTGGCAGCCAGCGTGAGGAAGATGCAGATGGCGAGCGGCGAGACAGCGGCCGTTGATAGGAACTGCAGGGTCACACACAGCCAGAGTTGGGGCACGTAGAGGGAGAGGACGAAGAGGCCGCCGTACGCCGTGATGCAGATCCCGGCGATGACCAGCGGGCGCTGGGGGGATTTGCGGAAGTAGCGGTCGCCGAAGACGTAGGCGAGCGGGAGCCCTAGGAAGGCCGCGAGCCCGATGATGGCGTACACCTCGCTCCGACTGGCCGTGTCGAGGTGGAACTTGTCGATGAAGAACAGGTTGCCGAAGAGCGGCGCTCCGGTGCCGGCGAAGCCCAGGATGGCCACCGCGACGAGCTCGTAGTAGAGCGAGCGGATTCTCAGCAGCCGGGTCACGGCGGAGCCGAGCAGGACCCTGGGCGCCTGCTCCTGCTGGGAGTGCAGGTCCATCCCGGACGCCTTGAGGATGTGGCTGCTCTCGTTGGCGCCCTTCTCCGGCTCGCGCAGCGTGAAGAGGGCGAAGCCGAGGGGGATGCCGGCCAGCGCCACGAGCAAGCCGTAGCGCCAGTCGTGGGCGATCGTCACGACGAAGCCGAAGATCAAGATGCCGACCGTCTGCGAGAGCGGGTCGGAGAGGTTGTGCCAACTGAAGATCCGGCCGCGCCCCTCGGTCGGATAGGCGTCGGAGAGATAGGAGTTGTGCACCGTGTTGTTCACCCCGGTGCCCACCGAGGCGGCCAGGTACAAGAAGGCGAACGCCCAGACGTTCGGCGAGAGCGCCATGAGGCTGCCGAAGCCGGCGAAGATGAGGAGGGCGACGCCGGCCACCAGCTTGCGGCTCCCCCGGTCGGCCCACACCGCCAGCGGGACGGCCCACAGGAGCTGGGACACCTGGGCGATGAACGCCACGGCGCCGAGGGACGCGTTGGACATGTGGAACGACGCCTTCAGGTTGGCGCCGATGAGATTGATGCCGTTGCCGAAGGTGCCCGGGACCAGCGCGGCCGCGGTCAGCAGGATCAAGGGGGCGTAGCCGGAACTCTTGAGGATCCCGACAAGGGAGGGGGGCCTGCCCTCGCCCGTGCCCGGCATGACTTCGAGGTCCGCCACGACGTCGGGGTCCTTGACCTGCGACACCGCTTCTCGCAACAGGTCGTCTGGGACGGCGAACTCGAAGAGCGGGTCGTCGGCCACCGGGGGACTTTATCCCTGACGTCGGCGTCAGGTGCTGGCGTCGGGCCGGTGGCGCGCGCTCAGCCGGCCTTTTCAGACGCCGGCAGCGACGGTGGCCACCGTCAGGGGCCCCTCGGGGATAACGGCCACGCGCGCCCGAGCGCCGAGGCGGCCGAGCGCGCCCTCCACCGCCGCATCGAGGTCGGCGACCGGAGTCAAGAGGGCGTCGGCGATGGTGGCGTCGTCGAGCCCGTCGCTGTGGAGCTGGACCTCGGCGCGGGCCAGCACCCGTCCCAGCACCTGGGCCTGCCACCGGTCGAGCTCGGGACCACCTTGCACGCCGATGAGCTCCGCCGGCGTCGTTGCCTCCGCCAACAAGCGGGCGAAGGCGCCACCCGCGGGCACCCCGTCCTCGCACGCGGCGGCCATGATCACGACGCCCTCGTCTCGCACGATCCGCTCGGCCGCAGCCATGCCCTTGACAGCCTGGTAGAGGTTGCGATCGAGCGGGTAGCCACCGTTCGTCGAGACCACGAGATCGAACGGAGCCCCGACCTCGCGGACCGCGGACGCCTGCACGTGCGCGCAGGCCGCGTCGTGTGCGTCGGGCAGTGGCCCCGCGAAGACGGCGGTCACCCGGCGCGCCCGGTTGATGGCGACGTCGAGCGACAGATCGGGTGGCGCAAGCGCCGCGGCGGCGCGAACGAAGTCGTGCACCGGGTTGCCCGCCCTCGTGACGAACGTGGCCCGGGCGTCGGCGATGCGGCGCGGGTGGTGTGCCTCGAGAATCGTCTCCGTCGCTGCCAGGCCGGGACACACCCCCTTCGGCCCCCCGCTGAAGCCGGCGAAGAAGTGCGGCTCGACGAAACCGGTGATGATGCGGACGTCCGCCTCCACGTACTCGCGCTGCAAGAGGATTGGCGTGCCGTCGACCTCGCCGACCCCCACATGGGCGTCGCTGGTTGCGTCGTGGTCGACGAGCGCGTAGCGGGCGACGACGTCCGCGCCCACCAGCTCCTCCATCTCTGCCACCGTCGCCTGCCGGTGCGTCCCCGTGGCGCACAGGAGCGTGATGCGGTCGTCGGGCACGCCGGCGCGCGCCAGCTCGGTCAGCAGGGGGGGAAGGACGATCCGGTTCGGCATCGGCCGGGTGAGGTCCGGGAAGACCACGGCGACCCGGTCACCGGCGGTCAGCAGGTCGGCGAGCGGCGCGCCCGTGAGCGGGGACCGCAGCGCCGCCGTGATGGCGGCTGCCTCGTCGGGCAAGGCCGGCTCGTCGACCGGCACCACCACCTCGGCATGCGCGGGAACCTCCACCGACACGCCGTGACGGCCGTAGGCGAGGTCGACGCGCATCGCTTGGCTCAGAATGCCGGACTGCGGGCTTCGCTTGGGAGGGACTCCGTTGCGGCGATGACCGCGTAAGCCACGTGGTCGACGCGGGGACGCAAGCTGCGGTAGATCTCGACCGCCTCGGCATCGGGCTCGATCACGGCCTGCACCGGGTCGAGCTGGTCGAGCGTCAGGCCCATTCCCAGTGCACGGCCCGCCAGGAGCGCGGCGCCTGCGGATGCAGCCTCACCGGAGCGGCGACGGATGGCGGGCACGCCGAGTACCGCCGTCAGCACGCCCACCCAGACCGGGAGCCCCGAACCCGCACCTCCCAAGGTCACGCCCTCCGCGCTGGAGCCGCCCAGACGGCCGACAGTTACCACCTCCATCACGCGCAGCACGTCCCACGCCACTGACTCGATCACCGCGCGGGCCAGGTCGCTGGCACCGTGGGCCGCGCCCAGGCCCATGAACCCCGCCCGGGCGTCGTCTCGCCACCACGGCGCGCGAGCGCCGTCGAGCCACGGTACGGCGACCACGCCCCGCGCACCCGGCGGACTCTCACCGGCCAGCCGTGCCAGCTCGTCGTTCGTGCGGCCGAGCAGCCGCCCCAGCCAGCCGAGGAACGAACCCGCAGACGACAGTCCTCCTTCGAGGAGCCAGCCGCTGTCGGCAGCCCGCGTCACCACCGCCCCGGCGGGCGATGGGACAGGGCGATCCTGCACCGGCACCGACACGTTGCCGGTCGTGCCCCAGCTCACCATCGGGTGGTCCTCCGACGAGCCCGACCCCAGCACCTCGCACTGTCGGTCACCCGCCCCGATCACCACCGGAATGCCCGGGCGCAGCCCGAGCTCGGCTGCGGGGACCGACTTCAGCTGTCCGACCACCGTGTCGGACGGCACCACGCTGGGCAGCTTGCCGAGCGCCGGCCCCGCCAGTTCGCGCACCGCGTTGCCGTCGAAATCGTAGAGGCCGCTGCGCGAGGCGAAGGTCGCGTCCGTCACCGCCTGATCCGTCATGCGGAGCACGATGAAGTCGCGCGGCGACAGGATCAGGTCCGCGGCCTCGAGCCGTGTGGGCTCGTTCTCGGCCAGCCACGCCAGTTTGGCCGCGACGGCTCCGGCGTCGAGCGGGATGCCGGTGCGGGCCCGGTTGATGTCGTCGCCGCCCATGCGCTCCGCCAGGACACGCGCCTCGGCGGCAGCACGATGGTCGGACCACAAGATGCCCTTGCCGACGGGCTCGCCCCGCGACGTCATCGGGGCGAAGGTCTGCCGCGCCCCCGAGCAGGCCACGACGTCCACCTCGTTGAAGGCCTGGGGCGCCTGCGCGCGCGCCTCGGCGCACGCGATCACGAGCGTCGTCCACCAGCGCAGCGGGTCCTGCTCCGCCCAACCCACTTCGGGATGGGTCGTAGTGAGCTCAGAACGCGACAACGCAACGAGCCCTCTCTCCCCCCACAACCCGACCTTCGTGACCGACGTGCCGAAATCGATGGTCAGGATCATGTGCCGTGGACGAGCGCGTTGACGAGGCTCGCCATCTCGGCCGGGTCGGGGTCTTGGTACACGGTCCGGCCCATCGCCATACCGGCGCCGCCCCCCTCCATGACGTCACGCACCTCGTCGAGGACGCGGTCGCGGCCGCCGTCATTGCGCGGGCCGCCGAGGAACAGTACGGGGGCGCTCACGCTGGCGACGATCCGCGCCACGGCCCGCTGGCGCTCTATGCCGGGGTTCACGCCGGGCACGGGCACCTTGATCACCGGCGCACCCATGTCATGCGCGACGACCGCGGCCAGCACGATGGCGTCGGTGTCGCGGCGGATTCGCCCCTCGCTCCAAAGCAACGGCTCAACGAGAGCCTCCAACCCCGCCGCTCGCGACTGCTCGAGGACGTGTCCGAGCAGCTCGAGGGCAGATGGCGTGACCGGGTCGTCCATGTCGATGCGCGTCATGTGCTTGACCCCGCTCCAGCCGTCCGACGCGGCGCGGCCGACGGTGGCCACCAGACGGTCGTCGAGCTCGAAGACCGAACCTGCCAGGCCGGTGCGGTTGAGGGAGAGGTAGGTCCGGTGCAACGCGGTGAGATGCCCCGCCGTAGCCAAGCCCTCCAACGGCTGCGCCGTGGCGAGGATCCCGTCGCAGTAGGGCAGGGCCTTCGCCAGCGACCCGAAGAACTCGGCCCAGTTCTCGGTGGTGAGGACGGCACGGGCACGGTGGTCCGCCGCCAGGATGAGCGCGGGTGTGGGGAGCGGGCCCGGGCTCGTCATCCGGCAGCCGAGAGCGCGAGGACGACCTTCGCCACGGCGGAGAAGTCCTCCCGGCCGTAGCCGGCTGCACTGGCGGCCGTGAGGAGCTGCCGCGCCGCTGCGGTGGTCGACACCGGGACACCGGTACGCACCGCGTAGGCCATGGCCAAGTCGAGGTCCTTGGCCATCAAGTCGGTCATGAAACCGGGCTGCCAGCCGTTGGATGCCGGACTGTCGGGGATGACGCCGGGCACCGGCAGCCGCGTGCGCACGGCAACGCAGTCCCCGGTTGCGTGCGTGAGCACCTCGAGCAGCTTGGCCATGTCGACCCCGGACCGGACCGCCATGGCGGTCGCCTCTGCCGTGGCCGTCATCTGCGCCGCGTAGATCACCTGGTTGCAGAGCTTGACGACCTGGCCCATACCCGGGCCACCGACGTGGACGACGAGCCCGGCGAAGGGGTCCATCGCCAGCTGGGTGTCCCCCAGCACGCCGGCGTCGCCGCCCACCATCAGCGTCAAGGTGCCTTTCTGCGCGCCGGCCGTGCCGCCCGACAGCGGCGCGTCGAGGTAGCGGGCCCCGGTCTCCCCGACCCGGACGTGCTGAGCGCGCTCCACCTCGGGGTCGATGGTGGAGCAGTCGACCACGGTCTTGCCCGGTCCCAGGACCGGGAGCATGGCGTCGACGACCTCGAGCACCTCGGGCGAGTTGGGGACGCACAGGAACGTCACCTCGGACGCCTCAGCCACCCCGCGCGGCGATCCCCCGTCCACGGCCCCCTGTGCCACCGCGGCGTCGATCGGGCCGCGGCTGCGCGAGGCCACGGTGACGTCGTGGCCGGCGGCGACGAGATGCCCGGCCATCGGCAGCCCCATGGCGCCCAGCCCGATGAACCCGATGCGCATGCGTGTCCCTCCAGACGTCTCGGCGGGACTAGGCGAACTGAGGCAGCCACTCGGCCGTGCCGCCGAGCAGCTGGCCGACCATGGCCTCGATGTCCCGTAGGTCCCCACGGCCGGCCAGCGGATCCAGCGCGAAGGCCTCCTCCGCCAGGGCGCGGTCACCCCGCAGCGCGGCCTCGACTGTGAGCTCTTGGGTGGCCACGTGCCGGCGCACGAGCTCGTCGTACGGCGTGGGCAGTGCCGTACGGTCACGGCCGCGGATGCCGTCGGCGTCGATGACGCAGATCGACTCCAAGACGGCGTCGTCGGGCAGGCCCACCCCCTGGCCGGCGTTCGGGATGTTCACGGGGGCCTCGAAGGGGTCGCCGGTGAGCATCGCCTGGATCATCGGCGAGGGCAGCTCGCCCGATTGCCAGGTCTGCAGGTCCTTGGTGCCCGCCAGCCATGCGTCGACGTCGGCGACGTAAGCCGCCTGGTGCTGTTCACGACGCGAGATCGGGCTCAGCGCGATGTTGTAGGAGGCTCCCCAGTCCGACTCGGGGGTGAGGGCGAAGGACACGAACTCGGCGATGTGACGGTCACCCGCCGCCGGGAAAGTGCCCCAGCGGTCGAGCAGCGTGAGCTTGAACATGTGACGCTGCGCGAAGTCGAGCTTGGAGAAGGCATCTGCCTCCGGGCGCCCGGGGTACGGAGTAAGCGAGGCCAGGCCCCCGACCTCCTCGGTCAGCTCGCGGAGCACCTCGAGGCCGTCTGCCCCGTCGACCTCGAGGGCGGTCACGACCGGGAAGTGGTTGATGCCGGTCACCGACGCCGACACGGCTTCGGCGGGGCGGCCGAGCGCGATGGCGAGGTCCATGCAGAAGTTGCCCACCTCGTGGCACAGCCCGACGGTCTTGATAGACGTCTCCTTGCACACCGCGCGGGTCAGACAGGTCATCGGATTGGTGATGTTGAAGAGCCACGCCTCGGGGCAGCGCTCCTCCATGGCCTTGCCGACCCCGACCAGGACCGGCACGTTGCGCAGGGCCCGGTTGATGCCCCCGGGGCCCACGGTGTCGCCGACGGTCTGGGTGATGCCGTGAGCCGCCGGCACGTCGAGGTCCACCGCCATGGAGCGGAACCCACCGGTCGAGATGCAGACGATGACGAAGTCGGCGCCGTCGAGCCCTGCGTGCAGGTCGGTCGTCGTGGCGATGGTCGCCTTGGCGTCCATGGCGTCGTTGAGCTTGTGCGCCAGGGCCTCCATCTTTGGCAGCGGTGCCGGGTCGATGTCCTCGAGCACGAGGTGCATCCCCGCCAGCGCCGGCGTCCCGAAGAGGTCGGCCATGAGCTCCGGACCCCACTGATAGCTGCCCCCGCCCACGATTGTCACTTGTGTACCCACGCCGCCACAGTACAGGCCGCCCACGCGTGGTCGCCGAGTCAGGACAAAACCTTCTCGCCCCAGAAGCAGGCGAAGGGGTTCTCGTTGTACGGCGGCACTTCCACGTAGCCGACCGAGCGGTACAGCGCGAGCGCGTGCACCTGCTTGGGGCCGGTGTCCAGCCGTACCAACCCATAGCCGAGGGCCCTCGCGTCGTCTTCGAGGGCGACGAGCAGGGCCCTCGCCACGCCGCGCGAGCGCGCCTCGGGGCGCACGTACATCCGCTTGATCTCCGCGACGCCCTCGACGAGCCGGCGCAGCCCTCCCCCGCCGACGGCGTGCTCCCCCTCGTACGCCACCAGGTAAGAGCCCCCGGGCGGCCGCAGCTCCTCCGCGACGAGGGGCGGGTTGTCCAGGCGGCTGAACGTCTCGTACGTGTCGTTGAGCTCGGACCGCATGGCGGCGAGCAAGTCGGAGGCGGGCGGCTCCTCGGGATCGCAGCGTGCGAAGCGGAACTCCCTCACGCCACGCGGTCGGGGTGAAGTGCCTTGGCCATGCGGTGCATGCCCTCGCGCCAGGGCACCGTCGTCCGCCCGGCCAGCTCGTGCATGCGCGTCGTGTCGATTTCGACGCTGTCGATCGTGTTCTCCGTCGGCTCGAAGCGGGCCTCGGTGCCGGCGAGCTCGGCCAGGTAGCCGCACCACTCCTCGATGCTGACCGCATCACTCCCTCCCCAGTTGACCGTGACCGCGGGGACGCCGGCGGCGCCAAGCAGGCGGGGGACCATGGCGACGATGTCCTCGGCGTGGAGCGGGTGGTAGACGCTGGGCGCGTTGACGTGGACCGGGATGGCGTGACCCGACAGCATCATGTGCAGATGGATGGCGGGCCAACCGCCGTTGTCCCCGTAGGGCACCGACAAGCGCGCGATGGTGGTCGGGAGCTCGAAGCGCTGCGCGGCCCAGCGCGCCGTGCCTTCGGCTGCGATCTTGCAGATGCTGTAGGTCCGGAGGAACGGCCAGACACCATGGTTGTCCCCGAGAGGCCCGCCCTCGTCGAAGACGCGATGCCCATCGGGTTTGTAGACCGCGGTCGACGAGCAGTGGAGGAAGGCCCGGGCCCTCTGGTGGTGCTCCATGAGATGGGCCAGCCCGCCGCTGTTGGCGGCGAGGTCGTACTCCCAGTCGTTCGTCTTGGCCACGGCGAAATTGAGGACGTAGTCGGCGTCGGCGGGCAGCGCGCCCACGTCGCCTGCCGCGAGGTCGACCGGCACACACTCGACACCGGCCGCTTCGAGCTCGCTGCGCGCGGCACCGTCGGTGAAGCGCGCGGCGCCGATCACCCTGTTGGAGCGAGCAAGCGCCGTCGCGAGCGGGCGCGCCACCTGGCCCGTCACTCCGGTCACCACGATGGTGTGACCCTGCATTTCCACCTCGTTCATGGGTCCTTCGTAGTCGCTACGCTGCCCGCCGTGCACCTCTTCGCCGCGTACTTGGGGGGCGACCTGGGCTCGGGCCGCATGGGCGAGGACCACGAGGTGGTGTTCGTCGTGGCCGAGGACACGCTGGCGGCGCGGCGCTTGGCCAAGGCCAAGTGGGGCGGGAGCGGCCGGGCCCATGTCGACGCGTTGACTCGCATCGACATGATCGACGGCTTCGCTATCGGGCTCGAGCGCGCCGGGGCGGGGGACGCCACCGAGACGGAGGGCTACGGCGAGTAGGAGCGACGAGGTCCCTCAGACGACGGGCGACAGCCCGCCGTCGAGGTTGATGGCAGCCCCCGTGACGTACGACGCCCGCGACGAGAGCAGGTACGAACCGAGGTCGGCGAACTCGTCTGCCCGCCCGACGCGTCCGAGGGGGATGCCAGAGTTCTTGGCGGTGCGCTCGTAGAAGTCGGCGAGGTCGGTGCCCGAGCCGCTGGCGGCCCGCACCCACTGGCCGCTCTCGATCAGGCCGATGAGGATGGCGTTCGCCCTGACGCCCGAGGGCGCCAGCTCCTTGGACAACGCCTTCATGAGTGCCATGCCGGCGGCCCGGCTGACCGAGCTCGGCTCACTTGCGGCACCGGGAGCCTTCGCTGCCAACGCGAGGGTGAAGAGGATCGACCCCTTGGTGGCGCGGAGCGGCGGGAGCGCCAGACGGGTGAGGCGGACCGCCGCCATCAGCTTCAGCTCCAGGTCTGACTCCCACGTCTCGTCGTCGAGGGCCTCGATCGAGCCCGACGAGGAGCGCCCGGCGTTGTGGACGACCCCGTCGATGCGGCCCCAGCGCGCCCTCACCGCGTCGACCAGTGCCTCGAGGTCTTCGAGACGGCTGACGTCAGCACGCTGGGCCAGGACCTGGCCGCCGCCCGCTTCCCCCACCGTCCGCGCGGCGGCACGCAGCCGTTCCTCGTCGCGGCCGCAGACGGCGACCGACGCGCCCTCCTCGGCCAGGCGGGTGGCCAGCGCGAGACCCAACCCGTCCGTGCCACCCGTGACGAGCACGACCTTGCCCCCGAGCTCGAGATCCATCTCAGTCCTCCTTCGTGCTCGCGGCCCGCACTCCTACCAAGAACCCGTCCGCTTCACGCTGCGAGCCCAGGCGGACGAAGCGCAGGCGGGCCCACTGCTGGCTCGCGGCGGCGTCCGCGTAGCGCTTCCGGTACACCTTGTGGCGGGTCGCGGTCCAGGCGATGATCGACTTCTCGGGGTGCAACGACCACAGGTTCGACAGCGGCTCCTTGTTCCCGTTCCACAACTCTTCTCGGGTCAGCGTTCGTCGCAGCGTGCGCCGTATGGTGCGGGCCAAGGCGGTGGCATACGGGAGGTCGAACCACACCACCGTGTCGGCACGGTTCCAGACGATCTCTCGGATCGCCGAGTAGTTGCCGTCGACGACCCAGCGGCCGTCACCGGTGGCCTCGTCCACCCTGAGGCGGAACTCCTCATCGGCCAGGGGCGTCCAATCGGGTTGGTGATAGAGGGAGTCGAGCTCGATGTGGCGGGCTCCCAGTTCGGCCGCGAGGGCTCGGGCCAGGGTGGTCTTACCCGAGCCCGAACAACCGACGACGGAGACACGCTCGATGTCAACGCTCCTGCTCGGTCGGCCGAACCAGGATCTCGTTGACGGCCACCCGGCGGGGCTGGGTGACGGCGTAGCGGATGGCCTCGGCGATGTCCTCGGCCTGCATGATCTCAATGCCGGCGAAATTCTGCGCCATGCCTTCGAGTATCTCGGGCCGGTTGTGGAACGCCAGCTCCGTCGCCGTGGCGCCTGGTTCGATGAGCGTGATCCTGACGTGGCGCGCGGTGACTTCCTGGCGCAGGGACTCGCTGAACGCGCCCACGCCGTGCTTGGTGGCGTTGTAGACCCCGCTGTTGAGCCGCGCCACCCGGCCGGCAACCGAGCTCACGTTGACCACGTCGGCCACCGCACGGGGTTCGGATTCCGCCGCCGAGAGCAGGTGTGGCAGCGCCGCGTGCGTGCAGTACAAGAGGCCGAGGAGGTTGAGGTGGACCATGCGCTCCCATTCGTCGACCGGCGCGCCGACGATCGGTCCGAGGAGCATGACGCCGGCGTTGTTGACGAGGGTGTCGAGCCGGCCCAGCTCGGCGACCGTCGTCGCCACCGCACGCTCCGCCTGCGCCCTGTCGGTGATGTCGGCCTCAATGACAAGGGTGGTGCCGGCGCCGCCGATGCGCTCGGCCAGCGCCTCGAGGCGGTCCCGACGCCGCGCGACCAGGGCGACGGCTGCACCCTCTTCGGCCAGGGCGAGCGCCGTGGACTCGCCGATGCCACTGCTCGCTCCGGTCACGATGGTGACCGTGCCGTCCAGTCTCTTGGTCATGGTGCCTCCAGCGTCAGTGTTCCCGCAGCGTCATGGTGCCTCCAGGCCGGATGATCCGGCCGTACGCCGTCCCGCCACCACGGTCTAGTGGATGTGTGGGGCGGCTCGGATCAGGTGCTCGACCGATAGGCGCACCGATGGGCGCGCCCCGCTCAGCCCCGCTCGGCCTCCGTCCGGCCGATCCCCTCGCGCAGCTTCTCGAGGCTGGCGGAGAGCAGCCGCGACACGTGCATCTGGCTCACCCCGACCGCGGAGGCGATCTCGGACTGCGTGAGCCCGTCGACAAAGCGCATCCGCAAGATGGACTGCTCGCGTGGGGGCAGGGTGGCGAGCGCCGGGCCAAGGAGGACCCGGTCCTCGACCGAGTCATAGTTGTCGTCCTGTTCGCCGAGTCGGGCCGACAGGGGGTCCTCCTCGCTCTCCGACGCATCGATCGACGCGGCGCGATAGCCCTGGCCGGCCTCGATCGCCTCAATGACTGCTTCCTCGGTCGCGCCGGTCGCCTCGGACAGCTCCTTCACCGTCGGATTGCGACCGAGCTGCTGCGCGAGCGCAGATGTGGCGTGCCCCAGCTCGAGGTAGAGCTCTTGCACCCGCCGGCTTGCCCGCACGGCCCAACCCTTGTCCCGGAAATGGCGCTTCAACTCCCCGATGATCGTCCGCGTCGCGAACGCCGCGAAATCGACCCCGCGCTCGGGATCGAAGCGATCCACCGACTTCACCAGCGCCACCGACGCAACCTGCACCAGGTCCTCGAGGGGCTCCCCGCGGTGCAGGAAGCGGCGCGCCAGTTGCTGGGCCAGACCCAGGTTGGCGGTGATCAGCTCATCTCGAACCTCCGGGTCGAGCCGCTGGTACCCGTCAGCGGCCGTTGCGTCAGACGGCGGTTCGAGGTCGCGTCCCCGACCCGTGGTCACCCCGCATGCCCCCCCCGGCGCTTCTGTAGCCATGCCCGCACGTTGCCGTCATGACTCTCCCGGCCGTGCTCGTCGACGAGGGCGTCGAGGATCTGTTGGCTGAGCTGGGCGCTCTCCTCCCCGTCGACGCTGGGTGGGTCGGCGAACGCAGTGGCGCGGTCCAACGTGGAGGCGACCCCGATGGCGTCGTCCAACACGGTCAGCTCGAGGCACAGGTCGCCGGAGCCTGCGTCACTGCCCTGCAACGTCAGCAAGCACAGCTCGCCGACGGCCAGGCGGAGGTCCTCGAGCTCCTCGATGTCGAAGCCGGCACGTGCCGAGATCGCGCTGGTCACCAGCCTCGCCAGCACGATCAGGTCGCCTCGCGCTGGGAACTTCAGTTCAATGCGATCGCCCGTCCGGAGCGAGTCGTGCGCGTCGGTCATTCACGCACCAGCGGCTTGGAGGGAGTCGGTGATCGTGAAGACGTTGGTGAGGCCGGTGATCTCGAAGATCTTCATGATGCGCGGGTCAGCCACGACGATGTGCAGATCGCCACCGAGCTCCCGACAGCGTTTCAGCGCGCCGACGAGCACACCCAGCGCGGTCGAGTCCAAGAAGGTGACTTCCAAGAGGTCGAGCACCACCGTCGCCTCTCCCTGCGCAATGACGCGGTGGAGGTACTCGCGCAGCTGCGGCGCTGTGGCGACGTCGATTTCCCCGCTGACGGCGATGACAGGAGCCGAAGCGCCCGCTCGCTCCTCAATTCGAAACTCCTGATCCACTCGTTGCTCCTGGCTGCTGCGTGTGAAGGTTAGTGACGTGCAGAGACGCCGCGCCGCCCGGACCGATCGCAAAACCGAGATGCAATGGCGATTGGCCAGTGCGTTCTATAGCCCCGGTGCCCAGAACCTAAACCTCCTGGGTCTGGGCTGGGTTTCCCCTGCTCAGCGCTGGGGTAGGAATGGCGCATACAACCCCGGTGAGGGGCGGGACGAACTCTGACTCGGGCCGGCAAGAAGAATAGCGTTTCACGACGGGCCCGCAGTGGCGACCGGGGAGTGATCAGTGCCAGAACCAGGAGTCGACGAGCTTCAGGCGAGCCCGCGCAGCGAGCGTGCGGACCATGCCGAGGCGATCGCCACCCTGGTGGCGCTGGTCTGGGTCTCCGGTGTCGCCGTCATCTTCGCGATCTTCGGCGGCAACATCTCCCTCGTAGGCCTGCTCGCCATCGGCCCTTTCATCGCCGCCCCGTTTGCGCGGCCGTCGCGGGTCGCCATGGTCGGCATCCTTGCCGCCTTCTTCGCGCTGGTCATCAGCACGCCGGCGCACAGCTATGGGGAGCTCAACCACTCGCTGCGCGTGCTGACCCAGCTCGCCGCCACGGCGCTGGCGATGTGGATCTCCTACCTACGGGGCAAGCGCAACGTGCAGTTGTGGACAGCGCGCACAGAGACACGAAACGAGCGCCGGCGGCGGGTGGCCGCCGAGACGGCGCAACGCATGCAGGCGATGGCCCGGGCGCTAACCACGGCGGCCGATCCCGCCCAGGTGGCAGACGCAGTGTTTGCCGCGCTGCGCGACGAACTGCACGTCGACGCGGCGACCTTCGCCCTCCTGAGCGAGCGCGGGCAGCTGCATACACTTCGTCGATTCGGCTACCACCCGGGAGAGCCCGCAGACCAGGTGCTCTCCAGCCTCCTGCTCGACGGACCCGTGTTGGGCCAAAACGTGGCCGTGTTCGCCGAGTCGCTGGAGGACTTGCGCCGGCAGCGCTTGGACCTCTATGCGTCGGTCGCGTCGAGCCGCTTTCGCGCTCTGGCTGTGATCCCCCTGGTGGTGTCGGATCGCACCATCGGTGCGGTCGTGGTGCACTGGGACGACGACCGGGGAATCTCCGAGCCCGACCGCGGCTTCCTCTTCACGATCACCGGCGCGGGTGCCCAAGCCGTTGAGCGTGCTCGTCTGACCCTGACCGAGTTCGTCAACCTCGAACGGACCGAGCACCTCCACCGGCTGAGCTCGGCCCTCGCCGCAGCCACGACCCCCGGTGATGTCGCGCACGCTGCAATCGCCGAGGCTCGGCGGGCCCTCGGGGCGCAGTCCGCCGTCGTTCGGATCCCAGCTGCCGGTGAGCGCTCGCTGTCCTGCCTGGCGAGCAGCGGGCACCCAGCCGTGCTGTCGCGCGGCACGGTGCCCGTGGAGGGCAGTCGCGCTGGCGCGTGTTTCTCGCTCGGTCTCACCGAGGTCGCGCACGTCGGCACTGGCCGACCGGTAAGCGAAGCGTCCGGCGGGACCGATGAACCGCTGGGCGAGATCGGTGAACCGCCCGGCGGGACCGATGAACCGCCCGGCGGGACCGGTGAACCGCCCGGCGAGATCGGCCAGTTCGGTCACGACGTCGAAGTCGAAATCGTCCCCCAAGTGCTGGCGGAGCTGCCCGAGCCCGTGACCATCGTGACCGAACCGCTGATTGGCAGCAGCGGCCCGCTCGGGGTGCTCTCGTTGGCGTTCGCAGCGGAGCCCGAGCCCGGCGAGCCCGAGCTGCGGTTCCTCTCGACCCTGGCGGGCTTGACCGCGCAAGCCCTCGAGCG
The DNA here is from genome assembly GCA_963744935.1 of uncultured Acidimicrobiaceae bacterium. GTDB lineage: Bacteria > Actinomycetota > Acidimicrobiia > Acidimicrobiales > RAAP-2 > Bog-473. The sequence goes on from CAVUVM010000004.1 coordinate 605,721, forward strand.
CGCGCAGGTGTTCGAGCACGAACGAGAGGCGCTGCGCGCAGCCGAAGCGGGGCGTGAACGTTTGTCCCTCCTGTCGGAGGTCACCCGCTTGCTCAGCTCCAGCTTGGAGCCGACGACCGTGATCCGCCGCACCATGAGCCTCGTCGAGGGACGGCTGGCGGACTCGTGCATGGTCCAGGTGCCACGCGAGACGGGGCTCGTGCGACTCGACATGCGCGAGGCAAGGCCCGGAGCGCGGGTGAGGGCCCCCGGTGGCTCCCATGGCGAGGTCGTGCCATTCTCCTCCGACGCGCCAGCTGCGGTCGCGTTCCGCACCGGGCGGACCCAGCTGGCACCGCTCGAGACACGCGGCGAGGACATCGACGGCACTGGGGGAACACAAGGCGCCGCGGACGCGGAGGCTGCCGGCGGCGAGAGTGGCACAGATCCGGGCGCCGCCTGGACCGCGTTGTCGGTGCCACTGACGGCGAACGGCGAAGTCATCGGGGTCATGACCTTCATCGACGGCCCCGGGCGCTTCTTCGAGGCCGACGACGTGTCCTTGGCCACCGAGGTGGCGAGCCGTGCGGGCGTCGCACTCTCCAACGCGACCCGCTTCCAGCGCGAGCACGTCGTCGCCGACGTGCTCCAGCGGGCGGTGCTGCCCGACTCGCTACCGGACGTCCAGGGACTCCTGCTGGACGCGGAATACCGCGCCGGGGTGGCCGGCACCTACGCCGGCGGCGACTGGTACGACGTCTTCGAGCTCGGGGAAGACGCAGTCTTCTTCAGCGTGGGCGACGTCATGGGCAAGGGTGCGGCAGCGGCGGCGCTGATGGGCCAGGTCCGCAGCGCCATCCGGGCCTACGCCGTTTCGGGACTGTCGCCCACCGAGGTCCTCTCCTCGCTCGACGGCTTCTTCGACGCGCTCATCGAGGACAGGGTGGTCACCGCGGTCGTCGGGACCATCACTCTCTCGACCGGCCGCGTGGTGCTGAGCAACGCCGGGCACCCACCTCCCTTGGTCGTGCGCGCGGACGGCACCGCGACCTTCTGTCCCATGCAGCGGTCGCTGCTGATCGCGGCCGGACTGAACGGTGCGCCGAGGCCGCGTGACGAGCTCGTGCTCGAGCGTGGCGACTCCCTCGTGATGTACTCCGACGGGCTCATCGAGCGCCGCGGCGAGATCATCACCGACGGCATGGAACGCCTCGCAGGGAGGGCAACTGACATTGCGAGGTCGGGATGGCCCGACCGCCCGGCCGCGACGTTCGCGTCGATGCTGAGCGCGGACGAGCGAACGGACGATCTGGTCGTGCTCTGTCTCCACTACGCCGGTGTCAGCGCAGGGCGCATAACCGCCGCACCCCTGGGTACGTCACGTGATGGCATGTCGACGCTGCACCTGGAACCCGTCGTGGAGAGCACGCCACTGGCTCGCCACTGGGTCGCGGCGCATCTCCGCGACCTCCCCGCCGAGGTCTCGGGCTATGCCGCGCTCTTGACCTCCGAGCTCGTCACGAACGCCGTCCTGCATGCGGCGACGCCGATGTGCGTGACCCTCCACATCCTGCCCGATCGCATCCGGATCGACGTGGCCGACGGCAACCCGGCCTTTCCCTCCATCAAGGACTACGGACAGGACGCCGCGACGGGACGCGGACTCACGCTGTTCAGCACGCTCGCGTCGAACTGGGGCGTCCAAGCCGTCGACGGTGGCAAGATCGTCTGGTTCGAGTTGCCGGTGGATTACCCGGTCCGGCCCACGCAAGTCTCGGACGGGAGCTTCCGCTTCGACCTCACCGGCATCACACGCTCAGGGATGCTCGGGGAGGGCGAAGCATCGCCCCAGGTGTCGGTCCAGCTGATCGGCATCCCCGTCATGTTGCTCCAGAAGTCCAGCGAGGAGTACGAGGCGCTCTTCCGCGAACTCCGCCTGATGAAGGAACGCTCCGACAATGCTCCCGGTGCTCCCGTGCTGCCCGAACGCCTCGCAGTCCTGGTGTCTGAGATAGGAACGCGCTTCAACGGTCTCGGCCCCGGCATGGATGACATGTGGCAGCAGGCAGTGGACAACAAGATCGAATATTTCGACTGGACTGTGGACCTGCCGCAATCGGCCGTCGCTGCCTGCGAGTTCTATGACGCCATGCTCGACGAGGCGGACGAGTTCGGCTTGTCCCAACGTTTGCTGACGTTGCCGGCGTCTCCGACCAGCGTCGCCGTGCGGCGCTGGTTCCTGTCGGAGTTGATCGGCCAGCTCCACGGCAAGGCGCCCGAGGCCTGGGTCGACAGCCGGTATCACACTGCGCTCCAGGCCGTCCCGGTCCGCTGACCGAAGCGCAGAACCAGCACTGTCTTCGACCGTGCTGACGCGGCATCACGTAGGGAGCGACGGCCTGTGTGCGCCCGCATCGACCAGGGGCCGTTGAACTGTGGTCCGATCGGACCATCAGCAAGACGCGTGCCGCCCTGCCCGGCTTCAGCGCGCCCTGGCCATCGCCTTGCGGAAGACCTTCCCGTAATACTCGAGGCCCTCGCTCGACAACGCGGCCGCAGGACCGCTGGCGATAGAGACCCGCTCGGGCACGATGCCCCAGACCGGCACCTTGAGGTCCGTCCACCAGGCGATGGTGGCTTCCAGATCGTTTGTCCCCAGTCTGGCGGAGCAGATCACGACGCCGGCAGGGATGTTGCTGGGGGTCATCTCGAGGGTGCTGACGACGCGGTTGGGCTCGATCCCGCCGGCCCGGGTCGGGATCACGACGGCATCGGCCCGGCCGAGCGCGGCCTGGACCACCGTGCCCTCCCCCGGCGGCGTGTCCACCACGACGAGGCCACCGTCCTGGTTCATCGCCTTGGTGACCGTGCGGACCGACGGCCCCTCAATGAGGTCCACGCCTTCGAAGGGATCGACGTCGTACCACTCCGCAGTCGATCCCTGCGGGTCGGCATCGACCAGGGTGACTGTGCCGCGGTTGCGCTGGGCGGCCACGGCCGCCAGGTAGACGGCCGTCGTCGTCTTGCCAACCCCGCCCTTGACGTTGCTCACGACGATGTTCATGGGGGGTCCTGTCTCTGTGTCTCGGAAAAGGCGGCCCTACGGTACCGGTCCGTCGGGCCGGGCGATCACGGCAAGAGCAGGAGGCCGAGGCGCCGTCTGGTGATGACGACCCCCACCACCGCCATCGCCACGAGGTAGGCCACGTGGGCCGGGAGGACCCAGCTCCAGATACCCAGGTCGGCTGCGCGGACGAGAACGACGCTCTGGTAGAGCGGGGTGCACCGGACGACCGCCTGCAGCCAGCCGGGGTAGACGGTCAAGGGGTAAAAGGTGGCAGAGAAGAGGAAGAGCGGGATGAACGCGAGCGAGACCATGTCGAAGTCCTGCCAGGTCCGCATGTAAGTCGTCCCGGCCATGCCGGCCGAGGCGAAGGCGAGGCTGGTCAGCACCGCCGCCGGCCAGCACAGCACCGCCCAGGGCGAGACGACGTAGCCAAGGATGGCCATGATGGACAGGAACGCCGCTGTGTAAAGCGCCCCCCGCAGCACGCACCAGCTGAGCTCGCCCAGCGCCACGTCGCCGACGCCGAGCGGTGTCGACAACATGGCGTCGTAGGTCTTCGCGATCTTGAGCTTGAAGAAGACCAGGAAGGTCGAGTCGAGCATGGCCCCGTTCATGGCGGACGAGGCCAGTAGCCCCGGCGCGACGAACGCGGTGTAGGGGATCAGCCTGCCGTCGACGTTGATCGGTCCGACCAGGTGGGACAGGCCGACGCCGATGGAGAGGAGGTAGAAGAGCGGCTCGAAGAAACCCGAGACGATGAAGATCCACGAGCGCCGGTACACCAAGATGTTCCGCTCGAGCACGCGCGACGCGTGGCGGCCGCCGAGGAACGAGAGCGGCGTGATGCGGAGCGCCACGCCCGGCGGGCGCCGGTCGAGTGTGGTGTCGGTCGAGGTCGGGGTCGAGGTCGAGGTCATCGCGTTACACGACCAGCCTGCGAGCAAAAGTCCGCCGCCCTGCCGCATAGCCGACAGCCACGAGCGCGCACAGGTAGGCCGCGTGCCCGAGGTCTGCCCACACCACCTGTCCGAGCGTCAGATCACGGCACAGCGCGACGCCGTGGAAGAGCGGGGTGGCGTAGGCGACAGCACGTAGCCAGGCCGGCAACTGCGAAACGGGGAAAAAGGTCCCCGAAAAGAGGAACATCGGGATGATGGCGAAGCGGTACAGCGTAGAGAACGACGAGTCCTTGTCCTGCGTGGCGGCGAACACGCTGACCGGCGCGGAGAAGGCGATCCCGGTCAGCACCGCGGCCGGCAGCGCGAGGATCGCCCACGGCGAGTACACGACGCCGAAGGCCGCCATCACCGCCAGATAGATGGTGACCACGATGGTGAGCCGCGCGGCGATCCAGGCCAGGTGGCCGAGGAGGACGTCGTAGACACTCAGCGGCGCCGCCAACTGGGCAAAGTAGGTGCGCATCCACTTGAAGCCGGCCATCACGGGATAGGTGGCGTCGTTGGTCCCGATCTGCATGCACGTGCCCGCCAGCAACCCGGGCGCCAGATAGGCCACGTAGGTCACCCCGTCGACGCCGTGCGAGTGCTTGTCGATCAGCGAGCCCAGCGCGATACCCATCGCCGCCAGGTACAGCACCGGGATCAAGAAGCTGGTGACGACCGAGCTGCGCCATGTCCTCTTGTACTGGTAGGCCCAGTAGGTCGCGGCGCGCCACCACATCGGCGTCGGCCAACGGCGGGCCACCACCTCGCCGTCTTGACGGAACGACCCCGTCGTGCCCGGCGCGCCGGCGCCAGTCACTGCGCTCACGGCTCAGTCGACCAACGTGCGGCCGGTGAGCCGCAGGAACACGTCTTCGAGCGTCGAGCGGCGCACCAGCGTGCTCCGGGCCACGTGGCCCATCCGGGCCACCTCGGCCAGTGCGGCGTCGCCGTCGTCGGTATAGAGCAGGATGCGGTCGGGCAGCACCTCATGGCGCTCCGCCAGCTCGACCAACGACGGCGCCACTTCCTCGTGCTGGCCGGGCGCGAAGCGCAGCTCGACGACCTCCTTGGTGGAGTACTCCTCGATCAGCTGGCGGGGGGTGCCCTCGGCTGCGAAGCGGCCCTTGTCCATGACGACGAGGCGGTCGCACAACTGTTCGGCCTCGTCCATGTAATGGGTGGTGATGACGAGCGTCACCCCGTCCTGCTTGAGCCGGTAGAGGCGGTCCCAGAGCAGGTGGCGGGCCTGGGGGTCGAGACCGGTCGTCGGCTCGTCGAGGATGAGGAGGTCCGGGTCCGAGATGAGCGCCCGCGCGATGGTCAGCCGCCGCTTCATCCCGCCCGAGAGAGGGTCGACCCGGTCGTTGGCCCGCTCGGTGAGCTGTGCGAAAGCGAGCAGCTGTTCGGCACGCTCACGGATGACCTTCTTGGGCATGTCGAAGTAGCGCCCGTAGATCATGAGGTTGTCGAGGACGGTGAGTTCCAGGTCGAGCGAGTCCTCCTGCGGCACCAAGCCCATGCGCGCGCGAATTCGCGGCCCGTCGGCCGCCGGGTCCATGCCGAGAACCCGCAGCGTGCCGCCGCTGAGCGGGCTGATGCATGAGATCATGCGCATGGTCGACGTCTTGCCGGCGCCGTTCGGACCGAGGAACCCGAATGACTCCCCCTTGGCGATCGTGAAGTCCACGTGGTCGACCGCGACGAAGTCACCGAAGCGCTTCACCAGCCCGTGCGCTTCGACCATGGCGCTGTCGGGTGCGGCCCCCGGCTCCGAGGCCGGCGCGTCCGGCCGGGTTTGCTCCGAATCGGGGACGTCAGTCATCGGCGAGGAATGTGACGTCATCGTCAGGGAACGATACCGTGCCGCCCACGGGGTGACATCTTGGGGAGGCGCGCATGGCGGCGGTGGAACTGAGTCGGGCGTTCCCGGACGGCTTCACGTGGGGGTCCGCCACGGCGGCACACCAGATCGAGGGCGGCAACGTGAACAACGACTGGTGGGCCTTCGAGCACACTCCCGGCTCGGGTTGCGCCGAGCCGTCTGGAGACTGCTGCGACTCATGGAACCGCTGGCAGGAGGACGCCGACCTCGTCGCCGGCTTGGGTTTTGACAACTACCGCTTCTCCGTGGAGTGGAGCCGCATTGAGCCCGCCGAAGGTGAGATCTCGCCGCGGCGCTCGAACACTATCGACGCCAATGCCTCGGCCTGCGCGAGCGGGGCGTGGATCCCGTCGTCACGTTTCACCACTTCACGACGCCGCGGTGGCTGACGGCGCAGGGCGGCTGGGAGTCCGACGCGACGATCGAACACTTTGGGCGGTTCTGCACGGTCGTGGCGGACTCGCTCGGCGACGTGATGACGCGTGCGTGCACGATCAACGAACCCAACGTCGTGGCGACCATGGGGTGGCACGCCGGCATGTTCCCGCCGGGCAAGACCGACGTCGCGCTCTCACGCGAGGTCGCGGCGCGCCTCGCCGCTGCGCATCGGGTCTCCGTCGACGCCATTCGGACGGCCGCCCCCGGTGTGCCGGTCGGCTTGACGCTCTCCATGACCGACTACCAGCTCGCGCCCGGCGGCGAAGAGAAGCTCGAGAACATCCGGCACCACTCCGAAGACATCTTCCTCGACGTCACCGACGGTGACGACTTCGTGGGCGTGCAGGTCTACACCCGCATGCTGATCGGACCCAATGGCTGGGCGGGCTACGAGGACGGGGTGCCGATCCTCGACATGGGCTACGAGTTCTATCCAGCGTCGTTGGCGAATTGCCTCCGGCGGGCCTGGGACTATACGGGCGGCGCCGTGCCGTTGCTGGTGACAGAGAACGGCATCGGCACAACGGAGGACGAGCAACGCATCGACTACGTGCGCCAGGCCCTCGCGGGCGTGCTCGACGTCATCGACGAAGGGATCGATGTCCGCGGGTACACCTACTGGTCACTGCTCGACAACTTCGAGTGGGCCCTCGGCTACAAGCCACGATTCGGGATCGCTCAGGTCGACCGGGAGACCTTTGTCCGGACACCCAAACCGAGCGCGGCGTGGCTCTCGTCGGTTGCCGCGGCCAACGCTCTCGAAAGCTGAACGCGGCGCGCAGGCTCGCGGCGCGGGGACTCCGGCGCGGGGACCACGGCGCGGACTGCGTCCCTCAGACGGCGGCGAGCTCTGCGTTGGCGACGATGTCGTCGGTGATCTGGTCCCAGAGTGGCTCGGGGAGGTCGTGACCCATCCCGGGGATCGTGACCAACGTGGCGCCGGGCACAGCGGCCGCGGTGGCCTGTCCGCCGCTCAGGGTGACGAGCGGATCATCCTCACCGTGGACGACCAGGAAAGGCAGATGCACGCCACGCAACCCCTCCGTGCGGTCCGGCGAGGCAAGGATGGCGGCCAGCTGTCGCACCGTGCCATCGGGCGCGTACGAGCGGTCGTAGGCGGCACCGGCGCGCTGGCGCAAGATGGCCTCGTCTGTCGGGTACTTGGGCGAGCCGATGACCAAGCTGGCGGCAATGCTTGCCTCGATGGCTTCGTCGCGGCTGGTGGCAATCGGCCGCAGGAGTGCGGTCATCGCCTCCCCCGTCGGTGCGCCAACGGAACGATCCCCGGTCGTCGACATGATCGACGCGGCGGACAGGAAGTGGTCGGGGTGATGGATCACCAGCGCCTGGGTGATCATGCCCCCCATGGAGACACCGACCACGTGGGCCTTGGAGATGCCGAGTTGCGCCAGCAAGGCGGCGGCGTCATCCGCCATGTCTTCCACCGCGTACGGAGCCGTCGTCGCGTCCCCCGTGAGGAGGGAGATGATGTCGGGCGTCCCCTCCCACTTGCTCGACAGCCCGGAGTCCCGGTTGTCGAAGCGGATGATGAAGTAGCCGCGGTCGCGTAGCCCCTGAACGAAGGCCCCTGGCCACACGATGAGCTGAGCGCCGAGACCCATGACGAGGAGCAGCGGCGGGTCCGAGGGATCGCCCTCCATCACGTACTCGATGTCGATCCCCTTGACGTGGGCGGTGGGCACGGGCGGCTCCCTTCGTCGTGGCGTCACCCGCCTTCCTACCAGCCGGCCGGGCGCCTGCCCCGGTGCACGCGCCGGCGTTCTGGGTCAGGCCGGTCAGGCCGACGGGGTTGCTTCGGCGACCGCGGCCGGGTGGCGGGCCCGGTGCAGGCGCGGCCCGGGCTCGAGCCCGATCAGAACGACCTCGACCGTCCCGACGATGACGATGAAGATGGCAAAGCCGGCCTCCTCGAAGGTCCAGCTGGTAATGGTGAGCAAGACAATGCCCATGCTGATCACGGCCCCGATATAGGAGTAGATCGTCTCGGTCTCGGGATGCGTCCAGCTCTTCATCAGCGTCGGCACGCCAGCCAGGAAGTCCGCCGCGATTGCGGCGGAGATGGCAAGGACTCCGTTCTGGGTCGCGAACCACACAATGGTGCCGACCACAGACATGGCGCCGCACGCGTAGTCGATCCGCCGGATTTGCCACACCGAGGCCGAGTTGTGGAACGACGCGGTGAAGATCAAGAGCGGCATAAACCCGACCATGAAGATCGGCAGGGCTCGCAGGCCGACCCCGTCATGGAACTCGACCGCCGCCGCTAGCAGAGGCGCAAAGGCCCAGAGTAACCACGTCACCCGGTTCGGCTTCGTCGTCCCCCGCAGGGTGTCGCGCAGGTAGACGAGTGCGCCCAACGCCCCGATCGCGGTGCCCAGGTAGATCCAGTTCTCGTTGATCACCGTTACACAGTCTGCAATGTGGTGAGCGAGCCGTCACACCCGCAGGGGCGACACCGCGCCAGGCCCGACGGCCACTAGCTTCGCCACGAGGAGACCGTCCCGAAGGAGCGCCAGTGCCGAGCGACCGCACGCCGGGGAGCGACCACCGTGGGTGAGCTGCTCTTCGTCGCGTTCCTCGGCGGCCTGATCACGGGCCTCTCGCCCTGCATCGTCCCCGTGATCCCGGTGGTCGTGGCCGGCGGCTCCACCGGTTCGCGCTCTCGGCCCTTCGTCATCATCGCCGGGCTGGTCCTGAGCTTCAGCCTCACCGTCCTGTTCGCGACGACCGTCTTGAGTTTTTTCCACCTCCCGGGCGACCTCTTGTTCTGGCTCGGTATCGCCCTCCTCGGTGCCATCTCGATCGGGCTGATGATTCCCGCCCTCGGCGAGCTCATCGAGCGGCCCTTCACCCGCATCGGCTCGTCTCGCTACGCCAGCCAGGGCGGCGGGTTCGTGCTCGGCTTGAGTCTCGGCCCGGTCTTCGCACCGTGTGCCGGACCGGTGCTCACGGCCATCTCGGTGGCGGGCGATCACAACCAGGTCGGCCTGTCCACCTTGTTGGTGACGCTGTTCTACGCCATCGGCATCACGCTGCCACTCCTGGTACTCGCCTCCGTCGCGCAGCGGGCGACCACAAGCTGGACCTCGTTGCGCCAGCACCTGCCGACGGTCCGCAAGGTTGCGGGCGTGTTGCTCGGGGTGGCCACCCTGGCCCTGGCCTTCAACTGGCTGGGAGCGTTGCAACGCGACGTGCCCGGCTACACGTCGGCGCTCGAGGACCACATCGAGTCAACCAACACGGCCTGCAACGCGCTGCGGCAATTGAGTGGCGAGCACCAGAACCAGTTCTCCGCCGCCAATGCGAAGCTCGAGGGGAAGAAGGCAACCTGCTCGGTCACCGACGCGGGGAACACGGTGAGCGGCCGACTGGCCGCCGGCAAGACGACCACGACGACGACGACCACCCCGGCGCGCGGTCCAGGCTCCGTGTCTCCACCGAAGGCGCCGGTGTTCATGGCCAGCAAGACCGACTTGCCTGCTCTTGGACGGGCGCCGAATTTCACCGGCATCACGGCGTGGTTCAACACACCGGGTAACCGGCCGCTGAGCCTCAGCGAACTGCGTGGCAAGGTGGTCCTGGTCGACTTCTGGACCTATTCGTGTATCAACTGCCAGCGCTCGTTGCCCCACGTCGAGGGTTGGTACAACGACTACAAGAAGGACGGCTTGGTCGTGGTGGGCGTCTCCGCGCCCGAGTTCGCGTTCGAGCACGTCGTGTCAAACGTGGAAAACGCGGCGGGGAGCTTGGGCATCGACTACCCGGTCGCCGTCGACGACAACCTGGCCACGTGGGACGCCTACAACAACGAGTACTGGCCCGCGGAGTACCTGATCGATCCGACCGGCGTCGTGCGCGCCTATGACTTCGGCGAAGGTGGCTACGGTGAGATGGAGAGCAATATCCGGATGCTGCTGTCCGCCAACGGCGTCACTGACCTTCCGCCGAGGACAGACGTCCCCGACAAGACTCCGACCAACAACCTGACTCCGGAGAGCTACGTCGGCTACGACCGGCTCGATAACGAGGTAGGTACGTCGGTCGTCAACGACAAGTCCATCGCGTACCACCCGCCTTCGTCCCTCCCGTCGAACAGCCTGGCCTTCGGCGGCACCTGGACGGTGCACCAGCAAGAGGCAACGGCAGGGACCGACGCGACGCTCAGGCTGAACTTCACCGCGGACGACGTCTACCTCGTGATGAGCGGCACCGGGACGATGGGCGTGTCCTACAACGGCAAGCATCTGACGACGGTCTCGGTTGGTGGGATCCCGAAGCTCTACACACTCCTCTCGGGCACGGTGTTGCAAACCGGTGTGCTCACGCTCACCATGTCGACGGGCCTCGAGGCCTATGACTTCACCTTTGGGTAGTCGCTTCGCGTGCGTGCACCTGCACGGCGCGGCAGCGGTGCCCACCCGACTCAGTTGATGGCGCGGTCTCGGCCCGCCCAGTAGGGCGCTCGTAGCTCGCGTTTCAAGATCTTGCCCGAGGGGTTGCGCGGCAGCACCTCGGTCGTCTCGACTGAGGTGGGGCACTTGTAGTGGGCGAGGGTGTCACGGCAGTGCGCGATGACCCCTGCCTCGTCGAGCACCTGCCCGGGCCCGAGCACGACGATGGCCTTCACGGTTTCGCCCCACCGCTCGTCGGGCACCCCGATGACGGCCGCGTCGGCAATGGCCGGATGGGCGAGGAGGACGTTCTCGACCTCCGCCGGGTAGACGTTCTCGCCGCCGCTCACGACCATGTCCTTGATCCTGTCGTGGAGATAGAGATACCCCTCGGCGTCGAAGTAGCCGGCATCGCCGGTGCGCAGCCAGCCGTCGGCGTCGATCGTCGCCGCGGTATCAGAGTCCTTGGCCCAATAGCCCGCCATGTTGTAGGGCGAGCGCGTCCACACTTCCCCGACTGCACCCAGCTGCGCTTCGGCGCCGGTTGAAGGGTCGACGATCCGCAACTCCACGGCCCGGTGGGGCTTGCCGGCCGAACGGAGCAGACCGCGCCGCGGGCCGTCGGGATCGTGATCCTCGAAGCGCAACGCGGTGATGGCGCCGGTCGTCTCCGTCATCCCGTAGACCTGGCAGAACCCGCATCCGAAGGCCGCCATGGACTTGACGAGCACGTCCTCGGAGATGGGCGACGCCCCATAGAAGATGATCCGCACGCTCGAGAGATCCGTGGATGCCAGCGAGGGCGTCGCCAGCAAGAGCATGAGGACGGCGGGCACGAGGAACATCTCGGTGATGCGCTCTGTCGCGATCAGGTCGAGCAACACAACGGGATCGATGTCTCGCACGATGATGGACCGTCCACCCCGCGACATTCCGCACAGCGCCCAGCCCGAACCCCCGATGTGGAAGAGAGGCATGGCCACGAGGCTCACCGTGTCGTCGGTGATGCTGAACGTCTCGCCCGCATCGCCCACGGCGGTGGACAGGTTTGCGTTGGTGAGCATCACGCCCTTGGGCGACCCGGTGGTGCCCGAGGTGTACAGCTGCATGCTGACCTCATTGAGGTCGCCGACGTGTCCCGGGTCCTCCGCCGGGCAACCTGCCACCCACTGCTCGAACGTCACCGCACGCGGGTCGTCACACGCGTCTGCATCGTCGCCGAAGACGACGATGGTTCGCACCGACGGCAGGGTGCTGTGCATCCCCGCCAGCGCGGTGAGGTAGTCGGAGTGGATCGCCAGCACCGGTGCCGCGGCATCCTCGATGATCGCGGCCATCTCCACTGGGGACAGGCGCCAGTTGACGGCGACGCTCACGGCGCCGATCAGCGAGCCGCCGAAGAGGAAGTCGAAGTAGGCGATGCCGTTGCGATCCAAGAAAGCGATCCGGTCGCCCACGCCGAGCCCGTCGCGGCGCGCTGCCTGCGCCACGGTGCAGGCGACGTTGTATTCCTCGCGCCAGGTACGCCGTTCTGAGCCGAGAATCAGCATCTCGTGGTCTGGCTGGACGCGTGCGAAGTGTCGCAACAGCCCCGCCACCGTGTAGCGGGCGCGCTCGGTGGCGCTGGCACTTCCTCCCACCGGTGACCTCCTCCTCGGATCCTTTTCCGGAAAGGGACCCTACGCAGGCCCCCGGCCCATTGCTGGGAGGCCCCTGAAGGGCGCCACCCCACTTGCGGGAAGGGCGTTCCTACTGGTCAGAGCACATTTTCTAGAATTTACAAATCTTTACGCTCCGCTATTGACCTAAATAGACCTCTCTGACCAGGGGCTTTGTGATCAGCATCACAAACTGATCATGTGAAGTCCCTGTTCAGAGGCCTACTTGTGGCTCGAACGAGGGTTCCACCGGGGCGGCTGCTAAGTTGCTGCGACACAAAGTCAGATCCGCCTTTCGGGTGCATGCCGCGGTCAGAGTGCAGGCTGCATAGGGGAAGGGGCATCGGTCTGATCCATTCAGATTGAGAGGGCCCCGACGCGCCTGACCGCAGGCGGTTCCCCCGGGTCCCGAATTGAGGAAATCCACCAGAAGTAACCCAGGGGCTGTACCGAACCGGCCGCACACCCTGCGGCGACAAGCCAGAACGGATGACGCCTTCCTGCTCTCCGTTCGGGGCGCGAATGCATAGGCCGGAGCCCGCCCTTCACCGAGCAGAGCCTGGCGCGCCGACGCGCGCCCAGACGAAGGGAGGTGCCGTGCGGATCCGCATTGCACTCGCGACGGCAGGAGCCGTCATCGTTGTCATTCCAGTTCTATTTCTGATGTTGTCCAGCCCGAGTCCGGCTGCCTCGGCTCGCGTGATCCGCCACCAAGCGGTCAGCGAGCACACGGCGGTCACGATCAACTTCAAGTTGATGTCGTACGCCCAGGCCCAACAAATCGCCCAGCTGGCGAACTACTACAACGCCGTCGTGGTGTCCGAACAGGAGTCGTATCTCAAAGAGGTTGCCTTCTACAAGACGCTGCAGACCCAGGGCTTCTACAACGCGCTCTTGCAGCAGCGAGCCGCGGCCGCGGCGGCACGGGCACAGGCCGCCGCAGCGCAGGCACAGGCCGCGGCGCATGCACAGGCCGCGGCTGCGACGCCAGCCCCGGCGACAACCGCGCCCACCGGTGGGTCAGATGCCACCAGCACCAACACGGCGGATTGGGCGTGCATCCGCGAACACGAGTCCGGCGACAACTACGCCGAGGGCGGCGGCGGCGCGTACCAGTTCGAGCTCGCAACCTGGCAGGGGCTCACCGGGCTGCCCTCGCCGGCGGAGGACTACCCGCCGTCGGTGCAGGACGCCGCCGCGCTCAAGCTCTACGCCCAGCGCGGCTGGGAGCCCTGGACCACCCGCTACGTCTGCGGGCTGTAAGGACCGACTCACACACGGGCTCCCGGCTTGTCGGGGCCCCTCCGAACCGAAGAGGACGCCAAGGAAGAACCCCACAAGGGCTGTACACAACCGGCCGCACACCCTGCGACGACGAGTCAGAACGGACGATGCCTCCCCGCTCTCCGTTCGGGGCGCGAATGCAAAGGCCGGAGCCCGCCTACACCGAGCAGAGCCTGGCGCGCCGAGCGCGCCCGACGAAGGGAGGTGCTGTGCGGATCCGCATTGCACTCACGACGGCGGTGGCCGTCATAGCTATTCCAGTCTTCTTACTCATGATCTTCAGCAGCAGTCCGGCCGCCTCGGCGTCCGGGAGCCGCCACCGAGCGGCTGATCAAAGCCGAACCCGGGACCTCTCGATACGGCCGATGTCCTACGACCAGGCCCACCGGGTCGCTCAGTTCGTGGGCTTCGCCGACACCGTCGAAGCCCACCAGGTCCAGACGTACCTGGGAGAAGTGGCCTACCTCGAGGCGATCGCCGCGAACTCGGTACGCGCCATCCCGGCCGCGTGGCTGCCGACCGCGATATGCGAGGAGGACGGGCGCGACGACCCCACGGCGGGATACTTCGGCATCCGCGAATGGGACGGCTTCGACGGCTATCCGGCCGCGGGCAGCGCCCCGCTGGCGGTGCAGCTGGCGTGGGAGGCCACGTACATCGGAGCACCGCCCGACGCGCCGGGCCAGTGCCACAGTTACTGAGGCAGCGGCCGATGCGCTGAGCCGGCCTGCCGTTATCCCGCTTCGAAGATGGCGGTCACCTGCCCCATGTCGAAATAGTCCCGCCATGCGGTGATCTTCCCGTCGGTGACGTGGAAGGCACCCATGACGGGCAAGGGTGCGGTCTTCCCCTTCATCGTGAAGTGGTCGGTGCGCTCGGTCAGCACCGTCGACCCGTCGCTCGCGAGGTGGTGCACCTCGAACTCGAGCGCCTCGCACATGCCGACGAACATGTCGATGACGGCCATGGTGGCCTCGATCCCCACCGCCGGCTCCATCGGGATGTTGTGGTACACGATGTCGTTGGAGAAGAAGCCCCGGAGGACCTCGCGATCACGGGTGCTGGCGGCGGCACAGAAGTCACGGACCACCTGTTCTGCACTTGGCATGGCTCTCCTCTCATCTCGCTTCACTTCCATTGGACCTCGGATGGGCCCGCAGGCGGGCCCGGCCACGCTATCGAGCCTTCCGGCATGATGGTGAGGTGACAGCTCCGACAACGCGAGTGGCTGTGCTCGCTCCCATGCAGCCAGAGCTCAAGGCGATCATGAAGTCCTTTGCGCTCAAACCGACTACCAACGACCCCGTCTTCTCACACGCCGGCACCGTGGGTGCCTGGTCGGTCGGCGCGCTGGTCACAGGCATGGGTCCAGCTCTGGGCCGGGAGGCCGCTGAGCGGGCGCTCGCCACCGGGCCTATCGCCCACGTCATGGTGATCGGGATCGCCGGCGGGCTTGATCCGGCGCTTCCCGTCGGCTCGCTCATGGTCCCGAGCCGGGTGCAGCTCTACCCCGACGGCCCCGAGTACAGGAGCCACCCGCTCCCCTCGCGCCAGGCCGAGGGCGGGTTGATGACGACCGACGGCCTCTTCGATGACGACGAGGTCTGGAAGCCGATCCTGGCGCGTGGCTTCGGCGCCGTCGATATGGAGGCGGCGGGGGTGGCCGAGGTGTGCGAGGCGCGCGGCGTCGACTGGTCCGTCTACCGCGGCATCAGCGACCGGCCCGACGAGCACATCGTCGACCAGGCGGTGTTCGGACTCGGCAAGCCCGATGGATCGGCTGACCCCGTCGCGGTGGCCAAGTATCTGGCCCGCGACCCGCGGCGCGCCAGGGCGCTCGCCCTCCTGAACCGATGCATGCAGATGGCGGCAGCACTGGCGGCCGATGCGGCGCGCCACGACCTGCAGGACTCGCCGCCGCCGGCCTGAGCGGACGTCGTGGGCGGTCCGTCCTAGCCGTCGTCCTCGACGGGCAGCTGACCGATGGTGTCGTCGCGGCGAGCGATGACATGCAGGTCGATGTCGTTCTCCGACGCCATGCGGAGGATCTGTTGGATGACCGACGCCCGGGTCAACGACTGCCAGCGGGTGAGGCGCGAGGTGCCGACGACGATCTGGGTGATCTGCTGGTCCACGGCGGCGTCGAAGATCGTCTTGGCCACGTCGTCGCCCCGGACCCGCTGCCAGGTGCCGCCGACCGCAGCCACCAGCTCCTCGAGCTCGGCTGTGTTGCCACCATTTGCATCAGCGTCGTTCGGCACGACGTTGATGGCGACGAGCGGCGCCTTGACCCGGGCCGCGATACGCGCCGCTCTCCGAATCACCGACGCGTTGCCCGGCGCACCGGTCACGGCCACCATGATCCGCTCTGTCGTCTCCCACAGCTCGCCGCCCGCGCCCTTGGAACGGAGGTACTCGAGCAGCTCCTCCTCCGTCTCGTCCGCCACGAAGCGGAGCGACAGCTCACGCAAGGCCGCGAGGTTCTCGGCCCGGAAGAAGCCGTTGAGCGCGGCAGGCACCTTCGCCTCGGGGTAGATGTTCCCGTGCAGCATGCGGCGGCGGAGCTGGTCGGCCGACGAGTCGATCAGCTCGATCTGGTCGGCCTGGCGCACCACCCAGTCCGGCACACGCTCACGCACGCCGACTCCGGTGATCCGCTCGACGGCGTCGGCCAGCGATTCGATGTGCTGGATGTTGACCGTCGAGATGACCGCGATGCCGGCATCGAGAATCTCGAGCACGTCCTCCCACCGCTTCTCGTGCCGGCCCGAGCCCGGGACGTTGGTATGCGCCAACTCGTCGACGAGGACGACCTCGGGTTTGCGCGCCAGCACGGCGTCGAGGTCCATCTCCTCCCACACCGAGTCCCGGTACTCCACCCGCTTGCGCGGCACGACGGGAAGGTCGCGGATCTGTTCCATGGTGTAGGTCCGCTTATGGGTCTCGACGTATCCGGCCACCACGTCGGTGCCGCGCTGGAAGCGGCGCCAGCCCTCGTCGAGCATTGCGCAGGTCTTGCCGACGCCGGCCGCCGCGCCGAGGTAGACCCGGAAGCGCCCGGTCGGCCTGACTCCTTCGTCCTCACCAGATGCGTTCATCTCGACCTCCGCTCGCTCGGACGCCCGATCGCGTCGGTACACTCGATTGCCGGCACGACACCGGAAGACGGGAAGCTGTGAGAAACGTGATGCAAGGCAGCCTGGCTCCGAGGGGAACGTACCAGCGTACGGTTCTGGGCATTGTCGTCACCCTGGCCGGCCTCGGCATCCTGCTCGTCGTCCTGCTCCCCTTCCGCTCGCATCTCGGCATCGCGATGCCGGCCTTGGTCTTCGTGCTGCCCGCGCTGGTGGGCACCGTCATCAGCGGGTTCTGGCCCGGCGCCGTCGGGGCCGTTGCCGGGTTCTTGGTCTACGACTGGTTCTTCCTCCCGCCCTACGACACCTTCACGGTGCACTCGCCCCAGAACTGGATCGCGCTGGGGGTGTACGCGGCCGTCGTCCTCGTCGTAGCCCAGGTGGTGGCCCAGCTCCAGCGCCTGCGCCAGGAGGCCGATCACAGGACGCAGGAGGCCGAGCGCCTCTACGAGCTGTCGCAGGCCCTGATAGGCGACCTTCCCCTCTCCGTCCTGCTCACCCACATCGTCGAGAGCGTCCAGGGGGCCTTCGCGCCGCGCTGGACCGCGCTCGTGCTGCCCGCCGGCGGGCGCGACGCGCTCGGCCCGGGCGAGGTGTTGCGGGTGGCTGCGGCGGCGGGCGACCCGCTCACCGCGTCCGACACGACATCGGTGACCGCGGGCGGCGGTCATGCGGTCTCGCTCGGGCTCGAGGGCGGGACCGAGCCGCACCGCGTGTCGGTGGCGCTTGTGGTCAGCCACCGCCCCGTCGGCATGCTCGTGCTCCAGGACGTGCGGCTGGCCGAGCGCGCGCGCAATCTGCTGGGCACGTTCGCCAACCAGGCGGCGCTGGCCCTCGATCGAGCGCAGTTACGTGAGCAAGCGCTGCGCACGCAGCTCCTCGAGGAGGTCGACCGCTGGCGTAGCGCGCTGCTCGGTGCGGCCTCACACGACCTACGCACCCCTCTGGCTTCCGTCAAGACGGCCGTGTCCAGTCTGCGCCAGTCCGACGCGCGGTTGCCGGCGGAGGACCGGGCCGAGTTGCTGGAGCTGATTGAGCTGCAGGCGGACCGCCTGGCCCGACTCGTCACCAACCTGCTCGACATGACCCGCATCGAGTCGGGCGCCCTGGAACTGCGGCCCAGTGTCATCGCCTTTGACGAGCTCGTCGCGGAGGCCCTCAGTTCTTTGGGCGGCCTCGTCGCACCGGACCGCATCGTCACGGAGGCACCGGACGACTTGCCGCTCCTGCACCTCGACCACGTCCTTATCAGCCAGGTGTTGGCCAACGTGCTCGAGAACGCAGGGCGGCTCGCCCCTGGGGGCAGCGTCATCCGCGTGAGCGCTCGGGCGGTGCCGCGTGGCGCCGCATCGGCCACGGGTATGCCGGAGGTGGAGATCGCGGTGCACGACGACGGTCCGGGAATCGAAACCGAGGATCGCGAGCGCGTCTTCGAGATGTTCAGCCAGAACGGCGGCGGCGGCAGGGCCGGTCTGGGCCTGGCCATCGCCAAGGCTTTCATCGAGGCCCACGGGGGCCACATCTGGATCGATCCGGGTGTCGTGCGGGGGCGCGCGTCGTCTTCACCGTCCCGTGCGAGGCCGTCGTGCCCGCACCGGCGTGAGCGCCATGATGGCCAAGGTGCTCGTGGTCGACGACGATCCCTCCCTCCTCAAGGCGCTGCGCATCGGGCTGACCGCCCGCGGCGACGAGGTCCTCACCGCGCAGACCGGGCGCGAGGCGATCAACCAGGTTGCGCTGTGGCTGCCCGACCTGGTGATCCTCGACCTCGGGCTGCCCGACATCGACGGGATCGAGGTGTGCCGGCGCATCCGGGAGTTCTCGCAGGTGCCCATAGTCGTGCTCTCCGCCTACGGCGACGAGCGCCGCAAGGTGGAAGCGCTCGACTCCGGCGCGGACGACTTCGTCACCAAGCCCTTCGGCATGGCCGAGCTCGAAGCACGCCTGCGGGTGGCGTTGCGCCACGGGGTCGCAACCCGGGGCGAGGGCGCCGACGGGGCGCAGACACTGCAGGTGAACGACCTCGAGGTCGACCTCGTCCATCACATGGCCACGCTGCGCGGCGAGCCGCTGCAGCTCACCGCCCGCGAGTTCGAACTGCTGGCCTACCTGGCCCGCCACGCCGGCAAAGTCTGCACGCACCACATGATCCTCAAGGACGTGTGGGGCCCCGGCTATGGCGCCGAGTCCAACTACGTGCGCGTCTACACGCACCGATTGCGCAAGAAATTGGGGGACGAGGACGGTCACATTCTGCGCACCGTCCCGGGGATCGGCTACCAGCTCATGCCCGAGTCTCAACCGGCGTCGTCGAACGAATAGAGCGGGTTGAGCATGACGAGATGACCGCGGCTGAGGCCCGGGGTGCCTTCTGCGGTGACGCAGCGTCCCGGCGCCATGCCCGGCACGCCGGAACGTCCCATGAACCGCAGGACGAGGACGCCGGTGCCGTCGTCGATCTCGACGTCGGTGACCACCCGCGGACGTTCGTAGGAGGTCACTGAGTTAATCCGGCCCTGCACCGTCGTCCGCCGTCTGGGGACAGCGGACGAAATGCTGTGGGTCACGTCGACTTGAGCTTGGCGAGTGCCTCGTTCAGTTGCAGCACGTTCACGAAGGGGGACCCAAGGAAGCCAAGCGGCCTGCCTTGCGTGTTCTGGTTGATCAGCGTCCGCAAACGGGAGGGCGAGATCCCCGTCGCCCGCGAGACCATCGGGATCTCCGCGTAGCCGTCCTGCGGCGTGATGTCCGGGTCGAGACCGCTTCCCGAGGTGGTTACAAGGTCGGGCGTGGGGTTGACACCGCGCGCCTTCCAGTACGCGACCAGGTCCTCGGTGTAGGTGAGGAGCTCTTTTGACCGTGGCCCCAGGTTCGTGGTGCCCGAGCCTCCGGCCACGCCGTTGGCCACCAGGGGGTTGTCACCGGGGTGGCCGACCGGGCTGTCACCCTTGTACTTGCCGACGTCGGAGTAGGGCCCCAGGTTGTCGGGACGCCCCTGGAAAACACAGCTGCCCAGCGGGTGCCCGGGGCAGCGGGTCTGCGACCAGTCCTGGCCGATGAGCCTCGAGCCGTTCGCCGTGATGGAGCCGTCCGCCTGACCCCGGAAGAACGCCTGGGCGACCCCGGTGCCGGCGAAAGCGTACAGGAAGCCGAAGAAGACCGTGAAGACGACGATGGTGACGATGGAGCGACGAATATTCGTGATGATCATTGTTGGGACTCGCAGATCAGTAGGCGTGTAGGGCGACCAGGATGAGGTCGATCAGCTTGATGAAGATGAAGGGGACGATGATTCCTCCGACGCCGTAGATCAATACGTTTCGGCGCAGGATCGCCTCAGCGGATGCCGGCCTGAACCGGACGCCTCGGAGTGCAAGGGGGATGAGCGCCACGATCACCAGGGCGTTGAAGATGACCGCCGAGAGCACCGCACTCTCCGGGCTGTGCAATTTCATGATGTTCAGCGCGTTGAGCTGCGGGTACGTGGCGACGAACAGCGCCGGGATGATGGCGAAGTACTTGGCGACGTCGTTGGCGATGGAGAACGTCGTGAGCGATCCCCGGGTGATCAGCAGCTGCTTGCCGATTTCGACGACGTCGATCAGCTTGGTGGGATTGGAGTCGAGGTCGACCATGTTGCCGGCCTCCTTGGCCGCGGTCGTCCCAGTGTTCATCGCCACACCCACGTCGGCCTGGGCCAGGGCCGGCGCGTCGTTGGTGCCGTCGCCGGTCATGGCCACAAGCTTCCCGCCCTCCTGCTCGTGCCGGATGAGCGCCAACTTGGCCTCGGGAGTCGCCTCGGCCAGGAAGTCATCGACGCCTGCCTCTTGGGCAATGGCGGCAGCGGTCAGCGGGTTGTCGCCCGTGATCATGACCGTTTTGATCCCCATCTGGCGCATTTCGTCGAACTTCTCCCGGATCCCGGTCTTCACCACGTCCTTGAGCTCGATCACACCGAGGATCGTCGGACCGTCGGCGACGACAAGTGGGGTGGACCCGGCCCGGGCGATGCGATCGACGAGCTCCTGGAGCCCCTCGGGCGCCGTGCCCCCCTGCTCGACCGCCCACGTCCGTACCGAATCGGCCGCACCCTTGCGGATCTGGCGGCCATCAACGTCGAGTCCCGACATCCGGGTGGTAGCCGAGAACGGGACGAACTCGTGCGAACCGATGGGCAGCTCCCGCTCTCGAATGTTGAAGCGCTCCTTTGCCAGGACCACGATCGACCTACCCTCGGGCGTCTCGTCGGCCAGCGACGCCAACTGGGCGGCGTCGGCCAGCTCCTCTTCCGTGTGTCCGTGCGCCGGGAGAAAGACCGACGCCATGCGGTTGCCGAGCGTGATCGTCCCGGTCTTGTCGAGCAGCAGCGTCTGCACGTCGCCCGCCGCCTCCACGGCACGACCGCTCATGGCGAGCACGTTGCGCTGCACCAGGCGGTCCATCCCGGCGATGCCGATGGCCGAGAGGAGCGCGCCGATCGTTGTCGGAATGAGGCAGACGAGTAGGGAGACCAGAATGACGACCGACACCGTCGCCCCCGAGTAATGGCCGAACGCCTGCAGGGTGACCACCACGGGGAGGAACACGATGGTGAGCACCGCGAGGAGGATGGTCAGCGCGATCTCGTTCGGTGTCCTCTGGCGGTTGGCCCCTTCCACAAGGGTGATCATGCGGTCCAAGAACGTGTGCCCGCGCTCGGCGGTGATACGCACGACGATCCGGTCGGACAGTACCTTGGTCCCGCCGGTGACCGCGGAGCGGTCTCCTCCGGACTCGCGAATGACCGGCGCCGACTCGCCCGTGATGGCCGACTCGTCGACCGACGCGATACCCTCGACGATCTCGCCGTCGGAGGGGATGAGGTCGCCGGCCTCGCAGACCACGAGGTCCCCCTTGGCCAGATCCGAAGCCGCCACCCGCTCCTCTGATCCCCCCGGGGTGAGCCGACGCGCCTCGGTCTCCGCCCGCATCCGGCGCAGGGTGTCGGCTTGAGCCTTGCCCCGTCCTTCCGCCATGGCCTCGGCGAAGTTGGCGAAGATCACCGTGAGAAAGAGCCAGACGGTGATGGACCAGTCGAACACCCCGGGGTGTGCGATCGACTCGACGAGCGTCACGACGGTGCCGACGAGCACGACGAACATGACGGGGTTCTTGATCTGCACTCGGGGGTCGAGCTTCTTGAAGGCGTCGATCAGGGCCTGGCCAATGATCGCCCTGTCGAAGAGGCTCCGCGACCCCGCGACGCCGTGCGGCAAGTTGCTCGGCTCCGCGTGCGTAGGTGTGGATGTTGTGGTCATTAGAAGAACTTTCCGTGGCTGAGCTGCTCGACGATCGGGCCGAGCGAGACGGCGGGGAAGAAGGTGAGGCCGCCGATGATGATGATGACGCCGATGGTCAGCCCCACGAACATGCCATTGTCGGTGCGGAAGGTCCCCAGGGAAGCGGGGACCACGTTCTTGGCGGCCAGGGCACCCCCGAGCGCGAGGGCCGGGATCATCACCCCGAAGCGGCCGATCAGCATGTCGATGGCACCGACGATGTTGTAGAAGTCGGTGTTGCCGGTGAGGCCAGCGAAAGCCGACCCGTTGTTGTTGCCCTGCGAGGTCAGCGCGTAGAGGATCTCGCTGAACCCGTGAGGACCGGCATTGAGCGGGCCGGCCCGCCCGGCATGGAGCGACACGGCAATGGCCGTGAGCACAAGCACAATGATCGGCATGACGAGGGCCGCCAGGCCGGCGAGTTTGACCTCCCGGGCCTGGATCTTCTTGCCCAGGTATTCGGGTGTTCGCCCGATCATCAGGCCGCCGATGAACACGGCGATCACGGCATAGATGAGGATGGTGTAGAGGCCGCTGCCGGTCCCACCTGGGGTCACCTCACCGAGCATCATGCCGGACATCGGCCCGAAGCCGCCGATCGGGTTGTACGAGTCGGTGGCGCCGTCGACGGCACCGTCGGAGGTTTGCGTCATCGAGACGTTGAAGAGCGCGCTGGTCGTATCGCCGAACTCGGAGTTCTTGCCATTCATGTTGCCTACGGTGGAGTGCACGCCGGCCGCCGCCACGGCGGGGTTGTTCTGATGCTCGGCGTAGGCGGTGAAGCCGACCCAAGTGCCGAAGATCAGCACCATGGCGATCAGCAGGGCGACGCCGTGGCGGATGCTCCCCACCATCTTGCCGAAGGTGTAGGTCAGCGCGAACGGGATGGAGAGCGTGAGCCAGATGTAGATGAAGTTCGTGAGAGCCGTCGGGTTCTCGAAGGGGTGGCCCAGATCGACGTTGAAGAACCCACCACCGTTGGTCCCCAGCTGCATGATCGGGCCCATGAAGCCGGCCGGACCCAGCGGGATGGTCTGCTTGACGCCGTTGATCGTGTTGTGGACCGTCGCTGGGCCGCCGAGGGTCTGCACTGCGCCCGAGGCCACCATCACGATGCCGGCCACGAAGGCGATCGGGAGGAGGATGTAGAGGCTGCAGCGGGTCATGTCGACCCAGAAGTTGCCGATGGTGGGCGAGTTTCGGCGCGAGAACCCCCGGGTCACCGCGATCGCCACGGCAATCCCCACGGCGGCGCTCACGAACTGCTGCACGGTGAGCACGCCGATCTGCGTGAAGTACGACATGGTCGTCTCGCCGCCGTAGTTCTGCCAGTTCGTGTTCGTCATGAACGAGACGATCGTGTTGAAGTCGAGTGCCTGCGTCACACCCCCGAGGTGCTGGGGGTTGAGCGGCAGCGACCCCTGGATCCGCATGAGGACGTAGCCGACGACGAGGAAGACACCCGAGAAGATGACGGTCGAGCCGGCGTAGCGCTTCCAGGACTGCTCCTTGTCGGGGCTGGTCCCGAGGAGCCGGTAGAAAGGCCGTTCCAGCCAGGCCAGATAGGTGACGCGGCCGTCGAAGACGGCGGCCATGTACGAGCCAAGGAACCGCCAGGCGATGCCCAGCGTGACGATCAGGAGGACGATGGTCCAGAAGAAGCTCACGTCAGAACCACTCGGGCTTGAACATGGCGATGCCCAGGTAGATGAACACGACGATGGAGATGCCGAGAAGGAGTCCCTGGACCCAGGTCATACCCGCTCCAGGCACCAGATGAGGCCCAGGAACACCGCGACGAACGCGACGAATCCCACCACTGCGAGGAAGTCAGCCATGGGCGCCATCGTGCCCGGGCAGTTGTCAAAGGAACGTGAACGCAAGCACGAACTGCGTCAACAATCTGTCAATAGCCGTTGGGCACTGACGATGCGTAAGGTGAGCCGGGGCAGGACGGGTCATGCTGGGCTGCAGGCGCCGGCCGTGATCGAAAGTGGGGTGGATGATGGCCATGGACCTGAAGGGGTGTCGCACGCTGGTCACCGGTGGCTCGTCGGGCATCGGCGCGGGCCTGGCCGTGGCGCTGGCCGAACGTGGTGCGATCGTGGGCATCTGCGCCCGGCGGGCCGACAAGCTCTCCGAGGTGGTGGGCCAGTGCATGGAGTACTCCCCCGACAGCCGGATGTGGGTGACCAACCTCGCCGACATCAACGCGGTGGACCAGCTGGCGGTCGACGTCATCGACGCCTTCGGCGGGGTGGACCTGCTCATCAACAACGCCGGGATCCCCAAGCGCCGCCACGTGACGGCGCTCGACATCGACACGATCACGGCCGTGATGCACGTCAACTACTTGTCCCCGGTCCGCCTGACCATGGCACTCCTGCCCCAGATGCTCGCCCGCGGATCGGGCACCATCATCAACATCTCCTCCATCGCAGCCAAGCTCGAGCGCGCCCGGTGAGGCCGCCTACGACGCCTCGAAGGCGGCGCTGACGGCATTCTCGGAGGCGATGGCCGTCGATCTGTGGGAGGACGGCATCAAGGTGATGGTGGTCTACCCCGGGGTCATCGACACCGAGCTGTTCACCCTGCCCGACAACGACGTCCCAGACCTCCCGATCGCGGCCGAACCGGTCTCGGTGGCGGTGGACGCCATCCTGGCCGGCCTGGAGTCGGGCGCCGCCCAGGTCTACGTACCCGAATGGTTCCACGGCGTGACGGCCAACAAGGAGAAGGACGTTGCCGCGTTCCTCGAGGGCACGGCCTCTTACCTTCGCGAGCAGAAGAAGCAGAAGCAGGCGCAGGCGTAGACGGCGATCTTGGGCCGGCGGCGTTGGGCCGGCGGGGTTGGGCCAGCAGGGCCAGGGAAGAGAGGTGGGCGTGAAGATCGATCCAGACGCAGCCGGCATGAGCGAAGCGAGGCTGGAGCGCATCACCGAGCACTTCGGCCCGAATTACGTCGACACCGGGAAGATCGCCGGCTGCCAGACCACGGTCGTGCGCGGCGGGCACGTCGCCTATTCCCGTTCGCTCGGGCTGATGGACCGCGAGCAGAACAAGCCGATGGCCGACGACACCATCTTCCGTATCTACTCCATGACCAAGCCCATCGCCTCGGTCGCCCTGATGCAGCTCTACGAACGCGGCATGTTCCAGCTGCTCGACCCGGTGCACCGCTACATCCCCGAGTGGAGAACACTCCAGGTGGGTGAGGTGCACGACGACGGCTCCATCACCTTGGTGAAGCCGCAGCGGCCCATGAACATCCGCGATGTCCTCATGCACACCACCGGCCTTCCCGGTGCGCTCTTCCCCGGCAACCCCATCGACGCGGCGTTCGCGCAGGCGCGCAGCGCGCTGGGTCCCGGCCAGACCCTCGAGACCGTGACAGCGCTCCTTGCACAGCACCCGCTGAAGTTCCACCCCGGCACGCAGTGGAACTACGGGCTCTCCACCGACATCGTCGGGCGACTGGTCGAGATCCTCTCGGGGCTGCGCTTCGACGAGTACCTGCGGCGCGAGATCTTCGAGCCGCTCGGGATGGTCGACACCGGCTTCTACGTGCCCGAGGACCAGCGCTCCCGCCTGGCCGCCTGCTACCAGTACCAGCCCGCCAACACCCCGCGCCTGATGGAGGGGCCCTTCGCCAACGGGATCCTCGCGCCGCACTCCTATCTCTCGGGTGCCGGTGGCCTCGTCTCCACCACCCACGATTACGTCGCGTTCTGCCAGATGCTGGCCAACGGCGGGCACCTCGACGGAAGGCGGATCCTCGGCCGCAAGACGATCGACCTGATGACGGTCAACCATCTGCCCGGTGGTGCGACGCTGCAAGAGATGGCGATCGGAGGGTTCGGTGAGGCCGGTTTCGAGGGGGTTGGCTTCGGACTCGGCTTTGCCGTGGGCATGGGGCCCGCCGCGACCGGCATGGTCGGATCGGGGGGCGAGTTCTACTGGGGCGGCGCGGCCAGCACGGCCTTCTGGGTCGACCCCGTCGAGGATCTCTTCGTCGTCTTCATGACCCAGCTCTTCCCTTCCATCGCCTACCCGTTCCGGGCGCAGTTGCGCACGCTCGTCTACCAGGCCATCGACGACTGATGGACTCGGTCGGGCCTGTGGGGCCGGCCGACGCCTCGGTGGTCCCGCGCTTCGCCGGGTTCGCCACCTTCGCCCGGCTGCCCACGGCGGATGCGGTGGCGCGCTGGGACATCGCCGTCGTCGGGGTCCCCTTCGACGGCGGGACGAGCTACCGCCCCGGCGCCCGCTTCGGGCCGGCCGCGGTGCGCCAAGGGTCGCGCCTGTTGCGGCCGTACCACCCAGCGCAGAACTCCTTGCCCTTCGAGTTGGCCCAGGTCGTCGACGCCGGGGACATCGCGTGCACGCCCTTCAGCGCCGAGGAGGCGGTGGCGCAGATCGACGCCGGGGCGGACGCGCTGCTCGAAGGTGGCGGCCGGCTGATTGCCGTCGGCGGCGACCACACGATCGCACTGCCACTGCTGCGTGCCACTGCACGACGGCACGGCCCGCTGGCCCTGGTCCATTTCGACGCGCATCTCGACACCTGGGACACCTACTTCGGGCAGCGCTTCACGCACGGCACGCCCTTCCGGCGAGCCTGGGAGGAAGGGCTGCTGCTGCGGGACCGGAGCGTGCACGTCGGCTTGCGCGGACCGCTCTACAGTGACGTGGACCTGATCGACGACGCCGGCATGGGCTTCGCCCAGGTGACGACCGACGACGTCGCGCAGGGGGTCACCGCTGTCGTCGCGCAGATGCTGGCGCGGGTCGGCGACGCCCCCGTGTACGTGTCAGTCGACATCGACGTCCTCGACCCCGCCCACGCGCCGGGCACAGGGACCCCCGAAGCGGGCGGGCTCACCAGCCGCGAGCTGCTGGCTCTGCTGCGTGGCCTCGAACCAGCCCGCATCGTCGGCGCCGACGTAGTCGAGGTCTGCCCCGCCTACGACCAGTCCGAGATCACGGCCGTCGCCGCTGCGCACGTGCTTTACGACCTGGTGACGCTGATGGCGAGGCGCCCGGCCTGAACGGGCTGCGGCCTGAACGGGCTGCGGCCTGAACGGGCTGCTTGTAACAGTCCATTCACAACCGGGAAACCGTGCCCGAACGTTCGCCCCGTACCGTGCGAGGTTGACGCGCGTGTCCGGTGTCGGTCTGGAGCGGGAATCGGTGAGCCTGGTGGGTCGGTCATGAAGAAGGACCTCCTGGTCGGAGTGGCCCAGTGGCTGCCCACGCCGGGCGACGACGCCTTGAACCTCTCCGTCGCCCTCGGCATGGTCGACGGCGCGGCGACCCGCGGCGTCCAGTTGCTCGTGCTTCCCGAGCTGTGGTCCTGCGGGTACGACCCCGACACGCTGCCTGAGGATGCGCGCCGAGGGGCCGAGGCCCGTGATGGGCCGCGGGCCCAGGCGCTGGGCGACGCGGCCCGCCGGCACGACCTCTTCTTGGTCGCCGGCAGCGTGCCCGAAGTCGAAGGGGGGGTCCTCTACGACACCGTTCTCGCCTTCAACCAGCGCGGCGACCTGGCGGCCTGGCACCGTAAGACCCATCTCTACCCGCCCACGCTCGAGCGCTCGGTGTTCGCGGCCGGCGATCGCCTCACCACGTTCGACGACCCGATGCTCGGCCGCGTCGGACTGGTCGCCGGGTTCGAGGGCGACGTTCCCGAGGTGGCGCGTGCGTTGGCCTTGCGCGGGGCACGGCTCGTGCTGGCGCCGTCGGCCGCCGAGGTGGAACGCGCGCCGGCGTGGGACCTCCTGCAGCCGGCGTGGGCCCTGGCCAACAACCAGTGGTGGGTCCAAGCGAACCAGGCGGGATCTCACCGCGCTGGACCCTGCTCGGTCAAAGCCGGATCATCGCGCCCACCGGCACGGTGGTTGCCGAGGCGAGCACCGCGGTCCCCGGCGGACCCGGCATCGCCGAGCTCTTGGTGCATCGGATCGACCTCCAACTGGCCCACCGACGTGAGGGGGTCGGCGCGTTGCTCGAGGACGAGCGCCGGCCCCGTCTCTACAGCGAGCTGGTCGAACGGGTGCCGGCCGGGGGGTAATACGGTCGGCGGGCCCCTGTCGCTGGTGTCGACGGCACCGCGGCACCGCGGGAGCCCGTTGGTAGGGTCGCCGCCATGGCGGGCACCGAACGTGACGAGCTCTCGCTCTACGACGGGCTGCTCACCACACGCGCCATCCGGCGCTACACCGACGAGACGGTCCCCCAAGAGGCGCTACGCGACATCCTCTTCGCGGCGACTCGAGCTCCGAGCGGCTCGAACCGCCAGCCGTTCCGCTTCATCGTCCTGACCGACGGGCCCGTGGCCGAGGAGGCCAAGCGCCTCATCGGGGTCGGCGCGCGTCGCTTCTGGGCAGCCAAGCGAGAGGCCGACGGCTACGACCGCGGCTCGGGCGCAGAGGCGGATTCGCCCAAGGCGCGCATGGCGCGCACCATGCAGCACTACGTCGACACCTACGAGTCGGTGCCGGTGCTGATCATCGCCTGCTACGTCCGCTACCGCGACCACACAGCCGCGAGCGACGGTGCCTCGATCTACCCGGCGTGCCAGAACCTTCTCCTGGGAGCGCGCGCACTCGGATACGGCGGCGTGATGACGGGCTGGCAGTTCGCCGCGCAGGCAGAGCTTCGGGAGCTGCTCCACATCCCCGACGAGGTGGAGTTGATGGCGACCATCACGATCGGAAGGCCGCAAGGCCGGCATGGCCCGGTGCGCAGGCGGCCACTTCCCGAGCTGGTCTTCGGCGATCGCTGGGGCGTCGCACCCCCGTGGGCCATAGACCCCGAGGGGACCGCCCATACCGCGGCGGGACCCCCGAGGCCCAGCACGTAGAGTCTCAGGGTGTTGCGTACGCCGCTCGCGGAAGGCTGACCATGCACCCTGTCGACTCGCCGGTCTTCGACGCCGACAACCATTACTACGAAGCCCTCGACGCGTTCACCCGCCACCTCGATCCTGCGCTCGGGCCACGTGTGATCGAGTGGGTGGAGATCGGCGGACGCCGCTACCACACGCTGGGAGGACGCGTCAGCCGCGCCGTCACCAATCCGACCTTCAACCCGATCGCACCGGCCGGCGCCCTGGTCGACTTCTTCCGGGGCAACCCCGACGGGCGGCCGATGCACGAGCTGATGGGAACGCCCGAGCCGATCCGCCCCGAGTACCGTGACCGCGACGCCCGGCTGGCGACGATGGACGCGCAGGGGATCGAGCGGGTGTGGCTGTTTCCGACCCTCGGCATGCTCTACGAGGAGTCGCTCAAGCAGGACCCCGAGGCGGTCATCCTGTTGTTCCGTGCCTTCAACCGCTGGCTGGCCGAGGACTGGGGCATGGCGTACCAGGACCGCATCTTCGCCTCTCCGTACATCACCCTCGCCGACGTGGACGAGGCGGTGCGCGAGCTCGAGTGGGCTCTCGACCAGGGCGCCCGCACCGTGGTCATGCGCGCCGCCGCCCCGACCACCGCCAACGGACCGCTCTCCCCTGCGGCGGACCTCTTCGACCCCTTCTGGGCCCGGGTCAACGAGGCCGGCATCACCGTGGTCGTGCACGCCGGCGACGCCGGACTGTCGTCCAACGGCTACGCGGTCGACGGCTTCTCCGCCTCGTTCAAGGGCGGAGGGCAGCGCCAGCGCCTGAGCATCAAGTTGTTCGCCATTGAGCGGGCAGCCCACGACTTCCTGGCCACCCTCATCCTCGAAAAGCTCTTCGACCGCTTCCCGAACCTGCGGGTGGCCTCGGTCGAGAACGGCTCGGAGTTCTTGGCCCCGCTCTTCCGCAAGCTGCACACCACGACTCGTCGGATGCCCGGGTACTTCAGCGAGGACCCGGTGGTCACATTCCGCCGCCACGTGTGGATCAACCCCTTCTGGGAAGACGACGTCAACGAGATCGTCGATCTGGTGGGCGACGACCGTGTGATCTTCGGCTCTGATTGGCCCCACGTGGAGGGACTGCCCGAGCCGACCGACTGGGTGACCGAGCTCCAGAAGCTCCCACCCGAGTCTGTCGCCAAGATCATGGGAGCCAATGTGTCCGAGCTCAACGAACGGCGTCCCGCTCCATGACCGAGGTGATGGAGCGGGACGAGGC
The DNA here is from genome assembly GCA_963744935.1 of uncultured Acidimicrobiaceae bacterium. Classification (GTDB taxonomy): domain Bacteria; phylum Actinomycetota; class Acidimicrobiia; order Acidimicrobiales; family RAAP-2; genus Bog-473. The sequence continues at coordinate 635,959 of CAVUVM010000004.1, forward strand.
CCTTGAGTCGATGTCGGAGGCACGCCAGGTCGATCCGCACGTCATCGTCCTCTTCGGGGCGACAGGTGACCTTGCGGCACGCAAGCTGCTGCCTGACCTCTTCAACCTTTCGATCTCGGGATTGATGCCCGAGTACCGCATCGTCGGGAGCTCCACCCGGGACCTGAGCGACGAGGATTTCCGACAACTAGCCCGCGAAGCCTGCGACCGGTTCGCCACGCGCAAGGTATCGCTGCTGCAATGGGCCAACTTCGAGAAACGCCTGACCTTCGTCTCGACGTCGGTGGGTCCGCAGGCTTTTGCCGACCACGTCACGAAGGTCGAGGCCGAGATCGGCAGCGACGTACGCCGGCTGCACTACCTGAGCATCCCCCCGGTAGCCGACCGCGACATCATCCAGCTGCTGGCCGAGGCCAAGTTGGTGGAGCGCTCACGGGTGGTCCTCGAGAAGCCCTTCGGCACCGACCTGGCCAGCGCGGTCGCTCTCAACGACATGCTGCATCAGGTCTTCGACGAGGAGCAGATCTTCCGCATTGACCACTTCCTCGGAAAAGAGGCGGTGCAGAACATCCTGGCCTTCCGTTTCGCTAACGGCCTCTTCGAGCCGATCTGGAACCGTGACCACATCGACCACGTGCAGATCGACGTGCCCGAGACCCTCGGGGTCGACGACCGCGTCAGCTTCTACGAAGCGACGGGTGCGTTCAAGGACATGGTCGAGACCCACCTCTTCCAGATTCTCGCCTTCATGGCCATGGAACCACCGACGACACTCGAGTCGGTCGCCATCAGTGAGGAGAAGAACAAGGTATTCCGCTCGTTGCGCGAGCTCGACGTCGGCCAGGTCGTGCGCGGGCAGTACGACGGCTATCGCGACCTGCCCGGGGTGGCCCCCGACTCGGACACCGAGACCTTCGTGGCGCTGCGCTGCGAGATCGACAACTGGCGCTGGGCCGGTGTGCCTTTCTTCCTCCGGACCGGCAAGGAGATGGGAGCCGGAGAGCGCATCATCTCGATCGCCTTCCGGGAGCCGCCCAAGTCGATGTTCCCTGCCGGCTCGGGGGTGGGCAGCCAGGGGCCGGACCACCTCACCTTCGACCTGGCCGACTCGTCCAAGCTCTCGCTGTCCTTCTACGGGAAGAGGCCGGGCCCGGGCATGAAGCTCGAGAAGCTGAGCCTCCAGTTCGCGCTGCACGAGACGGGCCAGGACGCCGAGGTGCTCGAAGCCTACGAACGCCTCATCCACGACGCCATGGTGGGCGACCACACCTTGTTCAACACTGCGGAGGGGATCGAGCGCTTGTGGGAGGTCTCGACGCCATTGCTCGAGGACCCGCCGCCCGTGCTGCCCTATGCCAAGGGCAGTTGGGGACCACCCGAGATCAACGAGCTCATCGCACCGCGCACCTGGCGCCTGCCCTTCGAACGGCGTTGGCGCGGCTCGCCACGCTGAACGGTCACAGGTAAGGGGGATGATGACCCTCTGTCATCCGGCGTCCAGACGCCCGAGACAGAGATGGCAGCGGTCTCCTTCGGGGGTCTCCTCCCAAGCCCTCAGACGAGAGCCGTACAGCAGGAGCTGTCCGCAAAGGGACCGTGGCGCAAGGGGTGTCTCAACGAGATGCCACGTGCCGCTCCCATCGGGCGGCATGACGCCATGGAGGTTGAACTCTCCTCCTTCCGGCATGAACTTGACGCTAAGCCCTATGGGGGAGCGTCGATAGGGGGAAAGGTCCCTTCGCGACTAGGGACAATGGTCCTGTGACACGCTCGACTCATACAGGCAATGGATACTGCCGGATGTCTCCGTATCCTTCGTTGATTACGCGGCAGCGAAGGCAATGAGGGGAGGATGCACGATTGAGGTCGAACCTCTCCCCCAGCGCCCCAGCACGTCCGCAGGAGGCGCTAGGGCACCAGTAAGACTCGCCCGAACGCTTGGCGGCTCTCGATGTACGCATGGGCGGCCGCCGCCTCCGAGAGGGGGAAGGTTCGATCGATGACGACTCGGAGCTCGCCCCGGGCGATTGCCTCGAGGTGGCCGGCGATCATGGCGTAGGCCCTCGGTGCCATGAGCAGCTCGGCACCGAGGAAGTAGCCCGAGAGCGTCTGGTTGTTCGGCCGCATGGTCGAGATGTCGAGGTGCTCGGCCGGGGCACGACCAGCGTCGCCGACGGTGACGCAGCGGCCACGGTAGGCGAGGGCCTTGATGCTGCCCTGCAACGTGCGACCGCCGACGGAATCGACGATCACGTCGACGCCACGGCCGTCGGTCAGCCGACGCGCCTCGACTACGAAGTCGTGCGTCGCGTAGTTGATCCCCTCGTCGAGGCCGAGCTCCTTCAACCGCTCCAGGCGGTCGTCGCTGGACGCTGTTGCGAACACTCTGGCACCCGCCCGCTTGGCCATCTGGATCGCCGCGATGCCGACGCCGCCGGCCCCCGCCTGGATGAGGGCCGTCTCACCCGACTGGAGGCGGCCGAACTCGAAGAGGCAGTCGTCGGCTGTACCGAAGGGCACCGGGACGCAGGCCGCGTCATCAGTGGAGACACCATCGGGGATCTTCCAGGCGAACGCCTGGGACGTGGCGCGGCGCTCGGCGTGTGAACCATCGACGCCGACAGTGACCGCCCGGTCCCCCACTACGAATCCCTGGACGTCCGCCCCGACCTCAGCCACTGTGCCCGCGCACTGGTAGCCCACGATGTGGGGCGCCTGTGCGATGTCGCCGCCCAACCGGTTGAGCGTGTCGCCGCCCTCAATGCTCACCGCCTCGACCTCGATCAGGATGTCGCCCGGTCCGGCCACCGGATCGGGCACTTCTTCATAGCGGAAGACGTCGGGCGCTCCCGTCTCGTAGTAGACCGCAGCCTTCATACGCGCTGGTACTCCTTCATCCGGAAGCGTTTCGGGAAGCCTCCGCGAAACGGATCGGTCACGAGTCTGTCACCGCAGGCCGGGTACGGTCTGGCCCAGGCGGGAGCGAAGGGAGGCACATGAGCGAAGCCGAACCGCTCGCAGTGGTGGTCGGAGGGGGGTCGGGAATCGGCGCGGCCCTGGCCGAGGCGTACCGGGCCCGGGGCACCCCGACGGTGACCTGGGACATCGCCGGTTCCCACGACGTCACCTGCGACGTGACCGAGCCCGACGAGATCGACGAGGCCGTGGGCGCCACCCGCTCGCGGTGGGGAGTGCCAACCGAGCTGACCGTGACGGCCGGCGTCGGGCATGCCGGCCTGCTCGCCGACACCGACGCCCGCGACTTCGACCGGGTGATGCGCGTGAACGCCCGCGGTCCCTGGCTGTGCATGCGGGCCTGGGTCGACGCAATGCACGCCCGCGGCGCGCCGGCGTCACTCGTCGCGGTCTCGAGTGTCAGCGCACGCCTGGTCGACCGCAACATGGGCATCTACTGCGCGTCCAAGGCGGCGCTGTCGATGTTGGTGCAGGTGGCCGCCGCCGAATGGGGGGAGCTCGGCCTGCGCGTCAACGCCGTTGCGCCCGGAGTGACGCGGACCCCCATGCTGGGACGCGGCCCGTCGGCCACGACCGCAGGATCGCCCTGGCTGGGGGCGGTGGCGGAGCGCACCGCGCTGGGCCGGCTCGGCGAGGCGGACGACATCGCGGAGGCCATCCTGGGTCTCCACGCCATGGAATGGGTGACCGGCCAGGTGCTCGAGTGTGACGGCGGGCTCTCCTTGCACAGTCCGGTGGACGCGTGGGGTGAGATGCAGCGGGCACGCGCCGCGCGCTGAGATCCCAGCCCGCGCAGACAACGCAGACGATGCGGCGCGAGGCCCGACCACTTGCACCAGAGGGCGGTCCGCCCATCGGCTCAGCCGCCCTGGGTGCGCAAGCCGTCGCAGACGATGGCGAGTAGGTCTCTCGAGGGAGTGGCGACGTCGTGCGACGCGGCCTGGCAGGTCGCGCTGGCGAGGGCCATCACTGTGGTGGCGGTCACGTCGGATCTCACGGCGCCAACCTCTTGTGCTCGGTGCAACAGCACCTCCACCGCGACCCGCAGCGCTTCCTTCGTTTCGGACGCAGCGAGATCGAAGGTCACGCCCGCACCCATCACCGCCACGATGAGATCGCGCTTGGCCGCGGCCTCCATCACCACGTGGTCCAAGAAGCCGAAGAAGGCAGCCGCGGGGTCTTCGGCCTCGGCCAGTGCCTGCACGTCGACGGTGAGCGACGCGAGCCGCTCGAGCAAGATGGCCTCACAGAGCTTCTCCTTCGTCGGGAAGTGCCGATAGAGGGTCCCCACGCCGACGCCGGCCTTCTCGGCGATCATGTCGACCGGCACCTCAATCCCCTCGGCGGCGAACACCGCCTCGGCCGCCTCGAGGATGCGTGCCCGGTTGCGGGCGGCATCGGCCCGCAGCGGACGCGTCGCGGCATCGGACACATGGCCTGCGCCCGCCGGCACCGGCTCTTGAGCTGTGAGGCCCATGAAAACCTCTTCCTCCCCGGTTGACAAACGGAGTCTCTGTTCCGTATAGTGTAACTGGAACCAGAACTCCGATTCCGATTGTAGGCCATCAAGGCGACGAAGACCAGAGCCATTTCGGCAGGGCCCGGAGAAAAAGGCTGAGACCAGCGGATTCGGTCCTTCTGAGCGCATCACCCCAACGATCGAGCAGCACCGACCCACCCAGAGGAGACACCATGACCTCGACCTCGACGCCCTCGGTGATCGAACCGGACGCCCAGCCGGCGGCCGACCCCAAGCGCTTCCGCGCCCTGGCCGTGATCGCCGTGGCGCAGCTGATGGTGGTGCTGGACGCCTCAGTGGTGATCATCGCCCTGCCCTCCGCCCAGCGGGCCCTGCACATCTCGACGGCCAACCGCGAGTGGATGCTGACGGCCTACACGCTGGCCTTTGCAGGCCTCCTCCTCCTGGGCGGCCGGATCGCCGACTACTTCGGGCGCAAGCGAATGTTCGTGATCAGCCTGATCGGGTTCGCCGCTGCCTCCGCGCTGGGCGGACTGGCCCAGAATGCCGCCATGCTCTTCAGCGCTCGGGCACTGCAGGGCGCGTTCGCCGCGGTCATGGCACCTTCGGCTCTGTCGCTCCTCACCGTGACCTTCACCGAGCCCAAGGAGCGAGCACGTGCCTTCGGCGTCTACGGCGGCATTGCCGGGGGCGGGGCAGCCATCGGCCTGATCCTCGGTGGCTTCCTCACCGAGTTCGCGTCGTGGCGCTGGACGCTGCTCATCAACGTGCCCATCGCCATCGTCGCCGCCTTCGGCGCCCTGCGTGTCGTCCGTGAGAGCAAGAGCCCGGCCAACCACGGCTACGACCTGCCCGGGGCAGTGACGGTCACCGGCGGACTACTGGCCCTCGTCTACGCCTTCACCAAGGCGGGTTCGGACGGCTGGAGCTCGTCGGTGACGGTCACGCTCTTCGCGATCGCCGGCGTCCTGCTGGTGGCATTCGTCGCACTCGAGAGCCGAGCGACCCACCCGCTCCTCCCCCTGCGCGTCGTGCTCGACCGGAACCGAGGTGGGTCGTTCCTCGCCTCCCTGCTCGTGGGCACCGCGTTGCTCGGCACTTTCCTGTCGCTGACCTACTACTTCCAGGGCACGCTGCACTACTCGGCGATGAAGAGCGGCTTCGCCTTCGTGCCGTTCTCGCTCGGCATCATCGCCGGCGCCACCGTGGCCAGCCGGTACCTGCCCCGCGTCGGCCCTCGTGCTCTGATGTCGGTCGGCCTGCTGATGGCCGCCGCGGGGCTGGCCATCCTCACGACGCTCACCACGCACTCGTCGTACTTCGTGACCGTGCTGCCGGCCGAGGTGATCATCAGCCTGGGCATGGGCATGTCGTTCGTCGCCATGAGCAGCACCGCGCTGATCGGCGTGCACCCCGAGGACGCCGGTGTGGCCAGCGCCCTCGTCAACGCCACACAGCAGACGGGCGGCTCCATGGGCGCCGCACTCATCAACACCATCGCCACCACCGCCACGGCGTCGTACCTGGTCGTGCACGGCTCGACTCCGTCGGCGGTGGCCGCCGGCGCCGTCCACGGCTACACGACGGCCTTCACGTTCAGCGCGATCGTGCTCGCCGTGGCCGCCTCCGCCGCCTTCCTCCTGATCCGCCGGACCCGCACCGGCACCCCGAATGCGGAGGCCGAGGGAATGATCGACGCGGTGGACGGCGACGAGCGCGAGCCCCTCGCGCTGATCACGGTCTGACCGGACCCACCATCGGACGCAGGCCCCGGAGCCGTGCCGCCTCAACGGCGGTGCGGCTCCGAGTGGTCCCGATCGCCAGTTAGTCGCTGATGATCTCGATCGCGTACTCAGGGCAGTTGGCCACCGCCAGCCGCGCCTTCTCCTCGAGCTCGGGTGGTATCTCGTCGAGGATCACCGACGCCTGCCCGTAGTCGTCGACGTCGAAGATCTCGGGCGCGAGCCCGTAGCAGCGAGCGTGGCCCTGGCACTTGTCGGGGTCAACGCGGATTTTCATCAGAACACCACCGGAAGGACTCGGGGGCCGCGGACCTGTCCGCCGGCCCAGCTGATCTCCTTGCCTTCGGCAAGGGAGAATTCGGGAATACGGGCGAGCCACTCCTCGAGGGCTACCTGGAGCTCCATGCGCGCCAGGTTGGAACCGGCGCAGCGGTGGATGCCCGAGCCGAACGCGACGTGCCGGTTGTGGGCACGGTCGAGTTGCACGACGTCGGGGTGCTCGAATGCCTCCGGGTCGCGGTTGGCCGCCGGGAAGTTCATCAGCACCTTGTCCCCCGCCTTCATGGGACAGCCCGCGTACTCCACGTCTTCGGTGACTTCGCGTGCCATGGTCACTGGGGCGTAGGCCCGCAAGAACTCCTCGATGGCCGTCGGCATCAACTCGGGATCCGCCACCAGCCGCCGGCGATCCTCGGGATGGGTGGCGAGGTGCCACAGCGCCGAGCCGATCGCGCTCCACGTCGTGTCCACCCCGGCGATCAGGACGAGGGCTGCCATGCCCAGGATGATCCCGTCGTCGACCGGTGCGCCTTCCACTTCCGTGCTGAGCAGCTCACTCAGCAGGTCGTCACCCGGGTGTTGGCGGCGCTCCTCGAGGTGCGCCAGGAAGAAGTTGAGCAGCCCTTCGGCACCACGCTGGCGTCGCTCGGCGTCGTCGGCGAACTCGAGGACGTCTCGCACCCACCCCGTGAAGGTGTCCGACAAGTCGGTCGGGACGCCGAGGATGTGGGCGATCACCCGCACCGGGATCTGTTGGGCGTAGTCGGCAGCCGCATCGGCCCCTCCGCTCGCGGCGAAGCCTTCGAGGAGCCGGCGGCACAGGTCGCGCGTCAGGGGTACGTAGCCGTCGACCCGCTTGTGCGAAAACCAGGGCAAGAGGAGCCGGCGGGTCCAGGTGTGCAGTGGCGGGTCCGCGGAAATGGGGGGCAGCCCGTACTCGAGATTCGGCCCATCGAAGTCCGGAGGGTCCTCGTCCTCGTCGCCCGGGATGACGGCCACCTTGAGAGAGCTGAAGTGCTCGATGTCGTGAGCGATCGCGGTGACATCCTCGTAGCGCAGCGGCATCCAGCTGCTCTTACGCCGGTTCGTGTGGGGGATGGGACACGTCTGGCGCAACTGGTCCCAGATGCTGAAGGGATCGGCCAGGTACCGCGGATCCATGACGTCGAAGTCGGTCTCCCAGTCCCTGACCGGCGCTGTCTGTGTCATGAAAACCCCTTTGCTGCGCTCTCGCTCGACCTCGACCCACCCTAGTGCGGCCCGCCGGGGTCGCTTCGGTGCAACCGGACTCTGCGACGGGGCCCAGCGCGGCCGTAGCGAGCACACACGCCCGCGGCGCACCGTGTGGCTGGCAGCCGACCGCCCGGGCAACGAGTCACCTGAGCACGAGCGAATCACAGGAAGGAGACGCCGCATGACGATCATGACGAGCATCACTCAACGACCGATGTCGAGTGCCGGCGCCACGCTGCCGACCCCGCGCCGCGGCACGCGCTGGCGCTGGTCCCAACCCCGCGCGCCCGGGGGTGCCTCCGGCCTCCTCGCCGCCCTCCGTGGCCTCCGCGCGACCGCAGCACCCGGACATTGGCCAGCAGAACCGCAGCACGACGACTAAGGGCTGACGCGCTCTCCGTGGCGCAGGATCTCGTACTGGCGCCACTCGTCGTCGGCCGGAACCCGCAGCGCGACCCCGCCGCCCGGTTGGGTTCGGATGACCTCGGCGCCGCTCGGTGCGAACTGCACGATGTAGGCCTTGCGCACCGCATCGGTGTGGTTCGGTCCAGTTGAGTGCGGGGTGAGCGACGAGAAGACGACGATGCTCCCGGCGCGCGCCGCGACGGATACAGCGTCGGCCGGGTCGCGCAGACACACAAAGCCGATGTCGGAGTACTCGTGGGCGAGGGTTCCCCGGCGGTGCAAGCCCGGCACGACCCAGGGGCAACCGTTCTCCTCGGTGGCGTCGGTCAGCGCCACCCAGCAGGTCAGGTACTGCTGCGGCTCGACGAAGGCGTACCCGTTGTCCTGATGCCAGGGGAAGGGGGAATCGGTCTGCGGCTTCTTGTAGACAGCCTGGTCCCAGTACAAGCGGACGTCGGGCCCGATGAGGTCCGCGCACACGTCCGCGAGGAGCGCCGAGGCGGTGAACGTTCGTAGCGAAGCGGACCGCAGCACGAGGTGGGTGGTGAAGGTGATCTCGTCGGCGCGCGCGATGAAGAAGCGCCCGCCCTCCATGGATCGCAGCGCCTCTTCCTGGTGGGCCTCGAACGGGTCGATGGCCTCGGCCAGCGCCGCCACCTCGGTGGCGCTCAGCGCGTCCTCCAGCACGAAGAACCCGCTCTCGTCGTACTGGCGGGCCTGCTCGGCGCTGACGACGCGAAACGGACCCCGGTGATCGCTCCAGGTGAACCCCGTGTTCAGCTCATGGAGAGCCGGCATGTCCGTGCTCACGCGCCGCGGAAGCGGGCAGGGCGTCGCTCTGCCACGGCGCGCACTCCCTCGCGGAAGTCCTGAGTCTCCCCCAGGCGCATCTGCTCGGCGTACTCGTGCTCCATGGCCAGCTCAGCCTGCTCCACCAGGCCGCGCCGCAGCGTGGCCCGGATGGAGCGCACGGCCAGCGGCCCGGACGCCGCCAGCTCCGTGGCGTAGTCGAGTGCCTGGGCCAGCAGCTGGTCGCGCTGCGTCAGCCGGTCGCACAGGCCGAGCCCCATAGCCTCCTCGCCCCCGACACGCCGCCCGGTGAGCAACAGGTCGGTCGCGGCCTGGCGACCGACGGTCGCCGGCAACGTCACCGTGAGCGCGAAGCCGTGGTGGAACCCCAGCCTGGCGAAATTGACGCTGAAGCGGCTCTCCGGCGTGGCCACCCGGAAGTCGGTCGAGAGCGCGAGCCCGAAGCCACCGCCGATGGCCGCGCCCTGCACGGCAGCCACCACGGGCAGCGGCGCCGCGAACAGGCGCAACGCGGCTCGATACAGCGCCGCGATGTCCTGGTTGGCATTGGCGGAGAAGTCGAGACCCGCACAGAAGTGTTTGCCTTCTGCCGCCAGGACGATGGCACGACACCACCTCGAGCCGTCGAGTTCGTCGTAGGCCGATCCCACTGCCTCGATGAGGGAGGTGTCGAAGTAGTTGTTCGGGGGCCGGCGCAGGGTGACAACGCCGATGTGCTCGTCGTGACGCTGGACCGAGACGTCGTCGCTCACGCGTCGAGGTTCTCGAGGTCAATGTCCTCGAGGCTGCGCCAGTAGATGATTCCATCCTCGTCATCGACGGCGCGAGGGATTCGGCCTACCTCTTCAAAGCCGAGCTTGGTGTACATCGCGCGCGCCGGAATTCGACTCGAACACAAGGTTGAACTGCATGGCGTCGAAGCCAAGCCGGCGCGCTGTGTGGAGCGAGTGCTCGACGAGCGTGCGGCCGACGCCCGTGCTGCGGTAGGGGGCAAGGACGAAGTAGCCGGCATTGGCGATATGGGAGGCGCGGCCCACGTAATTTGGCTTGACGTAGTAGGCGCCGATCAGATACCCGCCGAACCGCGCCACCGCGACCGCGGAGGAGCAAGCAATCCAGTAGTCGTCGAATTCCTCGCGGGTGACGGGGTGCACCTGCGGAAACCCCTCGCCGGCGCTCACGATGTGGCTGAACGCGACAAAGAGCTCGTCGTAGTCATCCGCCTTCGCGTCTCGGATCTCGACCGGCACGAGACCCACGGTAGTAGTGCCGGCAACTGAAGCGACTGATCGCACGGGGGATGCAGTGCCACGACCGTCGGATGACCACGCGACGAGAACGCAGTAAAGGCCGGGGAAGGACCCGTCCCGGTGTCGTCGCGCCGCGAACCCGGTCGCGACGACGGATCGACCGAACGTTGGTGGAGTCGGCGGGCCCGTTTTTAGCCGTTCACCGCGAAACCGCTCGAGCCGGTACCCGGCCTGATCGCTTCAATGGGGTCGCGCAGGTCGTCGATGTAGCCCAGCGCGTAGGCCCCACGGTCGTAACCCATGACACGGAGCAAGTCCGTGGGCAGCGTGGCCGCCACCTCACGCGGCACCGAGAGGTACTGGTTCTCCTCCTGACGCAGCCACGCCACGTTGTAGGTGATGTTGAGCCCGATGCGGGTGGCGTCGGACCGGTTGGCGCCACCCCCATGGTAGACGCTGCCGGAATAGAAGAGCACCGAGCCGCGGGTCATCTCGGCGGGCTCGGTCTCGTCCGGCCCGTACGTCGTCCCGTCCGGCTTGGTATTGCTGCCGACCACCACTCGAGTGGCGCCGTTCTCTTCTGTGAACTCGGTGAGTGCCCAAATCGTGTTGCACTGGACTTCGTAGCCCGACGGGAAGGGGAAGAAGTCGAACGCCCACTGGTCCCGGTGGATCGGTTGCGGCGTCTCGCCCGGCCCGATGGCGATCGCCTGGGTCAAGTGCAGCTGGATGTTGGTGGCGTGCCGCAGAAAGCTGCGCGCCGCCCCGAGCGCGAGCGGATGCATGACCAGATCGCGGCAGGCGGGCGATCGCGCGATGAGCGAACCCGTCCTCCGGGTGGTCGTCCCGCTGAAGTCGTCTGGACCGGTGGGTGTGGCATCGAGGTACGGCTGCAGCTCGGCTTCGATGCGGTCGAGGAGCGGCGCCCCGGCGACGCGGTCGATAATGACAGCGCCGTCCCGCCCCACCGTCTCCGCCACCTCCTCTGGGCGCGCCTCAGATCCAAGGTGAGTAATGGGCACACCCAATCCTCCACAGGCGCGAGGGTGGGTGGCAACTCGAGCCGCGAGGCCCCGAGCCCAGGACCCGCTCAGCCTTCGGTCACCGACTCGCCGTCCTGCGACTCGCCCTGGTGGGCCGCGTCGACGACTAGTCCAAGGTCGGTCAGCTTGCGCACGACCTGGTGCACGTCCACCTCTATCAGCCCAGCGTCCTCGTCGTGCGAGTCAACGAGCGTACGGACCATGTCGTCGAGCGTGGTGACGCCATCGCAGAGCTCCCATACCGACGCCGCGCTGGCGTTGAGGAGGATGAGCAGCTGGCCGACGTCGTCATAGAGCGCGAGGTTGTCGTCGAGCTCGACGGCCGAGGCGCCCTCACGACGGCGGGGCCGGGAGTCCCCGGTCGGCCAATCAGCGGGCATGCCCGCACACTGCCTCGGCGACGTTCGCTGACACCGCTGCCCCATCGGGAGAGGGGCCGGACGGATCGAGGTTCTCGAGCAGCGACAGCACGAGGTCGCGCGCAGTCTCGAGGTCCGACATGGTGAGCATCACGCAGGTGCAGCGCGCCGCCAGTGCGCCGAGGGTGGCCGCACCCACGGCTCCATGGGGCAACAGGTTCACCGCGTTCAAGGCGAGCGAGAAGAAGGCTTCGTGTCTGAGAGCGGGGTCAGTGTCGTGTGCGCTCCCGTCTCGTAGCGCGGCACCACCACGACAGCCGGCGCGCACGGTCCTCCGATGGCGCGCCCGGTGCCCTCCCCGACAGAGACGTGCCATTCCGTCGCGTCCGAGCGGCTTGCGACGCTACCGACGGCGACACCATCGACACCGTCACCGTCAGCGTCACTGGCGACGCATGCCGAGGGCGCCATGTCGGCCAGCACGTCGAAGCTGCCTGGCTTCACGGTGATGGGCTTGGCATAGGGCAGCGCGCACCCAGTCTCGAGGTCCAGCGCAACCAGCTCGTCGGTCAGGTAGCCGAGACCCGCACGGGCCAGGCTCGCCACGAGTGTCGACTTGCCCGAACCCGACGGCCCCGGGACGAGCACGGCCCCACAGAGTGCCTCCAGCGCCCCAGCGTGGAAGAGGAGATGGTCGCCGGTCGCCTCGGCTGCAGAACGGTTGACGTCCCACACGACCCAGGCCAGCGCGTCGCCCGGACGCTGACCCGAGGCGAGCAGTTCCTCGTCGCGCCACACGTCGACGGTCCGGCTCGTCGGGCCACCTGCTGGAGAGGCCGCCGACGCACGCGCCGGTCCCGACTCAGACACTCGCAGCGAGTACCAACGGTCGGGCGGCCGCCCCGCCGCAGCCAGTCCAGATCCTGGACCAGGGACACCCAACCCGGCCAGCATCGCCTCGGCCCGACGACCCAATTGCTCGCAGTCGCACCTGACGGCGAAGCAATACGACAGCGCGCGCAAGCGAGATGTGCTGTACACCCATCCGTTCCTGGCCCCCACGGCTAGTGGACCGTGCCCGTGCTCCCAGCCTCCGCCCCCCCGTCCACTGCCACCGCGGGCTAGGGAGTGCGGCTGGCCCAGTGCTGCATGGCCCAGCCGCCGGCGACCATCGCCGCTCCGACCTCGGCGTCGCGCGTGATGTCGAGGCCCGTGAAGGCGAGGGAGTTCGGCGACGTGGAGGCTCCCGTTCCAGCCCCGGTGCTGCCGCTGCCAGTTCCCGTGGTCGAGGCACCGATGTCCGGGTCGCCCGTGCCGCCGCCTGCGCCGCCCGTCGACCCGGCGCTCGTGCTGACACCGACGGAGGCGCCGATGCCGCTGTTGCCGACGCTGGCTGACAAGCTGGCACCCGAAGCGGGCTTGGCCGTCAGGATCTCTGGCACGACCCACGCGGCTGCGCCGGCCGTCGCCACGGCGGACATGCGCCCGATGGCCTGACGCCGCGACAGCCGCGGCCGGGCCGTTCGGCCACGACCACTCGCGCCGGGAGGTGAGGCCACCTCTCCGTTCGTGTCGTCGCTCGGCATGAGCGCTCCTTGCCCGTCTCTCGAATGCATCTTTCGATGTGAGTAACGAGCCACATCGGCGTTTCCTACCGCGAGTGCGCTCGGATTTTGCAACAACGGTGACAGAGACTCAGCTCTTCACGAACAGGCCGTGTTGGGACGACACGGCGCCGAATCGGGGCGCGAACGCTCGCGCGACCGGCAGGGCGCCGGCCGCGGCATCGGCCACCGACGCGACGGCGCGGCTGTTGTGGGAGGCCTGCCGCCGTGATCCAGACGCGGCCGCCGTGCGGGGTGCCCTCTCCGATGGCGCCGACATCGACGTGGCCGTGACCGCTGCGTGCGAGCACCGCATCGGCCCGTTGCTGTGGCGGGCGCTCGGCGCCGCGCACGCGCGGAACGAGCTCGGTCCCCACGAGGCTCTGCTCGGGGGCATGGCCGGCGCGTTCAAGATGGAGGCGCTGCTGCTCATGCCACGCGGCGTGGGACTGGCGGTGCGGCCGCTGACCGACGCCGGTCTGGAACCCGTGGTGTTCAAGGGCCCGGCGGTGGCAGCCCGTTACCCCGAGCCGGGCTGCGGCCCATGGAGGACGTCGACCTCCTCGTACCGCGAGACGACCATCAGCGCGCGCTCGCCGCGCTGGGCGCGGCGGGCTGGCGCGTGGTCCGCCCCGGTGGCCCCGACCGCTACGACACCGTGCTCGCCCACGACGAGGTGCCCTCGCTGCTCCTGGAGCTGCACTTCGGGCTGGAGGGGAGCTCACATCGCGTCACGGCGCTCGACCCGGGCACGCTGTGGGCCCACCGCCGGCCACTGGAGGTGGCGGGCAGCGCCGCCTTCGGCCTGCGGCCGGACGACGAGCTCGTTGTGCTGGCATCTCATGCAGGCAAGCCGCACCACGGGTTCGTACGGCTGATGTGGATCGCGGATCTGGCCATGATCGTGGACGAGGCTGCGGCGCGCGGCGCTCCGGTCGACTGGGACCGAGTGCGTGCCGTCGCGGGCGAGGCACGGTGCGTGACCGTTGTCGCCGCCGCACTGGCGCTGGCCCGCCACGCCGGGGTAGAGGCACCGTCCGAGCTGTTCCCGCTTCCGGCACGCGGCTCGGCGCGCCCGCCCCATGACGCAGTTGACCTCGGTCCGCTGGCCGCTCACCCACCTCGAGCTGCCGGGGTACGAGCTGAATTACGCGTTGACCGACGCACCGATGCAACGGCTCAAGATCCTGCTCGTGCTCCTCGCCTCGGGGCACCGCATCGGGACGCGGGTCCGCGCCGTGGCCGGGTGGCCACGGCGTGTGGTGGCCCGCGCCGCACCCGGGTCCTGAGATCGGCTCGCGGCGCGGATACTCAGGGGCCGGGAAAGACCCGGCGCAACAGGTCGAGCACCTCTCCGTTGGCGCTCACCATTGGGCTGTGGTCCGGGTCCAGCCGCCCGTAGACCAGGCGGCAGAACGACTCGGCGGGCAGCTCCACGTCGGGCGTCATGCCGGCGTCGCCGGCCAGGAGCTCCGCGGCCTCGGGCGTCAGGCGGACGGTGAAGTGGCGAACCGGGCCGCTCGTGCGCACCCGGACCTCGCGCTCGACGCCGGCCGGCTTGGCGGTAAAGCGGGCGATGAGGCCGAGGTTGTCGACGATGACCGCGGCGGCGTCGGCCGGGATACGGGCGCTCCCGTCGAACGTCACCTCGACGTCCCATGTGTGGAACGCGTGCTCGTTGAGCCGTAGTGCAACGCTCTCGTCGAAACCGACGGCGAGGGGACCGAAGGAGAAGGTGATGCGGTCCCGGTCGTCAGGGGGCACCGCCTCGAGCGACTCGAGCAAGCGCCGGTCCTCGGTGAGCGAGTCGTCCACCTGTGCGCGCGGCGATTTGGCGTTCCACTCGTCCCACACCTTCGTCGTGAAGTCGGCGGGTGTCTGAGTGCCCGTCCGTGCGTCCTCGAGGTGACGCTGCATGAGGACAGCACTCGAGCCCAGGTGTGACAGCACGGCGGCGATGTTCCAGTCGGTGCTGTACGACGGCTTCTGCAGCTCAGCCACGTCGAGGCCCTGCACAAGTTCGTTCAGTCGGGCGACCGATGCCCGCAACGGGGCCAGCGGGTTGTCCATTGCTCCTCCTTCATTGCTCCTGTCGTCGTCGGGTGCCGGTCGCGCCCAGGTCTGCGGTCTACCCGCTCTCGGCCCGCGCCGTCGCGAGCGCGTGCATCCACCAGACCATGTCGTCGGCCAGCATGGTGAGGCGCGGATCGAGCGACGACAGGAACGACAGATCGTCAGGGTCCTCTGCCCGGCGCAGCGGGATCAGCACGTCGGGCAGGATGTGCACGGCCCAACGCAACGGCGCCATCTCGAACTCCACTGCCACCTGGCGCAGCTGCTCGATGGCGCGGGCGCCACCAACGTTGCCCCAGCCGACGAACGAGATCGGCTTGCGGCGCCATTCCACGAAGGTCGAGTCCATGGCGTTCTTCAGCACGGCCGGGTAGCCGTGGTTGTACTCGCCGGTGAGGACGACGAAGCCATCGGCGTGCGCCACGGTGGCACCGAAGCGCGCGACCTCGTCGTCCTCGTACACGCCGCCGGCGCGGGCGGGCGCCATCTCGGCCGCGAAGAACGGCAGTGGGTGGTCGCGCAGGTCGATCGCCTCCACATCGAAGCCACCGTGATCTTGCAGGCGGTCGAGCGCCCACGCCGCCACCCGTTCGCTGAACCGCCCCTGCCGGGTGGTCCCGGTGATCACCTGGAGCAGCACGATCGTCTCCGTCCCTTCTCTCCGCGGGCCATGTTCTCTCCGGCTTCTCTCTCCGGTCCATCTCTCCTGATCCTCTTCTATCGGAAGGCGGGTGGGCTTCCCTCGCCAACGCGAACGCGGACGCGCGTGGTGTGCGAGCCAGAGGGTAATTTAACTTGACAGTTAACTAACTTCTTGGTTAAATCTCTCCATGACCATGACCGAGGACCGGCTCGATGCGGCATTCGCCGCGCTGGCCGACCCAACCCGACGGGCCATTGTGAGCCGACTCGCGAAGGGCGACGCGACGGTGAATCAGCTCGCGGCGCCGTTCTCCATGTCGCTCCCTGGCGTCTCCAAGCACCTCAAGGTGCTCGAGCGCAGTGGCCTGATCTCGCGGCAGCGGAACGCCCAGTTCCGACCGTGCCACCTGGAGGTCGACGTGCTCGACGACGCCTTCGACTGGATCGGCGAGCACCGGCGCGTCTGGGACGAGCGCTTCGACAAGCTCGATACGCATCTGCGCGACATCCAGCGGGCCGCGGGCACCGCGCCCGGCAAGGCACGAGGGAAGGGCAGGACAGATGACTGAATATCGAGTGACCGAACAGCGCGCGAACGAACTCCGTTTCACCCGCGTCTTCGAGGCGCCACGCGAGCTCGTCTTCGAATGCATGACCGATCCCGACCACCTCTCCCACTTCTGGGGGCCGACCGGCGTCAGCGCGCCCCGTGACCGCATCACGGTCGATGCCCGTCCGGGCGGCGCCTTCGAGACGGTCATGGTCAACGACGCCGACGGCAGCGAGTACCCGACGCATGCGGTCTACGACGAGGTGCGGCCACCCGAGCTGCTCATGTGGACAGATCCGGGCTCGGGCATGCGGGTCTCCTCCGAATTCGTGGCGCTCGGGCCAGACCGCACCGAGGTCCGCATCCACCAGGAGCGCGTGCCTGCGCCCATGACCACGGACGAGGCGCACGCGGGGTTCTTGTCATCACTCGACCGGTTCGCCGCCTATCTGGCTGCGTTGGTCGCTGCCGGGCGCGGCGCCAGATCGGCTACGGACTAGGAGATCGTCATGGACACCGACGACGAAACAGTGATGGCCCTGGTCGCTGAGGAGTATGGCGCGCTGGCCGACCTGCTCGAGGGCGCCTCAGACGAAGCATGGGACGCGCCCTCGCTGTGCGAGGGCTGGCGCACCCGCGAGGTCGTGGCGCACGTGACGATGCCGGCGCGCTACGACGGCCCCGCCTTCATGGCCGAGCTCGAGGCCGTCGCCGGCGATTTCACGGCGCTGTCGAACACGGTGGCGGCCCGTGACGGTGCGCTGGCCGCGGCCGCGCTCGTCGCCGACCTCCGTTCACCCACCCTGCACCAGTGGCAGCCGCCGGGTGGCGGCGTGACCGGCGCGCTGACGCACTGCGTGATCCACCAACTCGACATCACCGAGGCCGTGCCCCTGGCCCGACGGGTACCCGACGAGTGCATCACGCGGATCCTCGACATCGTGGCTGCGCCCGACGGGCCCAACCTCTTCGGCGTCGATCTGTCAGGCGTCACCCTGCGCGCCGACGATCTCGACTGGTCCGTGGGTTCGGGCGCCACGGTGACGGGGCCGGCTCAGGCGCTCGCCCTGGTGGCCTGCGGGCGCCGGCTGCCGGCTTGCCGCCTCGAAGGAGAGGCGGCAAGCCGCTTCAGCCGAGACTGACGGACCCTCGGCCTTCTCCGAGGCGGAACGGCTGTACGAGCTGGCGCGCCATCAGGCGCGCCGGGCGCGGAGGCGACGCCGACTGCTCGACGGGCACGGGGCGACCGGTCAGACCCGTCTCACCGGGTGCACTCCCCCGCGCCGGGAACCGAGCCAGGCCGAAGACGACGTCCCATACTGTGAGAACGACGCCGAGGTTCACGTCCTGCTCCCCCTCGGCGGCGTGGTGCAGCCGGTGATAGGCGGGGCTCACGAGGATGCGACCCAGCGGGCCGTAGGACCAGCGCACGTTGGTATGCGGCAGGGTGCCCAGGCAGACGTAGACGGTAATGAGCACCGGCGCCAACGGGTGCGCGCCGGTGAGCAACAGGACGGGCACGGTCGCCAGCACGAAACCGGTCGTGTGCATGAGCGGGTGGGCGCGAAAAGAGGTGAGCACGCTCAGCTCCTCCTGTGAATGATGCAGCGCGTGGATCCGCCACAGCGCGCCGACCCGGTGATCGCCAACGTGCGCGATCCAGTTGCACAGGTCCATCGCGAACAGCGTGACCACGACCACCGTCCAACGGGGCCAGTGCGCCGTCCAACCCGCCTCGAGCCATGCGGCGTGGCCGCGCAAGATGACCGCACTGCCGACGCTCAGCAACGTCATGAACGGCGCCACGGCGAGGCCGTAGAGCAGCAGGTAGCAGGCGTCTTGGACGTGCCCGCGGGCGAGCAGCGGCCGAGGCTCGGCCGGCCACAGCCGTTCAGACACCACCGCCGCCAGCACCACGGCCACGAAGGCGGGTGCCACGAGCGTGGCCCATCCCGCGGCCAGCGTGGTACCGAAGCCGTGCGCGCCCACCAGTGCGTCGAGCGCCTCGAAGAGGACCAGCCCGGTCGCGGCGGCGACTGCCAAGGTGCCCGGCGACAGAGGGAGAAGGCCGCCGCGCGTCCAGGGTCGAAGAGCAGCAGCTGACGTGCCAGGTGACGCGGGCGCCGGGGCACGTGGGCCGCTGGCGATCGTGGTCACTGCGGTCATGGCCACTCGACGCTCACTCCTTCCCGTCAGGTCGGCACCCGCCTCGAGCCATCGTGCCCGAAGTGGCCAGCGGCCGCCCGGCGGCGGCGCCCTTCAGAAGCTACGAGCCGGAACCGTTCTCGGATTCCCCGCTGCCGGTGCGCCAGACCTGCCAGGCCCGAAATCCTCCTGCCAGGTCGGCGGCCCGCGTGAACCCGAGCTTTCGGAGCGACGCCGCGGCGAGACTCGAGGCGTACCCCTCCGAGCACGCCACGATGACCCGCTGGTCGTGACCTTGGACCTCGGGCAGGGTGTGGCCGCTGTCGGGATCGAGCCGCCACTCGAGCACGTTGCGCTCGACGACGACCCCGATGCCAAAGTCTCCTTCCTCGGCGCGCTGGTGCTCGGGGCGGATGTCGATGACGAGGGCACCCTCCGCATGCAGGTCTTCGAGTTGTGAGGGGT
Source organism: uncultured Acidimicrobiaceae bacterium (assembly GCA_963744935.1). Taxonomy (GTDB): domain Bacteria; phylum Actinomycetota; class Acidimicrobiia; order Acidimicrobiales; family RAAP-2; genus Bog-473. Next base: position 655,015 of record CAVUVM010000004.1, read on the forward strand.
CGATCCGGTCGATCTCGGCGCGTGCGGCGGCCAGCAGCTCGTCGACCGTCTGCGCTGTCACCGGCTGGCCGGCTCCCTCAGGCCGTATGCCGCGTTGGCGGACGGCGTGGATGCTGCCACCCGCGAGGTCTCGCCGGAGGCCGACCAGCACACCTCGCGCGCCACGAGCCCGTCGGCGGTCATGTCGTACTGGGTCATGAACGTCAAGGCCGGGCTGTAGACATGCAGGCTGAGCGCGTGAAGGCCCGATTCGTTCGTGACGTCGTGCACGTGGCCGGGCGCGAACCCGAGCGTCGTGCCGCCGTGGAGCGCTCGCCGCGCCAAGCACAGTTGCCCGCTCTCGTCGCGCCACGGGACCGCTTCGGTCAGCGCTCCCTCGATGACCAGGATGGCGCCGGCCGACGCCCCGTGGTCGTGCAAGGCCACCTGGCCTCCGGGCGGCCACGCGATGAGCCAGGCGTCGAAGTCAGGCATGTGAGCCACCCGCCTCCACTCCCGCTGGGCGACCGCCGCCGCCTCGGGCCAATACAGCGCGGGTGCCAGCCGGCGGGCCACCGAGGCCGGGTCGACCAGCGTGGGAAGGCCCAGCCGTGCCAGGCCCGCCTCGAGCCCCCCGAAAGGCCCGGGCCGGCGGTTGGGGTCGTGGATCGGGACCGCTCGAGGCACCGGGTGAGGATAACGCTCATTTATGACTAAATCAATCGTATTTATAAGATTTCGGTAGTCGCTGGTCACGACGCCCGAGCGGCCAAGATTGCGGCCATGGAAGGGCCGGGGCCGCCGGGGTGCGGGGCATACGCAGACCGGCTCAGTACGGTCGCCCTCCCATGAAGGTCATGGGTCGGGCCGACGACGAGGAACGCGCCGTCGCTTCGCTCCCGATCGAAGGCCACCACGCCCCGTGGGGCCGGCGTGTCCGCTCGCTGGTCCTCGGACCGCACGGCGGAGGCACAACCAGGCGGCGGGCTTCCGACGCCGTCCGGGTCGGCATGGCAATCGCCCTGATCGCCATCCTCGTCCCCCTGGCCGACGCCAACACGTCGGTCGAGATCCACGTGGCCGAGCTGCTCACCCCGCCACCGACCGGCGTCCGCTGGCTCATCACCGCGCTGTGGTTCCTGGGGTCGGTGGGGGTCATCGTGGTGCTCGTCCTCCTCGGACTCCTGGTGCCCCGCCTGTCGGCGGTCCGCCAGATGGCACTGGCCGGCGTTGTCACGATCCTGGTCTGCCTCCTGCTCGACGAACTACTGGGGCCCAACGCCGGTCGAGAGCCCGTGACCGCGCTGTCCGGCTTCAATCCGCACTTCCCCGTACTCCAACTCGCGGCTGCGTCCGCCGTGGCCTTCGCCGGGCTGCCGTATCTGAGCCGGCCCATGCGCCGGCTCATCGTGCTCGCGGTGGGCCTCGCCGCCTTGTGCGCGGTCGTCGGCGGCTACGGCCTGCCTCTGGGCATCCTGGCCGCCATCGTCACCGGCTGGGGATCCGCGGCCGCCTGCCACCTGGTTCTCGGCGCACCCAACGGGCTGCCGTCTGCCGCAGAAGTCACCGATTCCGTGCGCGACCTGCAGGTCGACGTGCGCGACCTGGCATCCACGGAGCGCCAGGAGTGGGGCGTGGCTGCCTTCGCGGGTACCGATAGCGAAGGGCGTCGCCTGGAGCTCGCCGTCTACGGCCGGGACGCGACTGACGCGCAATGGCTGCGCAAGGTCTGGCGCTTCTGCATCTATCGCGATTCGGGCCCCACCCTCGTGCTCAACCGGCTCCAACAGGTCGAGCACGAGGCCTACCTCACCTTCTTGGCCGACCACGCCGGCGTACGGGTGCCCGAAGTCGTGGCCGCAGGGCGCTGCGGTCCGAGCCACGACGCCGCGCTCGTGACTCAATTGCCCGAGGGCCGGGCGCTCGCCGAGCTGAGGGCCGAGGACGTCAGCGACGACCTGCTGGACGAGTACCTCCTCGCCGTGTTGACCTTGCGCGCAGCGGGAATCTCGCACGGGGCGCTCAGTCCGGCGACCGTGGTCGCCACCAGGGACGGGCCGCTGCTCCGTGACTTCCGGCGCGCCTCGTCGTCGGCTCCTCCGGCGCGCACGGATCGCGACGTCGCCGCTGCGGTGGCGGCCGTGGCGGTGGTCGTCGGCGTCGAACGCACCGTGGCCGCGGCGTGCCGGGTCCTTGACACCGAGACGATCCAAACCGTGCTGACCCGCCTCCAGCGCTCCACGCTCGACGCCGAGACCGAGCGGCTGGCACGAACACAGAAGGGGTTGGTGCGCACGCTGCGCGAGTCGCTCGCCGTGGAAGCCGGCGTCGAGGTGCCCAAGCTGGTGGAGGCCAAACGCATCAGCTGGCCCAATCTGCTGATGGTCATCGGCAGCCTGGTCGGCCTGTGGCTGATCATCGGCGTGCTGAGCGACGCCGGAGGGTCCCTCGAGGAGATCAAGGGCGCCGCGTGGGGCTGGGTGGCCGCCGCCTTCGTGCTCGGCCAGCTTCCAGTGGTGACCGGAGCCTGGGCGCTGATCGGCGCCGTCATCGGCACCATCCCATTCGGCCGGTGCGTCGTGCTCGAGACCTCGAACATGTTCACCTCCTTCGTCGGGGGCGACGTGGCCGTCTTCGGCGTGCGGGTGCGCTTCTTCCAGCGCCAGGGACTCGACGTGCCCCAGGCAATCAGCTCGGGAGCCATCGCCGGCACGGCCAGCTGGGTGGTCAAGGGACTGCTCTTCGTCGTCTGCCTCCCCTTTGCCGCCGGCGACTTCCACGCACCGACCGATCAGGGCAGTCACGGGAACATCGTCTGGCTCATCATCATCGTGGTCCTCGCGGTCGCCATCGCCCTGGCCGTGGTGACGCTCGTCCCGCGCATCCGGCGCCTGGCCGCAGAGAAGGCACGACCGCACCTCGTCACCATCTGGAACGATGTCAAAGCGATCGCGGTCGAGCCACGCAAGATCTTCTATGTCCTCGGTGGCAGCCTGTGCAGCCAGCTCGTCATCGCGCTGTGCCTGGGCGCGTCACTACATTCAGTCGGCGCGCACGCCACCTTCGCGACCCTCATCGTGGTGCTGACGCTCGCCGCCATGATCGGCGGCGCGGCGCCGGTGCCCGGGGGTGCAGGCGTGATCGAGGTGGGGCTCATCGCGGGGCTGACCAGTGCCGGCGTGCCCCAGGACCAAGCGGTGGCTGCCGTCCTCATCGAGCGGTTCTGCACGGCGTACCTCCCGCCGATCTGGGGCTGGGGGGCGCTGGTCTACATGCGCCACAGCGACTACATCTGAGGTAACAGCGACTACATCTGAGGTATCAGCGCGACCGGCTGTCTTGCTGAGCAGGATCAGCGCGCGGCGCGATCGAGCAGGGTCACGTCCCGGCGAAGGGTGTCGATGGCGCTCTGACCTTCACCGCCGTAGGTGTACCCCTGCGTGTACATCGAGTGCGTGCTGCTGTCGTCGAGCTGGGTCGGGGTCCCCCCGAACGGCTCGATGGCGGTGTCCTCGTTCCAGTCGTCCCATGACGTCACCATCACCATGGGCAGCGTCGGGTCCAGCTCTGGGATGGCCACCTGGCGGAACAAGTGGTCGAGGGTCGACGCGGGACCCTCGCTCGGTAACCACTGACGCGGCTGGGCCGGATGGTTGGTGGCCAGACGGAAGCCGCGGTCGTTGAACCCGGGTCCGACGTCGGGAATGACCGGCACCCGTCCCCCGGTGGCAGCCCGGTACTCCTCGAGCAACCGCTTCTCGTCGGACACGATGCTCGTCGAGCCCGGATAGCCGATGAAGTCGGCGATGGGCCCGAAGGTGGGATCGGGGTCGCCGAAGTACATCGTGTAGGACGTGACGGCGTCGAACTGCTCGATACGAGAGACCTGTGGGATCGTGGTGAGCACCGGGCCACTCGGATTCAGGGTCTCGGGCGTCACCCGCCAGTACACCTCGTCGCCGATGAAGAACGGGTCATAGCCGTGCGCCTCGAGCGCCCTGCGCGCGCCCTGGATCATGGCGGCGACGTTGCCCGTGAGGGTCCGGGTCAGGTACAAGAAGACGACCGGCCGGCCATGGATACGCAGATACGAGCGATTGGTGAAGTAGTGCTCGGCAAAGAAGAGCATGTCCGAGTCGAAGTGCAGCTCCATCCGAAAGGTGACCGGCGTGGACTCGCGTACGGGATCGAAGCCGAGGTTCCACGTCTCATAGAACATGGCGAACTTGAAGCGGCCCAGATCCGGCGCCGCAAGGAAGTCCTTCATGGCCGCGTCAGGCTGCTGGTAGTCCCGCCCTGAGTAGCCGGGGTCGTAGGGCCACCAGTCGATGGCGAAGAAATCGATCCCGGCGCGCCGGGCCGTGGCGATGTCGCGGGCCGCGGTGCGAGGATCGCTCGAGTCCACCTGCGACGCCGGGGGCTGCTGAGGTGGCACGAGGTGGGCGCGCAGCGTGCCGCTCGAGAGGTTCTCGGGATTCCACAAGTAGTAGTAGGCACCGACGAGCGGGCGCACCGTCTGGTGGGCCGCTTGGGCCGCTTGGGCCGGCGGACTTGCCGATGCCAGCAGTGTCACAGAGCACAGCGGCACCAAGCCGAGGGCCCATGCCGATCGGCTGGCTCGTCGGGCTCGGTGGTGTGTCCGGCTTTGCCGCGCTCGTGCCCGGGCGCCGCGCACCGGGATTCTTTTGCGACCGCCGTGGACCGGGCCGGTCAGCCTGCGCGCTGCAAGGTGACCGCGGCGTCGGGTTCGAGCACACGGAAGCTGAAGCTCTCCTCGACGTAGAGGCGCACCGTCTGCGCGTCATGCGCCAGGTAGCCGATGGAGAGGTCCTGCCCGCTGTCGATGACGAAGTCCCCGCCGCGCAGGCTCAACACGACGCCGCCCTGGACGCCGGGCGCCCACACCAGCGGTCCCCCGAGGATCTTGCGCAGGTGATCGAGCAGCAAGTGGCCCCCGTGCTCGTCGGTCTCGACGATGCCGGTGTAGATCTCTGGGCCGATGGCGAGCCCATAGGGTCCGGCGATCCCGGCCTGGCGGAGCACGTCGGTTGCATGGGCCACCACCTTGGGGTATTGCTCCATGTCCTCTCCGAAGACGATGGGCGGATGCGAGCTGCGCTCGGTGATGCCCAAGATGCCGGCGGCGGCATAGCCGTGGAAGACGGCGACGTTCTCGGCCTGCGCCAGCTGACGGACCGCCTCGTCGAGCTCTGGCAGTTCGATGTCGTCCGCACCCCGGTCGGCGTCGTCGAGCTCCTCACGAGAGACGGAGAACTCGGCGCGCAACTCCACGAGAGGGAGCACCCGTCGCTGCGCCGCGCGCACGCCCTCCCCGGGACTCTCGACCTCGTCCACACGCCCGAGGTCGGTGGCAGAGTGGTCCCACCCGTGCGGGCCGCTCAGATCGACGAGCTTGCGAGCGGCCAGGTAGGTAACGAGGCGGCCCTTGGCCTCATCTTCGATCTGCTCCCAGGCCGCTTCTGGGACCGGCGCCAGCTCTCGGTACAGATGGTTCATCACTCGCTCCCTTTCAGGCTGCCGATGGCGAGCGACCCTGTGGCGGCCAGCGCGGGACCGCCGGCGGCCTCCGCCTCCGCTTCGACCTCTGTCACCGGCTCGGTCGTGAACAGGTACGTGCGCAGATGCCCGTCGAGTGCGGGGTCACGCCGGCGCAGCCACTCGAGGGTCATGGCGGCGTGCTCCTTCTCCTCGTCGCGGTTGTGAGCCAGGACATCGGCCAGGCTCGAGTCGTTCGTGGCGTGCACTCGCTGGTCGTACCAGTCAATTGCCTCGAGCTCCTCGATGAGGGAGGTGAACGCCCGATGTCGGTCGATTGTCCCCTCGCCGAGGAGCTCGGCCGGTTCGTGCAGTCCTTCACTCCCCATCGGCGGCCATCTCCCGTTCTGCCTCGATCGTCCAGTGGTCGGGCTGGACATTACCCGTCACGGATCGATACCCGCACCGGGAACTTGGAATCCGGGCAGCACCGGCACCCCGGCGAATCAGAGGTCTACAGGTCCCAGGCGGGCAAGCGCCCGTTCGCCTCGAACGCGGCGCGGAGGGCGGTCTCGTCGCCACCCGTAAAGGGACGAAACGACGCGTCGCCCCGGACACGCCGAAATACCGGGTCGCCGCGGACACGGTCCGAGCGGAACTTCTCGTGGACGAGCGTGCGCGTGAGAATCTTGTTCGTAGGGGTGCTGGGGAGCGCCCCGCAGAGGCGGAGGAATCTCGGCTGCCATTTCGGGCCGAGGTCTGCCTGCCCATCGAGCCAGGACGCGAACCCCGCGGCATCGAAATCGGCGCCTTCACGAAACACGAGGGCGAGCATCACCTGGTCGCCCGAGTCGGCATCAGGGACCCCGTAGACCGACGCCAACAGCACGTCGGGGTGTCGTCCGACGATGGCCTCGATCGGCGCGGCGGGAAAGTTCTCGCCGTCGACTCGCAGCCAGTCGGACGTGCGGCCCGCGAAGTACACCCACCCGTCGTCGTCGACATATCCGAGATCGCCGCTCCAGTACCACCCGTTGCGCGTGGTCGCACGCATGGCTTCCTCGTTGCGGTAGTACCCCTCGAATGGCCCGACACCCAACGTGTTGACGATCTCGCCCACACACCGATCCGCGTTGACCAGACGGCCGCTGGCGTCGAACACGGCTCGCGGCGCCTCGACGCCCTCTTCGTCAACCACCATGATCCCTTGGCGCAGGCGTCCGATGGACCCGCTCGGACGGTTCCCCGTGCGGTCGAGTGCGATGGCTCCCTCCGTCGAGCCGAAGACGTCGATGATCCTTATTCCGAAGCGTCGGGCTGCCTCCTCGACGACGTGGGGCGATCCCTCGTTCCCGAACGCGACCCGGAGGGTGTTGTCTGCATCATCGGCGTGCGCCGGTGTGGCCAGCAGATAGGTGAGGAGCTTCCCCGTGTAGTTGAACCACGTCACGCCGTAGTGGCGTACGTCGCCGAGGAACCGCGAGGCACTGAACCGACGCGCCAAGGACAGTGACGCGCCGCCGACGAGCGCAGCGGCCAGGCCCGACATCAACGAATTGGTGTGGAACAACGGCATGGCGGCGTAGCCGACGTCGTCCGGTCCCAACTCGAGCATCATCGACATCCGGTTTCCGGTCGTGAGCAACCGGCGCTGGGTGCACCGCACGGCCTTGGGTGCCGCCGATGTACCCGACGTGAACAACAAGGCCCACAGGACATCGGCGTCCCGGGCCTCGCTCATGGACCCCCACGTTGTCCCGGTTCGGTGCTCGGCCCAAGCCGCCTCGAGCGCTGTCCCGAGCGTCGGGCCGACAGGCGCGGGGTCGTCGGCATCGCCGAAGCGCTCGGAGACCAGGACCCCGCCAGGAAGGTCAAGTCCCCCGGTCGCTGCGACGAGCTGTGCCTGGTGCCGGGGCTCGGTGATGACGAGCTGGAGGTCGGTGTGCACGATGTCGCGGCCGAGGTGCTCGCCCACGCGTGTGTAGTTGAGACCTGCCACGGCAACCCCGGCCAATCCGGCCCCACACAGCGCGAAGACGTAGTCGGGGGTGTTGTCCAGCAACACGCCGACGTGTGGCGGCCGCTCAGGATCGAGTCGAGCCCGGAAGAGGGCCGAGAACCGTTCCGCTTCGGCGAGGAGCTCCTCATGCGTCCAGATCAGGTCGGCGAACCGAAGGGCAGGGCGCTGGCCCCAGTTCTCAGCGTTGCGCCGTAGCAACGACTCGACGTTCGGTGCAGGCAAGGGAACCTCGGCGAGCGGTGGCGCAAACGCGGCGGAAGATCCTGCGGCGGGCGCCGTCGCCGCACCCGCGGCGTCGTTCACTCCGCTATCCAACCTTGATCGGGTCACCGCACATGTGCTTCGACACACTACGCGACGGCGACATTTGCCGTTCCCCGGGCTCCTTCCGACAGACGCCGCTCCCGCCCAACACCGGTGCACCGTAGGCTGTCGGCAGGACCTCTGCCTCGGGCCCGCAGGCATGCCGTGATCGGAGGAAAGGGCGACATGGATCTCGACAGCGTCTTGATCGGTGAGGACGACGCCGTTCCTCGCGCCCGTTACACGAGTCCGGAGTTCGCGGCTCTCGAGCTCGAGCGTCTGTGGTCCCGCGTGTGGCAGGTTGCCTGCCGGGAGGAAGAGGTCGCCGAGGTGGGCGGGTTCTGCGAGTACCTCATCGGCGATCAATCCATCCTCGTCGTACGCTCCGACTCGGACACCATCCGCGCCTTTCACAACACGTGCCTGCATCGCGGAACCCGGCTCGCCGACGGAGTGGGAACACTCCCCGATGGCTGCATCCGCTGCCGCTATCACGCGTGGCGCTACGACCTCGACGGCAGTCTCATCGAGGTCGTCGACGCCGACGAGTTCGACCCGATGCCGCCGGGCACCGGTCTCAAGACGGTCAGAGTCGACCGCTGGGGTGGCTTCGTCTGGGTCTGCCTCGACCCTGCCGCGCCACCGCTCCTCGACTACCTCGACCCGCTCCCGACCCTGTTGGCCCCCTACCACCTGGACCGGTTCCGCCTGCGGACCTATCTGTCGACCGTCCTCCCGGCCAACTGGAAGGTCGCGGTCGACGCGTTCAACGAGGGCTACCACGTCCAGGGGACGCACCCCCAACTCCTGCCGTGGACCGACGACGTCAGCCTGGATTACGAACCGCTCGGCATCCACTCGCACTATGGGCGTCTGCCGAACGCGCGGCGTCAACTTCGTCCCAGCCCGCGTCTCGGGCTCTCCCCCGGTGAGTACGACGAAGGCGAGATCCTGGAGAATTTCATCCGCGGCCTCGGAGGCCTCTTCTATCGAGACGAGCAGGCGCTGGTGGAGGAGATCCGATCATCGTCTCTGGACGGCGAGACGATGCTGAGTCACTACCAGAAGGGTCGCCGGACGCTGCTGGCGGCCCGCGGCGTGGCGGTGGAGGAGTTTGCCGACGACCAGTTGACCAGCGCGGACGACATCTTCTTCTTCCCCAACATGGTCGGCCCGATCTATCCCGGCATCGCCATCCTCTTCCGGGTCCGTCCGAACGGGCTCGACCCGGACAGCTGCATCAAGGACACGTGGTTCTTGCAGTGGCCTCAGGAGGGGGCACCGCCGAAGCGGGCGGAGCGCCGCTTCTTCGCGGATTGGACCGAGCGCGACTGGGGCGAGATCACGAACCAGGACTACGCCAACATGGCCCACGTGCAGCTCGGGATGAAGTCCCGCGGTGGTCCGGCTCTGCGCCTCAATCGCCGCCAGGAGGTCAACATCCTGCACATGCACAGGGTGATCGACCAGTACCTCACCACCCCCTGACGACGCGTCCTGACGACACCGACGGGCAACGCCACCGAAGGAAGCTTCACAGGGCGCGGTAGAGACCCCCGTCGACTGCCACTTGCGCGCCATTGACATAACTGGCGGCCTCACTGGCCAAGAACACGCAGACGCTCGCCACGTCCTCGGGCTGGCCCAGGCGCTTCATCGGGTTCGACTCGGCGACACGGGCCTTGGTCTCGGCCGGCCACATGGCGTTCATATCGGTCTCCGTCGCGCTCGGGAGCACCAGGTTCGCGCGCACCTTCGGCGCCCACTCGCCCGCCAGTGCCAGCGTGAGCGCATTCAGCGCGGCCTTGGCCATGGCGTAGGGCAAGTCGATCGTCGACGGCCGCAACGAGCCAACCGAGGAGATGTTGATGATCGACCCTCCCTCTCCGGCTGCCATCCGTTCCCCGATGAGGACGCTGAGCCGGAAGGGTCCCCGTGCGTTGATCGCATGGACCTTGTCGTAGAGATCCTCGGTGACCGATGTGAGACCGTCGTAGGCCGGCGACATCCCGGCGTTGTTCACGAGCACGTCACAATGCCCGAATTCGCGGTAGACCTGCTCGACGAGTTGATCACACTCATCCCAGCGCCCGACGTGGCACGCCAGAGGAATCACGCGCCTCCCCGTTGCTGCCTCGATCTCGTGCGCGGTGGCCTCGAGGTTCTGCAGTTTCCGGCTGGCGATCACAACGTCGGCGCCGGCGCCGGCCAGGCCCTCGGCGACGCCTCGGCCGATGCCCCGGCCACCGCCGGTCACCAGCGCAACCTTGCCGCTCAGGTCGAAGAGCTCTGCAATCGCTCTCATTCGTTCGCTCCTGTCCGGTGCTCGACCGAGCACAGGGGAAACGTACGTCACAGAGGGCCCCCTGGTCCTCCGCGCCGTCGCCGCGTCCAGGAGCCCGCTACGTCTCGTGCGCCTGGATTCTTTCCAGGATCTGCACCAGCGATTCGAGATCCTTCGGACTCAGGGAAGCGAGGGTGGGTGGCGGGGTCCCGAGGATGGCGTCGGCCCGGCGCGCCATCTCCTTGCCTTTGCGAGTCGCCTCGACCATTCGGGTGCGTCGATCGGCCGGATGTGGCCTCCGACGCACCAAGCCTTGGGACTCGAGGTCGTCGACGACGACGGTCGCATAGGGCGCGTCGATCCCGAGCGCCGACGCGAGCTCCGACATCGCCATCGGCTGATGGGCCAGCCGGCGGATCGCTCGGATCCTTCCAAAGCTCATCCCCAGGGCTTCGGACACTTCGCGTCTGCGCACGTTGTGCAGCACGAGGTCGCTCATGGCCGACCAAGCAGCACGAGCGGCGGCGGACGAGACCGGGGCAGCGCCCGCGCCGACGGTGGCTTTGGGCATCATGTCTCCTCCTGAGCAGGACCCAACGCCTCGGGGTTCAGCTCTGCCGCCGTCCTCCGGGCCGACTCGAGCGCTCGCCGTGAGGTCGCCACGACGCCAAGGACGAGCACGACGGCTCCGCAGGCGGAGAGCGTCCACCATGCCGCATGGCTCGCCGAGGTGAAGCTGGACTTGACCACCCCAGCACCCGCCGCCCCGGACGCCACCAACGCGCCCACGATGGCGACGCCCAGAGTCTGGCCGAGCTGCCGCGAGGTCGACGCAATAGCTGATGCCACGCCGGCTTGCGCCCGTGGCATGCCCGAGACCGCCGCGTTGGTGATCGGCGCGTTCACCAGACCGAAGCCGATTCCGAAGACGATGTAGGCCGCGAAGAGCCAGGTGAACGGGGTGACGGGATCGATCCCGGTGAGCATTGCACACGCGGTCGTCAGCCCTATCCCCGCGAGAACGAGCGGTAACCGCGCACCGCGGTGACCGACCAATCGACCCGAGATGGGTGAGGCGATGACCGTCATCGCCGCCATGGGCAGGGTGTCGAGTCCGGCCTCCAACGGCGAAAGGCCGCGCACTTCCTGGAGGTAGAGGGTGTTCAAGAAGAGGAAGCCGCCCAGCGCTGCAAACGCCGCCACCGCTGTGATCGTCGCCGACGCAAAGGGGATCGACCGGAAGAAGCGGAGGTCGATCAGCGGGTCTCGACGACGAGACTCGTTGAGGATCAGACCAATCAGCGCCACGGCGGAGAGGCAGAAGGCGGCGACGATGCTGGGCGAGCTCCAGCCCCGACCGGGCGCCTCGATGATGCCGAAGGTCAGCGTCGCGAAGAGCACGATCATGCACACCTGACCAACCGGATCGAAACGTCTGGCGCGCGGCGCCTTCGACTCGGGGATGTAGTGCAGGGCAAGAACGACCGCGGCCAGTGCGACGGGGAGGTTGATCCAAAAGATGGACCTCCATCCGGCCGAGGACACGAGGACCCCTCCCACGACGGGACCGAGCGCCATGGAGATGCCGACGACCGCACCCCAGACACCCACAGCTTGTGCCCGCTCTCGGGGATCAGTGAAGGTGTTCGTGATGATCGACATGGCGACCGGGTTGAGCATGGACCCGCCGACCGCCTGGAGCATGCGGAACACAACGAGGAGGCCGAGGCTCGGGGCCAGGCTGCACAGCAGCGACCCGGCAGCGAAGACGGAGAGGCCGATGACGAACGTCCGCCTCCGGCCCAGCCGATCCGCAGTGGAGCCCGACAACATCAAGAGGCTGGCCAAAACGAGGGTGTACGCGTCCACCACCCACTGCAGGCCCGAAACCGTTGCGTGCAGTTCGCGCCCGATTGACGGGAGGGCGACGTTCACGATGGTCACGTCGAGGCCGACGATGAGCAAGCTCATGGAGCAGATGAGCAAGATCCCGATCCGCCGGTTGCGGCTCAGTTCGTGGATGGCAACGGGAGCGCTGGCTTGCGGTGTCCCGGCCGATGCTTGTTGTGTTTTCATAACTATTAAGAGAGTATCAATACTTTCCTTTCGCCGTCACATGATCGGTTCGGGAGCAGCTCGCCCTACGCCACGAGATCGGTCATCTCGACGGAGAACCCGTCCTCCGTCTCGTGGTGGTGGCGTGACGGGGCAAGCTCTGGTGCCTGTGCCAGGGCTTCGGAGGGCCGCCGCACGCCGAACACCACGGTCGCCAGCGCACCCAACGCAAAGAGTGCGGCCACCGCGAACACGTCGTCGAGGGAGTGGACCGACGCTGACGAGGTCGCGCCCGGGACCAGTTGGCCGTGCCCGGCCAGCGAGTTGAAGATGGTCACCAGCACGGCGAGGCCAACCGCCGCGCCGAGCTGTTGGGACACGTTCACCAGACCCGACGCGGCTCCCGCGATCTCGGGCTCCACGTCCGCCAACGAGGCCGAGGTCAGCGCCACCAGGGTCATGCCGGACCCGGCGCCGATCAGGACGAGACAGAGCACGATCTGTGAGTAAGGCGATGCCGACCCGACGCGGGTGGCCAGCACGAGCCCGACGATTGCGATGCTGTTCCCAAGGATCATGACGGTCTTCTCGGGAAGACGGCGAAGCAATTGTCTGCTGGCCAGCTGCGAGGCGAGGAACACCGCCGCCGGCATAGGGACGAACGCGAGGCCCGCGCGCAGCGGGCTGTAGCCCTGGACGTCTTGGAGGAATTGCGCCATGAAGTAGAAGAGCCCGTAGAAGCCTGCGTAGAGCAGGGCGCGTGACACGTTGGCGGAGTTGCGCGTCGCATGGGCGAGGAGGCGAAGCGGGAGAATCGGCTCAGCCACCCGGCTCTCGTGGTGGAGGAAGTAGGCAAAGACGGCCACGCCGCCGAGGAGAGCGACCAACGACACGGGGCTCGTCCATCCCATCGACCCGGCCTCGACCAGACCCAGCACGACTCCGCTGACGGCGGCGGTGCACGTGAGCGCGCCAATCAGGTCGAAGTGGCCGTCTTGACGCTCCGTCTCGACGAGGACGACGCGACCGATGAGCCATACCGCAAGTCCGATTGGAACGTTGACGAACATGACCCAACGCCACGACACCAACTCGGTGAGAAGGCCGCCGGCCACGAGGCCCATGGCGCCGCCGGCGGCGGACATGGTGGTGTAGAGCGCGATGGCGCGGACCCGCTGAGGACCCTCGGAAAAAGCCGTGGTGAGGAGGGAAAGAGCGCAGGGCGCAGCGAGCGCAGCACCCGTCCCCTGCACCGCCCGGGCGGCCAGGAGGGCCCACCCGCTGACGGCCAGACCACCGAAGAGGGAGCTCAGCGAGAAGATCGCGATGCCGAGCAGGAACACTCGGCGTCGTCCGAACAGGTCGCCTGACCGCGCACCGAGGAGGAGGAACCCGCCGAAGGTGAGGATGTAGGCGTTGAGCACCCAGGAGAGCGCGCTCGGCGAGAAGTGAAGGCTCCTTTGGATATGCGGGAGGGCAACGTTCACGATCGTGGCGTCGAGCACCACCATCAGCTGGGCGGTGAGGATCACCGCCAGCAGAATCGAGGAGCCGCCGAGTCGCGAACCACCCTTTCTACCAGGGGAAACGCGCCCAGGAGACCCGGGATGGCCGGGACTGGGGCGCGTGGGGGCTAGGGATGTTTGGGGCATTGACTACGACCTTTCCGCTGGTATTCTGACCAAGTGGAAGCTTCCTCCGTTTATTATACGGAGGGTACCTCCGCTTAGCAACCCCATGCGGGAGAATTCAGAGATGGCGACGAAAAAAGCGGACACGGTCGGGCGAGCCGACCCCGATGACGCAGCCGCGATGCAGGAAGGCCGGCCCATGCGCGCCGACGCCCGCCGCAATCGCGAACTGCTCGTCGCAACGGCACGTGGGGTCTTTTCCGAGGAGGGCGCGGGTGCCTCCATGGAGGCAATCGCCAAGAAGGCCGGCGTGGGCGTGGGCACGCTCTACCGCCACTTCCCCAATCGGCTCGACCTGGTCGAAGCGGTCTACCAGACCGACGTCGAGGAGCTCTGGTCGACGGCACAGCGCGTCGTCGCGGACCTAGAGCCCTCGGCGGCGCTCGACGCGTTCTTCGACGCGTTCATTCGCTATGCGCAGTCCAAGCAGGCTCTGCTGAGCGAACTGCATCAAGCTTTCGAGAAGAAGCCGGGGTTGAGATCACAAGCACGCGAGCTCATCGAGTCGTCGTTCGATCTCGTGATCGACCGGGCCAAGGATGCCGGCGTCGTCCGCGCTGACGTCGACGGCTCCGACGTCATGCAGCTGGTCAGCCCCATCTGCACCAATGCGAGCGTCGGTCCCGAGCAGACCGCTCGTTTGCTCGGCATGATCGTCGACGGCATGCGGGCCGGTGCGGTCCGCACCGCCAGCGTCTAATTCGAACTCGCGCGACGCCCGACGACGCGAGTCGGGGATTGACCGTCCGATTATTCATGTCGTAGTCTGACACGAAATCCCGAGAGACGCCTTGGAGGGACACGTGGGCGACGTCTACTACGACCAGTACAGCGTCGAGATCAACGCTGACCCGTATCCGGTGTACCAGCGGCTACGCGAAGAGGCACCCCTCTACTACAACGACACACACGACTTCTTCGCGGTGAGCCGGTTCGAGGACGTGGAGAAGGGCCTCCTCGACGCCCAGACCTACATTTCCGGGAAGGGCGCCATCCTCGAGGTCATCAAGGCGGACATCAACATTCCACCGGGCGTCATCATCTTCGAGGACCCACCCACCCACACCATCCACCGCCGCCTGCTGTCGCGTGCCTTCACTCCTCGACGCGTGGCGGAGCTCGAGCCCAAGATCCGGGAATTCTGTGCGCACAGTCTCGATCCGCTTGTCGGCTCCGACGGCTTCGACTTCATTGCCGACCTTGGCGCGCAGATGCCGATGCGTGTCATCGGCATGCTCCTCGGGATTCCCGAAAGCGATCAAGAGGCAGTACGCGATCACGTCGATGCGAACCTTCGCACCAACGAAGGCGAACCGATGAAGGTCACAGAGGACTTCGTGACGGGAGCGATGTTCGCGGATTACGTCGACTGGCGAGCCGAGCATCCCTCGGATGACATCATGACGGAGCTCCTCACCGTCGAATTCACCGACGAGACCGGGACGGTCCGCAGACTGACACGGAACGAGCTCCTGACCTACATCGAGGTCCTGGCCGGCGCGGGGAACGAGACGACCACCCGCCTCATCGGATGGACCGCGAAGGTGTTGGCTGACCATCCGGATCAGCGCGCTGAACTCGTGAAGGACCGTTCGCTCATCGCGAACGCCATCGAGGAGATCCTGCGCTTCGAGTCGCCGGCTCCCCATGTCGGCAGGTGCGTCGCTCGGGAGGATCTCAGCGTGCACGGCTCAACGGTCCCGGCAGGAAGCGTCATGTTGTTCCTCCTGGGCTCGGCCAACCGTGATGACCGTCGCTTCTCAGACGGCGACAGCTTCGACATTCATCGCAACGAAGGGCGGCACCTGACCTTCGGAAACGGGATCCACCTGTGCATGGGCTCCGCTCTGGCGCGCATGGAAGGCTGCATCGCACTCGACGAGGTGCTCTCGCGATTTCCCGAGTGGCAGATCGACACTCCCAACGCCCGCCTGTCACCGACGTCGACCGTCCGGGGTTGGGAGACGCTTCCCGCGCTGCTCCCGTAGCCCGAGCGAAACGATGCCTGTCTCTTCAGAGCCGAAAGCACGAAGCTACGACAGCCCGATGCGCCGTCAGCAGGCGAGCGAGACCCGCGACCGCATTGTCACGGTGGGATGCCGGATACTCCAAAGCTCCTCCGTGCGCGACTGGAGGGCACTGACGATCCGGGGTGTCGCCGAACAGGCCGGCGTGAACGAGCGGACGGTGTACCGCTACTTCGGGAACGAGAGGGGACTGCGGGACGCCGTCATGCACCGGCTCGAACAACAGGCCGGCATCGACCTCAAAGACATGGGCCTCGAGGACTTGGCAGACATGACAGCCCGCATTTTTACCCATGTCTCCAACTATCCACTGCGAGCAAAGCCACCTCTCGATCCGACGCTGGCCGACGCGAATCTCCGCCAGAGGAGCGCGCTGTTCGCTGCACTGGCGGACGCGACGGCACAGTGGAGTGAGAGGGACCGCCATGCCACGGCCGCCCTGCTCGACGTCCTCTGGAGCGTGGCGACCTACGAACGCCTCGTCTCGGACTGGGAGATGGACTCCGATGAGGCGATCCGGGCCGTCACCTGGGCAATCGATCTGATCACGAACGCGGTCCGGGGTGACGAGCGACCGCCACGGCCGACGGACACACCGTGAGGACCTATGCCCCTGCCTTGCGCGCTTCTCGGGATCCGAGCTCTTCGATGACTTCGTTCGAACGCTCGGCATCGAATTCGTTCCCGCTGACCCGCAGCTCGGCGAGGAGAGCGATGAGCTGACCGCGCTGCCGCTCGGAGAGACCAATGCGCTCGTAAACGGTCGCGTTGAGGTCCCGGGTGGCCTCGGTGGCCGCCCTCCGGCCCCGTGGAGTGATGACGGCCAACGTGGTGCGGGCATCCGACGGGTGCGGTTCACGGCGAACGAGCTTCTCGTCCTCGAGCCGGTCGATGATGTTCGTGACAGTCGCCGGCGGGATGCGAAGGGTCTTGCTGATCCAGCTGAGGGTCAGGGCTGATTCGGGGTCCGTCGCCAGCCACGCCAGGACCTGGTAGCGCGCAAAGGTCAGGTCGTGGCTGCGCATCACCTCGTTGACCTGGTCGTTGAGGAGTTGGTAGGAGCGGAGGATGGCGGTGTACACGGCCATGCCCGACGCGGCCTCGGGCTCCCAGCGCTCGAGCCACACCCGACGCGAGGCTTCAACGACGTCGAACGGGGCTACCTCGAATCCCATCCCGGAAGGATAGGACGCCCGCTGAACGCTTCTACGTGTGCGTCGCGAGCCAGCCACCGATGATCCCCTCCTCGCTGAGCGCGTCGATCTCCTCCCGGGTCAGGCCAAGCTCCTCCAAGATCTCCTCTGTATGTTCGCCGAGCAACGGCGCATGGCGATCGTGCAGACGCCCCGGACCGCGGGAAAACCGCATCGGGAGCGTGCTGTAGCGGGCGGTCCCGGCCACGGGATGATCCACCTCCTCGAAGAAGCTTCGGGAGGCGAGCTGCGCGAGATCCGGCTGGCAGTGGGGCTGGACGACCCGTCCCACCGGGACACCGGCCTCCCACAACCGCGTGACGATGTCGTCGGCCGACTTGTCGCGGCACCAGATCCCGAGGAACGTATCGATCCGATCATGCTGTCGCACACGCCCTGCCATCGTGGCAAGCGCCGGATCCGCGGCCCATTCGGGATCACCCAGAGCGTGGCAAAGCGACGACCACTGCGCGTCCGTCGCCACGGCGATCGCGACCCAGCTGTCGTCACGTCCGAGGTCATCGGGGCCGGCGGCCTGATAGAGGTTCTGTGGGGCCGCCGTTGGCCCACGGTTCCCGGCCCGAGCCAGCAGTGCTCCGTAGGCGGAGAATTCGATCGCTTGCTCAGCCGCGACGTTCGCGGCGGCCTCGACCATGGCTGCTTCGACGAGACCCCCTTGGCCCGTCCGCTCCCGGTGCTCGATTGCAAGCAGCAGGCCGAACAACGCGTGCAGTCCGGCGTTCGGGTCGCCGACACAGTAGGGCTCGAACGGCAGAAGATCGGGATGCCCAGTGAGCCAAGTGAGTCCTGCGGCGTCCTCGATCACGAACGCGAACGCAGCCTGATCGCGCCACGGCCCCTCGAGACCGAACCCCGGCATTCGGAGCATGACGAGATCCGGCCGATCGGCCCGCAGCGTCTCGTAGCCGAGACCAAGCTGCTCCAATACCCGCGGGGTGTAGTTCTCGATCAGGACGTCACAGGTCGCGACGAGCCGGTGCACGAGCGCGATGCCACGATCGTCACTGAGGTCGATGGTCATGCTTTTCTTGTTGGTGTTCAGTGCGGCGAAGATCGGCCCGCGCTCCCAGAACTGGTCCTCGGTCTGTGGGACGCCACCGACGAGTCGGGCACCATCGGGACGACTGGGCGACTCGAGGTGGATCACTTCCGCTCCCAGCAGCGCGAGCACGTGGCTGGCCAACGGTCCTGCCCAATAGGCCGTCATGTCGAGCACGCGCAGGCCTTGAAACGGAAGTCCGCCTGACCCTGCCGAGGGGTCGGCACTCCGGCGGGGCTCGCTCCGCCACGCCTCGTCGATGGAGTGCTCTCCGAGCCCAGGGGCAGGCTCTGGAGGTCGGAGGCATCCAGCACCCAGCCTGAAGGGGGGTCTTGGGTTGGCCGAACCGTCACGCGGGTTGGCAAGGAAGGTGTCACGAACGCGGAACTGCTCGAACGTGGTGATGGTGGACCCGTTGGAGATCGGCGCGTTGGGAATCCGAAAGGCCGAAGCAAGATCGAGCACCTCGTCTATGGTCCGCGAGCCCACCCAGGCGTCGATCGTCGGTTCCAGCGCGGTGCGGTCGAGGAAGAGCTTCGGATCCTCCATCCACTCGGGGTGCTCGACCATGGCGCAGAAGTCGAGCCATTGCTGCCCCGTCCCGCACCCGAGCCCGACAAGCCCGTCGCGGGCGGCGCCGACGCCCGGCGTTGCGACGAAGCGGCGCTTTCGCATCGGACGGCCCAATTGATCGTTGAAGGTCACGGGGTAGTACGTGAGGCACATCGCCGATGCTTCGAGCATCGACACGTCGACGAGCTCGCCCTCCGGGCCGCTACGCCGGATTGCTGCCAGCGTTCCGATGGCCGCGAAGAGACCGGAGAGCCACTCTCCGATCTGGCCGCCGACGAACACTGGTGCACGCTCGGGCCTGCCACGGGCAAGCCCGACGATCCCTCCCGACCACGCCTGCAGCGTGAACTCCGTGGCGGCCATGTCGTGCCACGGGCCATCGAGCCCGAACGGCGTGATAGACGTCACGACCAGGTGCGGATGCGCCCGCAGGAGCGCACGTGGCGCCAGCGTCGGGTCCTCCCCTGCCACCGAGCCGCGGGACCAGACGACGACGTCAGCCGAAGAGAGAAGCGCGTGCAGCGGCCCGAGGCCCCCGCTGCCGTCGGCGTCGATGACAGCGCTCCGTTTCGATGCGCTGAGGAAGTTGAAGAGCGCGCCATCGGCATCGGGTGGAATGGCGGCACCCGAGGCCGACCACCGCCGCAGGGGATCGCCCTCGGGCGTCTCGACCTTGACCACCTCGGCGCCTCCGTCGGCCAGCAGCTTGGTGCAGTACGCACCCGCGATCCACGTGGAGAGATCGACGATGCGAAGCCCGCTCAGCGGTGGCACCAAGGGTGCGCCGTTCGCGGATTCCGCATGCGGTGCCGTCACGGTCAGTCAGTTTCGGTGCGCCGGCGTCCGGATTGGCTCAGGCGCCACTCGGGAGGAAACGCGGCGTCGTTGTCTTTCACGGCGAGGTTGAGACCGGCATCCATCGTCTCCTGGCTGAGCGTCGCCCGCTTGCCGTCGACGTCATCTCGGAGCATCCCGCCCATTGACTCGAGCCAGGCACTGAGAAGACTGCCCATGTACTCCCCTTGGTGCTGCTTCATCACCTCGAAGAACACCTTCTGCATGAACACGGTGTCGGTAGGCCGCGTGCGTGCACACGCGTTCGCATATTTCTCCACCTCAGCCTCGAGTTCCGCTCGCGGCACGACGCTGTTCACGAAATTGCAGTCGTACATCTGCTGCGCGGTGAAGGGACGGCCGGTGAAGACCATTTCCTGGAATTTCCGCAACCCCATCATCATCGCCCACTGCCACATGCGCGGCGCGTACCCGACATACCGGAATGCCGGATGACCGAAGAGGGCGTCGTCCGACGAAATCACGAGATCTGCGTCGGCTGCCTGGTAGAAGTGCCAGCCGTAGCAGTAACCCTTGACTTCGAGGATGCTGATCTTCTTGAAGTCTTGCAACGTACGGCAGCCCGATCTCGTGTTGCCGTACCAATGCAGCAGTGACGCGCCGGCTCGGTACGAGCGAGGGTTCGGCATGGTGACATCGTCTTCGTCGTCGAGGCCGAACTCCTCTTGGAGCGCGGATCCCTCGGCTCGCTTCGCCATTAATTCGTCGAGATCAGCCCCCGTCCCCAAATGGTCGCCGACACCCCGTACCACGAGAACCTTGACATCATCGTCGATGCTGGCCTTGAACAAGAGGTCCGCATACCGCCTGCGCGCGGCGATGGTGGGGATGTTCAACTGGTCTGGCCTGTTGAGAGTGATCGTGGCGATCCGGGTGCTGGGATCCTTCTCGTAGAGAATGATCTCCTCCGGTGGCGGGACATCGGCCTCGGTCACGTCAGGAACTCCTCTCTTCGCGAAATGGAACCGTGCACAGCGCTTCGGGACCAGCGGCGCTGATGTGCAGCGGCTCCTGGACGTAGAGCGCGCCTCGCCCTTCCTTCCACACGTAGGCAGTGAGCGAGAAAACCATGCCTGCCTCGAAGTTTTCCTCAACGGCAGCGACTGGGAGCACGTGCGTGACGAGGGGGAGATCGAAGCCCAGGCCCAGGCCTCGTGCGACCGGCATGGGAGGGGGTGGAACTCCCGCCGCGTCATACGCGTCGAGAAGGCCGCTCAAGGGGGCACCGACCTGGCAGCGCTCGATGAGCCGATCCCACAGCTCCCGCCACCGGCCCCACAGCGACTCGTCGCCCATGACCTCACCGCCCACAGCCTGGGTCCGGCCGAGCTCGCCGACGTAGCCACCCAGGATCACCCCCGCATCGAATGCCACGAGATCGCCGCGGTCGACCGGCACGTCCCTACTCGCACGACGCCACGGGTGCTCGGGCGAAGTGATCCACGCAACGTCTTGTGACGCCGGGGTGGTGACGCCCGCCTCTGCCATTGCCTCCATGAAGACGCCGGTGAGCTGGCGCTCCGTGATCCCGGGAGCGAGTGCCGCCACGGCCGCGCCGAGCGCTCCCTCGGCGACGCGGACCGACCCACGGATCGCGACGATCTCCTCGGGCAGCTTGACCCGGCGTACCCGGCGCAGCAGGGGCTCGCCATCTACGAGCTCGGCCGAGGGGAACGCCTTTGGCAAAAGCCGCGCTGATGAGGGCGAGAGGCCGTCGGTGCCAACGGTCCGAGCCGTCGCGGCACCCTCGACCCTCTGGAGAGCCTCGAGGAAGTTCATCGAGTTGAAGGAGATCCCGTACAGGTTCTCATGGGGTATTTCGGCAGGGATGCCCTCGTCCCAGGTGCTCAGGAGGTGGACGGCCCCGGTCGCACGCACAAGCACGCACCCGGGGCCGAAGGCCCGCGACCCCGCGGTCCAGAGCCGCGGCGCACCCGATACGTAGCGAGCATTCGCTTCCCGTCCGACCACGAGCACGTCGATGTCGGCCGCCTCCATCTCGGCCAGCATCCGGTCCCGGCGGGCACGCCGCAAGACTGCGTCGTCGGGAAGAACGTCAACGACCGTCACCGGCTGCTCAGAAGGGGTCGTAGGAATAGTCGGTCATCGGTTCCCACCCGTCTTCGGTGATGAGCAGGACCTCCTCAGAGCGGTAGCCGGCCGCACCGTCCTCCCACACGATGGGTTCGAGCACCAGCACCATGCCAGCGGCGAGTACGAGGGACGCATCGAACGCCTCGCCGATATCACTGCCGACATAGGGCATTTCGGCGCTGTCGATCCCGAGACCGTGACCGAGGTAGAAGTGGGGCATCCATGGCTTGACGCCTCCGGCCGCCCTGATGGCGGCAGAGGTGAGATCCGCCGCCGTTGCTCCGGCGCGGGTGATCTCGAGGACCGCGTCCATGATCGATCGCCACCGCTCGAACTGTGCGCGCTGTCGCGCATCGGGTTCGCGTCCCACCACCCAGGTGCGCCCGAAGTCGGAGTGGAACCCTGCGTAGCTGATGCCGGTGTCGACCCACAGAACGTCGCCTTCCACCAGCTCGCGCTCCGTCGAGAGGAGCGGGCACGCGAGATCGCCGGTTGTGGTCCATGGCCCGTCAGCGATGGTGGCGGGCATGACCTGCCAGATCGGGTCGAGCACGTTGGCGTCGGCGCCTGCATCGAAGATCGTCCTCAAGAAGGTTGCCGTCAGATTTGTCTGACGCACGCCGGGCGCAAGCGCCGCCTGCACCTCGGCGACGGCGTGCTCGGTGATGCGCAGGCCTTGGCGCATGCACGAAAGCTCATCTGGTGTCTTGATCGCCTTGGCCCTGCTGACTACGGGTCCGGCGTCGACCGGAGGATCGGGTGCGAACAAGAGCGATCGCTCCCGGCGCAGGGCATTGGTCCATTCGTCGATCGCGATCTTTGCGCCGGCCGACACGAGCTGCCCCAACTGCGATACGAAAAGCTGCACACCCTCGTCGAAATCGAGGTAGACGGGCCCGTGGATGTGATCCGAAGGCAACCCCGTGCGCAGCCCGTCGTCCTCTCGCATGGGCGAGAAGAGATGGGGGTTCTCGTCTTCGACAAGGACGACGGCAACCGGCTGCTCGAAGTTGGCCCGCCCTGAATCGGCAAGCGGCCAGATGGCACCGGTTGCGTAGACGACGTTGGTGTTGCCGAGCAGGATCAAGACGTCGAGCCCCTGCTCGCGCATGATCGCCCGGATCTTTTCCCCCCGGTCATGCTGCAGTCGAGCGAGATCCGCGTCAGGAGGGATACGCGTGGCCGCCGCCGCCGCCATCAGCCCGGCCGCCATCAGTCGTCCAGCCCGAGGTACCGCTTGACGTTGCCCCCGACGATAGCGGTCGCGGCCTCGGCACCCACCGCATCGACGACTTCGGCCAGCGACTGGGTGCTGTACCCGTAGGTGCTCTCGTTGTGCGGGAAGTCGGTCGACCACATCACCCGCTCGATGCCGATGCGGGCTAACAGCGCAAGACCGAGCCGGTCGACCATGAACGACGCGAACATGTGGTTGTCCCAGTAATAGGTCGGTTTGTGCTGCACTTTCAGATTGGCGAGGTGCTGGAACGACGCTGCAATGTGTTCCGCGTCCTGAAGCGCCGACGGCACCCAGTTGATGCCGCCCTCGAACCACCCGACACGGAGCCCGGGATGCCGGTCGAGGATGCCACCGAAGATGTACTTGCCAAAGGCATCGCGGAAGGGAGCCACGGACTGGAGCATCCCGATGCTGACGGCGTTGAACTCGTTCGGGGTTGCCGGCGGGTTCTCACCGATGTGATGTGAGACCGGAACTTGCGCCTCTTCGATCACGTCCCAGACCGGATCCATCGCAGTGCTGGCGTAGTCGATCGGCCGTTTCTCGAGGTCCTTGCCCGGCGAGAGCGGCATGAGGAACGTCTTCAGCCCGAGCGCCTTGAGCTCGCTGATCGTCCTGCGAGCTCCCCCTGCGTCCCACCAGTTGATCAGGCCCACGCCGTAGATGCGGTTGTTCGACCGCTCCTGAACGTCCGCAATGTGCTCGTTGTAGATGCGGAAGCACAGCTCGCGCACCTCCCGGTCCGGCCACCCGAACAGGGCAAGAACGGAGTTCGGGAAGACCAGCTCCTTGGAGACTCCTTCCGAATCGAGCGCCGCGAGTCGGGCGTCGACGTCACCGGTGTGCGAACCCGGAACGGGGTCGTACTGCGTCAGCACCTCGATGAACTCGGGCACGAGGATTGACTTCCCGTCCATGCCGATCACCCATCCGCCGCCGACGTTCATGACACGCGGGGCGCGGTCTTTCATGCCGTCGGGAAAGC
Source organism: uncultured Acidimicrobiaceae bacterium (assembly GCA_963744935.1). Classification (GTDB taxonomy): domain Bacteria; phylum Actinomycetota; class Acidimicrobiia; order Acidimicrobiales; family RAAP-2; genus Bog-473. The sequence goes on from CAVUVM010000004.1 coordinate 678,870, forward strand.
CCTTGAAGAAGATGTCCTCGGCCAGCGAGATGTGGTCGTCAGCGGAGAACACCTCGGTCCCCGCGGGGAGTCCGAGGTCCAGGACCGGACCGGGATGACGATCCTTGGGAGCGCCCAGACCGTCGGGTGGGTACGTCAGCCTCGTCGAGTTACCGGTCATCTCCCCCGCTTCGCTTGGCAACGAATGGAGCAAGATTACTTCGGCTTCGTAGCAATCGTCAACGGATCCTGCTAGCTTGCTTCCGCACTGAAGCAGCACTGTGGGAGTTCGGAGAGGTCGTGACATGACGACGTGGGACGACTCCGTCGACGTCGTGATCGTCGGGTCCGGCGGAGGCGGCATGGTCGCAGCCCTGACGGCGGCGGAGGCGGGCGCGACCGTGCTGGTGCTCGAGAAGCAGGACCGCCTCGGTGGCTCAACTGCCATGTCGGGCGGCATTGTCTGGGTGCCCAACAACCCGGTCATGCGGGCCGACGGAGTGCCGGACTCCGACGAGGATGCACTCGCCCACTTCGAAGCGGTGGTGGGCGATGTTGGGCCGGCGTCGTCAGTCGAACGCCGTCATGCCTTCCTGTCGGCGGGGCCCGAGATGGTTTCGTTTCTTCAGCGGATCGGAGTTCGCTTCGTCTTCTGCCGGGGCTACAGCGACTACTACTCGAGTGCGAAGGGCGGCCACGACATCGGGCGCGGCATCGAGCCCGTGCCATTCGACGGTCGGGTACTCGGTGCGTGGCTGGACAAGCTCCAGCCTGGGCTCGCTCAGAGCCTCGGCCTAGCGGTAATGACGAACGAGGCTCGATCGCTCTCCCACTACAACCGCAGCGCGAATGCGTTCGCGATCTCCGCACGTGTCGTGCTCCGTACCTTTTCGGCGCGGCTTCGGCGCCAAGCGTTGCTCACGAATGGCGCGTCCCTGATCGCGCAGATGCTGTCCATCGCGCTCACCCGCGGGATCTCCATCTGGACCGAAGCACCCCTCGAGGACCTGATCGTCGAGGACGGGCGGGTCGTGGGCATCCGCACCACGCGGTCAGGGGCTCCAAAGCTGATCCGCGCCCGGCAAGGGGTGCTCCTCGCCTCCGGCGGCTTCGCCCACAACCCCGAGATGCGCGAGGAGTTCGGGGGCGACCAACCCAACCGCGGGCGCTGGTCCATCGCCAACCCCGGCGACACTGGTGACGCCATCCGGATCGCCATGCGGCTCGGTGCGAAGGTCGACCTGATGGACGAGGCATGGTGGCTGCCGTCGCCGCGCACGGGTCGGTTCGGACAATCCACGTTGGACCAGGCACGTCAACGTCCGCGCACGATCTATGTCGATTCGGCGGGACAGCGCTTCGTGAACGAGTCGAATTCGTACATGGAAGTGGGCAAGGAGATGTACGCGCGGGACAAGACGAGCCGAGCCGTCCCCTGTTGGCTCATCTTCGACGACCGCTACCGCAAGCGCTACGCGCACCTCCGCTCGAGGCCTGGCCGCTTCCCCCGGAGCCTGCTCGAGAGCGGGATGTTGAAGCAGGCATGGACGCTCAACGATCTTGCCCGCGTGTGCGAGATCGACGCCGCGGGCCTGTCCGAGACGATCGAGCGATTCAACGAGAACGCGCGGCTCGGTATCGATCCTGACTACGGGCGGGGCGAGTCCGCCTACAACCGCGCACTGGGTGATCCCAACCACAAGGTCCACCCGTGCCTGGGTCCCATCGATGAGCCTCCCTACTACGCAGTCCAGGTCGTCCCGGGTGACATCGGCACGTGTGGTGGCGTCCTCACCGACGAGCACGCGCGGGTCCTGGACGAGCAGGACCAACCGATCGAGGGCTTGTATGCAACGGGGAACGGCACCGCCACCGTCATGGGCCGCCATTATCTCGGCCCAGGTGCGAGCATCGCCAACACCATGGTGTTCGGATACGTGGCGGCGCGGCACGCCACGGACAGGCACCATCGCACCCAATGATCATTTTCGCAGAGGTTCCCGATGAGTGAGTTCGAACAGGTCAACTTCTTCACCGACCGGCCGACTCAGGACGACCCCTACCCCTACTTCGACTGGGTACGGAGTCTGAGCCCGGTTTGGCGCGAACCTCGCTACGGCCTGTTCATGATCACGGGTCACCCCGAGGCCATGGCTGTCTACACCGATCCCGCCTCCTTCCCCCCGGATGACGCGCCGGCAGGGACCTACTCGTCCTGCAACGTGGTGAGCGGCAGCTTCGTGAAACTCTCCGCTCCCTTCGAGGGAGACGACATCAGTGACATCATCGTCCGGTGCCGCGACGAGTTGCCCTTCAGCGACCAGCTCCCCTCTTTCGACCCACCTACCCACACTGCGCACCGCCACCTGTTGCTCCGCCTCATCACGCCCAAGCGGCTGAAGGAGAACGAGGACTTCATGTGGCAGTACGCCAACCATCTCATCGACCGGTTCATCGCCGATGGATCCTGCGAGATGGTGAGCGCCTACGCCGAGCCCTTCACCCTGACCGTGATCGCCGACCTCGAGGGCGTTCCCGAGACCGATCACTCCTTGTTTCGGCAACGCCTGTCGACGGCCCACCAGGAGGTCGGCCACAAGCCACTTCAATTCCTCTACGAGAGGTTCACCGGCTACATCGAGGATCGCCGGCAGGCACCACGCAACGACGTCCTGAGCGGCCTGGCCACCGCGAGCTTCCCGGACGGCACGACGCCGGAAGTGAAGGACGCTGCACTCCTCGCCGCCAATCTCTTCGCCGGCGGCCAGGAGACGACCGTGCGGCTGCTCTCCTTCGCGCTCCGGATGCTGGGGGAGCGACCCGACCTGCAGCAACTCGTTCGAGAGGATCGAGCAGGGATCCCGAACTTCATTGAGGAAACCCTTCGCCTGGAAAGCCCTCTCCGAACGCAGTTCCGGTTGGCCCGCGTCCGGACCCAGCTCGGGGGCGTGGACATCCCCGCCGGCAGCACGATCATGCTCGTGCCCGGCGCATGCAACCGGGACCCCCGTGTGTTCGAGAATCCTTACGAGTTCGACATCGACCGCGCGAACGCGCGCCAGCACATTGCGTTCGGCCACGGTATCCATACCTGTGCCGGAGCGCCCCTCGCTCGCGCCGAAGGACGGGTGACGATCAACCAGTTCCTCGATCGTACGAAAGACATCACCATCTCGGAAGAACAGCATGGTCCTCCCGGCGCACGACGCTACGAGTACCTCCCGACCTTCTTCCTCCGAGGGCTTCAGCGCCTGTATCTCGAATTCGAACCCGTCGACTGAACGGAGGACGAGGACCCACGGCCTCAACGCGTCACGAAGACGTGGCCGGAGACTCCCCCTGCGAACTCGCCGTGGACATAATGAGCTTCGTCTGCGCATAAGGAGGTCCGGCAGTCGTGCCCCCGTCAATAGGGAATACGATCCCCGTCACCTGCGCCGCGCGGTCGCTCGCGAGGAACACCACCGCGTTGGCAACGTCTTCAGGTTGCGCCTGTCGCTCCAGCGGCTGCATGTAACGCAGCACGGGAGCCATATCGTACGTCGTGATCCCGGTGCGGATGTGGGCCGGTGTCAGGCAGTTGACCCGGATCCCATACGGAGCGAGATCGATGGCCAGGCATTTGGTGACGTGGGCCACAGCCGCCTTGGACGCACGGTAGGAGATCATGCCGGCGCCGGCGTTGACGGCTGCGATGGACGCGTTGTTGATGATGCATCCGCCACCGTTGTCCTTCATGTAGCGCGCCGCCCGCTGCGCGCCGGCGATCACCCCGAAGAGGTTCACGTTCATGATGCGGGAGAAGTCTTCGAGGTCGTCGTGCAGGAATCGTTTGAGCGGGCTCCCGATCCCGGCGTTGTTGAACATGATGTCGAGGCCCCCGAACCGGTCGACCGCGAAGTCGACCAGCCCCTGCACCTGGTCCGCATCGCTGACGTCGGTCTGCCTGAAGTCGGCGGCCTCGCCAATTCGCTGCGCGACCTCTTGGCCGCCATCGACGTCGATGTCCCCGATGACGACGCTCGCGCCCTCGGCCACGAGCAACTCGGCCGTCGCCTGACCGATCCCACCGGCACCGCCGGTCACGATCGCTACCTTCCCGGTCAGTTCTTGCTCCCTCATGAGGCAATAGTACGACGCCGTACCTTTCCCTGCAGAGGCAGCGCTGGTTCGTCTTCCCTACGCGCCGGTTCGCGCTGAGGGCTCGCCGAGCAATTGCACCGTGCGACCCGCCAGTGCCGGGCCCGCAGTGTGCAGATGGCAGCGGACGGTCGTCCCGGCCGGTGTGCGATACGGCTCTGGCTCGACGGTGGCGCACATCTCCATGGCGAAGGGGCAGCGAGCTCGGAACCGGCAGCCCTGCACGTCGCCTGACATCTCGCTGACCTCTCCTTGGAGAATGATCCGCTTCCGCTCGTGCTGTCGATCCGGGTCTGGTACCGGGATGGAGGACAGGAGGGCGGTCGTATAGGGGTGCGTGGGCCGCTCGTAGACCTCGTCGGCGTCGCCCTCTTCAACGATCTGTCCGAGGTACATCACGGCGATCCGGTCGCTGATGTGTCGGACGACCGAGAGATCGTGGGCGATGAACAAGTACGCGACTCCCAACTCGTGCTGCAGCTCGGTCAACAGGTTGATCACCTGCGACTGAGTGGAGACGTCGAGGGCACTGACCGGCTCGTCGCAGACCAGCAGCCGGGGTTCGAGGGCGAGCGCCCGTGCGATCGCAATGCGCTGGCGCTGTCCGCCGGAGAACTCATGGGGCTGGCGCGGCAGGACGTGAGAGCCCAGCCCGACCTGAGCCAAGAGTTGCACCACCCGCTGTTCGCGTTCGGTCCTGCTCATGGAGGTGTGGATGGCAAGGGGCTCACCGACGATGTCGGCGATGGTCTGTTTCGGATCGAGCGACGAATAAGGGTCCTGGAAGACCATCTGCATGGACTCGCGGTGGCGCCTGAGCGTCGGGCCGCGCAGCGAGGTGACGTTCTTGCCATCGACGACGACCGTGCCTCCGGTCGAGTCGATGAGACGGATCACCAACCGGGCCAGGGTGGACTTTCCCGAGCCGCTCTCGCCCACGAGACCCAGGGTCCTCCCGGCGTCGACCCGCAGGCTCACCTGGTCGACCGCTCTCACCGACCCGGTCACCCGCCGCAACACCCCGCTGCGCAGCGGGAAATCCTTGACCAGGTCGCTCACCTCGAGGACCGCGGGCACGGTCTCGATCGAAGGTGCCATCTCACTCACGGCGCTCTGTGTCGGCGCGCTGTCGAAGCCGGTCGGCGGTCCGGACAAGGTCAGCTCATCCTGCCGGACACAGCGAGCGAGGGTGACGGCGGCTCGACTCTCGCCCACCGCGCCGGCGGTCGTGCCTCCCGGCAGGCTCCCGCGCATGGGCACTGGAGCCTCCGTACACGCCACCAGCGCATAGGAGCACCGTGGAGCAAACCGACAGCCGCTTGGGAATTGGTCAGGACGAGGCACCATGCCCGGAATGGTGTGCAGCGGCTCGCCCTTCGGGCTGAGCTGTGGGATCGAGTGGAGCAGCGCTTCGGTGTACGGGTGCCGGGGACGGGCGAAGAGATCCGAGGCCGCCCTCTGCTCGACGATCTGTCCGGCATACATCACGACCACGTCGTCAGCCACGTCGGCGATCACACCGAGGTCGTGCGTCACGAAGATCATCGCCATGTCCTCTTCACGCTGGAGCGTGTGCAGCAACTCGATGATCTGGGCCTGCGTCGTCACGTCAAGCGCCGTGGTGGGCTCGTCCGCGATCAGCAGCTTGGGCGAGCAGGAAAGGGCCATGGCGATCATGACACGCTGGCGCATCCCGCCCGAGAACGCGTGCGGATAGTCCTCCGCCCGGAGGCCGGCCTGCGGGATCTCCACCCGGTCGAGCATCTCGATCGCGACCTTCTTGGCGGCGGCGCGACTGATGTCACTGTGTGCGCGCACCTGCTCGGCGATCTGGTTGCCCACCGTGTACGCCGGGTTCAGGCTCGTCATGGGCTCTTGGAAGATCATGGCGATCTCACTCCCACGGAGCTTGCGCAGACCGGCGGGGCTGAGGGTGGTCAGCTCGTGTCGCTCGAACCGGATCGAGCCGGTCACCCGGGAGACCTTGGCCGGCAAGAGGCCCATGACCGCGAGCGCCGAGACAGTCTTGCCCGAGCCGCTCTCGCCGACCAGGCCGAGCGTCGTTCCCCGTTCCAACGAGAAGCTGGCGTCTTCCATGACTGGAAGCCACTTCTGTCGCGTGAGGAATTCGATCCGCAGTCCCTGTACCGAGAGGAGCGCAGGCTCGCGCTCGGGCCCGGTCGACTCGATCTCGATGTCCTCCTTCTGTGCGGGAACGGCGGCGCTCCGGTGCTCTAGGTGCGTGCGCCAACTGTCTCTCCCCCTGCCGATCAGCCCCCCGCCGGAGGGCCGCTCCCGACCGAGCGAGTCCCGCAGGCCGTCGGCGACGAGGTTGAACGCCAGAACGGTCAACATGATCGCGATTCCCGGAAAGATGACAGCCCACGGCGACGAGTTGATGAACTGAAATCCTTCTTGGAGCATTCCCCCCCAGCTCGGCGTGGGCGGTTGCTCGCCGATGCCGAGAAAACTGAGGCCAGCCTCGGTCAGCATGGCGAAGCCCAGGGCGAGGGCGAGCTGGATGATGATGGGTGAGGCGACGTTAGGCAGGACGTGGCGCGACAGGAGCCGCTTGGACGTCGCGCCCAGGCTTCGTGCCGATTCAATGAAGGCCTCTTCACGGACTGCGATGACCTCGCCGCGCAGCAGACGCACGAAGCTCGGCACGAACACGATCGCGATGGCGATAGCGGCGTCGTTGATGTCGGCACCCAGCAACGCGGCGACGGTGAGGGCCAGGACCAGCGGGGGAAACGAGAACAGCGCGTCCATCGTCCGCATGATCACCGAGTCCACCGCGCCCCTGAAGAACCCGGCTATCAGGCCGAGTGGGATGGCTATGACGGCGGCGAGACCGACGATCTCGAACGCCGCCCGCAATGAGATACGAGCACCCCAGATGAGGCGGCTCAGGATGTCGCGCCCGAGGTCGTCGGTTCCGAGCAGGTGGGAGAGCGATGGGCCGGCGTTGATGGCATTGATGTCCTGCGCGTCGGGCGGGTGCGGCGCGACCAGCGGAGCGAAGATGGCGGCGACGATGAGGATCAAAAGGAAGATCACGCCGGCAATGGCCCATGGCTGATGCAGGAAGCGGACCCAGAACCCAGGCCGCCGTTCTGGCAGCTCGTCGGGGCTGTCGCCGACCTCCGGGATGTTCGTGAGGCCGACGAAGGGGTCGCCGGCGCCGGGCGGGTTCCACGTGCTCATCGATGCTCCCTCACGACAGGCGCACTTTCGGGTTGAGGTAGGCGTAGACGATGTCGACTGCGAGGTTGATGAGGACGAAGGCGGTCGCCACCACGAGCACCACCCCCTGTATCTCAGGGATGTCCTTTTCTTCAATGGCCTGGATGATGTACGTGCCCAGACCGGGTAGGGAGAAGATCTGTTCGATGATGAGGGTGCCGCCGAGCAGGTAGCCGAACTGGATGCCGATCACCGTGACGGCCGGACTCAGGGCGTTCTTGAGGGCGTGCTTGCCGACCACCATGCGGGGGCTGAGGCCCTTCGCCACCGCGGTGCGCATGTAGTCCTGGTCCAAGGTGTCGATCAGGGCGCCGCGGACCTGGCGTGCGATGACTGCTGAGCCGCCGATGCCGAGTGCCAACCATGGCAGCAAGAGGTCCTGAAACCATTCGGTCGGCGACTGGGTGAACGGCGTGTAGCCAAGGGCGGGGAGCCACTCCAGCTTCACCGCGAAGAGGATCACGAGGAGCATGGCCAGCCAGAAATCGGGGACGGCCACGGCGACGCTCGAGCCCACGGTGACCAACCGGTCGCGGGCGGTGCCCTGGTGCAGGCCGGACAGAATCCCGGCGGGGAGGCCGATCAGGATGGCCACGATCATCCCGCCCGCCGCCACGCAGAGGGTGACGGGGAAACGGGCGGCGATTCCCGACGCCACCGTCTCGTTGTTGAAAAGGGAATTGCCAAGGTCTCCGTGCAGCGCCCCCCGCAACCAGATCCAGTACTGGGCGAAGAAGCCCTCGTTGAGGTGGAGCTGTGCGGTGATCTTGGCGATCTCGGCCGGAGTCGCCTTGGCGCCCCCGGCGAGGGCGACCGCTGGGCTGCCGGGGATGATGAGGATCAGCGAGAAGACGCCGAGGGAGATGAGGAACAGCAGCAGAACGGTGATGAGCAGCCGACGGGCAACGAACGTCAGAAGAGAGCCGCCGCTGGACGCCATCGCTCGGCTAGCTCAGCGAGATCCGTTGCGGCGGTACATCGTCCAGTTCCCTGTCGTCCTCGTCTGGCCCACGACGGCCGCTACTTCTTGATGTAGATGCCGGCCATATCGGAGCGGCACTGCCCGATCGGGGCGACGACATTGCCACCGACCCGGTTCTTGTTGTACGCGACGATCGACGGCATGAAGACCAGCGGGACCAACAGCCCCTGTTGAATCACCGTCTTGTCGATCTGCTGCATGAGCGGGCCCTGCAGGCTGGGGCTCAGGGATGCGTTGGCCTGGATGATCAGCGGCGTCAGCTGCTGGTTGACCGAACCAAATGCATTGGCCGGGAAGCCGGAGGGCTCGAAGAGAGCCTCGAAGCTGTTCGTGAGGTCGGGGCCGTTGCTGAGCTCCTCGCTCAGCACTGCATCTCCTTGCTTCTTGACATAGACGTCGGTCTCGAAGTCCGAGCCGGGGATCTGTTGAATGTTGGCATTGAACCCGGAGGTTGCCAACTCCTGCTGGAGCAGGGCCGCCGCTCGGGAGTATGTTGCGTCGCCCGACGGGATGATCAGCGAGAAGCTCACACCCTTGGGGTAACCGGCGGCCTTGAGCATCGCCTTGGCCTTAGAGGGGTTGTAGGAATCGCTTTCTCCGAGGGACTTCGAGTACCCCGGCGACCACGACGGCACCGCTTGGTATGCCGGCTCGCCGAGACCGTCGAAGACCACCTTGTTCACCGCGGCCCGGTCGACGGCGTACTCGAGGGCCTCTCGCACCTGCTCGTTGGCAAAGGGTCCCGTGCTCTGGCGGAGTTCGATGTCCATGTAGTCGTAGGACTTGGTGATCGAGATCCCGATGTTCGGATCGCTCTTGAGCTGCGGGTAGTTCTCCGGCTCGACTTCGATCATGTCGACGGCGCCCGAGGTCAACGCGGTAGCCGCCTCGGGTCCCTGCGTCACCTGGGTAAAATCGATTCCGCCGAGGGGGTACGCCTTCGAATCCCAGTACTTGGGATTCTTGGCGAGCACGACTGACGAGCCCTGCTGGTAGCTCTTCAGGACGTATGGCCCGGCTCCCACCGGGTGGGTCGACTGGGTCGAGATTGCGTCGGCCGGGTAGATCTGGCCGTCGATATAGCTCGATGCCCACAAGAAGTCACCGGCTTGCGGCTTGCTGAGGTTGACGACCACGGTCGATGGGTCAGGCGTCTCGATGCTCGAGATCGCGAAGAGCGATGACCGTAGTGGGCTCGTCTTGGTGTGGTTCAAGCTGGCGGCCACGTCGGCCGAGGTCACCGGCTGGCCGTTGGAGAACTCGAGACCGGGCCGGATGTGAAAGGTGACCGTGGAGCTGTTGTTGGAAATGGTCCAACTCTGGGCCACCCCACCCGCGATGGCCGTGTTTCCCGGGACGGTCAACGACTGATAGATGTTCGCAGTCATGGTGAAAGAGCAGTCGTTCAGTTCGGTGGCCGGAGCAAAGTCGTTGCTGAACTCGTTGTTGAGGTCGAAGCCGTACTTCAACACGCCATTCGAGTTGACGTCCGAAGACGAGGCTGCCGCGGTCCCGCCGGCCGACACGACCTGGGCCACAGGCGCCACGAGCACCCCCGCGATCCCGAGTGCGACCACATTCCGACGCATCGCGTGTGATCGCCGCCTCGGGCGCGCGAACGCCCTGGTGATTTGGCCTCGTGCCTGTCCATCGAAATCCATGCCCATCCCCTCGACTCCCTCCCCAACCGAATCGCCGGACCGGAATATAGCGGTCACTGACACTCGTGTCAGGGAGCGCACCTCGGCGGTCGGCTACCTGTCCGACGCACCGAGGCAGAGCCGGACTGGCCAAGGCACCCGATCACCGGTCATTCGCCCTCGCAGGTTCGGCGCCGCGCAAGACGGCTCGTCCATGTGAGACGACCCGTGTCCCGTCGACGTCAGCCTCGAAGGCGTAGCCGAGTCGACCGGCGTCGTAGAAGTGGACGGTCAGCCTCTGGCCGAGCGGCACAGGTCGTGCGAAGCGCAGTGCGATCCGACCAACGCGCTCCTGGTCTCCTCCAGCGACGGTCTCACTGAACCCTCGCGCGCAGAGGGCCATGGAACAGAAGCCGTGGAGAAAGGGCCCCTCGGCACCGCTTCGTCGCGCGGCCTCGGCGTCAAAGTGATGCCGAGACCAGTCTCCCGAGAGCTCCGCGTACCGCCGGGCCATCTCGCCATCGACGTCGACATGCCAGGATCCGACATGCCGGGCCCGGGCCGCGTCGGGAAAGCCGTGCGGGGGTGGCGCTTCTCCGACGTCGAGGCATCTGACACCGAGCCAGACGGTGCTCCACAGCTGCTCGGCCACGACCTCGTCCTGGGCGTCCGTTGTCATATAGCGCAGCGTGATGACCGAGTTGGATCCCTTCGTGCGAGCTGCGCGACCCTCGACCCAGGTCTGCAGTGGCTCACCGGGCCTGATCGGGCGGTGGACGACGAGGTCGTGGTCACTGTGGACGCCGCCGATCGCCCGCGACTGGAACTCCTCTGGGATGAGCTCAGCTCGGCCCGCTTCTTGCGCGTTCCACAGTTGCGTGACCACAGCGACGGGTGGGACGGCTCGAGGAGAGCGGACACGCCCGGAAGAGACCTTGGTCGCCTCCCCGAATTTATCGACCAGCTCGGAGTCGAGCCGGCCTTCGAATGGACCGATTCGCCGTCCGAGCCGCACACCGCCACTGAGCACCATCCCGCCGGCATCCTCCGAACCTCCAGGCTCAGGCAGGGGCGGGAGTCCCCGGGGGCAGCGGGTACACCGGGTTCTTCTTCGGGTCGATGGAGTCCCAGCACACGAAGACGTTCTTTCCCTTGTTCAGCGTCGCGACGTATTTGTCACCCGACACCTTGATGTAGGCACTGCAATACGGCGGCGCGTGACCAGAGTGACCGGCATCTTTCCAGTTGGTTGGTGAGCGCAGCGCGCCGGCCGTGAATGCCGTCAAGGAGTTGTCCGCGTTGATCACGTTGGCCTGGGTCAAATCGTTGCCGGCCATCTTGACGCCCTGTACAAAAAGGGCGGCTGACTCCCAGCCCTGTATGGACAGCTCGTCGTCGACGTAGTTCGGTTCGTACTTCTTCATCTCGGTCTCGTACAGCTTCAGTCCCGGATACTCCGACTGGGGCGCCGTGAAGGGAACATGGGAGATGGAGAAGTAAATGCCCTGCATGAGGCTCTGGTTCTCGTTCAGGGTGGACTGGTCGTTCCCGTTGAGCCAGAGCTGCGTCATGTGCAAGCCGTACTGCTTGATGGCGCGGGCCATGTTGATGTTGCCCTGCACGTCCATGCAGCTGACGACGAAGTCTGACCCGGCTGCCTTCATCCGCTCGACGTCGGTGGCGACGGTCGAACCCGGGTAGGACACCTGCAAGTCGGAGTAGCTCACGTCGTAGCCCGCTGCCTTGAGCGCCGTCTCCCCCGCTTGGCAGGCGTCGGAAGACGCTGCGACGTTGTAGGCGAGCACCGCAATCGACTTCGAATGCGTCTGACGTGCCAGGAACGCGACTGCGGGTGCACCGGCCGGGTAGTACTGCACAGAACCCCCGGCGGCGAACAGGTTCGGTGCGGGTGTCCAGTTTCCGGTGACGTTGTAGCCGTAGGTGGGAGTGTCCGACTCGACGAAGAGGTTGGGCGAGAAGAAGGCGGTTCCCACGCCGGTCACGGCGAACACGTGGTCCTGATTGATCAGGGTGTTGGCCAGCTGATTGAACGTCGTCGGGTTCCCGCCGTCGTCCAGCTGGTACTTGTAGTCGATCTTCCGGCCGTTCACGCCACCTTGCGCGTTGATGTAGTCGTAGTAGGCGCGCTCGCCGTAGATCAGCGAGGAGAAGTTCGCCGCCAGCGTTCCCGTCTGGGTCGAGATGGACCCCACCGTGATGGAGTTCGCCGTCACTCCCGGCGCGCTGCTCGTCGACGAGGCCGCGCCGGCGCCCCCTGCCGGGACCAGCACCGTGGCCCCCGTCAGTGCCATGCCCGTCAGTGCCACGCCCACCAGCGCCGCATTCGGCAGCAGCGCTCTGAATGCACGTCTCACTTGCATGCCGTCCCCATTCATCCGTAGTGCTGCATCCCCCCCGGGATGCCCGTCACTGTAGTGAGAGACGGTTCTGACTGCGCATCACCAACCGGATTGGTCGCCGCGACGAGTGACTGTGAAGCTTGTGCAGAGACGCACAATCTGATTGGCGCGCGAGAGGTCGGCTCGTGCAGCGTCGCATCAGCCTCGACGTGACTCGACCCTTCAATTGGAGCCCGGATCAGTGAGTCGGCTCCGTCCCCGCTTTCACCAGCGGAGCGCAGATCGTCGTGCCGCCGTGGAGGACCACGAACTTGCCGTTCTTGATGCCCATTTCGAAGTAGCAGCTGTTGTTGGGCGGCTCACCCTTCACGAAATGCAGCGGCGGCGCGAGCCCGCCCAGCGTCTCACCCGAGGGCAGCCCGTAGAGCCCCTTGAGGATGAGGGCCGGGGTGATCGGTGCCGCCGAGGTGGCTTTGGCAGCCTGAACGGCGGCCTGCAGAAGAGCTCCATCGGACCACGACTGCAGGACGATCTCACCGAAGTTCGGACCAGTGGGCACTGCTGGCGCATATTTGTCGAGTGCTGCGTACATCGTCGCTGTCGCAGAGTTGTGGACGAACCAGAGGTAATCCGACTGGGTATCGATGTTGCCGTTGAAGGCCGGGATGGCGAGCCAGGCGATGGCGACCGTCCCGTCGCTCGAGAGTTGGCGTGGGGTGTAATCCTGAGCCGCGCAGTCCTGGACGACGTGCTCGACGATCGAGGAGGCGTCGCCAATGGTCATCGCGGTCGCACCAGACTGCTTCGCCGCCAGGCACTGGGCCGTGTAATTGGGAGCAGCGAACCCGATCCCGGCCGTGTACACGTACTTGATGCCGTAGTGCGACGCCACCTGCTCGCCCTGGTGAACAGATTCGGCGCAGATGCTCACTTCCACGCAGTAGAGCGCGGCGAACTTCTTCACACCGGCGTCCTTGGCGACGATGGCGCCGACCGAATTCGTGTAGTTGAAGGTGGCCCCGGCCGGAAAGAAGTCAGAGTTCTGCCAGCCCGAATCTGTCTCCTGCCCGCCCAGTACGGGCACGTTCGCCGCTTTGGCCACCGAGGCGAAGGACGGGTCCTCGTCGCTGTTGTCGAAGAGGGCAACGGCGTGGTCCTGGTTGATCGCCGTTTGCGCGTTTGCCAAAGCCTTGGCCGCGCTGTAGCCGTCGTCGAGGATGACGAGGTGCACCTGGTGCCCCTCGAGGCCACCGTGGCTGTTGACCCAGGACGCCCACGCCTGCATCGTGGAGGACGTCTGGCTGATCGACGATGCCTCCGGACCCGTACAGCTGCACAGATCGGCGATCGTCACCGCGCTCGAGGAGTCGCTGGCTCCTGCTCCCGCCGGTACGGCCGTCGACACGGCCACCCAAAGAGTGCCTGCGACCACCAATGACGCCGCAACCAGCGCCACCGTCTTCCTCACGCGTCCGAGCACGTGCACTCCCCCCTGGGCTCCCGGCCCCGTCGGGACGGTGCCTTGGCGCCGTCCTTTCTGTGTCCCCGCTCGGGCTCCCGTTTGGGGATTGTGATACTGCTGCGGCGGACTATATCCACCCGCTCCATGACGCGTGGGGTCGGCGGTCCGCCCGTCCGTGCCGCCCACCCCACGCCAAGCGAGTGGCGCGGTCGAACACAATCGAGTACGTCTACGTCGTGTACGGGGAGATGGACAGCTCAAGGGGGGACGCGAGCATGGGCAAGCTGCGCACGAACTGCATCGGCATTCGGTGTGGCGATGTGCGCCCTGGCATCGCCCACGCGGAGCGCTGACCCGTGCAGGACTTTCTGCCCTTCATCGTCATTGGCGTCGCCACCGGGGCCGTGTACGGCCTGGCCGGAGTCGGCTTGGTGCTCGCCTACAAGACCTCGGGCATATTCAACTTTGCCTACGGGGCGATTGCGGCTCTCACCGTATTCGTCTTCTACTGGCTGCACGACGAGCACGGCTGGCCGTGGGGCCTGGCGGCGGCTGTATGCGTCCTGGTCCTCGGCCCAGCCGAGGGGCTGCTGATGGAACTCCTCGGACGGGCGCTCGAGCAAGTGGGTGCGACGCTCAAGGTCGTCGCGACGGTGGGCCTCCTGCTCATCGTGTTGGGCGTCGGTGAGCTGTGGTACGGGAACAACGAAGTGAATTTCCCGCAGTTCCTGCCCAGTTCGACGGTGCCCATCCTCGGTGTGAACGTCGGCTGGGACCAGATCACGGTCACGATCATCTCGGTCATCGCAACCGCTGTCCTCTACTACTTCTTCCGCTACGTCCGGATGGGATTCGCCATGCGCGGCGTCGTCGACAACCCCGACCTCCTGTCGATGACCGGCGAGAACCCGATACGGGTGCGACGCTGGTCCTGGGTCATCAGCATGACGTTCTGCTCCATGGCGGGACTGCTGCTCGCCCCCGGGCTGAGCCTGAATGCCGTGATCATCTCGACACTCGTCGTCTACGCGTTCGGGGCAGCAGCGATCGGCTACTTCTCCAACCTTCCACTGACCTTCGTCGGTGGTCTCTTCGTCGGCATCGCGGGGTCGCTGGCCACCAAGTACGCCGTCTCGATCAGCTGGCTGAGCGGGTTGCCTCCGGCGATCCCGTTCATCGTTCTCTTCGTCGCCCTGGTCGTCACGCCCAAGGCACGGCTCGTCGAGCGCCGCGTGGTGACGACGCTCCCTGTTCGCAAGGCGTGGTACGCGCCCTGGACGGTGCGGCTTGCCACGTTCGCCGTGGCACTGGTCGCGCTGTGCCTCGTCCCGAACTTGGTGGGCGACAACCTGGCGATATGGGCGAGCTTCCTGGCGGACGCGATTCTGCTGCTGTCGCTCGGCTTGCTCGTGCGTGTCTCCGGTCAGATCTCGCTCTGCCACCTTGCGTTCGCGGCCGTCGGTGCCGCAGCGTTCGCGCATTTCGCGGACAGCTATCACATGCCGTGGCTGCTCGCCCTGGTGTTGGCCATGTTGGTCGCGCTGCCCGTCGGGGCCATCGTGTCGATCCCCGCCATCAGGCTGTCCGGCTTGTTCCTGGCGCTCGCAACGCTGGGTTTTGGCATCCTCCTGCAGTACCTCTTCTATTCCACGAACCTGATGTTCGGGCTGACGACGGCGGGAATCCCGGCTCCGCGTCCGGAGGTGAGCGTCTTCGGTCTGTCGCTGGCGTCGGACAGAGGCTTCTACTACGTGCTGCTGCTCGCGGCTGTCCTGAGCACGATCCTGATCATGGCGATCCAGCACGGAAGGATGGGTCGCCTCCTCGGCGCACTGGCGGACTCGCCGGTGGCGCTCGAGACCCAGGGCGCGACGACCAATGTCATCAAAGTCTTGATCTTTTGCATCTCGGCCGCGTTCGCAAGCCTCGCCGGTGCGCTCATCGCGATCGAGTTCCACTACGCCGTCGGGAGCAACTACGACCCGTTCGAGTCTCTCGTCTACGTGGCACTGGTCGTCATCGCCATCGGAGCCGAGCCGTGGTACGCACTCATCGCGGCCCTGGGCGTGTCGATCATCCCGGGCTACGTCACGGCGAACAACGTCACCACCTACCTCCAGATCCTCTTCGGCGTGCTGGCGGCAGCCTTTGCTGTCTTTGCGAGCAGGACTGCGACCGTGCCGCTGAAGGTTCGCCAAATCCTCGATCGCATCGGCGGCCGCGAACCCGAGGACACTGTGACCGAGGAACAGGTACGTCACGCGGTGGAGCAGGCGGCCGCCTCGGAGGAGGACGCCGTGCGCCGGGACACGCAGCTCACGGTGGCAATGGCGGCCCGTGAGCGCGGGGGTGTCGGGCTCGACGTCCGGCAACTGTCCGTTCGCTTCGGCGGCATCGCGGCGGTGGAGGATGTGAGCCTCGAGCGCGCCGATGGCGTGCATCACAGGTTTGGTGGGTCCCAACGGAGCGGGCAAGACGACGACGTTCAACGCGTGCTCGGGCTTGGTAAAGCCGACGGACGGCCACGTCGTGTTGCACGGGCGTGATGTCACATCCCTTGGACCGGCCGGGCGGTCGCGGCTCGGCCTCGGTCGTTCGTTTCAGCGGGTCGAGCTGTTTTCGTCCCTCACCGTCAGGGAAAACGTGGCGCTGGGCCGGGAGGCATCGATGGCCGGAGCCAACCCGGTCCGTCAGCTGGTGGGTCGCGCGGCCCAACGTGTGGCCGTCCAACGGGCGGTCGAGGACGCGATCGAGCTCACCGGGATCGGTCCGCTGGCACACCTTCAGGCGGGGCTGCTCCCCGTGGGGCAACGCCGGATGGTCGAGCTGGCGCGCGTGCTCGCCGGACCATTCGACATGTTGCTCCTTGACGAGCCGTCCTCGGGCCTCGACAGTGCCGAGACGAGGCGCTTCGGCGAGATCCTGACCACGGCGGTGGCCGAACGCGGCCTTGGCATCTTGCTGGTCGAACACGACATGGCCCTGGTGCGCCAAGTCTGCCGGAACATCTACGTACTGGACTTCGGCCAGCTCATCTTCGAGGGTACTCCCGCCGAGATGCTGGCCAGCCCGGCGGTGCGGAGCGCGTATCTGGGCTCCGAGGGCGTCGGCGGACCACCCGGTGGTCCCGACCGGTCCGTGGGGGCACGCGGTGCTTGAGCTCGAGAAGCTGACGGCCGGGTACGGCGAGACCGTGGTCCTGCGCGATGTGACCATCTCGGTTCCCGACTCGAAGGTTGTCGCGCTCCTTGGTCCGAACGGTGCGGGCAAGACGACGACGCTGCGCACCGCGTCCGGGTTGATCAAGCCAACGGAGGGCCGCGTCCTGTTCGACGGAGAGGACGTCACGGGCAAGAAGCCCTACGCGCTGGCGCGTCGCGGGCTCTGCCACCTGCCGGAAGGGCACGGGATCTTCCCGTCCCTGACCGTCAAAGAGAACATAGTCTTGCAGTCACCCAAAGGGAGGGAGCAGGAAAGCCTCCACATTGCAGGGGACCGGTTCCCGGCGCTGGCGACGCGCCTCGGACAGCAGGCCGGGAGCCTCAGCGGCGGTGAACAGCAGATGCTCTCGCTCGTGAGGGCGTACCTGTCGAATCCCAAGATCGTGGTCGTCGACGAGGCGTCCCTCGGGCTGTCGCCGATACTCGTCGACCAGGTCTTCGAGGCACTGTCACAGATCGTGGCGGGCGGCACGTCCCTCTTGCTCGTCGAGCAGTACGTCACGCGGGCACTCGAGCTCGCCGACAGCGTGTACCTCATGAACCGTGGCCAGATCGTCTTCTCGGGGTCTGCCACAGACCTCCGTGGCGAAGACGTGTTCGAGCGCTACCTGGGAATTGAGGTAAGCGGGTGACCGTCACGGCGTAGGCTGAAGCACTGCATGGACCGGAGCAATATGGACCGGAGCAATCTCGCGCTGGCGGCCAAATTGCTGGCGAAAGCGCACGACACCGCGTTCGAGGCCGAAGCTGCCGCGCTGGCCGAGAAGGCCTACGAGCTGGTGGCCCAGTTCCTCAACGGGGTCGAAGAGGATGAGTCGCGTCGTGGTGACGGGAGACGACGAGAGCGCCGGCTCTTCCGCGACCGGCGGACGCCACGCCGGCTGTTCGGGCGACAGCCATCGAGATCCCGAAGCGACCCCGAGGCGAGCTACCGACAGGATGGCGGCGAGATCGGGGGGCCAGGCGAGGGGGACGTCGACCTCAGGGCCTGAGCACGGTCGTGGCGGCAACGCCCGACCCTCGAGGGCCTCAGCGGAGCCAGTCGTCGACGGATGCCTGCTGCGTCTTGTACTTCGTCACGAGTTGCGATTGCAGATTCCGCAGTCGGGCTTCCGCGTCTTCCCAGCGCCGGGTCACCGCTGCCAGCTCGACCTCGAGGTCCGCGACGAGTGGGGCGAGCTCGGTCGGAGTGGAGATGTCCGCCCGCGCCAGCCTTTTGTGCAGGCCAAGCAGCCCATCTGCCTCGCCCTCGATCAGCTGCTCCGCCGAGTTCATCGTCGCCGGGGCGTCGGGAGACAGCGACCACCCGCCTCCGAGAGACGCGGATGCCAGCGTCTCGGGCAAAGAACCCACAACGGACGCGAAACTCGCACCCGGGTTGTCCATGGCCTCTCGCAGAACGCGCACGTCCACGGACAGCACGTGCCGCGCATACGCCAACAGCACGGCGGCATGCGCCAGTTCGTCCCGCCAGGCCCGGATCCGGTCGACCGGCACGTCCGCACCGGCCGCTGCTGTCGAGTCGAGCAACCGGTCGATGTCCTCCACTGTCACCGCCACGGCACCACGCTAGCCCTTGCCACATCCGCGGAACGTCCCCCTGGATTCTTTGTCTCGGCGAGACGTTATGGGGACCGTGGGGCACGACGACACATCCGCTCACCGCCCGACGGTGACTGTTGTCATTCCGGCCTGGAACGCCTGGGCGCACACCCGCCGTTGCCTCGACGCGCTTCGGCCCACGCTTGGTCCCGGCGACCAGGTCGTGGTCATCGACAACGGCTCGCACGACGAAACGGCGCATGCACTCACTGCCTATCGATGGGTCGAGGTCATGACCAACGCAGAGAATCAAGGGTTCGCACGTGCCTGCAACCGCGGTGCTGCAGTTGCGCATGGTGAAGCCATCGTGTTCCTCAACAACGACACCGTCGTCGCAGAGGGGTGGCTCGACGAGTTGGTGGCCCCGCTCGCCCGATCCGACATCGGCGCAGTCGGCCCACGGTCGGACAATGTGTCCGGCCACCAGGCGACCGCGGCCGTCAGATATTCGCCGGATGAGCCCGACGCGTTCCTCCGATCAGTTCGAGCCTGGCGCAACCAGCACCGAGGTGAGACGACTCAGGTGCACCGCTTGGTCGGGTTCTGTTTGGCCGTGCGGCGGGACGCCTTCGTCCGCATCGGAGGCTTCGACGAGCGCTACGCCATCGGCGGCTTCGAGGACGACGACCTGTGCGTGCGCCTCGAGCAGCTCGGGATGCGCTTACTGGTCTCGCACGGGTCGTTCGTGCACCACCATGGCCATGCGACGTTCGACGCGAACGATGTCGACTGGCGGCAGATACAGAAGGCCAACCGGCGACGTTTCATCGATGCATGGGGTAGCGAGGCCCTGCCGCGGGCTCCGCTGGTGAGTGCCTGCCTGATCGTCAAGGACGAGCAGGCGATGCTGCCGGACTGTCTCGAATCCTTGCGTGACCTCACGAGCGAGGTCGTCGTCTATGACACCGGCTCGAGCGACGACACGGTCCAGATTGCCCGCGAGGCGGGAGCCCGGGTGATCGAGGGCCACTGGGAGAACTCGTTCGCACTGGCCCGCAACGCGGCCCTGGCGCATGCGGCGGGCGAGTGGGTGCTGTCCATCGACGCCGACGAACGCCTACGGGCCGACCCCGAGGCCGTGCGCCGCCAACTGCTCGATCGGGCTGCGGACGTCGAGGCATACCTCGTCGCCATCGAGAACCTTCACGGTGCCGGCAACCCGCGCTCGGTGCACAGTGCCATCAGGCTGTTCCGTCGTCGTTCCTGCGCCTGGGTGCACCGGCTCCACGAACAGGTCGTAGCGGCCGACGATCCTCGGCGTCCGCTCCGGACCACCTGCTTGTCCGGTGCGCGGATACTGCACCACGGCTACGAGGCGGACATCTTCGAGGCGCGTCACAAGAGCGAGCGCAACCTCCGCCTGGCCGAGGCTGCGCTCGGTGACAAGGAGCAGGCGCCTTCGTACGCACTGATGAACTACGGCCGCGCGCTGGAGTCTGCGGGGAGGAGCGAAGAGGCCGTCGAGCAGCTGTCGCGCGCCGCGGAGATCTCGAAGGACCCCATCACCCGACGACTGGCCGTCAACAACCTGGCCTACATCCTGGGCAGGATGGGGCGCTACGACGAGGCGCTCGACCAGGTGGCCGTGCTGCGGCAGCTCTCATGCTCGTCCGTGGCGGCCGACATCGCGGAAGGCCGCACCCGCTTGGCCATGGGTCAGACGAAGGAGGGACTCGCCCTCCTCGCTCACATTCCGTCCAATGCTCGCGACGACGACGGCATGGAGTACGCCCCCCACATGGTCGCCGCCATCCGGGGCGAAGCGCTGGCCTCGCTCGGTCGCTTCGGCGAGGCGGCCGAGGTCGTCCTCGAGGCCGTGCGCTCAGACGGGGTGCTCGAGGCAGACATCGGCGAGCTCGTGCGATGGCTACTCGGCGCCGGCCGCTCGCCGGCAGAGATCGCGTCAGCCCTGAGCGAGTCGGACCTCGTCGCCATGTTGGGACGCGTGCTTCGCCAGCCTCCTCCCCTGGCCGACGTCCTGATCGAAGGCGCGTGGGCGCGCTTTCCGGACCGACTCGAGCCGCTCGCCGCCGCGGCCCGGATCGGGCCCGAGCTGCCCGTGGCGAGAGCGCTGCAGTGGTCGTCGCGTCTGCGGGCTCGCGGCCTCGCCCATGCCTGCCCGCTCGTGGCCATCGTTGCCGGCGACGCGGAACCTGCCGTCAGGATCAGGGCGGGAGCCGCCGCCTTCGGTGCATTCGGAGAGCGTGCGGTCATCGCCGGCGTCGAGGACGCGCTCGGCTCGCTCGATCCGGCTGCCCGCCGCGCCTCGCTGGCCGAGGTCGGCCGGCTGGCGCCGGGCCTTCCCGACGTGCTCGCCGGCTGCATCGCGGACGCGGTCTCCGATCGGACTCGCCGCGGTGCCTGAGGCGTCCGACTAACGCGCCCGAGGCTCGCGGTGGGCCAGCACCGCGTTGACGTCGTCCGGCACCTCGAGCCCGAGCTCGTTCTGGAGGTTGCGCAGACCCTGTTGCATGAGCTGGGTGATGCGAGACCGGCCGACACCGAGCACGTCTGCGATCTCGCCCTTGGTCATTCCCTCGAGGAAGTGCAACACCAGGACCTGGCGCTGACGCTCGGTGAGCCGGCGCAGCGCTGCTTTTACCATGTCGATGGTCTCTGCCATCTCTGCGCGCTCGACGGGTGAGGGCGCTGGTGACGCCGCACCGAGTACGCGACCCTCGGTTGCCTCACTCCCCGTCACCAAGGGAGCCAGGTGAGTCAGGACCGTCGCCTCGTCATGGAGCTTGATCGCCTCGTCCACGCTGACGCCGAGCTCGTCGGCCATCTCCTTGATCGTCGGCGACCGGTGCAACCGAGCCGTGACGTCGTCACGCGTGACGTTGTAGATCTGCACCCGGGCCCGCAGCCGTTTGGGGAGAAAGTCCTCCCGGCGGAGTTCGTCGAGAATCGCTCCTTGGATCCGCCTCGTCGCGTATGTCGCGAACTTGAATCCTTCAGACGCATCCCAGCGCTCGACCGCATCGATGAGACCGAAGCAGCCGAACGAGTAGAGCTCCTCGAGTGATTCCATTGATCGCGATCGCTGGGCGAATCGGCGAGCCACGATGGTGACCAACGGCGCGTAGTAGGTCACCAAGCGATTTCGAAGTTCGATTGATCGGTCCTCCCAGTACTCCCCCCAGAGTGTCTCCGGCATTGTCTCGTGCTCAATCGTCTGCACGCTGGATTCCCCCCGCTTGGAATCCATCGGCCCCATGAGCGTCATGCAAAATCCCCCCCATCGCGCGTCATTGCAGTGCTAATGAAAGCTCTCCCCCAGGTGCGATATCGGGCGCTCGCCAGGAAACTGAAGGCAACACTGTGACAAGCGGCCGACAATCTCGTTGACCTGACATAGGTACCCATCTGAATTCGAGCGGGTCTCGGGACGTAGTCGATGGTGGAGCACGGAGGCTCCGCCTCCCCGAAAGGGAGGGACAACGTCACAGGAGGACACTCACATGTCAGGGCTTTACATCAACGACAACTCGACGGCAGTCGAGGCGTACAACAACCTGGATGCGACCAGCGACATGCTGTCGTCGGCCGTCAACAAGCTCTCGTCTGGATTGAACATCCAGACGGCAGCCGACGACCCGGCCGGCTACCTGGTGGGCCAGTACCTGCAGGAGGAGTCGAACGGCTACGGACAGGCGATCAGCAACGCCCAGGATGCCGTGTCGGTGCTCCAAACCGCGCAGGGCGCGCTCAACCAGGAGGCCTCGGTGCTCCAGACCATGAACACGCTGGCCAACCAAGCTGCGAACGGCGGCGTCCAGGACGCGTCAACGAGTGCGGCGGTCCAGGCCGAGTTCTCCTCGCTGCAGTCCGAGCTGGACCAGATCGCCAGCAGCACCACTTACGGCACGACGCCGCTTCTCGGTGGGACCTACGCGGGCGAGACGTTCCAGGTGGGTCCGTACAACAGCGCCAGCGACCAAGTGGTGGTCACCATCGCCGCCGCCACGTCGACGGCACTCGGTGTCAACGCCGCGGCGGTCAATGTCGGGACCACGGCCTCTGCGGAGACAGCCATGGACGCCGTCCAGGCCGCCATCGCGACGGTCGCCAGCCAGGCAGCCAACGTGGGCGCCACCCAGAACCAGATTCAGGCTCTGGCCTCGAACCTGACCACGGCGCAGCAGAACATCGAATCTGCGCACGCCAACCTGGTCGACGTCAACGTGGCTTCTGAAACGGCAACGTTCACGTCGGACCAGATCCTGGAGCAATCGGGCGTGGCCGTCCTGGCCCAGGCCGAGCAGCTGCCGAGCCTGGCGCTCAAGCTCCTGCAGTAATGCAGTAACCCGCGAGCCTGATCCCCGGGGTGGGGGCGCCGGTGGACGGGGTCGCGAGGGACACACGGGGCGGGCACCACGAGCCGACTCGGCTCAGGGTGCCCGCCCCCCGTCCCCGCCGTGACAGACGGACCACACCGCGGCAGAACGGGCGCAACACGACACGACGAGAGGAAGGGAGACGACGATGGTCAACGGCCCTGTCAGTTTCTCCGGCCTGGTCTCCGGCTTGAACACCCAATCGATCATCAACGCCGAGATGGCCGTGTACGAACAGCCGCTCACCAGCCTCCAGAACGAGCAGTCGGCCATCAACGCGAAGATCTCGGCCTACCAGACCATCAACTCGCAGCTCCTGGCTCTTCAGCAGGCGTCCGACGCGCTGGCCGACCCCACCAGCTACGAGCAAGCCTTCTCGACCAGCTCCTCGAATGCATCAGCGGCGACGGCGACCGTCACGTCGGGGACCCAGAGCGGGAGTCTCACGTTCGCCGTCGACCAACTGGCCAGCGGGTCGACCCAGATCACCGACGGGACGGTCGCCTCCCCCAACGACGTGGTGGCGTCGGGCAACCTGCTGGTCGGCTCGGGGGGCTCGGGGCTCGGCATCGCCTCCTTCGGTGCGGCGTCGGGCCTGGCGGCCGGTGCGCACACCATCACCGTGACGCAATCGTCGTCGGGCGCCGCGCTCGCAGGGACGTCGCCGCTGGCGTCCACCACGACCATCGACGGCTCGAACGACCAGCTCTCGGTCGTGGTCGACGGCACCGCCCAGACCCTCACCCTGGCCTCGGGCACCTACGACGCCCAGCAGCTGGCCCAAGCGGTGACCCAGGCGTCCGGCGGCACGTTGAACGCCACGGTGACGACGTCGGGCCTCCTCTCCGTGGCCACCACCCAGCAGGGCTCGACGGCATCGCTCCAAGTCACCGGAGGTTCGGCCGCCGCCACGCTCGGCCTGGCCGCGGGTCCGGCCGTCACCGGCAGCGACGGCGTGATCGACCTCGACGGCACCTCGACCACCGTGAACGACATTGCCGGCTCGGGCACTACCGCGGTCACGCTGAGCTCGGGTACCGGGGGCACGCTGCAGGTACTGCTCGAGGGCGGGCTCAGCGCCGGGTCGATCACCGCCCAGAACGTCTCGGTGGGGAACGGATCACTCAGCGCAGTCGTCGACGCCATCAACGCGTCCGGCGTCGGCGTGACGGCGAACACGCTTCAAGTGGGCGCCAACCAGTACGCCCTCGAGCTGACCTCCAACGGCACAGGCACCGCGGCCGCGACGACGATCGATGCGGGGGCGTTCGCCACATCGAGTCTCGGCGCGCTGAGCACGACGACCGCCAGCCAGAACGCCATCATCTCCATCGGGGGCGCCGGCGGCTACCAGGTGGTCTCGTCGTCCAATCAGGTGACGGGACTGCTCCCCGGCGTGACCGTCAATCTCGCGCAGGCCAGCCCATCCCCCGTCACCATCACCGTCTCACCCGACGGCACACAGCTGGCCACGACGGTGCAGACGCTGGTGACCGCGGCGAACCAGGTCCTCTCGACCATCTCTACGGACACCGCCTACAACACGTCCACCAACACGGCCGCCACGCTCAACGGTGCCACGTCCCTCACCAGCCTCGCCCAACAGATCCTCGCCACGGTGGGCACCGCCGTGGGCAGCTCGGCGGCGGGCTCGGACGGAACGGCTGGAGAGTCGGCCGGCCTGGCCATCACCTCGCAAGGGACGATCACGTTCAACCAGGCCGCGTTCGAGACGGCGTACGCCAAGAACCCCGCGGCCGTCCAGGCCATGTTCACCGAGGGCGGCACCTTCACGCCGGCGTCGCCGTCCCTCGCCGGGGCCGCCACTGTGGCCGGAGCGACCGACGACACATCTCCCGGGTCGTACGCGGTCGCCGTGTCCCAGTCCGCCGCCCAGGGCGTCGACACCGGTTCGACCACCTGGTCGGCGCCGACGTCCACGCTCTCGGCGGCCGAGACCTACACCGTCACCAGCGGGTCGGCGACAGCGAACTACGCGGCCGCGGCCGGTGAGAGCATCACCGACGTCATCAGCGGCCTGAACTCCGCGCTGGCCAACGCCGGCATCGGGACCTCGGCCGCTCTCGTCGGCTCCGCCGGGGCGTACCAGGTTCAGCTGGCCACAGCCGCCTACGGCTCGGCTGCCACTTTCTCCGTGTCGGCGTCGGGCGCCGACCAGCTGGGCCTGACGAGCGCGGGGTCCACCTTCAGCGGGGTCGACGTCGCCGGCACCATCGACGGCGTGGCCGCGACCGGTGTCGGGCAGGAACTGAGCCTCTTGTCCACGGGTGACCCCGCCGACGGTCTCGTCGTCGACGTCACCGCCACCGGCATCACGACGCCGACGGCACTCGGCACCATCAATTACGCCCCGGGATTCGCGCAGGGACTCGCGCATATGGCCAAGACGTCGTCGCTGGCCCCGAGCGGCCTCGTCCCCGAGACCATCGCCGGCCTGCAGGGCACGCTGAGCGAGGTCAGCAGCGAGATCACGATGCAACAGCAGCTGGTGGCCACCCAACAGGCGGCGCTCACCCAGGAATTCACGAACCTCGAGGCAACCCTGGCCCACCTCCAAGCCACGAGCTCGTTCCTCTCCGCGCAGGCCGGCACCTCGTCGTCGTCTGGGTCCAGCAACTTGAGCTCTTCGAACACGTCGTCGAGCTCCGGTTCGAGTTCGAGCTGACGCCGTGAGCACCACCCAGGATGCCGCGCTGCGCTACCAGAGCCAGGCCGTCCAGACCGCGCCCGGACCCCAGCTGCTCGTCATGCTCTTCGACCGGATGGCTGCCGACATCGAGATCGCCGAGCGTGCCCTCGGCGACGGCGACCTCCTGGCCACGAACGAGCGACTCCAGCACGCCCAACAGATCGTCCGCGTCCTGCGCCACAGCCTGCAGCCTGACGGGTTCGAAGGAGGGCGAACGCTCCTTGGTCTCTACGAGCTCTTGCTCACCGAGCTGATCGACGCCAACCTCACCAAGGACCTCTCGAAAATCGAACGCTGTGGGCAGATCGTGGCCCCGCTGCGCGAGGCCTGGCGGCGAGCGGTTGCCGAGCCGGAGGCTTTCGATGGCCGACGCCACCTGGGCTGACTACCTCGAGGCCGCCTCGGCGCACCTGCGGGCGGCGCGGCGCGCCGTCGAGCATGGTCACGCGTCTCCCGAGCCGCCGGGGCATCCGGTGGGACCGCTGCCCGACGAAATGGCGCCGCAGGCGCACCGCCTGGCCCTGGCCTACGACCAGTTGGCGCTCGAAGTGGCCACGCGCATGGCGGACATGACGTGCCACCTCCCGCCACCACGGGCGGAGCCGCCGTCTTTCCCCCACTACGTCGACCAAAGGGCGTGAACGCCGAGACCCCCTGAACTTTTCGCCCCGGGGGTCCGTAGAAGACGACGAGCACGGACTGCTCGGTGTGCGGCCAGGACGGCCGGCCAACTCTGCTCGCATTGAGGAGTCCGAAGAGAGTGACCGACGCCGCCGAATCGATCGGGATCCTGCAGTTCGCGCTGGACTCCGTGGTCGACCAGCAACAGGCCATCGCCAACAACATCGCCAACGAGAACACACCGAACTTCCAGGCCGACCAGGTGACGTTCCAGTCGTCACTGGCTCAGGCCCTGTCCGACGGCGGAGTGGCGAGCGCTCAGAGCGCTCCAGAGGGCCTCCCGTCCGGATCGAACGGGAACAACGTCTCGCTCCCGACAGAGATGACCCTCATGCAGGAGAACGACCTGGAGAACCAGACCGTCGTCAACGCAATCGACGGACAGTTCGCCGTGCTCTCGGACGCAATCACCGGCTAGGAGGTCCTATGTGGGAAGCGATTGACATCGCGGGGTCGGGCGCCGCGGTCGACCAGACCTGGATCGACACCATCGGCGGCAACGTGGCCAACATGGAGGACGGGGTCACGCCTGGTCAGCCCGTCTACCAGGCGCAGTACGTCGACGCCGGCGCCGCCGTCGAACCGGACGGGAGCGGTGACGGCGTACGGGTCGAATCCATCGACCTCGGATCGGCGCGGGGGCAGGAGGAGTACGACCCGGGCAACCCTGTGGCCAACGCCAGCGGCGAGGTCGAATACCCGGTGGTGGACCTGGGCGAAGAGATGACCGACCTCATCCAGTCCCAGACCTCGTACCAGGCCAACTCCGCCGTGTTGTCACACGCCACCGACGCCTACCAGTCCATCCTGAGCATCAAGGCCTGACGTGATCCCAGCCATACCTGCCATCCCGAGCGTCGGCTCGGCCGTGGGCGCGGGTGCCACGCAGGCTGCGCCATCCGCTGCCGCGGCGGGGACGACGACTTCGTCGGGTACAACGCCCACGTCTTTCTCCGACGTCCTGGGAAACGCCATCGACTCGCTCGACGCGTCGCAGCAGTCCGCCAGCAACCTGTCGCTCCAGGCCGCCGCAGGCGACGCGAACATCGCGGACGTCACTGTCGCCTCCACCGAAGCCGACCTCGAGACGCAGCTCGTCACCTCGGTGCGTGACAAGGCGGTAGACGCCTTCAACACCATCATGGACATGCAGGCCTAGCCATGGCGATGTTGCCGTTCTCCCGAGACACGTTCAGCTCGGCACGAGGCCGGGCCGGCGCCGTCCTGGCGGACTTCACCCTGGGACAGAAGGCAATGGTCGCCCTCGCCGTCGTCGTGGCTGTCGTCGGCGGCGTGATCTTCATGCGAGCCGAGTCCCGGCCGAGCTACCAGCCGCTCTTCACCAACCTGCAGACCGCCGACGCCGGCGCCATCACGCAGCAGCTCACCAGTTCGAAGATCCCTTACCAGCTCGCCAACGGGGGAACAACCGTGTTGGTACCGGCGGCCGACGTCGACCAGGAGCGGATCGCCCTCGCCGAGCAAGGCCTTCCGCAGTCGGGCAACGTGGGCTTCTCGAACCTGGAGAAGAGCGGCATCACCACCTCGGACTTCGTGCAACAGGTGGAGTACCAGCAGGCCCTCGAAGGCCAGCTCGAACAGACCATCGAGTCCATCCAGGGCGTGCAGTCGGCACAGGTGAACCTGGTCGTGCCCCAGCAGAGCGACTTCGCCATCGGCACCTCGCAACCAACAACCGCGTCCATCCTGGTCGACCTCACCCCCGGCACGGTCCTCTCCTCGGGGCAGGTACAGGCCATCGTCCACCTGGCTGCCTCCTCGACTCCGGGACTCTCGGCCTCCGATGTCACCGTCGTCGACAACCACGGAGACGTCCTGACGGCACAGGGCGACGCCGACGGGACGTCGGGCGCTTCGGACGCCCAGCAGACCGACGCCTACGACAACAACGTCGCCACCTCGTTGACGTCGCTCCTGAGCCGCGTCGTCGGAACCGGCAACGCCGCCGTGCAGGTCAACGCGGTGCTCGACTTCGACCAGACACAGACCACGACAAACGGGATCCAGACCAACGCTGCGGGTCAGCCCGTCACGGCCACCACCGGTCAGACCACGTCCAACAACAGTTACACGGGTAGCGGCACGCCTCCGTCGGGTGTACTCGGTTCGAGCGAACCGACCGGCACCTCGGGCGGCAACGGCACCTACACGAGCACCAGCTCGCAGCTCACCAACGCGGTGGGTCAGGTGACCCAGACCGTGAAGCAGGCACCGGGACAGGTCCAAAAGACCTCGGTCGCCGTCCTTCTCAACTCGTCGGCTGCGCACAAGGTGAACGACGCAACGATCCGCTCCCTCGTCGTGGCCGCCGCCGGGCTCAACCTCACCGGGGGCGACCAGCTGGTCGTGTCCTCCCTCCCGTTCGCCGCGAGCAACAAGCAGGCGTCCGTGGCAGCGGTCGGGACCGGGCACTCCCAGCTCGTCGATCGAGCCGCCGAGGTGGCCGGCCTGCTCCTGCTCATCGCGGCCATGGTCGCGACCACGTTGTGGGCGTCGCGGCGTCGCCGGCCCCTCTATCAGGAGATCCCACTCGGCGAGCTCCCCAGCGCTTCCGCCTTGCCACTCGAGTTCGGCGTAGAGGAAGAGCGCGATCCGACCGGAGAGCTCCCCGTGGTCGGACAGGCGGCCGCGCTCTCGTTCGGGCCCGAAGCGGTGCTGGCGCAGGTGAACGACTTCGTGACCGACCGGCCAGCCGAGGCCGCCGCGCTGCTGCGCTTGTGGGCGAACGACCGCGCCGACGCGCCGGCCCCACCCAAGGCGCTGCCGGTATGACCAACCCCGCCGTGACCACGCTCGAACAGGCCGAGGCGGCGGCCGCCGCGATGGAGGACGTCGCTCCCGTTCCCGACGACACCGCCGACGTCGACCTGTCGAATCGTCAGAAGGTGGCGGTCGTCCTGGCCCAGCTGGGCCCCAAGCGCGCCACCGCCATCCTGCGCGAGATGACGGACCCCGACGCGATCGAGCTGACGACCGAGATCGCCAACCTCCCGTCCCTCGACACCGACACCGTCGTCGGGGTGCTCGACGAGTTCGTCGAACGCGTGCGCGGCAGGTCGCTGGTGAGCCAGGGGGGACTGGACCTGGCGCGCCAATTCCTCAGCGAACGACTGGGCAAGGCACGGGCCGACGAGGTCCTCGACCAGATGGAATCCAAGCTGGCGGTCGGCCCGCTGGCCGTGCTGGCCACAGCCGACCCGCGGCGGGTGGTGGGCGTGCTGGCCGAGCAGCAGCCGCAGACGGTCGCCGTGCTCCTCGCCCATATGCGGCCCGAGGATGCCGCCCGCATCATCGGCGCGTTGCCGGCCGAGTTCCGGATCAAAGTGGCGCGGCGCATCGCCCAGCTCGACCGGGTGGACCCCGCCGCCGTCCGCCAGACCACCACGCTCATTGAGGCCAAGCTACGAAGCCTCCACACGCTGGGCTCTACCAGCAGCGTCGGTGGCGCCTCGGCCATCGCCGAGATCCTCACCCATGCGGACCGCAACACGGAGCGCCAGATCCTCGGCCAACTCGAAGACGAAGACACCGAGTTGGCCGAAAAGATCCGGGCAAACCTGTTCACGTTCGAAGACGTCGTCGCACTCGACGACCGTTCCCTGCAGCAGATCCTGCGCAAGGTGTCGCCCACCACATTGGCGGTGGCGCTCAAGGGCGCCTCTTTCGAAGACGGCGCGTTGGCTCGCATCCGTCAGAACCTGACCGAACGCGCGTCCAAGTCTCTCGAGGAGGAGCTCGAGGTGTTGGGCGCCGTCCGGACGTCCCAGGTCGACGATGCGCAGGCCGAGGTGGTCCGGGCCGCCCGCGAGCTCGACGATGAGGGCGTCATCGTCATCGCCCGTGACGACGAGATGATCCGATGAGCAGCAGCCTGCACGCGGCGAGAGACCTCAGTCGCGCCCACGGGGTGTCGGTCCGGCCTCGCCCGCACGATCCTGGAGTGCCGATCGACTACGTCGTGCTGTCGAAGGACGCCCGAGCCAGCGCGGCGGACGCTGGACGCGATGCCGGCTACGAGGATGGCTACGCCGCCGGCCAAGAAGCGGCGCGAGCCGAGACGGTCGAGGCAGCACGCCGGGCCCGTGTCCGCCTCGAGCAGGCGCTCGGAGCCCTCGGGCACGCCAGCGACGCCGCCGCGCTGGCCTTCGCCGAACGACGCGACCAACTCGAGCACTCGGTGACCGCGTTCGCCTTCGATCTGGTGGAGACGCTTCTCGGGCGTGAGCTGGCGCTGACGGCCGAGCCCGGACGCGACGCCGTGGCCCGCGCCCTCGCCGTCGACTGCAGTGACCTCCCGGCGATGGTGCGCATCCATCCCGACGACGCCGAGGCGCTGCGCGGCGTGGACGGCGACGCCCTGGCGGGAACCCGGGAGCTGACCCTCGTCGTCGACGCGTCGGTCGAACCCGGCGGAGCAGTCGTGGAGATCGGCGAGGCGACCATCGACAGCCAGCTCTCCGCCGCCGTGCAACGGGTGCGCGACGTCCTGATCACCCGCCCGGACGAGACCGCCACCGAGCACGACGAGAGGGCGTCATGACCGGGGTGCTCGAAGAGCTGGCGGAGTCTGCGCGCGCCGCAGCCCGGCCCCTTCGGTACGGCCGCGTCGACCAGGTCGTCGGGATGTCCATCGAGGTGGCCGGTCTCCCCGCCGCGGTCGGTGACGGGGTTGTGCTGCTGCTCGACGACGGTCCGCTGGAGGCCGAGGTCGTTGCCTTGCGGAACGGGAGGGCGGTGTGCGTGGCGCTCGGCGAGACCACCGGCATTCGGGCAGGCACGCCGGCCACGTTGTACGGACGCCCCATCACGCTGCGCGTGGGCGAGCATCTCCTCGGCCGCATCGTCGACGGCCTCGGTCGGCCCATCGACGGCGGTCCCCGGCTGCGCGGGGACGACCTGACGATCCATGGCGTGCCGCCCCATCCGCTGCGGCGCGGCCTCGTGGAGGAGCAACTGTCGCTCGGGGTGCGCGTGCTCGATGCGCTCATACCTTGCGGCAAGGGTCAGCGGCTCGGCATCTTCTCCGGATCCGGAGTGGGGAAGTCGTCGCTGCTCTCCATGATCGCGCGGGGGACCCAAGCGGACGTCTCCGTGGTGGCTCTCATCGGAGAGCGTGGCCGCGAGGTGGCGGAGTTCATTCAGCGCGACCTCGGTCCCGAGGGGCTGGCGCGGGCGGTCGTCGTCGTCGCCACGTCCGACGCCCCGGCCATGGTGCGCATTCGCGCCGCCTTCACGGCCACACGCATCGCCGAGTGGTTCCGGGACACCGGGCGCGACGTGCTGCTCATGATGGATTCGGTAACCCGGTTCGCCATGGCCCAGCGCGAGGTGGGCCTCGCTGCGGGGGAACCGCCGGCGACCCGGGGCTACCCCCCCAGCGTGTTCGGGCTGCTTCCGCGCCTCCTCGAGCGCGGCGGGCGGGCCGAGCGAGGTTCGATCACGTGCCTCTACACCGTGTTGGTCGAGGGTGATGACATCAACGAACCGATCGCCGACGCCACCAGGTCCATCCTCGACGGCCACGTGCGGCTCACGCGCTCTTTGGCCGAGAGCGGGCACTACCCGGCCGTCGACGTACTCGAATCTGTTTCGCGGGTCGCTCCTGCCATCGCCTCGGAGGAGGTGCTGCACGCTGCCTCCCGTGTGCGGGAGCTCCTCGCCGCCTGGCGCGACGCGCGCGACCTCATCGAGATCGACGCCTATGTGCCAGGGACGAACCCGGTGGTCGACCGGGCCGTGGCGTGCAAGCCGGCCATCGACGCCTTCCTCCGCCAACCCGTGCGCGGTGAGCGACCTCGATGCGGCGCTCTCCGGTCTTCTGGCGCTGGCCGCCGCCGACGGGGCGACGTCATGAGGGCGTTCCGCTTCCGCCTCGAGTCGGTGGCCCGCGTGCGCGGGCACCAGGAGCGGGCAGCGGCGCAACGCTTCGCGCTCGGCGACACGCGACCTACGCAACGCGCAGACCCGGTGTGCCCAGATGCGCGCCGCGACGCGGCAGCTGGAGTTTCCCGAGGGACACACCCACATGGCGGCCCTCTTGTGGGTCCAGGAGCAGTCCGACCGCATGGCCGAGCTGGTCCGACGACACGACGCGCTGGCGGCGAAGGCCGAGGCGGCAGCGGACGAGGCACGCGGAGCATGGGTCGAGGCCGAACGGCGCTGCCGTGCCCTGGGCCGGCTCGAGGAGCGTCAGCACAACCGCTGGCTCGTCGACGCCGACCGTGCTGTCGTCGCCGAACTCGACGACATGGCCACCGTCCGCTTCCGGAGAGGGCCCGACGCGCCATGACGGTGACCGCGGTCACGCTGGCCGACATCCAACAGACGCTGGCCGAGCTGCAGGAAGCGAGCGGGACCACGGCCGGGAGCTCGGCGGGGAGCACCGACGCCGGCTTCGCTGCCGACCTGGACATGGCGACGGGGTCGCAGTCGGCCGTCGGGCTGGTCGACGACCTGCTCGACGCCGATGCGATGGGGAGCGAGGCGTCGGGCGACAGCTCCCTGGCGGACCAGTCCGACGTGCTGGCGGTGTTGCTGGCGACCGACGGTGGCGCCGGTGTCGAGACGGGCTCCGCGCTTGCCCCGAGCACGGACGCAGCGGGCGATGTCGGCAGCGATGCGGGTGCCGGCAGCGTCAACGGCGCCGACGTCGTCGCCGAGGCGGAGTCCTTCGAGGGCACCCCCTACGTGTGGGGCGGCACGAGCCCGTCAGGATTCGACTGCTCGGGCCTCGTGCAGTACGTCTACGGGAAACTCGGGATCTCGCTGCCGCGCACGAGCGAGGAACAGAGCCAGGCCGGTACCGCCGTGCCGTCGCTCAGCAACGCGCAGCCGGGCGATCTGCTCTTCTTCGCCGGTTCGGACGGCACGCCCAGCGCGCCCGGCCACGTCGGCATCTACGTCGGGAACGGCGAGATGATCGACGCCCCCTACACCGGCACGACCGTGCAGGTGCAGGCGGTACCGGCGGACTCGGTGGTCGCCATACGCCGTGTGCTCCCGGCCGATGCGGACTCGTCGACTTCGGCTCCGGCGGTCACCGCGAGCGCCAACGGGTCGACCCAGATCGGGAACGTCGCCGTCCCCGACCAGTACGTCCAGACGATTGAGCAAGCGGCGGCGTCCAATGGCATACCCGCCTCTCTGCTCAGCGCCCTGCTGTACCACGAGAGCCGGTTCGAACCGGGGGCGGTCAGCTCAGCGGGGGCCGAGGGCATCGCACAGTTCATGCCGTCGACGGCCGCTGGCATGGGTGTGAACCCGCTCGACCCGACGCAGTCGATCGACGGGGCGGCCCAGCTCCTCGGGAGCTACACCCGGCAGTTCGGCTCCTACGCCGACGCGCTGGCCGCGTACGACGCGGGCGCCGGTGCCGTGGAGCGCTACGGAGGTGTGCCGCCGTACGCCGAAACGCAGGCCTACGTACCAGCTGTGCTCTCCCTGGCGGGACTGTCGGGGGCGGGAGTGGGCGAGGTCTCGTGACGCCCGCAGCGGTCTCGACGACCACGCTCGGCGGCGCCCCCGCGGCGGTCGGGCCCGCCGAGTCACAGACGCCGGCATCGGCCGCGGAGACCGACGAGTGCGTGGACGACCCCGCAGTGTCCCCCTTCGAGCGCATCCTCTCGAAGGGTCACGGCGGCGCCGCGCTCCCCGGGCGGACGGCCCGACCGGTGGACGACCACACCGGCGCCGCGTCGGGCGCCGGACACGGACCCGTCCCGGGAGTGCCTGCGCCGCCATCGGAAATGTCGCCCGACGCTCGCAGCAGCGACGGGACCTCGGTCGGCGTCGATGCCCTCGTCGCTCTCGACCTGGGTGTCACCAGCAGCGCCGACGGCGGGGGCGGCGCCGACGTCACTGCAGGCACGGCCGGCGAGGACGCCGCGCGCGACCCAGAGGGCGCGCACGCCCACGGCCCAGATGGCACGCACACACCGGACGCCACACGCGAGGCGGACGGACCGGGGGGCGAAGGAGGCTCGCCGCTCGACACCGCGCCACCAGACGTCAGCTCCGCCTCGCTGGTCGCTGCCACTGCGAGCGTCGACCCGCCTTCGCACGACACCGCGAGGACCCCGACGACGGGCGTCGGCGCGAGCCGCACCTCCTCGGTCTCCGTCACCTCGGTGGCGACGATGCCCGACGACGGGAGACCTCTCTCGCTCCCGGCGTCCGTACCCGGCTTCGGCACTGCACCCGGCCCTCCCGGATCGCGGGGTGCAGTGCCGGCCGCTGAGAATCCGGCGGGTGCTACAGCGTCCAGAGCGACGGGGCCCGGCACCACCGTGCCCACCGCGACCAGTGGCATCGCGCCGGCCGCAGTCACCGGCGCCGTCGAGTCCGAGCACGGTGGTGACGCCACCGGTGCCACGGGTGACACCGCTGCCACGGTTGCCTCCGACGTGTCGCTCGACACGGCCGGGCTGGCCTCCTCCATCTCGGGTGCCCTCAGCCGCGGAAGCGGCAGCTACAACGTCGTGTTGAACCTGCACCCACCCGAGCTGGGTCAGGTGCAGGCGACGCTCTCTCTCCGAGGAGACCAGCTCCAGGTGGACCTGTCCCCCGAGCACGCCGCCGCCCACGACGCCCTCGAGAGCGCGTTGCCCGCCCTGCGCGAGCACTTGGCCCAGGGGGGCGTCGAGGTCGACGTGACCCTGGGCGACCCCGGCGCGGCGCACCATGGCGCGTCAGCGGGAGAAGGAACCGAACCGGGCTCCGACTCCGTTCGTGGGAGCGAAGACGATGAGCCCGACGCCTCTCTCCTATCCCCAACCGCAGCCGCCGGGCCGAGACCAGGACAGGCCGACCGCCTGCACCTCGTGTTGTGACCGCGAGCTCCGATCGAAGGGACATCACATGACCATGCCTGTCTCAGGTGTGACCGGCGGCACGGCCGGCGCGGACGACGCCACGCAGTCGAGCTCGGCGGCCGACGGGACCGCCGGCCTGCTCGATCCGAGCACCTTTCTCACCCTGCTCGTCGACGAGCTCAAGTATCAGAATCCGCTCGACCCCACCTCGGCTTCCGACTTCATGGGCCAGATCGCCTCGCTCTCCCAGGTCGAGCAGCTCCAGTCCGTCTCGACGGCGTCACAGATGGGCGAGGCGGCCGGGCTCATCGGCAAGACCGTCACCGCCGCCGACGGTGACGGCACCCTCACCGGTGCTGTCACGGGCGTCACCAACGGGTCGAGCGGACCGCTGCTCGACGTCGGAGGAACGACCGTGGACCTCGACGCCGTCCAACAGATCACCGACAGTTGACGAGATCACGAAGAAAAGGAGCCATCACATGAGCGTTCGATCCCTCGGTGCCGCCGCTTCAGGCATCGAAACCATGCAGACCGATCTCGACACGATCGGCAACGACATCGCCAACTCCGAGACGGACGGCTTCAAGTCGGGCACGGCCGAGTTCGAGGACTTGCTCACCGAGCAACTCCAACCGGCTGGAGCGGCTGTGGGGACCACCGTGGCCAGCACCAACCCCACGTCTATCGGGGCGGGTGACGAGGTCTCGGCGATCAGTACCAATTTCTCCGAGGGGCCAGTGACCCAGACCGGCGTCAACACCGATGTCGCGATCGAGGGCAACGGATTTCTCGTCGTAAGCCAGAACGGGCAGACGGTCTACACGCGTGACGGCGACCTGCAGCTCGACGCCAACGGGAACCTGACCACCGCGAGCGGCGGGCTCGTCCTGGGTTGGTCACCCGGTCAGCCGACGACGTCGAATCCGGTGCCACTCAGCATCATCCCCGGATCGACCGAGCCCCCGGCCCAGACCGCGAACATCAATCTGGGCGGCAACCTGGCGGACGGCTCGACCGCCGCGGTCACCGTCACCACCACCATCTACGACGCGCTCGGCGATGCCGTGCCGGTCGACCTGACCTTCACCCCGACGGGCGCCGCCAACACCTGGAGTCTCCAGGGCACGGTGGCCGGTGCCGCCTCGCCGCTGTGGGCGGCGCCCCAGACCATCGTCTTCGGGAACAACGGGCAGGTCGCGTCGGTCAACGGCGCCGCCATCGGAGCCAACGGGACGTCGATCGCCATCGCCAACCTCCCGAGCAATTACACGTGGAGCGGAGGAGCAGTCGACCTGGACCTGCCGGCACCGGGCTCTCAGAACGCCATCACCCAGTTCGCCTCCGACCAGACTCTGGCGGTGACGAGCCAGGACGGCTACGCCGCCGGCACGCTCGATTCGTACTCGATCGGCTCCGGCGGGACGATCACCGGGAGCTACTCGAACGGGACGAGCCAGAGCCTGGGGACCATCGCCTTGGCGCAGTTCGCCAATCCCAACGGGTTAGAAGACGTCGGCAACACGGACTTCCTCCCGACGGCCGCATCGGGGAACCCGCAGCTGGGCAGCCCGGGGACGGGCGGCCTCGGCAGCCTCCAGGGTGGCGCGGTCGAAGGCTCGAACGTGGACCTGGCCACCGAGCTCACCGACCTGATTGAGGCCCAAACCGCGTACCAGGCCAACACGAAGGTGGTCGACTCAACGTCCACCGCGCTCGAGTCGCTGGTCGAGATGTCCTGATTCGGGGTGCCCGCCGCGCGCTAACCCTGAACTTTGGCCCGCCGCGGGCCGTTACAGAACGGTGGACGGAGCAATTTCTGGGGGAACTGAGCCGTGATCGGCCTGCGCAAATTGGACGGATCCACCATGTACCTCAACGAGGACCTGGTAGAGCGCGTCGAGGGAGGGGTGAACTCGGCTGTCCACCTTGCCGACGGGACCTACTTCGTGGTGCGCGACGACGTCGACACGATCACCGACCGGATCCGCTCGGAGAAGCAGGCCGTTCTCGCGGGCGCCTTGGCCCTCGCCTTTCGAGAGGCTCCCGCCTTCGCGCCCGCACTCGCAGCGGCGGGGCGCGCCGAGGTTCGCGGAGACGTGCTGCCATGACACCCGTCGGCATCGTGATAGCGCTGATCGCGCTGATCGTCTCCATGACCATGGAGCACGGCCACGTGGCGTCGCTGATCAAGATCCCGCCGCTCCTGCTCGTCGTGGGCGGGAGCCTCGGGGCCACCATGGCCGGCTACGACAGGCGCCAGCTCAAGGCCGTGCCCAAGGCGGCGAAGAGCGTCCTGCTCCCCCACCGCGGCCCCGACGTGCGAACCACCATCGACCAGCTGCTGGGCGTGGCCAAGGAGGTGCGCCAGAACCCCCTGGTGCTCGAGCAACTCGAGACCGACGATCCCTTTCTCAAGACCGGAGTCCAGCTGATCACCTCGACTTCTGACCCCGAGCGAGTCCACGAGGTCCTCGACGCTGAGATCAACGGCCTGCGAGTCCGCCACGCCGCCTCGATCAAATTCTTCTCGGACATGGCGGGCTACTCACCGACCTTCGGAATCCTCGGCACGGTCATCGGCCTCATCGGTGTGCTCGGACAATTGCAGAGCCCCGGCAAGCTCGGCCCGGCCATCGCGGCGGCCTTCACCGCCACGCTGTGGGGCGTCATGCTGGCCAACGTCGTCTGGCTGCCGATGTCCAACAAGCTCCGGCGACGATCAGATGAGGAAGTGGCCTACCGCGAGATGGTCACCGAGGGACTCCTCACCATGCAGCTCAACGTCTCGAGCTTGGACCTGCGCGACCGTCTCTACAGCTACCTCCCACCATCGGAACGCGCCGAGAGCCCGGCTGCGGCGCCCGACGCGCTCGTTGCCGTGGAGGCGGCATGACCAAGTCCGCCTTGCCGGCGACCCGGCGGACTGGCCGAGCCCACCGGCACCGGGCCGACGCGCATGGCGACAACAACGACCGCTGGCTTCTCACCTACGCCGACATGATCACTCTCTTGCTCGTCCTCTTCATCGTGCTGTTCGCGCTCTCGAAGATCGACGAGGCCAAGTACAAGGAGTTCCAAGAGTCCGTGTCCGACGATCGCGTGGTCAACGACTCGGTGGTACACGGGACGACGACCCATCCCTCCCACGGCACACGACCGTCAGTCGTTGCACCGGCCGCGGACCAGCTGCGGGCTATCGAGAAGGCGCTCTCGCAGGCCTTGGCCCAGCGGGGAATGCTCGGTGACGTGACCCTCTCCATCAACTCGTCGGGCCTTGTCGAGGGCCTGGTGGCCGACTCGACCTTCTTCCAGGTCGACTCGGCGCAGCTCTCGCCCTTGGGGCAGCAGATCGTCGACGCCTCCGGTCAGGTCCTGGCCCGGTACTCCAACGACGTCGACGTCGCCGGTTACACGGACAACCAAGTCATCACCGGTGGACCCTACGCCAACAACTGGGAGCTCTCGGCGGCGCGTGCCACCTCGGTCGTGGAGCGCCTCACGCTGGTCGACGCAGTAGAGCCGCAGCGGGTGGTGGCGCTGGCCTACGGCCAGTACCACCCCGTGGTGCCGAATTCGTCGCCCGTTGCGCAGGCACAGAACCGGCGGGTCAACATCGTCGTGAAGCGGCTGCCTGCCAGCACGGGCGCGGTGTCCTCGTGAGCGCTGCGGCGTCGGTCGCGCGCCACGACTTCCGGCGCACGAAGACCCTCGACCGGTTCCACGTCCACACCGTCGGCATGG
The DNA here is from genome assembly GCA_963744935.1 of uncultured Acidimicrobiaceae bacterium. GTDB lineage: Bacteria > Actinomycetota > Acidimicrobiia > Acidimicrobiales > RAAP-2 > Bog-473. The sequence goes on from CAVUVM010000004.1 coordinate 717,805, forward strand.
TCCTCGAGAGCTTCGCCCGGCTCGCCACGACCCCGCTCTCGACCGTGCTGCGCCAACCCTGCTCGCTCTCGCTGGTCTCGCTCGAGCAGGTCACGTGGGCTGAAGCGGGCCAGTCCCTCGACAACACGCTGCACTACGTGACCTTCGCGCTGCCACCGGTTCCGGGCTCGAGCGTCCTCGCTCTCCCGATCGCCGACGCGCTGGCGATCGTCGACCTGCGCCTCGCCGGGAGCGGCGAAGGGGACTACCCCGAGCGGATGCTGACCGAGATCGAGCAGGAACTGCTCTCCCCGGTCGTCGGCAGCGTGCTCGACGAGCTGAAGCGGGCATTGACCCGCTTGCAGCCGACCGAGCCCCGACTCGAGCAGCACGAATCGAACGTCCAGTTCCTCACCATTGCCGCGCCCGGGGACACCACCTTGCTGGCGCACTTCGACCTCTCCGTCGGCAGCCGCCCGACGAGCCAGCTGATCATGTGCCTGCCCCTGCCCACCGTGCGCCAGCTCGTGGAGGGGCCGACGGGTCACGGAGGTGAGCTCAACGAGGCCTCGGACGCGTCCTCGGCCGAGGCGCGCCGCCGGCTGCAGGAGGTCCCGCTCGACCTGGTGCTCCAGTTTCCGAGCTTTGGCTCGACTCCCGAGGCCCTGCTCGACCTCGCCGTCGGGGACGAGCTCCATCTCGGGCTCTCGACCGACCGGCCACTCGAGGTCCGGGCCGAGGGCCAGCTGATCGCGCTCGCCACCATCGGACGCTCCGGGGTCCGCAAAGCATGTTGCATCACCGAGGAGGTTCTTTCATGAGTACGGACGTCGACCGCATGGCGATCCGCGAGGCGCAGTTCCGCTCCGTGACCGTCGAGGTGTCGGTGTGGATCGGCAAGACCCGCCGCAGCTTCGGGGACCTGGCCCGCCTGCGCCCCGGCGACGTGATCGAACTCGACCGCGCGGTCGGGGCCCCGGTCGACATCGTCTTGAACCGCGAGGTTGTGATCGCCCGGGGTGAGGTCGTTGACGTCGGTGACGAGTACGGGGTACGGATCACAGAGATCGTCGGCGGCGAGTCGGAGCCGGGCTGAGCCCGATGGTCCTCGAACTGGGACGCATGCTGCTGTCCCTCTCGGTCGTCCTCGGTCTGCTCTGGCTCATCGCACGCGTTGGGCGCGGGCGTCAGCGCGGGGTACGGCTCGGGCGCACCGGTCCGGGACCCGGCGTCCCGCGTATCGAGATGTTGGGACGTCGCTCGCTCGGCCGGCACAGCGCCGTCTTCGTCATCCGGGCGGCGAATCGCACAATGGTGGTCGGCCAGACCGCACAGCAGATCACCGTGCTCGCAGAGTGCGAACCAAGTGAGCACGGTGAGCCCGACCGGCCGGAGGTCTACTGCGAGACAGACCCGGTCGGCCGCGCCGAGGACGTGATGCCAGGGCTGGCATCGGAGAACGGAGTGCTGACTCCGAAGGCATGGGATGCGTTCGTCGACCGCCTGCGGGAGATGACAGTACGCCACTGAGCGGGCCGGCATGCCGGTCCGCCCACTGGGACCCACGAGGTTCTCATGACTTACGCGCTGCTCGCCGCCGCGCCGAATGTCAACATCAACGTCAACGGGCTGAAGGACCCCTCCACGGCGGTCCTCATCATCATCGTCATCACGGTGCTGGCCATCGCCCCGACCATCCTCATCCTGACGACGGGCTTCACGCGCATCTTCATCGTGCTCTCGCTCACGCGCAGCGCGCTGGGAACGCAGACCGTGCCACCCAACCAGGTCATCGCGGGCCTCTCGCTGATCATCGCACTGTTGATCATGTCGCCCGTCATCAGCCAGATCGATCACGTCGCAGTGCAGCCCTACGAGCACGGCAAGATCACAGCCACCCAGGCCATCGACGCCGGCGAGGTGCCGCTCAAGCACTGGATGCTCGAGCAGACCAAGACCGGCGATCTCCAGCTCTTCGCCTCGGCGGCGCACGAGCAGGTCACTCAGCCCGCCTCGCTGCCTCTGACGACGGTGGTTCCCGCCTTCGTCCTCTCGCAATTGGAGGCGGCCTTCCTCATCGGCTTCATGATCTTCATCCCCTTCATGGTCATCGACCTGGTGGTCTCGGCGATCATGATGTCGATGGGGATGTACATGCTCCCCCCCACCCTCATCTCGCTTCCCTTCAAGATCCTGCTGTTCGTCCTCGTCGACGGCTGGACCCTCGTGGCCAAGTCCCTGATCGAGTCCTTCCACCCGTGACACCCGCCGACCACGGAGCCCCCCGGTGAGCGACAACACCGTCATCCACCTGGCGTCCCAGGCCATGCTCCTGATGGCCGAACTGGCCGGGCCCGTTCTCGTGGCCAGCCTGGCCGTCGGCCTCGTCGTGTCGCTCTTCCAGGCCGTCACCTCCATTCAGGAGTTCACCCTGACCTTCTTGCCCAAAGTCGTCGCCATCGGTCTCGTGCTGTTGTTCTTCGGCCACTGGATGCTGGCCAACACCGTCACGTACACCGAGCACCTCTACGACTCGATCCCGACCGTCCTCAGCGGGACGTGAGGCATGACCTTCCAGCTGTCGTCGACCTTTGCCGTGGCGTTCGTCCTGGCCCTGGTGCGGGCCTCGGCCTGGGTGGTGATCTGCCCGCCCTTCTCGAACCAGGGCATCCCGGCCATGGCGAAGATCGGGATCGCCCTCGGCGTCGCCCTCGACGCCGCGGGCCACCTCCAGCACGACGCCATGCCGACGACCGACGCCCAGATCCTCACCCAGCTCGTGGTCCAGGTGCTCGTCGGGTTCCTGCTCGGCTTCGTCGTCTCGATCTTCGTCTCGACCGTCGCTGCCGCGGGCAATCTCGCCGATCTGTTCTCGGGGCTCAACCTCCCCCCTTCGATCGACCCGCTGTCCCAGCAGCAGTCCCCCCTCTTCGGTCAGTTCTACAACCTGGTGACCACCGCACTCTTGTTCACCACCGGTGCCGTCCTGGTCATCGTGGACGGCTTCATCCATTCCTTCTCGGCCATCGGCACCACGTTTCCGCCGACCACCCTGGGCTCGATCACCAACGTGCTCGTCGGTGATCTCACCGCCTTCTTCGCCGCCGCCGTGGAGATCGCCGCGCCCGTCATCGCGGTGCTGTTCGCCACGCAAGTGGTCCTGGCTCTGCTGGCCAAGGCTGCGCCGCAGATCAACGTGTTCGTGTTCGGCTTCCCCCTCCAGATCCTGCTGGCGCTGGCCGCGGTCGGCCTGGCCCTCCTGGCGCTCCCCTCGGCCGTGACCAACCTGGTCGGGCGGGCGACCGTCCAGCTCTTCGGGGGCTAGGCCGTGGCCGACAAGTCACAGCGGACCGAGCGCCCCACCACCAAGCACAAGAAGGAGTTCCGCGAGAAGGGCAAGGTGGCGCGCTCATCGGAGCTGGGGTCCTGGGCCAGCCTCCTGGTGGTGGCCACCCTGCTGCCGCGCCTCGGTGGTGCCGCGGCGAGCCGCGTCGACGGCTTTCTCCAGCAGGTCGTCCAGGCCATGGCCCACCCGAGCACGGGCGCCGCGGTCGCGATCCTCGGGGCCGGCCTGGTCACCGTGGCGTGGGCGGCGCTCCCCGTCGTCGCGTTGTGCACGGCCATCGGGGTCGCGATCTCCTTCGCCCAGGTGGGGCTGCGCTTCACACCCAAGGCCCTGCGGGTGGACGTCTCGCGCATCAGCCCCCGCACCGGGCTCAAACGGATCTTCTCCGCGCAGGGGGCGTGGTCGCTCGGCAAGACCACCTTGAAGTTCGCTGTCCTCAGCCTGTTGGGCTACGCCTTGTTGCACGGGCTGTTCTCGTCGGTGCTCGGGAGCAGCACCCCGCCCCTGGCGTCCACCCTGGCGAGGACCGGCTCCACCACCGAGACGCTGCTGCGCGACATCGGCGTGCTCGCCCTCGTCGTCGCCGCCGTCGACTACGGCTTCCAGCGTCGTCAGTACCAGCAGAACCTGCGCATGACCAAGCAAGAGGTCCGTGACGAGATGCGCCGCACCGAGGGCTCACCCGAGATGCTCCGGGCTCGCAGGACGAAGGCCCGTCGGCTCTCGAGGATGCGGATGATGGCCGCCGTGGCGACGGCCGACGCCGTCGTGATCAACCCGACGCACTACGCGGTAGCCATCAGCTACGACCGGGCCAAGGACCGGGCGCCGCGCGTGGTGGCCAAAGGGGTCGACATGCTGGCCGCCCGCATCCGCGATAACGCCGCGGCGCACGGTGTGCCCGTCGTCGAGAACCCCGAGCTGGCCCGGGCGCTGCATGCGGTCTGCGACATCGACGACGTCGTGCCCGCCACCCTCTACACCGCGGTGGCCCGCCTCCTGGCCTTCGTCTACTCGCTCTCGCCGACGGCGAAGGCTCTGCAGAGCGTGCACCAGATGGCGCAGGCAGGGCCGAGACCGCTCTGAACTCTGTGCCCGGGCGGGACGTAGAACCAATGGCCAGGAAGGCCGGGCGACGACCAGGGACGGAACACCTCGATCAGCCACGCCAGGGGGGGCCTTCCGTGCACCACAGCGTCCATCGCTCGTCAGCAGGAGCGGGACGTGGCTGACGCGGCCGCGCTCGGCGTGGGCGGTGGCGGTGGATCGGCCCGGTGGCGGCGCCTGATCTCCACCGCTGTCCCGCTGTCGGTGGTGGCCGTCGTCGTCGTGCTGGTCGTGCCCTTGCCCACCTTCGTGGTGGATCTCTTGATCACCGCCAACATCACCTGCGCCATTTTGGTGCTGCTGACCGCCATGCAGGTCAAGCGCCCGCTCGATTTCTCGGTCTTCCCCACCCTCGTGCTGGTGGCCACCATGTTCCGGCTCGCCCTGAACGTCGCCGCGACCCGCCTCGTGCTCCTGCACGGGTACGCGGGCGTCGTGATCGAAAGCTTCGGTCACTTCGTTGTGGGCAGCTCGATCCTGGTCGGCCTGATCGTGTTCTTCATCCTGATCGTCATCCAGTTCGTCGTGATCACGTCGGGCGCCGGCCGGGTGGCCGAGGTGGCAGCTCGCTTCACGCTCGACGGCATGCCGGGCAAGCAGATGGCCATCGACGCCGACCTGCATGCAGGCGTCATCGACGAGGAGGGCGCGCGCCGTCGCCGCCAAGAGGTCGCCGACGAGGCCGACTTCTACGGGGCCATGGACGGGGCGTCCAAGTTCGTCCGCGGCGACGCCATCGCCGCCATCGTGATCACCATGGTCAACCTGATCGGGGGCCTGGCCGTCGGGGTCCTCCAGGACCACTTGTCGCTGTCGCAGGCCATCAGCACCTACAGCCTGCTCTCGGTCGGCGACGGGCTGGTCTCGCAGATCCCGGCGTTGCTGCTCTCCCTCTCGACCGGCATCATCGTGACCAGGGCCGCCACCGAGCACGACCTCGGTCACGACGTGTTCAACCAGCTCTCGCGCTACCGGCGCGTCGTGCAGACGGCCGGCGTCGTCATGCTGTGCCTGGCCATCGTCCCCGGCCTGCCGAAACTGCCCTTCCTCATCGTCGGCGCGGCCGTGTGCGTGCTCGGGTCCCGCCTGCCCAAAGACGTCCCCGCCCCGTCCGAGAAGCCCGAGCCGGCGCCCGCTGCACCTGCTGCCGACTCCCCCGAGGCCCTGGCCGCCAGTCTCGGCGTGGAACCGCTCGCCCTCGAGCTCGGGCTCGAGCTGATCGACCTCGTGCAACCCGAACGCGGCGGCGATCTGCTCGACCGGGTCAAGTCGCTCCGGCGCAACATCGCCATGGAACTCGGCATCGTCATGCCCCAGGTCCACACGCGCGACAACCTCGATCTGGCTCCCGCCACCTACGCCATCAGGGTCCATGGCGTGGAGGTGGCGCGGGGCGAGGCTCCCCGGGGCAAGCTGTTGGCCGTCGGTCCCCACATCGATCAGCTCCCCGGGGCCGACACCCGCGACCCTGCGTTCGGCGGTCGGGCCAAGTGGATCGCCGCGGACTTGAGCCATCAGGCGGCCGTGGTGGGCGTCACCGTGGTGGACCGCTCGGCCGTGGTGACCACGCACCTGGCGGAGGTGGTGCGCGAGCACGCCGGTTCGTTGCTCTCCCGCCAGGACACCAAGGTGCTCCTCGATGTGGTCAAGACCTCGAATCCCGTCCTGCTCGAGGAGATGACTGCGGCCGGGCTCACCCTCGGCGACATCCAGGGTGTGCTGCGCGGCCTGCTCGACGAGGGGGTCCCGGTCCGCGACCTGGTGCGCATCGTCGAGGCGGTCACCGAGCAGGCCCGCACGCCGCAGAAGGACGCCGACGCCCTGCTCGAGGCGGCGCGCATCACACTGGGATCGACAATCGGATCGCTGTACTCACCCCAGGGCACGTTGCCCGCCATCACCCTGGCTCCCCCGCTCGAGCACAGCCTGATCTCGTCCATCCAAACGGGCGACCGGGGGCGGACCCTCGCCATCTCCGCATCGAGCGCCGAGGACGTGGTGCGCCAACTGGGCCGGCTCAGCCACGACGCCGAAGCGCGCGGGACCGTCCCCGTGGTGCTGTGCTCCACCCGCTTGAGGCCCGCACTACGCCGCTTGCTCAGGCCCAGCCTTCCCCGCCTCGCGGTCGTTGGTGCAGGGGAGATCGGTGCATCCATACCAGTCGAGACCATCGGGAGTGTGAACGATGAAGCCGTGGCCATCAACTGACCGCTCCGGCCCCGATCGGACCGCCGACGAGTACGTCGGACGTACGGCCGAGGAGGCGCTGTCCAAGGCGGCCGCCGCCCTCGGTCCCTCGGCCGAGTTGCGCTGCTGGAAGACGCGCCGGGGCGGGGTCGGCGGGTTCTTCGCCACCGAGGTCTACGTGGCCGGCTCGACGCCCCCGCCGGGAGCCGAACGCGAGCGGCGTCGCACCCCTCGCACACCGACCGACGGGACGGCGCGCGCTCGACCGGCCCAGACGGGTTCCGCGCCGGAGACCGGTACCGGTACCTCGCCGGCCGCGCGCGAGGACCGCGCCCCAGACCCGCTGACCACGCTGGCCGAGGGCACCACCGACCAGGTCTCGATCCACAACGGGGTCGTCACGCCAGCCGCGTTCGACGCGCTGCTGGCTGAGGCTGAAGCCGCCCTGGGCCATGACCCGGCCCTCCCGGCGGGCTCCGCCGATGCCGCCGACGATGCCGACGACGATGCCGACGACGATCCGCCGACGCCGACGCCGAGGATGCCACCGCCGAGGCCACCAACCACGTCACCGCCGACGCCATTCCGAGACCGACCGGCGCGGGCCCCGCACCGGAACGGGACCGGGAACCGCAATGCTTCTCGGGCCTGCACACGCGCCTGCGCGCCCTCGGCGTCCCGGACAGGTACCTCCCGCGGGGTCAACGACCCACGCTCGATGCACTGGCCTCCGCCATGAGCACCTTGCCGCCCGCGCCCGCGCTCGAGGCCGGTGCTGGCGCGATCGTCGTTGTGGTCGGCCCGCCGAGCCTGGTCGAGCCGACCGCCGCGCTGCTGGGGGGCGAACTCGGGCTCGGGCGGCGCGCCGTCGTGCGTTGCGCCATCCAGGGCGTCGACGAGGGCGGTGGCACCGACGGCGACGCCGGACGCACGGCGTCGGCCAAGGTCAGCGCGGCCGTCCGGGTAGCCAAGCGGCGCGCCAACGGCCTGGTCTCCCTCGTCGCCCTCACCACCACGTCAGCCGATGCGGAGGACGCGGCAGCGGCCGCCGACGTGATCGACTGCCTGCGGCCGCACGCCGTGCTCGCTGCCGTCGACGCCTCGGTCAAGCGCGCCGACACGGAAGAATGGCTCCACCGGTTGGGACCGGTCGACGCCCTCGCCGTGTGGCGCCTCGACGCGACCCGCACACCGGGCGAGCTTCTCGGCGCTGCTCCGATCGCCTACGCAGACGGAACGAGGTGCACGGCCCTGAGCTGGACCGCCACACTTCTGGCCCGCGTCGCCGGCGACCGGGTATGAACCCGCGCGAGCACCAGCGGTTCCTCATCGACGTCAACCGGTACCGCCCGGTCCTGACGGTGCTGCTCGCCGCGGTGACGGTCATCCCCTCGGTGTGGGAGGCGGCGACGGGCAACCTGTCGTTCCTCACCGTGCTCAGCCGGCTCGCCCTGTCGCTCCTGGTTTGCGGCGTGCTGGTGTGGGCCACGACCGGGGTCATGGTGCACTACGCACGGATCCGGCTCCGCTCGCGGTCGGGATCAGAATCGAGGCTCGAGATCGAGCCCTGACATCTCAACTCTCGGGTTCGGCGGGACGTTGTTAATCCGTGAGCCCGGACGAGCTCCTGACTGAACTGGTCGAGGTCCTCGATGAGGAGCTCGAGCGGATGGCCACTGTGCGCTTCCGGCTGGTCGTGCTCGGATCCTTGATGGCCGCCGACCAGACCCCCTGGCTCGAACGGTCGATCAGGGATCTCGAGGTGGCATCGGAACAGCTCCGGCTCTCCGACCTCCGCCGCGCCGTGGCGACCGTCGGGCTGCTCGACGAATACGAGCTCGAGGACGACGCCCGCCTGGAGGACATCGCAGAGAGGGCCGACCGCGCCTGGGGCGAGATGCTGCGCGAGCGTCGGCTCCGCCTCCTCGAGGAGATGGCCGGCGTCTCACGCCTCGTCGACACGGCCGCCGCGGCCGCCGGAAGCCGGACCGCCCTCGTGCAGGAGGCGCTGACCTTCCTTCGCCGCGACACGATGTCCGACTATCGGCAGCGTCGTAGCGGGACGGCCCGGCTGGTGCAGGGGTCCATGTGAGCGACTTCGGCCTGTCCATCGCGGCCAGCGGACTGATCGCCGACACGGCCGAGCTGGACACGGCATCGAACAACCTGGCCAACATCAATACAGCGGGCTATGCGCGCGAGGTGGTCAACTTGTCACCCGAGGATGCCGCCGGACCGCTGGGAGCGGGCCGCGGCGTCTCCATCGGGTCCGTCAGCGAGCTCACCGATGCCGTGTACGAGGCCGCCAACGTAGCGACCGAGGGCGTGCAGGGCGCGGCCAACCAGGCCAACGAGGTCATGACCGCGATCGAGAGCATCTTCCCCGAGCCGAACAGCGGCGGCCTGGCCACGCAGCTCTCCACCTTCTGGTCGGACCTGTCGACCCTGGCGTCCAATCCGGGGCAGGCGGGAGCCGAGCAGACCGTGGCAACCGACGCCCAGCAACTGGCGTACACCCTCAACAACTCCACGACGCAGCTCTCACAGCTGTCCTCCACGCTGCAGAGCGGCATCGGGACCGGCGCCAGCGACGGCGGCACTCTGGCCCAGGCCAATGGGCTCTTGCAACAGATCGCGCAACTCAACAAGGGCATCGTGGCCGGCGACGCCGGCGGCCAGAACGTGAACTCGTTGACCGACGAGCGACGTGCCGCCGTCGACCAGCTGGCGGGACTGCTCGGTGTCAGCACGACGACACAGGCAGACGGTGCCCTGACCGTCCTCTCCGGTGGCGTGCAGCTCGTGAGCGACACCGATGCCGTGACGCTGACCACGACGGGCTCGGCCAGCGGGGCCGACCTCGCGGTGACCACCACCGACGGCGTCGCCCTCACCCCGGGAGGATCGGTCGGCGCCAGCCTCGCCGCCATCAACACGACGATTCCCGGGTACCAGGCTCAACTCTCCGACGTCGCCAACGCGTTGGCCAACGGCGTGAATGCGCTCCAGGCCGGCGGGATGGACGCCGCCGGCGACCCCGGGTCCGCCATCGCAGGTGGCTACACGGGAACGGTCCTCCCCAACATCTTCGTCGACGACGGCTCGACGACCAGCTACACGTCGAGCACCACCTCGGCCGCGAGCATTGCCGTATCGGCCACCTATGCCGCCAACCCGTCCCTCGTCGCGACCGCGGCGGCACCGGGTCCGGGCAACAGCAACGTGATCGGCACCGCCACCAACGACAACGCCAACGCCCAGGCCATGGCTGCCCTCGCCGGCTCGAGCACCGGACCCGACGCCGCGTACCGGTCCTTCATCGGGGCGCTCGGGACGGATGCAGCGAACGCTTCGGCGACCGCGACCTCCGCGTCGAACCTGGCCACGACGGCATCGAACAATCTGGCGACGATCTCGGGCGTGAACCAGAACGAGGAGGAGGTCGACATCTTGAGCGCGCAGAACGCGTTCCAGGCGGCGTCACAGGCCATCAACGCCATCAACCAGTCCTTCCAGTCCCTGCTGCAGGCGGTCTGACGTGCGCGTGGCCGACATCAGCCTGTCCCAGGCCATCACCACACAGCTCAGCCAGCAAGAGGCGTCCATCGCCAACCTTGAGGAACAGGTCTCCTCGGGCAAGTCGCTCAACCAGCCCTCCGACAACCCGGCTGCCGTCACCCAGGTGCTCCAGCTGTCGAGCGAGGCGAGTCAGTTGACCTCCTGGCAGGCGAACAGCCAGACCGCGACCTCGTGGCTCGGGATGGGCAACAACGCGCTCAACTCGACGCTCAGCGATATGCAAAGCGCACGGACCCTGCTCCTCCAGGCCCTCAACGAGGGTACCCAGAGCGCAACGACCTACCAGGCGATCGCGTCACAGCTTCAAGGGATCAATGCCAACCTCCTCGACACGGCGAACACCCAATACGAGGGCCGACCCATCTTCGCCGGGACGTCGGCCTCGTTGCAGGCCTATGACACCGCCGGGAACTATCTGGGCAACGCCGACTCGCCGACCGTCATCGTCGGGCCCGGCTCTGGAGCGGGCGAGCCGGTCAATCTCTCGGTGCCGGGACCGAGCGTGTTCGGAACCGGCGGCGCCAACGTCTTCGCCACGCTCTCGACGGTGATCGGACAGCTGGGCTCGGGAGCACCATCCGCGACGCAGTTGAACACCGCCCTGAGCGCGCTCGACGCCAACATCAGCACAGCCGAGCAGGCCAGTGCGGCGCTGGGCAACGCGTCCGACGCTGTCACCTCGACATCGGCGGCGCTGACCACGCAGCTCACCGCTGTCCAAGCCGGCCAGTCCAGTCTGGAGGACGTCAACATCGCCACCGTGACCACGCAGTTGGATTCCGAGATGACCAACTATCAGGCCGCGATGTGGGCGGCGTCCCAGGCCATTCCCGAGACGCTGGTGAAGTTCCTGTGAGGGCGGCGACGTCACGATCACGAAACATGGAGAGCGGATCATGATGCAACTCGGTGCAACCCACCCACCCGGTCACTCTCGGGCCTGCACGCGGCGGTCGACTCTGCCCGACGGAACCGCCGTCGGGACACTGGTCCGGCCGATCACGCTCTCGACAATGGAGATCATGTTCCGTCGCGAGATGCTCGGCTGGGTCGGGGCCATCCACTTCGTGCTCGAGCCCCTCACCGACGACGACCAGACCGATGCCGTCTTCTCAGCATTGTGTTGCACGGACACGGTCCGCCTGCGCGGTGGTGCCGTCGTCCCCAGTCCTCAATTCCTCGTGGCGCCGCCTGGCTTCTTCGCGCCCCGCTATCAGATCGCCCTCGACGAGCAGTTCGCCGAGAGCCTGGACCTCGTCGTCCCCGACGATGCCGCTCTCCTGGCCATCGTCACCCACCGGAACCCGATCGAACGATCAACGGTGAATCTTTTTTCGCCAATCGTGGTCAATCGCCACACCGGATGCGCCGATCAGTACGTGCCGGCATCAAGCGAGGCCGAAACCGGCTGGAGCGTACGCACACCGCTCCCGCTCGCGCTGGTGGCACACGATGGCGTAGGAGACCCGACATGCTGACCCTCACCCGGGAGCCCGGACAAAAGATCGTCGTCGGAGACGACATCGTGATCACGGTCGTCTCCGTGTCGGAGAACGGGCGGGTCCGCCTCGGCATCGAAGCTCCCCGGCAGATCCGCATCGATCGCGAAGAGGTGCTCGAGCGGATCCAGAACGAGAACATCGAGGCGGGCGTCGCCTCGGCGTCGAACTGGGCCGCCTATGCGGCGCGCCGGGCGAATCGGCAGGCGGCGGATGCCGGCCAGGATGCAGGCGACGCCGACGGCGCGCGCCGGCGGCCGGGACGAGGGGAGCCGCTCGTCGCCCAGCGCTGAGGTCCCGTTGCCAGGCGTGCCGTCTCAGCGGCAGAAGATCAAACGGTCTGCGACCTCGTCGAGCGAGCGCGGGTCGAGGCCCACCACCATCTCGAGGTCATGGAGGCTGTCGAATCCGCCGACCACCAGCCGCGCCTCCATGATCCTGCTGACCACAGAGGCGTCCAGCCCGCCGGTGTCTCGCAGGTACTCCTCGGGGACGTGGTTCACGTCGACGAGCCCGCCATCGTCGTAGTCGGACGGTTGGTCGGGTCGGCCGATGCGTAACTCCCGGGCCAGCCTCGGATCAGTGATCGCGATGCGGCGCGACTCGTCACGCCGCCGGATCCGGTCCTTCGCCGCAACGACGGCGTCCTCCTGCACGGGGCCGAAGAAGACGCGCTGACGCACCGCCAGCGCGTGGACGGTGCTCACCGTCCAGAGCATGAGGACTGCAACGACCCCGATGTTCATCTCCAGTGGGCTTCCAGGGCGCCAGACGTTGCCCCACACAATGGCCAGGCTCGCGGCTCCGTACGCCAGCGCCGCGAGAGCGAAGGCCCGGCTGCGCTGCCGGACTGCGGCGTACGCGAAGCACGGTCCGGCGGCCATGCCCACGGTCACGAGAGGCGCCAGTGCCCACCCGATCGACCCGAGCTCGTTCGGCGAGATGCGGACCGCCGCCGGGAACTGCCCGAGAGAGACCGACGACCAGGCGCCCCGACCCTGGTACGGCGGGCACGCGTCGATACGAGAATCGCCGCGTCCCGACGCAGCCGTACCGCGGGAGAACTCCCCGGTAACGCTCGAGTGCTCACTCATCAACGTCCCCTCCTCCTGCCCAAATGGTACCAACTGACCAATGCGCAGAACGAAAGGAGCGCCACGGCGTCGCAGGAATTGTCCACCCGTTCATCATTTGATCTCGGCGCTGGCGGAGGGCCGTACTGGCGCTCTCAAGGCAGAGTGAGAGTCCGGTCGTTTTCGACCATGATCGTGCGCCGGTCATCCAACGAGGGGGATCAGCGATGGTGGTATGGCGGTTGGCCTTGGCGCCTCGATGAACTATCCGGTCCTACGCCTGGATGTGACGATCGGCACGGTCGATGTCTCAAGCACGTCAGCCGTAGGATTCATGGAAGGTTCCGTGCGATCGAAGCCGGGCCCGACTACGAGGCAACTGGCGTCGGCGCGAAAGCCAAGTAGTCGTGGATCGATCTGACTGCAGCCGAGCCCTCTCCGACAGCGGTGGCAACGCGTTTGGTCGACCCGGATCGCAGGTCGCCTACCGCAAAGAGTCCCGGGTGACTCGTTTCGTATGGGAGGGGGTGGCGGTCCAAAGCGGTCCACGGCCCGTCGAGGTGCTCGGAGGTCAAGGACCTGTCGGTGAGAACGAATCCATGGTCGTCGAGAGCCGCACAGGTCGAGAGCCAGTGCGATTGGGGATCGGCGCCGATGAAGGAGAACAAGGCTGCGCTCGCTCGCGTGGTCAGCCCGCTCGGCCCCTCGATTCGGACAGAGCTCAAGATCTCATCACCTTCGAGACCGACGATCTGGCTCGAGGTCAGGACGTCGATGCGCGGGTGGTCCTCCAGCCGATCGACGAGATAGCCGGACATGCTGGCGCCGAGATCTGCGCCTCGGATCACGACTGCGACCGCGCTCCCTTTTTCCGCCAGGAACATCGCGGCCTGTCCCGCCGAGTTTCCTCCCCCGACCACCACGACCGGGCTGCCGGCGCACAAGCGCGCCTCGAGATCGGTCGCGGCGTAGTACACGCCCTTGGCCTCGAACTCGTCGATGCGCTCGACTCCGAGACGTCTGTACTGGGCGCCGGTCGCGGCGATGACGGCTCGACCGGCCACCTCCGAGTTGTCAGAAAGCTCGACGACGAGATGACCCGCTCGCTCACGCAGTCCGACAGCCTTGCACGGCGTGGTCAACTGGGCACCGAACTTCTCGGCCTGTACGAATCCCCGTTGGGCAAGTTCGGCCCCCGAGATCCCCGTCGGGAAACCGAAGTAGTTCTCGATCCTCGAGCTCGTCCCGGCTTGTCCACCCGGGGCCACCATGTCGACACCGAGCGTCCGGAGACCCTCGGAGGCCCCGTAGACGGCGGCCGCCAATCCGGATGGGCCTCCCCCGACGATGACCAGATCGAAGCAGCGCCCGGGGAGACGCTCGACGGTGAGGCCGAGATATTCAGCGAGCACACCGGGTGTCGCGCGGCGAAAGACCTTGCCCGAGACCACGACGACCGGATAGTCAGACGGCTCAAGGCTGAATTCCTCCACCATCCGCTCCACGTGTGGGTCGCCATCGGGGTCCAACCACTCGTGTGGGATCCGGGTTCGCGAGAGGAACTCACGAAGTTGTAGCACCTCGGGTGAGAAGCGGGAACCGATGACTCGCGTCGCCGGTCCGGCATCTGAGATCAGGTCGTTCCGCCGCGACATGAAGGTCGCAAGGATCTTGTCGCTCAGGTGCGGCTGTGTCGCGACCACACGGCGGAACTCTGCGACCGGAACGACCAGAAGTTCGGCGTCTTCGACGACCCGGGCCGAGACAAAGACTCGCAGGCCCGTCAACAGGTTCAGCTCGCCGAGAAACCGTCCCGGTCCGTGCGTGATGATGACTCGCTCTTCTCCATCGACGTCCAGGATGATCTCGATCAACCCGGAGAGGACGACGTAGAAGTCATAGCCGCTATCGCCTGCCCGGTAGAGGTACTCTCCCGCCCGGAAAACTCGACGGGTACCACGCGACTCCAATTCGGCGATCTCCGAATCGTCGAGACTGGGAAGACCCGCAGCGTCAATCATGGGAACGTCTTCGATTCTGACGACCCTGTATGGCGGTCGTCGCGCCCATCCGGTCCGTGCATCGACTGACTCTATAGGTCAATCAAGGCGTGATCATCCGCCGTTCGCACGCCCATTCGAGGCGCCTGTCACTGCTCTTGCGAGGCGCTCCCACGACGCAACCTCGACCTCAAGTCCTGCTTGAGACTTCCGGTGTCGGGCCTGCGGCAGCCGAGGTTCAGCTCGACGAGGCTGACCACCCGACGTCGCTCCGATGGCCGGCGACATCGCCGAGCGGTGGCGGGAATCGGTGCCCAGCGGTTGCGGCGACTTCGACGTGAGCGCCGCCCGCAACGGACTCGGCTCGTCTCGGACCTCCCGAGATGAGGACGGGAGTGAGAGACATTGAACAGCCGATCCGCGATGATGTCTGGCCACCTTGTCGAGAAACGGCACGGTCGAATCGGCTTTGGTCATCCGGTGCGACCGCTCTCCGCAGGATCGCCACGCCTCTGACGCCAGCGAGACAAGACGCACGGAGCACCGATTCCGGTGGCGCGCTCGTCCGCACGCCCACCGCCCGGTCGAGATCGCAACGGTGCGTCATAGCGGTGGTTCCGGCGCCGCCTGGCGTAGCGTCTACGCGTGCTCCGCGGCTCGACGGGAACGGCGTAGGACTCGTGGACCGACGAGCTTTTCTCGGCCAATTGGCCATCGTCGGCTCATGCATCGCCGGAGGCACTGCCGCAGCGTGCTCACGGGAGAGTCCTACGCGGCAGAAGAACACCAACGCCACGGAATCCTCGGTGGTGCACGAGCACGGCAGCGGCGCACCGGATTGGAACAGGCTTGACGAGTCCCTTGACGGCGCTCTTCTCCGACCCCCTGACCCTGGCTATCTCGCTGCCGGCCATCTCTACAACTCTCTGTACACACCCGACTCGGCAGCGATCGCGCAATGTGCGTCGGTGAGCGATGTGCAACGTTGCATCGCTTTCACCCGCGAGCAGGACGTGGAGATGGCGGTTCGGTCAGGAGGCCATAGTTATGGTGCTTACTCCTCGGGCCCCGGGCTGGTCATTGACGTGTCCCCCATGCATGGCGTGTCAACGGCTACGACAGCCACTCGGCAGGGTTCGCATTCCGGGGATTCGATCGTCTCGGTCGGTGCCGGCACCCGGCTGATCGAGGCGTATAGCCAGTTGTCGACCCAAGGGCTTTTGCTTCCTGGGGGCTCGTGTCCGACAGTAGGCATCGCGGGGCTGGCTCTCGGCGGGGGTATTGGTGTCTTCGCTCGGGCATATGGGCTGACGTGCGACCAGATGAGGAGCGTCACCGTCGTCACCGCCGATGGTGTGGCACACCAGTGCGGACCCGAGCGCAACGAAGACCTCTATTGGGCCTCGCGTGGCGGCGGGGGAGGAAACTTTGGTGTGGTCACGGGCTTCGAGTTCCAGGTGTACCCCATCCCAGAGGCGATCACGCTCTTCACACTCGAGTGGCCCTGGGCCGCGGCTGCGAGCGTCATCGACGCTTGGATCCGGTGGATTCCGCTGACGGCTCCCCAGCTGTGGGCAAACTGCCAGCTGTACAGCAGCGGGATCGTGGGGAACGGATCCGTCAAGGTCACTGGAGTGTTCACTGGCCCAGTCACCCAGTGCTCTGCCACGCTGGCGTCTCTGACCTCCGCCGTTGCAGCGGCGACCACCTATCGTTTCGTCGGCCCCGAGGACTACATGACGGCGACGATGATTGAAGGCGGATGTGAGGACGAAACGCTGGCCCAATGTGGCGCGCCTGTTCAATCGCCCTTCACCGCGAAATCCACCTACCTTGCGGGCCCACTCCAGGAGCAGGCGATCAACGAGCTGGTGTCGTCCCTTTCGACACTACCGTCAACGTTGCCCGGTGCCGGCGGCGGAGTCGTCCTGGATGCGTACGGCGGCGCGATAAATCAGGTCAAGGCGAGCGACACCGCCTTCGTCCACCGGGACTCTGTGGCTTGTGCCCAATACCTCGTTACGTATCCGACGGCCTCGCCGACGCCAAGCGCGATCCAGGCGGCGTCGGCATGGCTGGAAGATCTCGAGCGACTGTTCGCGCCCGTGGCACAGGGGTCATACCAGAACTACATCGACCCTAACCTGGCCGACTGGCCGCAGGCCTACTACGGAGCGAACCTGCCCCGCTTGCAGCGAGTGAAACGTAGATACGACCCCGACAATGTGTTCCACTTTGCGCAGTCGATCCGTCCGGCACCGGCCCTCTCTTAGGGTGGCCCCGGCACCGCCGTCGGATGTGTCGGTTGGTAAAGACCGACCTGGCTTCCGCCCGGGAGTTGAATCTTCGTGACCAAACCCCACCTGGCCTCTTCGACTTCCGAAGTCCGAACGCCTTTTTCTGTCAGGGTGGCTCTCTCGGCATGGAGATCGTCGCACATGAGATACAACTCGTGCCCCACGACCTGTTCTGCAGGGTGTACGGCCAACTCTGATGGCGGCAGTGCAAAGATCAGCCAGTCGTGACCGGCATCCACCGATGGGCACTCAAGTACGTCCCTGAAGAAGGCCCGGTCAGCCGAGACATCGTTGCTGAAGACAATCACATGGGCACCGAAGATCATGAACTGCACTCCTACTGGAATCGGCTCGTCTGAGCCTGCCACGCGCTAAGGGGCACCCTTTGAACATTCGGCGAACTCACCTCGGACATCCGCAGCGAGTGCATCGCCGGATCCTCGCTTGGTAGACCACCGCCCATGGGACTTGTCGTTGCCGTAGACGATCCCCGTCGTGACGACATTCAGGTCGTGTTGGAGCAGCATCTGGCGTTTTCACGGATGGTTACTCCGGCCCCAGGTGTTCATGCCTTGCCACTCGAGGGTTTGCTCGACCCCGCCACCACCTTCTTCAGCGCACGGCTCGACGGGAAACTCGTCGGGGTCGGGGCTCTCAAACAACTCGACGAGACTCACGCCGAACTGAAGTCCATGCACACCGTTGAGGCCGCGAGGCGCCGAGGAGTCGGACGGGCTCTGGTCGAGCATCTCCTTTCGGTCGCCGCTCATCGGAATTACCGTCGGGTGAGTCTCGAGACCGGCTCCATGGAGGCATTCGCACCAGCTCGCTCACTCTACGCAGAGCTCGGTTTCAAGCCGTGTCAGCCATTTGGACAGTACGTGGGCAGTCCGACCAGCGTATGCATGACCCTTGAACTCCGCTCTGGAGCCGGTGCCGGGCAGACCGGTGGGTGACACAGCCGCCGTCCGCTTGAATGAGTAGATGACCAGCGCCACGTTGATCAAGAGGAAGAGGCGGTCGACCCTTCGGACCTGAGTAAACACCGTGTGGTGATTGATCCAGATGATGCCGATCGTGAGGAAGCTCACGGCATAGGCGACGTAACTGGGCCAGTTATGAACTAGCCGAGCTCCAAGTTCGCCCGGGCCCACCCGAACGTCAAGGATGAGCAGGGTTGCCGCAAGGGCAAAGACGCCGTCGCTGAATGTCTCGAGCCGCGAGGAGGACATTGTCGACATCGTGGTCGGGTTCTCCGAGGGGGTCGTTCTGAGAAGGTCTTAGGGCAAGGAGCTTATTCGATGCCCACCGAATGAGCAGTGCGCGAACCGAGAGGCTTGTTCGTCCGCACCGAGCAAAGAAACGAGAGTACCGACTCGCCGCCCTCGTAAATGTAGCGCGCAGCCGGCGCTTGCAGCAAGGCCCCGAGGGCTGCGCAGAATCTCCCGCCCGAACCAGAACCCGGACAAGAGGAAGGGGTGGCGTATGGCGAAGCACGCGGTAGTGATCGCCGGAGGTGGTCCGACGGGGATGATGCTCGCGGCCGAGCTGGCGTTGGCGAACGTCGACGTCGCGATCGTCGAGCGGCGTCCAAATCACGTGCTCATCGGCTCACGGGCGGGCGGATTTCATTCGCGAACGATCGAGGTGTTGGATCAACGTGGGGTCGCTGATCGGTTCCTCGCGGAGGGCCAAGTGGCGCAGGCCGCGATGATCGGCACGGCCGTCTTGGACATGAGCGACTTCCCGACGCGTCATCCGTATTCGCTCGGGATCTGGCAGAACCAGATCGAGAGGATCATGGCCGCCTGGATCGCCGAGCTGCCGGTGCTGATCCACTACGGACGTGAGGTGACGGGCTTCTCGCAGGACGACACGGGCGTCGATGTCGAGATGTCCGGCGGCGACTCGATGCGGGCGCAATATGTCGTCGGATGCGACGGAGGACGCAGCGTGACCCGTAGGGCCGCCGGCATCGAGTTCCCAGGGTGGGATCCGACGAGGAGCAACCTAATCGCCGAGGTCGAGGTAACAGAGGAACCGCCGCGGGGCATTCGTCACGACGAGACAGGCATCCACGCCCTCCACAGGTTGGAGGACGGGCGGACGGTGAGGGTCGTCGTGACCGAGCAACAGCTGCGGCCGAGCAGCGAGCCCACACTGCGCGATCTGAGTGAGACGCTCATCACCGTGTACGGCACCGACTTCGGGGTCCACAGCCCCACCTGGATCTCGAGGTTCACCGACATGACACGTCAAGCGGCGGTCTACCGCGCAGGTCGGGTGCTCCTCGCCGGCGACTCGGCACACGTGCACTACCCCGCGGGCGGACAGGGCCTCAGCCTTGGTGTCCAGGATGCGGTGAATCTGGGGTGGAAACTGGCTCAGGTGGTCAAGGGGACCTCCCCGGCGAGCCTGTTGGATTCCTATCAAGACGAGCGCCACCCAGTCGCTGCCCGCGGACTTCGGCACACGATGGCTCAGGGCGTGCTGCAGCGCCCGGACGAGCGCATCAAGGCCCTGGTCGACATGGTGTCGGAACTGGTGGCCATGGATGAACCTCGCAAACGGCTCGCTGGGCTTATCTCCGGGCTGGACATTCATTACGAACTCGGCGAAGGCCACCCTCTGCTCGGACGGCGCATGCCCGATCTTGACATCGTGACCGCCGACGGCTCCTTGCGGGTCTTCACCATGCTGCACGACGCCAAACCGGTGCTGCTCAACCTCGGAGAGCCCGGCGGCCTTGACATCGCTCCATGGGCTGATCGGGTCCAGCTGATCAATGCCGCATACACCGGACCCTGGGAACTTCCGGTCCTTGGCCCGGTGACCGCTCCGCCTGCCGTGTTGATCCGGCCCGACGGATATGTCGCATGGGTGGGAGACGGTACAGCTACCGGATTGCGCGACGCGTTGACTACTTGGTTCGGAAGACCATGACCAACGGGATCCCCGCCACATTCGACCGCACCATTTCGAACCTTGCAGGGACTTCTTGCCCCGAGACGAGCCGTCCCTGTTCGACCCTGACTGCGAGCCGGTGGCGGGCGACTCCGTTCACTCATTGTGAAACGCTCGGCGGAGCCAGACACGTCGGCCACAGGTCGAGCGCCTTCATTCGTCCCGATGTCGCTGCCTCCGCGTGCCTGCGCTTGGCGCAATGGAAGGGCTCTGCAATGGTGGGTGGGTGAACACCGTCGTCGTGTCATCCGGGGGCGCCGGCTACGGATTCTTCGTCGACGACCAGGGTCGTCTACGCCAGGCCGGGTTCGGGCCCGAGATCGAAACCCACATGCAGCAGCTCCCAGACGGGATACCGCCGGCGCTCTACCCCCTGGCCTATCCCGCGTACGACGAGGAGCCGACCCGGGCGCCCGCGTTGCGCGTCACGCATAGTGACGGCACCACGACCACTCGGCCGAAGGTGGAGGACGTCCGGGCGGTCGGCTCTCGGACCGACATCCTCCTCGTCGACCCCGACTGCTCGCTCGAGCTCACGCTGTCGTTCTGCGTAGAGGACCACGGGGTGCTGCGCCAGTGGGCCAGCATCACCAACCGGCAGCGCGGTGCGGTCACTCTCCACGAGGTCGCCGCGGCCTCACCTCTGCTCGCCACTCCCGCGCCCTACCTGACCCACTTCGGCGGGGGTGACTGGGCCGCCGAGTGGACCACGACCACCGAGGCCCTGACCCCGGGGACCAAGATCGTCGAGTCGCGCGGCGGCGTGCAACCGCACCTGCGGTCCTGCCCCTTCTTCCTGCTCGCACCCGAGGGGTCGGCAGAGGAGTCAGCCGGTACCGTCCTTGCCGGCGCGCTGGCCTGGGGTGGCAACATCCGTTTTGCCTTCGAGCGGACGACGACCCCTGCGGTCCGGGTCTGGTGCGGACACAATCCGGCGTCATCCGAGTACGTGCTCGACCCGGATGCCACTTTCGCCACCCCCGAGCAGATCTGGATGTGGTCGACCGAGGGTATGGGCCCTCTGACGCGCCGCTTCCATCGCTGGGTCCGTGCCCACGCCGTGCGGGACGGCGACAACCTGCGGCCGATCGTGGTGAACAACTGGGAGGCCACCTCCTTCTCGTTCGACACGGACCGGCTCTTAGGGCTCGTCGACCACACCGCAGACTTGGGCGCTGAGCTCTTCCTGCTCGACGACGGCTGGTTCGGCAAGAGCCATCCCCGCGACGACGACACGGCGGGGCTCGGTGACTGGGAGGTTGACGAGGCCAAGCTTCCCGGCGGCCTCGGTCCTGTCATTGCCCGAGCGCAGGCTCGTGGCGTCGGATTCGGGCTGTGGGTGGAACCCGAGATGGTGAACCCCGATTCGACCCTCTATGACGAGCATCCGGACTGGATAGTCCGCCAACCGGCCCGGCACCCGCGCCGATGGCGCCACCAGCTCGTCCTCGACGTCCTCCAACCAGCCGTCGCCGAATTCGTCTGTGCTGTGGTGGACCGCGTCCTGGTGGAGAACCCCGGCATCAGCTACCTCAAGTGGGACGCCAACAGGCCGCTGACCGACCCCGGGTCCCCCACACTGGCCACCGACCGGCAGGCCAACTACTGGGTTGACCACCCCCGGTCCACGTGGCGCCTGATGGAGGCCGTCGCCGAGCGCCACCCGGAGCAGATGCTCATGCTGTGCGCCTCAGGCGGGGGGCGGGTCGACCTCGGGTCATTGCGCTGGTTCCACGAGGTCTGGCTCTCGGACAACACCGATCCCGTTGATCGGGTGCGGATGCAATGGGCCGCGTCGCATTTCCTGCCGGCCAGCGTGGTCGGCGCGCACGTCACCCGAGAAGGAGACCGGCCCGTGGCCTTCGGGTGTGCCGTGGCGATGAGCGCGCGGTTCGGCTTCGACATCGACTTTGCGGGTATGACCGACGACGAGCTGGGCGTCTGCCGCCGCGCGATAGCGCTGTACCGAGACGTCCGGCCGCTCGTCCAACAGGGCGAACTGTGGCGGCTGGTCCCACCAGATGAGCGCGCCGCCCTCAGTTACGTGTCCGCAGACGGCCGCCGGGCGGTCCTCTTCGCCTTCCAACTCACCGCGCGCACGAACGATACGGGCCCGCTGCGCCCTCGAGGGCTCGACCCGGACCGGACGTACGAGGTCATCGCGGTCGATCTGGCAGCCGGCCCCGATCCGACCCGGACCAACGGAGAGCGACGACTAGGCGCGGCGCTCATGGAAGAGGGTCAGGAGTGGCCCCTGTCTGAGCCCTGCACTGCCCGCATACTGGTGCTCCAGTCCGCGTAAGCAGCCCGCGCGCTCGCGCGTGCCGCCACGCGGGCGATGTCGGCCGCCTAACCCAGTGTTTCGCTGGTCGAGTTGTGGTCCTGACGAGTCACAGTCGCGGCGCACGGCCCTGGTGCTCTCCCGACACCATCATCCATTTCCGGGCAGCGGCGTCCAGTTCTGCTCGACGACCCAGCACACGCCAGCCGGGGGCGACCCAACCGGACCGTGCTTGCAGAGGGTCGTCGGTGGGTGATTGTCATGGACTTCGACCACCCGGTACTCCGTCGGGCCATAGAACTTGTCCGGTCCGTAGGACAGCACAGGAGAGTAACCGCCCGGAAAATTCGTGACGCGCGACATTGCCTCAACGAACGTCCGCCGATTGAGGTTCTTCCCGGCCATGGTCGCCGCCTGGGCGAACAGGCGGATCTCTTGACACCAGCCCTGAACCGGCCCTTGCTCTTCAATGTCGTCATTGATGTTGCCCTTGGGAATCTGCGGGTAGGCCTTGTGCCACACATCCCAGCAGCTCCGCACCCCCGGGTCGTATCCTCCCTGTGCCTCAGGGACCGGAAGGTCGATGCCACCGAGCGTCTCTGCCGTGACACCCTCCTGATTGTTGAGCGCCTTCTCATAGGGAATCGGAATCAGTCCGAGCGCAATCTCAATTTCGGACTGGTAATCGCTGAGGAGGAGCTTGGGGAAGTAGTCCTGTGAAGTCTCGGCGCCGATGAACGGGGTGAAGGCGTTGTCGGGCAACAAAGGAATCACCGATTGGATCCCGGCCGCCTTGAGCCGCTCGACCGCCAGCGTGACGGTCGAATCGGTAGTGGCGGTCTCATCAATGTCTGCCGCGACTTCGACCACCTGAGGGACCACACCAATCTTCTTCAGGTCCGGCAAGAGGTAGGACTTGAGCGCGCCTTGGTCACTGGCCTGGTCCGAGACCACGACACCGACCTTCTTCCCGTGACCGAGGCGACCCGAGCTGAGGCCCCAGCGCACAGTGGCCGCGAGGATGGGCGCGTCATCGGCCCCCGTCCACCACAAGTACGGAGAGCCGAGATCCGTCCAGTTGGTGGTCGTGGTCCACTGGGAGAGCATCGGCGTCTGGCCTTCTCGGGTGATGCAGAGCTCATTGGTCCCTTCGAATGTGCCGAGCCCGTCTACGACGGCGAAGACGGGCGGGTTGCCCTGGGTCCACTGCTTGCAGAGCGCTCGTTCCTCGTCCACGTTGGTCGGGTCGAAGCTCACGATCATCGGGTTGATCTTTCGACCGTGTATGCCCCCGGCATCGTTGATCTCGTTCACGAATAGGTGGATCGCCTTCGTCTGCTCGCCGTACTCGGCATCCGACTCGATCTCGAACTCCCCCTCGATGCTGGTGAACGAGATGATCGGAAAGACCACGTTGATGGCGTCTGCCGTGACACCCCGTGCGCTCGTGCTTGCCTCGGTGACGGGGGTCGGTGCAGCGGTGGCACCCGACGGCGCTGCGAGGCCCAACGCCACCGTGCTCCCAAGGACGGTGAGAGCCCCTCCGGCTCTCAGCAGCCTTCGCCTTGCACCCGATTTCCTCCAGCGTCGCATCGCCATCTCCCCTTGTGCGCCGTTCGAACCGGGCAGCCCGGGAAAGGGTATCGCCGGTAGAACAGGTGCGCTGGTCAGAACAGCCAGCTATCGCTCGCGCCGAGAGAAACGCAGGCGATCACGATGAGCCGCTGATGATCTCCTCGCGAGGGACGGCTGAAAGCGTTAGCTCGGACAGTTACGTGAGCTTGAGATACTCAAGACGGAAGTTCTGTGCCTGCTTGCTCCGCCACCATGTATGGATACCGCCATCTCCGCACGCGCGAGAGCGCTCTCGAGGTCGCCCCCCCAGGGGGGGCAAACGACGTCGTTGTGGGATCTAGGCCAATCCGGGAGCCGACTCGCAACCTCTTGGAGAACCCAAGCGCTACCGTCGGAGTCGCTAAACGAAGCGAAGGAGTCGTAGCTGGCGTGATCGGGTGCTGATCCGCTCACGCGTTCGAAAACGCCGTTTCTGCATCTTTGAATCGACACGCTGTTCCTGTTGCGCAGTGGTGCATCGCGCTCGATTTCGACCCCTCTCCTCGCGAGCATCGCTTCGCGAAGCTCGCGATGGCTGCAAAGGGTGCTCCGGCGAGTGGTACGCCATTCATCACTTTTTCAGAGCGGAGGAGATGATGGCGCTGGCTTGCGAAGTCACTCTTCAGACGTCGCGCACGTGTCTGCTGAGCCACTTTCCGAGCTCTACGTCCTAGACAGAACGGATGGACTTCGGCCGCCGCGCAATGCGGAGGAGCCGCTTGTAGACAGGAAGTGATTTGTGAAGTCAAGGGGCCGATCTGCACACTTCAGTTCACGGCACGGACGATGCGATCCACCTCGAGAAAGTGACCGGGCGCGTCCAGCCAGGAGACCTGAGAAATATCACACCTGGTCAGAGTTGCTCTCGCAAGCCATCCGATTTGTCCTTGTCCGTTCCATTTGACCGAGTAGACCCGACGCCGTGCTTCCCAGGGCGGGATACGGCCCAACAACCCCCGGGGACAAATGTTTTCTGGGGCGGCTACGCCAAGCTGGTCCATTTGGTAGTCGTAGCCTCTGCACTCGGCAGACGTTGTGCCCACGCCCACGGGCTGAGCATCCGTTCCGGGCACGCACCGACCTGCAACCATTGTGTAGATGACGCACCGCAGAGGGTCTCATGGCACGGCCGACTCCCTCAGGCGGACACTCGGCACGGTTCTGGCCGCGTTGGCCTTGCTGTTTAGCGGCGTGCTGACGGTCGTCACCCAGAGCACGAGCGGTGCTGCCACGTCCGGATGGTCCGTCTCGACCGTCCCAGGTAGTGGTGTGGACGACGTGCTTCTCGGGACCGCCTGCACCAGCGGGACGCAGTGCTTCGCCGCCGGTGTCACCCTCGGCGACCTCAACTCCGGGAACACCACGCCCACGCCGATCATCGACTCATTCGATGGTTCAAGCTGGACCTACGGCACGGGAGCTCCTCTTCCGGCGGGAGACGAAGGTGCCCTCTTCAATATCGCCTGCGCCAGCCCGGTGGACTGCTGGGCCGTCGGGACCGAGACCGAGGTGGGCGGCAACGGGAACTCGACCGGCGCGCTTGTCGAGAACTGGAACGGCACCGCCTGGTCGGTCGTGCCGACCCCGACACCCAGCGGCGACGGGGTCGTAGGCGCGTTCCTCCAGGGGATCACTTGCACGGCACCGTCGGAGTGCATCGCCGTCGGCTACACCACTGACATCAATGGGGGGAACCTCAACGATCTGATCGAGCAGTGGAACGGGACGTCATGGACCATCGTCCCCGGTGCCGTTACTGGGCAGACCTACGACCAGCTCATGCGTGTCGAGTGCCTCAGCGCCGACAACTGCTGGGCGGTGGGCAACGCCGGACCCGCACAGCAAGAGCCGAATTTCCTGCCTATCTATCCCGGCGCGGTCGGTGACCAGGGCCTGATCGAGCACTGGGACGGGTCGTCCTGGACGGTAGTGCCGAGCACGGTCGAACCGTCACCGGGCGGCGGCTTCCTTTATGGCATCGAGTGTCTCTCCGCCAGCGACTGCTGGGCCTCAGGCACCGTCACCGATTCCACCGGCCAGGGGTCGGGCCTCTTGATGGAGCAGTGGAACGGCTCAGCATGGACCGACGTCTCGAGCGCGGTCCCCGTGCCGAGCGGGACGTCGGGAGGGGCAATCTTGAGCAGCATCTCATGCGTCGGACCAGCGGCATGCTGGGCCGCGGGTTCCTACGGCACCTTCGGCGGCGGTGGGGGCAACGGCTTCCAGCCCCAAGCTTTCATCGAGTACTGGAACGGTTCGTCATGGTCGATCGAGCCGAGCCCGGAGGTCGGTCCGATCGATCTCCTGAACTCGGTGTCGTGCGTCGCTGGCGTGGGGTGCACCGCCGTGGGCACCACTGCGACCGAAGGGAACGGGAACGATCCGGGGCTGCGCTCCTTCGTGGAGCAGATGACCTTCCCGCCGGCAACGAGCCAGGGCTACCTCCTGGCCGCCCGTGACGGAGGTGTCTTCTCCTACGGGACGGCCGCGTTTCACGGTTCTATGGGCGGTCAGCATCTCAATGCGCCCATCGTCGGCATGGCCTCGACGCCCGACGGCGACGCCTACTGGTTGGTGGCCAGCGACGGTGGCGTGTTCGCCTTCGGGGACGCGTCGTTCTACGGCTCCATGGGCGGGAAGCACCTCAACGCCCCGATTGTCGGCATGGCATCGACGTCCGACGGAAAGGGCTACTGGCTGGTGGCCTCTGACGGCGGCGTGTTCGCCTTCGGGGACGCGTCATTCGCCGGGTCGATGGGTGGCAAGCCGCTCAACGCGCCTGTTGTCGGCATCGCAGCTGGAGCGTCGGGCGGCTACTGGCTCGTGGCTTCCGACGGCGGAATCTTCAGCTTCGGCACCAACTTCTATGGTTCAACGGGCAGCCTGCACCTGGTCTCGGCGGTCACGGGCATGGCAGCGAGCGCCGACGGACTCGGCTACTGGCTGGTTGGAGGTGACGGCGGAGTATTCACGTACGGCGACGCCAGCTATCACGGGTCGGTGCCCGGCCAGGGCATCGTGGGGCGACCCAGCGTCGTCGGCGTGGTAGCCACCCCGAGCGGTCAGGGCTACTGGCTGACCGGCAGCAACGGTGCCGTGTACTCCTACGGAGACGCCACGTTTCTCGGGGCGCCTGACGCGTCGCAGCTAGTGGCACCGATCACCGGGATCGCCGCGTCACCCTGAGCCTGGCAACATGTGGCCGCTCGAGGCTCTATGTAGGGACATGCCTGCATCAGTGTCGTTAGGAACGACACCCGAACGTGGCACACTTCTTCCGAGCGGCTTGATCGCCGCCCCTCACCCACCCTGAGAGAGGGTTGGACTTCCTGGCGTTCCTGAACTGTCCTATTCAGTCAGCTCAGGGCATTGGGTCGTCCAGCCCCGTCCGCGGCGCTCGGCCAAGCAAGGCAAAATGCTTGGGCAGGCGGATGAGCAATGCAACAGGCTTCTGTGACTATGTCGTGGTCGGGTAGGTCCACACGGCGGTGACCGGCTCCGCTCGGAGACACAATGACGTTCCAGTTGGAGACGCCAGCGCGAGCCTGCCGCCGGAGGCTCGCGTCCTCGTGAGACATCGTCGGACAAGGAGTGGAGGCCTCATGCGAGCGTGGCGAGTCGACCGGCCAGGAGAGCCGTCCCAGGTTCTGAGCCTCATCGACGTCCCGATCCCCGAGCCCGGCGCGGGCCAGATCCGTGTCCGGGTGACTGCCGCGGGCATCGGCCTGCCTGACGTGCTCATGTGCCGTCACACCTACCCGTTGACGCCGTCAGGTGCATTCACTCCCGGACAAGAGGTCACGGGCGTCGTCAGTGCCGTGGGTCCAGGCGTCGACATGGCCCTCGGTACGACGGTCATGTCGATCTCCAGCTTCCTGGAGGGCTACGGCTCGTTTGCCGAGGAATGTCTGGCTCCCGCAGAATCGTCCTTCATCGTTCCATCCGGGCTGGCCGATGTCGACGCGGCCGGCTTCTGGATTCCCCACCTGACCGCGTGGATCGGCCTGGTCGACCGTGCTCGTCTCGAACAAGGCGAGTGGCTCGCAGTGCTCGGAGCGGCCGGTGGCAGCGGGATTGCTGCCGTACAGCTCGGCCGAGCTCTCGGAGCCCGGGTGATCGCGGTCGTGAGCGACGAGGCTCGGGCCGAGTTTTGCCGAGGCCTCGGCGCGGACGAGACCATCAACCATCGAGACGGAGATCTGGCCGGCCGCATGCGGCAGATGACAGACGGCCACGGCGTGGATGCCGTCTACGACCCGGCTGGCGGACCCGTAGCCGAGGAAGCAGCGACAGCCCTGGCTCGTCACGGTCGGTTGCTGGCCGTCGGATTCGCGAGCGGGGCCTGGCCGCGGATCGAGACCCACCACTTGGTCGTCACCAACACGTCGCTAGTCGGCGTATTCGCCGGTGGCTACGGCCGGGACGAGCTCGATGCCATCCATTCGGAACTCTCCAACCTCGTGTCGTCGGGTCGGCTGCAGAACGCGATCACCACCCGGGTTCCCTTCGCCGACCTCCCTACCGCTCTGCAGCTCCTTGCGGACCGATCGGTCATCGGCAAGATGGTCATGGTGCTCTGAGCTTCGAGCCTCTCGATCTCGGTGCCGAGGAGGTAGTCACGGCCACCGTCGGCATTAAATCAGCCCGATCTGCACTTTGCGTGGCTGTCAGCGTGATGCTCTTCTAGACCGCCGGCGCGGGATAAGCACCAACGAAGCGCCGAAGCCGATGAAAACGACACCGGATGCCAGCAGCGTTGAAAAGTCGACCCCTGTAAAAGCGAGGGCTGACACTGTTGCGGTAGGAGCTGTGCTGGCTGGCGTCGATGTCGGCGTCGGGGATGTGGACGGGGATGTGGACGGGGATGTGGGTGTGGACGGGGTGACGACGAGCGTCACGAGGAAGCACTCGTTTGCTTGGACAAGGCCACTCACGTTGCCGCTCGAGCTCGTGTAGTTGGCGGTGCGGTCAGGGTTGTACACCGCCGCGAAGCAATAGGTACCGGCAGCCGACGGTGTAAACGGTGCCGAGGCGGCGCTCGAGGTTTCCCCGGTCGAAGAACCCAAGGTCACCGGCATGCCCACCTGAGCGCCGCCGGTGCACAAGTTGGCCGAACCCATCGGACCGCACTCGAAGAAGGTGACGGTGCCGCTGGGCGCTCCCCCGGTTGTGTTGCCCGTCACGGTGGCCATGTCGGTGACCGATCCGCCGAGGACGATGGAGCCTGAGCCAGAGGAGGACGTCGACTGTTGCGTCGTCGTCACCGAGGGTGCCTGCGTCACACTGAAACACTCGCTGTCGCTCTGTTGCCACACCGACGAGTAGCTGCCACCGGGTGTCGCTGTAAAGGCGGCGTTGTAGCAGTAGGTGCCCGGACTCGTAGGAGTCTGGGCGGCCGCAGCCGGCAGGCTGAACGTCGAGACGTCGCCGACCGACGTCGGCGTCGTGACGGTGCCGACCGGGATCCCGCCGGTGCAAGGCGTCGAAGGCTCGGTCTCCGTGCACAAGGTGAAGGCCACCGACCCGGTAGGCGCACCCCCCGTCGAGTTGCCCGTGACCGTCGCCGTGTCGTTCCACGAGTTCCCCAGCGTGGTGTTCATCGGGGCGATCACCGTCGTCACGAGTCTCGGCGTGGCGGTTTGGACTGGGCAGACCGTGAAACACTCGCTGTCGCTCTGTTGCCACACCGACGAGTAGCTGCCACCGGGTGTCGCTGTAAAGGCGGCGTTGTAGCAGTAGGTGCCCGGACTCGTAGGAGTCTGGGCGGCCGCAGCCGGCAGGCTGAACGTCGAGACGTCGCCGACCGACGTCGGCGTCGTGACGGTGCCGACCGGGATCCCGCCGGTGCAAGGCGTCGAAGGCTCGGTCTCCGTGCACAAGGTGAAGGCCACCGACCCGGTAGGCGCACCCCCCGTCGAGTTGCCCGTGACCGTCGCCGTGTCGTTCCACGAGTTCCCCAGCGTGGTGTTCATCGGGGCGATCACCGTCGTCACGAGTCTCGGCGTGGCGGTTTGGACTGGGCAGACCGTGAAACACTCGCTGTCGCTCTGTTGCCACACCGACGAGTAGCTGCCACCGGGTGTCGCTGTAAAGGCGGCGTTGTAGCAGTAGGTGCCCGGACTCGTAGGAGTCTGGGCGGCCGCAGCCGGCAGGCTGAACGTCGAGACGTCGCCGACCGACGTCGGCGTCGTGACGGTGCCGACCGGGATCCCGCCGGTGCAAGGCGTCGAAGGCTCGGTCTCCGTGCACAAGGTGAAGGCCACCGACCCGGTAGGCGCACCCCCCGTCGAGTTGCCCGTGACCGTCGCCGTGTCGTTCCACGAGTTCCCCAGCGTGGTGTTCATCGGGGCGATCACCGTCGTCACGAGTCTCGGCGTGGCGGTTTGGACTGGGCAGACCGTGAAACACTCGCTGTCGCTCTGTTGCCACACCGACGAGTAGCTGCCACCGGGTGTCGCTGTAAAGGCGGCGTTGTAGCAGTAGGTGCCCGGACTCGTAGGAGTCTGGGCGGCCGCAGCCGGCAGGCTGAACGTCGAGACGTCGCCGACCGACGTCGGCGTCGTGACGGTGCCGACCGGGATCCCGCCGGTGCAAGGCGTCGAAGGCTCGGTCTCCGTGCACAAGGTGAAGGCCACCGACCCGGTAGGCGCACCCCCCGTCGAGTTGCCCGTGACCGTCGCCGTGTCGTTCCACGAGTTCCCCAGCGTGGTGTTCATCGGGGCGATCACCGTCGTCACGAGTCTCGGCGTGATCGGACAGACTTCGCCTGCCGCTGCCGATGGGCTCTGCAGCGTGCAGAGGATCAAGAGCACCAATGCGATGGTGGCCGCCGACGCGATGCTCCGCGCAATTGCCGGAGGACCGAGAAGCCGGCCTACGTCAGGGAGTCTTGGACCCCCGCGTCCAACAACCCGAACCCTGCCCATTGATTCTCTCCTGCCCTATCGCCGCCTTAGGGCCCCCTCACTAGGCTTTCCTATCCCTTCTCGAGACTGTAAATCTTTCGGGGCCGCTTGGAAAATGGGAATTCGCCGGGCGCAGTGAAATCCACCGCGACTCGTCGCAAAGTCGTGTCGAGTTGATTGAACACGACGGACAGGAATCTCTCCGATTTTCGATATCGGCGACAACGGCCTCGCGCGACGGAACAGCAGATTCACAGTTCCGTTCCACTCCGTTCTACGTCCCACCGCAAATATCCAAGGGCCCATGACGTCGGATCCGGGAATTCGCCAGTGGCGCTGAAATCCACCGCCACTGGTCGCAAAGTCGTGTCGAGTTGATTGAACGCGACGGACAGGAATCTCTCCGATTTCGATAACGGCCTCACGCGACGGAAAGAGCAGATTCACCATTCCGTCCCACGTGCCACCCGCAAATATCCAAGGGCCCATGACGTCGGGTCCGTGAGGCTGGTGGCAATGCGCCAAGTGTTAACACCAAATGGTGTGTTAACACCGCCAAGTGTTAACACCGTTGTCGAAATCGCATGCTGACCATATGGCGGGCAGATGTTCAGTGCACGGGGGGCCTGGTTTTCCAATCAGCGCAGGTCAAGCATCTGGCGACCCGATCTCCCGACGGCGGGTTGACGCCCTCGCCGGTGCTGTCCGCCTCCGAGGCAGGCCTAACGTCTTGATGCGACACAGCTTTGTGTTGGTGTTTGTCCAGCGACTTCCGTTAACACCACTCTGCGCGCCTGTGACGCCCTTTCCTTTTACGGAGTCCGGGGAGGTGACCGACGTGTCGGCCACCTGGGATTGTCTTCCACAACTCACTACATGTCGTGGTCGAGTTCGGGCGAGAGTCCCGGTTGACGAGCGGCGGACGAGTGAACCTGACCGGCCGCCTCTCTGGCCTCGACTGGTAAAGCCGGCAACGGCCATTGAGGGACGGGCCAACCGGATCTGTAGTCCGCCGAGCCGTTGGAGTCGGCATTAGTGGGTGCTTCTGTGCGCTGAGCTGCGACGCAAGCAGTGACACGACAAATCCAATCCCGTGGGATTTTCGTAGGATCGATTTGAGGGCTTTGGTCTCGCCAAAGCGAACGGTGAGACCTCGTGTCGCGGGTCGTGCCGACGCACTCAGGCACGGCGTCGGCGACCTACCGGATCCCATTGAACCCCCCACTCGTGTGATCCGGCCTGGTGTGCAACTGACGGACGGCGGTCACTTGACGGCCCAGTGGCTTCCCGTCTTCGCGCCTTGCCTCAAGGACCTGAGGATCTCGCGCCTCTGCAGGAGGCCGCTTCCTTTCGTTGGCATTCAGTGGTGGCGGAAATCGGCGGTGCCCGCTTGTTCGTCAGCAGCCGCGAATGACGCCAGACGGCGAGCGAACCCCGCGACCATCCGAGCGAAGAGTTGCTCGGTGACCGGCCCCACGCCTCGGACAAGCGGCATCACCCGCGCGGTCCACACGATGCGCGTGCCGCTCGACGCGGCGTCTTCCGTTAGCCGCACTTCTGCCTCGTAGGAGCGAACCGGTTGGCCACTTAGGAGGCGATAGGCATGGCAGAACGGCTCCTCGGCCACGACGATCTCCTCGCGGACGAGAAAAGGCCGACGGCCGAGGCGCCGTACCGGCGTTACGCCGTCCTGACCCGGGGGTGTCTCCCACGCGGCATAGGTGACGAGCGGGCCCGCCCACCGGCTCCACGACGGCGCGTCGGCCAGGAGCCCATAGACCGACGCCGCAGACGCCGGCGAGCAGGCTTCGGCCGTGAAGACTCTGGCGGCGGGCACGTTGTCCACTTCGCCCTCTCTATGCGTTCACGCGGTCAAGGTGACCGAGGATCGTCGGGAAGGCATCGACAGAGGCTCGGGCGCCGATGAACACGTCCTGGTGGCCATAGCCCTCGATCAACTCCCGCCGCACCGACTGCTCTCCATGGAGAGCAGCCAGAACCTCGTGGCTGCGGGCCGTCGACGCGGGAACCCACACCAGGTTCTCCGAGCCCGACAACAGCGTGATCGGCATTTTCAGGCGGCCGACCTCAGGCAGGTAGCGGTCGGCGCCGTCGGCTCCGACCAGACGCTCGGCTCGGGCCATCCGCGACAGGTGGACCATCATCGTCATGTCGGTCGCTCCGAAGAGCTCGTGCATAGTGGCGTGGGTCTGGTCGTCCATGTTGGCGTGGTGGACGGCCACGCCGTATATGAAAGCGAGCCGGCGGCACACCGCCTCGTGGCAAGCCTCCGCCTTCGGGACCGGATAGGCCCGCAGGGCCATGTCAAAGGCGGCCGCACCTTTCGACTCGCTCGTGTAGGCATCGGACGTGAGCACACGGGTGCCGGCATGGCGGAGTAGCTCCCCGAGGTGCAGTCCGACCTTGAGGCGAGTGATGCGAGGACCAATAGGGTGCAGCGCCACCGACGAGCACAGGAGCGATGCCGGCTCCGCCGCCCCCGCCAGTGCCGTCATCGTCCAGGTGAGGCTTCCCACGCAGTGGGCCACGACGTGGACCTCGGACCGGCCAGTCTCGGCACGGACGGCGGCGATCGCAGGTGGATGGTCCTGAGTGGCAACCGTGTCGGCCGTGAACTGCGACAACGCACTTGGTAGCAGCGTGGAGGCGCGCCACTCCTCGAGCCAGACGTCGAAACGGTGGTGCACGAGGTACTCGACGAGATTTTGTTCGACGGTGTCGAGATTGAAGGTAAGCGGGTTTGCGCCCATTCCGTGGACGAGAAGGACGGGCCCGCGGGACCCCCCGCGATATCGCGTGAGCCGCAGGGGGACACCGTCTTCCGACCGGAAGGCCACGACCTGGCGGGGTGGGAGATCGAGGGGACGGCGCCGGCGCGCTCGGGGCCCCGCGGTTGAAGCGCGTCGTTCGGTGTACGACGCTCCCGAAGTCGTCGTAAAGAGGGCCGGCGAAGGCTCTACCGAAGCGGGCTTCCAAGCTCAGACGCTCGCCCACGCCTACGGGCCCGGTGACGCGCATCGTTCGCAGCTGTCTGGCGAAATCCGCAGGCTCGATGCGGAGCACCCCGCGACCGAGCACCGGCCCGTCCTCAGCGCCGACGCGCAGGGTCACATACAGCGTGGTGGTGGCCGGCCAAAGTTCCGCCACGTCTCCCGGCGACACCACTTTGAAGCCGGAAAAGTGCACCCGCCGGCCGTCGCTGGCCGCCAGCGGTAGCTCGTAGCGCATGTGGCGCACGGCGGTGTCGGCCTGGTCGTCGGCGACGAGCAGCTGGAACGATCCAGCGGCGACCGTGAGCGGCTCGGCGCAGATCCGCGGTGCCTCCACCGTTCCGGTCGCCGTCATCGACCGGCTGAGGTCGTCAATGGTGGCGCGTAGGTCGTCCGAGGCAATCGTGAGCTCGAACGCGAGCGTCGCTCCCTGCTGCCGGCCCAGGTCGGCGGCGCGCTCGTAGACAGCGAGGTCGGCGGCGCCCTCAGCGTCATCTTGTGCCCAGTAACCGACCATCCTTTCGGTGAACCGGATTCCGGGCCTGACCGGCATCGTTGCCGTTGCCCCCTCTGTCTGCGCGGGCTGCGATACCACCGGGGGCGACTCGTCGATCGGCCACCCGCGCTCGCGGGCCAGCGCTGCGACGGCGCGCTCGGTGAGCGCCGAGATCGTGAGCAGCGGGTTGACACCGAGCGGCCGGGGCACGATCGAACCGTCCCAGATCATGAGACCTTCGTGGACCGCGTCACCGGTGGTGCCAGCGAAGACCCGCCCGAGGTCGTCCACTACCCCGTCCTCCGCCCGCTCGGCCATGGCACAACCTCCGAGGGGATGAACCGTGATCAGGTCACGTCCGAGGTGCCGCGACCACACTGGGTCGGAGATGAACGTCCCACCGTCGGTCGAGGCCAGCGCGCCGACCGCCCGGTTCGCACGCTCGTAGTAGTCGCTCGTCCCGACGTCCGGCCACTGCACCCGCACCTCGTCGCCGTCGAGGACGAGGGTCCCTTCGCCGTCGTCGTTGCCCATGACGAGGAGGGTCTGAAGATGGGCGGACATGCCCTTGGCGCCGCGGGTGAGGACGCTCCGGAGTGCCGCCAGGGGGCCGCCGCCGCGGAGCCGATGGCGCAGCCAATCAGGGAGGGCCTGGCCGCCGAGTTCGAGCGGGAGAAAGCCGGCGATGGCACCGGGTACCACTGCGTCCTCGACGATCACACCCTCCTCGACCGGCCGGTCCGCCCTGCCGTCCACCACGGAGGTGATACAAGGACCAGCCGGATGCTCGGGATCGGGACGGCGGTCGCCGGCGCCGACGGCGCCGACATCGGTGCCCTTGCGGAAGGAGAACGCGAGGACATCTCCGTTGCCTGAAAAGTGCCGGCCAAGCTCGTCCGAGACCACCAAGCCGTGCTGGCGCGAACGCATGAGGATCCCGGTCGAGCCGAGGACGCCAGCCGCCAGCACGACGAGGTCCGCGGTCACGGCAAGCGGCGGTGCCCCGAAGCGGTCCCGACCCACGCCCAGCGGCTGCGCACGAACCACCCAACGCGAAGCGCCTTGGAGACCGGTGGCCTCGCTGGGGCCGACACGTTCGACCCAGCGAACCTCGACCTCGGTGAAGACGACTGCACCGTGTGCGTGCGCGTCGGGTAGGTAGTTCATCAGAAGTGTGTTCTTGGCGCCGACGTTGCAGCCGGTGACGCAGTCCCCGCATCCCGTACACGCGTCCTGGTACACCCCGGCCGCGTTTGGCCCTGGCGCGAAGGTGACGTTGATGGGCGTGGGCGACCACGGAAGCTCGCCTGCGGCTCTTCGCAGCACGTCCATCTTCGCCAGCGGTGGGTACGACGCCGGATAAGTCGTCGGGCTGAGCATGTGCTCGGCCCTCGCGTAGCCAGCGTCCAGCCCGACAGGGTCGTCGCGGAGCGTCTTGGGCCAGCGGTCGTCGTCCAGGACCCTCCGGTCGGGCCGAAGTGCCACGTTGGCGTTGACGAGCGAGGTGCCACCGAGCCCGCAGCCGGAAAATACGCTCATGTCGCCGCCGACGTGGAACCAGTAGAGGTCCCTCGGGTCCCCGGTGGCGCCGAGGTGGCTGCTCGTCTGCACATTGCGCGCTGCCGCTTCAACCGCTGCCGGGAAGTGGCCGGGATGGATCTCCCGGCCTCGCTCAAGTAGTGCCACTCTCCGTCCGGCCCGAGCCAGACGACACGCGGCGATGCTCCCTCCGTAACCGGAGCCGACGATGATCGCGTCGTAGTGCTCCTGCAGTTCGTCGAGGGATGAGGACAGGGCGATCACAGACCCTCCTGACTGTCGAGCTCTGCAGCTCGTTGGCGCAGGCGGACCCCGAGTTGAGCACGCCTGTCGGACTCGGTGACGGCCGCCGCGTCGGCGAGGGATAGCCACGGGTCGCGGGTCGGATCGATCCGGTTCACGAGTGCATCGACGAGCGGGTTCTGTTCCTGGCCGGCGGGAGCCTCGATGCGGACGTTTGCGGTCCGCTCCGGGCCCTGGGTGTAGCAACGCAGCACGGCCACGTCGAGGTTGTCGTCGACCAGCACCACGGCCGCGCCCTTGTTGGGCTCGGGCTCGGGGGTGTCGACGACCCAGCCGCCGGTGTTCACGACGGACAGCGCCGCCGGAAGGCCGGGCACCTCAGAGACTGAACTGAACGGCTTGTGGGTGTGACCGAAGAGGAACGTGACCTGTCGTGGGGAGCCGACCTCTTCGGACAGCTGCCGCGCCAGTGGCCCCGAGAGGAAGTCGCCTAGACCGGTCTGCGCAGTCGGGCTCAGCACCTCCGGAACATGGCGTTCACGCCGGAAGGATTTCTTCATCGCTGCACCGAGCACATGCTCAGCGAACAGCCCCTCGAGGTGGCGCCGGGCGCGGGACCCGCTCCGGCGGCAGATGGCCCGGCGAATGGCATCGAGCTCGGCCTCCATCATCTGATCGCTTTGGAGCGACTCATAGAGGCTGCGGGTCACCCCCGAGACCGCGCCCGAGTCTCCCATCGACGACCAGAAGAAGTCGATCCACGCGCCGTTCTCCGCCTCCAGCTGATGGAAGGTCAACGGCTCTGACGTTGCGGTCTCAAAGACATCGGTGAGTGCAGACATGGCCCGGTAAAGAGGCTCGATGAAATGGCCATGGGAGCCGACGACCACACGCTCGCCCGACTCGCTGACCATGCCGAGGTTCGGGTAGCTCTGCTCGACCGAGACCTTGATGGCGGGGTCTGCCCTTGCCGCCAATAGCTCGATCAGCCGGTCGCGAACGGGCAGGCGCTGGCGGGCCGGAAGCAGGGCGGTGGTGTGGGCTTCAGGAGGCAGCGGCTCGTCAGCGGGAAGCTGTTCAATGTGGTCCAGGTACCACTCTCCTCGGGCCCGTCTCCACAGATGGTGATCGTGGTTGCCCGGCACGAAACGGATGAGAGGCGAGACGGCGGCACCGGTCGTGCCGGGCCGAAGGCCCCGAACGAGATGAGCGAAGGTTGCTCCTGCGTGGTCGGTCGAACCGAGGGCCAGCTCGAACAGATCACCCAGGATCACGAGATCGGGGGGGTCAGCGGAATCGCCGAGTACTCCGATGCACTCGCACAGCGCGGTGAGGACGGGTGAGGGCACCGAGGCGTCGACGCTGCAGCCATCCGATGCGATTGCGGTGAGGACGCTGTCGAGGGCACCCAGATGCAGGTCCGAAAGACATACCCATCGGATTGCGCCCATGACCACCTCCGGGCCGCCTGGCTCGGCGCGACGGTACCAGCGTGCCGGCCGGACCGCCCGTTGCACCGCGCGACGCTACGCCATGCCGCAATAGGGGTGCCCGAGCCGGTGCGGAGTAGATTCGTCGCCCAGGTAAGGAGCAGGGTTATGTCGACCCGGATGGTTACAGTGATGTTCACCGACATGGTCGATTCGACCGGATTGTCGGCCCGCCTGGGTCAAGACCTCGGCGACGAAGTCCGTCGGAGCCATTTCGCCGCCCTCCGCCGCACGACCGCCCAGCACGACGGCCGCGAGGTGAAGGGCCTGGGCGACGGGATCATGGTGGTCTTCTCGAGCGCCTCGGCCGCCCTTGCGGCCGCTGTCGCCGCCCAGCAGGCGACAGAGCGTGCGAACCACTCGTTGCCCGAGCCGGTCGGCCTCCGCATCGGGATTTCGGCCGGTGAGGTTACCGAGGAGGAGGGCGACATCTACGGCGACGCCGTGGTCGAGGCGGCTCGCCTCTGCGCGAGAGCCGGGGCCGGCCGCATTGTCGTTTGCGCCCTGGTGCGGACCCTGGCCGGCCGACGGGTCGCCTTCTCATTCACTCCACTCGGCCTGCTGGAGCTGAAAGGGCTCCCCGAGCCGGTTGAGTCCCTCGAGCTTGACTGGGAACCGGTCGGTGTGGGCGTTGATCGGATCCCTCTTCCGGCATTGCTCGAAGCGGTCGAGCCCGTCGGAATCGGACGCGATGCGCAGCTCGAGCAGCTTCAGAAGGCCCTCGCCGATGCCTCCGGCGGTGCCCGGCAGGTCGTCCTCGTGGGCGGCGAGCCGGGCATCGGCAAAACGACTCTGATGTCGGTCCTGGCCCGGTGGGCACATGAGGACGGTGCGGTCGTTTGCTACGGCCGCACCGAGAAGGATCTCGGCCTGCCCTACCAGGCCTTCGTCGAGGCCCTGGACCACTTCGTGACCCATGCGCCCTCGGACGTGCTCGAGATGCACGTCGAGGAGCACGGCGGCGAGCTGGCCCGCCTGGTTCCGACCCTCGTCCGCCAGGTCCCTGGGTGCCCGCCCGCCACCACCACTGACCCTGATTCGGAAAAGTATCTGACCTTCGGCGCCGTGGTCGGCTTGCTGTCGCTCGCCGCTCGGGAGCACCCGGTGCTCCTGGTGCTCGAGGACCTGCACTGGGCTGACCGGCCTACCTCACAGCTCTTGTGTCACTTGAGCGCCGTCCCCGAGCCGGGGCCCGTCATGATCGTTGGGACCTACCGGACGACCGACATTGGGCCAAACCATCCTCTGACAGAGACGCTGGCGGCTCTCCATAGGGAACCTGGAGTGACCCGCATGGAACTCGGCGGCCTTTCGCATGCGTCGGTAAACGAACTCGTGGCAACACTCGCCGGACACGAAATCGAGGATGAGGAGGCACTTCGCCTGATCGAGTCTCTAACCGTCGAGACCAGTGGCAACCCGTTTTTCGTCCGCGAGATCCTCCGGCACCTCGCCGACTCAGGCGGCCTGGTCCAGAACGCCAAGGGCCGGTGGTCCGTCACCGAGGCGCTGCGTGCCACGGGACTTCCACAAAGCCTTCAAGAGGTGGTGATCCAGCGGGTCGTCTACCTCGGGCAGGACTCGGCGCGGATCCTCACACACGCGGCTGTGATGGGTGGCGAGATCGAGCTCGACGTGCTTGCCGACGTGGTTGGGATGGAACCCGAGAACCTGATAGACCTCGTCGAGCAGGCCGAGCGGGCTGCAATCCTGACCGAGGTGCCGGGCCGGACGTCGTACGTCAGTTTCGTCCACGCCCTTGTCCCCGCCATCCTCTACGACAGTCTCAGTAGCGCACGCCGCTGCAGGATGCATCGGCGGATCGCCGAGGCCATCGAGGCTCATCACGGCGACGACCCCGGACGCGCGGCATTCCTGGCGCACCACTGGCGCGAGGCACGGGACCAGGCAAAGGCGCTCGAGTACGCCCGCCGTGCCGGCCTCGGTGCACTCGACGCGCTGGCTCCCAACGAGGCAGTGCGGTGGCTGGGCGATGCATTGGCGCTCCAGGAAAAGACCATGGCCAACGCCCCGATGCTACGTTGCGACCTCCTCGTGGCCTATGGCACCGCCCAGCGTCAAACAGGCGACCCCGGCTTCCGCGAGACGCTCCTCGAGGCGGCCCGCCTCGCCGCCGAGCTCGACGACCCGGATCGTATGGCCGCAGCCGCCCTAGCTAACAGCCGGGGGAATTGGAGCGTGACCGGCGCAGTCGACCGGGAACGTGTCGCAGCGCTGGAGGCGGCACTGGCGCGAGCCTCCGATCCGGCTCTGGCAGCTCGGCTTTTCGCCATGGTCGTGTCGGAGAGAACCTTCGACGCCTCCTTCGATGAGAGGGCCGATCTGCTTCGACAGGCCAAGGAGCTCGCGCCCCCCGACGACCCGGCCACCCTCGTGAGCGTCTACAACCTGGTGGTCGAGATCGTCCGCCACCCCCGGCGGCTCCCCCAACGGCTCGAGGACACCACACTGTCGCTGTCGGTCGCACGGGGACTGGGCGATCCCGTGGCCCTTTTCTGGGCTGTCGGCCATCGCATGCGGGCTACCTTCGAAATCGGGTTGGTCGAAGAAAGCGATCACCTCTTCGACGAGATGCAGGCGATCGCCTCCGGGATCGGCGAGCCGGCCCTACTCTGGCAGGCCCGCTATGCCCTGGCCTTCCGGACACTCTTGCACGGAGACGTCGAGCGGGGCGACCAACTAGCCGCCGAGGCCTGCCAACTTGGCGAGTCGGCGGGTCAGCCGGACGCCCTCATGTACTACCTGAGCCAGGTCGACATGTCGCTATGGATGCAGGGACGGGTCCACGAGGTGGCCAACGCGCTCCGGCAATCGATGATCGAACACCCCGGGGTGCCCGGCTTTCGCGCTGCGCTCACGCGAGCACTCGTGCACGGAGGCCGATTCGATGAGGCAGCCGAGCTCCTCGCCGAGGCGCGGGGGAAGTCGTTCGCCGATATCCCCGAGGACCTGGTGTGGACGCACGGCATCACCATGTATGCCGAGGCCGCCGTCCTCTTGGCGGACGGCGCTTCCGCCGAGATACTGGCCAACCTGCTGCGACCCTATGCCGACCAGGTCGGCTTCACCGGCTGCGCTAGCAATGGGCACATCTCTCAGCATCTCGGAGCGCTCGCCACCGTTCTCGGTAATTATGACGAAGCGGAGGGCTACTTCCTCACCGCCAGCCGATGGAACGCGGCGGCCGACGCCCCGTATATGGGTGGCCAGACCAACGTCCAGTGGGCTTCGATGTTGCTGCGTCGGCGGCGTCCCGGCGATGCCCAGCGCGCGGAAGCCCTGCTCCGTTGGGCGGGCGAGTCGGCGCGGTCAAAGGGATTCGCCGGTGTGACGCGTGACGTGGAGGCGCTGCAACAGTTGCCTGATCCCGAAGACATCGCCGGGCGCAGTCGTCGTAATCTGAGCGCAACCTGAAGTTGTTCATCCAAGCAGTCTTCGACCTACCGAAAGAGCCCGGGGTCTGGATCAACCCTTATGCAGTCGTGTATGCACGGGGGCGGTAGAACCTAGTGCTCGCATCTGGGCCTGGTGTGGATCGAACGCTGTCGACGAACGTCGTTGGCAGTTGATCACTGAAGGCCCGCCTCCGGGCGTCGGCACACCAGCGAGCACACTCACTCTCGACTTCGGCAGGTCGACCGGCGACGACCTCGATGCGAACCTCGAAGGCGTCTTGGCGAATGCTTCGACGTCAGCGGCTGACGACACCGGCGTCGACCGGGAGCCGAAACACTGCCACTCCGTGCTGACGGGACCGGATCGGTCGTGGCCTGACACTCGTGTTAGCTATCCTCACCTTTGGGTGAGCCCGGGGGAGGATCGATGGAGCCGGCGGCAACCAGGTTGGCGCCCGGCGTGCTGCGTCTCGTAAGGGACCCACGTATCGCGGGCGTCTTGCGAGCGGGGCCGAGGGTGGCCCAATTCCTCGTCCGGTGTCATCGGCGTACGACCGAGTTCGCCGATGATGACAGCGTGATCGCCGTTCGGCCCACGCCAGCCCTCGCCGCCCAGGCCTATCTCGACGAGCTCCTGATCGCCGCCCTTCGGCACCCGGACTTGCTGCCCAAAGAAGAGGAATACATCCCGGCCGCCGCAGACCTGGCTATTGCCCGCGAAGTCTTCGCGGTCCGGGGATGGATCGGCGACCCGGCGTCGTATCACCGCGCGCCCCCGCCACCCAAGGACGTGCAAGCGGTCCACAAGTCGGCGCACGGGCTCGGTTACGAGCACACCACCTTTTCGAGCGAGTGGGAGCCGTACCCCGAAGAGCCCGGCCGGGCCCGCTGGCTCGAGCACCAGGCCAACAGGACGGTGCACGTCTGGATCTCGAGGGCCCCGGGCCGGGACCGCGGTTCTTGGATGGTCTGCCTCCACGGATTTGGCATGGGGCAGCACGCCTCGATCGACCTGCGCTCGTTTCGCGCGACACAACTACAACGGATGGGCATACACGTGGCGGTCGTGGTGCTGCCGCTGCACGGCCCTCGGGCATCGGGACGGGTGCGGGGCGAGGACCTCATGACCATCGACATGGTCGACAGCATGCACGGCATGGCGCAGGCGACCTGGGACGTGCGACGTCTCGTCGCTTGGCTGAGGGTCGCCGAGGGTGCCGAGCGGGTGGGTGTGATGGGCCAGTCGCTCGGCGGCCTCGTCGCCTCCCTCACCGCGTGTTTCGACCCCGCGTTGCGGTGCGTCATTGCGGGTGTGCCGGTCGTCGACCTTCCCGACCTGTTCCGTCGGCACAGCCCTCCTGCCATCGCCGTGCGGGCACGGCAGTTCGGGGTGCTCGGGGACCAGGCCAACGACGTGCACCGCGTCGTATCGCCTCTGGCGATGGCCTGTGCCGTCCCCAAGGACGGCCGATATATCTATGCCGGCCTGGGCGACCGGATGTCCACGTTCGGCCAGGCTCGTCGGCTCTGGCTCCACTGGGATCGCCCGTCGCTTGCTGCCTACCGGGGCGGGCATGTGGGCTTCTTCTGGTCGAATGCGGTCAGGAATTTGGTGGCAGAAGCAATGACGGCCGCATTCCCATCGGCCGCCTGAGCCGGTCGACCTCCTCACGCGCTGTCGACACTCCCCAGGGCTTTGGTCATCTCGTGCAGCGTGTCCGGAATGGCGTCTGCGATACGCCAGGCGTCAGGGACGAGGGCGGAGCAGGCCACGATACCGAACCCGACGCGGTCTTCCTGCGAGAGCACCGTCACGTTCAGACCGGCACCGTCCATGACCGGGCCGAGGGGGTAGATACCGACTAGGCGCGCGCCCACGAAGTAGAGGGGGATGGGCGGTCCGGGCACGTTGGAGAGGATCAGGTTGTGCACGACAGGGTGGTGCTCAGCTCCGTGGAAGCGCGAATAGAGATGTGCCCCCAGCGAGAACACGTTGAGCCAGAGGTGCTCAGTCCACTGCAGCAGCGTGTCGGCACCGAGCTGCTTGTGGAACTCCTTGGCCTGGTTGTCGGCCGCTACGCTCAGGCGGAGGCGCTCGAGCGGGTCTGCAACGTGGGTGAACAATGTGGTGAACATCACAGACACCTGTGTGGTTCCGTGCTGGGCGCCGACCACGTCGTGCACCGCGACCGGCTCGGCGGCGATCAGGGAACGATCGGGCAGCTCGCCGCGCTCGATCAGATAGCGCCGTAGTGCCCCGCTGACCACGGCGGTCAGCACATCGTTGACGGTTCCGCCAACTGCTCGCTTGACGCATTTCACTTCTTCCAGAGACACGTCGACGAACGCCACCGCGCGATCGCCTGAGACCGAGGCGTTGAAGGACGTGCGAGGAGCGGTGAACGGCAGCGCGATCCCAGCGGGGCCGGCGCCGCGTGGCGCTCGCCAGAACGCTCCCCCTAAGCGCCCGATGGTTTCGGGAATCAGCTTGAGGACGTCAGCTGGCGCGCGCAGCCGATCGAGGAGGGTTCGTCCGAGCAGTTCGAAGGGATTCGGAGTTTGAAGCGGGGTCACTACTTCGCTGGGTTCGCTCGGTTCCCCTTCGGGCGAGAGGTCGAAGAGTTGGCCCAATATGTTGGCCCCAGTGACCCCGTCGATGGTGGCGTGGTGCATCTTCACCAAGAGCGCGACTCGCTTGTCTGACATTCCTTCTACCAGAAGCATGTCCCACAGCGGGCGGTCCCTCCGGAGCTGGGTGCTGCAGAACTTGCCTGCCAATTCGGCCAGCTGGCGGTCGTCGCCGGGAGGGTCGAGCACGATGCCGCGCAGGTGGCGCTCGACGAGGAGATCGGGGTCATCGGTCCAGAATGGCCGACCCAAGTTAAGTGGCACTCTCGCCAGGCGGTGGCGCATGGGGGCGATGCCGGGCAAGCGTGCCCCGAGCATGGCCGCGATGCGCTCAAACGGATCTCCCGCACCCATTGTCGTGATGTCCAGGATTAGCAGCCCGCAGACGTGCATGTGCATCGTGGGCGTCTCGCATGACAGAAACATCGCGTCCAGGCCGCCCAGCTGTTCCATGTTTCTCTACCACCACCCTTCGATGCCTCGGGGTGTGCCCACAGCATTCCCTTCGAGGACCCCGGCGTCCGTTCGTGGGCTAACCACGTGTTGCCGCCGACAACCCACCACCTTGGCAGGGCAGTCATGGAACCCGGGGCGGTTCACACTTCACCTGACCGGCACTGCGGATTCCGCGAGCGCTTGGGTGCCCGGTGAGATCAGACGCCCATCAACTCAAA
Organism: uncultured Acidimicrobiaceae bacterium; assembly: GCA_963744935.1. Taxonomy (GTDB): domain Bacteria; phylum Actinomycetota; class Acidimicrobiia; order Acidimicrobiales; family RAAP-2; genus Bog-473. The sequence goes on from CAVUVM010000004.1 coordinate 762,133, forward strand.
CATGTTGGCGCCCATGATCTTGGCTACGTCCGGCTCCGACAGGCCGGCCTCGTCCTTGGCGTAGCGCGAATACTCGACCGGGTCGGCGAGACCCTCGGGATGGGGCCAGTCGGAGTTGAACAGGACGTGGTCGAGCCCAATGGCATCAATTAGCGGCTCAAGCGGGTCCTCCCAGAACGGGGCGACGTAGAAGGCCCGCTTGAGAGCTTCGAGCGGATGCTCAGCGAACAAGTGCGGGAGTTTCCCGTATCCGTTTGTGAGATCCTCGACGACCCGGGTCATCCACGTCGATCCGTTCTCGATCAGACCCAGCCTGACACCGGGGAACCTTGTGACCATGCCGTGGATGATCGCGGAAAAGACCGTGTCCATGATTGGCCGGTGCGACTGCGAAATGGCGGAGAATGCGTTCTGCTCAAAAGGACGCATCTCCTGGTCCGACCCGTTCCATTCGTTGGCGTACTTCGTGTAGCCAGAGTCGGACGCGTGCAGCATGACCGGGATGCCTGCCTCTTGGATACGCGCCCAGAATGGGTCGCTGTCCGGGAGGAAAGGTGACCTCGGGCCCCGGAATCCAGCGACCGGGCCCGGCCGCACGAGCACCGTCTTTGCCCCCCGTTCGAGCGCCCACTCGAGTTCCTTAACCGCGCCCTCGGCCGTAGCCAGGTTCATCACGGGGGTGGAGAAGATCCGACCGCCGTAATCGAATCCCCACTCGTCGTACATCCACTGATTGAAGGCGTGGACGAGCGCCTGAGTGCCGATCGGGTCGTCCATGAAGTTGATCTCAATCAGGGACGCGAGGGTCGGGAAGTTGACGATGGCTTGGATGTGCATCCGGTCCATCAAGGCCATGCGGGAATCGCGATCTGTGAACTCGGGGATAGCGCGCATCGGCCGAACAATCTCACGGAAGCTCTTGCCCTCGGTGTTGTGACCTGAGAAGTACTCAGCAGCAGAGCCGGGTTCGGCCACGACCTCGAAGGTCGGGTTTGGGATGTAATCCGACACTCGACCGCGGATGATTATCTTCGTGCGGCCGTCGATATTGGCCAAGCGCAGCAGTCCCTTGTACTGAGTGGGAAGGTGGCGAGTGAAGGCATCCACCCCTTCGTAGAAGTGGAAGTCGCAGTCGAACACCGGGTGACCGAAATCGGTGAACGACATGTCCGGGCTGTAGCGCCTGTACTCCATCACAAGGCTCCCTTCTTTTTGACTTTGACATCGATGTTGCATTAGCTACTATCGCGTTCTCTTTTGCCGCTGCCTAGGGACCTTCGTCCCGTAGTCGGCCCCCTGGGGGGTCCCGAACGCCCCGCCGTGGTGTGACCAGACGTGATTGAGCCCGAACAGGCCACGCCACCGGCCTCTGCGCCGTTGCCGCCTACCCCGCGAAAGTCGTCGTTGACGCACCGCCTTTTGGGGGAACGGGCTCCTCACCGTTGAAGATGGCCACCGCAGCCTTGGTGATCTCGAGCTCGGCCTCGAAACTCTTCTTACCTACTTTGGCGCCGACGTCGATGAGGGCTTGGCGCTTCCAGAGATAGAGGGTGGCCTCGAAACGCCGAGTTCCCTCGACAGCACGGTCACCTTTTCGCCGGCCACCAGCCGCTCACAGACCGAGCGCCGGAACTCCCTCGCATATCGCTTGGGCATAGGACTACCTCCTGGTAGCTCACGACCAAACTCTCATAACGCTTGACCTTGACCCCAAAAAGTGGACCACCTATATGACAATTTGGCCCCGACCACCAGGAGCCAGATATGCCAAGGCACTATCCGCCCGAGGTCGACGTGAAGCCTGTGAGCGCATGCTCGCGGGCGAGGCGATCAAGGATCTTGTCGACGAGCTCGGAATCACCATCGAGACAAATGGATGGACAAAGCGATCGAGCCTGAGCCGATGACGGTTCGGATAGACCGTGCGACGCCTCTCATGAAACTGCTGCCTGGGACGATCCGAGCGAACGCCAGCAATTCGCCGTTCAAGGTTGTCAGGGCGATAACCGCTCGATCCCCCAGCTTCCGGACCGCGCCTGATAGCGGAGCCGATCGTGCAGGCGGTCCGGTCGTTCTTCCCACAATTCGACGACCTCAGGCCGGATCCGGTAACCGCCCCATCGAGCAGGGCGCGGTGGCCCCGTTTCGTCGGGAAACACCTCGGCCAGTTTGGCCACCCGCTCTTCGAGCACCGCTCGACTACGGACGACCTCGCTCTGGTGGCTTGCGACGGCGCTACGACGCGCCCCTGTCGGCCGCGACCACCAATAGGCGTCCGACTGATCGTCGTCGACCTCCTCCACCGCTCCGGTCACCCGGACCTGTCGGTGTACTGGGAGGAACCAATGGAAGAGGGCAGCGGCGAATGGATTCGCCCTCAGCTCCCGCCCCTTGTCGCTTTCCCGGTCGGTGTAGAAGACGAGACCTCGGTGGTCGATGCCTCGGAGCAGCACCATTCTGGAGGACGGGCGCCCATCGGTCGTGGCTGTGGCAACCGCCATCGCCTCGGGCATGGGCTCGCCGGCTGTCCGCGCAACCTCGAGCCACCGGGACAGCTGGGTCATCGGATCGGGATCGACGGACGCTTCGTCCATGGCCACAGTCTGCTCGCTCGGGCAGTGGATCAGGTAGCCGAAGGAGATCGCTCGTTCCATACTGAATCGGGTGCACTCGCGGGGTTCAGGGCTTCCCGCCGGATGTTCGATCTACACTCCCATGTCGGCAGCTGCCGTTACGATCGCAAGAAGGGGGTGGGTGTGAGCACGGCACACAACGGTGAAGTCGATCTTCACTACGAGACCTTCGGCGACCCAAATAGGCCGACCCTTCTCCTGATCAATGGCCTTGGATCACAATGCATCAACTATGCCGTGCCATGGTGTCAGCTCTTCTGTGACGAAGGCTTCCAGGTAGTCAGATTCGACAACCGCGACGTTGGGCGGTCCACCAAGCTCGACGGTATCGACTACTCACTTGCCGATATGTCCGATGACGCCGTTGCGGTTCTCGATGCGGTCGGTGTGGATAGGGCGCACGTCATGGGCTGTTCAATGGGAGGGATGATCGTCCAACGGCTCGCCATCGACCATGGTGACCGCCTGCTCTCTATGACGTCTGTCATGTCTCGCACCGGTGAGCCCGGCTACGGCGACAGCTCCGAGGCGGCTCTCGCCTTTTTGATGGCGCCACCAGCGCCGTCTCGATCGGCGTATATCGACAATCACGTAGCTGCCTTGCAGGTGTACGGGTCGAAGACCGAATGGCTGGACGACAACGAGATACGTGAGCGGGCCGCCGCCGCCTATGACCGATGTTTCTGTCCGGCAGGGATCGGCCGACAGATGAGGGCGGTCATGCACGATGGTTCACGGGCCGATCAACTGGCAAAGATCGATCTCCCCGTCCTCGTGATCCACGGAAGCCGCGACACCTTGATCGACCCCAGTGGAGGGCGTCGCACCGCTGCAATCATTCCCGGCGCCCGTTATTTCGAGATCGAGGGAATGGGCCATGACTATCCGCCACCCGTGTGGAATGAATGGGTCAGCGCCTGGTCGGAGTTTGTCCATTCCAGCGTCCCCACTTGATCCGCATCCCTATCCCAGGTCCGGCGCCTGGGGATACCTCGCCGCGTGGGAAACGCTCAATCAAGGGGAACCCGCGTGCACACTCACCGCCGACCTTCTTCCCGGTGGCAAAGGGTAATTCGTCCCTATGCGATTTGTCGGTGTACGGCTAAGCTCGCGACAGGAGGGAAGTCAGCCACCGAGAGGAGGTGGGTGATGATTGAACAGCTTGGCATTGATGGGCTGGTCCCACCGGATGATGACGACGCCGACATCAGAGACGAGTTGGTTTGCGCCGGGCGGGAGGCCATATTCGGATTCGATACGATCGGCGGAATCTTCGGTCGGCCCCTTAATCGGGCGATGCCGGAATCCTGTCCGAATTGCGTCGGCACGAATCTAGTGGTGGCCATCGATCGTCGGCAGCAGAGCAAATACTTCTGTCGTGACTGCACAATGTGCTGGCATCCCGAGCTCGGCCAGTTGATCAAGGTTGATCCCGAGATATGCCCGGGATGCGGCCTGGCCACGACCGCCTGCTTCGAGCGCTTTGAATTCGAGCGCTTTGAACGGCCGGCGATCCTGACTGTGTAGCGGCTCGGTGGTGTAGGCCTCAATACCTTCGCTATGAGCGAAAGGGCGGGGCGCCACACCCCTTGCTCACCGGGTGGCCCGCATCCGCTGATAGGTGCGGGGGGCCACTGTCCGCAGGATCGGTGCAACGAGGGGCAACAAGGCCGCATTGATCTCCAGCCGTGGGTCAAACATCCGGCGGAGTACAAGCGACGAGACCTGCTCCTCGGTACGACGGACCCGCGCGGAGGCATGGACAGTCCGCCGTCGCGCACCGCGGTGAGTCCCATTTCAGTCGGCACCCATCCCGGATACACCGTGTGGAGGAACACACCGTCCGGCCTCGCGTCGTAGGATAGACTCTCCGTCGCCGCAGACAGGGCTGCCTTGCTCGCGGAATAGTCGGCTGCTCCGGGACCGGGAGCGCGCCCGTCGTCTGAACTCATGTTGGCGATTGCACCAGACCCCCGTTTCCGCATCCCTGGTAGGACAGTCACCATGCCGACGACGGGAGCGATGAGATTCACCTCCATGATGGATCGAAGTGACGCTGCGGTTGTCGGTTCGGTGCGCATGATCCCGCCGACGCCGGCGATGTTGGCCAAGATATCGATCCTGCTGTGTTCCTCCTCTACCTGTTCCAACAGGCCGACGAAGGAAACGGCGTCGCAGAGATCGCAGATCCGGTAGGACGACTCGGGACTGTGCCTCCGCATCTCATCGACGAGCGCTCGTAGCCGCTCCTCACGCCGCGCCACGCCGACCACCACCGCCCCCGCTGAGGCCAGGTCCAGTGCGAGACGACGACCGAGGCCTGCGGAAGCCCCGGTCACGACGGCGACCTTCGCGCGGTAATCCCACGCCAGCCGTCGGCTCCTTGGTCCCACCGCCACCACCGTACCCAACAGGCCTCGCCTGTGATCAGCCCCAGCAACAGGCGTATACCTCGGTCCTCGCGGGCGATAGAGGACTGCCCCACTCGTGCGGACTGGGGCACCTGCGCGACGCGAGCTACGACTCGACCGGGCTCTGGTGCAGACGATCACTTTGATGGCAATCCGAATTGGCAATCGAATCGGTCCGACCAGCTAGACGGCCCCAAACCAGGTGGACTGAAGTCCCTGCTCAGGATCACCAGCTCGGACGGGCTAGACCCTGACCCTCTGGACAATCCGAATGGGCCTCCGGAGCCGGTGGCGCAGCTCGAGTCCTGCAGTGGAGCCCTCATATTTCGACTGTTCGCGATATCGAATCCGTTTCGCCTTGGCCTCTGCGACACCGAGTGTCCTGCAGGCTGGCGACCGAATACCGGCTCATCGGGCCCGTCCGATTGTTGTGGAGTGCTCGACTGACCCGGCTGCTCGGAGCATTCCCTTCCGCCTGAAACCGGATCAGCGTCCAGGGCGTCGGCGCTCATCCTCGCCTCGTCCAGTAACCGCTGCCATTTTGGTTGAGAATCCGATGGAAATCGGTGACGACGAAAGGACATCCCCGACCGAATGCCTCATGTCCGAGCATCATCGAGGCCCCTTCAATGTTAGTGGTCCTTAGGGGGTTGATCCGGACTCGACCAGGGTCTCATTCGAGAGCCCCTCATTGCTGATTTGGTAGCCGCCAACGGCCACGCAGTCGGTTGAGTCCGAACACGACACACCGCTGAGAGAACTCAGCCCTTCGTTGGGGCTCGCGCTCGGCGACCAACTCACCCCATTCCAGTCATCAATTTCGGTCTGCGGCTGATAGTCGGTGTTCCCTACCGCAACGCAGTCGGTGGCGCTGTCGCATGACACTCCCTCCAAGGAGTTGCTCACGGTGTCGTTCGGCGAGGGTGTGATCGTCCAGTCCGTCCCATTCCATTCATAGGCCAGCGCCTGGTCTTCGCTTCCGCTCACGTAGGAGGTGCCAACAGCGACGCAGTCGGTGGCGTCGGCGCACGAGACGGAATTCAAAGGGTTGAAAATACCGTCAGGATCTGGGCTGGAGGCGATTGCCCAGGTCTCACCGTTCCAGGTTTCGATCAGTGGTTGGGTATCACCTGAAGAGTCCTGCGTGTACCCGACTGCGACGCAGAAATCGCCGGCGTCGGTGCACGATATCCCGGTCAAGACGTTGTCGACTGTTCCGAGATCCGGACTAGGTGTGGTGGACCAGCTACTCCCGTCCCAGGTCTCAACCAGGGTTTGCAATGCACTCCCGGAAGAATCGAAACCGACCGCGATGCAGCTCGTCGAACTGGTACAGGAGACGGCGTTTAGAACGTTCTCGCTGGTACCCGGGCTAGCGCTCGAGGAGGTTGCCCATGTTGTGCCGTTCCACGATTCGATCAGAGTCAGCGGGTATAAGTCCACGGCTGTGCCGTACGTGCCGACGGCCATGCAACTCGTCGAACTCGAACAAGAAACTCCGTGCAGCGCGGACGTCTGACCCTCCACCGGCGTGGTCGCAGTCAGCCATGCAGTTCCATCCCAGGTTTCGATCATGCTTTCCTGCCCGTTGAGGTAGGTACCCACGGCCGCGCAGTCGGTCGGATTCACACAAGACACAGCCGCGAGCGAATCGGCTCCACCGGGATTGACAGTTGTGCCGATGGCCCAGCTCCCTCCGTTCCAGGAGGCTGCCAACGTCTGGGCGGCATTGTCGTAGGAGTACTCCCCGACCGCGACACAACTCGTGGCCGTAGTGCACGACACGCCCGCGAGGGTGTTCGAGTAGTTGTCCTGGCTCGCCACATCAGGACTCGGGCTGATCGACCAGGTCGAACCATCCCAGGTCTCAGCAAGCGTCGAGGGTGTGCCGGCGGCGTTCCAGTAGCTGCCGACTGCGAGGCAGTTGTCCTTGGCGCTGCAGGACACCGCGTTTAGAAAGTTGCCGTTGTTTTGCCCCCCGATCTCCTGGTTAGGGCTGGCCGCGATCTTCCATTTGCTGCCGTTCCATTTCGTGACCAGCGTGTCCCAGATCCCCGTGTTGGGATCCGCGTAGTCCCCGACTGCGGTGCATTTCTCACTGCTGATACACGAGATGCCGCTCAGGACATTGACGAGGTTCGGATCGGGGCTCGTCAATTTTGTCCAGTGGGCCCCATTCCATTGCTCGATCAGGGTGTCGTACCAACCTGCCTCAATTCCGGTGGAGTATTTGCCTGCGGCGAAACATGTCCCACCACTCGTGCACGCGATGGAGGTGAGTGTGTTCGTATCGTCGCCGGGGTTCACTGGCATCGGAGTGATCGACCAACGAGTTCCATTCCAGGATTCGGCGAACAACTCACTCGTAGCCTTGGGGTTGGTGTTCTGCCAATCGCCGACGGCGATGCAATCCGTCGTGCTCATACAGGAGACCGCGCTCAGAGACGATTCAACGGTGCCCGCACTAGGACTAGCCGCCTTCGTCCACTGATTCCCGTTCCACATTTCGACGAGTGGGACAGTTCTTCCTTGCACGATCTCAGCACCCACGGCTACGCATAACGTGGCGCTCACGCAATCAATCCCTTGGAGAGACCTGTTCTTCCCCTTGCGTTCACCGAGATTCACGGTCGTCCAGTTGGACCCGGTCCACTCCTCAATCAACGCCTCTTCCGCACTACCGACCGCAAAGCATTCGCTGGAGGTTATGCACGACACGGAAGTGAATTGGTCCGAAAGGGGCGACGTAGAACCAGAGACCTTGTTTGGACTCGCGGATATCGACCAGGACGACGGCGCGCCAATTGCCCCACCTTGAGGGAGCGCGATGACCATCGGCACGAGTAGGACTGCAAGCGCGGCGAGAGGCGAACGTCGCCTACCACCATGGACGGACGACCAATGACTGACTCCGAGGCCGCGAAGCAACCACCGGGGTTTTGGTGCTTTCGATACCGTCATCAGTAGCACCGCCCGACCCCCGACTGGCGCGTTATCAGCGCACCGTTGTGCCTACGAATCTGCTCAGGTCGAACGCGACAATCAGCCTCATCTCGCGAGTACCAAAGTATCAGACCAGTTTTTCAGCGCCCCGGTGGAGCCCAAGGTCCGGTCGCGATTTGATCTCAGTGGCCGACTAAGTCACGAAAGCCATGTTTCGTTGCCCCTGGCCAGCGGCAATCCCGCTTGGCAATCAAGTGGGCCGAGCGGATGAGATCCCGCCATCTCGCGTCGACACATCGCCCAGCTCAAGTCGATCGACTCAGATGGTCTGGACAAGGGGGCGTCAGAGATGGACCTCCGGATCCGCTCCGACGGTTGGCCAACGATGCAGTCCTGCCGTAGCGCCTTCACTGACCAATCAGTTTCGCGTGAGTCGGTGAACTGCAAGTGAGTTTGGCGGCGCTCACCTGGTCGGGCGGCCTGTCGGATAGCCCCTCTAAAAGCCTGTCCACAATCCCATCCACAAACGCGAACGAAACGTAAATGACTGCGTTGGCAGTTATAGACGAGCGCGCAGTTGGGAACACATTGGGTGGACGGAGGCTGACGACATGGAGCTGCTAACTCGGATTAGCTCTGAGTCGGACTAGCGGCATCCTCAAAGATGCGTCCGAGCGCGTCCGCTGCTTCTCGGTCAGTTTCTGGGACGAAGTGCGAATAGACGTCGAGGGTCGTACTTGGGTTCCGACGGCCCAGTCTCCCAGCGACGGTGCGCACGTCGACGCCAGCAGCAAGAAGGCGGGTCGCCACATAGTGCCGGAGATCATGGAGGCGAACGCCGATGACACCGGCTTGCTGGCAGACCCTTCGGAACGCTCGCGAGGTCGAGTCGGGATGCCATGGTGATGAGCCGTCGACCGAATGGCTGAACACGAAGCTGTCGGAAGTAAGGGCAGTGGACGCAGCCTGGGCTCGCTCTGTCGCTAGCGCTGCGTGGTCCCTCAAGGCAGAGATCGTTCCAGTATCGAAGGAGATTCGCCGACTCTGATGCGTCTTGGTTCCCTGTTCAATGAGGTTGCCATCCACCAAGACGATGCCGCGCTCGATCGAAAGTCTCCCTCGGTCAAGGTCGATGTCGCTCCAACGTAGGGCCAAGAGGTCGTTCGGGTGTTTCACTTGGCCCAGGCGTCGGATCCCGAGTTGGCCACCTTCATCATGCTGGCCGCATCGTCTGGAGCCCGTAGAGGCGAGCTTCTTGAACTGGAGTTCTCGTGCAGCCCCAACGGGATTCGAACCCGTGTCGCCACCTTGAGAGAGCGGGAAGATGTGTCCACTAGGTCGTATAGCGTCGCGTTCTTCCTGTTCAGGAAGGTCGACTAGTTCACACCGTCTGTCCGGATGGGACCCAAAAGGCTCAATAGTTGGGCAATTGGATGGGCAAGTGGAGTACTCGCTCGGTGCGGTTACTCGACCCCAGAGGGCCTTCGACTATGTCTGCCCTGCCGCTTGGATCGGTTCCCGGTACTAGGTGCACCCAAATCCATGGCGGAATATGGCGCGCCGAGAACTGCGGATTGGACGACTCATTCTCGGTCACGACAGTTGCTGGCGACCGCCAGTTGTCTGGAGTTCTACCGGGTCGCGGCCGGGAAGCTGAAGTAGGCCACCCACGCCCTCAGGTAGTGATGTTGTGACCGCAACGTCAGACCCTTCGAGCTTCCATCCGACTGAGACTTCACCTCGAGGCGTCTCAAGGGTCGCATTTGCCCACGACACGCCTCCGCCCGGCCTTGGAGCAATGAGCACGCGCTCGTATCCTTGTGCCAGCGGAGCGATACCCCCGATCGTGCGATGCATCCAGTCCGCCACGGCGCCCAGTGCGTAGTGGTTGAAGCTCGTCATACCACCCGGATTGATCGTGCCGTCCGGCAGCATCGAATCCCACCGCTCCCAGATGGTGGTGGCACCCATCGTCACCGGATAGAGCCACGACGGACATGACGTCTCGAGGAGCATGCGGTAGGCAACGTCAAGGTGTCCGGTTGAGCTCAGCGCATCGAGGATGTACGGAGTGCCAGCGAAGCCGGTGCTGACGTTGTAACCGTTCTCGCGTACGAGATCACTCAAGCGGTTACCGGCACTCTCCCGATCCTGTCCTTCGAGGAGGTCAAACGCGATAGCCAATGCGTAGGCGGTCGGTGCATCGCTCTTGATTCTCCCGTTTTCGGCCACGTAGTGAGATTTGAAGGCCGACCTGGTCCGATCAGCCAGAGCTTCGTATTTTTGAGCGTCCGATGGGCGATCTATCAATCGTGCAACTTCGGCGACCGTCCGGGCCGAGCGGTACAGGCAAGCGGTGGCCACAACTCCCGGTCGCACCTTTGACACCCAGGGCTGTTCCGGCGGGGCATCGGGATCCAGCCAGTCTCCGAACTGAAATCCTTGGTTCCACACGCCGTTCGGTGACACTCGTTCTTGGACGCGGCGAAGATGCGCCGTCATCGAGTCGAATTGCGCCTCCAGCACCTGACGATCCCCATATGCCTGCCAGAGGGCCCACGGAACCCAGATAGAGGCGTCACCCCAGATGGCATAGGGACCACCAGCACTCATGAAGCCCTGGCCCTGGATCGTCAGCGGGTCCGGAACCACCAAGGGAACTAGGCCGTCAGCCGCTCTCTGCTCGGCGCTCAGATCGCGCAGCCAGTTGCTCAGCCAATCCCGCACGTCGTAGAGGTAGACCGCAGTCGGAGCGAATACCGCAAGATCACCCGTCCATCCGAGACGTTCGTCACGCTGGGGACAGTCCGTGGGAACGTCAAGGGCATTTCCACGCAAGCCCCATACGACGTTGCGATGCAGCTGGTTCAAAAGTTCGTTGGAGCACTCGAAGGTCCCGATCCGCTTCAGGTCGGTGTGGACGACCACGGCCTCGATGTCATCGGGTTCGAGATCGCCCGGCCAGCCGTCGACCTGTGCATAGCGGAAGCCATGAAACGTCATCGTCGGCTCGAACACGTCGTCGTTCCCGCTCAAGATGTAGCGGTCAGTGGCTTTGGCTGTGCGCAATGGGCGCGTTCCGAGTTCGCCGTTCTCGAGGACCTCGGCATGAGCCACTCGAATCTCGCTGCCCGGTGTCCCACGCACTCGGAGTTTCGTCCAGCCCGTCAAGTTCTGACCGAAGTCGACCAGGGTGCGGCCCGACGGTGAACTCAAGATCTCGACTGGCCGCAGGTGTTCGTGCCGCACGACTGGCGCACACGTGTACGGAACCAATGTGGTGTGATCGAACTCGAGAAGGTCCACTGTCGACCAGGTCGAGTCGTCGAAGTACGATGCCATCCACTCGTCATCGCGGAGCCGTGCGTCGATGGTCTCTCCGTCGTAGAGATCATTCTCGAGAACGGCCGAAGACGAAGATCGCCAACTAGCGTCGGTGGAAGTCACATCTCTGTGACCGTCCTCAAAATCGAGCTCAAGCTGTGCGATGAGTCCAAGACGGTTCCCATACGTGTTGCCGCCACCTGCGTCCCATCCGAGCCGGCCTCGATACCACCCGTTCCCAAGCGCTACCCCGAGCACCGAGTCAGGCTGCAGGAGAGCGAGCACGTCATAGGTCCTGTAGCGCAGGCGCCACTGGTAGCTGGTCCAACCGGGACTGAGAACATCCTCGCCGACGGGAAGCCCGTTCACGACGGCCTCAAAGACCCCGAGGCTTGAGATATGGAGTTTGGCCTGCGTGAGATTCCCATGACCCTCAGCCAATGAGAAGGGACGGCGAAGCAATGGCGCGCCGAGGTCCTCGGCAGGTGCAATCATCGACGCCACCCAGCGCACCGGAGGCTCCAACTGGATACTTCGATCTCCTGAGAGTTCTCGTTCTGGAACAGACTCCATCGTCTTCAGCCCGACTTGCCGTAGGCAACCGTCGAAGGGATCCAGGACATCTGGGACTGCGACCACTTGTAGAGGTACAGCGGGAACGATCCCGCCGGAGCCGACTTGGAGTAGACGCCCGTACCTTGCCCTGGGATGTGGACTGATCCGAGAGTGTTACCGGCCTTCTGAAAGCTGGCGGTTGTGAGGTTTTTACCGGCCTTCTTGGCTATCGCTTGGAACAACGCCAGATACTGACAGGCCTGCACAACCGAGACGTAGGTCTGGTTTGACGAGCCGATCGATGCCATGGGGCTGTTCACAGATTGTCCAGCCGCCTTGACCGTACTGACACACTTCTGCAGCGCTGGATCATTCCAACTCACCGCCTTGGTTCCGACTGCCAGAGGTGCAAGGTAGGCGGTAACGGAGTTAGCAACGACAGCTGGTGAGACACCTTTGCCCTCGGTGTAGGCACTAAAGGCGTTGTAGTTCGGCGCGACCACCTGAGGGTGATACGAACCGCTGGCGGTTGCATTACCCCACGTCTGACCCGCCTGACCCACTGGGATCACAATGTTGGCGCCAGCCGACTTGAACTTCAGGGACACCACACCTTGAATCTGGCGCAGCGACGCTTCAGGGTCACTCGTATTGGCGATGACCGTTGCCGAGGCCACCGGCGTCACGCCGCTCTGCTTCAGCGCATTGGTAACCGCTGAGGTGAGACGGGGCGCTTCGTTGGACAGACTCAGCACCGCCACCCTCTTGCCCTTGAATACGCCGGCTTTTGCAGCAGCTCGTATCACGGCTGGCTCAAGCACATTGTCGATCGGCGTCGTGTCGAACCATGCTGCTTTGGCGCCACTCAAGAGCTGGGTCGTCATCGTGCCGCCGATGATCGGCGTGGAATGCAGATTGGTGTAGCAGATCGAGTCGTTGTTCTGCAGGAATCCGATCACCGCAAAGACCTTGTCGTCTTCCGTCAGTTGAGTACATGCTGCGGTCGAACTGTCCGATCCGATCGGATTCACGGCAACGTAGTCGGCCTTGATCATTCGGCCGTTGATGCCGCCGCTGCTGTTAATGCCTTTGATCAATGCTCCGTACACATTCGAAAAATTGCCCTGGTTCAATCCATTGGTGAACTGGGCGACTGAGGCGAGATCCACGTAGGGCACGCCGATTGTGATTGTGGAGCTGGTCACTCCTTGTGCCGATCCACTCGCCGCAATCGCTGCATCACCGGCCGAAGCCGACAGCGTGGTGCTGACCAAGGTGACGGCGAAAGTCATCGCAACTGTCGCGACGAAGGTCCTGGTTCTCAACATGTGCTCCTCACTTGCTTGGATAATGTGTTCAAGGGTTCTGGGCCGATGGTCTTTGGTCGACGAGGATTGACCGTTTCGATTCCTGCTGCCTGGATCGGAGCACGCGTTCATCCGTGCCCAGATAGGCGGAGATGACTGCCGGGTTGTGACGAACCTCGTCAGGCGTGCCCTCGGCGATGACACGCCCAGTCTCCAGGCAGTAGACGCGGTCGCTGATTCCCATCAGTAGCGGCATGTCGTGTTCGACAACGAGCATCGAGGCGTCAAGCTCTCTTCGAAGATCAAGAATCAAGGGCCCGAAGGCTTCTGCCTCGCGTTGAGCAACGCCGGCAGTGGGCTCGTCCAGACAGAGCATGCGGGCACCCAATGCCAGTAGTCCCGTCAACTCAACGATCCGTCTTGTCCCGGTGGACAGTTCCGCGACGTAGCGATCCGCATAGCGCCCGAGCCCAAGAAAGTCGATCAAGTCCCGAGCGTCCGATTGAACTCTGTGCTCACGCCGAAGGCCACTTGGAAGACACAGGGCCACACTCAGCAGGCGCGTGCGATGCCTGGCCTCAAGTGCCAACTCGACCGTCTCTCGTACTGTCAACTCGGGGAAGAGTCCCGCCCCCTGGAAGGTCCTCCCCAAGCCCCTGTTCGCACGATGAACCACATCGTCGTGGCTGACGTCGTGCTCAAAAAGCTCGATCGTGCCCTTCGCTGGAACAAATCCGCCGATCGCGTTGATCAACGTGGATTTGCCTGCTCCGTTGGCGCCGATCAAGCCGACGACCTCGCCAGATCTAACCTCGATGCTGCTGTGGTCGACGGCGTGGTTCCCTCCGAAGCTCACGGATACACCCGACGCCCTGAGCGGAATGGAGACCGGAGTTTCGCTGCCTTCAGAGGGAACTTCAGCAAGAAAGTTGGGCGCCCGCGTCGATTGCTTCGCTGGTGGTGGCCCCATGCGCCGCTCGGCGAGTGTGATCAGCGCGTTGCGGAGGGCGGAGCCGATCTGCGCGAAGCCTCCCGGGAAGTACAACAGGATCACCAGTAGGCCGACGCTGGAAGTCAATAGTGGAACCAGGTCGTTGTTCGGGAAGAAGGCCGGAAGACCGATCACCCAAAGCGCACCAATAATTGCGCCAGCCGTAGAACCGAGGCCTCCAATCACCACCATCGAGACGAGGGCGAGTGAGTCGTTGACCAAGAAGAACTCTTGGCCATAGGGGACCGTCTGAAGTGCCCCGGCCAACAACGCGCCGCCAAGGCCAGCGATGCCCCCAGCAAGAGCGAACGCCATGAGTCGATACCGGCGGGGCGACACCGTGTAGGCAGCGGCTGCGTCCGGATTGTCCCGAACTCCGATCATTCCTCGACCGATCCCCGACTGGCGCAGTCGGTTGAGTACGAACACGACGACGGCCAGGACGACGAGAAGAACGTAGTAGTACGTGCGTTGCGAGGCGAGATCGAGTCCGAAGATCCTTCCCCGCACGAACGGCACCGAACCCGATTGACCGTTGGACAAGAACGGCATCTGGTAGAAGAAGTTCTCCGCAGCGATTGCGAGAGCGAAAGTCGAGACCGCCAGGAGCATGCCCCGCACCCGGAGCGCGCCCAGACCCACGAAGGTGGCAAAACCAGCCATACACACGGTGGCGATAAGGATCGAGACGGCGAAGGGAAGAGGGTGCGGAGAGAACTTGACGAGGTGCACGCTCCCAAGGCCAATGTCCATTCGGAGGCCCGTCGTGAGCGCCGCAGCGAGCAGAGCACCCAGACCTGCGAATGCCATCTGACCAAGAGACAGCAAACCTGACCATCCAGTGAGCACCGTCAACGACGTGGCACAGATGGCGAAAGCCAAGATCGTGGCGTACAGAAGGCTACGAGACGGCGCTGTGATGATGAGCGGGAGAAGGACAGCCACGGCCCCGGCGAGGAGGTAGCCGAGCTTGCCAAAGTGACGCAGCCACCAGACTCCCCTCAGGTAATCCGGAATCGCCTTGCCCTTCGGAGCAGTGGGATAGGTCTGAGGATCCGGATCTTGGTGGCGACTCTGGAACCAGACGGCAACCAGAACTCCCAAGAACAACAGCAGATCGATGAGTCCGGGCTGGTTGATGAAGTTGTAGTTCAGGATTGAGCTCACGAGGCCGATACCGACGCCGGCGACGACGGCGCGCGGGAAGGACCGGAGTCCTGCGATGACGGCAGCCACGAGGGCCTGGGCGAGGGTGTCGGGACCGAGCTGTGCGATCTCCGAAGACGAGAGACCCTGACCCGCGACGAGAATCAGGGCCAACGTCCCTACCAACCCAGCGATTGCCCATACAAGGGTCGACACCAGCTTCGGGCTGATTCCAGAGAGTCTGGCCAAGTCCGGATTGTCGGCAGACGCCTGCACCGTCTGCCCGACAGTGGTCCGGTTGAGAAACCAAGCGAGCAATGCCGCAATCACCGGAACCACGACGATCACCGAGAGCTGAGCGCCCGTGATCTGCACGCCGGCCACTGTCCACGTGCCCGAGATCGCCACGGGATACCCCGTGTAGCTCGAACCAGTACTGGGAAAAGCCGAGGCGACGGCCAGTGCCAGTTCAGCGATTCCGATGGTCGCCACCAGCACTATGACTCTGGGCGAATTGAAGAGCCGTCGGATTACGGCTACTTCCACGAGGATGGCGAAGATCACCCCGACCAGCAGCGCGACGGGGGCAGCGACCCAGAACGGCGTGTGGTAACGAACGACGAGAACCGACAGCAGTGTCGCACCGATCAGGCCGATGTTCCCGACCGCGAAATTCAACACTCGGGTAGCCCGATAGACGAGGACGATGCCCATCGCCAGCAGCCCGACGACCAGGCCCGAGACGATTCCGTCGAATCCCACCTGTGGTACGGCACTCATGTCTTCAGCCCCCGCCTTCGCCCAAAAAGACGGCTCGGAGAAGGTCGTCTCGTTCGCGTAGGTCTTGGGCGAGACCCTCGAATCGGACCTCTCCCTTTTCCATGAACACCGCCCTGTCCGCGATCGACAGAGCAACGTCGACGGACTGTTCTACGACCACGATGGTGAGGCCTTGGTCACGTAGCCGCTCGAGAACCGCCAAGAGTTCTTGCACGGCCACGGGAGCCAGTCCGAGGGATAGTTCGTCGATGAGGAGTATCTCCGGGTCATGTAGGAGTGCTCGCGCCAATCCCAACATCTGTTGCTGACCACCAGAGAGTGAATCGGCGCGGTCGGACCTCTTGGCTGCCAGCACTGGGAAGAGATCCAAGACGCGGGCAATCCGTCGGTCGCGGTCTTCCCGATCATTGCGGTAGGCGTAGGCGCCCATTTGCAGGTTCTGCGCGACCGTCATCGTGGGAAAGACCGACTTGCCCCCGGGAAGCATGTGAATGCCTAACTTCGTCCGTTGCTCCGGCGAGACGTAGGTAATCGTCCTTCCGTTCAGCCGAACAACACCTCGCGAGGGAGTCCCAAGACCCGCTACAACTCGCAGCAGCGAGGACTTCCCTGCCCCGTTGGTTCCAAGCAACGCCAGTACTTCCCCGCGCCTGATCTCGAACCCGACACTGTGTAGGACCTGCACGTTTCCGTAGGAAAAGTCCACGTCCTTCACCTGCAGGACAGGTATCCGGTCCGGATCCTGTGCCTGGCGCTCATGTTCAGAGAGCTCCTCGCGTAGTTCACTCACCACCAAAGACAGGTCGCCGCGGATCGAGAACGAACTGCGAATGATGAAGGAGCCCCCGATGAGCGTCGCCGGCACCATGATTGCGATCACTGCGACTCGCGCGTTGAACTGGTTGATGAGGAAAGCGGCGATGAGGGCCCCGCCCGTCGCACCGACGAAGAAGATGTAG
The DNA here is from genome assembly GCA_963744935.1 of uncultured Acidimicrobiaceae bacterium. Lineage (GTDB taxonomy): Bacteria > Actinomycetota > Acidimicrobiia > Acidimicrobiales > RAAP-2 > Bog-473. The sequence continues at coordinate 779,182 of CAVUVM010000004.1, forward strand.
ATCGCGCCCAAGGCGCTGCCCAATCCTCGCAAACGGTACGGCAGCACGGACTGAAACACAGGCCCACACATCGTGAACGCAGCAGTAAAGAGGATGATCTGCGGTATTCCAACGATCATGTAGAGCACCCAGTTCGGCATGAAGTACTGGATGGGTGTCAGGACGGCCGCCGGCAAAATCATGATGCCGAGGAGGGCCACCGCCTTGGAGGGATCGCTCCGATAGAGCCGGTCATAACCGCGCCCGACGAAGGGCAGCACAATCAATGCGCACGTCGCTCCGATAGTTGCGATGAGGCCCCGATAAAAGGTGTCGAGGTGGTACTGCTGCTGGAGGAAGAGATTGGCCAGCACCGGCACGGTGAACAACCCGAACCCCAGCGCGGCAAAACCAATGATGGCGGACATCAGCGTCTTGACTCGCCGAATACGTGCAAAAGCGGCTTCGATCGAGATGGGCGCAGGGTCGGTGTCGTCGATAACCGCTCCTAAGACGCTCGTCTTCTCATACTGACCACGAACGGGCTCAGGTAGCCGGAAGGCGAAGACAGCGACAATGGCGACAGGAATTGCCAGGATGATGAATGACCACCGCCAGCCTGCAGCGCCACCCGCGATCGTGGCGATCCCTGCCATCAGAACTGGACTCAGAGCGGTGGCCGTTTGTGTTCCGAAGTTCAACACGGCACTGATTCGACCTCTAACCCCGATCGGATACTGATCAGCGATCAAGGACCATTGGACCGAGATTGTGTTCGCCTTCGATACCCCGAGACCGAGCTCCGTCCAAAAGAGCATGAATGCATTCACTGCCAAGCCACATACGGCTAAGAAACCGGCAAACGCGAGGCTCGCCCAAGCAATGATCGGCGGTCTCTTGTAACGATCAGCTAACCATCCCATTGGCAGCGCACCGAGAACCAGAAATCCTCCTGCAGCTGACGCAATGAAGACAATGACGCCGTTGCTGACATGAAGCGTGTCCCGAATGTTCGGCGCGAGCACGCTGAGTCCCGAATTGGACAGCTGATCGAGCGATGCCAACAAAGTCAGCACGATCAGCGTCGCCCGACCGCCCTTCTGTAGCCCATCTCGAAGGGACATTTCCTCGCCGCCAACACCAGGAAGAAGTTCGTCGGCAAACAGGACCTCTTCGCTCCCGCCCGCAGGACTCTGCCGCTGTTCTTCGGTGTCGAGGAGGGCCGTAGCAAGACCCCTCGGTTCGGTCACGACGAGGCTTTCGACAGGCTGGTTTCCATTCGGTCCAGTTCGGGTCATGTCGTCGTCCGTCTGGCGTACGACCACGCCGGACACGGGGGCCTTGCGGTACTCGTGCCATGACCATCGCGTTGGTCGCCCATAACCCCACCCTGTCGGGACCTGTTTCTCAGCCGCCCCCGTCCCTCGAAGGCACGCGTCGGCTGGCGGGACACGCTATAACAACGTTGTCCTGATCGGCGTGGCAGGGTAGCAATTGGCACAGCAACCGGCCTCAACCAAGCGGTCCACGGGCGAGCTTGAGCTTGCCTCGAGGAGCAGCGGGAAGGGGTCGCCCGTCAGCCCTCACGAAGCTCCCTTCGAGCCGATCTGATCCCGGTATCGGCCCATGTACTGCTTCACCTCGTCACTCTGCCCTGCAAGGTCCTGGTTTCGGTTTTCCAGCGCAAGACAGGCAGCGAGATCGGAGGCATCGAGGTTCGCCCACATGGCCTCTTTCGTCAGCCGCAAACCAACTGCGGTGTACCCGGCGACTGACCGAGCGACCTCCAATGTCGCCTCGGAAAGCGCTTCATCGTCGAAGACCCGCGAAACCAACCCGCTCGACTCGGCTTCTTCCGCTTCGATGCTTCGACCGGTGACCATCATGTCGAAGGCGCGGGAGGCCCCGATGAGGCGAGGCAGGAAGTAACTGACGCCCATGTCGGTGCCGGTGAGCCCAGTGCGGATGAAAGCGGCACAGTAGGAGGAGGATCGAGCTGCCAGCCGCAGATCGCATGCCAACGCAAGGGCGAGACCGCCCCCAAATGCCAGCCCATTTACAGATGCGATCACGATCTGCGGAGTCGCCCGTATGTGGGCCATGACCGAAGACATGAAGGACTGACCAGTGGATCCGGCCGTTCGATGGGGGTGCTCGCCAACGGCTGGAAGAGGGCCCCAATCCTTGAGGTCCAAGCCGCTGCAGAAGGCGCGTCCTCTGCCAGTGAGCACGACGACTTTGCATGAGTTGTCGAGCGCGACCTCATCAAGTACGTCGTGGAGCGCACCTACCATTTCGAAATTGATGGCATTGAGGCGTTCGGGCCGGCAGAGCGAGATGCGTGTGATGCCGTCCTCTGGGTGCTCGATTTCGACGACGGCCACGGCATGCCCTCCCGGTGCGGCCACGGTTAGATAACCGAGTTAGATAACTTGGTTACCTTATCGGCTATCCTGGCGGCGTGCCACAAGGTTCTCGGCAAGCCCCCCCGCTGCCCTCAAATGGCGGATTTCGGCGAAATCCCAGCTCGACACGCCGCCGAAGCGAGGACCTGCGACGGATCGAGCAAGCCATCACAAGGATCGGACGGATCGGAGGGGGCAAGGAAGCGGCCACGGTTCGGGCCGCCCGATCTGGCGTCACCGTCTCGCGTCCTGGTATCGCCATCATGGCGACTCTGGCTCATGGCGGTGAGATGCGGGTGGGTGAGATCGCCACGTCGACACACTTGGAATCTCCGCTGGTCAGCCGAGAGCTCAACCGGTTGGTGGATGAGGGTTATGCCCTGCGCCGAGCGGATCCCAACGATGGCCGCGTGGCCTGGGTCAATCTCTCGAAGAAGGGACTTGCCGCATATCACGCCTATCGCAAGGCAACGGACGACATCATCGCTGAGACCTTCGGCGACTGGAACTCAGACGAACTCCACGATCTGGCCCGACAACTCGAGCGGGTCCTTTCTGACTTTGCTCGGCCGCCGCGGACCGAGGCCTGAATGGATTTTGACGACACTCCCGATGAGGCCGTCTTCCGGGCGGAAGCCAGGGCTTGGCTCAACGACAATGCTCCTCAGCGAGCAACGCAGAGCGTGGCTGCGAGAAGCCGGTGGCGAGATCCCTCACCCGAAGCGCAGGCGGCGCACGTGGACGCGTGTCGGCGCTGGCAGGCCAGACTGCACGCTGGAGGCTGGGCCGGTATTACGTGGCCCAAGGCCTACGGCGGGCGAGGCGGCACTCCGATGCAGCAGGTCATCTTCAACCAGGAGCAGGCTCGGTTCGAGGTGTCCACGGGTGCACTAACCGTCGGTTTGGCCATGGTCGGACCGACCCTGATCGCCTGGGGTACCGAGGAACAGCAGGGGCGCTACCTCGATCCAATGCTTCGAGGGGAGGAGATGTGGTGCCAACTCTTCAGCGAGCCCGGTGCCGGCTCCGATCTGGCCGGACTCATTACCCGCGCCCAACGCGACGGCACGGACTGGGTCGTCAACGGACAGAAAGTATGGACGTCGATGGCCCAGCACAGTCAGTGGGCCATCCTCTTGGCCCGGACTAATCCCTCCGCTCCGAAACATAGGGGCATCACGTACTTCCTCCTTGACATGACATCGCCTGGCGTGGACGTGCGACCTCTTCGACAAATCGACGGCGTGGCGCATTTCAACGAGGTCTTTCTGACGGACGTGCGGATCCCTAACAGCCAAGTGCTCGGGGAAATCGACGGGGGCTGGCGCGTGGCTCAGACGACGCTCCAGAGCGAACGGGTCGCGATTGGAAGTGGTGAGAGCCTGCGATTCGACGACCTTCGCGCCCTCTTGGCGGGCGTGGGCTCACAGCAAAAGGAGCGGTTTCGTCAGGAGCTGGCCGCTGCCTACACCCGGTTCGAGTTGCTGCGCTTTCTCGGGTATCGGGTCCAGACCGCCATCAGCCAGGGACGGGCGCCGGGCCCAGAGAGTTCAGTCATGAAGCTCGCGTTTTCCCAACACATCGCCACCACAACAGACCTCTTGCTGAGTCTGGAGGGAGCCGCAGGGATGCTAGGAGTCGAAGGTGCGCCCGATGGCGGCTTTTGGCAGCAGCAGTTCCTGTCCCAATGGTCGATCCGTATCGGGGGCGGGACGGACCAGATCCAGCGCAACATCTTGAGCGAACGCGTGCTGGGTCTGCCTCGCGAGCCTGATCATGGGCGTGGTCAGCCCTTTCGCCCATTGAAGGGGACGCCAGGTTGAGTGCTCCGATCTTTGACCTGCATGGTCGGGTTGCCCTCGTCACCGGCGCGGGCCAGAACGTGGGGAGCGGCATCGCCCAGGCGCTTGCTGCCCGGGGCGCCCTCGTGTTGGTCAACGATGTTGTCACCGAAAGAGCTGCTGCCGTCGTCCAGGCCGTGATGAAGGACGGTGGCCGCGCCCAGGCGCTCCCATTCGACGTCACTGACCTTTCCGCCGTGCTCGATGCCGTCCGTTCCGTCGAACGCGTCGACATCTTGGTGAACGACGCCGGCAATGGTGGCACGGCACCGATGGCGCTTCAGCGGTTCATCGACATGGACCCTGCTGACTGGGAGGGTCCCATCAGGGTCAATTTGTATGGAGTCATGAACTGCTGCCACGCAGTCGTCCCAGGCATGTGCGAGCGGGGATGGGGTCGTGTCATCACGATCTCCTCGGGTGCCGCCACAGCCGGAGTGAACATCGGCGTGGCCCCCAATAGCGCGGGGAAGGGTGGTGGAATCGCCTTCACCCGAAGCCTGGCACTCGAAATCGCGAAGAGCGGAGTCACGGCGAACACGCTGGCGATCGGCCTCATGGACTTACCGGATCCGCAGGCCACGGCCAGGCTGGCTCGTACGATCCCGATCGGTCGAACTGGTTTGCCTGAAGACATCGCCGCAGCATGCCTTTGGCTCGCGTCAGAAGAGGGGGCGTGGGTAACCGGCCAAACCGTTCAGGTCAATGGAGGATCCATCACGACTTGATCCGCACACCGACGCGCCCTCGACCAGAGGGGCACTGAAGCGACCCTGGGACCCGGTTGAGTCAGGAAAATGACGTTGTTATAGTTCTCTTATCCCCCACGGTTGGCAAGGTCGGCGGCTGTCCCCCACCCCCCAATGCCAGGTCCCCGTGTCAACCTTGGGGTGGGTCAGAACGACATGACGACATTGGAGCGACAAGAGATGCCTGATGAGCGACGCGGTTTCGATCTCACCGGCCGGGTGGCCGTGGTCACCGGATCGACCAAGGGAATTGGACGGGCCATGGCTGAGGGTCTGGCAACCGCTGGGGCGACTGTGGTTGTGAGCAGCCGCAAACAGGACGCCTGTGAGAAGGTCGCTGCCGAGCTCGAAGAGGCGGCCGGATCGCGTGTGGTCGGTCTCGCCTGTCATGTCGGGGATTGGGAAGCCGTCGGAGGCTTCGTCGCCCAGGTAAAGGAGCAGCTCGGACGGATCGACGTATTGGTCAACAACGCCGGCATCAACCCGGCACGCCTCACTCCGACCGACATGACATTGGAGTACTGGCGAAAGGTCTTTTCCGTCAATGTCGAAGGCCCACTTCGAACCTCACAGCTGGTAGCGCCGATCATGAGGGATCAAGGCGGCGGCAGCATCGTCAACATCGCTTCGATGGGCGGCTACTCCGGCGGCGCCAACATCTGCGCGTACGCCGCTTCGAAAGCCGCGTTGATCAACCTCACGAAGAGCATGGCCCAAGAGTGGGCATCGTGGAATGTTCGCGTCAATGCGCTCTCCCCTGGTCCTTTCAACAGCGAAATGATGGAAGGTGGCGAACGCAGTGCTCCCGGCTTCAAAGCAATGGTCGCCGCTGGGACGTTGATGAAGCGTGTGGCCGACCCGCATGAAATTGTCGGGCCGGTGCTCTATCTCGCCAGTGATGCGTCCGCATACGTCACCGGAGACGACATCTCGGTGAGTGGGGGCATGCAGAAGTAGCCCAAAGATCGAGATCACGAGAGAAGGAACGCTCCCGCCGTACGATGAATCAGCCATGACTGCATCAAGGTCGTCCTCGAGCCCAGACAATCGCGCCCGGTTGCTCGAGCTGGCAGAAGACCTCTACGCCTCGAAGGGCTACGCCCAGGTCTCAGTGCGCGATCTTTCCAGCCGCCTGGGGCTTACGACGGGAGCTATCTACTCGAGTTTTCGTAACAAGGGTGAGCTACTGGCCGAGATCCTCGATGTCCGCATCAAAGCAGACATGGAGGGAACTCGGCCGGACATGGCACTTCCCGAATTTGTCCGCCGGAGCTTTGTCCGGATGTCTACCCGTGCAACGATGCGCGCCCTTCTTGTCGACGCTGCGACGGCTTCGCGCACGGATGCTGATCTGCGCACACGGCTCCAACCGACGCTCGCCGCCCTCTTGGAGCGCTGGGTCACTGACTACAGCGATTGGCAGGTTGTCCGACACGTCGACCGCCGCATCAACATGGACAGCCTGGTGCGTTCCTTGTGGTCAATTGAGCTTGGTCTTGGAGTCCTGGAGGCACATGGAGCTCTCAAAGCCAAGCCCGCCAACGTGGCTCAGTTTGTCAGCACATACCTGGCTGGCCTGGAGCTGACTGAGCGACCCCACGCGCGCCGGCCACCTGAACGCAGCCCTTACACCCGCAGGCGAGGCGACCAGCGCCGACCGGTAGCCGAGAGCCGGACCCTCGCTCCCCTCACCGCATTGCGAGACTCGCCCCGAGCTGTCGCCACACAGTCAAAGCTGATCGAGGCGGCGATGGAGCTCTTTGCTACCAGAGGCTTCGCAGCAGTGACGGTGCGGGATCTGGCCCGCGCCACATCAATGACGACGGGCTCCATCTACGGCAACTTCACCAACAAGGCGACCCTCCTGCTCGAGGTGATCGAAGCGCGCATTGGCGAGGACCTGGAGCGACTGCCTCCACGCTTGGTCCAGGCCGGTACCCCGCCTGAAATTGGTCGAGTACAACCTCGAGACCTTCGAAGATCGAAAACAACTGCGTGCGTTGCTGCTCGAAGGCGCGATTGCCGCCCGTTCCGACGCAGAAGTGCGGGCGCGCCTGGCTCAACTCCATCGTCGGCACCTGTCCATGTGGGCTGACGGGCTTGACGCCTGGGCTGATTGCAACGACGTCGTGCCAAGTGTGGACACCAAGACCGCTGTGAACGTCGTCTGGAGTGCCGAACTCGGTCTTGGGCTTCTCGAGGCCTTCGGCCTGGCGACTCCTCCAGCGCGCGACTTAGCCGACACATTCGCGACGATGTTTAGTGCCGCCGGGCTTGACCTGCCTGACAGGCCGGCTCAGAAAGTCACTGCGAAACGCGCTGCCAAGTAGCACCTCCTAGGGCGATAGGGGTTGTCCGTCCAAACCGTGCACCGACAACCCGAGCTCTTTGAGCAAATCCAGACTCACATGCGTCAGTCCGGTTCGTTCAGCCGGACAATCACAAAGCGCTACGACCGCCTCAACCATGGCCTCCATGGACTCGACCTGGTCGGCCGGAAGTGGTGACCCGATGAGCACTTCGGCGCCTTCGCTCATGACCGCCGACCGCGGTTCGACGGTGTTGATGCGTACCCCGGTCCCCGTGACTTCGGCGGCCACGGCATTGGTGAGTCGGTTGAGCGCCGCCTTGGACGCACCGTAGACACCGGTCGTTGAACCCAAAGATCCCAACTTGAACGGGGGCTCCCACAGGTGAGCCGTTGCGCTCGAGACGTCGACGATCCAGCCTTCCCCTCGGTCGATCATTGCGGGCAGAACAGCCTGTACAAGGTCGAACGGGGCGTGAACATTGACCTCGAACACGAGGCGTCGACGCTTGAGCGGAAAGTCGATCAATGGTTGGTAGATCGCTGCCGCAGCGTTGTTGACGAGGATGTCGATTGATCCCCCGAGCCCTTCAACCGCTTTGGGCACGATCTCGCCTCTGGCCTCGGGGTCGGTGAGGTCCGCTGTGATGGAGACCGTACGTACGCCAAAAGGGGCAAGACGTTCTGCGGTGTCGTACAAGGAGCCAGCCAGGGTGGCGTGATGCTCTGAGGTGCGGGCGACGATGGCTACGTCGGCGCCCTCTGCTGCCAGCCGTTGAGCCGTTGCCGCCCCAATCCCACGACTTGCGCCGGTGACGAGTGCACGGCGCCCAGAGAGGCGCTTTGAGATACCGCTCACCTCAGGCTCGGGTGAAGGCCGGTGAGCGATTCCCCTCGGGGATGCCCTCGTAGGGAACGGAGAGTTCGGCGAAGGTGGGACCCACCCGCTCGGCCAATGGCTTCAGCCGGTCCAGGTCAAACCCATAGACGTCGGCCGCATTCTCGGCCAACACCTTCTGCAGCTCGGAGCGATCCATCCCGGCAAAGGCGCGACGAAGACCTTCTCGGGTATTGGGATAGGTGGACTCGTCGTGCGGAAAGTCGCTGCCCCACATGAAACGGTCGAGACCGATGTCGTTCCGGGCGGCCGCCTCCCCGGGTGATGGGAAGCTCACTCCGACCCAACAGTTTCGGGCGAAGTACTCGCTTGGCTTGAGCGGAAGCACGGCGTCAGCGTCATACTTCAGCTCGCCGATTCGTCCCACTTTCTTCATCTGCCCGTGGTAGGAGTCCAACTGGGCGAGGAGCGGGCCGATCCACGAAGCACCCTGCTCGGTCAGCACGAAGCGCAGATCCGGGAACCGCTCGAATACGCCGCCCACAATCATCTGGGTGAGCGGACGCCGAGAGAAGAATGTGGTCTCCGCGATCCAAAGAAGCCCAGCCGCGTCGTACGGGCCGTAGTCGGGCATGCCTGCGCCGCCCGAGTGGGTATTGACAACCACTCCCAGCTCCTGGCACACGGACCACAAGGGGTCGAGGTCGGGGGCATACAGCGGCTTGATGTGCTTCATGTCGTCCGGCACCGGCTGGACAAGGACCCCCCCTCGCAGCCCGTGCTCGTGACACCACCGGACATCGGCGATCGCATCGTCGATGTCATTCAAGAAGATCTGTCCGATCCCTGCTCTTCGATCGGCCCGGCCGTGGCACCAATCCGCCAGCCATCGGTTGTGCGCACGGATGCCGGCCAGTCGGAACTCGTAGTCCTCGGGCGTGGGGGGCCGGGCCACCACGGCACCTGTGGGGAAGAAGGGCGGAATCGTGTTGGGGAAGAGCACCTCCGCAACGACCCCGTCCGCTTCCAGCTCGGCGATTCGCCTGTCGTCGTCCCAGTTGCGATTGCGGGTGCCCCCGGTCAGATCCTTGAAGGGATTCGTGTAGCGGCCCCGCCACGCGTCGAAGGCCTCGAGATACCGGGCATCGAGGTATTCACGGTATTGATCATGATTGCCACCGGCATGTCCATCCGCAGAGATGAGGACCAGACGGTCCTCCTTGGATTCGTAGCTCATCGCAGGAACGCCTCCGCTATCTCCCAGATGTAGTCGATGTCCCCATCGTCGAGGCCATGGTTGGAAGGCAGAACCAAGCCTTGTTCCATGACTTCGTCAGCTCGGGGCAATCCCTTTGATGGAACGCGGTGCGGAATTTTGTCGAAGGCGGGTTGGCGGGTGACATTCCCAGTCCAGACCATCCGCGTGTCAATGCCGTTTCGTTCCATGTGCTGTTGAAATTCGGAGCGGCGGACTCCCGACGCCGGCTGGATTCGTAGCGGGAACATGTGCCAGGCGGTGTCAAGACCGGGCGTCGTACGAGGCACGACGAACACGTCTGGCCGCTTCGAAAAGTGCTCGTAGAGCCGGGCGAAGTTGCGTTTGCGAGTCTCAAGATTGACTTTCAATTTGTCCAGTTGGACCAACCCGAATGCTGCAGAGAGCTCCGAGGGCTCGAAGTTCCAGCCGATCTCGTCGAAGATGAACAAGTTGTCGTATTCCAACCCATCGCCGATCGACGAAAAGAAGCGGTTCCCTGCCCCCTTGGCCGACCCGAAAAGCTGAATTTCGGATCGCCGACCCCACCGCCGCAGCATGAGGCACCTGTCGGCAAGGGCGTCGTCATCGATGCAGATCATCCCTCCGGTGCCGGCCGCCGTGATGATGTGGCTGAGAGCGAACGACGTCACTGAGATGTCTGATCGCGTGCCCGTCGGTGTCCCTCGCAGAGTGGCTCCGAGGGAGTCGCAAGAGTCTTCTACGACAGCCAGTTGGTGCTCGTCGGCCAAGACGCGAATAGCGTCCCAGTCGGGTGCGTTTCCAATCAAGTTGGGGACAAGGATGGCCTTGGTGCGCGGACCGATCATCTCGGCAATGCCGTCGACGTCGATGTTGTAGGTGTCCGCCTCCACGTCGACGAATGCGGGTGTCAGACTGGCTTTCACGAGCGGCGCGATGTCCGTCGAGAAGGTCACGGCCGAGGTGATCACTTCGTCGCCTGGCGAGAGATCCAAGAGCTCGACCGCGAGGTAGAGCGCAGAAGACCCGGAATTGCACATGATTCCGTGCCGCTTGCCGAACAACTCGGCAATGCGGCGCTCGAACTCCCGGACGTTCTTGCCTATCCGCAGGGCTTGGGGACCACCAGCCAGAACTTCGCAGACCGCCGCGACCTCGTGCTCATCGTGCACGCTTCCTGCGTAAGGGATGCGACGAGAGCCGCTCATCGTTTGTCCAGCTTGAAGACCCTCATAGCGTTGTCACGCAAAAACGCCGGCCACACGTGATCACGAAAAGACACATTGGGTAGTTCCGCGAAGATCCGGTCAAGATCGAGGCCCATCGGGAAGTATCCGGCGTACATGACCTTGTCCACACCCCGTGTATTGGCGAAATCGATGATGGCGCGCGGGTAGTACTTCGGTGCGAAGGCGGACGTCATGTAGTAGAGGCCGGGCCACTTGAGCATGAGTTTGACGGCCAGGTCCTCCCATGGCTCTGCACCGTGGCGCATGACGATCCGCAAGTCCGGGAAGTCGTAGCAAACCTGGTCGAAATGCATCACGTCTTGACAGGCTGACGGGACACGTGGTCCCACGATGCCGGCGTTGACGATGATCGGGATGTCAAGGTCGACGCACGTCTGATAGGTCGGGTAGTACCGGCGGTCGCTGACCGGGACTTGCGGGTTGCACCCTGCCGGGAAGGTGGAGACAGCGACGATGCCGTGGGTCGCGTGAGCCTCACGTATTGCCCGGACGGTACCGCTGACGTCGTTTGGATCAACCTCGAGACCCGCGGCGAAACGGTTGGGGTGTTGAAGGATGGCATCGGTCGTGATCGGATTTCGGAGTGCGACCAGGCCGATGTCAATTCCGTGTTTGTCCATCGCCGCCAAGGTCACGTCAATCGGATTCTGCTGCTGCTCCAGATGGTCGGGAATTTCTTTGAACATGTACTCGGCCGGCATGTTCATCCGCTGGCTCTCAGCGTCTTTCGCCAGTTCGCGAAGCGAGTCATACTTAGCTCGAGCATCTGCACTCGGGAAGCCGATCATGAGATCGATGACCGCAATGTCTTGGGGCATCATGCTGAACGCGCCTCACCCATCACGAACTCCTCGTCGCTCTCTGAGCGATAGGCCACATTGCGCATTCCCTCAACGAGGCGCGGCAACAGGACGGCCAAGCGACGTCGATCCGTGTCCGACCATCCCGCGAGTACGTCGGTCATGTGTCGCTCTCCTACCAGGCTCATACGCTGGCGAACCTCGGCACCTCGCGGGGTGACCCGTACGAGGACCACACGTCCGTCGTCCGACACTTTCTCTCGCGTGACCAGGCCATCCTGTTCGAGCTGGGCGACCTGACGGCCGGCCGCAGCCGGATCCATCTCAGTGAGGCGCGCCAGCTCACCGATTTGGATGCCTCCCTCTTCTTGGATGCGTCGCAGCAGTTGAAAACCGGGCTGGGAAATCACCACTCCGGCGGCAGCAGCACGGCGAGCGTGGACCTTGCGGCTCGCATTGAGCCGCAGCAGCTGCTCGAGAGCTCTCTCGATGGTTCCGAGCTTCTCCGCCGGGATCTCGCTCCGGCCCTCAGGCGCCCTCTCCATGAAGCCATAGTAGAGATACTTGTATGAGTCTGTCAACTACCGCGCCTGGAAACTCCCGTTGAACGGATCACGGAACTCCTTAGCCTTGAGGCTTGATGACCGACGAGCTCGCGTATTGGGTCGCGTAGCGCTGAGCGTTGAGGGTGGTGTCCACTACCGATCCGGTGTTCTGCACGATGTACTTCGAAGAGCAATCAAAGGTCCCGAGCTTCTTCGGGTACGCCTGCACCCACTTGGTGCCCTGAAGCTTCATCAACAGCCCACAATTTGGCGGAAGATTCTTGGAGGGGTTGCCCGAACTGTTCAACCCCCCACCGGTCCAGCTCGCCACCTTCGACAGGTGATTGATCATGCATTGGCGCGTGAGGGTCGAACTGCAGGCCTTCGCTTCGGTAGCCCACAACAAGAATGAAGACGTGGCCTGCTCGCCGAGCTGAGAGGACAAACCCCCATACTTCTTGACGATCGCCAGATACTGGCCCACCGCAGGCACGACCTTGGCCGCCTCAAGTGGCTCATAGGACAGCCGCACATACGTGTTGTCACCAAGGCCGGCGGTATTCCAGCGCGCGAAGGCGGCGGTGTATGAGGCAGAGTCCTCAACCCAGATGGGGTTGTAACCAATCTGATCCTCGGATTCGAGAGCCCCGTAGAGCACGGGTCCGGGTGCGACATCGGTGTAGACGATCTGGGCCCCACAGCTTTGGAGCTTCTGAACGAATGGGGTGTAGCTGGGCTCGCCGCTGTAGTCGACCTGGAAGGAGCAGTTCACGAACTTCCAGCCGGCCGATGTGTAGGCCTGTACGGCCTTGGCGTTCGAGGCCGCTTGCGTCGAAAGCGTGGTGGTGTACGCACCGGCATGCTTCGTCTTTGACCCGAACAGCTTTTCCGCTTGGTAGGCGCTCGACACTGGGCTGTAGTCGGCGGGGTTTGGTGATGCTTGGTACATTTCGTAGGCATTTGCGAAGACCGGAGCCACCGTGAACCCCGGGACAGCGGCAAGGTTGCACTCAAGGCGCGACTGCTCGGCGGCACCGTCCAGAGCAAACCCTTCTCCAACCAGCATGAAGTCCTTCTTGCACGCTTGCGTCGTCACACTGCCGACGTTGGTGATCGCGGCGTCGTAGTAGTCCCCGACGATCTTCCGGCCGTCAATGCCACCCTGTGCATCGCACCAAGCGATCATGTCCTTGACCGCGTCGCCCATCTCCTGGTCGAGTCCGGGGATTCCCGAGTAGCCGCGGTCGTCGCCATAGGCGATGTTGATCGTCGTGTTGGTGACACCCTGATCCGTCGAGCCAGTGGCATGTCCTTTCCCACACGGCGACGGAAGCGTTCCGAACTTGGTGTACGAAATGGATGACGAAGATGCGCCACTGCTGGAGGGTGCGATCAGAATCCCAGCCGCGGTCACGATGGTCAGAAGCAGGGCCAATGCAGTTGGGCGCAGGCCGCTCATGCTCGTCATTGCTATCCCCCGTATCTCAGGTCGGAGCCGTCGGCTCAGTCGAACGTGAATCGAGTTGCTGATGTGAAAATTTGCGAGTCGGTGAAATCGAGCATCAGTCGCAGGTCCGAAATCCGCAGCGCTCCGTCTTCAAGCCGCACGGCTCCACGACAAATCCCACTGGCCAGTGGTGCGATGCCGCCGCCGACCACATGGGTCACGAAAATGTAGGAGCGGAAGGTTGCCCTCCCCTCGCCTATCGAATCGAGATGGATGTTCGTACTGTTGTGACGCAGTGGGTACGGGCTCTGTGAGCGATGTTCGCGGTTCCAGGCCACCACCTCATCTCGACCGCGCATGTCTGCGGTCACAAATTCTTCGAAGGGTGTGGCCTGCGAGTCGCTACGGCAGGAGAAGTGCGCGTCCTCGGCAAAGTAGCGGGGCCACGCGTCGAAGTTTCCCTGGTCGTAGTCGAACCACCAGCCGGCCAACAGACTCTGCACCTCTACAACGGTGAGCGATTCAGTCGTCATCGTCGCAGGGGTCAGTTCGCGATCGGGTCGCCCATGCGAGCGAAGCAATCAGCCAGGTTGGAGCCCAGAAAGGCGGTTCTTGCTTCGGACGTGACCGATGCCAGCTCCTTCTCGTAGTGCCCCATCGGGTCCCCACTTCCCTCGAAGTGTGGGTAGTCCGAAGAAAAGACAGGGACCGTCGGCAAGTACTCAAGGGTGGCGTTCGGAAGCTCGTGTGCTACCGGAAGCGGGGTGACGCGGATGTTGCGCTGGACGTACTCAGCTGGTGACAGCGGCCATCGGTATTCACCGATGAGCAGCGGGCTCAGGCCAGGCTGGGCGATCGCGTCCATCCGGAAGGTCGCCGGAATGATCCAGTCGATGCCGTGCTCGGCGAATACAACCGTGAGGTCGGGGTGTCGTTCAAAGACGCCACCGAGGACCATGGCATTGAGAAAGACCTGGGCCTGCTGATAGGGCTGTAGTACCGAGATCACCCTGATGATGGCTGGATCATCAGTGTTTGCCCATGCAGGGTGATAGATGGCCGGACTCAAACCCACATGGACGATCGGAATGAGGCCAAGATCGGTGACCGCTGCCCACAGACGGTCGTAATCCGGGTGGTTGGGTGGGACGTCCCCAACAGGTTCGGAAGGCAGGAGGAACGTGCGGCTACCTCGCTCTCGCATACGGGTGAGCTCTGCAATGGCTCGATCGAGATCCTCGAAGCGGACGGTCGCGGCCAGCATCAGGCGTCCGCCGGAGTCCTCCAGTCGATCCGACATCCAAGAGTTGACTGCCTCGAGGGCATCCATGCTGAGTCCGGGATCCGTGATCGCTCGGGCCAAGGTGTACGCGGTTCCGCTGATCACGTTCTGGACGTCGATACCCTGCTCGTCCATCCATGCAAGGCGCCCGCCGGTATCGGCCAGTTCGAGATGCTGGTTTGAACCTGGATAGCCCGTCTCGGGACCGCGCTTCGGGTCGTAGATGGCGCGCATGCCGTCGGTGACGAGACGGTCCATGGGCATCCGCTGAAACTTGGGGACACCTCGCAGCAGGTCATCGGAGACAAACCAGGCGAACATCTCGGGTGTCGCCATGGAAAAGCGGGGGTCGTCCGTCGGGTAACGCTCCGGGAGCCGCTTCTTGAGTCCGGGAAATTCGTCAAGCCAGTCGTGCGCTGGCTCAAAGTGCGAATCGATGTCAATGACGGGAATTTTGGGCCCCCTTTGCTCGCAACCGTTCGAGCGTAGCAAAAAGGATAACGTTGTTACAAGAGCGATACGAAAGTGTAGGATCTCATCTTCGGACAAGGGGCCCCCGGCGAGGGGCCGCAGGCCCGGGGAGGGTTATGGCCACGTTCGCCGACATCGCAGGTCAGCTCGAGCGGCAATGGATTGAGTTGCCGTCGTGGGCCTTCGGCAACTCTGGAACACGCTTCAAGGTCTTCGCACAGCCGGGCGTGCCACGGACGCCGCAGGAGACGCTCGAAGATGCAGCCGAGGTGCACCGGGTGACCGGGCTGGCGCCGTCGGTAGCGCTGCACATCCCGTGGGACCGCGTCGACGACTTCGACAAGCTGCGACGCTACGCCGAGGACCTCGGCCTGCGGCTGGGGACCATCAACACAAACACCTTCCAGGACGACGACTACAAGCTCGGCAGCCTCTGCCATGTCGACGAGCGCGTGCGTGCCAAGGCGGTGGCGCACATGCTCGAGTGCGTTGACATCTTGGACGTGACCGGCGGCAGCGATCTCAAGATCTGGCTGCCGGATGGCTTGAACTATCCCGGGCAGGGCGACCTACGGGCGCGGCAGGAGCGGTTGGCCGACTCGCTGGCCCAGGTCTATGCCCGCCTCGGACCGTCGCAGCGACTCGTCCTCGAGTACAAGTTCTTCGAACCCGCCTTCTACGCCACCGACGTCCCGGACTGGGGAACGGCGTACGCGCACTGCGTCGCGCTCGGCGAGCGTGCCGTCGTGTGTCTCGATACCGGGCACCACGCGCCGGGCACCAACATCGAGTTCATCGTGATGCAGCTCCTGCGCCTGGGGCGCCTGGGCTCGTTCGACTTCAACTCGCGCTTCTACGCCGACGATGATCTGATGGTCGGCGCGGCCGATCCGTTCCAGCTGTTCCGCATCCTCTTCGAGGTGGTACGCGGCGGTGGCTACGACACCAAGAGCGGCGTGGTGTTCATGCTCGACCAGTGCCACAACATCGAGGAGAAGATCCCCGCCCAGATCCGCTCGGTACTCACCGTGCAGGAGATGCTGGCCCGGACGCTGCTGGTGGACCAGCCTGCGCTGGCCGAAGCCGAGGCAGCGGGTGACGTGCTGGCAGGCAACGCGGTGCTGATGGACGCCTTCTACACCGACGTCCGCGCCGATCTGGCCGAGTGGCGCGTCGGGCGGGGGCTGCCGGCGGACCCGGTGGCCGCCTATGCAGCCAGCGGGTACCGCCAACGGATCATCGAGGACCGCGTCGGCGGTCAGCAGTCGGGCTGGGGGGCCTAAGTGCCTGGCCCAAGTGAGGCGGGTGGCATCGTCGAGGAGCTGCTCGAACGGTCGCACCGGCTCGGTGCCGACCCGCGCACCACCAACTACGGCGGCGGGAACACCTCGGCCAAGGGATCGGTGATGGATCCGGTGACCGGATCGCCCGTCGAGGTGCTCTGGGTCAAGGGGTCCGGTGGCGACCTCGGCACGCTGCGGCCTGACGGGCTGGCCGTGCTGCGCCTCGACCGGCTGCGGGCGCTGCGCGGGGCGTACCCGGGTGAGGAGCGCGAGGACGAGATGGTCGCGGCATTCGACTACTGCCTGCACGGCCGCTGCCCCGCTGCGCCCTCTATCGACACGGCCATGCACGGTCTGGTCGCCGCCGCACACGTCGACCACCTCCACCCCGACAGCGGCATCGCCGTGGCCGCCGCCGCCGACGGCGAGCAGCTGACCAAGGAGATCTTCGGTGACCGCGTCGTCTGGGTGCCCTGGCGCCGGCCCGGCTTCCAGCTCGGTCTCGACATCGCCGCGGTGCACGACGCGCATCCCGATGCGGTGGGGGTGATCCTGGGCGGGCACGGGATCACGGCCTGGGGCGCCACCAGCGCCGAGGCCGAGAGCAATTCCCTGTGGATCATCTCCGAGGCGCAACGGTTCATCGACGAGCACGGCACCACCGAGCCCTTCGGTCCTGCGGTGGCCGGGCGGGGGGCGCTGCCCGAGGCGGAGCGCCGCGCCAAGGCGGCCGCCTTGGCACCGCACCTGCGCCGGATCGCATCGACGGACAGCCGCATGGTGGGGCACTTCACCGACTCGGAGGTCGTGCTCGAGTTCCTGGCCGGAGCCAAGCTGTTCGACCTCGCGCGACTCGGCACCTCGTGCCCCGACCACTTCCTCCGCACCAAAGTGCGCCCGCTCGTCCTCGACCTGCCGGCCTCGGCCGGTCTCGAGGAGTGCGTGGCGCGGCTGGAAGAGCTGCACACGACCTACCGGGACGAGTACCGCGCCTACTACGAGCGGTACGCGACCACGGACTCCCCCGCCATGCGGGGAGCGGACCCGGCCATCATCCTCGTGCCCGGCGTCGGGATGTTCTCCTACGGACGCGACAAACAGACAGCGCGTATCGCCGGCGAGTTCTACGTCAACGCCATCAACGTGATGCGCGGCGCCGAGGCCATCTCCTCCTATCGGCCGATCCCGGAGCGCGAGAAGTTCCGGATCGAGTACTGGGCCCTCGAGGAGGCCAAGCTTCGTCGCCTACCGTCACCAAAGCGCCACGCGGGGCGCATCGCACTGGTGACGGGGGCCGCCGGCGGCATTGGGCGTGCCATCGCCACACGGCTTGCGGCCGAGGGCGCCTGCGTAGTGGTAGCCGATCTCGACGCTGAGCGGGCCAACGCGGCTGCGGCCGAGATCGGCGGCTCGGACGTGGCCCTTGGTGTCGCAGTCAACGTGACCGACGCACAGACGGTGAGCGAGGCCGTGGAGGCGGCGTTGCTCGGCTTCGGCGGTATCGATCTCGTGGTCAACAATGCCGGGCTCTCGGTCTCCAAGCCGCTGCTCGAGACGACCGAGCACGACTGGGATCTCCAGCACGACGTCATGGCCAAGGGGTCGTTCCTGGTGGCGCAGGCGGCGGCCCGGGCCATGGTGGCGCAGGGCCTCGGGGGCGACATCGTCTACGTCGCGTCGAAGAACGCCGTCTTCGCCGGCCCGAACAATGTGGCCTACGGGTCAAGCAAGGCGGACCAGGCCCATCAGGTGCGACTGCTGGCGGCCGAGCTGGGCGAGCATCAGATCAGGGTGAACGGCGTGAACCCCGACGGGGTCGTCCGCGGGAGCGGCATCTTCGCGGGCGGCTGGGGCGCCGACCGGGCCGCCGTTTACGGCGTGCCCGAAGATGAGTTGGGCGCGTTCTATGCGCAGCGCAGCCTGCTCAAACGCGAGGTCCTGCCTGAGCACGTTGCGGCAGCGGTGGCAGCCATCGCGTCAGATGAATTCAGCCACACGACCGGGATGCTCGTCCCGGTGGACAGCGGCGTGGCGGCCGCCTTCCTGCGCTGAGGACTTGGTCGCCGGCCGTGTCCCCGCGCGTCTTCGCCGCCGTGGACCTGGGCGCATCGAGCGGGCGCGTGGTGGCCGGTCTGGTCGACGGTGCGGGCGAACGGGTCTCCCTCGAGACCATGCACCGTTTTGCCAACGGGCCCGTCGATTGCGACGGCCGTCTGCGCTGGTCCTTCACGCGCCTCTTTGAAGAGGTGCTCGAGGGCCTGACGCTGCTGGTGGGGTCGCATCCCTCGGTGGAATCGATCGGGATCGACACGTGGGGGGTTGACTACGCATTGCTCGACGAGGCCGGTGAGTTGTTGGCCGAACCGGTGTCGTATCGCGACGACCGCACCGCCAAGGTCGTCGACGCCGTCCACCGGCGCGTGCCGCCGGACGAGCTGTGGTCCATCAACGGCCTGCAATTCCTGCCCTTCACGACCATCTACCAATTGGAGGCCGAGCGCCGCGGGCCGCTGTGGGACCGGTCGGCCCGCCTCCTGCTGCTGCCCGACCTTTTGGCGTACTGGCTTACCGGTACGCAGCGCAGCGAGCGGACCAACGCCTCAACGACGGGCTTGCTCGACGTGCACCGGGGTGAGTGGTCGGCCGACCTCGCGAGACGATTGGAGATACCGCTTGGACTGCTGGCGCCGCTCGTCTCACCTGGAAGGGTGCTCGGTCCGCTGCTGCCTGCGATACGTGAGCACCTCGGCTTGCACCGCGACGTGGTTGTAACGGCCGTCGGTTCGCACGACACCGCGTCGGCTGTGGCGGGGGTGCCCGGACTCGAGCAACGGTCCGCCTACGTCTCGAGCGGGACGTGGTCGCTCGTTGGGGTTGAGCGGGAAGGCCCCGTGCTCACGCCGGAGGCTCGCCGAGCGAACTTCACCAATGAGCTCGGCGTCGACGGGCGGACCCGGTTCTTGCGCAACACCGGCGGTTTCTGGCTACTCGAGGAGTCGTTGCGGACCTGGTCCAATGAGGGCCGACCACAGGACCTTGACGAGCTGCTAGCGGCCGCTGGTGCGCTGCCGGCCGGCGGACCTGTGTTCGACGTCGACGATCCGTCTTTCCTGCCGCCCGGACCGATGCCCGAGCGGATCGCCGCAGCGGTCACTGCCGAAGGCGCCGTTCCGCCCACCAGGCCTCCGGAGACGGCCCGGTGCATCCTGGACTCGCTGGGCCGCGCTTATGCCGGTGCCGCTCGCCGGGCCGCCGATCTCTCGGGCTCCGGCCTCAACCTCATCCACATCGTCGGGGGAGGGTCGCGCAGCCCGCTCGTCTGTCAGGTCGCAGCGAATGCGGCCGGTGTGCCCATCGTCGCCGGCCCGACGGAGGCCACCGCGCTCGGGAACGTGCTGGTGCAGGCCCGTGCGCACGGAGCGATCGCCGGCTCCCTCGACGATGCGAGACAGATGGTGGCGACGAGCATGGAAGTCCTGAGGTACGAACCACAGTGAGCATGTTGCAGAACCTGCGGGCGGTGGTCCGCCTGGAACGGTTCCAGACGAACTCGGTCGATCGGCGCCTGGCGCGAGCAGCCTCGGTCGACGACCTGTGCGCCATCGCCCGCCGCCAGCTGCCGAGGGGCGTCTTCGACTACGTGGATGGCGGCGCGGAGGACGAGCTGAGCCTCGCTGCCAACCGCGCTGCATTCGACACCACTGGATTCCAGCCCCGCGTCTTGCGCAACGTGAGCTCAATCGACATCTCGTCGACCCTGCTCGGCGAGCCAGCCGCCTACCCGCTGGCGCTTGCACCAACCGGATTCACTCGTATCGTGCATCCCGAGGGTGAGCTCGCCGTAGCCCGGGCTGCGGCTCGCGCTCGGGCTTCCCTACACCCTTTCCACCCTGAGCACGTGCTCGATCGAGGAAGTGCGCGCCGTCAGCGACGGCCGGCTGTGGTTCCAGGTCTACGCCTGGCGCGACCGCCAACTCGTCAAAGAGATGGTCGAGCGCGCCGCGGAGGCCCGCTACGAGGCCCTCGTACTCACGGTAGACACGGCGATACTCGGGCGCCGCGAGCGTGACGTGCGGCGTGGCTTCGCGTTACCACCCTCCATCGGTCCTCGCACCTTCGTTGACGGTGCACTCCACCCGCGGTGGACACTGAACCTCTTGCGCGGGGACCCCATCCGATTCGCCAACGTGGTCGGCCGCGAGGTCGGTGATGGCTCCACACCGGTGCTGGTATCCGAGTACATCAACACGCAGTTCGACCCAGCACTTTCGTGGTCCGACGTCGAGTGGCTCCAGTCCGTGTGGGACGGCCCCATCGTGATCAAGGGGATCCAGACGACGGCCGATGCGGTGATCGCGGCGGACCTCGGGGTGAGCGCAGTGGCATTGTCCAACCATGGAGGGCGCCAACTCGATGGATCACCTGCACCGTTCTCCCTAGTGGCCCCCGTCGTCGACGCCACCGAGGGTCGAACGGCAATCATCTGCGACGGCGGCGTGCGTCGCGGCAGCGACATCGTCAAGGCAGTAGCGGCCGGGGCCGCCGCGTGCATGTCGGGACGCGCCTACCTTTACGCTGCTCGGTGCTGGTGGGGAGCGCGGTGTCGACCTCGTCCTGACCTGGTTCCGCAACGATCTCATACGCACGATGACGTTGCTGGGGGCGTCGGGGATACACGAACTCAACCGCTCACTGCTCGACCTCCGTTCCTTCGACACGCAATGATTTTGGTGGGTACATGACGTCGCGCCATTTCTTGTCCGAGAACGAGACCTGGACCGACGAGTTCCTGCGGACAGGTATGACTGTGGTGGAAAACGCGCTGGATCGTGATTTCTGCGAACAAGTCGTCACCGAAAGCCTCTCCCGAATAGGCGTCGAAGAAGATGATCCAGCTACGTGGCGCCACGGTTGGCACAATCTGCCGGCAACAAAGGTGGGCCCTATAGAGGTAGGGGATCAATTTCATCCCAGCCCACGAGGAGGACCGCCATGAAGAACGACCCGGAACGCGAGTACATCCCGAACGAGACACCGGCCCGCTCGCCCGCGCCCCTCGCTCCCCTCAGGCCCGGCGAGCGTCTCGTCGTCAGCGTCGGCGAGGCAGCAGAGCTCCTCGGCATCTCGCGTGCCTTTGCCTACGAACTCATCGCCCAAGGCGAGCTGCCGGTGATCCGTCTCGGCCGGCGCCGGCTCGTGCCCAAAGTCGCACTGCTCGACTTCATCGAGGCGGAACGACCAACGATGACGGGCGGCGCAACCAACTGAAGACCGTGGCACGACGCCATGGTGTGGACGTCCACGCTGATGTCCACACAAACGTCCACACCCCTGGTCAGGGCGTCGCGAGGGGCACCGATGATGGATCTCCTTCCACGCTTCGCCAGAGCCGTCCAGGCCGGCGGAGCCGAGGCGTCCGACATCGACCACCTGGGCCGCTTTGGGCAAGAGCACGCTGTAGACGGCGGCATAGGTGGCCGACATGTCGAGAGCCCCGTATTCGATGCGCTCCTTCCAGGCCTTGGGCTGCTTGTCGATCCAGGCGGCCACGTCCACGTAGTTGCGGCTGGGCAAGATGTCGAGGATCTGGTGGTGTTCGACGTCGGCCACGGTCGTGGCGTAGTCGGTCCGGTTTCCGGCCAGGCGCACGAACGAGGTCTCGTCGAGCCCGATGGCGCAGGTCTTGTTCAGCCGTTTGCGGTCCGCCTCGAGGAGGGCGGTGCCATAGGTGGTCACGGCGTCGTTGACCGTGTGCCAATCACAGGCGAGCTCGTCCGCCACCTCTTTGACCGTACGCCCGTCGCCGACCTGGACCGTTGCCCACTTGGCCGCGCGCGTCGTCAGGAGGCAGTTCTTCGCTGCGATGCGGTGGTCGCGGAGTACCCAGGAACGCTTGGTGCAGCTCGCGTTCACGCATCGCATCCGGTGCTTCTTCCATCCCAGGCGCATGGGGGTGCCATAGACGGGCAGGTCGATGTAGGTCACGACCGGACGTTCCTTGACCTGGGCCAACTCCGAACAGCTCGGGCAGCGCACCGGTTGGCGGATCCGCTGCTCGATCGCCAGTGCGACGTCGGGCCCGCGGCGTTCGTAGTGCAGGACCACGACATCTTTGAGGCCGACGAGGGCTCCGAGGATCTCACTAGGCTCGCGAAGAACGAAGGTGCTTCTTGGTTGTTGGGTCACACCTCAAGCTTGAGGCACCTTCGTCGCGCTCGGGGTGATCCTGGTCAGGACGGACTCCCCGCCAGAATCCGAAGAGCCACAATCTGATCAAACGGATCAAGCGCATCGGCTTCGGGTTCCGCAACTTCGAGAACTACCGGATCCGGGCGCTCCTCTACGCCGGCAAGCCGAACTGGCGCGTGCTCGGTTCGATCGTCGTCCGGTGAGCGGGCAGACCCCGCCAGAATCCGAAGAGCCGCAATGGGCTCGATGTGGGTCCGAGGTTCCCGATACTCTGCCTCTGAACTGGTACTTCTTTGCAGCCCCAACGGGATTCGAACCCGTGTCGCCACCTTGAGAGGGTGGTGTCCTAGGCCTCTAGACGATGGGGCCGGGCGGAGGACTCGGTCATGCGCCAAGAGCCCGCCGGTGCTCGGGGGGAAGGACTCGAACCCTCAATAACTGGACCAGAACCAGTCGTGTTGCCGATTACACCACCCCCGAATGGGTGGACATTCAGATTAGCCGAGCGCACCGCGGAGGCCGTTCCGCTCGGTGACCTGGGAGGGGCGCGTTGAATCGCAGCGATGCAGGTGGAATGATGCGACGCCTGGGATTCCCCGGGGATGAGATGGTTCGGAGGTCGAGGCCATGCAGCGGAGGTGGGCACCCGCAGCGGTCCTCGGCCTCCTCGCGGCCGCGATCGGCACCAGCGTCGTGGCGTTCGGGCCAACTGCAGCCGGCGCCGCTTCACTCCCCATCAAGGTGACTCCGAACACGGGTTTGGTCAACGGCCAGAGCGTCACAATTTCAGGCCGCGGCCTGGTGCGCTCCTTCCACGGGTCCCCGCAGACCTGGTTCGTCACCCAGTGCACGGGTTCGGTGCAGCGGCGGATGAACCCGACCACCGACACCCCCCACTGCGACATCACGAACGCCAAGGCCGTCCGAGTCGGTCGCAACGGCACGTTTACCGCGCGTTTCCGGGTCGTCACGGGGATCATCGGTGATGGGTACTGCGGGACGGCCGGGCACCTCACGTGCGTCATCGGGATCGGCACCGCCCAGGGGCTCGGCACGGTCGTCCGCATCACGTTCAAGTCACCCGCCGCGCCAACGATCACCGGCGCCCCCGCCACGACCAACTGACCCACCCGACCGCCACCGGGGTCCGACACCCGCACCGAGCACCCCACCGACGCGGCCACGGCCTCATCTTTAGGCGTCGTGCAGCCACTCGAGGTGGTTGAAGCCGATTATTCGCCCCAACCCGACACCTACCGCCTCCTTCAAGAAATATGGCACGGTCGACCAGCCCGAGATCGGCGAGGTCTGGGTCGGCGTGGGCGACGGGGAGAGCGAGAAGCCCGACGCGATGGCCATCGATCGGTCCTCATGGAACGGGTCCGTGGTCACGAGCACGACGTGTGCGTCGTGGGCCTCGAGGCCTCCCACCGCGTCTTGAATGTTCTCGTAGCTGTCGTTGCCTCCGGCCTCGAGGATTGCGGTCGAGGGGACCCCGTGCTTCTCGAGATACATGGCCCCTGACTCGGCCTCCGTACACTTGTCCCCCGGCTCTTTGCTGCCCGTCACCATGATGAGATGCGAATAACCCTGTCGGTAGAGCGTCAGTGCCTGGTCCAGCCGCGCCTGCAGGTCCGGAGACGGCGCGCAGTTGTACTGGGCCGCGCCCATGACCAGGATGGCCTCCGCCGGTCGTGGGTCGTACTGGCGCGACGTCAGCCATACCTGCACCAGAGTGATGCCGAAATAGAGAACGATCGCCGCTATCACGAGGACGCCGATGCGCAGCGCCCATCGAAGCGGCGCGAAGAACATCAAGCAAGTTCGAGGCGGGCGAGCGCGGCGGCGATGCGCCGGCGTGTCTCGTCGCGACCGAGCACGGCGAGCGAGTCGAAGAGCGGAAGACCACGGGTCCGGCCCATCACCGCCACCCGGATGGGGGCCTGGGCCTTGCCGAGCTTGCGTCCGGCCGACTCGGCCAGCGCCAGCGTCACCTCGTGTAGCGAGACGGCGTCCCACGGGCACGTCTCGTACGCCGCGAGCGCGTCGGCCAGGATCCGCGGCGCCAACTCGTCGCCGGCCACCGCCTTCTGCCAGCTGTCGGGGTCATCGGGTGCGTCGGGGAGGAAGAGGAAGTCCACCAGCTCGGGCACCTCACCCAGCACCGTCACGCGCTCCTGGGTCACCGCGGCGACGGCGGCGAAGACCGCCGGGTCGAAGCGCGCCGGATCCCACGCCGGGGGCTCGGTGGCCGGCGCGCCGGTGTCGGGATCGCGCCACGGCCGGGGCCCCACTCCCCCGGAACCGGGTCCACCCACGGCCGCGACGCCGCGACGAACTCGCCCACCGTCAGCGCGCGGATGTACACACCGTCGATGTGCGCCAGCTTCTTGGTGTCGAAGAACGCGGGCGAACGCTGCACGTCCTCCAGGCGAAAACGCTCGAGGAGAACCTCGAGCGGCACGATCTCCTCCTCGCCCGGGCTCCAGCCGAGCAGGGCGAGATAGTTGCGGAAGGCCTCGGGCAGGTACCCCTGTTCGCGGTACATCTCGACCGCGACCGGGTCGCGCCGCTTCGACAGCTTCTTGCCCGCCTCGTTGACCAGCAGCGGCAGGTGGGCGTATGCGGGCAGGGCCAGTCCGGCTCCCTCGGCCGCGTTGAGCGCGCCCCACAACAGGATCTGGCGCGGTGTCGTCGGGAGCTGGTCCTCGCCGCGGATCACGTGGCTGATGGCCATGGTGCGGTCGTCCACCGCGTTGGCGAGGACAAAGAGCGGCTTACCGTTCCCCTTCACGCAGATGAAGTCCTCGAGCGCGCGCAGCGGGAAATCGACCTCGCCCCGCACCAGGTCGTCGACGCGTACCACGCCCTCGTCGGGCGTGCGGAAGCGCAACGCTCGCCCCTCGCCCCGCGGCAGGCCCAGGTCGCGACAGTGTCCGTCGTAGCCGGGGGTCGGGTCGCCCGCCGCCGCTCGGGCCTTGGTGCGCGCGTCGATCTCTTCGCGGGTACACCCGCAGGCGTAGAGCGCGCCGCTCGCCCAGAGGGCCTCGATGGCGGCTGCGTGCGTCTCCTCTTGGGCCGACTGGAAGTACGGACCCTCGTCGGGGGCCATGCCGAGCCAGTCGAGCGCGACGATGATCCCGTCGGTCCATTCCGGGCGGTTGCGCAGCTCGTCGGTGTCCTCGATCCTGAGGATGAACGTCCCCCCGTGCTGACGCACGAAGAGCCAGTTGAACAGCGCCGCCCGCGCGCTGCCGACGTGGAAGTACCCCGTGGGCGACGGAGCGAAGCGCGCCCGGGGCGGTGTCGCGGGTCCACTCATGTGCTGGCGGCGCGCGTCGCCGGCGCCGGCGGGATTCGGGGTGCGATGCCCGGCGTCAGTCTTCCTCTATCGAGATGGCGCCGGTCGGGCAGCCGTTGACCGCCTCGCGCAGGCGCTCGCGGAACTCCTCGGGCGGGTGCTCGTTGAGGACGTAGAGGTACCCGTCGTCCCGTACCTCGAAGACCTCGGGCAAGATGCCCATGCACACGGCGTTGCTGGCACACTCGTCGAAGTCCACGACGACCTTCACTGAGACCTCCTGGTCAGAGCTGGCTTGGCTCCGCCGAGCATACCGGCGGGCCTCGAGGATCAGGGCCGCTCCGCGCTCGACAACCCACATGGCGAAGAACTGGGAGCCGCCACCGTAGGCCTGTCCGAGCGCGCGTCGGGCGTCGGCCACCTGGTGCTCGCCGGCCAGTCCACGCACCTGAAGCGCGGTCTCGAGGAAGCGCAGCATTCCCGACGCGCCGATCGGGTTCGACGACAGCACGCCACCCGAGCAGTTCCACGGGATGTCGCCGCCCTCGATCATCGACGTCGCCCCCGCCTTGGTCAGCTTCCAGCCGTCGCCCTCGTCGCAGAAACCGAGGTTCTCGAGCCACATCGGCTCGTACCAGCTGAAGGGCACGTACACCTCGGCCATGTCGAAGTCCTGCCGCGGGTTGGTGATGCCGGCCTGGCGGTACAGGTCCGCGGCGCAGTCGCGTCCGGCCTGCGGGTTGACCTGGTCCCGTCCCGCGAACATGGTCGGCTCCGAACGCATGGCCATGCCATGGATCCACGCCGGCGGGCGACCCGTCGAGGCCGTGGCCGCGCCCGCCGCCTTCTCAGACCCGATGACCATCGCGGCGGCTCCGTCGGACGACGGGCACGACTCGAGGTAGTGCAGCGGATCCCACAACATGATCGAGTCCTCGACTGTCTTGAGGGAGATGTCGGGCAGGTGCAGGTGCGCGTACGGGTTCTTCAACGCGTGCAGGCGGTCCTTGACCGCCACCATCATGCCGACGTCGCTCGGCGCTCCCGAACGGTGCATGTAGGCACGGATGATCGGTGCGAAGTAGCCGCCGGCCCCGGCCAGCAGGGGGGCCGAGAAGGGCTGGGGCACCGAGAGCGCCCACATGGCGTCGGAGTCGCTCTGCTTCTCGAAGGCAACGGTGAGCACGCGCTCGTGCACCCCGGAGGTCACGAGGTGCGCCGCGACGATGGCCGTCGAGCCGCCCACCGAACCAGCCGTGTGGACGCGGAACATGGGCTTGCCGACTGCGCCGAGGGCGGGCGCCAAATACAGCTCTGGCATCATGACGCCTTCGAACATGTCGGGCGCCTTGCCGACGACCACGGCGTCGATGTCCGCGAAGGTCAGGTCGGCGTCCTCGAGCGCGGCCAGTGCCGCCTCGCGCACCAAGCCGGCGATCGAGACATCATCCCGCCTGGCCTTGGCCACCGTCTGGCCGATCCCGATGACCGCGCAGCGCTCCGCCATCACACACCCTCCAGGACACAGACGAGGTTCTGTTGCAGGCACGGGCCCGACGTGGCGTGCGCCACCGCCCGGTCGGCCTTTCCCGACCAGATGGCCTTGGCCGACTCGCCGATGCGGATGAGGCCGGCCGACATCATCGGGTTGGCCGCCAGCGCACCCCCCGAGGGGTTGCGCCTGACGTCGTCACCTAGGCCCAAGGCTTGGGCCAGGATCAGCTCTTGGTGCGCGTACGGCGCGTGCAGCTCGGCCACGTCCACCGTGCCGGCGGACACCCCTGCCTTCTCGCCGGCCAACGTGGTCGACGGCGACACCGTGAGGTCGCGGGCGCCGATCGAGTGTGTCTCAATGCGGTGGTCGATACCGGTGATGAACGCCGGGCGCTCGCACCACTCGTACGCCTTGTCGCCCGCGGCGAGAACCACAGCCGCGGCGCCGTCGGTGAGCGGGGGCAACGCGTGCCGGCGCAGCGGGGCGACTTCGTAGTCCTCCGCCAACAGTTCCTCGGGCGTGCGGTCGTAGGCCACCTGTGCCTTGGGGTTGGCCAGCGCGTCCCGGCGCGACCTGCTGGCCACGGCGGCGAAATCGGCTTCGGTGGCCATGCCGGTGTCGATCAGCGCCTGCGCCTGCAGGGCGGCCAGCGAGGTCGGATCGGGCCACAGCGGGGCCAGGTAGTAGGGGTCGAGCTGCACGGACATGATCTCGCTGAGGTCGCCCATCGACGAACGGCCGAAGCAGTAGACGAGGGCGGCGTCGATCTCCCCTTCCTGGAGCAGCACCCAGGCCTCGTACAGCGCCCAGGCCCCGTCCATCTCGACGTGGGACTCGGCCCGGGGGGGCCACACGCCGACGGCGTCGAGAGCGGCGACGAAGGAGAACGGCCCACCGATCAGGTAGTCGGTCGAGCCCGAGCAGATGAAGCCGACGTCGTCCTTGGTGATGCCAATGTTGCCGAACACCTCGGCCACCACGGGCATCAGCATCTCGACCTCGTTGCGCGCGTCCTCCCGGCGCACGTTGTCGTACTGCGCGAACGACACCACGCCGACGGGCCGATGGCCCGACACCAGCTTCGGGAACCCGCTCACAGGTACTCCTTGTAGGTCTCGTAGTCGGCGTCGGGCTCGCCGGTTGGACGGAAGTACTTGACCGAGGCCAACGTCGGCCCCAGCTCCTCGGGTGGCACCCACACCGCCTCCACCCGCAGGCCCATGCGAACCTCGTCGATGGGGATCTCCTGGAGCAACCCCATGAACGAGAGGTTGGCTCCGTCGAGGAGGATCTGGCCACAGATGTACGGAATCTCGATCGATTGGCCCGCGAAGGGCACGTTCACCACGCAGTAGGTGGTGACGGTCCCCGTGTTGGGCAGCTCGACGAGCTCGTCGGTGGGCACGCCGTCGGTCGGGCACGAGCCCCGTGAGGGGATGTACACCTTCTTGCACTTGGGGCAGCGCTGCCCGATGAACTTGCCCTCCTCATACCCGTGCAGGTTCTTGCTCATGGCAATGCCTGCGGTGAACACGTAATCGAGGCGCGTCGCCGCGTCCATCATTGTCACCGGCTCGCGCTCGCTCACGATGCACCGCCGGCCAGCACGAAGTGACTGATGTCCTTGACGTGTCCGACGCGTTCGTCCTCGGGCGCGAACTCGGGGCGCACGCGCATGCCGGTGGAGACCTCGTCGGGCCCGGCCGCGGGAAGCACGTGCAGGAACGATGTGTCGGCGCCGTCGAAGCGAACCAAGATCCAGGCGAACGGCCTCTGCAGCGGGTGCTTCGGGCGCGGGCGCGGCACCCAGGACCATGAGGTGACCGTCCCTTCGGGGCCCACCTCGACCACGCCAGACGTCTCCTCGCCGGTCTCGGGGTCGTACTCGGTGGGAGGCACGATCACCCGACCACCAGTGCCCCGGGTCCCCACAACCTTCCCGTCGCGCAGCGCGGTCAGGAAGGCCCCGATGACCGGCCCGACCGAGCGCACGAACGGGTACTCGAGGACATGGTCTGCCGTGTAGATCTCGGCCTCGTCTGCCACGTCACCTCCCACTCCTGCGGGCCACAGGCCCGGATGAGGGTGAAACTAGAACAGATTCCATTTTCGTGCCAGGAGCCGGCTCTCCAGCGAAAGCCAGTTGTGGTGCAGACATTTGGTGCAAACGGGATTGCTGCACCAGAAGGTTTCGGCAGTCGTACGCTGGCCAAATGGCTCTTGCTGGCTTCTACGCGCAGGCCGTTCTCTTCGGCGTCCAACCGAGTGGAAGTGGCTGGGTCGGCTGGGTGATCGTGGTCGTCGTGGTGGTTTTCGGTGCCAGCACACTCCTCGCAGGCAGGCCACAGAAGGCAAGAGCACGAATCGCCAAGTGGCGTTCTCGCCGTCAGGACGGCAGCGGCAGCTAGACGCAAATCCCCGGGAGCCCAGGAGCCCAGGAGCCCAGGAGGGCCCGAAGCCAGGTGCCAGGTGGCCGGCCCGGTGCGCGCGCTTAGCCCTCGAGGCTCGCCATGTCCACGCCGGCCAGCAGCTGCTCAATGAAGGCGCGGTCATTGAGGATGGGCACCTCCGAGACGAACATGCGGCCGTAGCGCTCGAAGTACATGAGCTGCTTGGCCAAGAGGAATGTTCCCCGGTCGAACTCCGACATCAGCCCGCCGGACTCGTCGGCCATCCTCCGCACCCGGCGTTGGGTGCGGAGACGGCGCAGGATGGCCCGGACGCTGCGCCGGTGTGCCTCCACCCCCTGAGCCCGGGCCATCTGCAGCTGGATCGTCTGCATGATGCCCGCCAGGCTCACCTCACCGAAGGGCCGGGTCAGCGCCGGCTCGAGGATGGAGCGGAAGAACGCAGTGAGGTCGTCGCCGGACAGGCCGACCGCGACACCGATCGCAGGCCCGTAGACGTCGGTGATGTGCTTGGTCACCACGGGCCACGCGTCCTCGTTGCCCATCGCGGCCGAGAGCAGCGCGATGAAAAATCGGTGGGTCCTCGGGTCCAGGCGGCCGACGATCCCCCAGTCGATCACGCCGATGCGACCGTCGCGCAGGAGCATCATGTTCCCGGCATGCACGTCGCCGTGAAAGGCGCCCCAGCGCACCGTCGTGAGGAAGAACGCGCGCATCACCTCCTGCACGAGCGGCGTGGGGTCGTGTCCGAGCTCGGCCACCTGGGCCAGGTCGTCGATCGGCACGCCGTCGAAGAACTCCATGGTCAGCACGTTGCGCCCGGAAAGGTGGACGTGCGGATCGGGGACCGCCATCAACCGGAGGTCGAACTCGTTCTGCAGTCGGCGGAAGTGCACGAGCGAACGCGCCTCGTTGCGCAGGTCCATCTCCTCGCCGATCTGGACGCGGAACCCCTCGAGCAGCTGCAGGACGTTGCCCGCCATCTGGTCGCCGGTCTGGCGCACCAGGATTTCGAGGAGCGGCTGCATGAGGTCGAGGTCGGTCGCGACGAGCTGCTCGATATCTGGACGCAGCACCTTCACGGCCACCACGCGCCCGTCTAAGAGCCTGGCCCGGTGCACGACGGCGATGGAGGCGGTCCCGATGGGTTCGGGGTCGAACTCGGCGAAGGCGTCGCGCAGCGACAGGCCGAGGTCCTCTTCCACCCGTTGGCGCACGTCGGGGAAGGGCACGGCCGGCCCGGTGTCAAGGCACGCCCGGAACTCGTCGGCCACCTCGTCGCCGAACATCCCGGGCGAGGACGCGATGATCTGGCCGAACTTCATGAAGGTGCCGCCCAGGTCCTGGAAGCTCTTGCGCAGGGGGCGGGCGAGCTGCGCCGGCGGCAGCGCACCGTGGCGGATGGTCCGCACCTGGCGCAGCGCCGTTGGCGTGAAGTGGACCGCGACAACTTTGGCGATCGTGCGGCTGCGCCGCAGGAGCTGGCGGCGCGTCGGATCCGGCAGCCGGCGTGGGTAGATCCGCGGGACGTCCTCGGTCAGCGGTTGCGGCGCCGGGCGCCCACGCACGTGGGATCCACCGTCCGCCCCTGCGTCCGCCGCGCGTCGGGTCACCGGGTCAGGGTAGGCGAGGAGGCCGCGTGGGGATTCAATCCCCTGGTCGGCAACCGGCACCGCCCTGGGCATGTCGAGCCGGCCTCCCCGCGAGTGCTTCTCGCGGGAGCTGCTTAGGAGAAGGTCCCCTCGAGCGAAGCCAGGGCCGCCTTGTAGGTGTCCCCGAAGATCGGCGCCATCTCGTCGGGGGTGACGTCATAGGCCCAAATCACCTTGGACCCCTCTCCGGCGGGCTCGACCGAAATGGTGGCGGTGTGACTGTCGATCGGCACGCCTTCGACCACCGAGTAGGTGATGACGCGGTTCTCCTCGTCCTTGGCCAGGAGGCGCTCGCGGATCTCCATACCGAACATCCCGATGATGCGGTCGTCACCCTCCATGCGGAAGGAGTCGATGCCGGGGAAGAAGTCCGCGACACCGGCGAAGTCGCCGACCTTCTTCCAGACCTCGTCGGGCGCCGCCGCCACCGACACGTCCACTGCGCCTGCTGCCATGGCTCTCACCTCACGCTCGTCGGGCTCGTCAACCGGGACCCGCCGGTACAGTACTGCCGGCTCCACGCCGAGGTCGCCTTCGGACTCCGAACACGGACCATGGAGCCACGGAGGAAGGAGGTGGCCGATGGAAACGCGCACGATCGGGTCGCTGACGGTGAGCGTCGTCGGGCTGGGCTGCAACAATTTTGGCGGGCGTATCGGCCGCGCCGAGACCGCTGCGGTCGTCGGCGCCGCACTCGATGCCGGCATCACCCTCTTCGACACCGCCGACATCTACGGCGGCGCCAAGAGCGAGACCTACCTGGGTGCCGCGCTCGGTCCGCGACGCGACGAGATCGTGCTGGCCACCAAGTTCGGCGCGCCCTATGAGGGTCACGAGGGAGGGGCCTCTCCCGCCTACGTGCGCAGGGCCATCGAGGACAGCCTGACCCGGCTCGGGACCGACCGCATCGACCTCTACCAGCAACACATGCCGGATCAGAACACCCCCATCGCCGAGACCATCGGGGTCCTCGGTGAGCTGGTCGCCGAAGGAAAGGTGCGCGAGTTCGGCTGCTCCAACTTCAGCGCCGCGATGCTCGAGGAGGCGGCCACGGTTACCCCCGGCGGCGCACCGGGCTTCATCAGCGTGCAGAACCAGTACAGCATCTTGGCGCGCTCGCCCGAGACCGACGGGGTCCTCGACGAGTGCGACCGCGACGGCCTGGCGTTCTTGCCCTACTTCCCCCTCGCCAAGGGCCTGCTGAGCGGCAAGTACCGCGCCGGGGAACCCCTGCCCGAAGGTGCGCGGCTCACCAACCTCGGTGACCACGCCGCCTCGGACTTGACGGACGAGCGGCTGGGCGCCGTGGCGGCGCTCGAGGACCTGGCCCAGCGCCACGACCACAGCGTGCTCGACCTTGCCTTCGGGTGGCTGCTCTCCCGGCCGGCGGTGGCCTCGGTCATCGCGGGCGCCACCCGCCCCGAGCAGATCACCGCCAACGTGGCCGCCGGGGCGTGGCGTCCCGGCGAGGACGTGCTAGCCGAGGTCGACGCCATCGCGCCCCGAGGCTGAGCGCGAGCGTCGCACCGGTGCGCCATCAGGTGCGCTCGGCGCCCCGGCGCCATCGGTGCGGCCCGGGCGCACCGGGGCCAGATGGACCAAGAGGTTGTAGGTGATCAACGCGATCGCCAGATGCATCGTCATGAGCACCGCCACGGCGTCCCCCGGTTGGCCCTGGTGCCAGATATAGAGGTCGGGCAGGTAGAGCACGAGCGTGACGATGATGGCGAGACGGAAGAAGAGCCACCGCGGCGCAGCGCTGATGCGGGTGACGATGGGCCACGCCGCACACGCGATGACGACGCCGATCACCGTCAGCTTGGCGTAATCGCTGAACTCGAAGTGGACGTAGCCCTTGGTGGCCGGGAACAGCCTGGTCCCGATCGCCACCAGCGCCGCATCGGCCGCCAGGGACAGGGCGATGGCCAAGGCCGTCGCCAGGGCGACGCGCCACCACTGCGGAGGGCGGTGCCCCGGGGAGAAGTCGAGGCGCGCCCAGGCCAGCACGCGCTGTGTCGCATCCGGTGACGCCGCCACGCTGGAAACGTTACGGACGCGTGGCGCCCGGCGGGTCAGCCCCGAGAGGGATTCTCGCCGTTTCCCCTCATCCTTTCGGCTACGGATCGCTCTTAGCCCGCTGTCCCCTGGGATTGCATGCTGGCGGCCTCCACGATCTGGATGTCCGGCGGCTGGATCGCCAGCGGCCCCCCGGCCACCGGGACCTGCCACACCAAGGAGAGGTACGGCGTCGCCTGGACGACCGAGCCGCTCGGGCACGGCGGGGACCCGGTGATCGTGAGCGAGGTCGTCGCCGAGAGCGACATCGCCGCCGCGGCGGACCCGGGCCCGCAGACCTGGGTGCGGCGATGCCACTGCACCAGCGCGCCGTAGGGCATGGGGACGTTGGTGAGCGTCGAGGGCAGGATGTACATCGCCGCGGCGAGCACCTGCTGGCCCGGCGGCGTAGTGGCGTACACGAGGCCGTCGACGTGCGCGGGGTCGAGGGTGCGGTGCGCCGCCGCGTTGGCCGCCACGACCCCGGGGTTCACGTAGTAGACGACCGGATGGTCCGTCGGCGAGACGGGCACATATCCGGCCGTCATCGCCGCGGCGGGTGTGGCGTAGGGGGTGACTGCCGCGCTGGTCTGTTGGACGTATTGCTGCGCACCGATGTCCTGCGCCGCCGTGAGCCGCGGTGCGCAGCCGTTCTGTGCCATCGCGATGTCGTCCGGCCCGTTGTTGCCGTCCGCCAGCAGCGCCTGCGCCTCCGCCTGTGGCAACGCTGGCCCGCTGTAGTGCCAGTTGGGCTTCGTCGTGTTGAAGCCGGCCGCCGCACTGGCGTCCGCTCCGTTCATGTTCATGCCGCTGGTGCCGCCCATGATCATGTAGGGCGTGTTGGCCAGGTCGAGCCCCGAGATCTTCAGCCCGACCTGGTGGGGGTGACAGGTGCTGGCCGTGGCCGACTGCGTGGCGGAGCCGGCCATGGCGGCGCCGCCACTGGCGCCCATCGTCATGCCCGACATCGCGGCAGAGCTCGACTCGGGTGCCGCGGCGGGGTAGCTCGCGCTGAGCACCAGAGCGGCGCCCAGCGCGGCGATGCCCAAGCCGGCCACCGCGGGGCTCCGCCGCATGATGTCGATCACGGGCGAACGCCAGTCGGCACGGGCCGCGATCACCGTCGGCACCATCGCCGCCGCGAGGAGGATCACCAGCGGTCCCGTGTTGGGATCGGTGTCCGAGCCGCTGAAGACGTTGCCCACGAGGCCTTGGGCCGCGACCCAGAACAACAGGGCGACCAATGCGCCGGCGGCGAGAAACCAGCTGGGGCGCCGCGCCACCAGCGGGCCCAGCCCGATGACGACCGACACGGCGGCGAGGATCCAGGCCGTCTCGGTCCCGCTCGTCGAGAACAGGTTGCCGAGGTGGGTGAGGAAGGAGGCATACCAGCCCGGTGAGCCGTCGGCCATGCCCACGATGGCGCTCGCCACCCACGTCGTGGTCCGCTTGTCGGGGAGCAGGAAGAGCACGGCGGCCAGGCACCAGTAGCCCGCCCAGGCCGCCAGCGGCGTGATGGAGTGGCCGATGCCCTGGGCCGCTGCAGAGGACGCCACGCCCACGGGGCGGTCACTCCGGTCGACGTCGCGCCGGGGCGCCCGCGGCCAGGCCATGAGCCCGAGCAGCCCGTACATGACGACCGAGCCGGGTGCCCCCGTTCAGCGCGGTGGCGGTGCCGGTGAGGAGCATGCCCATGCCTTCGCCGAGAATCCAGACCCCGAGGATCCAGACGAAGGACACGGCGAGCGCAGGCTTCACCGTGCGGCGGAAGAGGAGGGCCACGCCGATGAAGAGCTGGATCAGCGCGAAGAACGTGTTCCAGACCGCGATGTCGGGGGCCAGGAAGTTCCCGATGTGGGTGATGAAGTCCCCCAGCACGAAAGGCTGGCCCTGGGCGTTGGACAAGATGTTGTTCGTGACGAAGCCCTGGCCGAACATGAACGGCTGGAACTGCAGGGCCGCATCGAGGATCCAGAGCAGGCCGAGGGCGATCTGGAGCGCGCGCTGGGAGCGGATGGCGAACGGGAAGCGGCTGAGCTCGCCAGCCGGCGTCACCTTCTCCACCGTCTCGTACGTCGACCCTGCGTCCATGCCCCGCTCTAGCTACTGGCGGGCTGCGGGATGGATCGTCACGGCCC
The DNA here is from genome assembly GCA_963744935.1 of uncultured Acidimicrobiaceae bacterium. Taxonomy (GTDB): domain Bacteria; phylum Actinomycetota; class Acidimicrobiia; order Acidimicrobiales; family RAAP-2; genus Bog-473. Next base: position 814,855 of record CAVUVM010000004.1, read on the forward strand.
TGCGGGTTCACCTGCACCTTTTGCGCTGCGAGGCCCCTGACGCCCTCCGTTCTCAGGGCAGCCCGAAGTCCTGGGCGATGCAGTCGGTCGGCGTGATCGCCTCGGCCACAGGTGTGCCGTTCACGTTGTCGTAGACGTTGAGCGACGCGCCGTTGAGGCACGAGTAGGCCGTCTCGTTGGATTCGAAGTCTGTCACCGTGCCCGCCGGCACCACCCCGAGCACCTGGCTCGAGGAGATGGGCGACAGCGCGACCGTCGTGCCGTTGTAGATGCCCGTGATGACCGCCGTCGTCGTCGACGTGGTCGTCGGCGCGGGAGTCGGCGCGACGGCCGGCGCCGATGGTGTGGCGCTCACTTTGCCGGCGCCACCCGTGGCGCCCGCGTCGGTTCCATTCCCGTTCGAGGTCCCACCGGGAAGCGGAGCCGCGGCGGCCGACGTGGGCGAGCCAGCCGACCCCGACACGGTGCCACCGCCTGCGGGCGCCGGGGCCGCCATGGCGGGCGCGCTCGACGACGTCGACTGCGGCCCGGTGCCGGGCGGCGCGCCCGGCGAGATGCCGTCGAGCGACGCGATCAGCTGCGCATCGTCGCTCTCCATCCCGAGCGCCCAGATCCCGACACCGCGCACGCCGTAGTAGAACGCCAGCACTGAGACGTCGTAGAGGCCGTTCTCTCCCTCGTAGTAGGACTCGTGCCATTGACCGCCCACCTGGTAGCTGGTCCACGCGGTCTCCGTCACCGGGTCCCAGTACTCGGGGCCGTTGCCCTGCGCCTGCGAATCGGCAATGTCGGCCGCGCCGCCGGTGGCGTCGGCCGCCATGGTCCCGTTGCTCGTGGGCCAGTCGATGCCGAAGAAGGGCACGCCGAGGATCACCTTGGACGCCGGCACCGCAGCGGTGTACTGGGCCAAGGTGGTCTGGCTGCTGAACTGCGCGCTGGTGAGCGGCGACGACGCCGAAGGCGAACCTGCCAGGTTGAGCTCGTAGTCCATGACGAAGAAGGCGTCGACGGCGGGAGCCAGCGCCGCAATGTCGTAGAACCCGTTGGGGTCCCCCGCCGACGACGCGTAGGTGTCCATCGTGATCTGCCAGTGCGGGTCCGCCGAACGCAACGTGCCTGCCACCGACGTGATCAGGTTGGTGAGGCCGGCCTGATCACCGTTGCCCTCGCCCTCGAAGTCGAAGTTCACCCCGTCGAGCGCCTTGGCCTGGAGCAGCGGGATCAGCGCCGCCGAGAGCGTGGACGGTGCCGTCGGCGATGACGTCAACGCGTCGAGCGAGTTCTGCGCGAAATCGGTCACCGTCAGCACGACGCGCTCCCCGGCAACGTGCGCCCGCGTGATCAGGTCGGTCAGGTCCTGGCTCTCGAAGCCGTTCCATCCCGGCCCGCTCTGGTCGAGCGTGCCGTTGGGGTTCACGTCGATGGAGAAGTAGGCCAGTGTGGACAGACCGGTGATGCTGAAGCTCGACGACTGGGGCAGCGTCCAGTAGGGCGCGAACGCGAAGTTCTCCCGCGCCGCGAGCGGCGGTTCGTCGGTCAGCGCGGCCGAGGCGGCGGTGGGGGTTCCGGTGGCCCGTGTCAACTGGAGCGACGCCGTCGCGCCGAGTTCGCGCAACGCGGCGTTGCCGGGTCGGTCGGCCAGGTCGGCCTCGAACCGGTCGTGGACGGCGTGGGCGTGCCCGGCCGCCCGCGGCGGCGGCACGGCCGAGCCGCCGATCGAAACGGCGAAGCCGGCGCACAGAACGGCGAAGCAAAAGGCGAACGCGCCGATCACGGGCGCGAAGGGGCGGACCCGAGCGAACGCGCTCGCAGCTCCCCTCCCCATCCCCGACAGACCCGCCGTCCTCTTGACGAGGTGGGCCAGCTTCTCAGCCAGCACCATTGGAGTGGGAACTGGCCTTGACCGGCGAATCTCACGGTCAGGGGTCTCGGCGCACCAGGTGTGCGCGCCCTTTGGCGTGCCTCGAATCGTGGCTCTCGCTGAAACGCCGGCTGCGGGTCAGATGACCGGCGGCTGAGCGGGCGGCGCCGCGCCGGGCTCGGCCTCGGGCGCTCAGGCCTCCGCCACGGCGGCGACCAGCTTCTGGAGGGTGTCCTTGGCGTCCCCGAAGAGCATCGTGGTCTTGGGGTCATAGAGCAGGTCGTTGTCGATGCCGGCGAAGCCCGGGCGCATCGAACGCTTGAGGAAGACGATGTTCTGCGCCTCGTCGGCGTTGATGATGGGCATGCCGTAAATCGGGCTCCCCGGCGTGGACTTGGCCGCCGGGTTCACCGTGTCGTTCGCCCCGACGACGAGGGCGACGTCGGCGGTCGCCATTTCGAGGTTCGCCTCGTCCATCTCCTTCAGCTCGTCGTAGGGCACGTTGGCCTCGGCCAGGAGCACGTTCATGTGCCCGGGCATACGGCCCGCCACCGGATGGATGGCGAAGAAGGTCTCGACGCCGCGTGCCTTCAGCGCCTCGGAGAGCTCGCGCACGGTGTGCTGGGCCTGCGCGACGGCGAGCCCGTAGCCGGGGATGATGACGACCTTGCGCGCGTAGGCGAGCAGGACCCCGACGTCCTCGGGCGTCCCCGTCCGCACGGACCGTGACGCGTCGCCCTGCTCGCCGCCGGTCGCCGTGATGACCGCTCCGAACGCGCTGAACAAGATGTTGGGCAACGAGCGACCCATGGCGCTGCTCATCAAGCGGGTCAAGATGATCCCGGAGGCACCGACCAGGGTGCCGGCGACGATCAGCAGCGCGTTGTCGAGCACGAATCCGGACGCGGCGACGGCGAGCCCGGTGAACGAGTTCAGCAGCGAGATGAGCACCGGCACGTCGGCGCCACCAATGGGCAGGACGAAGATCACGCCGAGTACCAGCGCGAGCACGAGGATCACCCAGACGTAGGCGATGCTCCCGGTGACCAGCGCCAAGACGATCATGACCCCGATGGCGGCGCCCACGAGCGCGTTGATCACCTGCTGGCCCGGGTACGTGATGGGGCGCCCGGTGATGAGCTCCTGCAGCTTGACGAAGGCAACAGCGCTTCCCGAGAACGAGACCGACCCGATGAGCACGCCCAACAGGACCTCGGCCGTCACGTAGACAGCAGGCTGCAGGCCGAGGAAGTGCAGATGGAGCAGCTCCACGATCGAGATCAGCGCAGCCGCCCCACCGCCGACGCCATTGAAGATGGCGACGAGTTGGGGCATCGCCGTCATCTTCACGAAACGGGCCACCGGCACCGCGATCGCAGCGCCGAGGAACATGGCGACGAGCGCCAGCACCAGGTTCTTGCCCGAGTGGCGCAGCTCGGGAAGCGTGAAGGTCATGGCGATGGCCAGCGTGGCCGCCGCGGCGCCGACCAGGTTCCCCAGCCGCACGTGGCGCGGCGAGCTCAGTCCCTTGAGGGCGAGGATGAACCCCGCGATGGCGATGAGGTACGCGAGGTCGCGCGCGTCGGCCAGGGTGAAGGTCGTCGCCAGCATCAGGCGGCGCCTCCGCCGGTGTCACTGGCACCCGCGTTGCGAGCGTCGGCGCTCTGGTTCGTAGCCGGCCCGCTGTCCGTGGCCGCGGCGGCCGGGGCGCGTCCGCGCTCGCCCGGCTTGGACTTGAACATCTCGAGCATGCGATCGGTGACGACGAAGCCGCCGACCACGTTCAGCGTGGCCAGGAAGACAGCCACGAACCCGAGGGTCAGCTGGGCTGCGCCATGCGCCTCGCCCATGACGGTCAGCGCCCCGACGAGCACGATGCCGTGGATGGCGTTGGAGCCCGACATGAGCGGTGTGTGCAAGATGCTCGGGACCTTGGAGACCACCTCGATCCCCACGAACGCTGCCAGCACGAAGATCGTCAGGTAGGCGACGATCCCGGTCGAGCTGGTCGACTCGATGAATGCGATCACGCCCCTGCTCCTTCCGTTCCGTTCCCGCCGGTCTGGGTCCCGCCGTTCCCCGCCCCGCCGTTCCCCGCCCCGCCCAGCACCTCGACGGCGGCGGGCGCCATGGGCGTCCCCTCACGCAGGACGCACATGCCGGTCACGATCTCGTCGTCCCAGTCCGGCACCAAGGACCCCTCGGGTGCCATGAGCCCGACGACGTTGGCCACGTTGCCGCGCGAACAGGAAGCTCGCGTGCGTCGGCATGCCCGACGGCGGGTTGGCCATACCCACGATCTGCACGCCCTGGTGCTCGACTACCTCGCCTGCCTTCGTGAGTTCGCAGTTGCCGCCCTGGTCCGCCGCCATGTCGACGACGACGGCGCCCTGGGTCATCCGCTCGACCATGGCCGTGGTCAGCAGGATCGGCGCCTTGCGCCCCGGGACGGCCGCCGTGGTGATGACGACGTCGGAGCGGCCGACCTCCTCCGCCAACGCTGCGCGCTGGCGGTCGAGCTCCTCGGGGGTCAGCTCGCGGGCGTACCCGCCGGCGCCCTCCGCCGAGACACCGGTGTCGAAGAAGGTCGCACCGAGGCTCTCCGCTTCCTCCTTGGCGGCCGCGCGCACGTCGTAGGCCTTGACCACCGCGCCGAGCCGCCGCGCCGTCGCGATCGACTGCAGGCCCGCCACCCCGACGCCCATCACGAACACCTTGGCCGGGGGCACGGTGCCGGCCGCCGTCATGAACATGGGGAAGAACTTGGCCAGTTGCTCGGCGGCCGCCAGGCCGGCGCGGTAGCCCGAGACGGTGGCCTGCGAGCTGAGCGCGTCCATGCCCTGGGCGCGGCTGATCCGGGGCAGCAGGTCGAAGCTGAAGACGGTGGCGCCCTTGGCCGCTAGCGCGCGCAGGGCGTCCACGGACTGGGCCACGCCGAAGAAGCTCAGGAGTGCGACGCCCTGGGGCAGCGCGGCCACCTCCTCCGCGCTCGGCGGGTTGACCCGCACCACCAGCTGCGCGCCCGAGAGAGCGTCCGCGGCGTCCGGGGCGACGGTGGCGCCTGCCTCGCTGTACGCGCTGTCGCTGAACTCGGCTGCGGTGCCGGCGCCCGCCTGCACGCAGACCTCCCAGCCCGTGCCGGCGAGCTTCTTGGCCACGTCAGGCACGAGGGCCACACGGCGCTCCCCGGGACGCGTCTCGGTGAGGACCGCCATTTTCACGGTCGTTCTGTTTAGCAGCTGACCCCCGCTGCACCCCTAATCGGCGGGGTCGGCAGGCACTCCTACCCCGTGGCTCTTCCCCCTGTGGCTCTTCGTGTGCGCGCAGGAAGGCCGGAAACTCACCACCCCCGTGCACTACCAGGTTGGCACCGCTGATGTAAGAGGCGCCCGGGCTGGCGAGGAACAGGCACGCACCCGCGATGTCCTCGGGCGTGCCCATCCGGCCGAGCGGCACGGTGGCCGCCATCCGCTCGAGCCCGCCGGTGCCGCCGTAGAAGTCGTCGCCCGCACCGGTGTCGAGCAACCCGCCGCTCACGCAGTTGACGCGCACCTGCGGTGCCCACTCGAGCGCAAGCGTCGCCGTGAGGTTCACGAGGCCTGCCTTGGCCGCGCCGTACGCCGACGCGCCCGGCGAAGGCCGCAGCGCCGAGACGCTCGCGATGTTGATGATGCAGCCTCCGTCCTCTTCGACGTGCATCACCTTGTACGCCGACTGCGCGCACCACAGCGGGGCGAGGAGGTTCAAGCCGACGACGGCCTCCACGAAGCGGGGCGACTGCTCCGCGGCCAGCGCGTGCGGAGCGCCCCCGGCGTTGTTGACGAGCACGTCGAGGCGGCCGAAGTGCTCCACTGCCTTGGCGACGACACGTTCGGCGTCGACCGGCTTGCGCACGTCAGCGGCGATGAACACCGCCCCCTCGACGTCGGCCTCGTGGCGCCCGCAGGTGACCACATGCGCGCCGGCGCCGGCGAACGCGGCCACGATGCCCGCCCCGACACCACGCGAACCGCCGGTCACCAGCACCACGCGCTCGCTGAAGTCGTAGACCGGCTGCGTCACGGCGCAAACCCTACGGCACCTCCCGCCCACCGGCACCGGCTCCGGAGCCGTCGCACCCGTGTTGGCCGGGCGGCGCACGCTGGCGTAAGTTCCGAGCGGCTTTCTGACGTGGCGTCAGAGCCGGCACCGAGGAGAGACCCGGAACGCAATGCCCATCGATGTGGTCCAGGAGCACGACGGCATCGCCGAGGTGGTCATCGACCACCCGCCGGTCAACGCACTCGACGTGGCGGGCTGGTTCGCGTTGGCCGACGCACTGACCGCCGCGGGTCGGGTCCCGTCCAACCGGGTCGCCGTGCTGCGGGCGACCGGGCGTGGCTTCTGCGCCGGCGTGGACATCAAGGAGATCAACGCCAAAGGCGACGAGGCGCTCGTCGGGGTGAACCGAGGCTGTTACGCCGCCTTCGCCGCGGTCTACGACTGCGAGGTGCCGGTGATCGCGGCCGTGCAGGGGTTCTGCCTGGGCGGCGGCATCGGCCTGGCTGGCAATGCCGACATCGTCGTGGCCGCCGACGACGCGACCTTCGGGCTGCCCGAGGTCGATCGCGGCGCGCTCGGTGCCGCCACGCATCTGGCCCGCCTCGTCCCCCAGCACGCCATGCGCAAGATGGTCTACACGGCGAAGCCCATCACCGCGGCCGAGCTCGCCTCCTACGGCTCGGTGGCCGCGGTGGTGCCGCCGGACCGCCTTCGGGCGGCTGCGCTCGAGATCGCCGCCGACATCGCCACCAAGAGCCCCACCATCATCCGCCGGGCCAAGGAGTCGCTCAACGGCATCGACCCGGTCGACGTGAAGCGCAGCTACCGCTTCGAGCAGGGCTTCACCTACGAGCTGCACGTGCGCGGCGTGGCCGACGAACAGCGGGCGGCCTTCGTCGAGAAGCGCGACGCCGACACGTCCACGTGAGCGAGGTCACGCCTCGATGAGCGACAAGCGCGTCGGCGTCGACGACATCGTCGGCGAGCTCCGCTCCGGCATGACGGTCGGCATCGGCGGCTGGGGCTCGCGCCGCAAGCCCATGGCCGTCGTGCGGGCCATCTGCCGCTCCGACCTGACGGACCTGACGCTGGTGGCCTACGGCGGTCCCGACGTCGGCCTGCTGTGCGCCATGGGCAAGGTGCGCAAGGTCGTCTGCGGGTTCGTCACACTCGACTCCATCGCACTCGACCCGCACTGGCGCGCCGCTCGCCAGCACGGCCGCGTCGAGGTGATGGAGGTGGACGAGGGCATGTTCTTCCTCGGTCTGCAGGCGGCGGCCTGGCGCGTGCCGTTCCTCCCCACACGGGCGGGGCTCGGCTCCGACGTCCTCACCGTCAACCCCGACCTGCGGCTGGTCCGCTCCCCCTACGGCTCGGGCAGCCCCAACCTCGCCGATCCGGCCGATGCCGACGTCGAGCTGGTCGCGATGCCGGCGCTCCGGCTCGATGCGGCCATCGTCCACACCAACCGGGCCGACGCCGCCGGCAACGGGCAGATCCTCAGTCCCGACCCGTTCTTCGACGCGCTGTTCCTCGGAGCGTCGGAGCGCCGCTTCATGACCACCGAGCGGGTGGTGGAAAACGGCACGCTCGTCGGCGTTGGCGAGCCGCTCGCCTCCGTGCCGATCCACCGCCTGCTCACCGACGGCGTCGCCGAGACGCCCGGCGGGGCGCACTTCACGGCCAACCCGCCCGACTACGGGCGCGACGAGGCGTTCCAGAAGCAGTACGCCGCGGCGGCCGCGGATCCCGCCGAGTGGGAGGCCTTCGCCAACCGCTACGTCCTCGTCGACGAGGAGGAGTACCAGGCCCGTGTGAAAGAGGGGCGGACATCGTGAGCAGGACGGGGCGGCGCGCGGCGGCGACCGCGGCCACGACGACACCGGCGTCACCCGGGCCGAGTTCTGCGTGGTCGCCTGCGCCGACGCCTGGCGCGGCGCCGGCGAGATCATGGCCAGTCCCTTCGGCACAATCCCGTCCCTCGGGGCCCGCCTGGCCAAGCTCACGTTTGCACCCGACCTCGTGCTCACCGACGGCGAGGCCGCGCTCATGGTGGGCGCTCCGCCCATCTCGGCCCGGCCGGCCGAGCTGGTCCGCGAGGCCGCCATGCCGTATCGCAGCGTCTTCGACGTCGTGTGGTCGGGCCGGCGCCACATCATGATGATGGCCAGCCAGATCGATAGCTCGGGCAACCAGAACATCTCGGCCGTCGGTCCGCACGACAAGCCGAAGGTCCAACTCGTCGGCGTCCGCGGCGCGCCGGGCAACTCGGTCAACCACCCCACGAGCTACTGGGTGCCCGACCACAGCCCGCGCACCTTCGTCCAGCAGGTCGACGTTGTCTGCGGAGTCGGCTACGCCCGCGCCGCCGCCGCGGGGCCTGGCGCCACACGGTTCCACGACGTGCGCCGCGTCGTGTCGAACCTCGGAGTCTTCGACTTCGAGACACCGGAGCGGACGATGCGGCTCCGCTCGTACCATCCCGGCGTCAGCGTCGACGACGTGGTCGCCGCGACCGGGTTCGCCGTGACGATCCCGCCCGAGGTTGCCGAGACCCGCCTCCCGACGCCCGAGGAGCTCGACGTCATCCGCGTCGTGCTCGACCCCGGCTCGCTGCGCGATCGCGAGGTGAGGACCTGAGCGGGGCGCCCGACCCCGTGGCGCTCCACCCCGCGCTGCATACCCCGCTGTGCGACCGCGTCGGCATCCGCTTTCCCTTGGTGCAGACCGGCATGGGCTGGGTGGCCGGGCCGCGCCTCGTCGCCGCCACCTGCGAGGCGGGCGGGCTCGGGATCCTCGCCTCGGCCACCATGAACCTCGACCAGCTGGCCGGGGCGATCGCCGAGGTCCGGAGCCGGACCCAGGCACCCTTCGGGGTCAACCTGCGCACCGATGTGGCCGACATCGGCGAGCGCATCGCGCTCATGATCGAGACGGGCGCCGCGGTGGCCAGCTTCGCCCAGGCCCCCAACCCCACCCTGGTGGCCCGCTGCAAGGAGGCCGGCCTCTTCGTGATGCCCACCGTGGGGGCCCGACGCCACGCCGAGAAAGTGGCCGAATGGGGCGTGGACGCCGTCATCGCACAGGGGGCCGAAGGCGGTGGCCACACGGGTTCGGTGCCCACGACGCTGCTGCTTCCCCAGGTCGTCGACGCCGTGGGCGACAAGGTGCTGGTGCTCGGCGCCGGCGGCTTCTTCAGCGGGCGCGGCCTCGTGGCCGCACTGGCCTACGGTGCCGCCGGTGTCGCCATGGGCACCCGCTTCTTGCTCTCGGCCGAGAGCCGGGTGCCCGACGCCGTCAAGGAGCTCTACCTCGGCACGGCGGTGACCGGGACCGTGGTCACCGCCAAAGTGGACGGCGCCCCCCAGCGCGTGGTTCGCACCGACCTCGTGGACCACCTCGAGTCACAGTCGTGGCTGCGCGCCCTGCCTCGGGCGTTGCGCAGTGCCTACCGCTTCCGCCAGGAGACCGGCGCCACCATGACCTCGCTGGTGCGTGAGGGCCGCGCCATGAAGGAAGGCAACGAGCTGACATGGGCCCAGGTGCTCATGGCAGCCAACGCACCGGTGATGACCAAGGCCGCGCTCGTCGAGGGGCGCACCGACGTGGGCGTGTTGCCCACCGGTCAGGTGGTTGGCGTGTTGGAGTCGCTGCCCTCGGTCGACGACATCGTCGGCACCATCATCCGCGAAGCCGACGAGGTCCTCAGTGCTTGGAGCGCCGCGCCGCCGCCACGCGGGGCGCCAGACGCGGGGCGCTAGACGCCGTCGCCGTTGCCGCCGGCCGCGCTGCCCTGGGCCACCCGGCGCAACAGGTTCGACACCCGCTGGTGCGTCACACCGAAGAGGTGGGCGATGCTCGGGATGCTCTGACCCTCCGCCCGCAACGCCACCACCAACGACCGTCGCAGGTACCCGCTGGCCTCGGATTGGCGGCGCAAGATCGTGCTCACGAGCTGCACGGTGCCGGGGTCGTCCTCGTCGCCGAGGATCGCCTTCCACTCCCGACCGTTCTGACGGGCCAGACGGACCTCCGCGATGCGCTGAGAGAGGAGCCGCTCGCTCTCGGCGTTCTCCCGCAACACGGATTCCAGCTCTTCGAGGGCGTTCAGCACCTCGTCTGACCCGGTCCCGCTCCGGTCGTCGTTCTGGTCCGGCATTGCGATCTCTGCTCCTCTTCGCTGCTCCTCATCCTGGCGCAACTCAGTCGCATCAGTGGACAACATGCAATGGTTCCTCCAATCGCAGCGTCGTTCCGCTCCGACCCTGACCTAGACGACTCACGCGTCCAACAGCCTAAGCAAGACCGCGCCCGCACTCGACGTCATTGCAGCCAATACCCGAAACGTCCCGGCTCACACACGATGCGGCCCATCTGCGGCGAACTTGCCCGCTACCAGGGTTTCAGTCGTGCCGCGGTGGGTTGCTCCCAGGCTGCTACCAGGGTTTCAGCGGCTGAGCACGACGGAGGACCCGTGTCCGAACAGACCCTGGTTGGCCGTGACGGCGACCGTGGCGCCCTCCACCTGGCGGCCCGACGCGGTGCCACGCAGCTGCCAGACGCACTCGCACACCTGGGCGATCGCCTGCGCCGGGATGGCCTCGCCGAAACACGAGAGCCCGCCCGAGGGGTTCACCGGCACCCGGCCACCGAGGCCGGTGGCGCCGTCGCGCAGCAGCTTCTCCGCCTCGCCCTCGCCGCACAGTCCGATGTCCTCGTACCAGTCGAGCTCGAGCGCGGAGGAGAGGTCGTAGACCTCGGCCAGGTGCACGTCCTCGGGTCCGATGCTCGCCTCGGCGTACGCCGCGGCGGCAATGGACGGGCGGAACCCCTGGATCCCCGCTCCTGACCCGCCCCCTGACCCGACTCCTCTCTCCGCTCCGTCACCGGTGAAGGCAACCGCCGAGTCGGTCGAGAAGTTGGGCATCTCGATCACGGTGTTGGGGAACACGGGTGTGACCGTCGAGACGGCGTCGATCGTGACGAGCGGGGACGCACCGCCGCCATGACGCCGGGCGAACTCCATGGAGCTCAAGACGAGCGCCGCGCCGCCGTCGGAGGTGGCGCAGATCTCGAGGAGCCGAAGCGGGTCGGCCACCATCGGGGACGCCAGCACCTCGTCGACGCTGACCTCCTTGCGGTAGCGGGCGTAGGGGTTGGCCAGTCCGTGCCGCGCGTTCTTCACCTTGACCTGCGCGAAGTCCTCCTCGGTGGCGCCGAAGCGGTCCATGCGCCGACGCGCGTAGAGCGCGAAGTAGGCCGGGTTGGTCGCCCCCAGCAGGCGGAAGCGAAGCCAGTCCGGGTCGTCCGTGCGGTCGCCGCCGACCGGGGCGAAGAAGCCTTTGGGCGTCGTGTCCGCGCCGACCACCAGCGCGACGTCGCACAGCCCGGCCAGGATCTGGGCGCGCGCGTTGGCGATGGCCACCGCGCCAGAGGCGCAGGCGGCGTAGACGCTCGAGACCCGCGCCCCGGTCCAGCCCAGTGCCTGGGCGAAGGTCGCGCCCGAGACGAACCCGGGGTAGCCGTTGCGGATGGTGTCGGCCCCCGAGACGAACTGCATGTCGCGCCAGCCCAGCCCGGCGTCGGCCAACGCGTCGCGCGCCGCCGCCAGGCCATACTCGACGAAGGGCCGGCCCCACTTGCCCCACTCGTGCATGCCCGCGCCGAGCACGGCGATCTTCGTGTCGTGGCCGCTGGGCATCGGCTCAGCCCTCCCAGCCGGGGGTCACGGCCCCGGCGCCGGCCGGACGCCATTTCCACACGAGGTAGTCGCAGTCGTCCTCGCTGTAGAGCGTGTCCACCACCAGCTCGACTTCGTCGCCCACCGCGAGGTCGGCCACCGTGACGTCGCCCACGACCTGGCCCATGACCACGAGCTTCTCCGCGGCCAGCTCCACTGCGGCCAGGCAGAAGGGCACGTAGGGATCGGCCGCGACATAGGGCGCCGGGGGTTGGTAGCGGGCGTCGGTGTAGGACCAGATGCGACCCCGACGCGACAGCTCCACCGTCTCGAAGGAGGTCGACGCACAGTCGGGATTGCGGCACGAAAGCCGCTCGGCGGGAAAGGCGTACGTCCCGCAGTTGGTGCAGCGCGAGCCGAGCAGAGCCGGTGCGCGGCCGTCGTCGCCGGTGGTGAACCACCCCTCGATCGCGGGGACCCGTGTCGGCATCAGCTCAGGCGTTCCAAGATGGTCGCGTTGGCCTGGCCGCCACCTTCGCACATGGTTTGGAGCCCGTAGCGGGCGCCGGTGCGTTCCATCTCGTTGAGCAGGGTGGCCATCAGCCGTGCGCCCGAGCACCCGGTGGGGTGGCCGATGGCGATGGCGCCGCCGTTGGGGTTGACCCGCTCCATGTCCGGGGTGTACTCCCGCTCCCAGGCCAGGACCACCGAGGCGAACGCCTCGTTGATCTCGACGACGTCGATGTCGTCGAGCGTGAGCTTGGCTTTCGCCAGTACCAGCTTGGTGGCGGGGATGACCGCGGTCAGCATGATCTGGGGGTCGTTCGCCGCGACGGCGAAGGTGTGGAAGCGAGCCCGCGGGCGGAGCCCGAGTGTCGAGGCCCGCTCCTCGCTCATGATCAACACGGCGGCCGCGCCGTCGGAGATCTGCGACGAGGTGCCCGCCGTCACGGTCCCCGTCTCGCTGAACGCCGGCCTGAGCGCCGCCAGCTTCTCCAAGGAGGTGTCGCGCCGGATGCCCTCGTCACTCGTGAGCAGGCCGCGCACGTCGTCCGCGCCCGGCACGTCGGGATGCACGCGGGCCTCGAGCGCCACCATCTCGTGCTGGAAGCGGCCCTCGTCGGTGGCGCACGCCGCGCGCTGGTGCGAGCGCAGCGCGAATTCATCCATCTCTTGGCGCGAGATCTTCCAGCGCCGTGCGATCTCCTCGGCGCACTCGCCCTGGTGGATCAGCTCGAAGCGCTCCAGGTAGAGCGTTCCGTAGGCCTCGCCCGGCCCGGGCTCGGTGGTCGACCCGATCGGCACCCGGCTCATCGACTCCACGCCGGCGCCGATCGCCACGTCCATGGCGCCCGCGATGACGGCCTGGGCGGCGAAGTGGATGGCCTGCTGGGCCGACCCGCACTGGCGGTCCACCGTCGTGCCCGGCACCGAGTCGGGGAACCCCGCGGCGAGGGCGGCGTTGCGCGCGATGTTCATCGCCTGCTCGCCCACCGTCATGGTGCAGCCCATGACGACGTCCTCCACCAGCGCGGGATCCAGGTCGTTGCGGGCCAGCAGGGCAGCGAGGGGCTGGGCGGCCAGGTCGGTGGCGTGCCAGCCCGAGAGCTTGCCGCCGCGGCGGCCCACCGGCGTGCGGACGGCGTCGACGATCACTGCGTTGGGCATAGGACCCCCAATTCTGACGCCGAATCAGATGGGGTGCCAGACGGCACCCCGAGGCGGCGGGACCGCCACGAGACCCTGATCGACCAACATACGCAGACATGGGCAGGGTCCGGGGGGTCGCGGTCGCCTCTGTGCTCGGTGCGCTGGTGTTGACAGCCTGCTCCAGCGCGGGCCCGACCACGCCCGGTGCAGGGGGTAGTGGTGGTGCCAATGGGGCGGGTGGCGGCCTGGCGCCCGCCGCGGCCTCAGCCCCCGACCTCGCTGCCGGCCAGCATGCGACCCTGACCTACTGCAACCACCAGCAGGCACGCATCACCGAACCGGCCTCCTTGCACGGATCGGCGCCGGCCGCCGTCTACGTCCACGGGGGGTCATGGGTCTCGGGCGACTACGACACCGGGGGCTTCATCATCGGCGCCATCGGCCCGGCGCTGGCCGACGCCGGGTTCGTCGTCGTCAGCCTCGACTACCGTCTCGGGCCCACCGGGCACTGGCCGGACCAGATCGAAGACGTGAAATGCGCCATCCGGTACCTGCGTGCCAACGCGGCGCACCTCCACATCGACCGCAGTGCCATCGGCGCCTGGGGCCAGAGCGCGGGTGGGCACCTCGTCGCGCTCCTCGGCTTGGCCGGCCGGTCCGCCGGCTGGGACGTCGGCCCGTACCTCGGCGAGTCGAGCAAGGTGCAGTCGGTCGTCGACATGGCGGGCCCGAGCGACCTGTTGACGATCGGCGACCAGGGCGACGCGGTGCTGGTGGCCGAGAGCTTCATCTCGCTCCTCGGCAGCGTGCCCGCCCGACAACTCGGCGCCGACCTGAAGAGGGCGAGCCCGGTCACCTACATCAGGCCGGGCGACCCGCCCTTCCTCATCCTCGATTCGGACAACGACGAGATCGTCTATCCCGAGCAGTCGCAGGAGCTGGCCTGGGACCTCGGCATCGACGGCGACGCCCGCGAGCTCGTGACCGTGACTCAGGGCGGGCACGAGTTCGACACCGCGGGCGAGTCGCCCTCCAAATCGGCCATCATCCGCCTCGTCGTGGACTTCTTCGTCCAGACGCTCGTCGACCACCGGCATCCGGGCACGACGAGCTGAACGTGCCACCTTGGCAAGGGCCGCGGCCCTGTGCGAGATTCGCCACGCCATGGACCTGACCTTCAGCGCCGAACAAGAGGCGTTCCGCGCCGAGGCTCGGGCGTGGCTGGCGGCGCACGTCCCAACCCACCCCCTCCCCTCGCTCGATACGGCGGATGGCTTCGAGGCGCACCGCGCCTGGGAGCGCACCATGTACGAGGACCGCTGGTCCGTCGTCAGCTGGCCGGTCGAGTACGGCGGACGCGACCTCGGCATCTTCGAGTGGCTGGTGTTCGAGGAGGAGTACTACCGCGCCGGCGCACCCACGCGCGTGAGCCAGAACGGCATCTTCCTCCTCGCGCCGACCATGCTCGAGTACGGGACCGACGCGCAAAAGGCGCGCTTCCTCCCGCCGATGGCCTCGGGCGACGAGATCTGGTGCCAGGGCTGGTCCGAGCCCGACGCGGGCAGTGACCTCGCCGGCATCCGCTCGCGCGCGGCGCGCACCGATGGCCCCACCTGGATCCTCAACGGCCAGAAGACGTGGGCCAGCCGCGGCGCGTTCGCCGACTGGTGCTTCGGGATCTTCCGTACCGACCCCGAGGCGGAGCGCCACCGCGGCCTGACCTACTTCCTCGTCGCGATGGACTCGCCCGGCGTGACGGTGCGCCCCATCCCCCAGATCGACGGCGAGACGGGCTTCGCCGAGATCTTCTTCGACAACGTCGAGGTACCCGAGGACCAGCTGCTGGGCGAGGTCGGCGCGGGGTGGTCGGTCGCCATGGCCACCGCCGGCTCCGAGCGCGGCCTCTCGCTGCGGAGTCCGGCGCGCTACACCGAGGCAGCCGACCGCCTCCTGCGGCTCTACGCCTCGCGCGGCGGCCCGGCCGCATCCACCGACGCGGTGGCGCTGGCACACATGCACGCCCAGGCGTACCAGCTGCACACCTATTGGACGGCGACCAAGGTCGCGCGGGGCCAGGCCGTGGGCCCCGAGGCGAGTGCCAACAAGATCTTCTGGTCCGAGACCGACGTGGCCATCCACACGGCCGCGCTCGACCTGCTCGGCACCGAGGCCGAGCTGCTGCATTCCGGCGCGCCCGGTGCGTGGCTGGACGGCTATCTCTTCTCGTTGGCGGGGCCCATCTACGCGGGAACCAACGAAATTCAGCGCAACGTCGTGGCCGAGCGCCTGCTCGGGCTGCCCCGCTGAGCCAACGGGACGGGACGGCAGAGACGATGGACTTCGCGTTCTCCGACGAACAAGACGAGCTGCGCCGAGGGGTCCGCACGGTGCTCGATGCCGAGTGCACCCCTGACGCGTTGCGGGCTTTCGCGCTGGCCGACGAAACCGGCCGCGCCGAGCTGGCGGTCAATCGCTGGGCCGTCCTCGCCGAGCTCGGTGCACCGGCACTGGTCGTGCCCGAGGCATCAGGTGGACTCGGGTTGAGCGACGTCGACCTGGTGGGCGTGCTCGAGGAGGCCGGCTACGCGTGCCTGCCCGAGCCGCTGCTCGAGACGGCCGCCCTGGCCGCGCCGACGCTCGCGGCACTCCTCCCCGAGCCGGCGGCCGCCGCCGCCCTGGCCGCGCTGGTCGAGGACGACGTCGTCGTCGCCGTGGGCGGCATCGACGTCGGCGCGGGTGGGATCGCCTCGCCGAGCGAAGTGTCCGCCGACGGGATGCTGCGTACGCCGCGCGTGGTCGGCGCCCGCGACGCGGCGGTCCTGCTGCTCGCCTGCCGCGACGTCGAGTCGGGCTGGCAGTTGCACGCTGTGCCGGCGGCCTCGTGCCGCATCGAGGCCACACCGGCCCTCAGTGCCGGGCGCGACCTGGCCACGGTGCACTGGCCGCTGTCGTCAGACACCCTGTTGGCCTACGGCGTCGCCGCCGAGGCCGCCTCGGGCCTGCTGGCCGATCGTGCCGCAGCGGGGACTGCCGCCGAACTGATCGGCCTGGCCGATCGCATGATCACCATGGCGGCGCACTACGCCAAGGAGCGCCACCAGTTCGGCAAGCCGATCGGCAGCTTCCAGGCGGTGAAGCACCTCCTGGCCGACGCACGCGTCACCCTCGAGTTCGCCCGTCCCGCCACCTACCGAGCCGCCTGGTCGCTCGCGACCGCGCAGCCAACCCTCTCCCACGCCGCGTCCATGGCTAAGGCGATGGCGTCGGATGCAGCCGACCTCGCCGCTCGCGTCGCCCTCCAGGTCCACGGCGCCATCGGCTACACCTGGGAGTGCGACCTCCACTTCTTCATGAAGCAGACGTGGGCGCTCTCCCGCGCCTGGGGGGACGCGGCCGTCCACCGGCGCCTCGTCCTGCAGCACGCCACGCACCACACGGCGTAGCCGGCATCGGGGTACGTGACCGACCGACCTCGTTTGCTGAGTCCCCGCTCGCACAGAGCGCAGGGCCAGAACAGTCGGTGAGCGGTCCCTCCCACGGCGAAAGTCGACGCCGTCCCTGTTCGGTCGGGTGAGCGTGGGGGCTCGAATCGCCGGTGACGCCGAGGGTTCTTGGTGGGGAAAGTGAACTCTTCGTGGCGATCGTTAACTTGCTGGACACCCGCTCGTCACCTTGCTAGACCGCACTTGGCCATTTGCGGTTGGTTCCTTAGGCGGTTCCTTCGCACTGCGAATCGGGAGGACAAATGAACGGCAACCTGTTGTTGAAATCACTCGTGATCGTGCCTCTTCTGTCGGGAGCCGGCGTCTTGGTCGCCAGTGGCGCCCCGTCGGGCGGCACGCCACCACCGTCGGAGCAAGTAAGTACCCATGGCGTTGACTCCGGTGATTGCATCAGCTCACCATGCGCCACGATCAACTACGCCATTGGCCAGGCAACGCCTGGTGAGACGATCCACGTGGCTGCGGGTAGCTACGACCAGACCGTCAACATCACGAAGGCGATCAACCTTGAAGGTGTGGGAGCGTCGAGCACGACGATCAACGGCGCGGGCCTCGACCCGGCCACGTTGGGCGACGGTTTGTACGGCGTCGTGTACGTGGGCAGCGCCGGTGGCCAAGTGACCGTGAAGGGCTTCACGATCACGAACCCCTACCCCTACAGCTATACGAGTGGCGAACCAGAAGCGGTTGCGCTCGCCGATCCCAACTCCGGTGACCGCATCAACATCCTCAACGACACGATCACGGAAGGAACTGCGGACGCCAATGCGAGCACGGACTTCCCGATCGGCATTGACACCTTCCTCAACGCGGCGACCACGACGATCTCTAACGACACGATCAGTGGCTTCTTCCAGGGGGCGCTGCTCGAGGACAACGGTCCCGCCACGCTCAGCAGGGATCACTTCAGCCAACTGATTTCCAACACCGACGACAGCACCAACCCTGCGACCGTCTATCCGGCTGAAGGGTTGTTCTTCCTCGCCGATGAGGGTGGGACATACACAGGCCAGGATGCCAAGAGGGACACCTTTTCCGACTTCTCGGGTTACGGAATCGCCGAAGACGCCGGTTACACGGGCGGGTACGTCACTCCTGGGTGCATCGCAAACGGGTCTATCGCGACGGTGCTCAAAAACAACACCTTGGCTCTGACGGGAGGGCCGGCCGCCACTGGGATCGCTCTCACTGTCACCGGGAGCGGGAACAGCCTGACCGGCACCGTCAACGGGAACACTGGCTACGTCACATCCCCGAGCGACGGCATGGAGACCCAGTCGCTCTCGCTCACCCCGACGCCACCCGGCACGACGTGTTCGCCCTATGCATCGACGTCGGGCGGCGGCGGCACGCTCGACCTAACGCAGAACAACGACAACATCAGCTTGAGGACTACGGCGGGCGCCAACATCGCGGGACCGGACGCGCTCCAGTCCACGACCATCGGCAACCTTCACGTGCCGAGCCAGCATCGCAGCTGATTTGGCCGGAGAGTTCGAGTCAGTGGTGCGAGAGGGAGAGCGTCAACACTTCACCCGTACCACATGAGCCATTGGCGCTTACCTAGGTGAGCGCCAATGGCTCGAATGGCTGGCCGAGGAAGCTCTTGGGGTCGGCGCCCAGCACTGGGCCGAGCATCGTCGCGTACAGCGTCCGAAAGTCGGTCGTGTACACCGTGTTCCCCTCGGAGAGCTTCGTCAGGCTCGGTGCCTCGCCGTAGAAGCCGCCCTTCACCGAGGGTCCCGCCGCGAAGGCGACGTTGGCCCAGCCGTGGTCGGTGCCGTTGCTCGCGTTGCCGCCCACGCGGCGACCGAATTCCGTATAGATCAGCACGACCGTCCGCGACCCGTGACACGTGCCGCGCAGCGCGTCGACGAAGGCCGTGACCGCCGTGTCGAGCTCGGACAACAAGGTGCTCTGGGTCGGAGCCTGGTCGGCATGGGTGTCGAAACCGCCGAGTTCGACGCTGTAGACGTCGGCGGCGGCGCCCGCCAGGATCAGATTGGCAACGACGCTCAGCTGCACCGCCAAGATGTTGCCGGTGGCCTGCCCGCCACCGCCGTCGGCGATGGCGAGGTTGTCGGCGGCACCAGCGGCCAGGCCTGACTCGTCGGCCAGGTGCAACGGGTTGGAGGTGGCCGTTCGATCGAGCAGCGGTCCGAGCCGCTGGTGCAGTTCGAGCATGACGCGGTCCGACGCGGCAGCCTGGGCGGCGAGAGCTGCATCGGCGCGGTCGCCACGGGCCACGGCTGCATAGAGCCCTTGCTCGAACGCGGACCCCGGCAGCTCGAGTGGGCCGACGGGGATGGCCGCGCCCTGCACCTGGGAACCTGACAGGGCGGCAGGCAGCGTCGGGCCGATCGCGAGCGCCCGCAGCGGGCTCGAGCGCGTCCCGTCGAGCCAGCGACCCAGCCAGCCGGTCGTGGTGGCGGCGTCGGTGGAGCCGGCCTGCCAGATGTCCATCGACTCGAAATGGCTGAAATTGGGATCGGCGAACCCCACGCCCTGGACGATGGCCAGCTCCCTTGCGTCCCAGAGCCTCTTGAAGCCCGGCATCTTGGCGTGGAGCCCGAAGCCGTCTGCTAGTGGCAGGACACTCGACGCGTCCACCGCCAGGGGCCCGCGTGCAGGGGCATACGCCGGGTCCTCGTAGGGGATCACGGTGTTGAGCCCGTCGTTGCCGCCATAGAGGGTGAGGAGCACGAGATTCCCGCCACCGGCGTCGCCCATCGCACCGGTCGTGCCGCCCCCACCGAAGAGGGTGTCCCAGGCCCGCGGCCCGAACACGGCACCGAGCACGCCGAGGGCGCCGACGCCCCCGGCCAGGCCTAAGAAAGCACGCCGGTGCATGCGCCGGCGATCCTTATCCGACGGCGGGTCCACAACGACGCCCGGACCAAAACTCCCGCGCACCTCGGGAATTGAGAGCGGCGACTCCATGGGGAGCGGGTCGGTCGGTGTCGGCTCTGGCCCGTCTTCGTCGGTCACGTTGACCTCCTCAGTTGCTCACGTACTCGGGCGACACCAGGGCCAAGGTGACCAGAGTCGGAGGCTCTTGTGCCGCCGCACCGAGCGCCGCGGCGGTCGCCGGGCTCCAGTTCCGCACCGACAGCATCTCGGCTGCAGCATCGACCCGATCTCCTGGTGACGCGTCGGCCACTGTCGAAATGTCAGCTGTGTGGGACAGCTTGTGCGCGAACTTCCAGCGTTCCAGTGCGGCGGCGGTCGAGAGCCAGTAGCCGTTTTGGGGCCAGCCCCCCACGCTCGGGGGATCGAAGAGCACCTGCCCCAGGCCGGCGAAGACGGAGACCAACCTCGCTGGTCGCATCTGCTGCAGTGCAGTCGGGGTGACGCCCAGGGCGCGGAACGCACCGACCACGTACTCGGTTGGCTGCTTCACGAGTCCATTGAGTGCCTGGGGCCGGGTGAAGGCCGGATGCCCGAAGATCGCTGCGAGCAGCTTCGCAACACTTCGATCGGCCGCGTACCCCGGTGCCAGATCGGCGACCACAGGGTCGCTCGGCGTCACCGGATAGGCGAGATAGCTCCAAAAGCGCGACGGCACGAACGTGTTGGAGGCGTCGCTGTCGGTCACGAGGTCGATCACCTGCTGACCTGTCGTGACGCCGCTCGCCCCGAGAAAGTGCTGTGGTGTCGTGCTGTGCTGGCGCGCCGCGACGGAGAAGGCGCCTGTCTTCCGGTCGAGCCGCCAGCCGGTGAAGCAGTAGGAGGCGGCGCGCACGTCTGCCTGCGTGTACGTGCCGACCCCCATGGTGAAGCGCTCCATGAGCTCGCGCGCGAAATTCTCGTTCGGATTGGACGCCTTGTTGGAGTTGGCGTCGAGCCAGATCAACATGGCAGGGTCCTGTGCGACCGCCTGCGTGAGCGCGGTGAAGTCACCGCTCCCTTGGGTACGGAAGAGCTGATTCTGGTTGTACATGTAGAGCGGGTAGCGGACCTTGGAGATCGCGGTCGGGAAGTGGCCGTGGAGGAGGAACGTCAGCTTCTCCTTGAGGGGGTTCGTGGTGGCCAGCATCCGGCTCAGCCACCACGTGGTGAGTTCGACGAACTGCTCGTGCAATTGCAGGGGCAAGGCACGCCGTGCCGCCGCGTCAACGGCCTTGCGCTCGGCGCCGCGGACCGGAGCACTCAGGGTCGGCGTGGCGATGGCGTCGGCGCCGGCGTCGGGCGCGGCCAGACCGGCAATCAGTGCATCGACCGTGGCGCCGTAGCCGGCCGCCGATGCAGATGAGAGCTGGCTGGGCAGGGCACCAAAACCGGCCCGGCGGTACAGGTGGGCCACCAGGTCCGTCGTGGTCACGTTCTCGGCAACGGCCATCGGCCTCAGCCCTTTCGGCGGGCGCCCTCGCGCTGCGCAGAGCACGCCATGGGACCAGTCTCTGCTCCGGCGCTTACAGGTCCGTGTTGAGAGTGTGAGGGAATTGTCAGGGCTCGCCGGATGAGGTGCGTGCTGGCCATGTCCGATTTCCGCCAGTAATCGGCACAGCGGCATGCCAGGCTGTCATCGATGCTCGAGGACCCGGAGCGCTGCTATCAAGCGGCACAGAGCAAGGACTCCCGCTTCGACGGCTGGTTCTTCTGCGCCGTCACTTCGACCGGCATCTACTGCCGGCCCAGTTGCCCGGCCAGGACGCCCAAGCGGCAGAACATGCGCTTCTACCCCACCGCTGCCGCGGCACAACAGGCGGGTTTCCGCGCCTGCCTGCGCTGCCGTCCCGACGCCACACCCGGGTCGCCGGAGTGGAACGTGCGCGCCGACATCGTGGCGAGGGCAATGCGGCTCATCCGTGACGGCATCGTCGACCGCGAGGGTGTCGAGGGCCTGGCGGCGCGTCTCGGCTACAGCACGCGCCAGCTGAACCGGCTCATCACCGCCGAGGTTGGCACCGGTCCGCTCGCCCTGGCCCGCGCCCAGCGCAGCCAGACGGCGCGCGTGTTGCTCGAGACGACCGACCTCCCCGTGGTCCACGTCGCCTTCGCGGCCGGGTTCGCCAGCGTGCGTCAGTGCAACGAGACGGTGCGCGCGATCTTCGCCGACACCCCAACGGGGTTGCGCGGGCGGGCGCGCAGGGCGGCTCGAGTGCACCGCTCGCCCGACACCGGCGCCATCCAGTCCATCCGCGTGCGCCTGCCCTGCCGCCAACCGTTCAGCCCGGCCTCGGTCCTCGACTTCCTCGGCGTGCGCGCGCTTCCCGGCGTCGAGCACCTCGACGGCACGTCCTACCGGCGCAGCCTTCGGCTCCCCCACGGGCACGGGGTCGTGACGCTGACCGCGCCCGAGACGACAAACAACGTCGGGCGCCACGCTGGTGCGGCGCGCGATGTTGGAGCGGCCGGGCCGGCATACGTGGAGGGCGACCTCGTCCTCTCCGACCTGCGCGACCTCACCACGGCGGTGGCCCGCTGCCGGCAGCTGCTCGACCTCGACGCCGACCCGGTAGCCATCTGGGAGGCCTTGCGGCGAGATCGCCATCTGGGGCCCGTTGTCCGGCGCGACCCCGGGCGCCGCGTCCCGGGAGCGGTCGACGGCTTCGAGCTCGCGGTCCGCGCCGTCATCGGCCAACAGGTCTCGGTGTCAGGAGCCCGCACCGTCGCCGGCCGACTCGTCCACGCGGCCGGTGATGCGCTCCATGTGCTCGACGGCGAGATCACCCACCTCTTCCCGACCCCGGCCGCGCTGTCCGAATTGGCGCGGCGCGAGCCAGGAGCGTTCCCCATGCCAGCCGGGCGGCGACGTGCACTCGTGGCGTTGGCCGACGCCGTCGAGCGCGGCGACGTCGTCATCGACCCGGGCTCCGACCCGGGCGAACTGCGCCACTCGCTCCTGGTCCTGCCCGGCATCGGGCCCTGGACCGCCGAGTACGTGGCCATGCGCGCACTGCGCGACCCCGACGCCTTCATGCCGACCGACCTGGGCATCCGTCGAGGCGCCGCCGCCGTCGGCCTGCCCGGGGACCCGACCGAGCTCGTCGAGGCCACCGAGGCATGGCGGCCCTGGCGCAGTTACGCCATGGCGCATCTCTGGTCGCTCCCCGTAGCGGTCACCCGGGACCCTGCCACGAAATCGAAGACGAGACCGAAGACGAGACCGAAGACGAGACCGAAGACGAGACCGAAGACGAAGACGACACAGATGAAAGGACGTGCCGCATGACGACCACCTCGACCCTCACCGCCACGATGCCGCTGAAGTCGCCGATCGGGACCCTCGTGCTCGAGTGCGACGGGGACGTGTTGATCGGTCTCTGGCTTCCGACCGAGAAGCGGCACCGCCGCCGCGACGTCGATGACGTCCCGCCGGTGCTCAAGGAGACCGCCATCCAGCTCGAGGAGTACTTCGCCGGCGAGCGCAGGGACTTCGACATCCCGATGGAGCTCGACGGCACGCCATTCCAGCGCCAGGTTTGGTTCGAATTGGCGCGCATCCCCTACGGCGAGACCATCAGTTACGGAGAGCTGGCCCGCCGCGTCGGACGGCCAAACGGGCCGCGTGCGGTCGGACAGGCCAACGGGCGCAACCCGATCCCCATCATCGTGCCCTGCCACCGCGTGCTGGCCAGCAACGGCATCGGCGGCTACGGCGGCGGGCTCAAAGTCAAGCGCGCGCTGCTCGCGGTGGAGGGTGTCGCCGCCTGAGGTCGCGTAAGGTGCGCCGGTGGAAACCGCCCGGAGTGTGCAGGACGCCTTCAGCCTGACGGGTCGCGTGGCCCTCGTCACGGGCGCCGGAGGCGGTATCGGGCGCTCCACCGCCGAAGTGCTCGCAGCTGCGGGCGCCACCGTCGTGTGCGCCGACATCAACGCTGCCACGGCGGCCGAGACGGCGAGCGGCATCACAGCCGCGGGCGGGCAGGCCGAGAGCGCTGAGCTCGACGTCGCCGTCCCGGGGGCGGCCGGCACGCTCGTCGACCACATCACGGCGCGGCATCGCCGCCTGGACGTGATGTGCAACATCGCCGGGATGATGATCGACAGCACCATCGTCGACGTCGATCCCGACGAATTCGACCGCATCGTTGCGGTGAATCTCAAGGGCGTGCTCTATGGATGCCAGGCCGCCGGGAAGGTGATGGTCGCGCAGGGCGGCGGGTCCATCGTCAACATGGCCTCGGCAGCCGTGCTCGCACCGGCCGCCGGCATCGGTCCCTACGCGATCACCAAGGCCGGCGTGGCGCAGCTGACCAAGACGATGGCCCTCGAGGTGGGCAAGCACGGCGTGCGGGTCAACTGCGTGGCGCCGGGCTTCGTACCCACCAACATGACGGCGCGCTACTACACGAACCCCGACGGCACGATCAACGAGGAGACGAAGGCGGCCGTGCTGACGCCGATGGCGAAGTCCGCACCGCTCCGCCGCGTCGGCGAGACGTCGGACATCGCGTACTGCGTCCTGTATCTCGCTGCGGACGCCAGCAGCTTCGTCACCGGGCAGCTGGTGAGCCCCAACGGCGGCGTCTCCATGCACTACTAGACGCCCGCCGACCTCGAGGCGCCGGTCTCTACGAGATGCGCACCAGGTCGAACTGCCCCGTCGTCGTGTCGGACGTGACGACCGCGGGCCCCGGGCCGAGCAGCGTGACGGCGGGACCCACGACGACGGCGTCGATGGCGGTGCCGTGGGGGTCGATGCGCACGACGCACGACGACGGTGCCGGCTGGGCGGACTGCGGGCAGGTGGCGATGGCGCCACCCTGTTCGAGCGCGAGCGGCCCCGCCGCCGTATCGACGACGGTGCTCGTGACCGAGCCGCTGTACGAGCCCACCGTCGCCAGGGTGGTGGCGTCGTAGGTGGTGTAGAGCGCATCGAGGCCCTGGCCGGCGGGCTCGCTGACCCACACGGTGCCGCCCGCCACGACGTCGAGGTACTGGACGCCGCCGCCGAGACCGTTGGGTGTGTCCGCCAGCGCGGGGCCGGTGAGCACAGAACCGTTGGGCCGCCGCACCGCCAGGTGGTGCGCGGTGTCCTCGTAATAGACGGAGCCGTCGGGGCCGATGGCGTCGCCCAGGCTCTGCACGACCAGGCGCGGGCCGGCAGACGACGTGGGGTTGATCCGGTAGACGCGCACCGTGTTGCCCTGCGTCACCGACACCAAGACGTTGCCCCCTGCCGCGGCGAGCGCGACGAGGTCGGCGTCCGAGCTGTTGGTGGCGTTCACGGAGGGCATCGTCCACTGCCCGTCCTGGTTTCCGCTGGCGCGGTTGTACGCGAACACGTTGGAATACGTCGCGATATAGAAGTTCGTACTGTCAGCGGCCAGCGCGGCAATGCCGTTGGCGACGTGCTCGGCGACCGCGGCCGGACCGTTGCCGTCGACCACCCACGCCACCGCCGGGGCCGGGTTCGTCGGGTCCTGCGGTGCCGCGAAGACCGCGCCGTCAGGGCTCTCGGCGGCGGTGACGCGGTCGGCCGAGAACGGCAGCGCGATGGGCGAGCCCGCCTGCAGCGGGCCCGAGGTGGCGACGGGAGCGAGCGTCGAGCCGGGAGTCGCCGTCGTGGCGGTCGACTGGCCCGTGTTGCCGCCACCTTCGGATCCGTTCAATGACCCGGCGTGGCCGTGAGGGCTCCCCGCCGACGGATTGGACGGGCCTGAGCTGCACGACGCCAGGAGCAGCGCGAGCAGTGCGACGGGAAATGCCAATTGGAGGCCCCGGCCGGGATTCCCGCGCACGGGGCCCAGTATGGCGTGGGGCCACACCCGATACGTTGCGCCTATGGCAACCACCCGCGACATTTCCTACGAAGCCGACGGCCGCACCATGGTCGGCACCCTGGCCCTCCCCGACGGCGACGGCCGGCGACCCGGCGTGCTGGTGTCCCACGAGGGACCCGGGCTCGACGACCACGCCCGCTCCCGCGCCGTGCGCCTCGCCGACGAACTCGGCTACGTCGCCTTCGCGCTGGACTACCACGGCGGCGGCCAGCCGCTGGCCAACCGCGACGAGATGATGACGCGCATCGGTGAGTTCCACGCCGACCCGCTCCGGGTGCGTGCCATCGGCAGCGCCGGGCTCGACATTCTCGTCGGTGAGGAACGCACCGACCCCGATCGCCTGGCCGCCATCGGCTATTGCTTCGGCGGCACGCTCTCCTTCGAGCTGGCACGAGGTGGGGCCGACCTCAAGGCCGCTGTGGGTTTTCACGCCGGGCTCGCCACGGCGCGACCGCAGGACGCCGCCAACATCCGCGGCACGGTGCTGGCGTTGATCGGCGCCGACGACCCCATCGTCGACAACGCACAACGGCGGGTTTTCGAGGAGGAGATGCGGGCCGGTGGCGTCGATTGGGAGCTCGTCGTCTATGGCGGCGCGGTGCATTCGTTCACGAACCCTCGGGCCAGCCAGATCGACCTGCCCGGCATTGCGTTCGACGAGCGGACCGACCGGCGCTCGTGGCAGGCGATGCTCGACCTCTTCGCCGAGGTGCTCGGCTGAGCGGCGCGTGCGGGCCGCGGGCCGGCGCCAGCCGTTTCTGACGCCGCGTCAGGTGCGGGCTACGCTCGATGACCATGCCTGAGCCCCTGCCCATGATCATCTCGGTCGACGACCACGTCGTCGAACCGCCGAACGTGTGGCAGGACCGTCTCCCGTCCAAGTACGCCGAGGTGGGTCCCCGGATTGTGCGCGCGCCGATGCCCGAGGTCGAGTTCCGGGGCGGTCAGCTCAAGGTCAAGCCGGGCTCGAAGGGTCTACCGGTCGATTGGTGGTACTACGAGGATCTGAAGCGACCGCTGCTGCGGGTCGACTCGGCCGTCGGCGTGCCGCGCGACGAGGTCACCATGAAGGGCGTCACCTACGAGGACATGCGCCCCGGCTCCTACGAGGTCAAGCCGCGACTCGACGACATGGACGTCAACCACATTGAGGCCGCGCTGTGCTTCCCGACCTTCCCCCGTTTCTGCGGCCAGACCTTCACCGAGGCGAAGGACAAGGATCTCGGCCTCCTGTGCGTGCGGGCCTACAACGACTGGATGGTCGAGGAGTGGTGTGCCGACACGGGTGGCCGTCTCATCCCCCTCTGCCTGATCCCGCTGTGGGACGCCGAGCTCGCAGCCGACGAGGTGCGGCGCAACGCGGCACGGGGCGTGCGCGCCGTGTGCTTCAGCGAGATCCCGCCGTTCTTGGGCCTGCCCAGCGTGCACGACCCCGACCACTACTGGGATCCTTTCTTCCGCGCCTGTGCGGAGACACAGACCATCGTCAACATGCACATCGGGTCGTCGTCGAAGATGCCCTCGACGTCGTCGGACGCGCCGCCGGCCGTGGGCTCGACGCTGACCCACACCAACGCCACCTTCTCGCTGGTCGACTTCCTCTTCAGCGGCGTGTTCGTCCGCTTCCCCGATCTCAAGGTCGCCTACTCGGAGGGGCAGATCGGCTGGATCCCATACATCTTGGAGCGCGCCGACCGCGTCTGGGAGGACAACCGCGGCTGGGGCGGCGTGGCCGACATCGTGCCCGAGAAACCATCGAGCTACTTCAAGGACCACGTGTGGGGCTGCTTCTTCGATGACGCGCACGGGGTGCGCTCGGTCGAGGAGATCGGCGTGGACAACATCACCTACGAGTCGGACTACCCCCACTCGGACTCGACCTGGCCGCGCACGCGCGAGATCGCCGAGGAGCAGATGGCCGAATTGACCGACGAGCAGCGCCGCAAGATCGTGCGGGGCAATGCCATCGCACTCTTCGGGCTGGACTTCGCCGCCTGATCCGGGTCCTGGTCGCCGCGCCACTCGTTCGCTCCCTATTCCGCTCCCGCTCCGCTCCTGCCTCCGCGTTCGCTTGCGCATTCGACTTCGCACCTGACGGCATGGACCTGCGTTACACGGCCTCGGAACAGGCATTCCGGGAAGAACTGCGCGCCTGGCTGGCGGCCACGCTGCCTTCCCTCAGCCCGCCGCCGCCACACGACGACTGGCCCGCCCGTCGCGGCCTACGACCTGGCCTGGCAGCGCACGCTCTACGACGCGGGCTACGCGGGCGTCGACTGGCCGGCCGAAGGGGGCGGGCGCGGCTCGTCGCCGGTGGAGCAGCTGATCTTCAAGGAAGAGTGTGAGCGGGCCGGCGCGCCCTACGTGGGCGTCAACTTCGTCGGCCTGCTGCACGCGGGACCGACCGTCATCGCCGAGGGGTCCCCGGCCCAGCGCGAGCGCTACCTGCCGGCCATCCTGCGCGGCGAGGAGGTCTGGTGCCAGGGCTTCAGCGAGCCCGACGCAGGAAGCGACCTGGCCTCGCTCCGCACGCGGGCCGTGCGCGACGGCGACGACTACGTCGTCACCGGCTCGAAAATCTGGACCTCGCACGCCGAGGTCGCCGACTTCTGCGAGCTGCTCGTGCGCACCGGCGACGAGGGCAACCGTGGCATCTCCTGGCTCATCATGCCGATGGACTCGCCGGGCATTGAGATCCAGCCGCTGCGCACGATCGAGGGCACGACGGAGTTCGCGCAGCTCTTCCTCAACGAGGTGCGGGTCCCGGTGGGCAACCGGGTCGGCGAGGAGAACGACGGCTGGCGCGTCACGATGGTGACGCTGTCCTTCGAACGCGGCACGGCCTTCGTGGGCGAACTGCTCGAGGCGATGCGTCTGTTGGACGAGCTCGACGACATCGGCACGCGGCTCGATCTCTACACGCACGACACCGCCGGTTGGCGGCACCGCATCGGGCACCTCCGTGCCGCATTCGACGCCCTGTGGGCCCTCACCAAGCGCAACGTGTCCGAAGCCGCAGAAACCGGCGTGCCCGGCATCGGCGGGTCGGTGTTCAAGCTCTCCTTCTCCGAGCACGCGCAGGCGCTGGGTGACCTGGCCATGGAGATGCTCGAAGTGGCCGCGCTGTGCGCCGACCCGCTCACTCGTGACGGCACACCGATCGGCAACGCGGAGCAGGTGCACAACTGGTTCAAGTCGATCAACCTCACCATCGCGGCGGGCACCTCACAGGTGCAGCGCAACATCGTGGCCGAGCGCATTCTTGGCCTCCCGAGGACGCGCTGATGGACTTCCGCGTCGGCGAGGCCGAGCGCGAGCTCGCCGAGGGGATCCGGGCCATGCTGGCCGGGCGGCTGCCGCTCGAGCGCATCCGGTTGCGTGAGGGCGAGGAGCGGACCGTCACCGCCGAGGAGTGGGCCGCGCTCGGCGAGACCGGGGTGTTCGCGCTGACGCTCCCCGAGCCGGCCGGTACCGGGCTCGGCCTCGCCGACGCCGCGGTCGTCTTCGAAGAACTGGGGCGGGCGCTGGTGCCCGGCCCGCTCGTCGGCACCTTCCTCGCCGCCACCTCCGATCTGGTACCCGGCGCGGCCCAGGGTCGGGCCCTCGTCGGGGTGGTTCTCGGGGGTGACAACGGAGATCCCTGGCTGGTCGAGCACCTGTCGTCACTCGACGCCGCGTTCTTCCTCCCCGGCGGCGGGCTCGGTGCGGGCAACACCTTGATGACCACGATCCGCGAGGCGGCCACGGCGCAGCGCGTCGCGGCGCCGCTCGACCCGCTCACGCCGCTGTGGCAGCTCTCCGAACGGCCGGCCGGCCGGACGCTGGAGGAACCCGGCGCCCGGCTCTTTTGCGACGGGGCGATCCTCACGGCCGCGCTGCAGGTGGGCCATGCGGCCGAATGCCTCGACCTCGCCGTCGCCTATGCCAAGGAGCGGCACCAGTTCGGCAAGCCCATCGGCAGCTTCCAGGCGGTCAAGCACATGTGCGCCGACATGCTGGTGCGAGCTGAAGTGGCCCGGGCGGCGGTCCACGCGGCGGCCTGTCTCACCGACGCGCCTGACGTGCTCGCCGCGGAGGCGGAGGCGGCGGGCACCGCGCCCTTCGCCTGGATGCAACGAGCGGCCGCCGGCGCCAAGCTGCTGGCCGACGAGGCCGCCATCGCCAACGCCCGCACCGCGATCCAGGTGCACGGCGGCATGGGCTACACCTGGGAGGTGCCGCTGCACCTGCATCTCAAGCGGTCGCGTGTCCTGGCGACGGCCTTCGGCACGAAGAGCAGGCTCTCGTCGCTGGTCGGCTCCCCGCTGCCATCGACGCGGACGCAACCATGAACGACACCACCGACATGGGCGACCCCGTCCGAAGGGAGTACCCGCGATGACCGACTCCGACTTGATCCCCGCCGACGTGGTGCGCACGGTGCCCGAGGGCGAGGTCGTCTACGGCATGCAGCTGCCCATCCAGTCGCAATCGACGCTCTACGTCGCCGACTGGGAGAAAGATGCCGGCCCAGTCGAGCTGGCACGCATCGCGCGCGTCGCCGACGAGTCGGGCTTCTTCTACCTCGGCGTGTGCGACCACACCGCGATTCCGCGCCGCCTGGCCGACGCCATGGGCACCATCTGGTACGACACGACGGCGACACTGGGCTGGCTCGCCGCGCTCACGACGCGCACGCACCTGCTCTCGCACGTGCTGATCCTGGCCCAACGTCATCCGCTGCGGGCGGCCAAGGAGCTCTCGACGATCGACGCGTTGTCGGGCGGCCGGCTGATCGTGGGGGTCGGAGCCGGCCACGTGCCCGAGGAATACGAGCTCCTCACCGGTGACTTCGACGAGCGCGGCCGCCACGCCGACGAGGCGGTGTCCGCGCTGGCCCGCTGCTTCACTGACGAATTCCCCGAGCTGCCCGGGCCCCGCTTTCCCGCCCGGGACATGGGACTGGGGCCGCGCCCGGTGCGCCAGCCCCGGCCGCCGATCTGGATCGGGGGCTCCTCACCGGCGGCGATCCGCCGCAGCGCTGCCTTCGGCGACGGCTGGTTGCCCCAGGGGACGCGCCGGCGCGACCTCCCCGGACAGATCGCCCGGCTCCGCGAGCTGCGAGCCGAGTTACGCGGCGACGCTCCCATCGACATCGGCACCATCGTCGAGCCGATCTATCTCACCTCGGGCGGCTCGGGCTGGGACGTGCCGGGCTGGGTGCTCTCGGGCGGCGGGGACGAAGTGGCGAGCTCGCTCCGGGAGCTGGTGGAGATGGGCGTGAACCACCTGCAAGTCCGATTCATGGCGCGCAGCGTCGAGGAGCTCTGCGAACAGACGGCCCGCTTCGGCGTCGAAGTCGCGCCCTTGCTGAACAGCTGAACCGACCCCGGCCATAGGGTGGATGGCGATGTTCTTCTCCTATGCACTCGGCGCGGTCATCCTGATCCTCGTCCTGCTGGGCCAGGTCAGGGTGCGGCCCGTGCCCCGGATCTTCCAGCCCCGGCTGCCCATCGTCATCGGCGTCATCGGGCTGATCGAGATGTTCTCCTACTCGGGCGACCACCATGTCTCGGGCACCGCGTGGGTCTGGGTGATCGGTACCTTGGTGATCGGCGCGCTGGGCCTGGGCGCGCTACGCGGTCTCTCCATGCGGGTGTGGGCGGCCGACGGCTGGGTGCTGCGGCAAGGCAACGCGCTCACCATGGGCCTGTGGCTGGTTTCACTGCTGGTGCATTTCGCCGGCGACGCGGGCGGTGACAACGCCGGCGCAGCCGGCCTCGTGGGGGCGAGCTTCTTGCTCTACCTCGGCGTCACGCTGGCGGTGCAGTACTACGTCGTGTACCGGCGCGCCGTGCCGTTGTGGGCCCAGCTCGGGCCGAACGCGGGCCGACCCCTCCAAGTGAACTTCACCCAGGGACCGGGCACCTTCTTTGCGACCTTCCGCTCGCCCGGCGCCGGACCCGGTGCTCCGGGCGGCTGGGGACCACCGGGGTCGGGGGCAGCGTCGGACAGCGACCCGACCATCATCGACGCGGAGGTCGTCGAGGACGACGACGGCAGCGGCCCGCCCGAGCTGTCGTCGCCTCACTGATCGTTCCTACACTCGGCGTCCGTGACGGCGCCCCGCACCTTTAGCCAGCGGCCTTACGTCGGCCCGCCCGGTTCGGTCGAGCTCTTCTTGGTGCGCCACGGCGCGTCGGCCGACTCGCTCGAGGGCGAGACCTTCGAGCTGGTGGAGGGCCAAGGTGACCCTCCGCTCTCCGACGTCGGACGGCACCAGGCCGAGCTGGTGGCGCGACGCCTGGCGACCGAGCCCTTCGACGGGCTCTACGTCAGCAACCTGCAGCGGACCGCACAGACGGCCGCGCCCCTGGTCGCACGCAGCGGCATGACCCCGGTGGTCGACCCCGACCTGCGCGAGATCTTCCTCGGCGAGTGGGAGGGCGGGCTCCTGCGCCAGAAGGCTCACGACCGCGACCCGGCAATGGAACAGGTATGGCGGGAGGAGCGCTGGGACGTGATCCCCGGCGCCGAGTCCCGCGAGATCTTCGGGGGACGCCTGCGGCGCGCCATTCAGGCCATCACGGCGACGCACCCGGGTGGGCGCGTCGTGGTCTTCAGCCACGGCGCCGCCATCGGCGAGATCCTGGCCCAGGCCAGCGGCTCCAAGCCCTTCGCGTTCTTGAATGCCGACAACGCGTCGATCTCGCGGTTGGTGGTCACGCCCGATCGTTGGATCGTGCGCAGCTACAACGACACGGCACACCTGGCGGGGTAGGCCGAGGCCTCATTCGCCAAACTGCGCAACACTGCTTTCGTGGCCGCCAAACGGAAGCGCCGACGCAAGCCGAAGCGGACCCTACCGCCTGTGCCCGACTACGTCCGCTACACCGGTGGCGGCAGGCGCTACTGGCGCCTCGGCGGCCCGCTCACGCGCGACCACGAGGCCGAGGCCAAGGCGGCCCAACGCAAGCGCGCGCCGGGTCGCGTCGGCCGCTTCGTCGTCCGCGTGCTGGGAGGCGGGACGTCCGAACCGCCCCCCTGAGCGTGGTGGCGCAGTCCGCGGCCTCCGGTGCCGGCGTCGGGTCTCGGAGCCTCGGGGTCAGGCGCGAACGATGCTCGTGCCCGGCGCAGGCGTCGCCTGGGGCCGGCGAAGCTCGGCGATCACCCCGGGCTTGGCCGCCGCGTGCAGTGCGGACTCGATCACCTCGGTGATCTCCGAGCCCACCAGCTCGTCGCGCTCGAGCAGGGCGTCGCGCAGGGCCTCGACCACCCCGGGGTGCTCGGCCACGATCGCCTTGGCGCCGTCGCAGGCGCCCATCAGCAGCGTGTCGAGCTCGGCACGAGCGTCTTTGTCTCCGAGCACCTTGTCCACGAGGCTGCCCGCGAAGTACCCGCTCCCGGCCGCCGCGACGGAGATGAGGGAATTGCCCATCCCGCAGGCACCGATCATCTGGGCGCCGATGGTCGTGGCAGCCGCAAGGTCGGACGCCGGTCCCGTCGACACCTCGTCGAACCACTGCTCCTCGGCGACCATGCCGCCCATGGCGATCTCGAGCAGGGCGTGCATCTCCTCGCTGCTCTTGGTGAACCGCTCCTCGGCGTCGGAGTGCTGGAGCAACCCGAGCGAGTCGCGCCGCTTGACGATGGAGAGCACGTCGAGCTGACGAGTCTGGCCCACGAAGTACGCCACGGTGGCATGCCCCGCTTCGTGGGTGGCGACGCGCTCGCGCTCGTCGGGGGCGTAGATGGTCTCGTCGGTGACGCCGAGCTCAACCAGCATCTTGGCCTCGGCGACGTCGGACATGGTCATGGCCGAGCGGCCGTGAGTCAGCGCGATGACGAGCGACTCGTCCATGAGCCGCTCCAGGGCTGCCGGCGAGTATCCGAACGTCATGCCGGCGACGACGTCGACTGCGCTAGACCCGTCGAGATCGGCCTCGTGCGCCTTCTTTCCAAGGTAGTAGGCGACGATTTCGGCACGAGCCCGGCGCCCGGGAAGCCCGAAGTAGATGCTGCGGTCGAAGCGTCCCGGCCGGATGAGCGCCGGGTCGAGGTCGTCCTTGCGGTTCGTGGCCGCGACGACGAGCACGTTGGCCGGCGTCAGCTTTGGCTTGGAGAACTTGCTGGCGTCAGGCAGGTAGCGGTTGACCAGGTCGATCCACGCCGATGCGAAGCGCTGCCCGCGTGTCGGGCTGTCGAAGGACTGGAGCTGCACCAGCAGCTCATTGACGACACCCGTCACGCCCTCGGTGACCCCACTGCCGCCCTGCCCGCGCCGCGAGGCGCCGATGGCATCGATCTCCTCAATGAAGCCGATGGCACCACCCTCCTTGCGGGCGTGCTTGCGCAACTGCTTGAAGAAGGAACGGATCTTGCGGTTCGTCTGGCCGTAGTACATCGACTGGAAGGCGGAGGCCGACACGAAGAGGAACGGGACGTTGGCCTCCTTGGCCATCGCCTTGGCAACGAACGTCTTGCCCGTCCCGGGCGGACCCTCGAACAGGACACCACGACGGGCCGAGCCGCCCATCGTGTCGCGGAAGGTCTGGTGCGCGAGGAAGAGGTTCACAGAGCGCACCACCTCGGCCTTGATGGAGTCGATCCCGACCAGGTCCTCCAAACCGACAGCCGTCTCACCGGGCCGGATCAAGGAGTGCGGCGACCGGCCGGCACCGATGAAGGGCGCAAGCATGACCGCGCCGAGCATGAGGACGATGATGATGATCGGGAACGCGCCGCCGAACCAGTGCGGTACGTGTACCGAGGGGAAGATGCTGTGCCCGCTGACCCGGCGGATGACGACCCAGCCCATGACGAGCGCAGTGACCGCCACGAGCCGGCGCAGGCGGGCGATCCGGTGTCGTTCCCGCGCCCGGGCCACGTCGGCGTTGCCGATGATCGAGTCCCCCACGACCCCGGTCATCATCTCGGTCGGGCTCTTCCCCGGACCCTGGTCTGAGAGTCCGGGGTCGGGGTCGGGGTTCACCTCCAGTTTGGGCTGGAGACTGGGATGGCGGCCGGCGGAACCGGGGCGCGGCGCGCCAGGGATCACATCGCCAGGTCGACTCATCACCGGACTCCGTTCATCCCCCGTGGACGTTTCCAATCTAGAGAATCCCACAGGTCCTATGGGCTTGCGAAGTGACCAAAGTCATAAATGGACCCGCTGATCCTGGGATTGCGCCAGTTCTGTTCGTCCGTTGTGATTTCGGCACCGACGAGGACCCGGGTGCGGACGGCACACGGCCCGTCGACCTCGGTGACCAGCGGCGGTGCCAGCACCTTTGGCGGGCAGTGACGAGTCGGGGTTGAATGTGACGCGCCGTCAGATCCGCCGGCACGCCTATCGCCGACCTGGGAGCACACATGGCAGAGACCACCACGCGCGACGAGCACCAACTCCTCATCGGGGGCAAATGGGTCGATGCGTCCGACGGTACGTACGAGATCGTCAACCCGGCGACCGAAGAGATCGTTGGCCGGGCGCCCAACGCGAGCGCCGACGACGCCCTGGCCGCTGCTGCTGCCGCCAAGGAGGCACAGCCAGGGTGGGCCGCCTGGTCGGCCGACGACCGCGGCGCACTCATGCGCGAGGCCGCCGAGGCGATCAGAGCCAAGTCGGCCGATCTCTTGCCTCTCGTCATCGCCGAGACGGGTGCCACGGCGACCGTCGGCTCGCGCATGCAAGTGCCCGTCGCGGCCGACCGTTTCGAGCGCTACGCCCGCGATCCCCGCGGAGTGCTCCAGACGCCACTCCTGCCCCAGCCGGCGCAGGCGACACCACTGGCACCGGGCGGGATCATCGGCGGGATGGTCAACCGCCAACCCATCGGCGTGGTGGCCTGCATCACCTCGTACAACTTCCCCATGGTGAACATGGCAGGCAAGGTGGCACCGGCCTTGGCTGCGGGCAACACCGTGGTGGTGAAGCCGGCCCCGCAGGACCCCCTCGCCATCGTCGAGCTCGTCCGCATCCTCAACGACGCCGGGTTCCCCCCCGGCGTCGTCAACCTGGTGAACGGGAACACGCCGGTGTCGTCCGCCGCCCTGGTGGATGCCGACGACGTGGACTGCGTGAGCTTCACCGGTTCGACCCAGATCGGCGTCACCATCGCCGAGACGGCGGCCCGCACGATGAAGCGGACGCTCCTCGAGCTGGGTGGCAAAGGTGCCTGTGTCGTCTTCGAAGATGCCGACGTCAAGGCAGCGGTCGGCTGCATCGGCTCGACATGGTCGTTCCACTCCGGCCAGATCTGCACCGCGCCGACGCGCGCCGTCGTCCACCGCAGCCTGTTCGACCAAGTGCGCGACGGTCTCGTGCAGATGGCGGGCTTCCTCAAGGTGGGCGACCCGACGGACACCTCGACGATCATCGGCCCGGTCATCTCTGCGGCGCACCGGGCCAGGATCGAGGCGCACATCCAGACTGCGAAGGAGGACGGTGGCGAGATCGTGATCGGCGGCGAACGGCCGGCCGATCTGCCCGTCGGCTACTACGTGGCGCCGACGCTGATCACCGGCGACAACACGATGCGGGTGGCCCGTGAAGAGATCTTCGGCCCGGTCATCACGATGATCCCCTTCGACGACGAGGACGAGGGCATCGCCATCGCCAACGACTCGGACTTCGGGCTGTACGACTACGTCTTCTCGAAGGACGGTGCGCGCGCCCTGCGGGTGGCCAAGCGGCTGCAAGCCGGGCACGTCGGGGTCAACACCGCCCAGCGCAACCACGATGCCCCCTTCGGTGGGTTCAAGATGTCGGGCATCGGACGGGACGGCGGCGACTACGGGCTCCTCGCCTACACCGAGCCCCAGGCGATCATCTGGAGCTCATAGGCCTGTTCCCGGAGCTCCCACAATCTGGACGGAACAGCCGGCGCCTGTCGCCGACGAAGTCGGCCCGGTCCCGTCGGGCCGCGTACTCGGTCTCTGCTCCAGACCAGTAGTCGGCGACCCGCTCGGTGGCGATCTCGGGGTCTAGGTCGATGACGACCGTGATCTCGGCCAGGGTCATCCCGAGCTGGCGCAGCGCTGTGGTCAGCCGGGCCGGCTGGTCGGCTCCGTACGACCGATATCCGGTGGCCGCGTCGACCCGAGACGGTGGCAGCAACCCCATCTCGTCGTAGAGGCGCAAGGCCTTGGGTGACAGGCGGAAGCCGAGCGACTCGCTGATGCTCATTGGCTCCACGACCGACTCCTTCGTTACCGGAACATCTGTCCGGC
Source organism: uncultured Acidimicrobiaceae bacterium (assembly GCA_963744935.1). Lineage (GTDB taxonomy): Bacteria > Actinomycetota > Acidimicrobiia > Acidimicrobiales > RAAP-2 > Bog-473. The sequence continues at coordinate 851,530 of CAVUVM010000004.1, forward strand.
GCGTCCAGTGTGCGGGTTCCCCCGAGGTGAAGGTCAAGGCGCTGGAGCACCGCCATCATCGGATCTCGGCCGTATATGCAACCTTCGGAAACTAGGGGTATTTGCGGAAGGTTATCCGGATATCCTTCGTTAATTGGGGGGGTTTTCGGAAGGATACATATACGCTCAAAATCGAGGCCCGGCCGCCCGGGTCCAGGCAAGACAGGCCTCTGACCAGGGCCGGGTTCCGATCAGCCTGTCCCGGCGATGAGGCTCGACGCGAAGGCCCCCATGGCGTCGAGCACATCAGCCGAACGCCTCCAGGGTGTCACGATCAGCCGATCCACTCCGGCGGCCTCCCAGGCCGCCACATCTTCCGCCGTAGCGCACTCGCCGCCCACCGTCACCTCGAATGGCGCGTCGAGCCGCCCCGCCTCCTCGCGGTGGGTCCTGATGGTGGTGACCATGCCGGCTGCCGAATCGGGGGTGTGCCCCATGCCGATCCAACCGTCGCCGAGACGCCCGGCGCGCCGCAATGCGGGTGCGGACTCGCCGCCGATGTAAATCGGAATCGGCTGCTGGACCGGCTTGGGTTCGAACGCTACCTCGGCGAAGGGAAAATGGGGGCCGTCGTTGGCGACCGATTCCTCGGTCCACAGTCGCCGGCACACTGCGATTGCCTCGTCGAGACGCTCGCCCCGAGTGGCCGGGTCGATCCCGAGCGCCTCCCACTCCGAGCGCAGCCACCCGGCACCAGCCCCGATGACGGCGCGGCCGTCGGAAACCCAGTCCAACGTCCCGAAGGACCGCGCCGTGATGAACGGGTGGCGCAGACCGAGCAAGTAGACGTAGGTGCCGAGGCGGATCGATGTCGTCCGGGCCGCGATGAACGAGAGCATCGAGCCCGGGTCGAAGAGCTGCGTCCAGGGAGGCACCGGTGGGTGCTCCGTGCCCGCGAACGGCGAGCCCGCCATGGCGATCGGCAGCACGAGGTGCTCGGGTAGCCAGGCGGACTCGAACCCGAGTCGGTCTGCCGTTTCGGCCGCCTCGATCCACAGATGCGGATGCATCCGCCCAAAGGTCACTGCGAACTTCATTGGAAACCCCCGGTTACTCGCTCCGTGCGACTACGTCGTCAGGCCGCCGTCCACGGGCAGGGCCGCTCCCGTCACGGCACCCGAGTCCGGTCCACACAACCAGGCGATAAGAGCAGCCGGCTCGCTCGGTTCGAGGAGTCGCTCCACCAGTTGCTGGCCCGCGAACTCCTCCGCCGACGACAACCCGTAGACAGCGGCCGAGGCATCGAGCATCGCGCCCCGGGTGGAGCCCGGGCAGACAGCGTTTGCCGTCACGCCGGTGCCGGCCAGGTCCGCCGCCAACGCGCGCATCAGCCCGACCACCGCATGCTTGGAGGCGGTGTACGCACTCAGGCGGCGCAACCCGAGGAGGCCCGCCGCCGACGCCACGGCCACGAACCGACCCTGCCGGGGTGTGGGTGCGGCGAGCAACGATGGCACGGCCGCGGTGGCCAGGTTGCGGACACCGTTGACGTTGACCTCGAACAGTGTGTCCCACTGCGCGTCGGGCGTCTCCCACAACGGCGGACCTCCACTCATCACCCCCGCCGCTGCAACAGCAGCGTCCAGGCTCCCGAAGTGATGGTCGGCTTCGTCGACCGCCGCCTGCATGTCCGAGAGGTTGCGGACGTCGCCGATCACCGTCCGCACCGCATCGCCGTGTCGACGGGCGACTGCCTCGAGCTCGGCCTTCGTGGCGAGGGGATAGTCGAGCGCGGGATCGTCCGCACCGCGGTCCACTGCGACGACCCGCCATCCGGTGGAGACCAGCGCGTCGACCGTGGCGGCGCCAATGCCACGCGCGGCACCCGTCACCACAGCCACCGGACTCATGCCGCGGGCCAGTGTGCCGATACCGCGCCCACGAGGTCGTGCACGAGGCTCGCCAGAATGGCGCGGCCCTCATCCGCGTTCGCACCCGTCGGATCGCCCAGCACGCCGTTGGACGATACCGGGCGCACCCCGCTACGGCGCAGACGAGGTAAGAGCTCGGACAGTGGATCGGTGCACCCGGGTTCGGCACGCTCCATCTGGACGGCAGCGGGGTCGATGGCCAGCATCAGGGATGTCTCTGTCCGACCCGCATGGGCGTCCCCGTCTCGAGGGGCCGCCTGCCACACGATCACGTCGTCACCTTCCTCGGTGGTGCGACGACGCACCTCGGCCAGGGCGTCCGCATTGCCTCCGTGCGCACTGATGAGCACGACGCCGGAGAACGTGTCACGTGCGGAGCGCACGAGCTCGACGACGAGATCGGCGAGGACATCGTGGCTGACGAGAAGCGTCCCCGGGAAGTCCGCGTGCTCACCGCTCGCGCCGTACGCGACAACCGGAGCCACTGCGACATCGCTGCGGCGAGCAGTCAATCCGGTCGCCACCGCCGCCGCGACGCGGCTGTCGGTATCGAGCGGAAGATGCGGGCCGTGTTGCTCGAGCGACCCCAGCGGCACCGCGAGGATCGACCGACCACCCGTCGCCTCCACCTGGGGCCAGGTGGCGCGGGCGAGCTCCACGGGGTCAGGCGCGTACCGGCGAGCGGAAGCGAACCGGCGTGGGCACTGGCAGCGGCACCCCCGCACGGCTCACCTTGGAGTGACCCACGTCGGCGCTCGGCCGCACCAACCGGGCCGCCAACGCCACCTCGCCGTGTCCGTGCACACACTCGGGATCGGGCCCATCGAGCGGCAGGCCCGTAAAGAACTTGGCCGCCATGCACCCGCCCCGGCAGGCGTCGAAGGACCCGCAGGACGCGCAGGCGCCGGCACTCTGCGGCTCGCGGAGGGAGGCAAACAGCGACGACTCGCGCCACACGGCACCGAAGCCCCCGGGTGCGCGTACGTTGCCGGCCAAGAACTGGCGGTCGATCACGAACGGGCAGGCATAGACGTCGCCGACGGGATCGATGAGGCAGACCACTCGTCCTGCTCCGCACATGTTCAACCCGTCGAGTGGCTCGCCGAGGGCGGAGAGATGGAAGAAGGAGTCGCCCGTGAGGACGCCGGGGCGCTCGAGCAACCAGTGGTACAGCGTGCGCTGCTGTGCGGCGGTCGGGTGCAAACTGTCCCAGCTGTCGACGCCCCGGCCCGAAGGACGAAGTCGGGTCAGACGGAGCTGGGCGCCATAGCTCTCCGCAATGGCGGCCAAAGCGTCCAACTCCTCGACGTTCTGCCGCGTCACGACAACGCTCACCTTGAAGGGTCCGAATCCGGCCGCGGCGAGGTTGTCCATGGCAGCCCGGGCTGCTGCATACGCACCATCACCGCGGACGGCGTCGTTAGTGCGCGCCGTCGCGCCGTCGATGCTGATCTGCACATCGAGGTAGTCGAGCGCTGCCAGCTGTGCCGCGCGCGGCGACGTCAGGCGCGTGCCGTTCGTGGAGAACTTCACACCGACCCGTCGCTCGACCGCGTACGAGACCAAGTCGAAGAAGTCCGAACGCAGCATCGGCTCGCCTCCGCCGAGGTTCACATAGAAGACCTGCATGTCGACGAGCTCGTCGACGATCGTGCGCGCCTCGGCCGGCGTCAGCTCGCCCGGGTCGCGCCGGCCAGAGGAACTGAGGCAGTGCACACAGGCAAGGTTGCAGGCATAGGTGAGCTCCCAGGTGAGGCAGATGGGCGCGTCCAGACCCCGGCTGAACCGTTCTTTGAGCGGCAGTGGCGCCGTGTCAGGCGGCATCGATCACCTCGGAGTTCGCAAGTCGCGCCAGGGCCGCCTCGTAGGAAGCGCGCTCACGCTCTGGCACGATCGCGGCGACCGCCTCCCGTGCGCTCGGATACTCGCCCAGGGACGAGACCAGGGTCACCAGCATCCGTGACTTCAAGAACACCAGTCGCCGGTTCCCGTAGTGATAGGCCAGAGCGCCGAAGGACTCGTCGCGCAGCGCGATCTGAGGATTGAGCCGGTACGCCCTGTCCACTGAGAACGCGGTCGTATCCGTCCGTGCGTCGGTCACGCTCAATAGACGCCGCACATCCCGTCGATGGAGATCTCTTCGACCAGAAGCTCGGCGATGTCCTCCTCGGACACGTCCTCGACGACTTGGTTGTCTTGGGTGTCTTGGTCCTCAACGAGCATCCCGACCTCCTCTGGGCACGAGCCCAGCCTATCCCCGACCCCGAACTGTCAGAATTGGGAGGTGCCCGACGCCAGCACTTCTCGCTCACCCTCGCCGATACGCCCGGCACCCCCACGGGGGTCGACACCGCTGCCCGGCAGCTTCGCCCTGACAGAGGATGCGTCAACCGAGGAATTCGACGATGGTGCCGTCCTCCTCGGGGGAAGCCCACTCCGGCTCTTCCGGGTCACCCCGAGAGGTCACGAGCTGGTGGCGCGGTGGCGGTCTGGCGCAGTCGTCGGCGACGCGGAGCCGGCGCGTCGCCTGGCACGACGGTTCGTGTCCGCTGGTGTGTTCGACCCCGAGCCACGCGCCACCACCCTCAGCCCGGACGACGTCACGGTCGTCGTGCCGGTGCGCAATCGCCCCGTACAGCTCAGTCGACTTCTCGGCGCGCTCGCCGGCCTGTCGTGTGTCGTCGTGGACGACGCGTCCGCCGACCCCGCCGCCAGCAAGGAGATCGCCGAACGCCACGGCGCGCGCTTTGTCACCCTGACCACCAACTCAGGACCGTCAGCCGCACGGAACGCGGGGCTGTCCCTGGTCGACACCGCCCTGGTCGCGTTCGTCGACTCCGATTGCGTGCCCTCCGACGGATGGCTCCAGCCCCTCCTCGCTCATTTCGACGACCCACTGGTTGGGGCTGTGGCACCCCGGGTCGCCAGTTCCCCGACGCGAACGAGCGTGCTGGCGCGGTACGAACGCGTTCGTCCGTTGCTCGACCAGGGAACCAAACCCTCGACGGTTCGACCGGGCGCCCGCGTCTCCTATGTCCCGAGCGCCGCGATCGTCGTGCGCGCTGATCTCGCCGACGGACCCGACCTCTTCGACCCGTCCCTGCGCGGCGGCGAGGACGTGGACCTCGTATGGCGCGTGACCGAGGCCGGATGGGATGTTCGCTACGTACCCGAGAGTGTCGTCATCCATGACGGGCCGCGCGATGCGCTCTCGTTCCTGTCGCGCCGGTCGTTCTACGGCTCGACGGCCGCGCCGCTCTCACGGCGCCACCACGACAACGTCCGCCCGGTAGAGCTCTCCGGCTGGTCGCTGGCCGTGTGGGCCTTGGCGCTGGCCGGCCGGCCGACGATGGCGCTCACCGCACTCGAGACATCCATCGCCGTGTTGGCTGACCGTCTGAGCGGGCTGGTACGAGACCCCGTGGCCGTCGCCACCCGGGTAGCGGGACGCGGCACGGCCAGCGCCGCGCTCCCCGCGCTCGGCGCTCTGGCCCGGGCGTGGTCCCCGGCGCTCGTCATCGCCCTGTCCTTTCGCCGAACGCGTCGCCATGCCGCCCTGGCGCTCGTGCTTCCCGCGCTCAACGACTGGGCCGCCGACACCGAGGCCCTCGATCCGATCCGGTACACCGCGCTCCACGTCGTCGACGACGTCGCCTACGGCGCGGGAGTCTGGGCCGGGTGTGCTCGTGAGCGGGTGCTGGAGCCGCTCCTGCCGCGCATCGTGTGGCGCTCGAGGACATGGTCCGCCATCACGCTACGCCAATCCCTCGCGAACCGGTCAACCGAAAAGCCATTGCGTCACCCTTTGGCGTAACGCCGCTGGCCGTGCTGGTGCTCCCAGTCGGACGCCTCCCAGAACCCGACGGCCCCATCGCTCGACCCGACAACGACCGCATGCATCCTGCGTGCCCCGAGCTCGGCGAGGCGCGACTCGGCGGCGCGCAGGAGTACCCTGCCCAGACCGGCTCGGCGGTATCGCTCTGCGACGGCAAGTCGGTAGACGGAGCCGCGCCAGCCGTCCCAGCCGGCCACCACGGAGCCAACGATCTCGCCGTCGGCCACGGCCACGATGAGGGCGCCCGGGTCACGTGCAAGGAGAACCGCCACGGCCTCGCTCGAATCGGTCGTCGTCGGCTCTGCGGCCTCGCGCCAGAAGGCGAGCACCTCGGGAATGTCGGCGGCCGTCGCCGCTCGCATCGTCGCACCCATTGACGGAGCGCGGGTCGTCAGCCCTGACGCCGCGCCCGCCAGACGTCTGCTCGGTACCCGACGTCGACGGTGGCGTCGCCGTCGACCCCGAGCATGTCCCGCAGCGCACGCCGTGCGGCGTCCAACAGTCTCTCCCGCGCGTCGTCGTCCATGAGGATGACCCAGCTGAAGGTGCCGAGCAGCCCCACCAGCTCCTCGGCATTGAGGGCCACTTCCCACTTCAGCACTGTCTGCTCGGGCTGATCGAACGGGACCCCAGAGGGAATCTCGAGAGCCTGGGCCGTCGCGGTCGGGTCGTTCACAGCTGCGGACAGCTCCGCGCGGCTCTGCTCGTCCAATATCGACTCTGCGCCACCACTCCCACCACTCCCACCGCTCAGCAGCGCCTGCGCCTGGGCGATGAACGCGGCGTCGCGGTCGGGGCCCGACCAGATCGCCCCCATCACACCGCCGGGAACGAGCACACGACCCACCTCGTGCAAACCAGGGACTGGGTCAACCCAATGCCACGACGAGGACGCGATGACCGCGTCGACGCTGGCGTCGGGCAGCGACATCGACTCACCTCGGCCTTCGACCGCCCGCACACCAGGAACAGCGTCGGCGAGGACGGTCCGCATCCTCGCGTCCGGCTCCACCGCGATGACCTCGTCGACCCGGTCGACGAGGAGACGGGACAGAGCTCCGGTCCCTGCACCGAGATCCACGACCGTGCGCGCCCGTTCGGGCAGGATCCATTCGACCGCCTCGAGCGGGGGTCCAGGACGGAACCGCTCGTAGTGGTCGGCGACGCCGCCGAAGCTGGCGGCGCGCTTCGCTTTCTGCTCGGCGGTCAGCTCGGCGGGCTGGGTTTCGGCCATGGGCCCGACCCTAACAACCGTGCCGTCCACGCCTCTCGGCCTCGACGAGGGCAACCCGGCCCCTGGCGCCTAAAGTCTCCCGGTTGCCGATGCCTGCTACCGGTGGGATTCGGGCGGGGCATCACGAGAGGGTTGGTATGGCGAACAAGTGGTTCGAAACGGTGGCTGAGGCGCAGCGGCGGGCAAAGCGCCGCCTGCCCAAGTCCGTCTATGGCGCGCTCATCGCCGGCTCCGAGCTGGGCCTCACCGTCGAGGACAACGTGCACGCATTCTCCGAGCTCGGGTTCGCGCCGCACGTGGCCGGGTTGGCCGGCAGCCGCGACCTCGTCACCAAGGTCATGGGCCAGGAGGTTTCGTTCCCGGTGCTCATCTCACCCACCGGTGTCCAGGCCGTCCACCCCGAGGGTGAGGTCGCCGTCGCGCGGGCGGCCGCGGCTCGGGGCACCGCGATGGGGCTGAGCTCCTTCGCCAGCAAGCCGATCGAAGAGGTCGTCGCCGCGTGCCCCCAGACGTTCTTCCAGGTGTACTGGATCGGCTCGCGGGATCAGATGCTGGCGCGGCATCGAACGCGCGCGGGCCGCCGGTGCCGTCGGTCTCATCGCGACCCTCGACTGGTCCTTCTCCCACGGGCGCGACTGGGGCAGCCCGGCCATCCCCGAGAAGATGAACCTGCGCACCGTGCTCCGCTTTGCCCCCGAGGCGTTGGCGCACCCGCGCTGGTTCCTCTCGTTCGCGCGCACGGGCAAAGCTCCGGATCTCACGACACCGAACATGGTCCCCAAGGGCCAGCTGGGCCCGACCTTCTTCGGCGCCTACGGCGAGTGGATGCAGACGCCGCCACCGAGCTGGGAGGACGTGGCCTGGCTCCGCGAGCAGTGGGGCGGGCCCTTCATGCTCAAGGGAGTGACCCGCGTCGACGACGCCAAGCGCGCGGTCGATGCCGGCGTCAGCGCGATCTCGGTCTCGAACCACGGCGGCAACAACCTGGACGGAACGCCGGCGACCATCCGCACGCTGCCGGCGGTGGCCGATGCGGTCGGCGACCAGATCGAAGTACTCCTCGACGGGGGCATCCGACGCGGCAGCGACGTGGTCAAGGCCGTGGCGCTCGGCGCCAGGGCCGTCATGATCGGCCGTGCCTATCTGTGGGGGCTCTCGGCCAACGGCCAGGCAGGCGTCGAGAACGTGCTCGACATCCTGCGCGGCGGCATCGAGTCAGCTCTGCTGGGCATCGGTCACGCGTCCACCCAGCAGCTCCAGCGCGACGACCTCGTCATTCCCGACGGGTTCAGCCGCCACCTCGGCGGCTGACGAGTCGACTCATTCGTCGAACTTGACCACCCCGCGGACGATGGTGCCCGCCGCCTGGTCGTCGTAGCCCTGCTGCACCTGGTCGAGCGTGTACTCCTGCGTGATCAATTCGTCGATCAGCAGCTGACCATTGTCGTAGAGATTGAGCAGGTTGGGCACCTGCACCCGCGGGCTCTGCGACCCGAAGACGGTGCCCAGGATGGCCTGGTTGAACATGGCCAGATTGAACAGGTTGAGCTTCACGTCGACCTGGTCGAACGGCGCGATGGCCGTCACCACGATCCGAGCGTCCTTGGAGCCACACGAACACGCGGCAGCGATCATCTCGCCGCGCAGCACGCCCGGCGTCAGGATGACCACGTCGGCGTTGCGGCCCATGGTGAGCTCGGGGAGCATCATCTGGGCGTCGAGCAGCGAGGGCGCGGTGTGCGTCGCGCCGATCTCCTTCGCTCGCTCCAGCTTGAAGGGCACAGGGTCGACCGCGATGATGGTGCGCGCCCCGGCGATGCGGGCGCCCTGAATGGCTCCCGAGCCGACGCCGCCGGCTCCGGCCACCACCACCGTCTCTCCGGGCATGACCTTGCCCCGGTCAACGGCCGAACCAAAGCCGGTGGCGATCCCGCAGCTGATGAGCGCTGCCGCCTTCATATTGTCCCAGGGGTTGATCCGCACGAGCGAGTTCTCGTGGACGACCATCTCGTCGGCGAAGGTGCCGAGTTGCGCCATCCGATTCAGGTTCTCGTCCCCGAGGTGGTAGCGATAGGTACCGTCGCTGATCATGCCGCCCGCCAGCGTCATCATGCCGAGGTCGCACAGGTTCTGACGACCCGAGGCGCACCAGAAGCAGGTGCCGCACGACGGGATGAAGGACACGGCGACGTGGTCGCCTTTTGCCACCTGGGTCACGTTGGTCCCTACTTCGGTGACGATGCCGGACCCCTCGTGGCCCCCGACCACCGGGAACATGGACTTCACGCCCATCATCTCGAGCACTTCGGGCGTCTGGCTGATGTCCCCCGTACGCAGGTGCTCGTCGGAGTGGCACATGCCCGACCAGACCATCTTCACCCTCACCTCGCGGTTAGCCGGAGGGTCGATCTCGATCTCCTCGGTCTTCCATGGCTCGTTGAGCCCGGTGCACACCGCCGCACGCACAGTCGACATGGTCAATCCCTCCCTGAGGTTGGCGCGAAGCCCTTCGTCGCAGCCTCGGTATCGTCGCAGTCTCAGTATCGTCCTCCGCTCGGGTGCGGACAACCACGGACCCCGCCGGCCGTTGGGCTCCCTGGCGGTAGTGTGCGCGCCGTGCCTGTCCCCGCCGTGTTCGCCGACGCCGCAGCTCGGGTGCGCAACTGGGGGCGATGGGGTCCCGACGACGAGATCGGCACCCTCAACTTCGTCGACGACGCGGCCCGCCGCCGTGCCGCAGCGTCGGTCCAGACCGGCCGCGCCTTCGCACTCGGCCTCCCGCTCTCGGAGGCGGAGGGGATCCAGGTGGGCGTCGTCGAGGGCCGCGTCAACCCGACCCGCACCATGGTGCAGGTGAACGTGCCGGTGGCTGCGAACGAACCCGACTGGGTCTGCTTCAGCGAAGACGTCCTCACGCTGGCCACCCAGTGTGCGACCCACTGGGACTCGCTGGCGCACAGCAGCTACGGCGGCGTCATCTACAACGGATACCCGGCGGCCAGCGTCACGGCGGAGGGCGCCACGCGGTGTGGGATCCACCGGCTCACGACAGTGGTCAGCCGCGGCATCCTGCTCGACGTGGCCCGCGCGCTCGGCCGCGACGTGCTCGAGCCGGGACACCCGATCATGCCCGGGGACCTCGACGCCGCCTGCGAGCTCGCCGGCGTCACCGTCGAACCGGGCGACATCCTGCTCGTGCGCACCGGTCAGATGGTGCATCTCGCCCCCGACCGGCGCGACCTACTCGCCTACGTCTACCCCTCACCCGGGCTCACGATCGAGACGGCCGAATGGTTCCACGCCCGCGACGTCGCGGCCGTCGCCACGGACACACTGCCCTTCGAAGTCATCCCCTGCCAGCACGAAGACGCCTACCTGCCGGTGCACCTCTTGCACCTGGTCGAGATGGGCATGACCCAGGGTCAGAACTGGGTCCTCGACCCGCTGGCCGAGGAGTGTGCGGCCGACGGCCGGTACACCTTCTTGCTCGACGCCACACCCCTGCCGCTCACGGCGGGGCTCGGCTCCCCCCTCAACCCGCTCGCGCTCAGGTAGTCCCGCTTCGACGGCGCGCCGTGGCGCCGCCGAGCACGGGGCCGGTGCGGGGCCGGGTTGCCTCACGTGGTGGGATCTCGGCCGACGGTGCCGGCCGGCCAGTGACGGCCCAGTGCAGCGTCCGGGCCTGGGTGTCGATGAGGTTTCGGGTGCGGATGCCCCAGAACTCGAAGCCGTAGCGGTGGGCCGACACGCTGGCGAACATCGCCACCAGCGTCCCCGCCACCGCCATCGGGTCGGTGCCGGCCGGCGATGACGTCGCCGCGCCCGGCCCTGCCTCGGGGGAGGGCGACGCGGCGGCAATCACCTGCGCCAGTGCCACCGTGACCGCGTTGAGCGCGCGCACCCGGATACCGCGCAGCTGCGCGTCACCCTCCTCGGTGGCGAGATCGACGACGCGAAACACGGCGCGGTTGTCCTCCCAGTACGAGAGGAACCCCTCGGTCACGGCCCGCGCGGTGTCCCAACTCGCCTCCTCGGACCAGTCGCCCCCGACCAGGTCGGCCAGTAGCGCCGCCTCGTCGACCATGCCCTCGGCCAACACCTGGATCGCCTGCTCCACGTTGCCGAAGTACTGGTAGAAGGTGGCCGGCGACGTCCTCGCCTGTCGGGCGATGTCGGTCACTTTGACCGAACGCCACGACGTGGTGGTCAACAGCTCCACGGTGGCATCGAGCAGGCGTTGGCGGGTCTGGCGCCCGCGCTCGCCGGGGACACGGCCGTCGGTGGTCGCCACCTGCTCCGCGTAGGCCTCGAGGGCCACGACGGACGCTTCGCCCCGATGTTGCTGGCCGGACATGGAGGTCCAGCGTAGTGGTCCCGTTCCTGAAGGCCCAGGTGGCGATGCGGATACGCTGTCGGGGATGGAGCAGACGGTGACCCGCCCGCTCACCCGCGCCCAACAGGCCCGGCGTCAGCGCGTCATCGACGCGGCCATGGCACTCGGGCTCGAGGGCGGCTACGAGGCGGTGCAGATGCGGGACGTGGCGGCGCGCGCAGACGTCGCCATGGGCACGGTGTACCGCTACTTCACGAGCAAGGACCACCTGCTGGCGGCAACCCTCGTGCACTGGGTCGAGATGCTCGACACCCGGATCGGACAGCACCCGCCCCGTGGTGAGCACCCGGCGGACCGCGTCCTCGACGTGCTCGACCGCGCGCTGCGCGCCATGGGTCGCCAGCCCAAGCTCGTCGCCGCAGTCTTCACGTCGCTCTCGTCGCCCGACCCCGCGGCGGTCGGCTGTCAACAACAGATCACGCTGTTGATGGAGGGGATCATCGCCCGCGCCATGGGCGAGCCGGTTGTCCCGGACATGTCCGAACGTGCCCGCATGATCGGGCACGTCTGGTACTCCGCGCTCGTCGGCTGGATCAACGGCTGGTCAACCATGGCGCGCGTCTACGACGAGTTGGCGGTCTCGGTCCGCCTGTTGCTGCCCGACGAGCTCGTGGAGCGCCGCACCTCAGCCTGATCGCTGTGCCGTCACGCGACCCCAGCCGGCCGGCGTGCCCGCGCTAGGGTCGCCCGGATGACCGCCGGTGCCCCAGCCCGCGGCCTCCCCATCGAGTTCAAGGGACTGTCCAAACACTTCGGCACGGTCGTGGCCGTCGACGACCTGTCGTTCACCGTCGAGCCCGGGAGCGTGACGGGCTTCCTCGGGCCGAACGGGTCGGGCAAGACGACGACGTTGCGCATGCTCCTCGGCCTCGTGCACCCGAGCGCGGGCACCGCCACCGTCGGCGGGCAGGCCTACCAGCATCTCGACAACCCCACGGCCACCGTGGGCGCCGTGCTCGAGGCGACCAGCTTCCACCCGGCCCGTCGGGCGCGCACCCATCTGCGCATGGCCGCGGCCGCCGGCGGCCACGACGAACGCCGCGCCGACGCGGTCCTCGACCTGGTCGGCCTCACCGCAGACGCCAAGCGCAAGGTCGGCAACTTCTCCATGGGCATGCGCCAGCGCCTCGAGCTGGCCACGGCGCTCGTGGGCGACCCCGGCGTCCTCATCCTCGATGAGCCGTCCAACGGTCTCGACCCGCAGGGCATCGCCTGGTTGCGCGACTTCATGCGGTACCTCGCCGGCGAGGGTCGCACGGTGCTGGTCTCCTCACACCTGCTGGCGGAGATGGCACAGACGATCGACAACGCAGTGATCGTGTCTTTCGGGCAGCTCAAGGCCCAGGGCACTCTCGAGGAGATCACCGGTGGCATGACGGGCGTCGTGATGCGGGCGCGCACACCCGAGGCCGACCGGCTCTGTGGGGTGCTCGAGGCGGCGCATATCGCGTTCCGGAGGCTCAGCCACGACGAGGTGGCGATCGACGGCGTGCGGCCCGAACAGGTTGGACCGTTGTTGGCCTCGAACCAGATCATCCTCTACGAGTTGATCCAGGAGGGGGCCGACCTCGAGCGGGTGTTCCTGTCCCTCACATCCGGGCTGGGCTTCGGCGAGGTGGCTCAGACCCACGCAGACGCACCGGCACAGGCCTCGGGCACATGATCGACGCCATCCGCGCCGAGCTGATCAAGATGCGCTCAATGCCGGGCGTCTGGGTCGCCTTCGGGATCGGCTTCCCCCTGACGGCCCTGATCTGCCTGGCCGTGTTCGCCATGTCGGGCGGATTCCCCGGACACACCTTCTACTACGCAATGGGGCTGAAGGAGCAGCGTGAGCTGCTCGGTGCCGGCTACTTCGGCATTGAGGTCCTGGCACCGATCATCGGCGTCCTGTGCGTGACGGGCGAGTACCGCTATAAGACCGTGACCACGACGTTCGTCCTGCGCCCGATCCGCACCCAGGTGCTGGGGGCCAAGGTGGTAGCCACCGCGGTGTGGTCGATCTTCCTCGCGGTCCTCTCCCTCGCGGCCGTGGCCATCGTGGGGTTGCCCTGGAACGCCGCGCTCGGCGGGGTGACGTCGCAGGTGACCGGTCAGGTCGGCGCGGTGGTGCCCGGCTTGTTGGTCTCCGCCGTCCTGCTCGGATTGTTCGGCCTCGGCTTCGGCACGCTCGTGAAGAACCAGATCGCGGCGATCCTGCTCACCATCGGGGGCACGCTGATCCTCGAGAGCATCCTGATCGCACTGGCCCGAGCCATCTTTCACTACAACCTGAACTGGCTCCCCAACGCCGCCGGAGCAGCCCTGGCCGGCGACATCGCGCGCGGGTTCGGGGGCGGCGGCCGAGGCCCGAACTTCCACCTCCTGACGTGGTGGCAGGGCGGCCTCGTGATGTTGGCCTGGGGCATCGTCCCCCTCACAATCGGCTATTTCACGACGTTCCGCCGCGACGTCACCTGAGGCCGGGCGCCCGGCGCCCGGCGCCCGCACAAGCCCTAGCTGCGCAGCACCACGCCCGGCCGCGCCGCCAGTCCCTCCTCGGCGGGCGACCCGTCAACCCGGATCGGCACGCCGTTGACGAGCGTGTGCGTCATCCCCACCGGCGCGTCGGCCGTCAGACGCTCGCCGTTGGCGGGGAAGTCGCGCAGGCGTCGCAGTGGCCCCGGTGCCACCGTCTCGGGGTCGAAGACGCACAGGTCGGCCGCCTTCCCGACCTCGACGGTGCCCCGGTCGGCCAGTCCGTAGACCGCCGCCGGCTCTCCCGTGAGCTTGTGGATGGCGCGCTCGAGCGGCATCACGCCCCTGTCGCGGACCCAGTTGCCCAACAGGTCGGTGGAGAAGCAGGCGTCACAGAGCTGTGAGACGTGCGCACCCGAGTCGGCCAGGCCGAGGAGCACGTTGTCGCGCGGTAGCAACCACGCGATGCCCTCCGGGTCGTCGTTCGCCAGCACCGACCAGAAGCGCGACTCGAGATCGTCGTCGAGCGACACGTCGAGCATCACGTCGAGCGGCGAGCAGCCGCGCTCTTCGGCCACCGTCATGACGGGCCGGTCGGTCAGGTCGGGGTGCGAGCGCGACTCGGCCACCGAGATGGCCGACCAGTTGAGCGGGAAGCCGCCCTGCTTGCCGCTCACGTCCTCCCAGGCCGAGGCGCGCCAAGACGGGTCGCGGTAGGCGGCGAGCCGCTCGTCCTTGGACTTGCCCATGAGCGCGGCGAAGGTCGGACGCATGTTGAGGGTGAAGGGCTCGGAGAGGTTCATCTGGAACACGAGGGGCCGGCACGACACCTGCGGCCACACCTCGACGCCCTCCGCCCAGGCGGCGTCGTGCTGCGCCACCACCTTCTCGTGGTACGGGTAGCCCTTCACCGTGAGCAGCGCCGTCCAGGTGAACGGTCGCCCGACCTCGCGCTGGAGCTTGAACACCTCTTCGTTGGAGAAGACGCCACCGGGGAGGAGCGCCACCACGCCGCGGCCGCACTGCTTGACCGGTTCCAGCAGCGCCCGCAGCTCGGCCAGGTCGGACACGCGGGAGGGCACCGGCCGACCGCCGTCGCCGTTGTGGGTGGGCGACGCGCTCGAGGCGAAGCCGGCGGCACCGCCGGCCATGGCGTCCGCCACCACCGTCTGCATCAGCGCGATCTCGTCGGGAGTCGCCGGGCGCTCGTAGGCGTCCTCGCCCATCACATAGAGCCGCACCGCCGTATGGCCGACGTAGCACCCGTAGTTGAGCGCCACGCCCCTGTTCGCCACCGCGTCGAGATACTGAGGGAACGTCTCGAATTCGCCCCAGGGCACCCCGACGGCGAGGGTGTCGAAGCTCATGTCCTCCACGTGTTGGAGCGTGCGCGCCAGCAGTGACACGCATTCGGCGCGGATCGGCGCGATGGAGAAACCGCAGTTTCCCGCGATGACTGTCGTGACGCCGTGGAACGACGAAGGCGTGAGCGCGGGGTCCCAGAAGACCTGGGCGTCGTAGTGGGTGTGGATGTCGACGAAGCCTGGGGAGACGACCTGACCGGAGGCATCGAGCACGCGGTCACCTTCGAGGCCACTGCCGATGCCGCTGATCCTGCCCCCGGTCACGGCCACGTCGGCCCGAGAGCCCTCGGCTCCCGTGCCGTCGATGACGGTGCCTCCCCTGATGATGATGTCGGCGCGCATACAACCATCGTCGCAGGCCGGGCCCCGATATGCACGCGGCTGCGCCGCGGCACCGCCTGTTGTCGGATACCGTGGCTCCCTGTAGGTCCCAGGCGGGATGCGGGTAGGGGAAGGAACGCACCAGGTCGGCGCGGAACGGGAGTGGGCATGGCGGTTCGGAATTTCATGTCGAAGACAGCGCCGCAGCCCGATGATTCGCTGCAGATCTCGGGTGCCATCGTCGCCCCCTCCGACGGCCCCTCCCCCGTCGAACTCGTCGACGCGGGACACGCCCCCCACGGCCTCGGCCTCGTGCGGGACCAGTACGAGCGCAAGATCCGCAAGACCCCGACCATCCGGATGGTCCCGAGCTCCATGATGATCGAGGGGCGGCGCCTGCGCTTCGCCGTCTCGGACAACGCGAACGCCCACGGGCCCGACGGACCCGGCTCCCCGCCTGTGTGGGCGGTGAGCCTCCACGGCTACTTCGCCGGGGGCGGCATGTACTGGCGCGAGAGCGCGCGCCTCGCCGAGCAGCTCGGGTGGCGTGTCATCAACCCGAGCCTGCCCGGGTTCGGCGGCAGCGACCCGCTCGAGTGGCGGGACGTCTCCATGGAGAGCCTGGCCAACCAGGTGATGGCCATCGTGCACAAGGTCGACGCCGGTCCGGTCGTGCTGCTCGGTCACTCCATGGGTGGCGCCGTCGCCGTGCAGTTCGCCCACGACCATCCGCGGCGCACGCTCGGCGTGATCTACCGCGACGGGGTGAGCACACCGGCGTGGAAGGACCGCACGGGCCTCATCCCCGCCATCCTCTCGCCCGTGCTCCCCGACGTGGCGCCGATGGTCGACATGATCGCCGCGGTGATCTTCGACCTGCCCGACCTCGCCATAGGGCGGATGTACTCGACAGTGCGCGCCGTGCTGCCCGACATGCGCCAGAACATCCGCACGGTGGCCCAGACCATGCCGGTCGGCAGCATGCTCATGAGCGTCGACCAGCGCAGCGAGGTACGTCACCTGGTGGCCCAGCAGATCCCGATCCTCAACGAGTGGGGGTGCTTCGATCGCATCACGCCCGGCCGCACCGCGCTGGAGTTCGCCTCCATTGCGCGCGCGCCGGTCCTCTGGGTGCCCGGTGGGCACAGCTGGATGCTGGCACGACCCCAGGGCCAGGCCGACATCCTCACGCATCTCGTCCGCGGCCGGGAATTCATCGCGTCGGTCGAGGCCCGCTGGCGCCAGCTCACCCCGCGCGAATACGCGCTGCGCGCCGTCAACTGAGCACCTGATGCCGCGGGCCCGCCGTGCCGCGCGGCCGCACGGCGACGGCGAGGGCGACGGCTCCACCGACGGCTCCACCGACGGCTCCGTGCCGTGATCGCCAAGATCCTCCAACCGCTCCTCTCGCTGCACGGGTGGGAGGCCTACCTGCTGGTGGGTGCGCTCGTCTTCGCCGAGGCGGCAATCTTGCTCGGCTTCGTCTTCCCGGGTGAGACGGCGGTCATCTTGGGCGGCGTGCTCGCCTCCAAGGGCGGCGTCTCCCTGACGGGGATCTGCCTCACGGTGGTCCTGTGCGCCATCGTCGGCGACTCGGTCGGCTACTTCGTGGGCGACAAGTGGGGGCGCAGCCTGCTCCAGCTCGGCCCGCTCAAGAAGCGACAGAAGGGACTCGGGACCGCGCTCGACCAACTGCGGCGCCGCGGCGCCGTCGCGGTGTTCGTCGGGCGCTTCACGGCCTTCCTGCGCGCCGTGATCCCGGGCCTGGCCGGCCTCTCGAAGATGCCCTACCGGATCTTCCTACCCGCCAACGCGCTGGGCGGCGTCTGCTGGGGTCTCCTCTACGTCTTCCTCGGCTACTTCGTGGGAGAGCGCGTCGAGAAGGCCACCGGGATCGCCTCGGACGTCCTGCTCGGCCTGATCCTGGTGGTCATCGTCGTCGCAATCGTCCGGCACCGGCGCAAGGAGAAGCAGTTCGAGGGGCCGGCCGAGCCGGGCGGAACAGACCTCGACGCGGCGGAGTGACCCGGTGCCCGCCCCTCAGGCGGGCCGGTCGAGCACCGAGCGGTCCCCCGCCCGCAGGCCGGCCACGACCCGCGCGAACTCTCCGGCGGCATCGTTGCCCGCGGCATCGGTGTCGAGCCAGCGCACGCCCGCCGGGTCGGCGCGGTCGAGGCCGTAGAGGCCGAAGCGCGGCTCGTAGGAGCCCCACTCGTAGTTGTCGACGAGCGACCAGTGCAGGTACACGCGCACCGGCACGCCGGCGGCCACCGCGTCGACGACGGCCCCGAGGTGTTCACGCACGTAGCGAGGCCGGTCCATGCCGTCGGCGCGCGGCAGCGCGCGCCCGTTGCGCACCCGTGTTGCCATCCCGTTCTCCACGATCCACAACGGCAGGCCCGGCCGCAACGCGGCCTCGGTGGCGCACCACGCTCCCATCCTCGCCGGGTCCGCCTCGACGTCCCACAGCGCGCGCCCGAAGGACCAGTCGCGCCCACCCGTCGGCGCCCGGCGCCCCGGGACGCGCATGGCGTGGCTCGCCACCGGGTCGTACCAGTCGAACCCGACGGTGTCGATGCCGCGAGGTCGTGCGGCGTCGTGGACCGCTCCGACGACCCGGCGCGGCGCGTCGCGCCGGGTCAGGCCGCGCAGGTGGGCCCAACCGGCGCCGTGGCCGAGCTCGTGCATCTCGCCGTAGGGCGACACGGCGGCGAAGAAGCGGCGGACGAGCGCTTCGCCCGCGTGCTGAGGAGGGAAGGCGGCGTCGTGGATGGCACGGCGCTCGTCGACGTAGTAATCGACGTCGGAGGGGTCCACACCGGCGTCGCGCAGCTGCAACAGGTCGAGCAACATGCGGTCGTGCTCGTAGATCGACGACGAGCTCGTGTTCATCGTCACCTCGGCCTCAGGCTGGATGTTGGTGACGACGTCGGCGGCCAGGACGTGCGCGGTGAGGAGATTGTCGAGCGCGCAGTAGGCGTCCGCCACCGCCATGCGCCGGCCTGGCGGGCTGGCGCCCTCGATCCATCCCATCAGCACCACGATGTTGGGCTCGTTGATCGTCACCCAGCGCCGGCAGTACGGCGCCAACGCCGGGATGACGCGCGCCACGTGGCGGGCGAAGATGTCGGGCGATCCCGGACGCAGCCAGAACTCCTCCCCCTGCCACCACGGGTGGGTGAAGTGGTGAAGGGTGACGACGGGCTCGAGGCCCCGCGCCGTGCACAGCGACAGGATCTCGGCGTAGCGCTCGAGCGCGGCGGCGTCGAAGCGGCCCGGGCCCGGCTCGAGGCGGGCCCACTCGACGGACAGCCGGAAGGCGTTGCAGCCGATGGCCGCCGCGCGGTCGAGCGCCTCCTCGGGATGGCGCCAAAAGTCACAGGCGATGCCCGACCGTTCGACGCGGCCGATGTCCTCCCAGCCGGACCAGTTGTTGTGGGGCTCGTCCGCTCCGTTGAAACCACCCTCGATCTGGTAGCCCGACGTCGCCACACCGATGACGAAACCTTCCCCGAGAAGGCTCGCCGTCTCGGCTACTGCGGCCGGTGGACGACGGCGCGGTGGCATCCGCTCAGCTTGGCAGGCGGGGCGCCCGGGCCGCGACGTCGCCGGGATCTCTCAGTGGGGCTGGGCCAACGAGCGCATGCGCGACAGGGCGGCCGACACGATGTCGACCTCGTCGCGAGCCTGGCGGACCAACGCGCGCACCTGCGGCCCGGTGGCGTCGCTCCCCGCGCGCAGGGCGGCCGCCTGCACGTCCCTCGCTGCGCCGATGACGTCGGCCACCTGCAGGCGCACCGCGTCGGTTCGTGCCGCGTCCCTCGGCATCCGGCGCTCGAGGCGCAGCAGCGCGTCGAGCTCGCCCGCGACACTGCGGAGTGAGCGACAGACCGCGGGCAGCTCGGCCACGGGTGCGTCGTGCGACCCGGCGTGCGCGACCGCGGCTTCCGCGTCCTCGACGGAGACCCACATGCGGCGGCGCACCCGGGCCGCTGTGCCGCGACTGAGCTCGTCGGGGGTGGACCTCGTGGTGAAGCGCTCACGCCCCGCGGAGACGAGGGCAAAGGTGGCCAGCACGCCCCGGGTGGCGACGTGTCCCGCGATGTTGTGCCAGCGCCGGCGCACGTAGCGGCGGGCCAGGAGGAAGGACACCGCCAGCACGAGGCCGACGACCAACCCGGCCACGACCAGGAACTCGAGCACGTGGACGACCAAGCTCACGCAAGAATGCTAGGCGGGCCGAAACCCCGAATTCCGGCAGTACCCTTCTGCTATGCAGCCGGAGGAACCGGGGGCCGACGAGACCCCGCCCTCGGCGCCCGACTTGGGCCCTGCGCCCAGCTCGTTGACCGGGTGGCAACCGGGGATACCGTCCGTCCGCGAGCATCTGCCGAGCCTCGTCTTCGGTGCCGCCCTGCCCATCGGCGTCTACTTCCTCGTGCGCAGTCACGTGCGGACCGACACCGCGGGCCTCATCGTCGCCGGCTGCTTCTCGGTCGGCTGGATCGTGATCCAGTTCGTGCGCCAGCGCCGGATCGATGTCGTGGGCGCGATCGTGCTCTTCGGCTTCGCGATCGGGGTCGTCAGCTCCACCCTGCTCGGCGGCAACGACTACGTGCTCAAGGTGCGCGATGCGTTCTTCAGCGCTCTCTTCGGCGTCGCGTGCATCGTGACGATCTTCACGCACGACCGGCCCGCCCTCTTCTACGTCAGCCGCTATCTCTCGGCCGGCACCGATCCCGAGAAGGTGTCGGCCTTCGACCGGCTGCACGAGGTGCCCATCGGTCGCCACACGTTCCGCGTCCTCTCGGTCGTCTGGGGCATCGGGCTGGTGGTAGAGGCTTCGACGCGCTTGGCCCTGGCCGACGTGCTGCCGACCGGCACCTTCCTCGCGATCTCGCCTTTCATCACGGCATCGGTCATCGGCACCCTGTTCGCCTTCACCGCGTTCTACAGCAAACGGACCCAACTTGCTTTCGTAGCCACCGTTGGCGGCGACGTCGCCAAGGACAAGACGTCCCCACAGCCGCCGACCGACGACGGCACCTCCCAGATTCCCCTCACCTGAACCGCACCTCTATCCTCGGGCTTCGGGGCCGGCGCCTGGCCGCCGGCGGGATGTAAGCGAAGGGAGCACGATGGCAGACGAAGTGCTGCGGGAGCGCCGCGGGAACGTTGAGATCCTCACCATCAACCGGCCCGAGGCTCGCAATGCCATCAACGGCGCCGTGAGCACGGCGATGGGGGGCATCATGGACGAGCTGGCGGAGGACGCGGACTGCTGGGTCGTGGTGATCACCGGCAGTGGCGACAAGGCCTTCAGCGCCGGCATGGACCTCAAGGCGTTCAGCAGTGGCGAGGGGGGTGGCATCTTGGGCGCCAGCGGTGGCTTCGCCGGCCTCACCCAGCGCGACTTCCCCAAGCCGATCATCGCGGCGGTCAACGGCTCCGCACTGGCGGGTGGCTTCGAGATCATGCTCTCGTGCGACCTCGTGGTGGCGGCCGACCATGCGACCTTCGGCATCCCCGAGGCCAAGCGCGGCCTCGTCGCCGGGGCCGGCGGGCTCATCCGCATGCCTAAGCGGCTGCCCATGGCCGTGGCGCTCGAGCTGGCCATGACGGGGGACGCCATTGACGCCGAGCGCGCCTATGCGCTCGGGCTGGTCAACAAGGTCGTGGTGCCGGGCGTGCTCCTCGACGAGGCGATCGCACTGGCCGAGCGGATCGCCGCCAACGCTCCCCTGGCGGTGCGCTACTCCAAGAGCGTCATGAAACGCGCCGCGGAGCTCCCCGAGGCCGAAGGCTGGAAGATCAACGCGGAGGCAGTCGGCGTCGTGTTCTCCTCGGCCGACGCCATGGAGGGGCCCATCGCGTTCGCCGAGAAGCGCGCGCCGCACTGGCAGGGCAAGTAGCGCGTGCTCGCGCCGGCGCTCGACACGATCCGTCTGACGCTCCACGTCCTGGCGGCGACCGTGTGGGTGGGCGGCCAGATCGTCATGGTGGGCCTCGTCGGCCCGGCCCGCACCTTGGGGGGCGACGCTCCCCAGGCCTTGGCGCGCGCCTTCGCCCGCATGGCCTGGCCGGCCTATGTGGTCCTCGTCGTCACCGGCCTCTGGAACATCACGACTTTTACCTGGTCCGCCCAGAGCTCGGCCTGGAAGGCCGTGCTCATGGCCAAGATCGTCGTCGTCCTCCTGGCGGGGCTCGGCGCCTTCTTGCACCAGCGTGCGACGACCAAGGGCCAGCTCGCCCTGTGGGGATCGGTGGCCGGCACCGCCAGTGTGGCGGCGCTGGCGATGGGCGTCCTCCTCGCAGGGTGACTCCGGCGCCTGGAGCGGGCCCGCCTGCGCCCCCCGGGGCTGCGGGTCAGGCAGGGTGGGAATAGGTCTAACCTGGGGTCCTAGTTCACCGCCACGTGGACCTGGGTTAAGGAGAACCGCATGCTCGCTGACATTTTCGGTCCAGACCTGCTCATCGTGGCCATCGTGCTCGTCGTCCTCCTCTTCGGCGGGGCCGCCATCCCCAAGCTGGCCCGCAATCTCGGTTCGGCCAAGAACCAGTTCGAGCAGGGAATGAAGGACGGCAAGGCCGAGGGCGCGGCCAACGGCACGTCCGCCGCGTCGGACACGCCTGCGCCGTCCGAGGAGAAGTCCCAGGGCTCCTGACCCGGCGGCCCGGCTCACCCGCCGCCCGCGAGCGAGTCCGTGCCCTCTGACATCCTGGGCGTCGCCGAGCGCCTCTGGAACGGGGAGCTCTCCACTTCGACCTTCCACCCCGTCGACCACATGGGCGGCTTCGTCGAGATCACCGACGGCGTCGGCTTCTGCCCGTCCTTCGCCAACGTGTCCTCTTTTGCGACCGAGGACGGCCTCTTCCTCGTCGACACCGGCAGCGCACCGCTGGCGAAGGCCGTCCACGATGACATCCGTGGCTGGAGCCCGGCCCGCCTCAACACCGCGGTCTACTCCCACGGCCACATCGACCACGTCTTCGGGGTGCCGGTCTGGGAGGAGGAGGCGGCGGCACGGGGATGGGCGGCGCCCGAGGTCATCGCCCACCACGCGCTGCCGGCGCGCTTCGACCGCTACATCTTCACCGCGGGGTACAACACGATCATCAATCGCCGCCAGTTCGGCTTCACCGATCTGGTCTGGCCGACCGAGTACCGCTATCCGGACCGCACCTACCACGACACCCTCGACGTCTCGGTCGGCGGCCTCGGCTTCGCGCTGCGCCACGAGAAGGGCGAGACCGACGACCACACGATCACCTGGCAGCCCGACACGCGGGTGCTCTGTTGCGGTGACCTGTTCATCTGGGCCTCGCCCAACGCGGGAAACCCACAGAAGGTGCAGCGCTACCCGCGAGTGGGCCGACGCCCTGCGGCGCATGCTCGAGCTCGACGCCGAGTTCCTCCTCCCCGGGCACGGGTTCCCGGTCATCGGGGCCGACCGTGTGCGCCAGGCCCTCACCGACACCGCCGACCTCCTCGATTCCCTCGTCGACCAGACGCTCGCCGTGATGAACGCGGGCGGACGGCTCGACGATGCCATCCATGCCGTGCGCGTGCCCGCGGCGCTGGCCGACCGGCCGTTCCTCCAACCCGTCTACGACGAGCCCGAGTTCATTGTCCACACCGTGTGGCGCCAGTATGGCGGGTGGTGGGACGGCAACCCGGCGACCTTGAAGCCGGCCCCCGAGCGCGCCCTGTCGCTCGAGCTCGCCGCGCTTGCCGGGGGCGCCGGGGCGCTGGCCGAGAGGGCCCTCCAACTCCTGGCGGACGCGACGGACGCGCCCGAATCCGAGCCGGGACGGGCCGACGGGGCCCTCCGCCTGGCCGGCCACCTGGTCGAGCACGCCTGGCTGGCCGAGCCCGACGACGAAGGCGTGCAGCGGACGCGCCAGCAGGTCTTCGCGGCGCGAGCCGCCCGGGCCACGTCGACGATGGCGCGCGGCGTCTTCACCTGGGCCTCCAACGAATCGACCGGGCCGCTGACGGGCGACGAGCACCGGGGCGCGCACCTGGACGCGCACCGAGACGCGCACTGAGCCGGCGAGGACGGCCCGGGCCGACGCGGAGCGGGCGCGGAGCTGGGCGCTGAGCAGGGTTGTCGGCGTCGCGGGCGCACCGCGCCGAATTCCAGTTTTCGGACGGGGTTCGCTAATGTCGGCTTCGTGGACTCGCCGCTGACCAGCGCATCCGCCGACCCGACGGAAATCCCAGCTCAGAGCCCCAAGAAGTCCCGTCGCCGGCTGGCCGCGTCCGGGATCGTCCTGGGGGGCCTGATCCTCAGCGGGTGCCAGCTCCCCACCTTCGGGGCCTACAAGGGCGCCACCACCCAGGCCCGCTCGACCCTCCACCTCTGGCAGGGCTTCTTCATCGCCGGCCTCATCGTGGGCGGCCTCGTCTTCCTGCTCATCTTGTGGGCCATCGTCCGCTACCGGCGCCGCACCGACGACATCCCCAAGCAGACCCAGTACCACACGGTGCTCGAGATCTTCTACACGATCGTGCCGATCCTCATCGTCTTCGGCCTCTTCGCCGCCACCGTCGTCGTCGAGAACACGGTGACCGCGGTCGAGCCCAATCCCTACACCGAGATCCACGTCTACGCCTTCCAGTGGGGCTGGGAGTTCCAGTACAACAACGGGGTCAAGGTGATCGGCCAGACCACCGACGCCCCGACCATGGTCGTGCCGACCGGACAGACGGTGCGCATCTATCTGCGCTCCTACGACGTGCTGCACGGCTTCTATGTCCCCCAGTTCAACTTCAGCCGCTACGCCAGCCCGGGCTACTGGACGTCGTTCGACCTCAACGTGTTGCACAACGGCGTGTATCGAGGCCAGTGCACCCAGCTGTGCGGGCTCTATCACTCACTGATGTTCTTCAACGTGCGTTCCGTCGCACCCTCCGCCTACCAGAGCTGGCTGCGGGTGACCGGTGCCTTCCAGCGCCGCCACCCCAATTCCATCGGGCAGCTGCCGGCGGGCGTGCACGCCAACATCAACGGGACCGCACCGACCTACTCTGGCAACTCGGGCAATACCGGCAACTCGGGAGGTGACCTCTACGGTGACTGACGTCATCGATCCCACCCAGACTGAGCTCCAGCTCCCGCAGCAGATCCCGACGGACGGCCACGACGGGCACGGCGGGCACGAGGACCATGGTCCCTCGGGCATCTTG
The DNA here is from genome assembly GCA_963744935.1 of uncultured Acidimicrobiaceae bacterium. Taxonomy (GTDB): domain Bacteria; phylum Actinomycetota; class Acidimicrobiia; order Acidimicrobiales; family RAAP-2; genus Bog-473. The sequence continues at coordinate 876,234 of CAVUVM010000004.1, forward strand.
AAGTGGCTGACCTCGACCGACCACAAAGTCATCGGGCTCAGCTACATGATCACGTCGATCGTGATCTTCTACATCTCGGGGATCATGGCGCTGGTGATGCGGCTGCAGCTGGCCTCGCCGCACTCGTCCCTGCTGAGCTTCTCGCAGTACAACGCGTTGTTCACCATGCACGGCAGCTTGATGCTGTACCTCTTCGCCGGCCCCTTCGCCTTCGGTGGCCTGGCCAACTTCATCGTGCCGCTGCAGATCGGCGCACCCGACATGGCCTTCCCGCGCCTCAACGCGCTCAGCTACTGGCTCTACCTGACCGGCTCCATCACCATGTTGCTGGGCTTCTTCGTCGCCGGCGGCGCCGCGCAGTTCGGCTGGGTGGCCTATGCCCCGCTGTCCAGTGCGACCAGCTCGCCGGGGGCCGGGCCCGACGTCTGGATCATGGCACTCGTGCTCACCGGGTTCTCGGCCATCTTCACCGGCGTCAACCTCTGCGCGACCATCTTCTACCTGCGCGCGCCCGGCATGACCATGTTCCGCATGCCGATCTTCACCTGGAACATGCTGGTGACCGGGATCCTGATCCTCATCGCCTTCCCGGTGCTGACCGCCGCGCTGGTGATGCTCTTCTGCGACCGCCACTTCAATACCCACATCTTCACGGCAACTGGCTGTCACCTCGTCAGTGGTGCCGTCGCGCCCTCGTGCGGGTCACCGTTGTTATGGCAAAACCTCTTCTGGTTCTTCGGCCATCCCGAGGTCTACATCCTCGCCCTGCCCTTCTTCGGCATCGTGACCGAGGTCCTGCCGGTCTTCTCTCGCAAGCCGGTCTTCGGCTACAAGGGAATGGTCTTCGCCACCATGGCCATCGCGGCGCTGTCGACCGGTGTGTGGGCGCACCACATGTTCACGACCGGTGCCGTGTTGCTGCCCTTCTTCTCCTTCCTCAGCCTGCTCATCGCCGTCCCGACCGGCATCAAGTTCTTCAACTGGATCGGCACCATGTGGCACGGGCAGCTCAGCTTCACCACACCCATGCTCTTCAGCATCGGGTTCCTGTTCGCGTTCCTCATGGGCGGCGTGACCGGCATCATGCTGGCCTCGCCGCCGATCGACTTCGCCACCCACGACACCTACTTCGTCGTGGCCCACTTCCACCAGGTGCTCTTCGGGACCGCCGTGTTCGCCGGGTTCGGCGGGCTCTATTACTGGTATCCGAAGTTCTTCGGCCGCATGCTGCGCGAGAGCCTGGGCAAGTGGCACTTCTGGCTGATGTTCATCGGCTTCTGGATCACCTTCATGCCCCAGTACGTCGTCGGCCTGCTCGGCATGCCGCGGCGTGTGGCGTCCTACCCGTCGAACCTGGGCTGGCAGAGCTACAACATCGTCTCAACGGTCGGCGCGTTCATCATCGGGATCTCCTTCGCTTTCTTGCTGGTGAACTTCGTGGTGTCGTGGCGCAAGCCGATCCCGGCCGGCAACAACCCCTGGGACGCCCACACGCTCGAGTGGTTCACCACCTCGCCGCCGCCGCACCACAACTACACCCACCTGCCGCCGATCCGCTCCGAGCGCCCGACGTGGGACTACAACCACCCTGACGCGCTCGACGGTCCCGCACGGCAAGATGGCCCACACCAACGGCAAGTCGAACGGCAAGACGAACGGAAAGGTCAGCGCGGGCGTATGAAGGTCGAGTCCCTCTTCCTGCTGTTCCTCGGGGCCTTCTTCGGCGGGATCGGCATCTGGTACTGGTTCTGGGGCTACGACGACGGCGGCGGCATCATGCTGCTCGGCGCCACACTGCTGGGCTTCCTGCCCGGCTCCTACTACTTCTTCTGGCACCGGCGCTTCATCGGCCACAAGTACTTCTTCTGGGGCCGCATCCGCGCTGCCGGGGAACGGCCCGAGGACCGCGACGACGCCGAGCTGGCCGACGGCGCCGGCACGGTCGACTCGTTCCCCGGCTCGTCCATCTGGCCCTTCGTCATGGGCATGGGTGCCTTCTGCTTGGTCCTCGCGATGGTCTTCGGCATCTGGCTCGCCTTCATCGCCATTCCCCTCATCCTCACCGCGCTGACCGGCGTCACCGCCGAAAGCCGGCGCGGCGGCAACATCTGAACCTGCGCGTGCGTTGAGCCGGCGGAGGCCGCCGGTAGCCTGACCGAATGGCCACGACGGAAGGTGCGGGCACTGCGGCGCGCACCGCCGAGGGAGCGGCGCGCACCACCGAGGGAGCCGCGCCGGCACCGCAGGGGTTGTCCCGGTCGCTGGTCACCCTCATCGCGGTGGCCACCGGCGCCATCGTCGCCAACCTCTATTACGCCCAGCCGGTGCTGCACCAGGTCTCGCGCACCTTCCACAGCGGCCCCGGCGCGACGTCCTCGGTCATCACCGCCACCCAGGTCGGCTACGCCGCCGGGCTCCTGCTGATCGTCCCGCTGGGGGACCTCCACCCGCGGCGCGGCCTGGCGACGCGCCTCTTCGGCGTGGCCGCGGTCGCACTGGTCGCGTGTGCCCTGGCCCCCAACCTGTGGTTCTTCGCCCTGTGCTCGCTCGCGGTCGGTGGCGCCTCGGTGGCCGGCCAGGTCATGATCCCCTACGCCGCCGACATGGCACCCGAGGAGCGCCGGGGCCGGGTGGTGGCCCGGATCATGACGGGGCTGCTCATGGGGATCCTGCTGGCCCGCACCGTCTCGGGCGTGGTGGCCCAGGCCGCGGGCTGGCGGGCCATCTACTGGCTCTCCGCCGCCCTCATGGTGTTCTTCGCCGTCGTGCTCTGGCGCACCCTGCCCACCGAGGGCGCCCGCCCGCATCGCAGCTACCCGCACTTGGTCGGTTCGTCGCTCCGGCTGCTGGCCACCGAGCCGGTGCTGCGCCGCCGGGCCTGGCACGGCGCCTGCGCGTTCGCCATGTTCAGCGTGCTGTGGACGACGCTGGCCTTCCTGCTCTCGGGGAGCCCGTATCGCTACTCCAACTTGGTGATCGGGCTCTTCGGGCTCGTCGGTGCCGGGGGGATCGTGGCGGCCAACCTCGCCGGCAAGCTGGCCGACGCCGCGCATGTCACCGCCACCACCGTCGCCGCCGGCGTCTTGTTGATCGGCTCGTTCGCACTGCTGTGGGCCGGCCACACCTCGCTGGGCGCGCTCATCGCCGGGATCGTCGTGCTCGACATCGGCACGCAGGGCATGCAGATCACCAATCAGGCCGTGATCTACGCGCTGCGTCCCGACGCCCGCAGCCGGATCAACAGCGCGTACATGGTCTGCTACTTCATCGGTGGCGCGGTGGGCTCGGTGGCAGCCGGCGCCCTCTACGGCGCCCACGGCTGGGCCGGGGTGTGCCTTCTCGGTGCCGGCTTCGGCCTCGGGACCCTGGGGATGTCGGTCTACGACCGCCTGCGGCCGGCGGTTTCGCCGAAGACCCGGGCGCCCCGTCCCGCCTCGGCGGTGACGTAGGCCGCGCTCGGTCAGGAGTAGAGCAGCGACCCAGGCGTGGTGAGCAGTTCACCGGTCTCGAGCCAGGTCTTCAGGCCCGAGAGGATCATCGGCCAGCCGCCGTAGATCTGCGCGTTGGCGCCGTCGCGCATCTGGTCGTGGGTGAGCGTCAGGTGACACGAGTCGCCCACCTGCTCGATCTCCCAGGTGACCCGCGAGGTGCCCTCCGCCCGTACTTCGTCGTCCCACAGCGCCGCCATGGTGTGCACAAGCCGCCGCGGCGGATCGCACTCGAGCACCTCACCCTCGCCGAGGTGGATGCCGTGCTTGTCGACGTCGACACTGATCGGCGAGCCGACCCGCCAGTCCGAGTTGACCGCGGCACCGAAGTTGTACTTGGCCCGGATCTCGGGGTCGACGATGGCCGCCCACAGCTGCTCAGGCGTCGTCTTGATGAAGATCTCGTAGACCTTTTCCATCTGTCTCCAACCTCTCTTTGATCTCGCTCAGCCCTGCGACCCAGGGCTCGGCGAACTTGTGGACCCAGCGATCGTGGATGAGCCGGATGGGCACCGGGTTGAGGAAGTGGAGCTTCTCGCGGCCCCGCCGCCGCGTGACGACGAGCCGAGCCTCCTCGAGCACCTTCAGGTGCTTCATCACGCCGAAGCGGGACATGGAGAATCTCTCCTCCAACATGCCCAGGGTCTGGCCGTCCTCGCGGTAGAGCTCGTCGAGCAAGCCCCGCCGGGTGGGGTCGGCCAAGGCCTTGAACACCTCGTCCACCCCGTTACAATATGTGACCTTTTGGTCACATGTCAAGCCCGTGGCGCCACCCGGGACCGCGACGTGAAGCGTGCCGCGTTGCCTCAGACCGGCGCGCCGACCTGCTTGTGGCGGGGCCGGCGGCCGAGCCAATGCAGGCCGGCCTGGTCTTCGCTGGAGGGCGCCTCCCATTGCGCGGCACGGTCCCGGCCGCCGCGCTTGGCCACGTAGAGCGCCTCGTCGGCACGGCGCAGGATCGCCTCGGGGGCGTCGTCGTCGCCGAGCCAGCCGCTGACCCCGAAACTGGCCGTCACCGCTTCGGCACTGGTCACACCGTGGAGGCCCTCTCTGAGCCGGAGGGCCACCGCCAGCGCGTCGGACTGCTCGGTCTCGTGCAGCAACATGGCGAATTCGTCACCGCCCAGGCGCCCGACGACGTCCGAGTCGCGCGCGACCTCTCCGAGCACCGAGGCGAGCAGTCGAAGGGCCCAGTCGCCGGTGTCGTGCCCGCGGGCGTCGTTGTGCTCCTTGAGGTGGTCGACGTCGGCCTCGATCACGCTGAAGGTGGAGCCGTAACGCCGGGCCCACATCGCCTCTTGCTCGAGCCTCGCCTGGAAGGCGCGGCGGCTGAGGCAGCCGGTCAACGCGTCCACACTGGCCGCCTCGATCAGCTGGCCCATCAGCCGGTCGCGGTTCAGCGCCGCGGCGGCGGTGATGACGCCGGCGATGAGGATGGCCATGCCCAAGAAGGCCGTGGTCGACCAGCTGGGATCCGACGTCAGGCCGGCGACCACCAAGGCTGTCAGCAGACCGAAGCCGGACAGCAGGACGACCGTGTCGGCCGAGTAGGCGAGGCCGGCAAAGAGCATGGGCAGGATCAAGAAGTAGCAGATCGGGCTGCCGATCCCGCCGTCGAGGACGGCGCCCAGGGCGACGAAGACAAAGGTCATCGCGGCCCACGACGTGAAGAAGACCTTGGACCAACGCGTGGTGACGAGGCGCAGTCCAAGGAGCCGGAAGGGACCGATGGAGGCCAGGAGGCTGAGGCAGCTGAGCTCGAGTATCGCGAGCCGGTGCGGGCCGTGCGGCGTCGCCAGCGCATAGACCAAGACGACGAGCGCCCCGAGGCTGTACGTCAGGACGCCGATGTGGACGTAGCTCCGCCAAAAGTCGTCCATGCTCTTCGAGAGGTGTGATGCATTACGACGCATCGCTGTCTTTCCCGGTTTCACGCTCGATCGCCACTCGGATATCGGCGCGCCGGGGCGCCCCGTTGAGGAAATAGGCGTGAAGTGGGCCGGAGGTGCCGCAGCACCCGTTGCGGGTGGCGGCTCGGCTCAGGTGCCGGTGGCGCGCGTCGGACGCCTGCGCCAGGTGTCCTCACAGCCCGGCGAACAGAAGAGCACGACCGAGCCGCGCACGTCGTGGGCGATCTCCTCGGCGGTGTCGTGGCTGAGGGGCAGCCCGCAGATCGGGTCGTAGAGCGCATCAGGTCCGGCTGCGGCCATCGCGATGCTCGTTGCAGGCACCGGTTTCTCGACGCCGCGCAGGGCGACGTCGGTCCGGTGGACAGCCACCCCCCAGCTGGGAAGTTCGTCCATGACGGAGGGGGCGGCGAGCGCCTCTCCCGCCGGCGCCTGATCGCACAGGCGCGCGGCGACGTTCACCGAGTGCCCGATGTAGTCGTCGCCTTCCATGAGGATGACCTCCCCCGCGGTCAGGCCAGAGCGGATGGAGACGGTCTCGACGGGGCCCGAGACCACGTTCACGACGTAGTGGATCTCGAGGACCGTCTCGAGCAACGGACGCGTCGTGACGCAGACGAGCATGACCCCGTCGCCCAACCACTTGGCGATCCGCACCCCACGGCGCGAGCAGATATCGCGCAGCAGCGCACGAAACGCGGTGAGCACGTCGACCGCGCGCTCGTCGCCCTCGAGCTCGGTCAACGCCGTGAACCCCGACACGTCGACGAAGGCGAAACTGCGGTGGACGCGCACGACACGATGCTGCCATGCCGCTCGTCGGCGCTCCCAATCGGGCGACCCTGATCGGGGGGAGCGGTCCGCCCTACCATGGCCCCATGACCTCGCCGCACCACCGGGCCCGCGCGCGAACAACACGGGTCGTCGCCGGCCGAGGGGCGCGCTGAGGTGGGCCAGCTCGAGGGCAAGGTGGTGCTGATCAGCGGGGGCGCCTCGGACATCGGTCGCGCCACCGCAGCACGCCTGGGCGAGGAGGGCGCCGCCGTCGTCGTCGGCGACCTGGACGCGGCGGGCGCGGCATCGGTGGCCGAGGCCGTCACGCGGGCTGGCGGGCGGGCTCTCGGGCTGCGCTGCGACGTCCGCGACGAGACGTCGGTCGGCGCCTTCGTCGAACGCGCCGTTGCCGAGTTCGGGGGCGTCGACTGTGTCGACCACAACGCGGCGTGGAGCCATCCCCGCCTCGACACCGATGCCGTCGGGGTCGACCTCGGCGTGTGGGAGCGCGTGATCGAGACGATCACCCGCGGCGCCCTCCTGCTCGCCCGCGCCGCCATCCCGTCCATGACCGAGCGCGGCGGAGGGTCGATCGTGACGATCTCCTCGGGCACGAGCACCATCGGCGAGTCGACCCGGGTCGCGTACGGCGTCTCCAAGGCGGCGCTCAACCAACTGACCCGCCACCTCGCCGTCCGTTACGGACGCGACGGCATCCGCGCCAACGCGATCGCTCCTGGCTTCATCCTCACCGAGACCGCGGCGGCCATGGTGCCGCTCGACGTCCAGCGCCGCTTGACCGAGGCGAACCCGACCCGGCGGCTGGGCACCCCCGACGACATCGCGCGGGTGGTGGTGTTCCTCTGTAGCGACGCCGCGTCCTACATCAACGGGCAGGTGCTCCACGTCGACGGCGGGCACCAGATCGCGGGGATGATGTAGTGGCCGGCTGGACGCGGGTCGCGCTCGTCACCGGCGCCAGCCGCGGCATCGGGCGCTGCGCGGCCATCGCCCTCGCCCGGCGCGGCCTCGACGTCGTCATCACCGCCCGGACGGTGCGTGAGGGGGACGGCCGCGCCCACGCCTCGAGCTCGCTGGTACACGACGAGCCGGTTCCCATCGCCGGCAGCCTGGAGTCGACCGCGGCCGCGATCGAGGCGCTGGGACGGACCTGCGTGGCCGTGCCGATGGACCTCATGGACCGCGCGTCGGTCGAAGGGGCGGCCGAGACCGCGTTCGCCTCCTTCGGCCGCGTCGACGTACTGGTCAACAACGCCATCTACCAGGGGCCCGGGACGATGGACCGGCTCTTGGACCTGCCCCTGGAGCTGGCCGAGCGCTGTCTCGTCGGCGACTACCTCCACCCCTTGCTGCTGACCCAGCTCGTCCTCCCCGGCATGCTCGAGCGCGGCGAGGGCCGTTTGGTCAACATGCTCTCCGAGGCCGCTTTCACCACGCCGCCGGCGCCGGCCGGACGCGGCGGCTGGGGCGTCGCGTACGCGGCGGCCAAGGCGGCCTTCCACCGGGTCACCGACATGTGCCACGTCGAGTTCGCGTCGCAGGGTGTCTGGGCCTTCTCCATCGCGCCGGGCCTCACCCTCACCGAGTCCATGCGGGCCTCGGGCACCGACAAGGTCCTGGTGGACGCCGGCCATGTCCCGGCGCCGCCCGAGGTGGCCGGCGAGGTGGCCGCCTGGCTGGGTGACGATCCCGAGGCCGGGCGCTACGCGGGGCAGATGGTCTCGTCGCGCACGCTGTGCAGGGAGCTCGGGCTCGTGCCGGGCTGGCCGCCGCCGCGGCCCGCCTGAGCTTTCCGCCACTCGGTGCGACGGCGTCTCGGCTCGGCGGCTCAGGCCCGGTGCGACCGTGCCGGCCGTGCCGGCGGCAGGCCCATCGGGTTGGGGTATGGCAGCATCCCCGACGCGGCGACCTCGGCGGCACACTCGAACAGGGCGGCGTACAGGTCGTCCAGCGCGGCGTCGCTCAGGTCGGCGTAGGCGGGCTCGGCGAGGCGGTCGGTGAGGGCCTCCACCTCGGCGTGCAGGGTCCGCCCGGCGTCGGTGGCTCGCCCGTCGCCGCGCAGGAGGCCACGTGTTCGTAGCCCTGCCGCGGCGGTGTCCCACTCCCCCACGCTGAAGCCGCGGTTGTCGCGCAGCACCTCGGCCGGGATGCCCTTGGTGCTTGCCGCCAGCAGGTGGGCCTCGACGCCGCGCAGGCCGCGACTCACCGAGCGCGGCCACGTGCCCATCGCCGCGGTGCTCGCGCAGCGTCGTGGCAGCCTGCCAGGCCTCGCCCACCCCGCCGGTGCCGAGGGCCGGCGCGATCCGCGGCCACAGCGTCCGGTTGGCACCGGCCAGCATCCGTCCCGCTCCGCCCGCTGCCACCACGGCGCGCCGCAGCAAGGGCAGCGCGGCGACCAGTGCCGACCGCGCGTCCGTGCTGCACACCTCGCTCAGGGCGTCCGCCGCCGCGATGGCGCGGACTCGGCACAACGTGTCTGGCGCCACCACTTCCCAACAGCTCGGCACCGCGTTGGCCACCATGGCCGGGTGGAAGTTGAAGAAGGCGGCACTGACAGGTCCGGCGCCGACCCGGCCGAGGGGGGCCGCCCGCGCCGCGAAGTACCCGGACCAGAAGCCGCGCAAGCCAGCGTCGCGCAGCGCGTCGCGGCAGACCGGGGCGAAGTAGGTGACGGCGTGGACGGTCTCGGCGGCGACCCACAGGTCGCGGGCGGTAGCCCGGTCGGGCCTGATCGTCGTGCTCAGCGAGTGACCTGGCGCACGCCGGTGGGCGAGCTCTCGGGCACGCTGACGCCGCCGTTTGACAAAGGCTCGATGTCGATGCGCGTCGGCACCGGCTCGGGGTCGAGCTCGGTGTGCTCGTCGTCGGGACGCGGTCCCGCTGGGACGGTGGAGTACTCGCCGTCGGCGGAGCGGCTCACGATGACGGCCCGCTTGCGTTTGCCGATCCCGTGCACGCCCTGCATCTCCCTGCAGAGCTGGTAGGTGACCAGCCCCGCGATGATCGGCACGACGAAGACCGCGATCCGGAAGAACCACAGCGTGGCGTTCAGCGACACCTTGAAGAAGTTGGCCAGCACGTCCGTCGAGCTCGCGGCGAAGAGCGTGAAGAGCAGCGAGAACATCGCGACGCCGGCAGCGGTGCGCTTGGGCCGGTCCCGCGGCCGGTCCAACAGGTTGTGCAGCTCGTTGTCACCGGTGAACCGGCGCTCGATCATGGGCCAGGCGAAGCAGATGGTGAAGATCAGGCCGGGGAACACCACGGCGGGCAAGAAGACCTCGAACGGGATGGTATGGCCGAGGCCCATGAATTCCCACGAGGGCATGATGCGCAACGCTCCGTCCAGCCAACCCATGTACCAGTCTGGCTGCACGGCGTAGGAGATCTTGGACGCGTCGTAGGAGCCGAACTGCCAGATCGGGTTGATCTGGGCGAAGGCGCCGAGCAGGGCCGAGGCCGCCGTCACCATGAACAGGAAGCCGGTGGTCTTGGCCATGAACGTGGGGAACATCGGAGAGCCGACCACGTTGTGCTCGGTGCGCCCCTCGCCGGCGAACTGGGTGTGCTTCTGGCGGACCAGCAGGCCCAGGTGGGCAGAGAGCAACCCGATCAGGACGAGCGGGATGATCAGGACGTGGATGATGAAGAAGCGCGGGATGATGATCCCGTTGCCTGGGAATTGGCCACCCCAGAGGAACGACACGATGTAGCTGCCGACGAGCGGGATCGACTCGGCGATGGAGTAGCCGATGCGCAGCCCGGTGCCCGAGATCAGGTCGTCGGGCAGTGAGTAGCCGATGAAGCCCTCGAAGATGGCGAGGATCAGCATGAGGAGGCCGATCGTCCAGTTCAGCTCGCGCGGCTTGCGGAAGGCGCCGGTGAGGAAGATGCGGCCCATGTGCACGATGATCGACCCGGTGAAGATGTCGGCGGCCCAGTGGTGCATCTGGCGCACCAACAGTCCGCCGCGGACGTCGAAGGAAATGCTCACCGTCGATCGGTAGGCCTCGGAGACCCACTGCCCGTCCAGCGGCTTGTAGGAACCGTGGTAGACGACCTGCTGGGCCGAGGGGACGTAGTACAGGGACAAGAAGACGCCCGTTGCCATGCAGCACGACGAACGAGTAGAGCGAGATCTCGCCCAGCATGAAGGACCAGTGGTCCGGGAAGATCTTGTCGAGGAAGACCCGGCCACCCTTGGCGACCCCGAGGCGGTCGTCGAGCTCGTCGACGATCTTGCCGACGGGGCCGAAGGGCCCCTGGGCCTGACGCCTGCTGCGCTTGGTGATGGGGGCCGTGTCGCTCATGAGCGCTCCCAGAAACCGGGGCCGACGGGCTGGTCGTAGGGGCCCTGGGCCACCAAGAAGCCGTCATCGTTGAACATGAGGGCGAGTTGGGGCAACGGCCGGGGTGCGGGCCCGAATTGGGGCACAGCCCCGTTGCGCACGTTGAACATCGACTGGTGGCAGGGGCAGACGAGCAACTCGAACTCCTGCTCGTAGAGCCCGACCGGGCACCCGAGGTGCGTGCACACCTTCGAGTAGGCGACGTAGCCGGCAGGAGTCCAGCTCTCTCGGCCGGGCATGGTGGGCGGGACGAGCGGCTGGTCCGACAGCCGGATCAGCACCGTCTGGTCGACGGCCTGACCCTCCTCGGTGATTTGAGGCTGCGGCCCGGCGTTCACCAGCACCGTGCCGCGCGGGTACACGGTCATGATGCCGCCGACGACGAGCGTTTCGCGCTGGACCGGACGACCGTTCGAGTCGACGAGTACGGTGCCACGCCGCCAGCTGGTGACGTCGAAGGACTCCTCGGGGAGCGGCCCGAGCGAGCGCACCAGCGGGAAGATCGCCACGATCCCGAAGATCCCGGCGCCGAGGGCGAAGAGGCCACCGAGCAGCTTGCGCCGCTTGACGACGACGGCCGAGCGCTCGACCAGCGCGGCGGCCATTGCGTCGCGCTCCTCCGGGGTGCTCGCCAGCAGGTGCCGCTCCTCGACGAACGGCCCCTGGGGCATCAGGTACTTGCCCCAGGCCGTCAGGCCGAAGCCGAGCAGGAAGAGCCCGACCCCAACCGTGCCGCCGAGTAGCCAGGGGCTCCAGTTCTGCCAGTAAGCCGCACCAAAGAGGCCCATGAAGATGGCCGCCAGCACGAAGATGCCGGCGATGATCCCCTCGGCCCGCTGCGGGTGGCGGGCGGCCTCGCCCATGTGCGGGTCGGTCAGCGCGGCGACCGGCATCGGCACCCGGGTGCGCGAGGGCTGGTGGTCGGCGTCGCTCACGAGCGTTCCCCGATCCAGAAGCAGATGAGGGCAAGACCCCCGACCCCGATGAGCAGGGCCACGAAGCCCTCCGCCACCGGTCCCACCCCGCCGAGCGAGAAGCCGCCCGGGTTGCTCCCGTGCTGGAGGCGTCCCGTCACGTACGAGACGATGTCGGCCACCTGCGCGTCGGTCAGGTTGCCCGAGAAGCGGGGCATGTTGGCCGGGCCGGTGCGCATGGCCTCGACCACCTGCTGGGCCGTGACGTTCTTGTTCTGCAGCGACGGAGCGTTCGTCCCGTAGGCCAGGGCGTCCCCCGAGCCCGTGATGGTGTGGCAGGCGGCGCAGTTGAGAGAGAACAGGTCCTGGCCGACCGACTGGTTGGTGCCTTGCAGGTGCGGGTAGGGCACGGCTGGCACCGACGGGTCGAGTGAGTTGACCCATGCCGCCAGTTCCAGCGCCTGCAGCGGCGTGAGGCGGGTGGCCCGCCGCTCGGCCTCGACCGCCTTGACGTCGGCGGCCGGCATACGGCCCGTGCTCACCCAGAAGTCGACCGTCGCCGCGCCCACGCCCTGCAGGTTCGGGCCGATGGTGGCCTGACCCTCGGGACCGACGCCGTTGGCCGCGTTGCCGTGGCAGCTCGAGCAGGTCTGCGCGAACAGCAACCGGCCGGCCTCGACGAAGGACTGCGGCGGGTTGGCGTAGGTGATGGCGGTGTTGCCGTAGGAGATCAGGTGGCCGTTGAGGCAGAGCCGGTTGCTGCTCAAGAACGGGTTGCCGGCGTTGTACACCGCGCCGGTGACGCCCTTGACGTTGATCGTGCCGCAGGCCCGCGTCGTCACCAGCGACGGGTTCAGCGCCACCTGCGACGCGTCGGCGTGCCCGGCCGCACTCGCGTCGGCCCCGGGGAAGAACATCGCCAGCGACGCCATGGCCGCCACCGCGAGGAGGCCCGCAGGGAGGAGGATCCCGGTGCGAAAATTCCTCGGCAGAGGTGCGCGCATGCCTCGCATACCTACTTGAGCAGGAACAGGCAACTGTAGAGCCCGACCCAGACGATGTCGACGAAGTGCCAGTAGTACGAGACGCCCTGCACGGCGGACAGCTCGCCGGGGTCGCCCCCGACGTCGCCGCGCATGCGGCCGAGGAGGAAGACCATCGCGACCAGGCCGATGAAGACGTGGAGGCCGTGGAGTCCCGACATGATGTAAAAGAGCGACCCGTAGGAGTTCGTGTACCAGCGGGTCGGGCTGAAGAGCCACTCATAGACCTGGTTGCCGAGGAAGGCCGTCCCCAGGATCATCGTGGCGACGATCCAGAGGCGGGCCGACTGCCGCTTGCGCCACTCCACCTGGAACACGGCGCGCTGCATGGTGAAGCTCGACGAGACGAGTATGAGGGTGAAGAAGCCGGCTCGGAGGGTGTCGAGCTGGGTGCCCGCCGGCGGCCAGGGCCCGACGGTGTTGGCCCGGATCGTGAAGAACGCCGCGAAGAGCCCGCTGAAGAACATCAGCTCGGACCCGAGCCAGATCATGACGCCCACGGCGAGCATCGGCGGCCGGTCGTGGACGATCTTCCCTTGTGGCGCGGGGACCTCCGCCGAGACAGCCTGGGTCACAGCGCTTTTTTAGTCGACCGCGCGCGCAACACGCCAACTAACGAGGTGGCTGCGCGCGCGCCTCGCGGCACGCCCGAAAGCCCTGGTCAGCCCAGGTCGACGGGGAGAGGCTCGGCGTGGACGACGGTCAGCCGCCTGGTGGGTCTCGTCAGCGCCACGTACAGGGTGCGCAAACCCCGTGTCGTCGCCACCGGCGGGCCCTCACCGGCCGTGTCGTCGCCCACCGAGGCCACCAACGACGGCTCGACGACGACCACCGAATCGAACTCCAGGCCGTTGGTCTCGTCTGCCGGCAGCACGACCAGGCCGGCGGCCAACCCGTCGCCCGCGGGGTCGCGCGGATCGACGGGATCGAGGCCTGCCTCGTCCAGCGCCCGCATGAGCTCGGGCAGCATGACAGAGGGACCCAGCACCGCCACACGGCCGGGATCCACCGCGGCCACCTCCTCGTGCGCCACCTGCGCGACGGTGCGCGGCAGCGCGCTCCGAGCCGTCGACACGAGGCGCGGCGCGTACCCGGATTGGCGGACGGGCCGGGGTGGCGAGATGCCGGGGGCGGCCACGGCCAGGACCTCCGACGCGAGCGCCACCACCTCGGCCGGCGTGCGGTAGCTCACGGTCAGCTCGACCAGCGTCGGCGTCCGCTGAGGGCTCAGATGGCGCGTGATGTCGTCCCATCCCGCCGGGGCCCATGGACCCGTGGCCTGCGCGATGTCGCCGACCACGGTCATGGAACCCGAGAGTGAGCGTCGAGCCAGCATGCGCAGTTGCATCGGCGAGAGGTCCTGCACTTCGTCGACCACGATGTGGCCGAAGCTTCGGATCTCGTCCTCCGAGCCGCCGGCGACGGCGGCGGACGGCGCGGGCGAGGCCGTCAGTCCCTGCGGCCAGAACCCCGCCTCGGGGACGGCTCCCTCCTCGCTGCGTTGCGTCCGCGCACGCGGGGGGCGGGAGCGGCGCGGCCCGAGCAGGGTGCGCGCCTCGTCGATGAGCGCGGCATCGCCGACTGTCCAGGGGACCGCATCGAGCGAGCTGCTACGGGGCCGGTGCAGCCGCTGGACCTCGGTCGGGGTGAGGATTCCTTTGCCGGCAGCGGCCAGCAGCGGCCGTGCCCCGAGCAAGTCGTGCAAGAACTCGTGCGCCGAGAGGCGTGGCCACATGCGGTCCAGCACCTCGGCCACTTCCGGAGCGCGGCGAAGGCGCTGCGCGAGGTCGTTCTGCTCTTCCGCGCTCGGCGGTTCGTCCTCGGGCGCGACACCGCCGCGCGTGAGCCGGGCGCGGTACTCCTCCGCGAGCACGCGCACGACTTGGGTCTCGACGAAGCGCCGGCGCGCGTTGTGCGTCCCCGGGCGGCGCTTCGCCATGGAGACGATCTCCTCGGTCGCCTGCGCGCGCAATCGCAACACGCCGGCACCGAACGGCACCTCGGCGTCGCGACGCAACGGACGCTGGCGCGTGCGGACGGCGCGTGCCAGCACCTTGACCATGCGCACGTCGCCCTTGAGCCGTGCGACGGCCGGATCGTCCACGCCGCGCACCCGCACTTCGGGCACCAGCCCCGCCACCGTCGACAGGCTCACGCCCGTCTCGCCGAGTGACGGGAGGACCTGCTCGATGTAGCGGAGGAACAGCGGGTTCGGCCCGACCACGAGCACTCCCTGGCGCTCGAGCGGGAACCGGTGGGTGTAGAGCAGGTAAGCGGCCCGGTGCAGCGCGACGGCGGTCTTGCCGGTTCCCGGCCCACCCTGGACAACGAGGACGCCGCCGAGCGGCGCCCTGATGATCTCGTCCTGCTCGCGCTGGATCGTCGCCACGATGTCGCCCATGTGCCCGGTACGGGCCTGGCCCAGGGCCGAGAGGAGCGCACCCGGCCCGCCCAGGACCAGACCCTCCGCGAGCAGGCGCTCGCCATCGTCCACGTCGCCGTCGCTGGTCGACGAGCCGCCAGGAGTCGCGGGGCCACCACGGCCGTCGGGGTCGACGAAGTACTCGTCCTCGAGACCGAGCACAGTCCGCGCCCGCACGGACAGGTGGCGGCGGCGGGCCAGACCCTGGGGATCGAGACCGGTGGCCCGGTAGAAGGGCTCGGCCACCGGCGCGCGCCAGTCCACGACGAGGGGCTCGTGGTCGGGACCCGAGACGGCCAGCCGACCGATATGGAACGACTCGCCGAGAAGCGGGGTGCCGTTGCCCTGGTGGCCGTCGCCCGGCTCAGGGAGGCGATCGATGCGCCCGAAGTAGAGCGCCTGGTCGCCGATGTCCAACTGCTCCAGCCGGGCCAGGCTGGTGCGCACGACGATGTCGCGCTCGGTGCGCGACTGGAAGGTTCCCCCCCGACCGAGGTCTAGCACGCCTTGGAGCATGTGGCGGGCCTCGCCGCGCATGAACTCCAACCCGTCGTAGGCACGGTTGAGGTACTCCTGCTCATCCTGCAGATCGGGATGTACGGGCACCTCTCCCCTTCCTCCCCCGAGCCTCCGGGGAAACGGTCCAGTTTAGACGCCCCGCCACGCCTGCCATGCCCGTCGCGCCCCGGGACGCCGAGGTGGCGACGCCTACGATGAGCCGGACCGAAAGGATGGCGATGCTCATTTCCACCATGAACGATGTGCCCGGCTACAAGGTGGCTTCGGTATTGGGGGAGGTCTTCGGGCTCACGGTCCGCTCGCGCAACGTCGGGTCCCAGTTCGGCGCGGCGTTCAAGTCCCTCGCCGGCGGCGAGCTCAAGGGGATGACGAAGAACCTGCAGATCAGCCGGCAGGACGTCATCGATCGCATGGTCGCCGAAGCCGAGGCACACGGTGGGAACGCCGTCCTGGCGATGCGCTTCGACACCTCCGAGATGGGCGGCAATTGGACGGAGATCTGCGCCTACGGCTCGGCCGTGGTGATAGAGCCGATCGGGTGAACCCGGCGGCCGATGCCCGCCCGGACCTCGTGCGCGCCTGCTTCGCCGAACCGGTGACGCGCACACCGGTGTGGTTCATGCGCCAAGCGGGACGGTCGCTTCCTGAGTACCGGGCGGCGCGGGGCGAGGGATCGATCCTCGCGGCCATCGCCGACGCGCCGCTGGCCGCCGAGCTGACCCTCCAGCCGGTGCGGCGCTACGGGGTCGACGCCGCCATCCTCTTCTCCGACATCGTGGTGCCGGTGCAGGCGATCGGCTTCGGGGTCGAGGTGGAGCAGGGCCGCGGACCCGTGATCGCCGAGCCGTTCCGCAGCGAGGCCGACCTGGCCCGGCTGCGCCCCTTCGAACCCGGGACCGACGCCCCGTACGTCTCCGAAACCGTCCGGCTGGTCAGCCGGGAGCTCGCGGGGTCGGGCGTCGCGCTCATCGGCTTCGCCGGCGCGCCGTTCACCGTCGCCAGCTACCTCGTCGAGGGCGGACCGTCGCGCACCTTCGCGGCGGTGAAGGCGCTCATGCACGGCGAGCCCGCGCTCTGGGACGAGTTGACCGGCCGGCTCGCCGCCATGGCGGTCGCCTCACTGCGCGATCAGATCGCGGCCGGGGCCCAGGCCGTGCAGCTCTTCGACTCCTGGGCCGGCTCGCTCTCCCCCGCGGAGTACGCGCGCTTCGCCCTCCCGGCGACGCGGACTGTCCTCGCGGGTATCGCCGACCTCGGCGTCCCGACCATCCTCTTCGGCGTGGGGACCGGCGAGCTCCTCTCACTCATGGCGACGGCAGGGCCGACCGTGGTCGGGGTGGACTGGCGGGTGCCCCTCGACGAGGCGCGCCGGCGAGTAGGTCCGGACCACGCGCTGCAGGGGAATCTCGATCCGGCCCTCTGCCTCGCACCATGGGCGGTGGTGGACGAGGCGACGCGCGCCGTGCTGGCCAATGCCGTGCTGGCGGGCGCCGGGGGCGGCAACGGCGCGCACACTGGCGGCACTGGCCACGTCTTCAATCTCGGGCACGGCGTGCTGCCCGAGACGGACCCGGGCGTCCTCGCCGCCGTCGTCGAGCTCGTGCACGCCGAGACGGCGCGCCCATGACGACAGGGGTGCTGGTGATGGCGCACGGCACGCCAGCCGCCCCCGACGAGATCGCAGCCTTCTACACGCGCATCCGCCGGGGTCGACCACCCGAGCCCGCACAGCTGGCCGAGCTCGAGGAGCGCTATCGCGCCATCGGCGGCGTGTCGCCGCTGGCGGAGCGCACAGAGGCACAGGTCGACGCTCTGCGAGCCGAGCTCGAACGGCGAGCGCCGGGTCGCTATGTCGTCGCCTTCGGCGCCAAGCACGTCGACCCGCTCATTGAGGACACGGCGCACCGTCTGGTCGGAGCCGGCCTCGAGCGGGTGATCGGACTCGTCCTCACCCCGCACACGTCGTCGATGGGATCGCAGGAGTACCTGGACCGAGCACATGACGCGCTCGGCGCCACGACGTTCGTGCAGATCGGCCCCTGGTACGCCGAACCGGGACTGGTCGAACTCCTCGCGGCGCGAGTCAATGCCGCGTGCAGCACCGTCTCGGGACGCACCCGTGTCATCTTCACCGCGCACTCGCTCCCCGAGCGCATCCGGGAGACAGGCGACACCTATCCCGACCAACTGGCCGAGTCGGCCCGCCTGGTGGCCGGGGCCGCCGGCCTGAGCGAATGGGTGGTGGCGTGGCAGAGCGCCGGGCGCACGCCCGAGCCCTGGCTCGGCCCCGATGTTCGTGAGGAGGTGCGGCGGCTCGCGCACGAGGGTGCTGCCGACGCGGTCGTCATATGTCCGATTGGCTTCGTGGCCGACCACCTCGAGGTGCTCTACGACCTCGACGTCGAGGTCGCCCGCGTCGCGTCTGAGGCGGGACTCGCCTACGCGCGCACGGCATCGTTGAACGACGACCCCGCTTTCATTGCAGTGCTGGCCGACGTCGTGACGAGCGCGGATGCAACACGATGACGGGGCCGCGCTCGGTGGTCGTCATCGGTGGTGGCATCGCCGGGCTGGCGGCTGCGTGGCAGCTGACGGGTGGGGCCGAGCCCCGCGCCGGCGCACCAGCAGTCATCGTCCTCGAGGCCTCGGAGCGACTCGGCGGACCCCTCCGCAGCGAGGAGCTCGGCGGGCGCGCCGTCGACACCGGGCCCGACGGGTTCCTGGGCCGGCGGCCCGAGGCTGTCGACCTCTGCCGCGAGGTCGGCCTGGCCGACGCGCTGGTGCCGATCGCGGTTCGCGGCGCGTCCGTGTGGGCGCGGGGCCGGCTCCGCGGCCTGCCCGAGGGCCACGCCCTCGGGATCCCGACGCGCTTTTGGCCCACGGCGCGGTCAGGAATCCTGGGCCCGCGCGGGGTGCTCGGACTGGCGCGCGACGCGCTGCTCCCCCGGCCCGACGTCCGCGGCCCGATCGGCGACCGCGCCATCGGGCCGCTGGTGGCGCGCAAGCTCGGCCAGCGCGTCGTCAACGTCCTCACCGACCCGCTGATCGGTGGCATTCACGCCGGCTCGGTCGACGACATGTCTGCTGCCGCCACGTTCCCGCCACTATTGGCGGCCGCGCAACGCCGCGGCAGCCTGATGCGCGCGCTCCGCGCGGAGGTGCCCACACCGCCGGCCGACGGACCACCGCTCTTTTGGTCGCTGCGCGACGGCGTGGGATCTCTGGTCCCGGCGCTCGCCGCCGCGGTGGCCGCGCGCGGCGTCGAGGTCCGGCTGGCCGAGCCGGCCCTCCGGCTCGAGCGTGCGGCAAAGGGCTGGTCGGTGCTGTCCGGCACGCGACGCTCCGAGGCCGACGCCGTCATTCTGGCCACGCCGGCGGACGCGACTGCGCAGCTCGTCCGGCCCCACGATGGCGAGGCGGCGGGCCTCCTCGAGGCCATCGACTACGCCTCGGTCACGGTGGTGACGTTCCGCGCCGATCCCGACTCGGTTCCCGCGTCACTCTCAGGCACCGGTTTCCTCGTGCCCCGCCGCGGTCGCCGCGGCGGGGACGATCAGTGGTCCGTCACGGCGTGCACGTTCCTCGACCGCAAGTGGCCTCACCTGGCGCGCCAAGGCGAGGTGTTGTTGCGCGCGTCGCTCGGCCGCATCGACGACACGCGCCCGGCCGGGTGGAGCGATGACGAGGTGGCGTCTCGCGCCTGGGAGGACCTCGGCACGCTGATGGGGATGACCGGCCAACCCGCCGCCTGCTCGGTGGTGCGCTGGCCGGACAGCCTGCCCCAGTACCGCGTGCACCACTTGTTGCGCACCGCCGGGGTCGAGGCGGCGGTCGCCCGGCTGGGCGGGCTCGCGCTGGCCGGCGCGGCCTACCACGGTGTGGGCATTCCGGCCTGCATCGCGAGCGGACGCGCCGCGGCCGACTCGCTCTTGTGACGCACCGGCCACGCCGGGGCCGCGTGGCCGTCCCCTCCGTCGCGGCGGGCGTCCTCCTCGCGCTCTCGCTCCCGCCCTGGGGCTGGTGGCCGCTCGGGCTGATCGGCGCGGCACTGCTCTACTGGCGGCTGGCCGGCCTGCGCCTACGCACCCGAGTGTGGTCGGGGTGGCTGGCCGGGTTGGGCTGCGACGTCATCGGGCTGGCCTGGGCGCGTGCCTTCAATTGGTACGGCGCACTCGTGCTGGTGCTCCTCGAGGCGCTGTCGTTCGCCGCCGCAGCAGCCCTGACGCCGCCGCGGCGCGGGCGAGCTCCCGCGTTCGTGGGCGCCAACACCGTGCTCGAGGCAGTGCGCCTGTCGTGGCCCTTTGGCGGCGTCCCCCTCGGCGGTGTCTTCCTCGGACAGGCGGGCGGCCCGCTCGTCCAGCTGGCGCGTCTCGGTGGTCCGCTCCTGCTCACCGCCGGGGTGTGGGCCGGCGGCGTCGCACTCGCCACGGTGGCGTCGTGGCTCACGGCGAGCCGGCGTCGCGGCGCTGCGCCGTCTCTCGTCGGAGTGGCCGTCGTGACCGCCGGCCTTGTCGCGTTGGTGGTGGTGGGCGCCGTCGTCCCCGACGGTGGCGCTCCCGTCGGGTCCCTCCGTGTGGCGCTGGTCCAAGGAGGCGGACAGCGCGGTCTCGACAAGCAGCAGGTGTCGCCCGCGGCGGTCTACCGGGCACAGCTGGCCGCCACGTTCGCCGTCACCTCGGCGCGACCCGCTCCCAGGCTCGTGCTCTGGCCCGAGGACGTCGTCGCGCTCGACCGCCCGCTGGCGGGTTCGCCCCAGGCCGTACAGCTCTCGCACCTCGCCCGCGAGCTGCACACCACTCTCGTCGCCGGCGTCACCGAGCCCGCGTCGCCGACGACGTTCCGCAACGAAGTCGTCGTCTGGGGCCCGCATGGTCGCATCGTCGGCACCTTCGAGAAGGTGCACCGGGTGCCCTTCGGCGAGTACGTCCCGTTCCGGTCCTTCTTCGCGCACTTCGCCGACCTCTCTGGGGTGCCGACCGATGCCATCCCGGGGCACAGCACCGGCTTCATGCGCACGCCGGCCGGACCGCTCGGCTTCCTCGTCTCCTTCGAGATCTTCTACGCCGGCCGAAGCCACCAGTCAGTCCGCGCCGGCGCCGAGCTACTGGCGGTGCCGACCAACACGTCGTCGTACAGCTCGTCCCAGGTCCCGGCGCAGGAGATCGCGGCAGCGCGGATCCAGGCCGTCGAGACAGGCCGAGACCTCGTCCAGGCCGCGCCGACTGGCTTCAGCGTGGTGGTGACGCAACGAGGTGTCGTGGTCGAGCGCAGCTCACTCGGCAGCCGGCAGGTACTGACGGCGACGGTGTCGCTGCGTCGCGGGTTGACGCCCTACGACCACTGGGGCGACCTGCCCGTGCTCGTCCTTGCGTTGGTGGCACTCGCCCTCGGCTGGGTGCACCAGTGGCGCGCCGATCGTGGCGGGTGACGCGGGCCGGCGGCCCGCGCCGAGGACGTCTAGTCGTAGTATCCGGAGTGGATGTAGACGCACGGGATGCCGGCGGCGACGTACATGGCGTGATTGGACGGGTCGTCCTCGAAGGCCAGGCGGAGGTCGAATCCGTGAGCACGCAGGTCGTCGACGACCGACTGCTTGAATTCCGTCACCTGCGCGTAGTCACCCCGGGACCGCATGACGAGGAGGTCCCAGCGCAGCCCGTAGCGGGCGAGCCACGCCAGCGTCTGGGGCTGCACCCGCTGCGGCCGACCGGTCAGCAGGATCACGGCGAGCGAGGAGTCCAGCAGTTCGAGCAGCCGGGCGATCTCCTCGACGACCGGGTCGTCCCCGCAGGCCTCGAAGAAGGCGGTCCAGTCCCGCCGTCCCCGCTCCAAGAAGTGCTGGCGGCCCGCGGCATCGGAGAGCACCCCGTCGATGTCGAAGACCACTGCGGGGCCCAACCGCCGCGCGACACCCTCGCCGGGGTGCCATGTCCAGTTGGTCCGGTCGCTCCTGGGTCGCGTGCCGGCCATGAAAGTCCAGCCTAACGGTGCCATCTCCCCCTTTCGGTGGAGCGGATCCTCCGATGTGAGGAGAGGAGGGGACCCCCGGAGGTGGCACGATGGACGAGAAATGAGAACCGAAGTCGACCCGGTGGTAGTGACGCCGCACGCCGGCGTTGACGCCCGGGACGACATCACCATCGCGGTTGCCCTCGGACGCAGGGTCGAGGTGGTCGGGGACCTCCTGCTGCCGCCGACGCCAACCGACAGCTCCCGCGCCGCGTGCCGAGACGTCGCCCGGCGGCTCGAGGACTGGCAGGGACCCGGCGTCGTGGTCATCTGCGGCCGTCTGATCGCGCCGGGGCCCTTGCACACATCCGAGACGTTGCGGGCCCACGCAGAACTCACCGATGCACTCGGCGCCTTCGCCGCCCGTCCCGACTCCCAGGTGGTCGCGGTCGTGCCGACGACAGAGCGCGACCCCGACCTGGTGCGCGTGCTCGAGGCGTGCGGCGTCGGGGTGCACGACGCCGTCGACCTGGTGTGCGAGACGGGGGCGGGCACGCGCACGGTGCTGGTGCGGGCCGGGTCGCTGCGGCCCGACGCCAACCCACCCATCGACTCGGGGCCCTCCGAGGACCGGCCCTGGCTGGCGGGGATGGAGCGCCTGGAGGACCCGCGTCTGGCTCGCCGCTTCGTGACCTCCCGCCTCTTGTACCGGCGACTGCGGCGCTTCTTGTGGGCGCCACCGCTGGTGTTGGCGGCCATCGCGTTGTTACTACGCGTCGAATTCGTGGTCGACGGGCTCGGCCGCGTGTTCCGCTCGCCGCGGCAGCAGGATGCGTTGCAACGCGCCTACGCGGCGACCTGGTTCTCCCGTCTCGTTGCCACCATCGTGATCGCCGTGGCGCTGCTCGCAGTGCTGGCCGTCGTCGTGGCCATCACGTCGCGGGGGATCTGGCGCGCCCTCGGCGGTGACGGCCTGCCACTGCCGTGGAAGGGTGAGCATCCCGGCGCGGAGCCCATTGCGCACACACAGCTCGAGATCGACGGCGTCGACGCGCTCGACGCAGCCCGCGGCGCAGTGGAGGCCGGCGCATCAGGGGTCATCGTCGGCGGCTCGCTCGTGTCCGAGCTCACCCACCTCGACGCGGGGTTCTTCGCCTGTCCCGGTGCAACCGCCGAGGTGGTCCGCGAGCACCGAGGCCGTTTTGGGCTCCCCCCGACCTTCTTGCACCACCGACGGGAGTCGACCCTCGAGATCGAGACCGGCGCGGAGCTGCACGTGCGCCTGTTGCTGGCCGAGGCGGACCTGCCGATGGCGACGATGGGCGAGCGCCTGGTCACGGCCGACGTCGTGATCAAGGGCTATTCGAGGGCGGCCGAGGTCCACCCCGAGCTGGCGGCGAGCTGGCCCAGCGGTGCCTCCTGGCCGCCCGCGCCCGAAGTGGCAGCGGACCGGGTCCGGGTTCGCCGCATCCGCCGGATCGCGGCCGTGTCCTTGTTCGTGGCCGGCGTCATCGACCTGGTGTCGTCGTTCGCGGCGCCGCTGCGCGACCACCTGCACCTGATCGCGCAGTACCTTCCCATTGCGGTCGTGCAGACGGCCGGGGCATTGACGGCCATCGCCGGCATCGGCATGATCATGCTCTCCCGGGGCATCCTGCGTGGCCAACGGCGTTCCTGGCTGGTGGCCGTGTCGCTCCTTGTCGCCGCGCTGGCCCTGCACCTCGTCCACTCGGCGGACGTCATCACCCTGGTCGTGTGCGCCGGGGTCCTTGTCCTGCTGCTCGTCCAGCGCAACGTCTTCCGGGCCGAGACCGAGCCCGCCACGCTCGTGACCGCCCTCGTCATCCTCGCCGCCGGCGGCGTGATCGCGACCCTCGGCGGTTTCGTGGCAGTCGAAGTGGCTGGGCGCGTCCATCACCACGAGCTCCCCGGCTGGCCCGATGTGCTCTTGGGGTCGGCCGAGCGCCTCGTCGGCGTGCGCTGGGTGGCCTTCCCCCCCACCATCGATCGCTACACCTCCATCAGCCTCCTGGCCGTCGGCCTCAGCCTCATCGTGGTGGCCCTCTACCTGCTGACCCGGCCGGTGGTGGATCGTCGCCTCTCCTCAGGCCGTGCCTCGGTGGGCCGGCGCGCGGCCGAGCTCCGGGCGCGTGACATCGTCCGCCGGCACGGCACCGGCACCCTCGACTACTTCGCCCTGCGGGACGACAAGCAGTGGTTCTTTCACCGTGACTCGCTCGTCGCCTATGCGGTCTTCGGCGGCGTCTGCCTCGTCTCACCGGACCCGATCGGGCCGTTCTCCGAGCGCGCGCACGTCTGGGACTCGTTCCGGCGTTTCGTCGACCGCAACGGCTGGGGCCTCGGCGTCATGGGCGCCGGCGAAGAATGGCTGCCGACCTACCAGGCGTCGGGGATGCGCTTCGTCTACATCGGCGACGAGGCCGTCGTGGACCCGAGGTCCTTCTCGCTCGAGGGCGGCAAGATGAAGGGGCTGCGCCAGGCGGTCAACCGGGTCGCCCGCTACGGCTACACCGTGCGCTTCTTGGACCCGGCCCATCTGGAGCCAGCGGACGCCGCGCACATGGCCGAGCTCATGGTCAAGAGCCGCCGGGGCGAACAGGAACGCGGGTTTTCCATGATGCTGGGACGTCTCTTCGACTCGCGCGACACGGGCCTGTTGCTCACCGCGGTGTACGGCCCCGACGGCGACCCCGTCGCCATGTGCCAGTTCGTGCCGTCGCCGGCCATCGGCGGGTACTCGCTCGACCTGATGCGCCGCGATCCGGGGGACCACCCCAACGGCATCCTCGACTTCGCGCTGTGCTCGACCATCACCCATCTCAAAGAACGCGGCATGCGCGGGCTCAGCTTGAACTTCGCCGCCATGCGATCCATCCTCGAAGGCGACACGGGAGACGGCGTCACCCAGCGCGTGGAGCGCTGGGCCATCCGGCGGCTCTCGGGCGTCCTCCAGATCGAGACGCTCTGGCGCTTCAACGCCAAGTACGAGCCCAAGTGGCTCCCCCGCTACATCGTCTTCGACTCTGCCGAACAATTCGTCCCGGTGGCGGTGCAGATCATGCGGGCCGAGTCCCTGACCGAGGTGCCCGTCATCGGCCGGCTGCTCACGACCGGCACGGCCAAGCGGGCCGCGCTCGCGGTGCCCGAGGAAGTGCTGGCGGCGATGAGTCCGCCGGCGACAGCGCGAGGGTCCCGGCGCGGAGGGTCCCGATCCGGGCCCGAACGGCGCGCACGGCGTATCCGGCTCGAACGGGGCGGCCGACGCCGGCACCCCGCGCCAGGGCGAACCGGTGGAGCCGCGGGCGTGAGGGTGTCCGGTGCCGGGTCGACGACGCCGTGACCGGCGCGAGCGACGCGCGCTGCCCGCGCTGCGGACACCCCGGGGTGCACGAATCCGCTGACGACGGGCCCTGCCGGGAGTGCGACCGCTGCTGGGCCGACGCGCAGCGCCGCGAGCGCCCGCCGCACCACGGCCGAGGGTGAGGGGGCGACTGGTCCCACCCTCGTGACCCACCTGGGCACCGCCACGCTCAAGCGCGGACGTTGACGGGCCGACCTGGGGAAAACTAGGCCTGGCGAGCGGGACGAGCGGGTTGGAGAGAGGAAGACCGACGTGAGCGAGGTCCACCGTGTGGCACTCACACCCGTGGCGGCGAGGCACGACCTGGCCGCCACCGCCGCCGAGCGCCGCGAGATGGGACGCCAGGCCAGAGTGCTGGCACCGCGCGCCGACCTGGGCGAGTGGGACGAGCGGACCCGCGGGCACGATCCCATCGACACGCTCGTGGCCCAGAACGACATCCGGCTGTCCGAGCTCGTCGCGCTGCGGCACAAGCGCATGGCCCTCTCGCCGTGGAACTTCTACCGCGGCGCGGCCGCTGTCATGGCCGCCGACCTCGCCTCCCGCGCGCACAGCCGCATTGAAGTGCAGCTCTGCGGTGATGCCCACGTCCTGAACTTCGGGCTCTGGGCCACGCCGGAGCGCAACCTCAACTTCGATCTGCGTGACTTCGACGAGACACTGCCCGGGCCCTTCGAGTGGGACGTCGCCCGCCTCGCGACCAGCCTGGTGGTGGCCGCCCGGGAGAACGGGGTGAAGCCCAACAAGGCGGACGCGGCGGTGACGGCGGCGGTCGACGCCTACCGCAACCGGATGCGGTACTACGCCACACTGCCGCTCCTCGACATCTGGTACGAGGGCACGCGTTTCGACCAGTTCATCGACTCCTTCGAACCGGCCGACCGCGGCCAAGTCCAGGTGGGGTTCGAGAGGGGCAAGGAGAAGCGGACGAGCCGGGGCGCGTTCGCCAAGCTCACCACCACGAGGCGGGGGCGGCCGCGCATCATCCCCGATCCCCCGCTACGGGTGACGCTCGATGACGAGGAGCAGGGCGACATCGTCGAGGGTCTGCTCGGCGAGTACCGCCTGACGCTCCAGGAGGACCGCCGCAGGCTGTTCGACCGCTTCACGCCGGTTGACGTCGTCCGCCAGGTGGTGGGGGTGGGCAGCGTCGGCATGGTGGTGTACCTCGTGCTGCTCGCGGGGAGCGCTACGGGCGACCCGCTCTTCTTGCAGTGCAAGCAGGCCGGCCCCTCGGTCTACGAGTCCTACACGTACTCGAGCGGGCACGACCACCACGGCGCCCGGGTCATCGCCGGCAAGCGCATGGTGCAGAGCGCCACCGACATCTTCGTGGGTTGGGGCTCACTGAACCAGCGAGACTTCTACGTCCGCCAGTTCCGCGACATGAAGCTGATTCCCACCACCGACCTGATCGCCCCGGTCCTGGTCGAATTCGGCATCGCCTGCGGCAACACGCTGGCCCGGGCCCACGCCCGTTCTGGCGACCCCGAGGCCATCGACGCCTACATGGGCAAGGGCGACGTGTTCACCAAGGCGATGCGCAAGTTCGCCCGTCGCTACGCCGACCAGAACGAGCGGGACTACCAGCGGCTGGTCTCAGCCATCCGCCGGGGCATGGTGGACGGCGAGCCCGACTGATCACCCCCGGGGTGCTCGGCGGAGCTCCTTGAACCTACGGAGGGCTCCTCGGGGCTACTTGGGCAAGAAGAGCAGCGTGGCGTGGTTGGCGAAGTCGATCAGCGGCTGAGGCCACACACCGAAGAGCAGGGTCACACCCGTGCAGACCCCGATGGCCAGGCCGGCGAGCACCGGGACGCGCACCGCCTCGGGCGGTCCGTCGTCCCCCTCCGGATCGTCGGCCAGCAGGATCTGCTCGTTGAGCGTGGTCACGACGCCGGCGGCCGCGCCCGGCGTGGCCCACGGCGCAGAGGTCGGGCCGGTCGGTGCCGGTTGGATCGTCCCGCCGCCGACTGTCGGGTCGTCGGCCCCCAGCTCGGCCGAGCCACCGGTCCCGCCCTCGGGCTCGCCCAGGCCGCCGCCGGCGTACATCAGCACGGCGACCCGGAGGTAGAAGTAGGCCGCCACGGCGGCGGTGACCATGGCGATCACACCGAGCGGCACCTCGCCGGCACCGACGGCGGCGAAGACCACCTGGACCTTGGCCCACAAGCCCGTCGTGAAGGGCGCGCCCGCCTGCGCCAGCAACAGCACGGCCAGCGCCAGCGCCAGCACGGGCTGGCGGGCGGCCAGACCCTTGTAACGCGACAGGTCGTGATCGGTGTCGCCTTCACCGCCGAGCAGCGTCACGACGGCGAAGCTGCCGATCACCATGAACAGGTACACGAAGAGGTAGTAGAGCGACGACGAGACGCCGCGGGCCGTCCCCGCCGCCACCCCCAAGAGGATGAAGCCGGCGTGGTTGATGGAGGAGTACGCCAGCATCCGCTTCACGTCGCGCTGACGCAACGCCACGAAGGCACCGAGGACGAGCGAGAGCACGGCGAGTCCGTAGACGATGGGGCGCCAGTCGGCCTCCACCACGCCGAAGGAGGAGATCAGGACGCGCAGCATGGCGGCGAAGGCCCCCGCCTTGGCGATGGCCGCCATGAACCCCGTCACCGGCGAGGGCGCCCCTTGGTACACGTCGGGCGTCCACATGTGGAAGGGAACGGCCGCCACCTTGAAGGCGAAGCCAACGATCATGAGCGCCAGGCCGGCCAGCAGGAGGCCGTTGGTCAGGACGACGTTCTTCGAGAGGAAGTCGCCGATCTGGGTCAGGTTGGTCGAGCCCGTGGCACCGTAGGTGAGCGCCACGCCGTAAATAAAGATGGCCGAGGAGAAGCCGCCGAGGATGAAGTACTTGAGGGCGGCCTCGCCCGAGGTGGCCCGGCGGTAGTTGAACGCCGTGAGGACGTAGAGCGCGATGGAGAGGATCTCGAGGCCCAAGAAGACGATGATGAGGTCGTTGGCCATGCCCATCAACATGGCGCCCGAAGCCGAGACCATCGCCAACACGTGGAACTCTGCGCCCTGGACCCCCTCGCGGCGCAGGTAACCGTCGGCCACCAGCGCAGTGAGCAGCATGGCGATGGCAACTAGCATCGTCACGAGGACGCTGAAGCCGTCCATGACGACGGCGTGCTTGACGTAGGTGTGCGCGCCGTGGTCCTGCACGTCGGACCATTGCCACAGCGCGATCCCGAGCGCGCTGCCCGAGATCACGACGGTCGCAATGGTGCTGACCGTCACGCGGAGCGGCCGGTGGACCAGCGACGCCAGACCCAGGAGCAGCACCGCGCCGCCGATCATGATGATCGGCGGGAGGATGGCCAGCCACCGGATGGACGGGACCGCGATGGTGTTCGAGGCCGCGTGGGACAGCGCACCCAAGGTGGCGATCACCGGTTCACCCCCCCGACACCCTTGACCGCCACCGACGGCTGCGACTGGTGGGTGGCGCTCTCGACGTGCGCGATGAGCTGGTCGACCGAGGGGTTGATGCGATCGAGCACGGGCTTGGGGTACACGCCGAGGAAGACGATGAGGATGATCAGCGGGGCCATCACGGCCTTCTCGAGCAGGCCGAGGTCACGGGTCTTCTCGTCGGCCTCCCCCGGGACTCCGTGGAAGACCTGTTGGTAGGCCCAGAGGAGGTAGACGGCCGCCACGATCACTCCGAGCACGGCGACGACCGCCCACCAGCGGTGTGTGATGAACGTGCCCGACAGTATGAGGAACTCGCTCACGAAGCCGTTGAGGCCCGGCACCCCGATGGAGGCGAGCATCGCCACGGTGAACACACCCGCCATCACCGGTGCCGCCTTCTGCAGCCCACGCAGCTCCCCCGCCTGCCACGTGCCGCGGCGCTGGTAGATGAACCCGATGAGGATGAACAGTGCCGCCACGATGAGCCCGTGGTTGAGCATGAGCAACACGCCGCCGGCCAGGCCCTGGGAGCTGATGGCGATGGTGCCGAGCGCGATGAAACCGATCTGGGCCAACGAGGAATACGCCACCAGACGCTTCAAGTCGCGCTGTGCGCAGGCGACCACCGCTCCGTAGATGATCCCGATCACCGCCAAGGTCAACAGAAGCGGCGCGAGCGTCCGGGTCGCCTGGGGGAAGAGGTTGAGGTCGAAGCGGATGATGCCGTAGGTGCCGAGCTTGGCCAGCACGCCGGCCAGGAGCACCGAGCCCTCTTCGGGCGCCTCCGTGTAGGCGTCGGGCGACCAGGTGTGCAGCGGGAACAGCGGCGCCTTCACCGCGAACGCGGCGGTGAAGGCCAAGAACAACAGGATCTCGGTCGACGAGGACAGGTGCGTCTGCATCAGCGGGCCCAGCGAGAAGGTGAGGGTGTGGAACTGGGATTGGTGGATGAAGGCGAGCGCCAGGATGCCCACCAGCAAGAAGGCCGACCCGAGGAAGGTGAAGAGGAAGAACTTGATGGCGGCGTAGGCGCGTCGCTGGTGGCCCCACCCCGCGATGATGAAATAGGCCGGCACGAGCGTCAGCTCGAACATGAAGAAGAAGACGAGCAGGTCGAGCGACAAGAAGCTGCCCATCACGGAGGCTTCGAGCAACAGTAACCAGGCGAAGTAGGCGCGGCTGTGCTCACGGTTGCGTCCGAGGATGATGGCAATGGGGAAGAGCACCGCCGACATCAGGACCAAGAAGATGGAGATGCCGTCGACGCCGAGGTACCAGTGCACCCCGAGCGCGCTGCCCGTGTACTCGTGATCCGAGACCAGCTGGAACCCGCCGTCGCTCACCTTCATGGTGACGAGGGCCGCGATGGCGAAGCCCAAGGTCAGCAGTGACGCGATGAGGGCGAGCGTGTAGGAAAGCTCGCGGTGGACCCGCCGGTCGAGACCGCGGTCGAGGCCGAAGAGGCCGAGCACGGCGGCCCCGATGGCCGGGAGCAGGACGAGCAGGGTCAAGAAGGGGACCGAGTGCGTCATCCCCACCACGCCCTCGACAGCATGAACGCGACGATGAGCGCCAGCCCGAGCGCGATGCCCAGCGCGTAGTTGCGGACGTAGCCCGTCTGCAGCTTGCGCGCCGCGGTGCCGGTCATCTTGGCCAGGTGGGCGGTGCCGTTGACCGCGCCGTCGATCACCCTGGCGTCGACCACCCAGGCGCAGAAGGTGGCGAGGCGCTGGCCGGGCCGGCCGATGATGGTGTCGTAGAAGTCGTCCCAGTACCAGACGCGCTGGAGGAATTGCGGCTCGAGCGCCGGCTTCTCCACCTGGTTGCCGCGCCAGAGCATGTAGGCGACGATCACACCGGTGACGGCGGCCGCGATGTCGATCACGGCCAGGTACCACTCCGGCCCCGCGCCCAGGTGGTCGTTGTAGAGCGTGCCGGCGAACACCGGGGCGAGGAAGCTCTGGAGGCCCTCGGTGTGCACCCACGGCAGGTCGAGGGCGCCGGCGAAGAAGGCGAAGAAGGCGAGGACGACGAGCGGGAGGCGCATGACCCAGGGCGATTCGTGCGGTGCGTGCAGCGCCGGCTGCCCCTGGGGCCCCGGCTTGTCGAAGCGCTCCTCGCCGCCGAAGGCGAGGATCTCGAGACGGCTCATGTAATAGGCCGTGAGCACGGCCGTGATGACGCCGATGACCCACAGCGCCTTGTAGTGGGCCCAGGTGTTGTCGAGCACGTCGCCCTTGGCCCAGAAACCCGACAGCGGCGGGATCCCGGCGATGGCCAGGAAGCCGATGGTGAAGGTGATCGTCGTCCACTTCATGTAGCGGCGGATCGCACCCATGCGCTTGAGGTCCTGCTCGTCCTCGAGTCCGTGGATGACCGAGCCCGCACCGAGGAACAGCAGGCCCTTGAAGAAGGCGTGCGCGACCATGAGGAAGATGGCGGCGATGTAGGCGCCCGAGCCGACGGCCAGCATCATGTAGCCGATCTGCGACACCGTGGAGAAGGCGAGCACCTTCTTGATGTCCTGTTGTGCGCAGGCGATCGTGGCTGCCACGAAGGCCGTGACGGCACCGATGACGGCGACCACCTCCGCGCCCGACGAGCTCAGGTGCAGGAGTGGGTTCATCCGGCACAGCAAATAGACACCGGCCGTGACCATGGTGGCGGCGTGGATCAGGGCGGAGACCGGAGTGGGGCCCTCCATCGCGTCGGGGAGCCAGTTGAAGAGGGGGATCTGGGCCGACTTCCCGGTCGCGGCCAAGAACAGCAGCAGCACCGCCGCGGTGGCCGTGCCCGCGCCGAGATGCGACAGCTGGCCGAAGATGCCGCCCCCCGGCCCGCTCTCGTACTGGACCGTCCCGGTCTTCTCGAAGAGCAAGAAGATGGCCAGCAAGAAGCCGGCGTCACCGATGCGGTTGTAGATGAACGCCTTCTTGCCGGCCGACGCGGCGGCCTCGCGCTGGAACCAGAAGGCCACCAGCCAGTAGGAGCAGACACCGACGCCCTCCCAGCCCACGAAGGTGAGGACCAGGTTGTTCGCCAGCACCAGCAGCAGCATGGAGAAGACGAACAGGTTCAGGTAGATGAAGAACTTCGAGTAGTCCCGGTCGCCCTTCATGTAGCCGATGGAGTAGAGGTGGATGAATGCGCTGACGAAGGTGATGAACATGCACATCGTCATCGACAGCGGATCGACCAGCGTCCCGACCGGCACCGAGAGGCCGCCGGCACTGAACCACGTGAAGTAGTTGTGCACGACCAACTGGTGGGCGTGGGGCAGTTCGAGCAGGCCGGCCAACACGATGCAGGCCACCACGAACGATCCGCCCACCGCGACCGTGCCGATGACGCCCGCCACAGGGTCGCCGATCCGGCGCCCGAGCGCCATGAGCACGAGGAAGCCCGCGAGCGGCAGCAGCAACATGAGGTACGCGACGTTGACCACGGGTCAGCCTCTCAGCGAGTCCAGGTCGTCGGCCACGGTCGTGGCGCGTCGGCGGTAGTTGGTCACCACGATGCCGAGGCCCACCACGACCTCGGCGGCCGCCACCACGAGCACGAAGAACACCACCGCCTGGCCACCGATGTCGCCGAGCATGCGGGCGAAGGTGACGAAGGTCAGGTTCGCCGCGTTGAGCATCAGCTCGATGCACATGAACATGATCAAGACGTTGCGCCGCACCAAGAGGCCGATGGCGCCGATGGTGAAGACGATGGCGGCGAGGCCCAGGTACCAGGCTCCCGAGAGGCTCATGCCGGCAACTCGTTGGTGGACTCGTCCTCCTGCTCGGCCTGGACCGTGGGGGGTCGCCGGGCCAGCACGACGGCACCCACGACGGCGATGACCAAGAGGGCGGCGGTGGCCTCGAAGGCGAACAGGTAGGTGGTGAAGAGCTGCTTGCCCAGCTGCGCCGGCTCCCCCGCCGGCGAGTTCGGCCCGGCAACGTGCCCCTCGATCGGGCCTACCACCTGGCGCGCCCCGGTGACCCAGTGCGCCGTGGCGGCCATGGCCAACACGCCGCCCAGCGTGATGATCGAGACGAGAAGCGCGAGCGGTCGCTGGCCCGCCAGCGGCTCGACCCTGATGTCCTCGGCGCGGTCCACGCCGAGGAACATGATCACGAAGAGGAAGAGGACGACGATGGCGCCGGCGTAGACGATGATCTGGACGGCGGCGAGGAAGTCGGCCTCTTGTTCGATGAAGAGGACGGCCACCCCGAAGAGCGTCATGACGAGGCTGAGGGCTGCGTGCACCGGGTTGGCCGAGGTGACGACCCCGAGGGAGCCGACGAGGATGACCGCCGCCGCGGCCGCGAAGACCAGGATGTCGGGCCAGGTCGGCGCGCGTCGAAGCGAGCAAGAAAGCGGAGTGGGACACGGGTCAGAAGCTCCTCTCGGGGTCGACCTCGTGTGCCTTCGCCGCGGCCTCGTCTGCCTCCGCCTCGGCCTTGTGCCTGCCTTCGCCTCGGCCTTGGCCGCCTTGCGGGTCGCTCGCAGCTCCTTCATGTGCGCCCGCGTGTACTCGAGCTTCTCGCGGTGGCGCTCCGCCCCCTTCTTGGCCCGCCAGATCCGCCCCTGCATGCCGCGGTGCGCCAGCGGGATGTCCTCGTCGAGCAGGTGCGCCTCGAGTACCTCGCGCACCGGCTTGGTGCCGGTCGCCGCGTCGTCACGCCGGCCCGACTGCCCGCCCTCGGGCGCCCGCACGCCGTAGCCCAGCTCGCCCGACCACTGGACCTCGCCCTCGTAGGCGGCACTGCCCGAGGGCGAGGTGGCGCGCATCCACCCCGAGGTCATGAGGTCGTCGCCCTCGCGCCAGTCCTCCCACGGGAGCCTCTTGGGGGTGCCGTCGTCGTTCACGACGAGCTCTTCCTTGGTGTAGATGGCGTCGGAGCGATTGGTGAAGGAGAACTCGAAGAGCTTCGACTCGGTGATGGCCTCGGTCGGGCACGCCTCGACACACATGTCGCAGTGGATGCAGCGGAGGTAGTTGATCTCGTAGACGTAGCCGTAGCGCTCGCCGGGCGAGACCGGGTGGTCGGGCGGGTTGTCCAGCCCTCGCACGTAGATGCAGTCGGCCGGGCACACCCCCGCGCACAGCTCGCACCCGATGCACTTCTCCATTCCGTCCTCGTAGCGGTTCAGGACGTGGCGGCCGTGCTGACGCGGCTGCTTGGGCTTCTTCTCCTCGGGGTACATCGTCGTGACCCGCGGCCGGGTCAGGTGCTGGAAGGTCAGCTTGAACCCGCCCAGGAAGGACAGCTGGTCCTTCACTTCGTCGCCCACACCCACTACCCATCACCTCGCGGCGGCGGCGGCGTCGGCTCGGCGGGCACGGGCACCAGGCGCTGACGCGGCGGCCGGCTGACCCTGCGCCCGATGGCTGGGATGATCGCGTCCTCTTCGCTGCGCCCCGCCCCGAGGTGGCTGGCCCGCAGCAGGACGACGGTGGCTAGCAGCACCACCGGCACCAGGATCAGTCCCGACCAGCCCCAGGCGATGATGGCGGCCACGAGGAGCAACCATCCGAGCGTCATGGGGATGAGCCGCTTCCAGCCCAGGTCCATCAGCTGGTCGTAGCGCAGGCGCGGCAGGGCCGCACGGAACCAGACGTAGACGAAGCAGAACGCCACCGTCTTCAAGAGGAAGTAGATGATCGGCATGTAGATGGTGGCGCCCGGGATGTGGAAGATGTAGCCGTTGGGCCCTCCGAAGAACAGCGTCACCACGATGGCGGACATCGTGATCGTGTTCATGAACTCGGCCAGGAAGAAGAGGCCGAAGCGGATGGAGGAGTACTCGGTGTGGAAGCCGCCGACGAGCTCGGTGTCCGCCTCGGTCAGGTCGAACGGCGGGCGCGTGAGCTCGGCCGTGATGGCGATCATGAAGAAGATGAACGGCAGGAAGCCGAGGCGGATCAGGTTCCAGTTCCAGAACCCGTCGGACTGGGACGCCACGATGGCCCGCGTCGAGAGCGAACCGGTCACGAGGACGACCATGACCGTCGTCATGCCGAGCGCGGCCTCGTACGAGATCACCTGGGCCGAGGCACGCACCGACCCGAGCAGCGGATACTTGGAGCCCGAGGACCAGCCGGCCAGCATCACGCCGTAGACGGCGATGCCGGACATGGCCAGCACGAGCAGGATGCCCATGGGCGGGTCGGCCACCTGGAGCTCGAAGGTGTGGCTGCCGATGGTGATGACACCGCCGACCGGGACGACGGTGAAGACCAGCACAGCCGGGATGACCGACAGGTACGGCGCCAGCTTGAAGACGAAGGAGTCGGCATGGTCGGGCAGTAGGTCTTCCTTGAAAATGAGCTTGGTGCCGTCGGCGAACGTCTGCAGCAGGCCCCAGGGCCCGGCGCGGTTGGGGCCGACCCGGCTCTGCATGTCCGAGATCACCTTGCGCTCGAACCAGATCATCAGCGCCGTGGCCACCAACAGGGCGACGAAGGCGGCCAGGCACTTGATGATGACGATCAGCCACACCTCCCAGTTGAGGCCGAAGTAGAACAGCGGGTCGCCGTTGCCACTGTTGGCGCTGTGGGTGAGCACGGTCGGCCCGAGGTTGGCAGCCACCTTCGAGGTCGTCGCGGTCGTGCTGGCGAACAGGGCGGCGATCACACCGACTCCAGTCGCACGTCGGTGACCACCTGGCGGCTGTCGATCAGGGTGGCCGCTGCGTTGCCGGGCGCGCTCTCGCCTCCCGGCACGTTGAAGTCGACGGCGACCACGCCGCGCGGCACGCCCTCGTCGGCCCGCGCCACCAACACGAGCTCGCCGCGCGCCGAGCGCACCTTGACGCGGTCGCCGGTCGACGCGCCCAGCCGGTCGAGGTCGTAGGGGTTGGCTCGCACCACCAGGTCAGGCACCAGCGGTGTGAGCGACGGCGACCCCGTGATCGCGCTGCCCGCGTCGTAGAGGCGTCGGCCGGCCACCAGGCCCAGCGTGTAGTTGTCGGGCTTGGGCACGTGGAGAGGCTCGGCCCCGCCGGAACCGGGCCCGGACAACAGAGGCGGCGGGTTGCCCAGCATCGCAGCGCGCGCGAGCGCGGGGCTCGTGCCGCCCGTGCCCACGCGCGGCGGGGCGCCCTGGCGCTCCACCGACTCGACGCCGGGCAGGGCCATGGGGTCGATCGGCGAGACGTCGGGGTGGCGGTCCCCGGCCTCGATCGGCACGACGATGCCGTCGTGTGCTGCGTCGGAGTGCAGGACCTCTTGGGTCAGTCCGGCATACGCAGGCGCGGTGCCCTCGAGCTCGTCGGCCAGGTCGTTGACGTTGGTGAACCCGAGGTCTGCGCCGAGCGCCCTCGGCCAGCTCGGCCGCGATCATCCAGTCCGGCCAGGCGAAGCCCGGTGCGGTCAGCTTCTGTCCCAGGCGGGTCACCCGTCCCTCAATGTTGGTCGTCGTCCCGGCGCGCTCGTGCGTCACCGCGCACGGCAGCACTACGTCCGCGTGCGCGTCCACCGACTGGGACGGGTGTCCGGTCACCGCGACGACGAAGTGCCCGGCGCCGAGCGCCGCCGCCGCCAGCGCGTGGTCGGGGAAGTCGCTCAGAGGGTCCGCCCCGAGCAGCACGAGGGCGCGCACGCCCCCGCCGCCGTCGCGCCCGTCGGCCATCGACTCGAGGATCGCCGCCGTGTCGAGGCCCGGGTTCGCGGGCACCGAGCCCCAGGCGGCCGTGAAACGCGCCCGCCCCGCATCGAGGCTGACGCGGCCCGGCAGGACGCCTGGCGCCAGGCCCATGTCGAGGGCGCCGAACACGTTGCCGCGACGCAGGGCCGGCAGGAAGGTCGCCTGGGGCAGCGCCGTCGCCAGGATCCGCAGCGCCTCGGCCGCCACCTCGCCCGACTCGGCATAGGAGGGCCGGCCCGCCACCACGACGACACCGTCACCGCCGGGGTGCGCGGCCAGCAGCCGGCGCGCCGCGTCGAGCGTGCCCGTGGCCAGCGCGGACCCCTCGTGGTGCGACGCCAGTCCGCCGGCGCCCGTCGCCCCGTCGTCGCCGGTGAGCGCCCGCGCCATGGCCGGAGCGTCGCCCGGGCGGATGCGCAGCGACGCCGCCGCGAACTCGCTCAGCGCGGTGGGCTCGGGTGAGACCTCAATGAGGGTGGCTGTGCTGCCGACCACGGCCTCGCGCAGGCGCAGGAACAGCACGGGCAACTCCTCGCGCAGGTCGCCAGCGAGCGTGACGAGGACGGGAGCGGTGCAGGCCTCCTCGATGGTGGCGCGCGGCAGGCCGAGGACGAGGTCGGCCGGGAGGCCGTCCCCGAGCTGCGCGTCGACCGAGTCGGTGCCGATCACGCCCTTGGCCAGCTTGGCCCAGGCGTAGGCGGACTCGTTGGTGAGGCGGGCGCCGCCGATGACGGCCACGGATCCCGCGCCGCCGGACTGGGTCGCGGCGCGGATGCCCGCCGCGGCTGCCGCCAAGGCCTCGCTCCAGCTGACCGGGACCAGCTCGCCCTCCTTGCGCACGCGCGGCTCGACGAGGCGCCCGTGCTCGAAGCGGCCCGTCTCGTGCGCCTCGCCGAGGAACTGGCCGCGGGTGACCCCGAGGCTCACCACCTGGGAGGCGGTGGCCGGCGCCACGTCGACGGCTTCGTCGGCGAGCTCCTCGGGCAGCGGGCCGGCATCGACCTCATCGCCGTTGACCGCCTCGTAGGTGAAGCGGCCCTTGTCGCACAGCCACCCGTGGTTGACCGGCTCCGAGTCGATGCCGAGCAACCGCGTCAGGCGGTTCTGGGAGGACTGCACGGCCACTCTGCATCCGACCGAGCAGGCGGTGCAGGTGGACTCGACCTGATCGAGGTCCCAGGGCCGGGCGGTGAACCGGTACGGCGTCGCGGTGAGCGCGCCGACCGGGCAGATCTGCACCGTGTTGCCGCTGAAATAGGACTCGAAGGGCTGCGTGGGGAAGGTCGCCACCTCGACCTCTTCGCCGCGGCCGGCGAAGTCGATCTGGGCCTCGCCCGCCACCTCGGCGGCGAAGCGGGTGCAGCGCGCGCACTGGATGCAGCGCTCACGGTCGAGCAGCACCAAATCCGAGATCGCGATGGGCTTCTCGAAGTGGCGCTTCTCCTCAATGAAGCGGCTCTCCCCCGGCCCGTACGCCAGGGTCTGATCCTGCAGCGGGCACTCACCGCCCTTGTCACACACCGGGCAGTCGAGCGGATGGTTGGCCAGCAGGAACTCGAGCACGCCGTCCTGTGCCTTCTTGACGCGCTCGTTGGTGGTGTCGACCACCATGCCGTCGGTGACCTCGGCGAAGCACGCCGGCGTCAGTGTGGCGCCGCGCGGACCCTCCACGTCGACGAGGCACATGCGGCACATGCCCACCGGCGCCATGCGCGGGTGGTAGCAGAAGCGCGGGATGTAGGTGCCCGACCCGCTCGGCCGCCGCGATCAGCAGCTCGCCCTTGTACGCCGTCACCTCGCGGCCGTCGAGGGAGAAGGTGAGCTCTTGGGTCGGGTCCACGTGGGTGTGCAGCTCGCGGGACGTATCAGTCAAAGGGACACCCCCCTTCCTTCACGTGCACCAGGAACTCGTCACGGAACATGCGGATGCCCGAAGCGATGGACGACGGGATGGACGGGCCGAGCACACAGATCGTCGTCTGCTGCGGCGGCCAATGGAGGCCGGGCGAGATGTTGTCGGACACGTCCATGAGGAGATCGAGATCCTCCTCGCGTCCCGACCCGTTCTCAATTCGGTACAGGATTCGCTCCAACCAGCCCGAGCCCTCACGGCACGGCGTGCACTGCCCGCACGACTCGCGCGAGAAGAACTTGGTGATGCGCCAGGCGGCGCGCACCATGCACGTGTCCGAGTCCATGACGACCACCGAGCCCGAGCCGAGCATGGAGCCGGCGTCGCCGACCTCGTCCTGCCCCAGCGGCAGGTCGACCTTGTCCGGTCCGAACCAGGGAGCCGACACGCCACCGGGGATGAAGGCCTTCAGCGTGTTGGAGGCGCGGATGCCCCCGCCGAGCACCGGCGCGTAGATGAGGTCCCGGAACGTGGTCTTGACCATCTCGAGCTCGTAGGCGCCCGGCTTGCGCACGTGGCCCGCGAGGGCAAAGAGGCGGGTGCCGGTCGAGCGGCCCTCGCCGAGCGCGGCGAAGGCCGCGCCGCCGTTGATGACGATCCAGGGGATGTTCGCCATCGTCTCGACGTTGTTCACTACCGTGGGCTCGCCGTAGAGCCCGATGGCGGCCGGGAAGTATGGCGGCTTGATCCGCGGGAAGCCGCGCTTGCCCTCGAGCGACTCGAGCAGCGCGGTCTCCTCGCCGCAGATGTAGGCGCCGGCGCCGGGGTGGACCACGACGTCGAGCGAGAAGCCGGAGTCGAAGATGTTCTGGCCCACTGCGCCGTGCGCGTACGCCTCGTTCACCGCGCTCTGCAGGCGCTCGAGCCCGAGGGCGAACTCGCCGCGCAGGTAGATGAAGGCCTGGCTGACCTGCAGCGCGTAGGCCGAAATGAGCACGCCCTCGAGGATCTGGTGCGGGTCGCGCTCAATGAGGAGGTGGTCCTTGAAGGTCGCCGGCTCGGACTCGTCGCCGTTGATGACGAGGTAGGTCACCGGGTTCTTGCGCATCATCGACCACTTGCGCCCCGCCGGGAAGCCGGCGCCGCCCCGGCCGAGCAGGCTGGCCGCGTCCACCTGGGCCGCCACCGCCTCGGGCGTCATGGTCAGCGCCTTGCGCAGCCCCTCGTACCCGCCGGTCGCGAGGTAGCGCTCAATCGTGTAGGAGTCCTCGTATCCGAGGCGCGACGTGATGATCTTGGGGGCGTCGGTGATGGCCATCAGGACTTCGCTCCCCCGCCGCCGCTCCCACTCGCGCCACTTCCACTGGCCGCAGCGGCGGCCCGCTCCGCCTGCGCCTCAGCCATGGCTGCCCGCTCGGCGACCACCTCGGCGCGGTCGGCCTGGAGCCCGACGCTGCGGCGCACCCGCACGAGCGTGCCGTGCGGGGGGATGTCCTCGGCCAGCCGCCCGGCACGCAGGTCGTCGAGCAGCGTGTCGAAGGTCGCGGGCGACTGCGCGCCGACGTAGCGGTGGTTGACCTGCACGCAGACCACTTGGTCGCAGTCGGCCAGGCACTCGGCCTCGTGCAGCGTGAAAACGCCGTCGGGCGTCGTCCCGCCGGCCCGCATCTCGAGCACACCCTCGGCGTGCTCGAGGAGCTCGAGCGCACCACCGAGGAGGCAGGCGATGTTGGTGCACACGGCGATCACGTAGGTGCCGACGGGCTCGAGGTGCAGCATGTCGTAGAAGCTGGCGGCGCCGCGCACCTCGGCAGAAGTGACCTCACAGAGGTCGGCGATGTCCTCGATCGCCTCGGGGGTCAGCCACCCGTCCTGCTCCTGGGCCAGGTGGCAGAGCGGGATGAGGGCCGAGCGCGGCTCGGGGTAGAGCGCGACGAGGTCCATCGCCCGCGTCCGGGTGTCCGCGTTGAAGTGGCTCACCGGTCCACCTCGCCCATGACGGGATCGACCGAGGAGATCACGGCGACGGCGTCGGCCATCATCGCGCCGCGCAGGAGCAGCGGCAGTGCCTGCAGGTTGACGAAGCTCGGCGCCCGGATGTGCATCCGATACGGCTTGGACGTCCCGTCCGAGACCATGTAGCAACCCAGCTCGCCCCGCGGCGACTCGACCGCCACGTAGACCTCGCCCTCGGGCACACGGAAGCCCTCGGTGAAGATCTTGAAGTGGTGGATGAGCGCCTCCATGCTCTCGTCGATGCGGGCGCGGGGCGGCGGTGTGACCTTGCGGTCCTGCACGCGGTAGTCGCCGGGGGGCATCATCTCGGCGATCTGGCGGATCATCTTGATCGACTCGCGGAGCTCGTTGAGGCGGACCGAGTAGCGGTCGAAGTTGTCGCCGTAGGTGCCGACGATCACGTCGAAGTCCAGCTTGTCGTAGGCCAGGTACGGCATGGTCCGCCGCAAGTCCCACGGCACGCCCGTGGAGCGCAGGATGGGGCCTGTCACCGAGAGGGCCAGCGCCTCCTCGGCCGAGATGTTGCCGACGGCCTCGGTGCGCTCCCGGAAGATGGGCTGGCCCGTCAGCAGCTCGTCGTACTCGAAGGTGCGGGCGAGAATCGTCTCGCAGATGACGTCGACATCGTCCTCCCACCCGTCGGGGAGGTCGGCCGCCACGCCCCCGGGACGGATGAAGTTGTGGTTCATCCGCTGCCCGGTCGTCTTTTCGAAGAACGCCAGCACCATCTCGCGCTCGCGGAAGCCGTAGACCAACATGGAGGTGGAGCCGAGGTCCCCCCCGTTGGTGGCCAGCCAAATCAGGTGGGACGACACCCGGTTGAGCTCGCACATGAGCATGCGGATCCACACCGCCCGCGGCGGAAGCTCGACGTCGAGCAACGCCTCGGTGGCCAGCGAGAACACGAGCTCGTTGTGCAGCGGGGACAGGTAGTCCATGCGGGTGGTGTTGGTGCACCCAGTCACGTAGGTCAGCTCCTCGCCGGTCTTCTCCATGCCGGTGTGCAGGTAGCCGATGATCGGCTTCGTGCGCAGGATCGTCTCGCCGTCGAGCTCGAGCATGAGTCGCAGCACGCCGTGGGTCGACGGGTGCTGGGGGCCCATGTTGATGATCATCGTCTGGTCGTCGCGCCGTTCGATGTCGATGTCGCTCGGGTCGACGTAGCCGCCCTCGGGCAGGCGCAGGACGGCACCCACCTCCTGGCGCAGCTCGCTCGCGCCCGTGGTCCCCCGGGGGCGCAGCTCCTGAATCCCCTCGGAGGTCTCGGGGATGAAGTAACGCTCCTCCTCAGCCTCCCGGTGGGCCTTCT
This sequence comes from uncultured Acidimicrobiaceae bacterium, assembly GCA_963744935.1. Lineage (GTDB taxonomy): Bacteria > Actinomycetota > Acidimicrobiia > Acidimicrobiales > RAAP-2 > Bog-473. The sequence continues at coordinate 917,242 of CAVUVM010000004.1, forward strand.
CGGTGGGCTCGAGGCCGAAGTCCCCGGGCTCCGCGGGGCCGCCGACCTCGTCGTCCTTGCCGTGGTCGTCGCTCATCGCGGCCCCGGCGCTTCCTTGAATTGCACGGGCACCCGGCCCACCCCGTAGTCCTTGCGCAGCGGGTGGCCCTCCCAGTCCTCGGGCATGAGGATGCGGGTCATGTCGGGGTGCCCGGCGAAGATGATCCCCACTAGGTCGTAGGCCTCGCGCTCCATGGCGTCCGCGCCTGGATACACGTCGGTGATCGTCTCGAGGACCGGGTCCGACTCGGGGACCTGGACCCGGACGCGTACGCGCTGGCGCTGCGAGAGCGACAAGAGGTTGACCACGACTTCGAAGCGCTCGGGCGCGACGCCCTCGGGCAACGTACGCCCGGGGTGGGTGAGGTAGTCGACGCCGCACAGGTCCGCGCACAGCTCGAAGCCGGCCTCGCGGAACGCGCCCACCATCTGCTTGTAGGTGGCGCGGCTCGGGAACGCGAGCTGGTCGACCAGGCGATCCGGCAGGCGCGGCACGTCGGGCAGGACGCTCGCGGGCGTCACCGCCGTCGGGGTCGTCTCGCTCACCGCGGCGTGGCGACCCGCACCGCGTCGGGCACGCTCGGCACCCATCCGCCGGTCGCCTGCTCGCCCGCAGGGACCGAGCTGCCGGGGCGGCGGGTGATCTCGCCAGTGCGGATCTTCTCGTGGAGGGTCAAGATTGCGTGCAGGAGCGTCTCGGGGGAAGGCGGGCAGCCCGGCGCGTAGACGTCGACGGGGACGATCTGGTCGACGCCCTGCACGATGGCGTAGTTGTTGAACATCCCGCCCGTCGAGGCGCACACGCCCATGGAGATGACCCACTTGGGCTCCATCATCTGGTCGTAGATCTGGCGCAGCACGGGGGCCATCTTCTGCGAGACCCGCCCCGCCACGATCATGAGGTCGGCCTGCCGGGGCGAGCCCCGGAAGACCTCCATGCCGAGGCGGGCGATGTCGTAGTCGGCGGCACCGACCGCGATCATCTCGATGGCGCAGCACGCCAGCCCGAACGTGGCCGGCCACACGCTGTTGCGGCGCGCCCACTTGACCATGTCCTCGAGGCGACCGGTCAGGAAGTTGTGCTGGAGGTCCTCGATCCCCACGTCAGGCTGCCTCACCCGGCGTCGGGCGCGACCCGCTGATGCGGGTGATGGTCGACTCCGAGGTACGGCTCGGCATGCCCGACTGCAACGTCTTGGCCGGACCCCAGGTCAGCGCGCCGTTGGAGATGAGGTAGAGGAAGGAGACGAAGACCACCGCGGCGAACACGATGACCTCGATGAGACCGAACGTGGCGATCTGGTGGAACACGACGGCCCACGGGTAGAGGAACACGATCTCGATGTCGAAGATGATGAAGATCATCGACACCAGATAGAAGCGCACCGGGAAGCGCTGCGGCGGCTCGGAGTCCGGCACGATGCCGCATTCGTAGGGTGCGAGCTTGGCCGCCGACGGCTTCTTGCGCGGCGCCAGCATCGACGAGGACACCAGCGAGAAGACGGTGAACGCGAAGCCGAGGAGCCCCACTATGAGGATCGGGAGGTACTGGACCACGGTGAAAGGTTTCTACCATGTGACCCCTTTCGCAAGCACATCCGCGCCGCTGGTCAGAGGCCCCGCCGGCAGACCTACGATGCCTTTGTGACGCCCCCCGACGAGACCCCTCCGTCCGGCGCCTCCGAGGAGCCGGCCGGGTCGGCGCAGAAGGCCACGGACCAGGCCGCCGCCCCGGCTCCGCACCGGCCGCACCCGGCGGGGAACACCGCCCCAGAACCCGGGGCGCGCCCGGCGAGGCGGGCGCCGGCGAAGAAGGTCCCCGGGAAGTCGGCCGCCAAGAAGTCGGCCGCCAAGAAGTCGGCCGCCAAGAAGTCGGCCGCCAAGGAGACTGCCACTAGGGACCCGGCGAAGAAGGCCCCGGCGAAGAAGGCCCCGGCGAAGAAGGCCCCGGCGAAGAAGGCCCCGGCGAAGAAGGCCCCGGCAGCAGAAGGCCCCGGCGAAGAAGGCCCCGGCGAAGAAGGCCCCGGCGAAGAAGGCCCCGAGCACGGCCACGCACCCGGCCCCGGCCCGCTCGCCGAGCGAGCACGACGGGCACGACGGGCACGTCCACGATGTCGTCGTCGTCGGCGCGGGACCGGCGGGCGCGGCGTGCGCCTACTGGCTGGCGGACGCCGGCTGGGACGTCGTGGTGGTCGAGAAGAAGGAGTTCCCGCGCGAGAAGACCTGCGGCGACGGCCTCACCCCGCGGGCCGTGCGCCAGCTGGCCGACATGGGGCTCGAGCCTGCCCTGGCTGGCTCACACCGCTACACCGGGCTGCGAGCCTTCGGCTTCGGGCACTTCGTGGAGATGCGCTGGCCCGAGCACCCCAACTTCCCCGACTACGGCTACACCATCACGCGCCACGACCTCGACGGCATGGTGGCCGGGCACGCCGCCGCGGCCGGCGCCACGCTGTTGCAGGGAACCGAGGTCACGGCACCGGTCCTTGACGAAGCCGCGGAGACATCCGGGCCGCTGCCCGCACTGACCGGCGTGCGCGTCAAGAAGAAGGGTGGAGACGCCACCCGCACCATCTCGGCGCGCTACGTGGTCGTGGCCGACGGCTCGAACTCGCGGGTGGGCCGCATGCTCGGCACGGCACGCCGGCGCGAGATGCCCATGGGAATGGCGCTGCGGGGTTACTACACCTCGGACCGCCACGACGACCCCTTCATCGAGTCGCACCTCGACATCCGCGACGCCGAGGGCAACGTGGTTCCCGGCTACGGCTGGATCTTCCCCATGGGCGACGGACGGGTCAACGTCGGCGTCGGCCTGCTCTCCACGGATAAGCGCTGGAAGGGGATGAACACGACAGACCTGATGGACGCCTTCGTCGCCTTTGCGCCGAGCTCATGGGGTCTGCACCCTGAGACGAGCCTTGGGCCGCCGACCGGGGGCAAGTTGCCGATGGGTCTCTCGGTCGGGCCACGGGCCGGCGCCAACGTGGTGATCGTCGGCGACGCCTGCGGCGTCATCAACCCGTTCAACGGCGAAGGCATCGCGTACGGCTACGAGACTGGGAGGCTGGCTGCGGCCGCGCTCGGCCACGCGCTGAGCGGTGACGGCGATGCGGCGCTGGCCGAATACGACCGCGAGCTCACTGCGGCCTACGGCCCGTACTTCAAGGTGGCACGCGCGTTCGTCCATCTGATCTCGCATCCCGAGGCCATGCGCGTCTGTGTCGGCCTGGGCATGCGCTCGGAGCTGTTGATGAAGCAGTTGCTGCGCATCATGGCGAATCTGATGCGGCCCGATGCGACCGGTCCCGCGGAGCTCGGCTACCGCGCCATGGAGCTCATCTCGCGTGTCCTGCCCGACCCCGACGAGACGGAGGTGCCCGCCGCGTGACCCCGGCCGCCTGATCCGGTCACGCCGTCAGCGAAAAGAGGTGGCGACCTCTGCCGCCGCCTCGCCGGCGGCCTCCACGACGCGAGCCAGCACCGCTTCATCGTGGGCCAGGCCCGGGAACAACACCTCGTAGGGGCCCGGGGCCAGCGCCACGCCGCGGCGCAGCATGGCGTGGAAGAACGGTCCGTGCACGCCGTTGGTGGCCAGGTCGCGCACGCCGACGTACTCGGTCGGCAGGGCGAGGGGCGCCGCAGCGGCGGGCGCCAGGTACAGGCCGGCCAGCGGACCGACGACCGGGACCGACGCCCACAGCCCGCTGCTCACCACCGCGGCCTCGAGCTCCTTGGCGAACGCCGCGACCCGGGCGGCCAGGGCCTCGTAGTCGGCGGGCGTCACCGCGCGCAGCACGGCCAGGCCCGCCGCCGTGGCCAACGGGTTCCCCGACAACGTGCCGGCCTGGTAGACGGGTCCGCTTGGTGCCAACTCGGCGAGCAACGCCGCCGGACCACCGAACGCGCCAACTGGGAGCCCGCCCCCGATCACCTTGCCGAAGCACCACAGGTCCGGCCTGACACCCGACCACGAGGTGGCACCGCCTGGACCGAGGCGAAAGCCGGTGATCACCTCGTCGAAGATCAAGAGCGCGCCGCTGGCGTCACAGGCGGCCCGGAGCTCCTCCAAGAAGCCCGGCGCCGGCCGGACGAGGTTCATGTTGGCGGCCACCGCCTCGATGATCACGCAGGCCACCCGCTCGTCGAGGACGGGCACCACGTTGTAGGGGACGACCTCTGTCTCGGCGACCGCGCCGGGGGGGACGCCGGCGGAGCCCGGGAGGCCGAGCATGGCCACCCCGCTCCCCCCGCCGGCCAGCAGGCCGTCGGAGTGCCCGTGGTAGCAGCCGTCGAACTTCACTACGCGGTCACGCCCGGTCACGCCGCGAGCCAGGCGCACCGCGCTCATGGCGGCCTCCGTACCCGACGAGACGAAGCGGACCTGCTCGCACCCCGGCACCCGCTCGCAGATCGTCTCCGCCAGCAGGACCTCGCCCGGGGTCGGCGCGCCGAAGGTCGTGCCGTGCGCCGCCGCTGCGGCCAGCGCGTCGGTCACGACGGGGTGCGCGTGGCCGAGCAGCACCGCCCCGTAGGACTGCACGAGGTCGACGTAGCGCGTGCCCTCGACGTCGACGACGTAGGCGCCGTCGCCCGACGCGACCGTGTAAGGCGTCCCGCCGACGGAGGCGAAGGAGCGGACCGGCGAGTCAACGCCCCCGGGGATGACACGCTCGGCGCGTGCAAACCACTCGGCGTTGGTCGCCGCCGGCCGGTCAGCCACCGAGCGCCTCGGCCACCTCTGCCGCGAAGTAGGTGAGGACGAAGTCGGCCCCGGCACGCTTGAGCACGGTCAGCTGCTCGAGTGCGACGGCGGGGCCGTCGATCCACCCCGCCGCGGCGGCCGCCTTGACCATCGCGTACTCACCACTCACGTGGTACGCCGCCAGCGGGACGTGCACGGCGCGGGCGCACGGTCGCCAGGATGTCGAGGGATGTCATGGCCGGCTTCACCATGACCATGTCGGCGCCCTCGGCGACGTCGAGCTCTATTTCGGCCAATGCCTCGCGCGCGTTGCGCGGATCCTGCTGGTAGGCGCGCCGGTCGCCGCCGCCCACGATGGTGACGTCGACCGCCTCGCGGAAGGGGCCGTAGAGCGCCGAGGCGTACTTGGACGCGTAGGCGAGGACGGCGACCTGCTCGTGGCCGTCGTCGTCGAGCGCGGCACGGATGGCCGCCACCTGCCCGTCCATCATCCCGCTCGGCGCCACGACGTCCGCACCCGCAGCGGCCTGGGCGCAGGCGATGCGCTGGTACAGCTCGAGCGTCTCGTCGTTGCGGACCTCGCCCGACGGACCGAGCACGCCGCAGTGGCCGTGGTCCGTGTACTCGTCGAGACAGAGGTCCGCCATCAGGACGATCTCGTCACCGACCGCGTCGCGCACGGCGCGCAGCGCGATCTGCACCACGCCGTCGGGATCCCACGCGCCGCTCCCCTCAGGATCCTTGGTGGCGGGGACGCCAAAGAGGATGGCACCGGGGACACCGAAGGAGACCAGCCGTTTCGCCTCGACCACGAGCGAGTCGACGGTGTGCTGCACCTCGCCCGGCATGGACGCGATGGGCAACGGGGCCTCGATCCCCTCGCGGACGAAGAGCGGGGCCACCAGGTCGTCCACGCCGAGGTGCGCTTCGGCGACCAGGCGTCGCAACGCCGGCGTGCGGCGAAGCCGACGCATGCGTCGCTCGGGAAAAGCAGCTTCGGACTTGTCCGACGTGGCCTCGGCCATGACGCCAGCCTACGAGGCGCCGCCCGCACCCGGGCCGAAGTGGTCCACCAGCTCGGCGACGATGCCGGCGGCCGAGGAACCCCACGCTTCGTGCACGCCGGACAGGCCGGCGGCGCGTGCGGCCGCCGCCGTCGTCGGCCCGATGCACACCACGTGGGCGGGCGCCGCGACGGGTGCGCCCTCGGGGGTCCGCAATGCCATGAACGCCTCCACCGAGGAGGTCGCCGTCAAGATGAGCGCGTCGGCCGCGGCGACCTGCTCGAGCAATTCGGGCTCCGGCGCGTTGCGTGCCACCGTGCGATACGCCTCGACACGGCGCACCGCCCAGCCTTTCTCGCGCAACCCGTCGTCGATCGTTTCGGGCGCGAGGTCGGCACAGGGGAAGAGGACCGCCCCGGGAGCGTCCGAGGGCGCGGGGAACGAGTCGACCAGTCCCCGCGCGCTGTGCTCTGCCGGCACCAGGTCGGGCTCCACGCCCGCCCGGCGCAACGCATCGGCGGTGGCCGGCCCGACCGCCGCCACCAGCGCAGGGGCGAGCGCCCTGGCGTCGCGCAGCTCGGCCATGAAACGGTCGACCGCGTTGACCGAGGTGAACACCACCCAGTTGACGTCGTGCACGCCGGCCGCGGCCGCGCGGAGTGCGGCACCCCCGTCGGCCGGGTCGACCTGCTTGGTCAGCGCCAGCTCGATCGCGCGTGCGCCGGCGCGCTCGAGCGCGCCCGAGCAGCCCCTCGGCGCGGCCACCTGACCGCGTGACGACCACCGTGCGCCCGGCGAGGGGTCCCGCGCCAGGCGCACCCCAGGCGTGCTCGCCGCTGGCGGCTTCTCCGAGCGCGGCCACCGGCCCGACCACGATCACCGCCGGTGGCCCGAGGTCCACCTGGCCGAGGCCTGCCAGCGTCGTGCGCACCACGCGTTGGGCCGGCGTGGTGCCGCGGGCGATCACCGCCACCGGTGTCTCCGGCGACCGGCCGGCCCGGACCAGCTCGTCCGCGATGGCGGCCCGGGTCGTCATGCCCATGAGGATGACCAAGGTTCCACCGGCGCGCGCCAGGGACTCCCAGTCGGGGCCGTCGGCCTCACCCGACCCCGCCGGGTCGCCCACCCGGCCGGTCACCACCGTCACCGACGAGGCGAGGCCGCGCTGGGTCACCGGGATGCCGGCCGCGGCCGGAACGCCGAAGGCAGAGGTCACGCCGGGCACCACCTCCCACGGGATCCCGGCCTCGGTCAGGATCTGCACCTCCTCCCCGCCGCGTCCGAAGAGGAAGGGGTCCCCGCCCTTGAGCCGGACCACGATGGCGGCGCGCCGCCCGTGCTCGACCAAGAGCCGCGCGATCTCGTCCTGGCGTCCCGCACCCCCGTCTTGTGCCTCGGGGTCCTTGCCCACGTCGATCAGCTCGGCGTCGGGCGGGACCAGATCGAGGACCGCCGGGCTGACCAGGCGGTCGTGAAGGACCACGTCGGCGCGGGACAGCAGCGCAGAGCCCCGCCGGGTGAGCAGCCCGGGGTCACCGGGCCCAGCGCCAACCAAGTAGACGGTCACGGCCGCGCGCCGAAGTCGAAGCCGTCGATCGCCTCGCCGCCGCCGTCTTGCAGCGCGCCCGCCACGGCGGTGCCGAGAGCCTCGGGGTCATCGCCCTCGCGCGCCAAGCGAACCATGATGCGCCCGTCGCCGCTCGCGACGAGGCCCGTCAGCCGCAGCGCCGGAGCGGCGCCATCACCCTCTGCCGGCTCGGCGAAGGCAGCCACCGGGGCAGTGCAGGTCCCACCGAGCGCGGCGAGCACGGCGCGCTCGGCGCGCACGGCTCTGTGACTCGGCTCGTGGTCGATGGAGCCGAGCAGTGCGCGCGTCGCATCGTCGTCGGCGCGGCACTGGACGGCGATCGCTCCCTGGCCGGCCTGGGGCAACAGGTCCACGGGGTCGACGACGTCATGCAGGCGCCCCTCCCAGCCGAGACGCACCATGGCCGCCACCGCCACCACGACGGCCGACACGCGACCCTCCTCGGCGACGGCCACCCGGCGCGCCATGTTGCCGCGCAGGTCGGCGAAGACGAGGTCAGGCCGCAGATAGGCCAGCTGGGCGCGCCGGCGCGCCGAACCTGTGGCGACCAGCGCGCCCGGCAGGAGCCCGGCGAGGGTGGAACCGACCAGTCCGTCGCGCGGATCGGCCCGCTCGGGAACGGCGCCCAGCACGAGATGCTCGGGCATGGTCGATGTCATGTCCTTGGCCGAGTGCACCGCGGCGTCGGCCCGGCCGTCGGCGACCGCCGCCTCCACTTCGGCGACGAAGACGCCCTGGCCGCCGATGCTGTCGAGCGATGCAATGGAGTCGCGGTCACCTCGCGTGCGCACGATGACGGGCTCTACCTCGAGGTCGGGGTGGGCGTGTCGCAACAGCGCCGCGACGATGTCCGTCTGGCGCAGGGCGAGCGGCGAGCCTCGGGTGGCCAGGCGGAGGGTTCCCACAGCCGTGACTATCCCATGGCCGCGACTAGAGGTCGAAGAGGATGCGCAGCGCCTCGACGAGCCGCTCGCCCCGTGGCGTGCCGGCGGTCTCCTTCAAGAGCATGGTGGGCTCGTGGAGCATCTTGGCCAGCGCCGCGCGCGTGGCCTGGTCCACCTGCTCCCACTCCTCCTCACTCAGGTCGGCCAGCTGGGCACGATGGCGCTCGAGCTCGGCCACCCGCAGCGATTCGAGGCGGGCACGCAGCGCGGCGACGACCGGGGCCGCCCCGCGTTGGCGGCTGGCGGTGCGGAATCGCTCCACCTCGACGTCGACGATGGCGTGGGCGGCGACCGACTCCTCGGCGCGGTCCCCGAGCGCCCGGGCCACCAGCGCGCTGAGCGTGTCCATGTCGAGCAGCGTCACCCCCGGGCGCGAGCCGACGGCGGGGTCGACGTTGCGCGGGACGCCGAGATCGATAACCAGCAGGGGCGTCGTCACCGACGCGAAGTCCTGCTCCCCGAGCACGTGCGCCTCGGCTGCCACCGCGGTGACGACGACGTCGGCGTCCGCCAGCTCGGCGGCGGCGTGGTCGAGCGCCGCGGCCCGCATCTCGAAGGGCGCGCCCGCACCGGTGGCCAGGACGAGCTCGCGCGCCCGTTGCTCCGAGCGGTTCACCACCACGACGCGCCGCGGCGCGTCGGCCGGTGCGATGTCACAGAGCGCGCGGCACACGCCGAACCCCATGTCGCCGGCACCGACCACCACGACCCGCGCATCGCGCAACCCGCCGGGATCTTCGCCACGAGCCACCGCGACGGCGGCATAGGAGAACGACGTCGTGCCCTTGCTGATCCCCGTCTCGGTGCGCACCCGCTTGCCCGTCTGGAGGGCGTGGCGGAAGAGAGCGGACAGCAACGGGCCGCAGGCTCCTTCCTCCTGGGCGCGTTCGAAGGCGCGCCGGACCTGTCCGACGACCTCTGTCTCGCCCGTCACCACGGACTCGAGGCCAGAGGTGACGGCGAAGAGGTGTGCGGTGACGTCGTCGTCGAAGCGGATGACCGCGTGCTCCGACAGCTCCTCGACCGACCGCCCGGCGTGCTCGGAGAGCACGTCGTAGATCTCGGCCACCGCATCGTGGAAGCGGTCGACGACGGCGTAGACCTCGGTACGCAGGCAGGTCGAGAGCACCACGCTCTCTTGGACGTTGCGGCGGTGGCTGAGCGCCGTGAGCACCTTGTGCAAGTCGTCGTCGCCGATGGCTGCCGCCTCGAGGAGCGGCAACGGGGCCTGGGTGTGCTGGAGCCCTACGACGACGACGGACACTCGATTCCCTCCTGGGTCGGCATACAATTGTGCCGGTCACGGCGGCGAACGTGCCAGTCCCCCACCCCAGCGGCCCTTTCTACGCCCGAGCTGCCCAGGCGGCTCAGCTCAATTCCGAACCGGGCGAGAGTCCGACCGAGCGCATGCGGGGCGCCTCGTCGTCGTGTCGGACACGGTCTGTCTCGGCACCAGCACGGTCCATCTCGTCCTGGCGGGTCCGGTAGAAGCCGAGCACCTGGAGCTCGATGGAGAGGTCGACGTAGCGCAGGTGGACGCCCGGCGGGACGGTGAGCACCCGGGGTGCGAAATTGAGGATGGAGGTGACGCCCGCGCGTACGAGGAGGTCGGCCACACTCTGCGCGGCCCAGCCCGGGGTCGCGATGACGCCGATGTCAGGGCGCTCCGGCGGCCGCAGCCGGGCCAGCTCATCCATGTGCCGCACCTTCATGCCGCGGATCTCCTCGCCGACCACAGCCGCGTCGACGTCGAAGAGGGCCGTGACGTGGCAGCCGCGGGACGCGAAGCCGGCCGAATTGGTCAGCGCGCGGCCCAGGTTCCCGATGCCGACGATGCCCACGCGCCAGTTCTCGTCGACGCCCAGGGCGCGGTCGATCTGGGCGATCAGGAAGCCTGGGTCATACCCCGAGCCGCGGGTTCCGAACGAGCCCAGCAGCGACAGGTCCTTGCGCACCTTGGCCGCGTTGACGCGCGCCAACTCGGCCAGGCGCTCCGAGGACACGGTACGCGCGCCGGCGCGCACGAGCTCGGCCAGAATGCGCTGATAGATCGGCAGGCGCAGCACCGTCGCCTCGGGGATCCGCTTCGGGACGGCTGCCGAGGCCGCCACCACGGCCGCGGCCTCGTCGGACGCGTGCGATCTCGCCGATGAGGGTCGCCGGTCGCTCATTGCGTCGGATGGTACCGAGGGTGCTCCCGGCGACACCAAACCGCTGCCGCGCTACCAGGCCAGGACCAAGAGCTCACCGGCGGTGACGTTCAGCCAGTGCGCGGCCGAGGCCTCCCCGGCCACGACGGCGAGATACCCGTTGGAGTCGACCAGCACACCGAACTCGCCCTGCTGCAACTCGCCGAACGCGTCGACGCAGCGCAACTCGATCCCGTCGGGCACCAGCGAATGCGGCAACCCTTCGAGCGAGAGGCGCCCGCTCTCGACGCGCGCCACCAGCTGGATGCGCCCGCCGGCCGGAATCCCTGCGACGCGCGCGTCGGCCACCGTTGCGGCCAGCTGGAGGTTGCCGAAGTGGTCGACCCAGGTGACCTCGGTGCGCAAACACGTCCGGCCGTCCTGCAATCGGCCCTGCTCGACGACCCCGCCGACCAGCCGCGCCAAGGAGGCCGGCTCGATCGGATCGCCCAGCTGCTCGAGTGCGGTGCCGGCGCACAGCGCCGCGGCCGCCGGACCGAAGATGTCCCGCCCGTCGAAGGTCGCGCCACGGTCAGGCGGCACGGCCCCGCGGCGCAGCTCGACGGCGGTCGTCACCGGTGCCTCGCCCGCCAGCTCAGCGGCTGCCACGAGCAACCCGTTGTCGGGACCGACGAAATACATGGTCCCGCCCGCCGCCGGCGCGACCGCCATGGCGATGCCGCGCCGTGCCGTGCCGACCCCGGGGTCGACGACGCCGAGGACCACGCCACTCCCCAGATGCGGCACTGCGCGGACGAGCGTGTGGCTCCCCGCGCGCACGTCGAAGGGTGGGATGTGGTGCGTCAAGTCGATGACCGTCGTCCCCGGTGCCCGCGCCGTGATGACCGCATGGACGACGCCGACGAACTCGTCCTCGGTCCCGAAGTCGGAGAGGAAGAAGACGGTCCGGACGGGGTGACGGGACACGACCTCAGGCTCGCCTGGTCAGCGCTGCAGATGGCGTGAGCGTTCGGTGGCGGCCGCCACCGCCTCCATGAAGGCCGAGCGCACGGCGCGTGCCTCCAGCGCCCGCACACCGGCTGCGGTCGTGCCGGCCGGGGAGGTCACTTCGGCGCGCAACGACTCGGGGTCGCGACCGGTCTCGGCCAGCAGGGCCGCAGAGCCGCGCATGGTCTCGACGACGAGCGTGCGGCTGACGGCCCGAGTCAGGCCCATTTGCACCCCCGCCTCGATGAGCGCCTCGGCCACCAAGAAGAAGTACGCGGGACCCGAGCCCGAGAGGCCGGTCACCGCATCGAGTTGGTGCTCGGGCAGGCGGACGACGGTACCCACCGAGGAAAGCACGTCCTCAGCCCAGGCTAGGTCCTGAGACGTGGCGAACGAGCCGCCCGACATGGCGGCGACGCCGCGGCCCACCAGCGCGGCCACGTTGGGCATGGCCCGGATGACGGCCGGCTCGCCCCCGAGGGCCATCTCCAGCCGCTGGCAGGGTACGCCGGCCACGATGGAGAGGACCCGGGTCACCCCGGCGCGGGACGCGGCGAGCGCGCGGCACGCCGGGTCCGCGGCGTCGGGCTTGACGGCGAGGACGACACCGGGCAAACGGTCGCCGCTGCCCTTGAGCAGGCCGGCCTCGGGTGCATGCAGTGTGCGCAGGCCCGGGTAGAGCGCCTCGAGCTCGCCGCGCCGCTCGGCCACCGGTTCGACCACCGCTACGTCGCTGAGCGCCAGCACGCCGGTCCCGAGCAGCCCGCCCAAGAGAGCGCCCCCCATCTTCCCGCCGCCGACGATGAGCAGGCTCGACACGCCGCCGACGATACTGACCCTGGCCAGGGGGCGCTGACCTCAGCGCCGCGGCCGGCGGCGGTAGGTCGTGGGGTGGGCCAGCGTCATGGCCGTCGGAAAGTGCTCGTCGGTGTAGACCACCGATGAGCCGGCGATGCGGTCGAGCTCGTCGTCGTCGATGAGCCCGGCCGGCACCCGGCCCACCAGATACACCGCGTCCTCGGGTCCCAGCGCGAACGACATCCCGAAGAGGTGCGCGTTGCGCCGCAACAGATACGCGTAGACGTCGGCCTGGTTCGCCTCTGGCACCGGCATGAATTGCGCCTCGTAGTGCAGCGTGCGCTGCTTCAAGGTGAACCAGACCGTGATGTAGTCCTTCTCCTCGCCCTTGAAACGCAGGTACCAGCGGTACGAGGCGGTGCGGTCGGTCACCTCCTGGCGCTCGGCGGCAACGAGGAAGCCGCCGGCCGCGAGCTCGCGCTCGGCCCAGGCGTCGATGCACGCCACCGCAGCCGCCATCTCCTCCTCCTCGGGGAGATCGACGATCGGCATGAGTGGGAGACGGGGTCCCGGCGCGACGGGGCTCAGCCGCACTCGACGAGGCGGCCTGCGGCCAGCTCGTCGTGCAGCTCGACCAGCGTCTTGGCCGCGGCACGCCAGGTGTAGCGCCGCGCCATGAGCACCGAGGCGGTCGAGAGGCGCTCGGCGGCCAGGGGCTCGTCGACCACGCGGCGCACGGCGCCGGCGTAGGCGGCGGGGTCGTGGTCCTCGACCAAGAAGCCGGTGTGGCCCTGGTCGACCAGCGTGGTGAGCCCGCCCACGGCCGAGGCCACGACGGGCGTGCCGCAGGCGGCGGCCTCCAGCGCGACGAGGCCGAACGACTCCGAGCGACTGGGGACGAGGCAGACGTCCGCAGCCCGGTAGTACGACGACAAGAGCTCGTGGGGCTGCGGGTCGATGAAGTGCACGTGCTCGCGCACCCGCGCGCGTCGGCGACGTCGTGCAGCCCCTGCAGCGCCTTCTCTCCGTGCGGGCCGCTCGGGCCGCCCACGACGACGAGGCGATAGGGCTCGGAACCCGACTCGAGCAGCTCGGCCAGAGTCTCGATCGCCACGTCCGCGCACTTGAGCGGCTGAATCCGGCCGACGAAGAGGAGCAGGCGCCCGGTGAGCGGCAGCCCGAGGGCGCGCCGCGCCTGGGGCCGGTGCCCCGGTCCGAAGAACGCGTGATCGACGCCGGGGGGCACGATGCGGATGCGGCCGGGCTCTCCGCCGTAGAGTGACACGATCTGTTCGGCCTCGACGCTGCACGACGCCAGGACGGCGTCGGAGCACTCGATGATGGACGCCTCGGCCTCGGCGCGCCGGTGCGGCATGTCGGCCTCGACCTCTTCGGGCATCGACTCGGCCTTCACCCGATCGAGAGTGTGGAAGGTGCACACGAGCGGCAGGTTCAGCTCGTGCTTGATCACGTGACCCGACAGCCCCGAGAGCCAGTAGTTGGCGTGCACCGAGGTATAGGGCAGGCCCTCGCCCTCGTCGCCGCGCCCCCCACCCGGGGGCAGCGTCGCGGTCATGCGCTCGAGCACCGCGGTGGTGAACTCGTCGACGACGCCGGGCAACGACTCCTTGGGCACCACGTCGAGCGGCCCGGCCGGCACGTGGTGGACCCGCAAGCCCGGTTCCACGTCGACCACCGGGGGCAGGTCGGCCGACCATGCCCTGGTGAAGACGTCACAGGCCACGCCGGAGCGGGCCAGCGCGGCGGTCAGCTCGCGCACATAGACGTTCATGCCGCCGCCGTCGCCGGTGCCGGGCTGGGCCAGCGGCGAGGTGTGCAACGAGAGGACAGCGAGGCGGCGCATGGCGCTCAGAGCCTACCGGCGACCGGGAATTGCGCTCCGGACAGGATCACACGGTGGCGACACGGCCCGGCGGGGCGGGCGAGCCGGTGCTGGTGGCCGGGGGGTCGCCGCCTTGATCGCCCTCCCTGTCCCCCGTGCTCGTCGTCGTACTCACGCCGGAAGGAGAGGTAGATGCGCACCAGCGTCTGTTTCTGCTCCTCGCTGATGGTCTGGTCGGCAAGGATGGCCCGGGTGAGGTCTGGCCTGCCGGTGGGTGCCTCGAGGATGCCGGCCTGCACGTAGAGGGTCTCGGCCGAGATGCGCAGCGCCTTGGCGATCTGCTGGAGGATCTCGGCGGAGGGCCGGCGCAGCCCGCGCTCGATCTGGCTCAGATACGGGTTGGAGATGCCGGCCAGCTCCGAGAGACGCCGCAGCGAGAGGCGGGCAGAGGCCCGTTGCTCACGGATGAAGGACCCGAGATCGAGCCAACGGTCGCCCTGGTCCGTGCTCACTCTTGCAAGCGTACCGCTAGCGGGGGCGCCCGGGTGTGCCTGCCTCGCGCCGGCTTGGGCAGAACCGGGCGACGGCCAGCCGGACCATTCGGCCTCACCGGGCGCTTGACGTGCGCGGCGGGAGCGGTGGACGCGCGGCCTGCTCGCATGGCGGTTGGCCCGGTTCCGAACGCGGCACTCTCGGGTATGGTCCAGCACGCACACCGCTGCTGCGACAACGCCCCATACCTGGGACCCGACTACGACTGAGGAGACCGCTATGGCCGAGTACAGCCTCCCTGACCTGCCCTACGACTACGCCGCACTGGAGCCCTACGTGTCGGCCCAGATCATGGAGCTCCACCACGACAAGCACCACGCCGCGTATGTCGCGGGGGCCAACCAGACGCTCGAGAAGCTGGCCGCCGCCCGTGACAAGGACGACTTCGGCGCAATCGTCGGACTCGAGAAGACGCTGGCCTTCCACATCTCGGGCCACGTCTTGCACTCGATCTTCTGGAAGAACCAGAGCCCTGACGGCGGCGACAAGCCCGACGGCGCACTCGGGTCTGCCATCGACGAGAACTTCGGCTCCTTCGACAAGTTCAAGGCCCAGTTCACACAAGCCACCTCGACGATCCAGGGCTCGGGCTGGGGAGTGCTGGCCTACGAACCCCTCGCCGGCCGGCTCATCGTCGAGCAGGTCTACGACCACCAGAGCAACATCGGCCAGGGCTCTGTCCCGCTCCTCGTCTTCGACGCCTGGGAGCACGCCTTCTACCTGCAGTACAAGAACGTGAAGGCCGACTTCTTCGCCGCATTGTGGAACGTCGTCAACTGGCCCGACGTGGCCGGTCGCCTCGACGCGGCCCGGGGGCTGAAGATCGCCGGCTAGGCCACAGTCGGCGAGGCCGCAGTGAGGTGCTGCCCGCAGAGGCAGCGGGTCGGGTCGTGCTCGAGGTCTGCCTCGAGGATGGGGGCCCCGCAGGTCTCGCATTGCCCGTAGGTGCCGTCGCTCAGGCGCTCCAGGGCCCGGTCGACCCCATTGAGCACCGACAAGGACCGGGCCAGCTCCGACTCGTAACGTTCCTCCACGAACGGCAGGGTAGTGCCCGCGACCCGGCCGGCGGAGCTTTCGCCGGTCCGATGCCCGGTGCCCCTGCGCCGTCCCCGGCCTGGCCGTGAGCGGAAAAGGGTGCCCCAAACCCGTTTAGGGCCTCCTGCCAGGGGGCAGTAGTACCGCAACCGCTATGCCTCGCTCCGTTCTTCCAGGGCACCAGCCCGTGGCCGCCGCGCTCGCCGGCGCGTCGGTCACACGGCGCTTCCCCGCGGTCACCGCCTCGGTCGGGCAGGCCCGACGCTTCCTCCTCGAGATCCTCCCGGCCCGCTGCCTCATAGGGGCGGACGCCGTGGTGCTCATGCTCTCGGAGCTGGCCACCAACGCGGTGGTGCACGCGTCAACCTCCTTCGACGTGACCCTGGTCGTAGCGCTCGACGGCATGAGCGTGCGCGTCGCCGTCAGTGACGGCGCGGGGGGCTACCCCACCCCCCAGGAACCGGACGCCGACGCGCCACACGGGCGCGGGCTGCACATCGTGCGCACCCTGGCCGACTCCTGGGGCATCGAGATGCGCCGCAGCCAGCCCGGCAAGACGGTGTGGTTCACCGCATCGTTGGCGGCGCCGGCCCCGTTGCTGACCGAGGAGTGGGTCGGCGCAGGTGCGGGCGGATCTGCGAGCGCTGCGACCTTTCGGGGTGCCGAGAGCGCCGGCATGGCCGTGGCACCGACGCCATGGCCCACGCCCAGCGTGCGCGCCGTGCTCGACGGGTTGCGCGACGCCGTGGTGGCCACCGACGAGGACGGGGAGATCCACTACGTCAACAGGGCGGCCGAAGAGCTCATGGGCTGGCCGCACGGATCCTTGGTTGGCCGCTCCGCCCTCGACCTCGTGCCCGACTCGCTGAGCGGGGTGTTCCACGCCGGCTTCGCCCACTTCATCCACGCGCAGGCGGAGGAGCTGGTCGGTCGGAAGCTCTCCACGGTCATCAGGTGCGCCGACGGCTCCGAAGTCGATACCGAGCTCGTGCTCAGTGTCTTCGAACATTCCCACGACGGCACCATCGTCGTTGGCATATTCCGGCCACGCGACGACCGAAAGCTGCAGCGCTGGTCGGAGCTGACCAGCGAGCTGCTCGAGATCCTCGTCAACGCCCCCATCGACGACGCGCCGGCTGAGCGGCTGCTCTCCACGCTCGGCCGGCGATTGGACTGGGACGTGACCACACTGTGGGCGCTTTCGGCGGACCACACCCTGGTGTGCCGGCACCTGTGGACGCGCAGCCCGACCATCGCACCCTCCTTTGCGGCGGAGAAGGCCTCCGACCCGACCAGCGGGAGCGAGGGGCTCCCGCGCTGGGTCATTGAGCACGGCGAGCCCCTGTGGGTGCCCGACCTGGGCAGCGACTGGCGCTTCGCCACCGCCGCTCTCACCAAGGACGGGCTGCGGAGCGCGTATGCGTTCCCCATCCGGTACCGGGGCGCGTGCATTGGCGTCGTCAAGATGCTGAGCCGCCATCAGCGCGAGCGCGATCCATCCGTGGTCGAACTCATGGATGCCCTCGGCGGCCATCTCGGTGAGTTGCTGCATGCGTCCAGCCTGGCCGCCGAGCGCGAGCACCTCCTCGACGAGTTGCTCGAGGCCCGTCGCCGCAACGAGTTCCTCCTGCTGGCGACGCAGGTGTTGTCCGAAGTCGTCGACTACCACGAGATGGTCGAGCGACTGGCCCAAGTCT
Organism: uncultured Acidimicrobiaceae bacterium; assembly: GCA_963744935.1. Taxonomy (GTDB): domain Bacteria; phylum Actinomycetota; class Acidimicrobiia; order Acidimicrobiales; family RAAP-2; genus Bog-473. Next base: position 934,584 of record CAVUVM010000004.1, read on the forward strand.
CCGTACCCGTCCTCGCCGACCTCTGCCTCATCGACATCGCCGACGAAGACGGGCAGCTGCGCCGCATGGCTGCCTGGCACGCCGATCCGTCCAAGCGGTCCATGACCGAAGCGCTGCGCACGCGTTACCCACCCAGTACGTCGAGCACGCACCCGACCGTGGTGGTCATGCGCAGCGGGCAGTCGATGTGGAGCGCGCACATGTCCGACGAGTTCTTGCACGACACGAGTCGGGACGAGCGCCACTACTCAATCCTCAAAGATCTCGGTTTCACCTCATATATGACCGTGCCGCTACGGCTGCGCAACGAACGGGTCCTCGGCACGGTGACCCTGGTGTCGGCCGGATCGGGCCGCCGCTTCTCCGAGAAGGACCTCGGGCTCGTGGAACAACTGGCCAAGCAGGTGAGCGCCGTGGTCATCCGCGCCCGCGCCTTCGATCGCGAGCGCCGGATCTCACATGAACTGCAACGCAACCTGTTGCCCGACGCGATCCCCGACATCGAGGGCTGGCAGGTGGCGGCGCGCTATCTGCCGGCCGCGGTCGGCTTCGAGGTCGGCGGGGACTGGTACGACGTCGTCCCTCTCGCCGACGGTCTCGTCGCCTTCGTCGTCGGCGATGTGGAGGGTCATGACCTCGGCGCCGCCAAGATCATGAGCCGCCTGCGCCACACCCTTGGCATGCTCGTGCTCGAGGAGCGGGCACCCGGTCCGGCGCTCGAACGCCTCAACCGCATGTCCCTCGCCGGCACGGGCGAACGACTCGCCACGGCCCTGGTCGGCGTGCTCGACACTGCGAGCGGCCGGGTCACGTTCTCCTCGGCCGGGCACCCCTCTCCTGTGCGGGTGGGATCGGGACAGGCGATTGAGCTGCCGGTGCCGCCGGGGCCGCCCCTCGGCGTGCAGCCCTGCCACTACAAGGACCACGACTTCCGTCTCGCCGACGGCTGCTTGGTGATGTTCACCGACGGCCTGGTCGAGCGCCGCAGCGCCCACCTCGACGAGCGCCTGGCGCTGCTCGAGTCGTCGCTGCGCTCGTCGCCGAACACCGAGCCAGGCCGCATCGCGGACGACGTCATCGAAGCCATGACCGCGGACGAACGCCGTTCGGACGACATCGTCGTCCTGACGGCGCGCCGGCGCGGGCTCATCGGCTTGGCCGGCTGAGCTTCCGGTCACCGCATTCGGGTCCCTGGGGTGTCACGGCAGCTCGCCCCGGCCCGGTGCGCCCGGCCTGCCCGACGCGCTCCGTAATGTGACGGCGTGACCACCGAAGCTGCCGCTGCGCTCGCGCCGCTCGTCGGCGCCCACGCGCCCGTGCCCTGCCTCGATGGCAGGGAGCGACCATTCCGCGACCTCGACTGCGCCGCCTCGACGCCGGCGCTCGAGTCAGTGGCCGAGCGGGTGACCTCGTTCCTGCCCTGGTACTCGAGCGTGCACCGCGGCGCGGGCTACAAGTCACGGCGGGCCACCGAGGCCTACGAGGAAGCCCGAGCCACCGTGTACCGCTTCGCCGGACGCCCACTCGACGGTGACGACGTGGTCGTGCTGGTACGCAACACCACCGAGGCCATCAACCACCTGGCCTACCGCCTCCGCCTCGGACCCGACGACGTGGTCGTCACCACCGTCGTCGAGCATCACGCCAACCTCTTGCCCTGGGCCCGCACCGCCGCCTCGCTGCGCTGGGTCGAGTGCGGCCGCGACGGCACGTTCGGCACCGACGACGTCGTCCGGACACTCGACGACGGGCCCACGCCGACACTGCTCGCGCTGACCGGCGCCTCGAACGTCACGGGGTGGATGCCCCCGATCGAGGAAATCTGCGCGGCAGCGCACGAGCGCGGGGTCGCGGTCCTGCTCGATGCGGCTCAGCTGGCGCCGCACCGTCCCCTGCCGACCGGGCCCGACTACATGGCGTTCAGCGGGCACAAGATGTACGCGCCGTTCGGAGCGGGTGCCCTCATCGGGCCGCGGCGAACCTTCGAGACCGGCGACCCGTTCCTCGCCGGCGGCGGTGCGGTCGACCTGGTCGATCTGGACGAGGTGATCTGGACCGAGCCACCCGAGCGCGAGGAGGCCGGGTCCCCCAACGTCGTCGGCGCCGTCGCCTTCGGCGCGGCGATGGACGAGCTGGAGCGGATCGGCTGGCCCGCCATCGGCGAGCACGAGGGCACCCTGGCGACACGCCTGCTACGTGGGCTGCGTGCCATCGAGGGCGTCGAGGTGCTCGGACCCCGTGGCAGCCACCGTGGGGCCGGCGGCGATTCGGATGACGCCGGGCTCGCCGTCGCGACGTTCACGGTAGCGGGCATGCACCACGCGCTGGTGGCGACACGCCTCAGCGCGGAGTTCGGGATCGGCGTGCGACACGGTTGCTTCTGCGCGCATCCCTATCTGATCCGGCTGCTCGGCGTGGGTCACGAGGGGATGGACCAGGCACGAGCCGCGATACGCCGGGGTGATCGCAGCGCGATCCCCGGCGCGGTGCGAGCCAGCTGTGGACTCGGCACCACGGGCGAGGACGTCGACGCGCTGCTCGGCGCGCTGGAGGAACTGGCCCGCGGCGCGCCGGCGCCCGTGCGCTATGTGCAGGATCCCGTCACCGGCGACTTCTGGCCGGAGGGTGACGCCAGCGGCTGGCGCGCGGACGACCGTCCGGCAGGGGCCGCGTGTGCGCGTGGGTGAGCACGGCGCGCGACCAGTGAGGAACCGCGTGCTTGGGATGCTGGCGCTGGCGGCGGTGGTGCCGATGCTCGCCGGCTGTTCGAATCCGGTCGGCAGCACGTCGGTGCGCGACGTGGCGTGGGTGACGACGGGCGCGTCCGTCACATTGCCCGGCACGAGCGTGACACCGGTGGACTTGACCACTCGTCGCGTGCAGCCGAGGGTCAGCCTCGGCAGCCTGCCCTCGGCGCTCGCCTACACCCCCGACGGCAAGGGGCTCCTCGTCGTGACGCAGGGTGACGACACCCTGCACGAGATCGACACCGCCACTCGGGACGTCGTGCACACCGCCAGCGTGGGTGTCGAGCCCGACGCGATCGCGGTGGCACCCGGCGGGACGGGCGGCAAGGGCGTCGCGCTGGTGGCGAACCTCGACTCGGACAACGTCACCCCGGTCGACCTCGGCACCTGGCGCGCCGGAACTCCGGTGCCCGTCGGCGCCCAGCCGGCGGCGATCGCGGTCGCCGTGTCCCCAGCGGGCGCCGCGACAGCCTTCGTCGCCAACTTCGGCAGCAACACCGTGACCCCCATTGACGTGGCGACCATGCAGGCGGGCGCGGCCATCCCGGTCGGACCCGGACCCCAGACCATCGCCGTGGCGGACGGTGAGGTGCTGGTGGGCAACTTCTCCAACCAGACGCTCACACCGATCAACCCGACCACGCTGAAGGCCGGCGCACCCGCGCCACTGCCCCTCAACCCGACCGGCATCGCCGTGGCTCCCTCAGGGTCGAGCGTCTACGTGTGCGGCGGGGCGAGCATCGTGTCGGTGAGCACGCTCGGCCTCGCGGCCGGAGTCCCGGTGCACCTGCCCGGGGTGGCACAGGGCATCGCGCTGAGCGCGGACGGCACGACCGCGTGGGTGACACAGCAGGCGGGGTCACTTGTCGGGGTCACGCTGGCCACCGGAGTCGTCGGCCGCCCGATCCACCTGGGGGGCCACCCCTCGGCCATCGTGATCGGGGCGGGGTAGCACGCCTCGTGCCCACCTGCCGTCACACGCTGTAGACGGCGCGGGCGCGGAAGCGAAGAGGTTGCTCAGCCAGTTCCTCCATGTAGTGCGCCGTCCAGCCGGCAACGCGGGCCACCGCGAAGATGGTGCGCCCGGTGTCGGGTGGCATCCCGGTCCCCCAGCTCAACGCCGCCAATGCGAGATCGCAGTTCGCGAGCGGAATGTCGTGCGCCACAGCCAGCGCCATGATGTCGTGCACGATGGCCCGGCGGCCGTCATCGAGCAGCGGCTCGGCCAGCGCGAGCAGAGGCGCAAAGCGAGGGTCGCCCGACTTGTAGACGGCGTGGCCGAAGCCGGGCAGGCGCCCTGTTTCGCGCAACGCGTCGTTCAACGCGCGGGACGCGCCATCACGCTCAGCTGCGACAAGCAACTCGTAGGCCATCTGGCTGGCTCCGCCGTGAAGCGGACCGGCCAAGGTGGCCAGCCCAGCCGCGAGCGCGTCATAGGGGTCGGCGCGCACCGACGCAGCGATGCGCACGGCCATGGTGGAGGTGGCCAGCTCATGATCGGCCAAGAGCACCAGCGCGGCGTTGACGGCGGGGGCCAAGAGCGCGTCGCTGTGGGTGGCGAGACGCGCGGCGAGACGCTCGGCCAACGGGGCATTCGGATCCTCGCCCGGTCGTCCGGGACCGACGGCCGCCGTGAGTGCGGCCGTGCAGCGACGAGCGGCGCGAGCCACCGCCTCTGGCCGCAGGTCAGCCCGGAGGTGATCGGTGGCGCCGCACATCACCAGCGCCCAGCGCATGCGATCGAATGTGTTCGCCAGTGGAGACACCCCGACCTCGGGGGCCCGCCAGTCCCCGCCTCCCTCGCTCCGCCAAAGGAGTTCGGCCACATCTTCGAAGAGGAAGTCCTCAGCCAGTTCGACGGCGGGTCGGCCTCGGTAGACCGGTCCGGCGCGCTGGTCGAGGCGGGTCACGCCGGTCGTCACCGTGGCAAGCCGCGTCGCGGTCTCACGCCCGCCGCGACTGCGAAGCGCCAACGCTTCGATGTCCTCCAGTTCGAAGAGGCTGCCCCTGCGGCCTGGGTCGGGGTGCGACTGCAGCAGTCCGCGACTCACGTAGGCGTACAGGGTTGGGACCTTCACGCCCAGGCGGCGGGCGGCCTCTTGGGTGGTGATCATTCGGTGCATATATGCGGGCGAATCCTACATTGACTTGATCAATGTTTACAAATGCAGAGAATCCGCGCAATAGTGACTGACATGGACACGACAGTGCGCGATCTCATGACCTCTCCCGCGGTGACCTGCGCCGCGGACGACACCCTGGCCGCGGCGGCCCAGGCGATGCAGGGCGCCGATACCGGCTCGGTCGTCGTCACCGAGGACGGCAAGGCCGTCGGGATCCTGACCGAGCGCGACCTCCTGCGGGCGGCGGCGGGCGCCGCAGACCCAAGGCAAGAGGCGGTGCGGCTGTGGATGACCGCTCGCCCCGACGTGCTGGGCCCCGACGAGCGCGTCGACACGGCCTGGGCCAGCCTGACCTCACACAACTACCGGCACCTGCCGGTAGTCGACGGCGGCCGCTGTGTGGGCGTTGTCTCCTCTCGTGACCTCATGGGGATCGCTCGCATCCGGCCCGCCGGCGAGACCAGCGGCGACGTGCCGGCGGGCCTCGAGGGAGTCGTCGTGGCCGAGACGACGATCGGCGACGTCCGCGGGCAGCAAGGCTTCTATCACTACCGCCAGTACTCCGCCGTCGATCTGGCCGAGAGGCGCTCGTTCGAGGACGTCTGGTACCTGCTCTTTCGCGGCGAGCTACCCAATGCCGTAGCTGCGGCAGCGTTCGGGGCGGACGTGCGAGCTCGGCGCACGATGCCGCCAGGGCTGAGCACGCTGCTTCCCGCGCTGGCTCGGCGCGGCACCCCCCTCGACGTGCTGCGCACGGCCGTCTCGTTGCTCGGCGCCGAGCTCGGCTGGCGGCCCACGCACGACATCGACCAGGAGGAATTGTCCGGCGATGCGCTGGCACTGTGCGCCGTCGTCCCGACCATCCTGGCGGCCGCGCATCGCCTACGCCAAGGGGAGGAGCCGATCGAGCCGAATCCAGAGCTCGGCTTCGCGGCGAACTACCTCTACATGCTGACGGGCGAGGAACCCAGCGAGCTCCACGCCCGGGCGATCGAGCAGTACATGATCCTGACCATCGACCACGGCTTCAACGCGTCGACCTTCACCGCGCGAGTGGTCACGTCGACCGGGGCCGACCTGGCTGCGGCGATCGTGGCCGCCATCGGTGCGCTGTCGGGCCCGCTGCACGGCGGGGCGCCGAGCCGCGCTCTCGACATGCTCGACGCGATCGGCACGCCGGATCGAGCGGAGGCCTACGTCCGCAACGCAATTGCGGACGGCGAGCGCATCATGGGCTTCGGGCATCGCGTGTATAAGACCGACGATCCTCGGTCTCTCCTGCTGCGTTCGGTCGCCGAGCAACTGGGCGGGCCGCTGGTGGCCTTCTCGCAATCGGTTGAGCGCACGACGGTCGACGTGCTGGCCGCGCTGAAGCCGGGACGCCACCTCTACACCAACGTCGAGTTCTACGCCGGGGTGGTGATGCACACCTGCGGCATCCCTCGTGAAATGTTCACGCCCACCTTCGCCGCCGGCCGCATGATCGGGTGGTGCACCCATGTCATGGAGCAGGCCTCGCACAACCGGCTCATCCGGCCCGCCGCCCGCTACGTGGGCCCGCCCCCGCCCCAGCCGGTCCCAGCGGCCTGATTCTGCGCCGGGCTGCCCCGAGCTGACCCCGGTTGCCATGGTCAAATCCCGACTAAACTGGTCTGAGTTATCCGGTTGACGATGTCTCGTTGACGATGTCCCCGTTGACGCAGGCCGAAGGGAGCGGGAGGTGAGTGTGGGCATCAGCACGAACACGCGGGCGCACACGAGTGCAGCCCGACGGCTCTTCTCGTTCCCCAACCCGGTGAACGAGGTCTCGGCTCGCCTGGTGGCCGGCGGCGTGCTGGTCATGGTCCTTCTCACCATCGCCTTCGACCTGCGCTGGGCCACCGTCGTCCTCGCCTACGGCTTCCTTGCCCGCGTGCTCGCCGGTCCCCGGTTCAGCCCGCTCGGATTGCTCGTCACCCGCGTCGTCACACCGCGGCTGGGTCTGGCAGAACGGCCGGTGCCCGGGCCGCCCAAGCGCTTTGCGCAGGGCATGGGGGTCGCTTTCTCACTGACAGCCCTCGTCCTCACCGCGTGCGGCGCATGGACAGCGGCCGAAGCCGTCCTCGGGCTGCTCGGCGTGGCGGCTTTCCTCGAGTCCGCCTTCGGGTTGTGCCTCGGGTGCAAGGTGTTCGCGCTGCTCATGCGCGTCGGGGTCGTACCCGAGTCGGTCTGCGTGGAGTGCGCGGACATCTGGTCGCCGCGGCGGCGCTTCCTGGCCTAAGTCGATCGCGACCGGAAACGGACGCAGCGCACAGACGCAGGGCACAAAGGCCGGATGCCGCCGGCTCCCGGTCGGGCGGCATGGCGCGGTCGGCTTCCGGCGCGAGGTCTAGGTGTCGTAGAGCAGGACGCCGCGGATGTTCTTGCCGTCGCGCATGTCCTGGTAGCCCTGGTTGATGTCGCCCAGCTTGTACGTGGTGGTGATCATCGAGTCGAGGTCGAGCTTGCCCTCGCGGTAGAGCTTGAGCAGCTTGGGGATGTCGGAGTGGATGTTGGCCGACCCGAAGATGCTGCCGACGATCTGCTTCTCCAAGATGGTGAGCTGCATCAGGTTCATCGTGACCTCCATCTCGGTGAAGGGATGGATGTTGGTCACCACGACGCGGCCGCGCTTGGCGGTGAGCCCGAGGAATGACTCCATCATGGAGCCCCGGCCGACGCCCATGGCCAGGACGACCTTGTCGCACATGTGCCCCCACGTCTCCTGCGCGATGAGCGCGGTCGCTTCCTCGACAGAGCTGGCGACGTGGGTGGCGCCGAAGATGGGTGCGAGCTCGCGCTTGAGCGGCACGGGATCGATGGCGAAGATCATCTCGGCCCCGGCCAGCCGCGCCCCCTGGATGGCCGACGCACCGATGCCGCCGACGCCCACCACGGCGACGTAGTCGCCCGGTCGCACGTCGGCGGCGTAGACGGCGGAGCCCCAGCCGGTGGTGACGCCGCACCCGACCAGGCAGGCCTTGTCGAGCGGGTAGTCGGGCAGGATCTTCACGCACGAGGCCTGGTTCACGACGGTGTGCTTGCCGAACGTGCCGAGACAGACCATCGTCGGGATGTCGTGATTCCTGGCGTGATGGCGGAGCGTGCCGTCCATCTGGCGGCCCTGCATGAGCACGCCACCGACATCACAGAGGTTGGAATGGCCGGTGGCACACGACGGGCACTTGCCACAGGCCGGCACGAACCCGAGGACGACGTGGTCGCCCGGCTTGAGGTCGTGCACGCCTGGCCCGACCTCCTCGACGACGCCGGCTCCCTCGTGGCCGCCGATCATCGGGCAGCGGCACGGGCATGTCGCCCGTGACCAAGTGCTCGTCGGAGTGGCACATGCCCGACGCAGCGAGCGACACGAGCACCTCGCCCTCTTTCGGCGCATCGAGCTCGATGGGCTCGACGCTCCACTCACCGGGTCGCTCCCACAAGATGGCGGCTTCGGTCTGCACTGTGCCTCCCAGGATTCGTGCGCCATGGCGCTGTGGACAACGCTACTGGCTCGTCGGCGGAGGACGCAGGAACAGGGACACGAGAAGCGACGAGACAGGGTCGCTGCGGGCGCCTACGATCCCTTCGCTTTGCGGGACGGAGCTCGCCGCGAGAGGGAGCCCGGATGTGGGGAGGAACGCCGTGCGACATCAGCCAACGGGCTGGGCCCGACGATGTGCCGCGGCCGTGTGCGGCCTTGCCCTCGCGGGCGGGGCCGCCACCGCTGGCGCGGCGCCGGTCGCGGCGAAGAGCGTCTCAGCGGCCGGGCCGGCCATGGCCCTCTCAGCGAGCTTGTCCGGCGGTTCCTCGGGCGACTCTGCCCTCTACGACGCGATCGCCGGCTTCGAGGGACCGGTGACGGTCGGGCACATCATCGAGCCCGAGTCGGCGCTCCCCACCGGCCTTGCTGCGCACGACTACGTGGAACAGGAGTACTTCGCATCGGGGACGGCCCATGCCTTCACCGCCACCTCGGCACCGTCGAGCGGCAACTGGACCATCGCCCCCACGACGTCGGCCGCCTACAAGACGCGGATCATCGTGCGCCGGCCGGCGAACCCGGCCCACTTCAGCGGCACGGTCGTCGTGGAATGGATGAACGAGTCAGAGGGTGAGTCCGCGCCCGACTGGATGTACCTCAATCCCGAGCTCATGGACGAGGGCGACGCCTGGGTGGGCGTCTCGGCGCAGGCACTGGGCATCAACGGCGGCACGCCCATACTCGGATCGATCGCCGGCACCAGCGCCGGTCAGGGCCTGGTCCAACAGGAGCCGGCGCGCTACGGCAGCCTGCACCACCCGGGCGACCAATACGCGCTCGACATCTTCGACCAGATCGGCCTCGGCCTGCGTTCCACGAGCTCGCACGTGCTCGGCTCGCTCCACCCCCGTCACTTCGTCGCCGTCGGCGAATCGCAGTCGGCCTTCTACCTCACGACCTTCGCCGACGCGCTGGAACCGCACGGCCATCCCTTCGAAGGGATCTTCATTCACAGCCGCGGCGGGACGGCGGCGGCGTTGAGCGGCGCCTCCATCACCTCGAGCTCGGGGCCGTCGAACGTGCGGATCCGGACCGATCTCGGCGTGCCGGTCTTCATGTTCGAGACCCAGACCGATCTGATCGAGCTCGGCTACGCGCCGGCACAGCAACCGAACACCAATGACATCCGTACCTGGGAGGTGGCCGGCACCTCACATGCCGACTCGTACCTGCTGGGTCCGGCGTCGAGCGTTCTGCATTGCTCGAGCGCCATCAACAGCGGTCCGCAGCACGTCGTGGCGCAGGCCGCCTTCGCCGCCTTCGTGCGTTGGGTCGTGCACGGGACCCCGCCACCGTCTCCCGAACCGTTCCGCCTCTCGAGCAAGAACCCGGCGGCGCTGGCACTCGACCAGAACGGCAACGTGATCGGCGGGGTCCGCACCCCGGCGGTCGACGTGCCCGTGTCCACGCTCAGCGGAGCGGCCCCGGCCGGCACGTCGGCCATCTGCTCACTGTTCGGCTCGACCACCGCGTTCAGCCCGCAGATGTTGGCCAGCCTCTACGGCACCAAGACCGAGTACATCTCCAAGTACACGGCCGACCTCGACCGCGCCATCGCCGCGGGCTATCTGCTCCCCTCCGAGCGCGCGTCACTGCTCGCCCTGGCGCAGCAGGTGCAGTTCCCGGCGTCGTGAACCAGGCCCGGGCAAGCCGGGCATGATGAGCAGGTGGAGGCGACCCCTCGTCCCGGACCAATCGTCCATGCTGCCGCGCCCATTCGTATCTGTGACAACGGCGGCTGGACCGACACGTGGTTCACGCGACACGGCAAGGTCTTCAACATCGGTGTCTCGCCCTGCGTCGAAGTCGAGATCAAGACGTTCCCGATCGGCACAATGGCGGAGCGGGTCGTGCTCGATGTTGTCAACTACCAGGATCGCTACGGTTTCACTCCCGGCGCGCTGCCGGGGCGCCACCCCTTACTCGAGGCGGTCGTCGAACAGATGGGCCTGCCCGCAGAGGTGTCCGTTGAAATCTCGATCCGCTCGGCGGTTCCGGCTGGAAGCGCAACCGGGACTTCGGCTGCGGTCACCGTGGCCCTCATCGGCGCCCTCGACGCGCTGACGCCGGGCCGCCTTGGGCCACACGAGGTGGCCATGGCGGCTCATCGGATCGAGGTCGACCGTCTCGGCGTCGAGTCCGGCGTCCAGGACCAGGTCTGCGCGGCGTTCGGTGGTGTCAACTTCATTGAGGTCTCGCCGTACCCCCATGCAGTGGTCACACAGCTACGGCTCCCCGCTGAAACGTGGGCGGAGCTCGATGCCCGACTGGTGCTCGTCTACCTGGGGCACGCCCACGTGTCCTCGGAGGTCCACGAGCAGGTGATCGCTGCGCTCACCGCTCGGCAGGCGGAGACAGAGTCTGACCACCTCCTCGACGAGCTGCGCACCGCCGCCGAGGATGCGCGCGATGCGGTCCTGGCCGCCGACCTGCCCGCCCTCGGGCAGGCAATGCGGCGCAACAACGACGCCCAGGCCTGCCTGCATCCCGACCTCGTGGGGAGACAGGCCAGGACGGTGATCGACATCGCCGCCGCCCACGGTTCGCTCGGATGGAAGGTCAACGGAGCCGGCGGAGACGGTGGAAGCATCACGCTCCTTGCCGCCAGCGACGCTCGAAGACGGGGTCAACTCTTGGACGCGCTGCAGGCTGCGGATTCCCGTCTGCGGGTCATCCCGACGTCTCTGAGCCCCTTGGGGCTTCGAGTCTGGTAGTCGCGACGACGAGATCAGCCTGCCTGTCCTTTTTCACTTTGCGGCTCGCCCGCAGCGTTCCGAGCCGAGCGGTGAGAGGTTCCCCGGCACGCAGAAGATCGCCGATGCGCTCCAGCGGCATCGCCTGGGCGAAGAGAAAGCCTTGTGCCTTGGGACACTCAGCCTCTCGCAGCGCCCTCAATTGATCCGGTCGCTCGATGCCCTCTGCGATGACGTCGAGCCCCAGGGCTTCCCCAAGCCGTATCAGGGTGTGCACCAGTGCAGCCGTCTGTACCGATGTCGTCACGGTCGACAAGAACGAGCGGTCGATCTTCAAGATGTCCACCGGGAACTGGCGGAGATAGCTGAGCGAAGAGAATCCCGTACCGAAGTCGTCGATCGCCAGTCGCAACCCAAGTGCCTTCAGCTCGTGCAGTCGGCGTACCGTTGCATTCGCATCGACCATGAGCGTCGACTCGGTGATCTCGAGCACGAGGCCGGCCGGGTCGAGGCCGCTCGATCGGAGCGCGTCTCGCACGACTTCGACGAACCGATCGGTGCCCAACTGGATGGCGGAGACGTTCACCGCCACGCTCATCCACGGGTGCGTCCGGCGCCACACGGCGGCGTGCTCGCACGCCTGCTCCAGCACCCATCGCCCTATGACTTCGATGACACCGGTCTCCTCGGCGAGGGGGATGAAACGGTCCGGGGATATCCACCCAAGCGTGGGGTGCTGCCAGCGCAGCAGTGCCTCAGCACCGGAAAGCGTGAGATCGCTCAGATGCACGACAGGCTGGTAGTACAGGTCGAATTGCCGGTTTCCGACGGCCTCGTGGAGGTCGATCGCCATCTCGAGCCGCTGGTGGACGGCGGACTGCATCTCGGGAAGGAACATGGCTGAACAGTTCTTTCCACGCGCCTTGGCCTGATAGAGCGCGACGTCAGCGTTGCGGAGCAGGTCTGCGGCTTCACAGGCGTCTCCGGTGGCGATGCCGATCGATGCCGTCACCGTCAGATAGCGACCCTCGAGGTAGAAGGGGGTATCGCGAATGACGTCGAGGAGATGCTGCGCGACGATCTCTGGACCCGCCGCAAGGGAGGCCCCGCTGACGAGCACGACGAACTCGTCACCGCCGATCCTTCCCACCGTGTCCGCTTCTCGGACTGCGGTGTAGAGGCGGGTCGCCACCGCCTGCAGAAGCTCGTCGCCGACCATGTGGCCGAAGGAATCGTTGACCTCCTTGAAGTTGTCGACGTCCAAGAACAACGCGGCCATAGGGGTCTGTGCTCCGCGGGCCTGACCCAGGAGCACTTCGGCGCGCTCGAGGAGGCAGGCTCGGTTCGGGAGATCGGTGAGCCCATCGTGCAGCGCTTGATGACGCAGCCGATCCTCGAGGAGGCGCCGTTCCGAGATGTCTTGTGCCATGACCAAGATGCAATCACGTCCGTCGAAAACGAGGCGATGGGATGCGATTTCGACGTCGATGAGGTGGCCCACCTTCGTGCGATGTCTCCATGGCCCCGACGCCTCGAGCTCCTCGCGGCGCGCCGCCAGGTTGACCGCAAGCATGACGACGTCCTCAGGGGGCTGTATCTGGTCGACGGTCATGGAAAGGAACTCCTGGCGCGTGTAGCCGTAATGGCTCAACGCGGCCTCGTTCACCTCGACAAACTGCAGCGTCCTGACCTCGTACACCCACATCGGGTGCGGATGACGCGCAAACAGCATCCGGAAGTCCTCTTGCGACTTTCGCAGAGCCGCTTCCTGGTCTTTGCGGTGGGTGATGTCATGCGCGAAACCGTGAAACATCACGGCATCGGAGTCCCTGGTCCGCCAGAAGGCGAGTTCGATGGGAAAGGTGCGCCCGTCACGATGTTGCGCGAGGAGTTCGAAACGCCGTCCGAGCAAGGGCTCCTGCCCCATGGCCGCCAACTCCGTCAGACCCTGGCGATTTCGGGCCGTGTCCCTATCCTGTTCCGGCAGCATCACATCACAACCCGGGCGGCCAATCGCCTCGCTGCGTTGCCATCCGAAGATCGCCTCCGCCTGCGAGTTCCAGTCGGTCACGATCCCGGCCTCGTCGACCTCGACGTAGGCGTCATTGGCTGTCTCAAGGGTCGTACGTAACCGCTCCTCGGACCGCTGCAACGACAGCTGGGCCACGGCCAGGTGCTCAGCGCTTACGCCGAGGAGGCCGATGACGAACAGCGACGCCAACGCGGTGAGCGCGGCGAGGCCGTACTCGTCGGGCACCCCGACGAAGCTCGGTGCGAGTCCCAGGCTGACGGCGGCCTGACCCGCGGCCAACCCCGCCGCCACCCAGGCCGCGATCACCCGCCACGAGAGGTCGCGGGCAAGCGTGAGATTGTCCCGGGCGACAAAGACGTAACCCAGCGTGAGCGCCGGCCCCCATCCGGTCATGTACATCAGGGCGGTCGCCACCGCTACCTGCACGGCGATCCGCAGGTGGAGGCGCCCGCGAGACGGCGCGGCGGCGTACACGAGGTGCACGGTCCACGAGCACAGGTACCCGATCGCCACGGCGACGATCAAGAGCCACAACGGCTGCGCAGCCACGACGTGGAACCGCTCGAGCCACCAGAGGGCGACCGCTGTCGCGATCACGATGGCGAAGACGAAGCGGGTGACGGGAAGCGACCATTCGTGCCGGACACGAGCGAGAATTGCGGTTCGGCCCGAAACCGCGACGGGATTCACCATATGTACGTCGGCACCAGCAGTTTCGGGCCAAAGGAACGACGGATCAGGGGTACGAGAGTTGTCGAGGATTTGTGCACTCCCTCCGCCTGGATCGCAACTTCCAGGTCGTCCTAGGCGAACGAGCTCGCGGCCGTACGAAGACGGAGAGCGTCCTCCAACTCCTCAGGCGGCGATGGTCCGCCGAGGAAGTACCCCTGACCCAGATCACAGCGCGCAGCACGGACCTCATCGAGCTCACTTTGCGTCTCGATCCCCTCGGCGACGACCGTGAGGCAGAGATCGTGCCCGAGCCTGACGATGGATCGAAGGAGCGGGCGGGACTGCTGACTCGACGAAGTGCCGAGCTCACTCACGAAGGACCGATCGATCTTCAACACGTCGATGGCCAATCGGCGGAGGTATGACAACGACGAGTAGCCGGTGCCGAAGTCATCGATCGCAATCTTGACGCCGAGCTCCCGCAAACGTGCAAGACGGTGGTGGACGCGCGCGGTGTCAGAGAGAAGGGTGCTCTCGGTCAACTCGAGGACCAGACCACTCGGAGGCAGGCCACTGTCCAGGAGAGCGGCTTCGACCTCGGCCACGAATCGGTTGTCATAGAGCTGGTAGGCGGAGACGTTGACCGCAACGCTCAAGTCCTCCGCATCGGGCAGAAATCGCCACTGCATGACTTGGCGGCACGCCTCCCGAAGGACATAGCGTCCGATTTCGCAGACCAGTCCCATTTCCTCAGCCACGGGGATGAACTCTTCGGGTGAAATGGATCCCCGTTGTGAGTGATTCCACCTCACGAGCGCCTCGATGGAGTCCGGCCTACCCGTCGTCAAGTTGAACACGGGCTGGTAATGGATGCTGAGTTCCCCGTAGTCGCGCACCGCGTGGCGCAAATCGCCGTGCAGGGCATGCCGAGCAGCCAGGGTGGTCTGCATCTCAGGCTCGAAGCGCATGATGCAGTCCCTCCCGCTCGACTTCGCGGCATACATTGCAATATCCGCCTCGCAAAGCAACGCGTCGGCTTCCGCCGATTCCCCGCGGGCTACGGTCACGCCAATCGATGCTCGTATCTCGATCTCGCGCCCGCTGACGAGGAATGGTTCTCGAAGCGCTTGTAGAACACGATTCGCCGCATCCACAGCATCAAGCGCGTTGGTGCCGTCGAGAATAACGGCGAATTCATCGCCGCCCAGCCGGGCGACCGTGTCGTCATCACGCAGGCACCTGTCGATGCGGTGACCAACCTCCACCAGGATGAGATCTCCCATGTCGTGGCCGAGTGTGTCGTTCACCAGCTTGAAGCCGTCCATGTCACAAAAGAGGACCCCGAGCGGAACGCCGGTGCGCTGAGATCGCACCACCGCATGGTCCAGTCGATTCCGCAGAAGCGACCGGTTGGCCAATCCCGTGAGGCTGTCGTGAAATGCCTGATGCTCGAGCTCTGCCAGGAGCCTGTGATGATCCGTCACGTCACGGAAGCTCCAAACCCGGCCTACGACCTCTCCCTCAATCTTCTGCGGGAGCGAGTGCCGTTCGAAGACTCGTTCGTCCTTGAAGGTCAAGATGTCATCGCTCTCGGCCTCGGGACGGGCGTAGAGCTCTTGCACTTTCGAAACGAAGACCTCGGGATGGCGGAGCTGGTCGATGACGAACTGGAGGGCAGCGTCGTCATCTCGACTCGCGAGGAAGGTCTCGGGGATCCGCCACATCTCGGCGAACCGTGTGTTGAACTGTGCAATCTTTCCGTCGTTGTCGACGACGAGTATTCCATCGGCCGTCGAATCGAGGGTTGCCGTGAGCAGAGACAGCGCGGACCGGACATCACGGGCCGCACGATCACGCTCGGCAAGGGCAATCTCACTCTGCTTCGTTTTGGCTGCTAGCACCCACGTCACGACACTCACGCCCAAGACGCTGAGCGCCGCAAGACCGTGCACTGAGGGCACCGGCACGTAGCTCGAGACGAGACCCAGCGCGATTGCGACTTGACCCGCAGCCGTGGCGACGGCGGCCCAGACGACTACGACAACCCAGACCCGAGAGCCGACAATATCGAGGGCGCGGGCCCCCACAAAGAGAAACCCGATGGCCAAGGTGGGTCCCCACCCGATTGTGTAGATGACGGCGGCAACCGTCAAGCACTGCAGGCCAACAGCGACATGAACACTCCACATGCTTTGGTTGACCTCGAGCATGCGACCCGAGACTTCACCGACCACCGCTGCGATGAAGAGCAGGATGAGTACGAGCCACACTGGCTGATCGCCGATGAGATGGAGGCGGGACAGGACCACGAAGGCCAGTGCGGTCCCCACGCTCGGTAAGGCGACCGCAGCGATTCGAGGGAGCCGAGTTCCGGGTATCGGCTCTCCTTCGATCCTCATCTCTCAGGTATCGGCCGTTCTTGGGGAGCGCTTGATACGCCGCGCACCGCCTCTACGCTGGAACAACACGTTGCGAGATGCGTGCGTTCCCGCCCCATGGCGCCGTCGTGGGCTCATCGGGATCATCGCCGACCGCACGCCTCGGGTGGGCCGCCCGGATCTCGATGCCAGCACCTTGCGGTGCAACACCTAGGGATTGAGGATCGAGGTCCGTTCGCGAAAGGACCTGGTGCATTCTGGGTGCCGTGCTCGGGTCACGTACCCGTGCGACGAACCGTAGGGTCCGTGGCCATCCCGTCGGTGCGGGCCGCGGTGTCGGAGATCGGTCGCGCGGACGGGGCAAGCCGGTGGGGCCTGGCAGGACTGGCACCCGGTGCCGCGGACGTGAGCACGATCTCGGGCCGGGACGTGGTGCGCATCCTCCCGCTGGTGGCGCTGGTGCTTGCCTTGCTTCTCGGCGTCCTGTTACGCAGCCTCGCAGCACCTCTCTGTCTGGTGGCCAGCGTAGTCCTCTCCTATACCGCTTCGCTCGGTCTCGCGGTCTTCATATTCGTCACGATCGGCGGACAGCTCGGCATCAATTTCACACTCCCCTTCTTCATGTTCGTCTTCATCATGGCCCTGGGCGAGGACTACAACATCCTCGTGATGAGAAGGATCAAGGAGGAGACGGCCCTGCTCCCACTCCGCGTGTCCGTTCCGCGCGCGCTCGCCACGACAGGCACGACGGTCACGACCGCGGGGCTGATTCTCGCCGGGACGTTCGGCGTCCTCGCCGTCACGACCACAGGCCAGGTGCGCCAGATCGGCACGGGACTGGCGCTCGGGATCCTCCTCGACACCTTCCTGGTGCGAACGCTGCTCGTGCCGTCGACGGCGGTGCTCGTAGGCGCCTGGAACTGGCGGCCACTGCGCCCCTGGACCGAGCCTGCGTCACTTCGCGAGCGGGATCAGCAGCCAACCGAGCCGCATTGACGGGAAGACCATCCACCGTTGTCGTGTCGAGGCGACGTTGTGAAATCTTCGCCCGAATCTCTAGCAGGTCACTCCGGTGCCGGCGTTGTTGATGTCGCCACAGTAGGTTGACCTAGTCACTTTCCATGTACCATCGACAAGAACTGCATGGCCGATTTTGGGCCCCACAGCCGGAGTTCCGTCGTAGTCGATCTCATAGAGCACCGCGGCGTCCTTGGAATCGGTAAAGACGACCTGCAGGACGACCGGGGTCGAACCGGCGGCGATCTGCGGGTGCGCGCGCGGCCGCATCGCCGGCCGCTACCACCGTCTGGTCGGCACCCTGCAAGAGGCGGAGCTTCTGGTCCGCGGGACCATGGCCGTAGACCGCCTCGAATGCCGTCTGGACCGCCGATTTTGCGGAAGCGGGATCCGACGGCTGCGACCCAGCCGGAGGAAGAGTGGGTGTCGTCGGGGTCGGAGCCGTGACGGGAGAGCCATTCCCAGCGCCGAAAGCGCTTTGAAACTGTCCCGGCGGCAGCTGCCACTCCCCCTGGCTTTCGGTGATGGGGACGATCTGATTGGCCGTACACGTGCCGAATCCAAGATTGTGCTGAGCTGACACTCCCGGCGACGTCGAGTTGAGTTCCAGGGAGGGATAGTCGCATGCCGACTGGGGCAGGACCCCAATGAAGAAGGACACCCCTTGGACGACCTGGACTTCGGGCGAAGGGAGCGACGGGCCGACATCGAATGTGCCCGCCGTACTCTCAGCGATGTCCACCGTCGCCTTTCCCGGATAGCCGACCACGCCCACGGCGAGGCCGTTCGCACCCGCATCGATGAGTTCCAGCTCAGCTGGGTTCGGATACCCCGGGCACAGGCCGTAGGCACGGCCGCCGAACACGAGCGCACCGTTCTCGATGGCATTGGCTCCGCTTTGACCGTTCGCCCCCAGGAGGCTCCATGTCATTCCCCCGACCGTCCCCGTCGCGAGCACGGGCCCGGTTCCCGGTGCGGTGCTCGCAAGGCCACCCGAGGTCGCCGGGTCCGTCGTCGGTGCGCACGTCGAGTTCGAGTTCGCTTGACTCACCCCGCCGCCAGAGGTGCTGGCACCCCCACCCGCGGCAGCCGATTCAGCGCTTCCCGGCGACGTGATTGCGCCCACGCCGTTGCCGCCGGCTGACGACACATTGACCGGATGCGCAGTCGGGCAACCCGATGCATCGTTGGCGTTGCAGGTCTTTGTGGATATGAGCGAGACGTTGTTGCCGAGCACGTTTACGACGTAAGCCGTGCCTGATGCGTCACCGATGGCGATGCGCCTCGGGCTGCTCCCAACCGCCACGGCCTTCGGGAGGCTCTCACAACCGGCCGTCGTCGACGCATCACACCGCGTTGTGTCGAGCATCGACACAGTGTCGGAACCGGCGTTGGCGACGTAGAGAGTAGAGGTCGCCGAGTCGAGGGTCGCTCCCCTGGCGTCGGTGCCGACGGGCACCGTCGTGGGTGTGGCTGTACACCCTCGTGAGTCAGTGCTGTTGCACGATGAGGTATCGATGACTGCCACGTTCCCACTTTCCCCGCTGACGTAGAGGGTGTGATTGGCGTCGTCGACCGCAATCCCAGCAGGTTCGTTGGAGAGCGGAATGCTCGGTGGCTGTTCCGTGCATCCGTTCATGTCGGATCCGTCACAGATCGTGCCGTCGATAAGCGTCACACCCCGATTCGTCCCGACGTAGACGGTGTCGGTCGCTTGGTCGACGGCAATCGGAAAGGCGCCCGCACCCGCCGAGACGGTGCCGAGGGGCCGGGTACATCCCTTCGTCGACTGGGCGTTGCAGGATTGTGTGTCCAGGACCGACACCGCGCCCGAGTTCGTGTCCGCGATGTAGACGGTGTGCGTCACTGCATCGAGGGCGAGAAATTCGGGTCCACCAGGCACCGGCACGAGCGCCGCGGGAGCGGAGCAGCCGCTTTGATCGGTGACGTTGCATTTGCTGATGTTCACGACGGCGAGCGTGTTCGACCCACCGTTCACGACGTACAGGGTCGCTGTGGTGGGATCGACCACGACACCGATGGGGTCTTGGCCACCGGTGGAAACGCTGCGCGCGGCACTGCATCCGGTGGCAGTCGTCGCATTGCAGGACGCCTCACCGAACATGGAGAGGCTGTTGGCGTTGCCGCTCGCCACATACACGGTCTGGTGGACCGGATCGATGGCGATGCCAGTGGGAAAACCACCAACGGTGACGAGCGGAGCGCTGTTCGCTGAAGCTGACGCTGACGAGCTCGTGGTCGGGGAGGACCCCGACAGCGTCAGAGCGAGCACCAGAGCAACAACGAGCACCGCTGCCGCAACGCCCGTAAGCACGCTCCACCGGGGGATGAAGACCGTCCATCCCCTTCGGCGAGCATGTGCGGCGGCGAGCGCCTCGGCCGCGATGTCCTCGGGTTCGCCCAAGCGCTCGAGGACGTCGCGCACCGCCGCCTCTGAATCGGCGGGAGAACCAGCCCGGGCTGCCTCGACATGTGCTCGGAGCTCATCGAGCAGCTGCTCTCGGCGATGCCGTGGCATCGGCAGCAGGGCCTTTCGCAGTTGGCCGAAGTAGTCGCTCACGATCTGTTCGGCACGCTCTTCGCTCATTGGAACGCGTCTCCCTCCAGCAGTTTGTCGACCGAGTCCCGAAAACGCTCCCATTGCACGACGAACGCGTCGAGCGCCGCTCGACCAGCGTCGGTCAACCGGTAGTAACGGCGTGGCGGACCCTGTGAGGACTCGTGCCAGGTCGTTTCCACGTACCCCTCTTGTCGGAGCCGGGCCAGCAACGGGTAGATGGTCCCCTCACTGGTGACCAGTCCGTCGAAGCCCGACAGGGTCCGCGAGATGTCGAAGCCGTAGCGGTCCTCGTCGCGGAGCAGAGAGAGGACGCAGAACTCGATCGCCCCACGGCGCATCTGGCTCAGCTGCTTACCTAAACCAGGTACCATGCGTAACAATGTACCTGGTTTACTCTGGTTGCGCTAGGCCCGGTCCCGCCGACCTCGACGCGGAACCACGACTCAGGGTTCGTTCGGCACGGGAGCGGTCGGCACGGCGCCCGGAGCGCAGGCACGTGGGTCCCATGGGGCCAGCGCAGGGTTGGCCGAGGACGGAGCAGAGATGGCGCCCGCAGCGGAGGTGAAGGCAGAGCGAAGACCGTGCACCTCCACCCTGTTCAAGTCGTGAGTGAGGTAATAGGCATACCCCGCCACCGCACCCACCAGCACCAGAACGGTGGCCAACCCGATGAGCACCCATCGCCGGACCCGTCGATGCCGCCCGTCTCGTCCCGCAGCCCCTCGGCGATTCCTTCGGCTCGGCTGCGCACGATCGACCTCCTCGCCGAGCGCAAGCAAGCCGGCCTGATTGGCGGTTCTCTCGGCTTGGGGGCGCGCTGCCCCTCCAGCGGATCGCGACACTTCGGATGCCGGCATCTGGGCTTCCAGACCCCGTAAACCCGCAAAACGGTCGCTCCGCGGGTCTCTCGCGGAGCGGCGGCGCCTGGGCATGCGACAGATTATGGGGAACCCTGATTGGCACTGTCAGCGCGGCCCCTGGTCGATGACCCGGAGCGTCGTTCCTCGTGGCGAGCGGCTCCGATTCACGGTCGTCGTGCCAGCAAGGTTGGATTCGTCATCGTCGGCCACCGACGTCACGGGTCACATGCGGCGCGTGGGGAACGCCGCGATGGTCAACCCAGCCGGATGGTCCGGCTCAAGGTCGAATCGGTCTTCTGCTGTGTCGACTCTTCCAGCCCCCGGGCGAAGGTGGCCTTGTCCGTTCCCTCGCGTCGTATGCCGCCGCCGTCGGTTGACCGGGCCGCAACCACGGCGGTTGGGCCACTCCGACCCACCCCGCGCCGCTGACCCGATGCCGCCACCGGCCGATGACCACGACCGCGGACCCCAACAGGACCATGAGCAGGCCGATCAGCCATTCCCAGGAGAGGAACGCTCCGGTGAAGGCGAGTGACGAGGTCGTAGCGGGCGAGGTCGTGCTGGGCGACGTGGTCGGTGATGCGCTTCCTGAGGTGCCCGAACCACCCGAGCTACTCGATGTCGTCGCCGTGGGACCAGTGACCACGGCGGAGGTGGCAACCACGTAGAAGATGCCCACGCCGGCGCCCCCGCTCGGCACGGTGACCGACTCGGTGGCGCTGCTCCCCGACGAGTTGGGCGTCGAGGAACCGCCACAGACCACGAGTTGGTAGCCGGGTGGGGCGCCGGCCGTCATGGTGTACCCGCCGGCGTTCACCCCCGTCGGAGCCAGCGGATTCGGCGTTGCCGGCACGGTCGACGGACCGCTCGCCGCCAGGGACCCGCCCGATTCCTCGGTGGTGGTCGGGTTGCCGTTGAGGCACAGGTAGATGTGGCCGGCGATGGTCTGGCTCACCTGAGTTACGTAGAAGATGCCCACGCCGGCGCCCCCGCTCGGCACGGTGACCGACTCGGTGGCGCTGCTCCCCGACGAGTTGGGCGTCGAGGAACCGCCACAGACCACGAGTTGGTAGCCGGGTGGGGCGCCGGCCGTCATGGTGTACCCGCCGGCGTTCACCCCCGTCGGAGCCAGCGGATTCGGCGTTGCCGGCACGGTCGACGGACCGCTCGCCGCCAGGGACCCGCCCGATTCCTCGGTGGTGGTCGGGTTGCCGTTGAGGCACAGGTAGATGTGGCCGGCGATGGTCTGGTGGGGACCGCCACAGTTGAGCTGGGACAGGTCATAGCTCCCGGTGTCGGTCGTGGAAAATCCATCGGACCACTGACTCGAGATGTCGATGGTGATCGTGCCCGAGGCTGTGGCGGGCAGATTCTGAGTCAGCGTGGTCGAGGAGTAGGGCTCTCCCGGTGATGCGGCGATGCTGTAGGTCGTGCTGCTCAGAGTGGGGAGACCGCCGGTGACGGACGTGACGGAACCGGTCTCCGTCAGGTTGAAGTCGTTCTGAATGGTCCAGACGATGGTGTACCCGCTCCCGGCCGGGCTCGCGCAACTGGCCGTGGCGCTGACAAGGTCGTTGTGGGCGAAGGCCGGCGTGGCAAACGCCACCAGTCCTACGACGACCAGAGCCGAGGCCATACCTCCCTTGACCGCACGGCGCAGATGGCTCGGCTTCCGGCCTGTGGGACCCCTCGACGGAATCCAGCGCATCAGGACCGGCTTCACGCGGCCCACTCGTTCCGATTTCGCCACTTGGGGACCCCCAGTAGGACCGACGCCTGATCAGGGGTGAGAGTACCAACAATGGAGTCACAATTCAGCTATCTCGATGCCAGGGACGCGTTGTCCGGGCGGTCCGCTTGAGAACGGGTCTCGAGGCGGCCTTGCAAGTCCGGGGCATGGCTCAGTTTCCGGCGGCTTGACCCCCGTCGATATGGAGCGTCTCTCCCGTCACAAACGTGGCTCGCTCCAGGTAGAGGACCCCCTCGACGACGTCGCCGACTTCGCCGAGCCGGCCGAGAGGGTGAAGCTCAGCCATACCTTTATACGAAGCAGGGTCGCCCCTTGTCCTGATTACACCCAGCGCGACGGCGTTTACCCGAACCCCACGTGACGCGTACTCAATCGCCAGCGAGCGCGTGACGGCAGCCAGACCGCCCTTGGTGAGGGCAGTCAGCGCAGCAGGTATGTCGCTATCCGCCTTGTCCACGAGGCTGGTGGTGACGTTGACCACGTGACCAGTGCCCTGCGTGACCATCTGACGAATGACGCGTTGGGTCAGGTGGAAGAACCCGGCCAGGTTCACCGACGTGATCAAGGCATAGTCGTCGAGTGTGTAGTCCGTGAAGGGCTTGCCGATGAACACTCCAGCGTCGTTGACCAGGCAGTCGATCCGTCCGAACCGATTGAGAGCTTGGTCCACCACGTTGTGAGCGGTCCGCGCCTCGGCGATGTCACCCCTCACGGTGAGGTAGTCGTCCTCGTCGACAGCACCGATGGACCGCGAGGTGGCGACTACGGCATACCCCTCTCGCCGGAACCCAGAGACGAGGCCTGCGCCAATTCCCTGGGAGCCGCCGGTGATAATCGCAACCGTCCGGTCCGACGGTGAAGAAGCCGGCTGTCCTGTGCCGTCGAGCGATGAGTTCATCCGACGAGATAGACCTCGTAGATCACGCCTCCAAGTTGGCGACCGCCAACACTGACAAACACGCCCTTGTTGAGCCAGTCGAGATCGGGTGCTGCCGTCTCGATCTGCGTTGACGTGCGGAACACGTATTCACTCGCGTCGACGTCCTCGCCGTGAGCGAGGCGGGCGAGAACCTCCGCGCTGCCGTGGCGCACCCCTTGCGACCGGACATACAGCAAGTCACCGTGATCGGTCTGCAGAGTCAAGCGGATATCTGCGAGCGCCGAACCGTCAGGCAGAACGATCTGCCAATCGGCGCTAGCCCCGGGGAGGAGCGTCCCGTTGAGCTCGGGCCCGGCAAATGTCCCACCGGTCATCGGAACGATTCGCCGTCGCCCCTTCGCCACGACCCCTACTTCGAGGACGTCGCCCAGGCTCGCCTCCAAACGAAAGATCTCTGTCAGCCGAGGTTCGGGAAGCCGCATGCTCATCATCACTTTAGATGGGGCCGTTGCACCGAATCGATTAGGCAATCGCTCGGATCGTCTCCGGGTCGTTGGGATGCTGAACGAGCGGCGTGATGGAAGTACGCATCCATTCGTTCAGCGGGAGAGAGCCCAAGAGTCCGTCAAGTTCCGCCCTGGTGCCGGCTCGATAGAGGCCAAGAACCGTCGTTCGCCCGGAGCCGACGTCGACCCGCCACAGCCGGACGAGGTGCCCCTCGTCCGCCAACGTCTGTGCCGCGACAACCTCGGCCTTCTCGCGGTCTTCGACTTCGGACTCGGCAACACAGTTCGATATCTTGCTCGAACTGGACGAGAAACTCCATCATCGTCTCCTCGTTGTTGGCCCATCACAGCTGAGCTTCGTCGCGTGTTTCCGCAACACATGCTCCACTATCTGAGTCAACTCTTGTCTTCGTCGTGGGTCCACGACTTATGAGCAACCAGTGGTAGGGCCCGCCTATCAGGCCTGTACCATCGAACGCGTGGAGCTGCGGCAGATGACCTACTTCGTCGCCGTTGCCGAGGAGCTGCATTTCGGTCGGGCCGCAGAGCGGCTTCACCTTGCTGGACCTTCGCTCTCTCAGCAGATAAGCAATCTCGAACGTGAGCTTGGGACCCAGCTCCTCGTCCGCGATCGCCGACACGTCGAGTTGACGCCAGCCGGTAGCCAGTTCCTGACCGATGCCCGAGAGGTGTTGGGCGCCGCTGCGCGGGCATTCGATCGTGCCCGCAAGGGAGGCGGAGAGTTGCCTCTGCGGCTGGGCTATGTCAGTTGGCTTCCCGCAGAGGTAAGGGCAATTCCTGACCCTCGGATCCGCATCGACGAATGGGTCCTGCCCTCACACACCCAAGCGGAACGGGTGGCCGAAGGCAGCCCCGACCTGGCCATCGCCTGGATCGAGGAGACCGAGATCGAACGGCACAACTTGGCCGCCCACCTCTTGTGGTACGAGAGACTGGAAGCCGTCGTGCCGCGCGCTCATCCGGCGACTCGTGACGAGAGCGTGCCGGCAGCCGAGATCACGGCGCTCATCGATGCTGACGAAGCATCGTGGTGGTCATGGAATCGCTACGCGTCGGCCTTTGCGAAGGCAAACCAGGCGTCGGTGACCAAAATCGACGACGGTGGCATCGCGGGGCCTGCATTCTTCGACCACGTGGCCCGCTTGCGGCGACCGGTGCTCGATTCGCCGAAGCGCCACGCGGCGCCGATGCCGCCGACGTTGACTCGCCGGCCTGTCCGATTCCCGGTGCCCCTCTGGGCCTGGACGCTCCTTCGCCGCGCTGATGACACCCGGCCCATGGTTGCTCGCGCTACCCGGACTCTGATCGACTACGCATCGACCTTTGGCTGGCGAACACTTCCCTCCGAGCCATATTGGCCTCCGGCCAGCGAGAAGTGGTCTTAACGCCAATGGCAATGGCAATCGCAATAAGGATGTCCTAAGGCTTCCATCGTGCCGCTCAATTTGATCGGCTCAATTGGGCGTCTGTGTAGGAAGGACGCTCTCCGATCTGTGGATCGAGTTGCCAGGCTCTCCGAATCCGGATGAGGCAGATAGCCGCAAGGACGATGAAGCTTCCCTCGACCAGAAGACTCACGGTGCCAAGGAGGTAGCTCCAGTTGCCAACGTCACCCGGGTCACCGGGAATGCCAACGGTTCGCGACAGGATGTAACCGGTCATCGGCCCGATGCTCGACGCCAGTCCCAGCAGCCAGCCAACGGTCTTCCCACGAATGATGAGTGCGGCGCTAATCGTGCTACTGATCTCGACCATGTAGTAGCCATACTTCAACCACATCGGCGACTGGTCTCCCAGAAGACCGCCCTGGTCCTGAAGGTGGATTACGGCGATAGCCAAAGCAAGGCCAGCGCCAAGGGCGAGAAACGGAACGGGGGTCTGGGTGTCATCGCTTAGGAGGAACCTGGTGACGGGTTGCCCCTGCGACGTCTCGGTCACCGATGCCAACTGCATGGACTGACTCCTTTTTGGGCGTTGAGGATTGGAATGGGACATCGAGTGTCTGTACTCCCAGGGACTTACGAACGAAGTGGCGCTCGGGATTTCGAACGAAACGATGGGTCCGTTCAATACCGCCTCGCTCAGCGGTTAGCTCCTAGTCGGATCGAGACCCTGGAGACGGCCGGGCCGACCCGGCCTATTCGTCGCCTCAACCGTTTACGAGAGTCGGTTCGCCCGACGCAGCGAGCGTTTTCACCGTTGCGCCAGCGACGTGGGGCATGAAGGACGCATTCGGAATACGAAGTAGTCGCGGTTGATGTTGGGCTCATGCTCCAAGACATCGAGCCCCGCTGCCCCTGCCCTTCGAGATTTCAAAGCAATGATGAGATCCTGGTCGCGAATGAGGTCTCCGCGGACCGAGCTAATGACGATTCGCACCCGCTGGCAGGGTGCCAATTGTCTCTGCGTTCAAGAGTGATGGTTGGGCCGTAGCACCGAGTACGGCCTGCCAGTGTGATCAGATGGGCAAGACACCAGTTTGTGACTGGCGAGTGAAGGAGGTGCCAACCGGGATGTTGGCCGCTGACGCGACGAGTGGGGGATTCATCGGACTTTGGGCCGTGATCTACTTCGTTCTGATGGTGACGCTCGGGATCATGTCGATCAGGAAGGGTCACTGGGTGATGTTCATCCTCGGGATCTTTTTGCCACTCTTCTGGCTGATCGGCGCTCTGTTGCCCAGAAGGGTGCGCTGACGGTCGTTTCATAGCGCTGCCAACCCGCCCTACGGAACTCACCTGGCCGCCATTTCGCAGACTCCCTGAGCGGAGCAGGATTGTTGCGGTGGACGCCCATCGAGATTTCGGCCTTGCGTCTGCACGGCGGATCGCCATTGTTGGATGCATCGGCGCCGGCAAGTCGACGTTGGCACGAACTCTCGGGGAGTTGCTACATCTGGAGGTCTTTCATCTGGACCGGATGTGGTGGCAGGATGGCGGCTACCTGATTGTTGGAAGAAAAGCGTTGATGCCCACGCGATGGACGCCCAAACTTTCCGGCGACTCCAGGAGGGATTGGCCTTCCAAGAGCAGTGGATCATCGACGGGGGTCGTGCCGACCTGAGCGTGCGGCTTGCTCGCGCCGACACTGTCATCTTCCTCGACCTGCCTCGGCCGACGTGCATGTGGCGTGTTCTGAGGCGAACTGGCTCGCCACGATCTGACTACCCGCCCGATGTGCAAGAAAGCTGGCGCTGGTTGGTGGTCCTCCTCCGGTGGGTCTGGAGCTACCCCAAGCGGAAACGTCCCGGCATGGTCGCCGCCATCGAGGAGTTCGGTGGAAGCGCCAACGTCTTGTGGTGTCGATCGGCTTCGGACGTACGTCAGCTTGTGGAGAGCATCGGCACTGAGCAGGCGCCGCCGAAGAGACGTATGGCGAAGGCCTCCTGTCTCTAAGAACTCCACGCTGGGGGTGATATCCCTACAAGGGGGAGGTCGCTCTTCAGGAGGTCCAGTCGACCAGCACGTCGGGGAGCGGGCTTTCGGGTGGAGCGCTCAGGTCGACGCCAGTCACATCCTTGACTTGCCCACGAAACCAGATGGAGAACTCCTCGCTGGAGGTGGCGAGTTCCGTGAACGACTTCTCGATATCGGGAGCCTCGAACCACACCAACATGAAGCTGCCCATCGGAGTCTCCTGTAGAGCCCAAGTCTCCCGGGTAAGTCCCGTCCTAGCCGCCTGAGCCTCAAACCCCTTGCGGCGCTCCCCCATGCACGCGGCCGCGAAGTCCCTTCCTCCTTGTTCTTTACCGGGAAGGATCGGGAATACACCATTGAAGACTGCCATCGGGCTCTTCTCCCTCGTTCGTTGACGTCGGGTCATATCGAGCGGCCAGACCGCTCCTTGCATGACGGTGTTATGCATAACACGGTCGTGTGCCGAAGTCAATGACGGTGTTATGGATAGGCTGCCGGGAGTGCCGCCTCGGTCTGCCGACCCTCATCTGCGCGAACGGATCATCAACACCGCCGCGCGGCTGCTAGCCACCGAGGGCGCCGTGTCGGCCCGGCGCTTGGCCCGCGAGCTGGGCGCGTCGACGATGGTCGTCTATACCCATTTCGGCGGGATGGACGAGGTGACCCGACAGGTGATGCGCCGCGGGTTCGAAGATTTCGGGACCGAGCTGGACCGCGGCGCGGTCACCGACGATGCCGTCGCCGACTGGATGACCTACCTGTGGAGCTACCGCCGCTTCGCGCTGCGCGAACCCCACCTGTACGCGGTGATGTTCGGTCCTGGACTGGCCGCGTTCAGGCTCGGCGATCCCGCCGACCTCGAGGCGGCTAGGTCCACCTTCGTGTCGCTCCTCCGTCGCATCCACGCCTGCGTCAACGCGGGCCGATGGGAGGTCGACGACGTCACCACCGCCGGCGAAGCTGTTTGGTCCGGTGTGCACGGCCACACCACGCTCGAGCTCACCGGGTTCTTCGATGCGGTCGGCCGCGACCCGGTCCGCTCGTACAGCGAGATCCTCACCAGGATGTCGATCGGCCTCGGCGACGATGCCCTAGCCACCGCTCGCTCGCTGTCGACCGCCAGACGACGGGCTGTGCGCGCAGACCGAACCGAGGCCGCGTCTGCACGATGAGCGTTGCCGTGATCAACGGTCGCAGCGCCACCAGCGCCGCAGTGCGTTGCGAACCGCCACCGAAAAACCACGTTGAGGCCACCTGCTCGCGCCTTCATACATGCTCGCCGCGGAAGGCACGTGACGAGCCTCTTGGCTCGACGAGCTGACCCACTTCGACCCGCTGGGTGCAGAGCCTGGTAGCAAACCGCATCGATTATGACGACGAGAACGCCGTGAGCAGCGATTCAGAGGGTGACGAGAGTCGTCCGCCCAGTTCGGCTGACATCAACCTGGTTTCGCTGATTTGAGTAGCACGGCAATAGCAACCCAGGCCGCGAAATATTGGTCAGCCTTCTTGGTTCCCTTCGGGGATGTAGGTCCGACACGGCTCACCACGCAGCGTCCCGCACGCCGGCAAGGACGACGTGGGGTCCACGTCTTGAACCTCGTTGACCGTCAACGAGGACGGCGTCACCCCGCCAAAGCCGACCGTGGCGTGCTGGCCGCGGTCCAACGTCGCGAACGTCCAGACGGGCCGGTCCCCTCCTGGTGCGGAGATGACGACCCGCAATTCGGTTCCCGAACGGAACGTGTGCGCGATCGGGTCAATCGGGATCCTGACCAACGTGAAGTGGTCTGGCGACAGGCGCCGTGCCTGGCTCGCCAGGTACGTCGGGTCGGTAAAGAGGGGGGTCGAGTCTCTGGCGTCGACCTGATTGGAGCTGCGCAGGAATCCCGAGGTGACGTACTCCTCCTGGCCGGCCTGGGGACGCACCTCGGTGACGGTCGCCTGGAAGTCCTCCACCGGTACCGAAGCCTTGACCCACAGGTCGATCGTGGCGGCTCCGACGATGGTGGTCGGCGACGTGAAGGGGGGCGTCTGA
Organism: uncultured Acidimicrobiaceae bacterium; assembly: GCA_963744935.1. Taxonomy (GTDB): domain Bacteria; phylum Actinomycetota; class Acidimicrobiia; order Acidimicrobiales; family RAAP-2; genus Bog-473. The sequence continues at coordinate 963,860 of CAVUVM010000004.1, forward strand.
AAGGCGATCCCATCGCCTGCGGGGACGGGTAACCAGTCCCAGTCGGGATCGGCGGCCCACGCGTTCGCACCGGCTGGGAGGCTCGTCCGTGGCCGGGCCTCGGGGTCCAAGGTGAACGTGGCGCTGCCGTGTTGGGCGGATGGACGGGACCGCAACGACCCGTCCGTCCCGAACGAGAGGGTCGTCACGTTGCCCGCTGGCGGCCAGCTGGAGAAGGCCGCGCTGTAGGTCGAGTCGGGGTTCCCCGGGCCGGCGGCCCCGGCCCCGGAGTCGAAAAGCACCTCCAGCCGCGGCGTCTGTGCCGCGAACTCCGCCCGTGCGACCGTCGCGGTGGCGGCGCTGGTGAAGCGAAGTGACGGCAAGGGCGCCTCCGCCGACACTGAGGACGCGGTCGCCGCGAACTCGTCGAGGACGAGGGCGTCGAGACCATTCGGCTGCGTGGGGACTTTGTCGGCCACGTAGACGTCGAGGAACTCGAGCCAGCGGCCGATCGTCTGAGGGTCGGCCGAGTCGATGTGACCTCCGTTCACCATGTTGGCGAATACGGGCGTTGACTTGGGAATGGCGTCGATGAGCGCCGCCGACTGCGGTCCGGTCTGCTCGTCCTGGAGCGCCTCGGAGAAAAAGACCGGGACGCGCACGTGGATCGCCCAATCCAGCATGGACCGGCGGTCGAAGAGCGCAGGGCTTCGCCCGCGGCCCTCGCCCGGGGCAACCAGCTTGGGCCCGACCAGGCCGGCCAGGGTCTCGGATTGCTCGTGTAATGCCTGGTTGGCGAGGCACGTCGACGACGCCCCGTGACTGGCCTCGAGCTCTGCGTCGATCTCGTAGTAGGTCCAGGGCTGACCGACGTTGGTGACCGGCGTGGTCGAGCGGGGCTCGAGGTTGTCGTCCCGGGACACGGCGGCCGCCTTGGCGTCGTCGATGCGCGCGTCGACCCACTCGGCGGCGAACCCGTTGTTGTAGATCCCACCCGGATACCCTGTCGAGAAGAGATCATCCGTCGGACTCAGTGGCGCGATGGCGGCGAGCCCGGGCGGATCGGTCCCGGCGGCGGGGAACTGCGAGAGCCCCGAGAAGCTGATCCCTACCATTCCGACCTTGTGGTTTGCGACCCAGGCCTGGTGGGCGATGATCTCGATAGCGTCGTAGGCGTCGTAGTCGGACGGGTATCCGAAGAGGTCGAACGCGCCACCCGAGCACCCGGTTCCGCGCATCTGGAGGCTGACCGTGGCAAACCCCGAGACGCGTGCGAGGACCGCACCGACGTCAGTAGAGGAGTCCGGAAGAAGGTTCCGGTTTCCGCAGGAACTGCACGGTTCCCCCAAAGCGCCGTCGATCAGTGGCGGGATGGGGTCGGTCGGGCCGGCGACGTTGTAGCCGGAGTACTCGATGACCGTGGGGCACGGACTGCTCGCCGAACAGCTCTGGCCGTAGGGGTAGCGAACGGTCGCTGCGAGGGTGATGCCATCTCGCATCGCGATGTAGTTGAGCCCTTCGTGCATGGGTTGGTGCATGTAGAGGGCGGAGTCGGTCCCTGGATTCTGGCCGGGTGCGAGCACGGCGAAGGCCGGCGTGCGCCGTCCGGAGCTGTCATCGAGCCAGCTGTACGCGCGGCCGGGGCGGAGGTTCCGGATGATCAGCGACCCCAGCGAGTCGGCGACCCCGGGATTGCCCGGGGTGGCGACCGCTTCCCCCAGTCGCATGAGCGTGATGCGGTCGCCGGGATGCGCACCGGTGAGCCATGCCTCGTCGATCGAACCGTTGCCATGCAGCGTCATAGCTTGTGCAGACGCCGTGGCGAGGGCAGAGGCCGGTCCTGCGCCGCCACAGACCGCGGCCACGAAGGCCAGCGCCGCCATCCAACCCGACGTCCTAAGTGCGAAGATAGCCGACCCCCGTCGCTCCAGACCGGCCCGTGTTCTATCAGACATGACCGCGGCACCCTGGCGTCAACGTGCCGGTCGTGCGTCATACGTGGTAGGTGAACCGGTTCGGCGTACTCGAGGTCGGCCCTGTTCCACTTGTCAAACTCGCGCGGCTCAAGTCCGCTCGGCATGACCTGCACTTGACCAGTGGAAAAGGATTCAGCATCTCGCGGGCTGGCATCACTCCCCTCTATGGCTGAGTCAAACCGATGTGGGGGTGCCTGAGCGCGCTGGAGCTACTTGAGGTAGAAAGAGAACGAGCGTTACTTGGGTTAACACAGGGAAAGGGCGGTCCCGATGAGCGACGTATCACGAGGTGAGGGATGGTGGCTTGCAAGTGACGGCAAGTGGTATCCACCACAGCAAAGCCCCCTGCCTCCACCACCCGCACAATCGACGCCCGCTGACATGGTTCAGCAGTTTCGAACGGTGCAACCGACCGGAGTACTGGGTAAGCCGAGACAACCTTGGGTAGTTGCGGTTCTGACAATAATCACCTTGGGCATTTACGGGCTGTATTGGCAGTACGCCACTTTCCAAGAGATGAATGACTACTCGGGCCAAGGCATCGGTGGCGTTGTCGGACTGCTTTTGGCGATTTTTATCAGCATCGTCAATGTCTTTGTAATGCCAGCCGAAATCGGCAATCTCTACTTTCGCGAAGGAAAGGCAAGACCTGTGAGCGCGGTAACAGGATTCTGGATCTTTCTCCCGTTTGTGGGGTGGTTCGTCTGGGTGGTCAAGTGCCAAAGACGACTCAACGAGTTTTGGGCAGCCCATGGAGCAAATCAGGTCTCGGCTTCTTCACCTTCCTCCAGCGCGGCGTAGTTCCGAGCGCACGAGTATCGGTGATCACTCCATTTCGTCGACCGCGACGAACACGAGCTCAAGGGTCTGCCGGGCAGGTGGCGCCTGTTCGCCCTCGGAGCCTGACATCCATTGGCATTCGACACAGCAACCGCCAGGCATGTTGTTGGCCGGGTAAAGGGCGCTGCGGGCGTCCTCGGTCTACAGCCCAGTTCTGTCCGCCCTTATGGTCTACCCCGGACTGCGGAAGTCAGTCCGAGGCTCGGAAAGCGCGCTCGGCCCTGTCGAACTCGCCCCGGACAAGCTGGAGATCGTATGGCTGCTCCGTCAGTGTCGTTGGGTCCCACTGACTTCGCGGGGTTCCCACGAAATCTCCCCCGTAGACGTGGATGGCGCCCGTATGCGACGACCGGGACGGGTTGTGGACCGAATGGATGACGTCGTCACCGAGCAGAAGCACAGCGCCATCCGCTAGCTCCTTTCCCCCTGAAGGAATGACGGAGTCGTCGTAACGGCGGTAGAAGGCGTTGTCTTCTCGGCCGCTATAAATGCCAATGACGGCCCACATACGGTGGTCGTGAGGGAAGAGGGTCATCAGCGGGGGCCAGATGACGTTGAGGACTGTGAGATTCTCCGACCGGTAAAGCACGTGCAACCCGGCCGTGAATTCGGCTCGCGTTTCGGTCAGGGTCCCGTCGGTGACGACTCGACAGAGCACCTCTCGAACAGCTCCCCTGGGATCTGGATCCGCCATTGCCTCCATGCAGGCAGCGACGAGCTCATCCGTTGCGGCCATGACGCACCCCCGACGATGGAAGCAACCGACTATGCATGGTGATCGAGGTACGAAGTCAATTCTTGGATGAGGTCTTCGGCGTCGACACGCGCACCATCGATGAAGCTCGACTTACGTCGTCGGAGAAAAGGTAGGCCGATCACGTACATACCCGGCGACTCGACGATGCCTCCGTCGTGCCTGACCATGCCCTTGCCGTCCAGCACTGCGACGTCGAGCCATGAGTAGTCAGGACGAAAGCCCGTTGCCCAGATGACCGTCTCGATTTCTCCACTCTTGAGATCGAGGTCCAGACGCGGCGAGGAATCCACCGCAGTCGGTTCGAACCGGTGCGGCGGCGGAACCGAATCGTCCAGGCCATTCGCTGTGGCCCATTCGTCGATGGTGGCGAGGAGTCGACCGAGCTTGAGGTCGGCCAACTCGCATTTGTTGCGCAACGAGCCGGAGAATTGCGCGCGACCATCGTTGATGCCGGCCAGTCGGCCAACGATGTTCACACCGATGTTCATCAGCGCATTGAGGTCGAAGGTAGCCCGTTCCTGGGAGCCTGCTAGTTGCATGGACGGCACGCGCCGCGCTCGAACGATGTCGTCCACCTCGTCGTAACGCTCGTCCAGCACGCCCGCCGCTTCCATCCACCAATGGATGTCTCTGTCCCGGTACAGACGGGGACCGCGCACATGCTCGCCGACGGCGACGACGACCTCGCGGCCCGAGCGACGTATCTCGGCCGCGATCTGCACTCCGGTAGCGGATGCCCCGACCACCATGACGGCGCCATCAGAGAGCTGACTGGGAGTGCGGTACTCCATCGGCGTCATCGTCGTGACTTGCGGTGGGACTGCTGCAGCGAAGGCCGGCACGCTGGGAACGTTGAAGGCTCCGGAAGCCAGAACGACGGTCGTGCAAAGCCATTCACCCTGGTCGGTGAGTACCAGAAACCCCTGGTCGACACGACGCACCGATGACACTGTCGCACCACACACCACCGGCGCGTCGATCAACTTGGCATACTCGGTGATGAAGTCGACGACCTCGGGCGCGCTCATGAAACCGTCTGGATCGTCGCCGGAATACGCGTAGCCGGGGAGTCGACACTGCCAATTGGGCGTGAGCAATCGCAGTGAATCCCACCTCTCGCGTCTCCACGAGTTGGCGACCTCGTTCCTCTCGAGAACGACGTGGTCGATCGACCGTTCGGTGAGACATCGGCTCATTGCAAGGCCGCTCTGCCCCGCTCCTACAACAACAGTCGTGGTGCGCACGAAACGTTCCGTGCTAGGTCGGTGATACTGGGTGTCAGCCGACTTCGACGCTCACGTTCGTGGGGTTCGTGATGATGTCGTACACCGCCGAGCGTTTCTGTGATTGTGCGACCAGTGCCTTGATGTCGTCGGGCGTCGCGTCGGCATCGATCTTATAGGTCACCCGTATGTCGCTAAAGCCGTTACGGACGTCGCTGTCCGCGCCCAGGATGCCTCGCACGTCCATCCCGCCCTCGATCGTGGCCGACACACTGTTCAGCTGGATCTCTCGGTTCTGCGCAACGGCGGCGACACCGGCCGTCAGGCAGCTGGCGAGGGCTACGAGCACGTATTCGAGAGGTGTGGCGCCGTTGTCCTCGGACGCAAAAATCTCGGGGTGGTCGGCATCAAATGAATACTTGGTGCGGTGGCTCTGCTCTTCACCAAGCCCGAAGAAGCCCTCGACAGTGGATCGACTGTGCGTCCCGTTCTGCCACTCGCACGTCGCACGCCATTGGAATTTCGCGGCCTCCGGCGCCTCGATCAGCGCACCCCGCGCTCCGATTAGGGCCTCCACGTTTACGCCGTTGTCCACGGGTGTGTCGGTAGCCGTCATCTCATCAGCTCCTCGGTCAATTCGGGCTGAGCACGCGTTGAGCACGGTCCCCGGTCACCGGTCGAGACACGGCCCCCTGCGACCAACTCGCGCACTACGTCGTTCACGGAACCGGTTACAGCCGGTTCGCAACCCGAAGTTACTCCTTGGAATCCACGTTGAAAAGGGGCATTCCCGCTTTCTGGCGGCAATGCACGGATTCGCCTACTCCTGGGTGTGGCCTCCGAGACGGCCGAACACGACGGCCGAGCGCACCAACTCGGGCGTGGTATCCCTCAGCTCCCTATCAGGTACCGACCCCAACGCGTCATTGACGGTGGAGAACGCCAAGCGCAGAGCCACGAACGCGGTGATGACGAATATCTGCGAATCATCGAAGCCGGCGTCGCGCAGCGCCTGAACATCCTCGGCCGAGATGGAGTTCGGGTTCGTTGCCACCAGTCGAGCCCACCGGACCAACGCCTGGTCCGAATCATCCAGATCGTCTGTGCCGCCCCGGATGACAGCGGCGGCGATCTCGGGAGTCGTTGCCTCCGAGAGTCTTTTGCCCCATGCCATTGAACAGTACGAATCGCCCAGGGCCGACGCAGCTGCCGTGACGAGCAAGGCCCGCTGGGTCAAGGAAAGAGATGCCGCGCGGGTCGTCTCCCCCATGAGGTTCGAGAGGCTGTTCAGGGCCGATGGCAGATGCGCCCAAAGGCGCGACACGTTCGTCACATAGCCGGCGCCTTGGAGGTCTTCGTCGAAGAGCTGCTGGGCCGCGGGTGAGTGCGACGGGACACTGAGGAAGCCCGAACGAGACTGCACTGCTTCGGGAGTCACAGAGTCCCCGCTACCGAACCTGGCCCGAACGGGCTTCACGGCGAGGAGCCCGACGAGTGCGATCGGGGCACGAAGAGGGAGCCCCTCGCGGACCCGCTCTCGCCCCAATTCTCTCGCCGAGTTGAAGAACGACTCCTCGCCCACCGCCTGGATCGCTTCGAATGCCGGACCTGTGCTAGCAAGAGCGCGGGCATAGGCGTCCGGGTCGGCGAACTCGAAGACGAACGGGACATCGACCCTTTCGACCTCGACGAAGCCCGCCTCCGAAAGGAACGCTTCGCCCACACCTGGTCTGCCAAGCGCGACCATGGCCGCCTGGTTCTGAACCTTTGCCTCGGCCGCTAGAGAGAACGGTGCGAATGCCCACGCGCCGGGTGACGCCTTGATGTGCCCCCAGACGGTAAGCCCAATGCGCCCCCCGGGGATGAGGACTCGGTGCGCCTCAGCGACGGCTTTCGGAGTTGTGCCCCAGATACCGCGGAAGCTGGTGACGACATGGAAGGATGCGTCGCCCCACGGCAGCGCGTTCATGTCGCCGACCCGCAAGTCAGCTTCGGGGCTCCGGTCCTGGGCGACGGCAATGAGGCGCGGCGACGCATCGATGCCAGCGCAGCTTGCACCTCGCAACGCCGCAAGTTCGAGGGCAAGGCCCGCTCCGCATGCGAGGTCGAGAAGCCGGTCACCAGCCCCCACACCCAAGCGGTGGTGCATGGAGACGTATTCTCGAGCGTTTGTCGGTTCGCTGAGGGTGGCGAACTCCACGGCCTTCCGACCCCAGCCTTCATCGACGACTCGCCACTGCTCCTCGTCAGGGGAGACGTTCGTCGGTTCCGTCACGGTCGAGACGCCGCACTAGGCGAGCGCGTCGGGACGGTCCGAGGAAGGCCCGGACCGGGGATAACAGGCAGCTCGGAAAGCCCTCGCAGAACGAGACCGTCACCATGACTCCAGTGCAGGTTCTCCGAGGGAACGGCCAGGGTGAGCTCTGGAAAGCGTCGCAACAACACGTCCAGAGCGAGACAACCCTCCATGCGCGCCAGAGGGGCGCCGAGGCAGTGATGGATGCCGTGTCCGAAGGCCAGATGACGGGTTGCGCCCCGGTCTACGTCGAGTGACTCCGGTTTCGCATACCTGTCGTGGTCGCGGTTCGCAGCCGCCAAGCAGATGATGACTTGCGCCCCTTCCGCAATCGTCGCGTCGCCAAGGGTGAGTGGATCAGTCGCATAGCGGAAGGTCGAATGGGGAACTGGTGCGTCATAGCGGAGGAATTCTTCAACCGCAGCTGGAATCGTACCGGGTTCAGCTCGGAGCTTCGAAAGCTGTTCGGGGTTGCGGAGGAGCGCGACAACACTGTTACCGATGAGGCTGGCAGTGGTGTCGTGACCGGCGACCATCAACTGGAAGATGGTCGAGAGCAGTTCCCTGCTGTCGAGGCTGTCATCGCCGTCACGGGCTCTGATGAGGGCACTGACGAGATCGTCGCCGGGAGAGGTTTCCTTGCCAGCCACCAGGTCTCGAAGCATCGCCACGACCGCATCCGAGGCGGCCTTGGCCTCGGCGTACTCGGAAGCAGTCGAGGTCGGCACGAGCAGCTTGGTGAACTCTTGGCCAAGCTGAGCCCTGTCATTACGCGGGACGCCGAGGAGTTCGCAGATGACAGTGAACGGCAGTGGGAACGCAAACGTTGAGACAAGATCGACACTGCTGTCAGGACTGCGCTCTGCAATCGCATCGAGTAGGTCGTCGGTGATGGTCTGGACTCGTGGGCGCAAGTCCTCGACGCGCCTCGGGGTGAAGGCAGCAGAAACGAGTCTACGAAGGCGAGTGTGATCAGGCGGGTCCACGGTGAGCATGTGCCGGGCGAAATCCGGTCCCGGCAGCCCCTCGGCAACGACTTCCGAACTCTTCGCCAAGGCGGCGTCCATGTCCTTGGAGAGCCGCGAGTCGTTGAGCGCGGCCATGGCCTCCTCGTATCGGACGACCAGCCATGCGTCGTGACCATCGGCCAAGGTCACCGGATGCACCGCGCCCAGCTTGCGAGCCTCTGCGAAGAGTGGGAACGGGTCGTCGAGATCAAACGACCCCCACGAAGCGAGTGCCTCGATCATCGTCACCTCTCACCTCTCACCTTCTCTCCCTCTTTTTTTCGTGCGGCAGTCTAGCGATGGTGCCTTTTTCCTTCCCGCCGACGCCATATCCCGCTCCGCACTCTCACGCCGAACGACTCCGAGACCTCGACTCCCCTGAGACCCAGGCACGTTGTCACAAGACGTGGTTCACCAGACGGGGTCAGGCCTGTTTGAAGCTCCAACGGCGACCCGATTGAGTCCGAATAGAACTGGTGAGCGGACTAGTTCCTAGTTCGCCAGCGAAACCTGTCCGGGTAGGCTGCCCGCTCTACGTAACACATGCTGAGTCAATCGACGACCGGAATGCCGCAGATCAGAAGCCGGCGGAGTCAAGAGAGCAGCAAGACCATGGTGAGCCGACTGCAGATGCGTCCCAAGACGCGCAAACTCGTAGCAGAGTGCTCAGATCGGGCCGCTCCGAGGCAGGGTTTACGAAGTCACACAGGTCAGGCGTTCAAGCGCTCTTTGCGTAGGCATTTCTTGCGACCTGAGCGGGGCGGTCACATTCTGGTCGCGCCGTGCGTCAACGTGGTGTGACAACGATGGAAGTGACAGATTTCGACGTCGAGCGGCCCCGACTGACGGCGATCGCTGTGCGGATATTGGGGTCGGAGGCAGATGCGGACGACGTCGTACAGGATGCCTGGATTCGGCTCTCCCGCACCGACGGCATCGATGACCTGCCGGCTTGGCTCACAACCGTCGTGACGCGGCTGTGTCTGGACCAACTACGCAAGCGGCGTTCGAGCTCAGTAGTCGAATCCGAGATGCCTGCTAACCCCGCGTCGGTTGATCCCGAGGCCGACGCGCTGCTTGCCGAGAAGACGGGTGACGCCATGCGGGTGGTGCTCGGCGCCCTGGCTCCAGCCGAAAGGGCAGCGTTTGTCCTGCACGATGTGTTCGGGTATCCCTTCGACGAGATCAGCGCCGTCATGGGGCGATCGGGTGCGGCTGTACGCCAACTGGCGAGTCGCGCACGGCACAAGGTGTCGGGTGTGCCCGAGACGGTCGAGTCCCAAGCGACGCGCGCCCAGAGCCAGCGGGTCGTCGACGCATTCATCGCTGCAGCCCGTGGTGGGGATCTTGGCACCTTGTTATCGCTGCTTGCGCCCGACGCCGTCATGCGGGCCGACCTCGTCGGCCAGAAGATGGGCACCGAGCCGGTGTACGACGGTGCAGCCGCGGTGGCTGATCGGTTCAACGGCGTTCGGGGGGCGGCGGCGGTCAACATCGATGGTGATCTGGGTGCCGCCTGGATCCAGGCCGGGTCGATCATGGTGGCCTTCGTGTTCCATGTCGAGTCGGGCCTTGTGCGCGAGGTCGAGCTGATTGCCGACCCAGACGTGCTGGCGACCATGGAAATTGTCCGTGTGCGGGCGAAGTCGAGAGGTTGATGGCCACCGGACCACGTCGTTAATCAAGTAACAGTCCAACACAGCGAAAGGAACCGAGAATCGTGAAGACCATGACGTGTCAACAACTGGGCGGCCCGTGCGAATCTCCGCACGAGGGTATGACCGCGGACGAAGTTATCAAAGCTCAGGACCGTCATCTCAAGGAGATGGTCGCAAACGGTGACACGACGCACGAAAGTGCCTTGAAGGACATGAAGGGTCGTTGGAAGAACCCCATCAAAGGCATGGGTTGGTATCGGCAGGCAAAGCGCGATTTTGCTGCTCTTCCCGAAAGGTGACGGGAACTCTCCTCTTTAGGTCGTGCCTTGAGGACCCCGACGGACCCAGATGGACTATGGACACGGTCGGCCGGGAACCGGCCGTTCGAGAATCAGACGTGCAGGCGGCGAGCTAACTCGGTCGGGGTCTCCATTAGCGGGCGACTAACTCAAACTCATAGATGGGCGATCTTGAAAGAGTTGAATCCGTCGCTTCCGCAGACCGGGTCTAGGCCGGCCCCGAAACCCGCGCCTGCGCTGGCAGCCGATCTCGCTGCACCGAGGAAGGGCCCGGAACCCTGTCGTCCAGGATCACCCGAACCAATACATTCGACCGGTGGGCCGCCCGGGTCTCGATCCCGGCACCTTGGGATTAAGAGTCATGGGCCAACCATCTATTGGATGTCACCGCTTCCAAACAACGATCTCGTGTCAGGTGACATGTCCAGCCAGTTGGACCGAATGGGCCAGCGTCCGCCCTTTTCAGTAGCAGGTCAGTAGCAAATCTGCTCTCACTTCTCCCCAGAAGATTGTTCGGATCGAAGGCCCACCCGCGGCGTACGTTCTAGGCGTGGCTGGGCCGGGCGCCGGCGATCGACTCCACGGGAGTCAAGATCGCCCACATCGGCTCTCGTCTCGACGCATCTCCGGTTGCCAACCGTCTACCCTGGCGCAGTAGGGCAGAACCGGAGGAGGGGAGCCTTGGCGGTCACCGAGACCATCACGGTCCTGTTCACCGACCTGGTCGGCTCGACCGAGATCAGCTACGCGATCAGTCCGGACGCCGCGGACGAGCTACTCCGGGCCCACTTCTCGGTACTGCGTCGAGCCATTGTCGACTCCGGAGGGCTCGAGGTGAAAGGCCTCGGCGACGGGGTCATGGTCGTGTTCCGTAGTACCTCTGCCGCCCTGTCGTGCGCCGTGGCGATGCAGCAAGCCGTCCACCGTGACAACGTCGGCGCCCGCCAACAGCTGGGACTCCGCATCGGACTCAGCGGCGGCGAGGTGACGATGGAGTCCAATGACTACTACGGCGACCCGGTGATAGAGGCTGCTCGGCTCTGTGCCCAGGCCAATGCCGGTCAGATCCTGGCAACGGACGCCGTCCGGGTGATGGGCGGCCGGCGCAGCCCTTACCTCTTCGAACGGCTAGGTGCGCTCGAGTTGAAGGGCCTCCCGGAGCCCGTGGGGGTTCTCGACGTCCGTTGGGAGCCGCTCGATGAAGTTGCGGCCGAGAGCGGCGTTCCGCTCCCGGCGCGCCTGACGCACGTACCGCTCACCGGAGTCGTCGCCCGCGAGACCGAGGCGGCACTGCTGACCGACGCCTACAAGCGAGCGGCGGCCGGGGAAGGGTGCGCCGTGCTCCTCGTGTCTGGTGACGCCGGTGTCGGGAAGACGACACTGGTCGCCGAGACCGCCCGGCGCGCCGCCCAAGAGGGCGCCTGCGTGCTCCTAGGACGTTGCCAGGAAGACGTCAGCGCGTCATACTCGCCCTTCGCCGAGGCGCTGAACCATTTCGTGGTGCATGCGCCCGAGCACGTGCTTCGAACCCACGTCGAGGCCCACGGCGGCAACATCGCACCGATGGTCCCCGCTCTCGGTCAACGACTGGGGGCGGTTCCGGCACCAACGAGGTCGGATCCAGACACCGAGCGCTACCTCCTCTACGGGGCGGTGGCGGGCCTTCTGACCGCTGCCTCCACGCTCCAACCAACCGTGCTCGTGCTCGACGACATGCAATGGTCGGACAGTCAAAGCCTCCGACTCCTGCGTCATGTCGTCACAACCGTCGAGTCGGCACGGCTGCTCGTGCTCGGGACGTTTCGGGACACCGAACTCTCGCCTTCTAACCCTCTCCGCGATCTCCTCGGTGCCCTGCAACGCGAACCAAGGATCAGCCGGATCGAGTTGAAGGGCTTCGATGACACCGGCGTGCTCGCCTTCATGGAGGCTGCGGCCGGGCAACGCCTCGAGGAGGCCGCGGCGGGTCTAGCCCATGCGCTTTTCGTGGAGACCGAAGGCAACCCGTTCTTCGTCGGAGAGGTGTTGCGGAGTCTCACGGAGACCGGCGCCATCTACCAGGACGATCGTGGCCGTTGGACGGCGGCTGGGGAAATGTCCGAGATGGTGCTGCCCAACACCGTTCGAGAAGTCATATCCGCTCGCGTAGGCCGGCTCGGTGCTCAAGCAGGTCGGGTCCTTTCAATGGCAGCGGTCATCGGACGGGACTTCGACTTCGACCTGCTCGACGCTGTGACGGACGTCGGCCAGGAGGAGATGCTCGACATCCTCGACGGTGCGACCGGCGGCGCTCTCGTGCGCGAGATTCCTGACGCACCAGGGCGCTACAGCTTCTCGCACGCTTTGACGCAGCACACGTTGTACCAGGGTCTGCCGAGTGTCCGGCGAGCCCGGGCCCATCGGCAGGTGGCCGAGGCCATCGAAGGGACCGTCGGAGAAACGCCGGGAGCGCGGGTCGGCGAGCTGGCCCACCACTGGCTCAGTGCCAGCCAACCAGCCAACGCGACCAAGGCCATCCGTTACGCCCGGCAAGCGGGCGAGGCGGCCTTGGCCGCGCTGGCCCCCGACGACGCGGTCCGGTATTTCTCCCGGGCGCTCCGACTCGTGGAGATGGCACCTGAGGACGACCCCCTCGTCGGTTGTGACCTGCGTCTGGCCTTGGGCGAGGCACAACGCCAGGCTGGGTTGCCGGACTTCCGAGAGACGTTCCTCGACGCCGCACGCCGAGCCCAAGAGCTCGACGCAACGGACCGCCTGGTGGCCGCCGCACTAGGGAATAGCCGCGGCTTCTTCAGTTCGATCGGGGTCATCGACGCCGACAAGGTCGCGGTGCTGGAGTCCGCGCTCGATGCCCTGGGCAGTGACGACGGTCGCGAGCGGGCGCTCCTCCTGGCCACTCTGTGCAGCGAGCTCGCCTTGGGCACAACGCTGGACCGGCGCAAGGAATTGGCTGACGCCGCCAGGGCGATGGCGCGCCGGCTGAAGGATCCGGACACCGTCATCCGCACCCTGAACCTGGTCTGCGACCCGCTGCAGGTCCCTTCCACTCTCAACGAGCGGATGGTCGATGCAAAGGAAGCCCTAGAGCTGTCGGAGCTCCTGGGGGACCCCGACCTTCTCTTCTGGACCGGTGCCTGCAGCCGGTTGGCCGCCGTGCAAGCCGGTGACTTCGAGATGGCGGGTCGGTGCCTTGCAACTATGCGCGCCGTGATCAGTGGACTCCGACAGCCGACGATGATGTGGGTCACCCTCTTCAACGACGCCGCCGATGCGCTCTTGACCGGGGATCCCGACCGAGCCGAGCAGCTCGCCACGGCTGCGTTGGAGATCGGCACGGAGAGCGGACAGCCCGATGCCTTCGGTTTCTACGGGGCCGAGATGATCGGCGTTCGCCGCCAACAGGGTCGCTACGGCGAACTCGTCCCGTTGATCGCGCAGATCGCGGCCGAGAACCCAGCACTCCCGGTGTTCCGTGCGACGCTGGCCGAAGGACATATGGAAGCCGGCAACGTCGACACCGCTCGCCAGATGCTCGACGCTGCGGCAGAGGACCTGACCTCATTGCCCTACGACGTCGTTTGGATCTTTGCGGTGGCTTCCTACGCCGACGTTGCCGCCGAACTGCGCGCTCGAGGCACCGGCTCGGCTGCTCCTGGACCTGCTCGCGCCTTTCGACGAGCAGGTTCTCTTCATCGGGGCGACGGCCGGAAGCCCGGTGGCGTATTACTGCGGCAGCCTGGAGTCGGTGCTCGGCCTCTACAATCAGGCCGAGACGCACTTCGCCAAGGCAGCCGAGCTCAACGCCAGAGGTCAGATGGAGTTCGCTACCGCCGTTACCCACCTGCGTTGGGGCCGCATGCTCTGCGACCGCGGCGCCCCAGGCGATCTCAAACAGGCCCGCGATCTCCTGGCCCAAGCCCATGACGCAGCCGTGAGCCGGGGATACGCCAGCATCGCCCGGCGAGCCACCGCGGCGTTGTCGGAACTCGACTGACACGCGTTGAACCCCAGCACGAACCCAGGGTCGGGATCGTCGAACCGCTGCGCACGCCGGACGGATGCGGACGGCGCAACCGACCCAAGAGTGCCTCGAGACAGGCGTTCGCGACGATGCGGTGCTGCATCCCCTCACCGTCGATGGTGTGAGGTCATTTTCGAAACCAGATCCAGTCGTCGGCGGAACAACTCATTGGGCTTTGATCGCGGCGGTACTTCCCTCGATTCGTCGCCGGATCAACTCCAACTACGCCGCTAACCCAAGAGTTCCCGCTTCGGCGAACGTGGGCGTTCCCTCGTGTTTTCTGATCCTGGCCGGTCGGCCGATCGCTACCGCGGAACGGTAGGCACTCAGTACCAATCAGTGGAGCTGCGATCTTGGGGCCATTCAGCGAACTGATTTAGGCATATCTGGTGGGCCGCCGGGGTGTCGATCCCGGCACCTTGGGATCAAAAGGCGGGTTCCAGACGTCTCCTGGGTTCTGCTTGGTCCATTGAGGCACGTCAGATCGAGGGAGGAGTCCAGTCAGGCCGTCAGGATCGCACCCGGTCCGTATGATTCAGTAGCAACTCAGTAGCAACCCCGCAACGAACTTCAAACAGCGCGGAATCAGCCTGACTCGAGCGGGGTGGTCGATCCGATCTCAGTGGCCGATCGCGTAGAGGGTGCCGTTCTCGTCTCCGACGATGAGCACGCCGCCGGCCGTCATGGCCGGATAGCTGTCTATGGGTCCGCTCACTGGGAGGTCGAAGAGGACGCGACCCGACGGGGAGTATCCGTAGACGTGCGCGCCCTGTGTGCCGAAATAGACGTCGCCGTCGGCGTCGACAACCTGAGCTGCCCAGAGGCCCTGCAACCCTTTATCCGTGGTCACCGCCCGGCCGGATGATGTCCTGACGACCTGGAGGTGTCCGGTGTTCCCGCCGAAGTAGGTGTTCCCGTCTGGACTGATAGAAGGTGAAGAGTACGACTGCGTGTTGCGAAGGACTCGCCACTTAAGCCCACCCGAAGGAGTGAAGGCGTACTCGTATGGGTCGTTGGTTCCCACGACCACGGTGCCGTCCGCGGCCACCGAGGCGGACACCTCAACGGCGCCCCTGAACGTGCGGCGCCACGCGACGGTGCCTCTCGTGCCCTGGTCGCGCACAGCGACCAGCCGGTTGTCCGCCGTGCTCACGACCTCGCCGTCAGGTGCCACGACCGGGCTCCCGTACGACGATCGGCCGATGGAGAGTTGCCAGCGCACCTCTGGGACGGGCCCACCGACGTCAAGCGCCACGAGGTCCCCTCCCGTTGTCCCGACGTAGACGCTAGACCCCGACTGGACCGGCGAAGTCAGAGCGGCACCAAAGGCATGCTGCCAGAGCAGCTGCCCGGAGCCCGAGAGCAGGTAGAGCGAGTTGCCCGGTCCCGGCCACAGGACATCCCCCGCCGGTAGCACCAACGGGCTGGTCGAGAGGTCCGCCGGGCCGGTCGACGTGCCCTGCCCAGTGAAGGTCCACCGGTCCGCACCCGTCGAGGACTCGACGGCGTGGAGCACGCCGGCGTTGGTTGCGACGTAAATCGTGCCGTCCGCACCGACGACTGGCCCAGGGGTGATGTTGCCTCCGAGGTTCCGTGTCCACTCGACATGGCCGGTCGCCGGTCCGATAGCCGAGGACGTGCCCGTGTGCCTGGAGTCGAACAACGCCATCGGCCACGGCGCCGCGTCAGCCACGGCTGGTGCAGCGGCGACGGGCACCGGTTCGAACACCGCTCCGACCGCTGGCAGCAGGGCGACGACAGCGCCTAGCGCGACGACGGTACGGCGACCGATACCGCCTGGAGCGTGCACGAACGAATCGTATTGTTGGAGCCTCTGCGCGGCGCCCGCGATTTGCTTACGAATTTCGAATTCTTTGCGGGCGGCCCACAAGTAGGCCTCGCCCGCGCTTCCACCGCGTGAGGCGAACCCTAGGGTTCCGCGTGTGCTCTCGGCGATGCTGCGCACGGTGGTCCGGTACCGCTGGCCGGTTGTCGCCTTCTGGGTGTCCGCCACCGCGGCCTCCGTCGTGTTGCTGCCTTCGCTGGCCAGCGTCGTGCGGAACGACACGGCGTCGTTCCTCCCGGCCGATGCGCCGAGCGTCCTCGCGGCCAAGTTGGCTGCCCCGTTCCTGGCCCCGAGTGGCGCGACCGGCGTGCTCGTTGCGACGGACACCGCTGGACCTCTGACGCCTGCGGATCTGTCTGCGATCAAAGTAGTGGAGGACCGCGCGCTCCGATCGCCACTGGTCGTCTCAATCGGCGGGGGCGCTGTCTCGGTCGACGAACAGGCGTACTCCGCCCAGGTGCGTTTCGCCCCCTCCACCGCAGGCGGCGGCAGCGCGGGGCGTGACGCCGTGAACGCTGTCCGCGCGGCGTTCGGCGCGCCGCGCGACCCGCGGCTCTCGCTGCACCTCACCGGTTCGTTGCCTATCCTCGTCGATCAGCAGGCAGCGGCGGTGCGCACCGAGGCCATCGCGATCGTGGGCACCATCCTGCTCATCATTGTCCTGCTCGCTCTCGCGTTCCGTGCCGTCCTTGCACCTCTGGTCGCGCTGGCACCCGCCGGCCTCGCGTTGGCGCTGGCGGGACCGCTCATCGCCGAGTCGACCCACCTCGGTGTCGACATCTCCTCGTTGCTGCAGCTTCTTCTGACAGCGTTGGTGCTCGGTGCGGGCACCGACTACGGCCTCTTCCTTCTCTTCCGCTACCGGGAGAATTTGGCGAACGGCATGTACACCGACGAGGCCATCGTGGCCGCCGGCTCGCGGGTGGGGACGTCCATCACCTTTTCTGCGTTGACTGTCGTCTGCGCACTCCTCAGCCTCCTGCTTGCGAGCTTCGGCCTCTACCGCGGGGTGGGTCCGGGGCTGGCCATCGGCATCGGCATCGTGCTGTTGGTCGAGCTCACCCTTCTGCCGGCCTTGCTTTCGATCGTGGGCGCCCGGCTGTTCTGGCCGTCGCCTCTCCACTCTGGGTCGGGAGGTGTCGGCGTCTGGGGACGAATCGCAAGCCGCGTCGTGCGGCAGCCGGTGCGCGCCCTCGTCGGCGGGGTATTCGTCCTCGGTGGGCTCTCCGCCTTCCTGGTCGGATATGCGCCCTCGGGCTTCAACCCCGGGGGTGCCATCGCCGGTTCGGACTCGAGCGTGGGGCAGTTTGTTTTGGAAGAACACTTCGGTGAGATAGCCGTGGGCGCGACCGACGTCGTGTTTCGGTTTCCCTCTTCGGTGTGGACTGACCCGTTCCTGCTCGACCGGGCCGAGAACGGGCTGTGGAAGTCGGGGGGCCTCTCCTCGGTGACCGGCCCCCTCGACGCCGGCGGCCGCTACCTCTCGCCGCGAGCGGTGGCCCGCCTCTACGCCACCCTCGGGCCGCCCGAGCGCCTGCCGCTGGTGGACACCAGGGCGCCGGGCGGTCTGCCGGCCCCCCTCTACGCTGCCTACCGGGCCACGGGGCAGTACGTGACGGAGGACGGCCGAACCGTCCTCTACCAGACGTCGCTTCGGGCGGGCTCGGCCGGGAGCACGGCGGCGATGCAGGCCATCCCGTCGGTGCGCACTGCGGTATCCCGGGTCGCCCGGTCGATCGGGGCGACGCAGTGGGGAGTGGCAGGACAGGCGCCCGGCGCTGCCGACGTGAGCACCATCTCGGGTCGGGACGTGGTGCGCATCCTCCCGGTGGTGGCTCTGGTGCTCGCCTTGCTCCTCGGACTGCTGTTGCGCAGCGTGGTGGCACCGCTCTACCTCGTCGCCAGCGTGGTGCTCTCCTACACCGCGTCGCTAGGGCTCGCCGTGCTCATCTTCGTCACGATCGGCGGTCAGCTCGGGATCAACTTCACACTGCCCTTCTTCATGTTCGTCTTCATCATGGCCCTGGGAGAGGACTACAACATCCTCGTCATGAACAGGATCAAGGAGGAAGCGGCCGGACTCCCCCTCCAGGCCGCGGTCCCTCGTGCGCTCGCCACGACGGGGACAACGGTCACGACGGCCGGATTGATTCTGGCCGGCACCTTCGGCGTGCTCGCCCTGACGACGACGGGGCAGGTACGCCAGATCGGGACGGGCTTGGCGCTGGGCATCCTCCTCGACACCTTTCTGGTGCGGACGCTGCTCGTGCCGTCGACCGTGGTGCTCCTCGGAACCTGGAACTGGTGGCCCCTGCGCGCCTGGACCGAGGCCCCGTCCGAGCGTGAGGGGGATGGGCAGTCCACCTAGCCGCGTTGGTCGGCCAAGGGGACGATCTCGAGGGCCCCGTCGAGGGCGTCAACGACGAACAGGGTGCCCGTCTGCGGGTCGAGGGCCACCGTGGCCGGCTCACGCGCGGTGGGGGCGGTCGTCACACGCCGGGGGGCAGCCGCTCAGCGAGGTCGAAACCGGCGAGCACGTTCTACGCGGTCAGCGTGACTCGGAGTCGTCGGTGCACGCGGTCGACGGCCAAGCTCTAGAGGCTCCCCGCGGGGGAGGCGAGCGACGCTGTGCGGGGCTGCGGGAAGATCCGGTAGACCGGCAGGGCGCCGGACTCCGCCAGCACGATCGTCACGCTCCCGCGGCCGCCGGCCTCAGCTTTGCCCTGGCGAACTCGGCCATGCCGCGCGCGAAGGAAACCGACGCCTCGAAGCCGAGTAGACGGCTGGCTCGCTTGGGCGAGGCGGTGACGTGGCGCACATCGGCCAACCGGTACGCGCCGCTCACCACGGGCAGCGGATGACCGGGCCCGTACGCGTCGCCCAGCGTCTGTGCCAGGTCAGCCACCGTGTGCACGACGCCGCTGGCGACGTTGAAGGGGCCCTGGACCGCGTCCGGCGCGAGCAGGGCCGCCTCGTTGGCCAATGCCACGTCGGCCACGTGGATGAAGTCGCGCCGCTGGCCGCCGTCCTCGTATAAGAACGGCGCCTCGCCCCTCTCGTACGCGCTGCGGAAGATGCTGGCCACGCCGGCGTACGGGGTGTCTCGGGGCATACGCGGGCCGTAGACGTTGTGATAGCGCAACGCGCACAGACTGGTGTCCGTTTCCCGTGCGAAGGACTCACAGAGATGCTCCTGCTGTACCTTGGTCGCGGCGTACACGCTGCGCGGGTCGATTGGTGATTCCTCGTCGAGGTCCACCGGGAGCAGGGTGGCACCACAGCGAGGGCAGTGGGGGTCAAATTGCCCTGCCTCGAGGTCGTCCTTCCGCCGGGGCGCGGGGTGCACCCGCCCGTGCTCGGCGCACTCGTACGCACCCTCGCCGTAGACCACCATGCTGGACGCCAGGACGAGGCGGCCCTGCCACCGGTGCTCGTACAAGCACCGCAACAGGACCGCGGTTGCGGCGTCATTGTCCTGGACGTAGGCAGTGACATCGCGGAAGTCGACGCCCAGACCGACCCGTGCTGCCTGATGGCTCACCGCGTCAACGCCGGCCGCGGCGCGCGCCGTCGCCTCGGCGTCGGCCACGTCGGCCCAGACGTACTCCGCTTCGGGGTTGAGGTACGCCGGCATGACGGAGTGAGCACTCGACGAGAGGTTGTCGAGCACCCGGACTCGGTGGCCGCGCGAGACGAGAAGATCGACCACGGCCGACCCGATGAAGCCGGCCCCACCGGTCACGAGCACGCGCATCAGACCGCCGCCAGAACTCTTCGGCACGCCCCGGCGAAGCGGGTACCCGGTGCGGCATCCGCCACGGCCACCGCGTCTTCCATGTGGTCGACGTCGCGCAACCGGGGCAGCCGGACCGGGTCGTGGCCTAGTTCGCGCAACCGGCCCTGCTGCGCGGACCCGGTCCACGGGGTGCTCATCGGCACCCCGAGGAACACTGCGGGGTCCGGTTGCCGGAGGCCCAGAGCCCACCAGCCGCCGTCCTCCGCGAGGCCGAGCGCGGCCGTGCTGCCAGGCATCATGAGCCGTTGCAGGCAGCCGTCGAGGAGCCCGGCTGTGACTTGGGGCGTGTCCATGCCGATCTGGATTCCCGGGCCCGCAGCACGGTTCCATGCCGCGGCCAGCCGCTCGTCGAGACCCCGCCCCCGCTGAGGGAACACCTCGAAGCCCGCGGGGAGCCATGGTCCGGGCGTACCGTCGAGGGCCAGCAGGCGGCGGCCTGCGCTGCATCTGGCCACCGCCTCGAGCGTGTCGGCCAACGCGGCCTCGGCTAGCTCGGCCGCCTGGGCCGTGGTGCACGGAGGACATAGCCGGGTCTTGACGCGACCGGGCACCGGCTCTTTCGCCACCACCAGCACATGAAGGTCGCTCACGGCAGCACCCCGCCCATGTCGCGCACCGCCCGCGCCGTGCCGCGGACCGTCCCGGTGACCTTGGAGCGCCCCACTCGGCAGCGGTAGGTGACCTCCACCTCTTCGATGCGCCACCCGGCCCGAGCAGCGGACACGACCATCTCGAGCGGCCATCCGAATCGGCGATCGCGCAGGTCGAGGGAGAGCAGCTCGGTGCGCCGCGCCGCCCGCATCGGGCCTAGATCGCGCAGACGCGGGCCGCCTCGGCGGCCGAGCTCCCGGCATAGAAAGCGATTGGCCAGCCGGGGCACGGCAGGCCACGCACCCGGCTCGGCGGCCCGAGCACCCAATACGAGGTCAGCGGTGCCGGCGGCGACCCCCCGAACCACCAAGGGCAACTGCAGCGGGTCCAGGCTGGCGTCGGCGTCCATGAACGCCACGAGGTCGCGCTCGGCGTGGGTCAGACCGGCGAAGCACGCCGCGCCGAAGCCCGGCCGGGGCTCGCTCACCACTTCGACACCGAAGCGACGCGCCACCTCGGCCGAGCCATCGGTCGAGCCGTTGTCGACGACGAGGGCGCGGTAACCCTCCGGCATGCGCCCGAGCACCCAGGGCAGCGCTTCCACCTCGTTGAGCACGGGCAGGATCACGTCGACCTTGGAGGAGGGCGCGGCGCCGACTGCCTCGTCACTCATGTCTACCCCCTTGATGGGAGGTCGGCGTGCGGTCACGGACGAAAACGAGCAAGGGACGCTGCGGCAGATCGGTGACCGGGAAGAAAGCGTTCCCCGCGACCGCGGGCTGCGCCAGAAGGTGGTAGGCCGTCCGGAGCTCCCCTTGGAGATTGCGCTCGTCGCCCGGGTCGTCGAGGATGACGGCGCCGACGCCCGGGGCAAGAAGGGCGCGGTGCATGCTCTCGATCAGCAACCGTCGCGCCTCGCTCGGACCCGCACGCTCGATGTCGTCCGCGGCCTCTTCGTCTGCGACCGTCCCCTTGCCCGCCATCACGCCGTAGTAGGGGTGGTCGAAGACGAGCACCTCTCCGGGGAGGTGGTGGATCAGCTCGATGAGTTGGGCGCCGGCGCGGGCGTCGGCCTGGGTCGGGATCTGCCGGCCCACGCGATAGCCGATGTGGTGGAGCTGCGCCGCCAGCACAAGTGCAAGGATCACCGAGGCCGCCACACGCGGAGCGATGTGCGGGTGACGCCGCAGGAGCGCGACGGCGCCCCCGAAGGCGAGCGCGACCGCGGCATAAGCGGGCATCAGCACATCGTCGAACCCGCCGTTGTGCAGACGCCCGAGCCACGCCGCGCCGAGCAAGCCGGCGGCGGCGGCGATCCAGAAGCCCGCCCGCGACCCGAGCACGCCTAGACGGTGTCGCTCCCGCACGAGCAGGACAGCCGCGGCGACCACGACCAGGCCTACTGCCAGCGCGAACGGCTTGAGGATACTCAGTTGCCAGAAGAACCGGAGATTCTCACCAACCCAACCCTGCGACCGGAGTTCGTCGAAGACGTAGTACTGGTACCAGCCGTGTGTGAACGCGTCGAGGACGATCGTGGAGCCAAGGACGAGACCGCCCAGCGCGGCGAGAGCGCTCACGCCGGCGGCCCGACGCGCCACGAGGAGCCAGGCGACCACCGGAGCAGCCACAACCAACCCGTCCTGCTTGGTGAAGAAGGACAGGAAGAACAGCAACCCCACGATCACGCCGTCACGGTGCGTTCGCGCCCGCCGGGACCTCGCTAGCGCCCATAAGGTGAACGCGAGGAAGAGCGAGTCGACCCGGCCGATGTCGGCCCACGCCCCCGCTAGGCGGAAGGTGGCCGCGTACACTCCGGCGGCCACGACGGCGGCCACCCTGTCCGAGGTCTCGTCGGCCACCATACGGTAGAGCAGCCACAGGACGGCCAGCGACGCTGTGAGCGAGACCAGCCGCAGCGGCGTGAACCCAATTCCGGTGATCTCGGCGACCGCAGCGGACATCCAGAAGTAGAGAGGCGTGTAGTCCCATGGCGTGAAGTGCATGGACGGGGGCCCGTAGATCCCTTGACCCAGCACGACACGGTGCACAACCTCCACTGACCCCCCCTCCATCCACTCGAGCTCGTAGGGGTAGCCGATCCGCCGGGCGACGACGAAGAGGTAGCGCGCCATCGGGACGAGGCTCAGGACGACGAGCAGGGTTCCGATGAGCATCTCCGCTACGCGGCCGGCCCTGAGCCGGCGCAGTCCCAGGGCCGAGTTGGAAGTCCTTGCAGTGTCCAGGACGGCCGTCGTTGCCGCGCTCATTGAGCGCGTCCTCGCCAGCGGGCCCAGCGCACTACGTACAGCACCGCCGAGAGGGCGAAGAGCCCGGCGGTGACGAGCAGCCAGCGCATCAGGTAGACCGATTCGTGGAGCCCGCTCGCCCTGGCGTAGTCGTTGTCGGAAAGGCGCAGAACGAGAGGGAAGGTGACCAGCAGTAACACGCCCGAGATCACCGCCGGAACACGCACGTGGTTCACCCATGTCGGCCCCCGCGCTACGGCGACGTCTCCCGCTCGTCGCCGGGTGAGCAGCCTGTCGAGCGCCGAGTAGAGCGGGAGGAAGACAAGGTCGTGAAGGATGATCGCCCCGACTAACCACAACAGGAGCCAGCCCGGGTGTGATGCCCCGAGGATGCGTGTGAGCAGATAGCCGGCGAAGGCGAAGGCGGCTGTCATCAATAGCGCGTGGGCGGGACCGGCGCCGTAGAGCCGCCGAAACCACGACCGCGGGCGTTGACCCGTGCCGACGGGTGGGGGGCCCGTCACGTGAGAAACCTCAGCTCGGAGACCCATTTGGTGCAGTGCACCCCCGGCGCGGCCGAGACGATCATTCGAGCCGGGTAACCGTGGTCGAGCGAAATGTCCTCGCCGTTGACGCACAATGCGAGCAGCGTCTGGGGGTCGCCTGCCTGGTTCGACGCGAGGGTGGCGGAGCGGAACGGTTGACCTGGCTTCTCGAGCGATTCCACCTCGACATCGACGGCGTGGTCGAGGCCAGCCAGTCGCGCCAGGTCCACCAGACGCACGCCCGTCCATGTCTGCACGGTCGACCAGCCCTCGACGCACGCGATGGGGAGGACCTCGGTGGCCAGCGGCATTTCCATCAACTCTGCACGCGACAGCGACACGCTGCGCGGACCGCTGAGGACGAGACGCCAACTCTCACCCGTTTCGGAAACCGGGATGCCCGTCGCTGCGAACACGCGGTTGACCTCGAAGTCGTTGGCCTCGGGATGGGGACCGGTACCCTGGCTCCGGGCCCGCGGTGAGAGTAGGGCGAGCGGTCGCAACACCCTGACCGTTCCGCCTGCAGTCAGCAGGAAAACAACGGCTGCCGATCCGCCCACCAAACCCAGCACTCCGCGCCGGGATATGGTGGGCGGCGACGGGTGCGACGCCACCAGGCCGTGGCCGTCCCCCGGTTCCGGTCGAGTGCGCGCAAGCGGAGTCGTGAAAATCTCGCGCAGGCTGTAGCGCTGAAGGGACCGCCACATCGTCGGCAACTTCAAGCAAACGTGCACCACGAACCCGACGATGAAAACCCATGCGCCATAGAAGTGCGCCTCATAGAAGTCGAATTTCCACGGGTAGTAGTAGTCGATGTCGGCGATACCGGTCGCGAACTCGAGCACTGCGCCCCCGATGACGAGCATCAGGCTTAATCGCTCGAGTCCGTGCGCCACCGAGCGCACCCCCGGCCACTCGAACAATTTGGGGATGACCGACCAGAGCTTGGCCAGGACGATGGGCACCAGGGTGAGGCCGAGGATGACATGCGTCCCCTGGCTGACCCTGTAGACCCACGACGGGCTGGTGACCCAGGAGAAGAGATAGAAGCCGAGGATGCCCTTGCCAGGCGTGGTGTCGTTGCCTGCCAACCGAGGGTTGTACGACGCGTACGAGACGAGGCCGGTGATGAACATCAGCGGGATGCCCACGAGCAGGATGGACCCGAAGTAGGAGGTGAGCCAGGGCCCGCGGACCGGGCTCCTCCACCACCGGGCACGGAATGGCCCCGGTGGCGGGTGTGCCGCAGCTTCCCTGAGCCGCTCCGATGCGCGCCTGTGGCGAGAGAGGTCGGGAGGTGCCGGGGCTTCGGCAACGTGTGCAGGCTCTCGCGCTTCGCGTGTCATTCGCCAGCCTCGGCTTCCAGCGCGTCGGCCAGCCGGTCGAGCGCTTCTCCGAAAAGCTCTGGAACGAGGCCCAGCCCGACGCGGAGGTGGCGGTCGAAGCCGAAGAACGATCCCGGGGTGACGGCCACACCGAACCGTTCGCGCAGGCGGTGTGCGAACACGCGGGCAGAGACCTGGATCGGAAAGGCCGGGAAGGCCACGAGCCCGTCGGCAGGCATGCTCCAGGCGCCCGATGGTGCGAGCCCCTCCATGAGAGTGCATAACCGCTCGAGGTTCGACCGGGCCGTTGGTGCCGCAGACAGAACCCCGCGGTTCTCCAGGGCAATGGCGGCCAAGTGTTGGCTCGGTGCCGAGTTAGCCAGGCTGGTGACGTCGCGCAGCTCCGCGATGCGTGCCCGGCGCGCCGGTTGGGGTACCGCGCACCACCCCACCCGGAGCCCACCCAACCCGAACGCCTTGCTCACGTCACCGACCTGCACGACCGCTGAGGAGCCCTGCGCTTGCCGCAGCACCGAGTGCGCTCCGGGATCGAGGGTCCCCACGGACACCTGGTCGACGATGAGCGTCGTGCCGGCGGCGGCGCACCGGTCGGCCAAGTCCACTAGGTCCCCTGCTGTCGCCGTGAGACCGGTGGGGTTGTGGGGCGAGTTGACGATCACCGCGCCATAGCGCGGCAGGTCCAATGCCAGCAGCGGGCCGAGATCGACGGTGGACGCACCGGGGTTCCACACGGGCACCGCCTGCACCACCCCGCCGACCGCCTCGACGGCTCGAAACAGGCCCTCATAACCCGGTGCTGCGACTGCCACAGCGGTGCGGTTCTCGAGCGAGGCCGCGCAGGAGAGAAGGAGGGCCTCGATGGCGCCATGAGTTACGACGACGTCGTCGAGCGAGCAGCCGGCAACGGAGGCGACGGCGGAGCGGAGGCGCTCGGTGCCAGCGCCGGGGCCGTAGTCCAGCGGCATCTCGAGATAGGCCTCGACGTCGGCGGGTGCAGCGAGATTGAGGAGCTGGCGGGTCGTAATCCCCGGCGCTCCGCTCCTGGCGAGGTCCAGCCGGGGCGGCCGACCGCAGCTCGAGAACCAGCGTTCCAGCTGAGAGCTCCGCACGGCGGCGAGACCGGGAAGAGGACCAGGCGCGGGCCGCGGGACCAGCGCGGAGGCGTGAGACGCCGCAAGGTTCACGCTCGACGACCATATGCGCCGCCACCCGACGGAGGAATGCCTCAGACCTAACCATTTCCTTAACTTCTGCGGCGCGGTCGGCGTGGCCTAGGCGACGGCCGTACGATCGTGCTCGTGGCGAAGCCGCGGATCTTGGTGGTAGACGACGACCCCACGGTGGTGGAGGTGTTGACTCGGTACCTCGACCGCGAGGGATTCGATGTGCGCGCGACGGCCGACGGAAGCGCCGCGGTAGAAGCAGCCACGCACGATCTCCCCGACCTGATGGTGCTGGACCTGATGCTGCCCGGGACGAACGGGCTCGACGTCTTCCGCCGCATCCGCCTCATGGGCCGCGTCCCCGTCATCATGCTCACGGCGCTGGGCGAGGAGGAGGACAGGGTCGCTGGACTCGAGCTCGGGGCGGACGACTACGTCACGAAGCCGTTCTCGCCCCGTGAGGTCACGGCCCGGGTCAAGTCGGTGCTGAACCGCACCGCAGCCGAGAGCGCCCCGTTTCTGACCACGGGCCCGACGCTGCGGGCCGGGGAGCTTGCGATCGACGTCGGCGCGCGGCGGGTCACACTCGCTGGCCGGCGGCTCGTGTTGACCCCTCGTGAGCTGGACCTGCTCGTCTTCTTAATGCGCAACCCGGGCGTCGTGTTCCGCCGCGAAGAGCTCATGGAGGCAGTGTGGGGTTGGTCCTACGGAGACAGCGCCACAATCACCGTGCACATCCGCCGCCTGCGCGAGAAGCTTGAGCCCGACCCCAGCAACCCCGTACGGATCCTCACCGTATGGGGCGTCGGCTACCAGCTCGCGGCATGAGCCGGATCGTCCTGCTCGGTGTGGCGGGAATCGGCGCCGCGTGGCTCCTGGCCGTCGCGTTCGGCGATTCGCCTGCAGCGGCGAGCGAGGTCGTCGGCCTGACGGCCGGGGCCGCCTTGGCGCTGTCGTCGCTCGGGTTAGTGGTGACGCATCACCTGGGCCAGCGACCTTTGTCCGTCTACCTGTCGGTGGCGGCGTTGACCACGGTGCTCGGCATCGTGGCGAGCACCGTGCTCGCCGGCTGGCGCATGTTCCTGTCGCCCGAGGACGAGCGGACCGTCATCGTGGTCCTGGTCGCGGCGGCGACAGTAGGCGGGCTGACCGCCATCGTCCTGGCCAGGACCCTCCGCCAGGGCATCGGCGCTGTCAGCCGTCTCTCATCGTCGCTCGGTCAGCGGCCTTACGAAGCGGATCCTTCCTCGGTCCCGACACTCGAGCTTGGCGACCTGGCGAGCCAGCTGCGGGAGATCGGAGAACAACTCCACGAGTCGATCGTGCGGGAACGCTCGCTCGAGGCGTCCCGCCGCGAGCTGATCGCGTGGATCTCCCACGACTTGCGGACGCCGTTGGCCGGGATCCAGGCGCTGACCGAAGCACTGGAGGACGGCATCGTGACCGATCCCGAGACCGTGTCCCGCTATTACCGGACCATCGTCAGCGAGATCGCCCGCCTCGACGGCATGGTTGACGACCTCTTCCGCCTCAGCCGCATCCACAGCGGCCTGCTCAACCTGAACCTCGAGCTGGTCTCGCTCGACGACGTGGTCTCCGACGCCCTCACGCTCGTGCGGCCCATGGCGAAGGCCAAGGGCGTACACATCGTGGGTCAGGTTGAGGAGGGTTCGGCCAGGGTGCGGCTCTCCACCACTGAGTTCCTGCGCATCCTGCGCAACCTGCTCGAGAACGCGCTGCGCCACACGCCCGCCGGCGGTGAGGTAAGCCTGCAAGCGCACGCCTCCGACGACGAGACCGTCATAACGCTGCGCGACGGCTGCGGCGGCATCGCCGAGGCGGAGCTGGCCCGGGTCTTCGAGCTGGGGTACCGCGGCGACGCGGCCCGGAGCCCCGAGCCGGACCAGCGGGCGGGCCTGGGCCTGGCTATCGCCCAGGGCCTGGTACAGGCGCACGGCGGGGGAATCGAGGTGGCGAACGAATCGGGTGGATGCTGCTTCACCGTCCGCCTGCCCGTGGCCGCCGCATGACGCGAGGCCCTGACGTCCTGGCGGCGCCCGGGCCCCAACACTAAGGGGATTAGCGGATAGGCCGTGAGTCCGGGCTCCACCGGTTGCGCCAGTCGATGAGCTTGGCGGTGATGAGCAGGGCGACGACCAGGCAGAGCTGGGCATGGCGGTGTCGGGTTCGCCGATCGGTGTTGCGACGGAGCTGGCCGTAGTTACTCAGCCACGAGTTGGTGCCTTCGACCACCCAGCGCAGCCCGAGCCGCATCGGTTGTTTGACGGAGGTGGTGATGTGTCTCGAGCGGAGCTGAATGTTGAGATCGTCGAGTCCGCGACCGGCGAGCTGGTCGCGGACTTTGGGATAGTCGTAGCCCCGGTCGAGGTGCAGGGTCTCGACCTCCTCGAGCAGCCCCGCACGTGCCAGGTCGTCGAGGGTGGGATCGAGCATCTTGACGTCGTTGCGGTTGGCGCCGTCGAGGGCCCAGCCGATCGGGATGCCGTGAGCATCGGTCGCGATCGACCATTTCCAGCCGAGTTTTGCCCGGTCGGTGGGGTTCTTGCCCGTGCCTTCGCCGCCACAGGGCGCCTTGTGCAAGGACCCGTCGAGCGCCACTTCGGAGAGATCGAGACCGATGATGCGGTCGTAGGCATGCACGGCGTGGCAGCGCAGGGCGTCGAACACGCCGGCGACGATCCACTCATCGCGGCGCGCTCGCAGCGTCGTGTCGGACACCTGGTACTCGAGGATCGCCTCGACACTCAACCACGAACAGCCGGTGACCAGGCGGATGAGGATCCCCCAGAAACACAACCGGTCCGAGACCCGGGGCCGGTGACAACCCAAAGGGTGCTTCTCAGGAGTCGAGGGGATCAGGGGCTCGATGACGGCCCAGACCGCATCAACCACTTCGGGCTCGAGTACGCGCATTATGGGGGTGACCTCCACTTGGTCGTTGGTTGGGACGCACCCAGAATCAAATCTGGGCCATCACAACGACCGGTGGATGGTCACCTACCCGCGCGGCCCCTTAACCTTTGTGGACAGATTAAAGCCAGTGCTTTGGCGTGCGGCTGCTTACATGAGCTGGGTCGGTGAGAGTCCGAAACCCGTAACGACAGCGCATGACAAACGACGTGTTGCATATGCCGGAGACGACGGGACCGATCCGAGCGGAGATTCGCCGTTCTGATCTGCAACTATCCGGTGGGCCGCCCGGGTCTCGATCCCGGCACCTTGGGATTAAAAGAGCGATTCAGATCGTCCAGCAGATCCAACCGAGACTATTGGGCCAGCTCAGGTCGGGTCAGGTGTCCAGCAGGCGCACTTCAAGATCCTTGTGTCCGCTGATTTGAGTAGCAACGTAGTAGCAAATCAACCTTCGGATTCAAAGGGTCGGGATGCCCTCACGCTTAGGTCGTAGCGCGCCGATTGCCGGAGTGTTCGGAATGTGGAGCGCGTCGACGATTCCCGGGTCAGCTGCGCATACCCAAGGAATAGCGTTGACTGCCCGCATGCCTGTTGCGAGAAGGCCATGAGGCGTGGAGTCCTCGTTCGCGTTGAACCCGACTTCAAATTCGGCGTCGAAGCTCGGTTCACCTTCGATGATGACTCTCCAGACACCGTCGATCCCGCCTGCACGGCTCTTGGGCCAGTCCGGGGCCACGTCGGCGCACATGCGGTCGATGTGCTCGATAGTGATGACCTCTTCTCCGTCGACCACTCCGATGCATCGGAACCAGATCGCGCCCACCGTCCCGGGCTCGACCACACCGGAGCCAGTCTCGAGTCGACGCGGAGCGGGAGCGAACTGACAGGACTCACGAATCTCGTCCAGCTGCACTCCGAGCGCCTCGGCGACCATCGTGACAGCGGCGCCCCAACCGAACTTGATGACGCCGGGCATCATGACGCCACCTTGGTAATCAAGCGGTTGGCCGAACCCGAAGAGCTCACGCATCTCGTAGATCAGGTTGTCGCGGGAATAGTCGGTGATCTCGAGCCCCCGAATCGAATACACGCGGCTCGACATGGACGTCAGCGCCACCGCGAACAGGTCACAACCGAACCCCGGTTCGATGCCGGTGGAATAGATCGAGCTGTTGCCTCGATTCGCAGACTCGCGGATGCGCGTCAGGGCGGACTCGCGCATGGATCCCCGCGGATACACGAGGCCGGGAAGTGATGTCGTCACGATGTTCTTTCCGGACTCGAGAATCCGGCAGAAGTCCTCCATGGCCTCCCGGGGGCGGGTGGTTGCAGGTCCGGTGTAGACGACACAGTCTGCATCGCCTTGCAGTATCAACTCCTTGTCGCGCGTCGAGGTCACACCGAGCGGATCAATCTCGGCCAGGGTGCCGGCATCCTGGCCGTCCTTCGCCTCGGAATGGACCCAGACGCCGACAAGGTCGAGGTTCGGTCGATCAGCGATGGTTCTGATCGCCAGTTTGCCGACACGCCCGGTCGCCCAGACGATGACCTTGTACCTGCGCTCGGGTGAATCGACCGGGTTCTCCATCATCGTGCACTCCTTCGCTTTGCCCTTCCGGCCTGGCAATGACGACACGGCGTAACCGCGGCGCGAGAACGTGTCACTCTGCAACTCGGCTTTCGAGATGCATCGTCAGCAGATCAACGAGAGCGCGTCGCTCGTGTGTGAACTCGAGTGGTTCACTGACGACCATCTGCGCCAAGGCGAGTCCGCGCAGGGCGGCCCAGAAGAGGTTGCCGATCGCTTGGCGTCTGCGTCCTCGACCGAGGGGATCAAGCGCACGTCCGAGGCGGGCCAACTGGTCCGCCAGGTCGGCAAGGTGCTGTTCGAGCCGTGGTTCGCGGCTGGCCCTTGTGGCGACGAGGATCTCGAACGCCGCGAGCGAAGCCGGATTACTGAAGGCGCTCCATCCAGCGTCGACAACGGCCTGTACACGCTCACGCGTCGAGCCGACCGGGAGTTCCACATCGTCGATCGCTTCACGGAGGAGGTCGTAGCCGTGGTCGACCACGGCCATGAGCACGCCATTGCGATCGCCGAAGTGGTACTGGATGACGCCCCAGGTCACCCCGGCGCGTTCAGCGATATGACTGGCGGATATCGACGCGAAACCTTCTTCGCGAACGCATCGGATCGTCTCGTCGATGATGAGCTGGCGGGTGCGGTCACCTCGGATCTGGCCCTTGACGGCTCGTCGCGTGGGGGCGGTCCGACGGGCCTGGGGTACGTCGAGAGTCGTCATCGCATGAGCCCGCGCACCTGCGACACCGGCAGGTCGCGCAACGACACGAGGCCGGGTGGTGCAGCGCACACCGCCGGAATCGCGTTGACGGCTTTCATGGCGGTGGCAATCACGCCCGCTTCGTTGTGGTCCGTTCCACCCAGACCGACGTGGGTGTTGATCTCAATCCCGGGTCGGCCGGCCACGACGACCCGGTGCACGCCGGGGCGGCCCTCGGGCGGGAACGGCCATTCGGGCGCCGCGGTCTGGGTAAGGCGGTTGACGTGTTCCATCGTGATCACAGTGCGACCGTCGATGACGCCTTCAACACCGAACCGGACTGCCGCGACCCGTCCGCGATCGACGTGCATCATGGTGCAGTCGATCGGCTCGGTTGCCGTCCACTGCTCGACCCGTTCGCGGATCTCGTCGAGCTCTATCCCGAGCTCATCGGCCAAGAGCTGGACGGGCCCGCCCCAGATCGACCGCAGCACGCCGGGCAGAAACAGCGTCGGAACCTCCTCGGGTGGCGTGCCGAACCCGAAGCTGACACCTGTGAATTCAGCGTCGTCGTACGTGCCGTAATCGCAGATCTCCTGCACGAGGACGTGGTCTGCCCGCTCCGCCAGGCTCAGTGCGGCCAGCGCCAGGAGATCGCCCGAGAATCCGGGATCAATGCCGTTGATGTACATCGTCGATCCTCCTTCTGCGCACGCGCGCTCGAGGGGATCGCGCAGCCAGGCGTCGGCGTGCGGGGGGTAGACGAGCCACACCAGCGATGTTCCAACGACGTTCGTACCCGCCGCCAAAAACCCTGTCAGCTCCTGGAGCGCCACATCGGGTCTGGTCTCGGCTTGCGACGTGTACACGACGCAGTCCGCTCTCAGGTCGACCAGAGCCGCAAGATCGTCCGTGGCGAGCACTGCGGTCGGCTCGGCAACGCCGCACAACTCCGCCGCGTCACGGCCCACCTTGGCGGGACTTGCCGCATGCACCCCGACGAGCTCGAGCCCGGGTCGTTCGATGATGGCCCGCAGAGAGTGCCGACCGACATGCCCGGTGGAGAACTGCACCACCCGTAGGGTCACGGCTTCCCTCCTCAGAGCAGGTCAGTGATGGTCTTCAACCCGGCTTCGTACAGGACGCCGGGCAACATGCCACCATCGATCTCGATCGTCGTGCCATTGATGTAGTCGGCCTCGCCGCTGCAGAGGAAGACGCAGGCCCGACCGACCTCACTCGGCTCACCGGCGCGGCCGAGCGGCACGCGCTCGAAGTACTCCGAACCCGTCTGATCATCGGAAGGAAGCACGAACGCACGGAAATTCTCGGTCATCGTGGGTCCGAGCGCGAGGCAGTTGACGCGGGCCTTCGGCCCCCACTCCTCCGCCAACGAGCGTGTCAGATGGTTCAGTCCGGACTTGGCCGCACCGTAGGACACGAGCGTCGGGCTGCCCGCTGGGTGGCCGGCGCCACTCGAGATGTTGATGATCGATCCGACCCCGTCCTGTTCGCGCATTTGGCGATACGCGCGAATGGCGAACCACAACGGACTGATGAGGTTCATCTGCACCGCGAAGGCATGGAACAAGATGGTGCGTTCGAACTCGTCCTCACTGCGCGGGGTGCCCTGGATCTTCTGAACGAGTTCCGGAATCGCCTCGACGCGCGGTGTCGGCACGGTTCCTCCGGCGTTGTTCACGAGGATATCGAGACGGCCAAACGTGTCGACGACCCGCTGCACGAACGAGTCGATCGCCTTATGGTCGGCCTGATCACACACCCACTGTTCGGACCGGTCCACCCCGCCGGGCACGGTGTCGGCGCCGGGAAGGCTCGGCAGCTCGGAGCGAGAGCACCCCACGACCGTCGCGCCGGCGAGCAGCAGCTCGCGGGCGATGCCCACGCCCACACCCCGGCTCGTCCCGGTGACGATCGCCACCTTGCCGTCAAGCGAGCCCATCCGACCCCCAAAATGATTAAATATCCTATTACATTGACACTCTATGATTATTCTGGTTCGTGAATCAAGTCGGCGAAACTCTGCCGCAGGCGACGCTGTCCGGCCTCGGCCGCGCCTCGAGTGAAAGCAGCAAAGTTGAAACCTCCACCAAGCCTCCATCACGTTGTGTTCTGCGTGGAACCCGAGAATCAGGACGCGGCGGCGGACGTCTGGCGTAACCTCGGTTTCGAGTTCGTCGAGATCCTGCTTGACGATGTCTCACTTCGCGTTCTTCTCGACTGGACACGGGGAATCGAGATCGTCTCGCCGACGACGAGCGATGCAACCCTGTGTGAAGCACGCTCGTTCCTCAACGAGCAGGGAGAAGGCGTCTATTCCGTCGTGGTGCGCACTAGGGCGATCAGCGCTGCGACGGAGAGCATGCGACGCGGTGGCGCCGAACTCACCTACCTGCAGAGCCGCAGTGGCGACGGCTATACGCTTGAGGAAGCGCAGTTCGCCCCGGTGTTCGGAATGCCGATCACGCTGCTCGAGACAGACCTCGCCGGATAACGGCCACCGTTAGACCGCCGAGCGGTCGGCAGCGCAAGCCAAGTGGATGCCCGGCCAACGGGTGAGCTCCTCGAGCGCAGAGTTCTTCCGGCTCGTCTGTGCACTCTTCTGGTGGGCCGATAAAACTGGTGGGCTATAAAACTGCCATAAAATTGGTGGGCCGCCCGGGTCTCGATCCCGGCACCTTGGGATTAAAAGTCCCCTGCTCTTCCGGATGAGCTAGCGGCCCGCGACTGCACGATAACCCCCGCGTACTGGAGCATCGACGTATCGATCATCGACGCCGACGGCTAGGACTGGACCCTCAAAGCGAGGCGAGGCGAGGGACCACGGGTCCCCACGTCGTCTCGAGCCACCGCGATGGCTCGGATCCGGTGGATCGCACGACGATCGCGTCGGCACCCGCGGAGCGAAGGGCCTCGGCCTCCCGCAGGATCGTATCGGGGTCGGCGTCGTCGGCGATCATGATGAGCGCAGTGACCTCTATCGTTTCCGGGTCACGGCCCACGGTGTCGCAGTGCGCACGCAGGACTTCGACCTTGTGCGCGACCGTCGCGGCGTCGCCCATGACATTGCACGCGTCGGCATAGGCCGCAACGAGGCGGAGGGTCTTACGCTCCCCACCCCCGCCGATAAGGAGCCGTGGCCGGGGCACGCTCAGCGGAGGCGGCGAGCACAAGGTCTCCGCCAGCTGGTAATGGCTACCTACGAAAGGACCGTTGTTGTCGCTCCACATCTGAAAGCAGATCTTTATTGTCTCCTCGAGACGTTCGTAGCGCTCTTTGAGCGGAGGGAAAGGGACGCCAAGGCCGCGATGCTCGCGCTCGTACCACGCGGCACCGAGACCCAACTCGGCTCTGCCGCCAGAGAGCACGTCGAGCGTGGTCACGGTCTTGGCCAACAGCCCAGGATGGCGATAGGTGACACCCCCAACCAGGAGGCGGAAGCGCAGGCGCTCGGTCCTCGCTGCCGCGAATGACAACGTGGTGTAGCCCTCGAGCATGGGCTCTTCCGCAGGCCACAACATCTCCATCTGGAACCAGTGGTCCATCACCGAGAGGGTGCGGACGCCGATCCCCTCCGCGGTCTGGGCCAGGTCGCCGAACGTCGGCCCGATGGCGGCGGCGCCACCTGGCCACGTGAAGCGCGGCACGTGGATGTCCAGCTGCATGGAGTCCTCCCGTCGTTTGTCCCGACGGTACCCGGAAGGACAGATCCCCGAGCCATGCCCATCGGAGGCGGGTCGTAGGCTGCCCGCATGAAGCTGAAGCACCACAGGTCACCCGCCGCGGTTCTGTGCGTGCTTGCAGCGGCCCCCATCACGCTTGGACTCATGGCGATGATGCCATCACCGGCATCGGCCCAAGACACCACGACCACGACGAGCGCGTCCCCGACCACGACGACATCGCCCCCGACCACGGAACCAACGACCACGACGACTGTGCCGCCGACCACGGCTCCAACCACCACGACGACGCACCCGACGACCACGACAACCCGAGCACATCCCACTACGACGACCTCACACCCGACGACCACCACGGCGGCGGCGAAGTCCACCTCGAGCTCCAAGACCTGGGGCTGGGTGCTGCTCGCCGTTGTAATCGTGTTGGCGATCGCGCTCGTCGCGCTCCTCATCGCGAGGACCCGCAGACAGGGTCAGGCCGCCGACTGGCGACGCACAGTCCGCCCGGTCGTCACAGCGGTCGAGCTTGCACGCGACCTCGTGCTCTCTCAGACTGAGAACGACACCCAACAACGGCGCTCTGATGTGGCGGTTCAGGTCGACGAGGCGGTCGAAAGTCTGGAGCGAGCTGCCGCATCGGCGCCAGACGACATGAGCCGGGGCGTGTGCACCCGATGCGCCGAGAGCCTCCGTGGCCTCGCGTTCGCGGTCGAGGCGGACCACCTCATGCGGTCGGGTGGCCAACACCCGACCGGCGACCAGCTTGCCTCGGCCGACGCCGCCAGGCGGCACCGGTCGGCCGAGCTGGAAGAGGCATTGCTCGATCTCAAGGCTGCCGTCGCTCAGGACAAGTAGCGACGACAGCGGCGGGTCGTCGCCGGGCGCCGCGATCTCCTAGGACCGGTGCCGTCCTCGACTACCACCTCATCCCGCCGGCAGACCGGAACCTGTTCGCAGTGACGCCCGGACCGAACGCCATCTTGGTCCGCACGAAGGGCGGCGCCAGCCCGCAGGCGCTGCGATCCCTGCAGTCCATCGGCACCGAGCTCGACATCGCCATCAACGGGGGATCGGTGCTCCCGGTGCAACGTCCCGCGCAGATCATCAACTACGGCTCCCTCGGCACGACGCCGCTCCTGCTCGGGTTCGCCCTGGCCGCGGGGGCCGCCGTCGCTCTCGGCATCACCCTCGTCACGTCCGTACGGCGACGCCGGCGTGACCTCGCCATCCTCAAGACCCTCGGGTTCACCCGCCGACAGCTGGCTTGGGCGATCGCCGTGCAAGCCGGCGTGGCCGGCGTCATCGGGTGCGCCGTCGGCATCCCGGTCGGCATCGCTCTGGGCCGTGTCCTTTGGAACCTCTTCGCCGGCGAGATCAGCGCAGTCCCCGTCCCGACGGTCCCCGCCGGGACGGTCGCGGCCATCGGCTTCGTCGCTCTCGCGCTGGCCGTCGTCGTTGCCACCGTGCCCGGTCGCCTGGCTGCGCGGACGCGCACATCGCAGTTGCTACGGGCCGAATAGCGCGAGTCGTCAGTCGGCGAAGCGGGTGACGAGCTCCGCCCCGACACGCCGCACGGTGTCGGGAGTGCCCGTCGGCATGTTGAAGATGAAGTAGTCGACGCCGGCGGCCGCCAGCTCCTCGACCTGAGCCGCCAGCTCGTCAGGCGTGCCGACGTTCGAGCCCGTTGGCTCCTCTCCCGTGACTTCTCGCAGAAACGCCTTGGTGTCGGCGGTCTCCTGCGCGCTCGCCGTCAGGACGAGGGTGGCCAGCCGGCTGACGGTGACCTCAGTGGGGTCGCGGCCGACTGCTTTGCAGTGGCTTCGCAGCACGTCGACCTTGTGGGCGACCGTGGTGACGTCGCCGAAGAAGTTCGCCATGTCCGCGTAGCGCGCGACCAACTGCAGTGTGCGCTTCTCCCCTCCACCACCGACCAGGATCGCGGGCCCGCCTGGCTGTGTCGGACGCGGCACGTTCCGCGCCTCGTGGATGCGGTAGTAGCGCCCGTCGAAGCTCGGCGCCTCCTCGCGGAACATCGCCCGGCAGATCTGCAGCGCCTCCTCCAGCCGGTCGAGGCGCTCGGGCGCGGCCGGGAAGTCGAAGCCCAATCCTTCGTGCTCCACGTCGTACCAGGCGGCACCAAGGCCGAGGATGGCGCGCCCGCCGCTGATGACATCGAGCGTGGTGACGATCTTGGCCAGATGAGCCGGATTGCGATAGGTGACGCCGGTCACCATGGCGCCGAGACGGACCCGCGAAGTCAGTGCGGCCAGCGCGCCGAGGACCGTGTACGAATCGAGCATCGGCGCGTCCGGCCCGCCCATCGGCGGCAGTTGATAGAAGTGGTCCATCACCCACACCGAGTCGAACCCGGTCTCCTCTGCAGCGGTCGCCATCGCCACGACGCCGTCGAAGAGGCCGGCGGGTGATTCCGCGGTGAAGTTGGGGATCTGGAGTCCGAAGCGCATGGGCAGAACCTAATGGGCTGTCTCGCGGCGGCTGATCACCAGCCGGTCCGGCGGCGGAGCCAGGCGAGCGCCACCGCACCCTGGGCGGCCTGGAACGAGCGGAGAGTCGGGAGCCCCGGTGGAGGTGGTTCGAGGGAGCGAGACACGAAGAAGCCTGCGATCGCTGCGAGCAGCACCGTGACGGCATCGGCATGGAGCACCCGTTGCCGCTCGTAGCGGGCGAGAAGCTCTTCGGGCTCGGGACCGCCCTCCAGCGCCACCGAGGGGGCCCAGCCGACGACGTCGAAGGCCGGGTTGCCGACGGCGGCGTGTGGCCAGTCCACGAAGAGCACCTCGCCTGCGCCGGCGGTCACGAGAACATTGTCGGCGCGCACGTCGCCGTGAACGAGTGTCGAACCCGCGCACGCCTCGGGCCAGCCCGACTCGAGCTCGGCCAGGCGTCCGAGATGCCCGCTCGCCCAGGGGTCGAGCCCCGGTGGCGCGCCGAGCGCGGCCAGGCTGGCCCATCCACCGAAGAGCCGCTGCGCGTAGACGGCCAGCGATTCGAGTTCCGGCGCCGGGCTCGGCGTGAGCGCTGCGTGCATCGCCGCCAGTGCCGCCACGACCGCGTCGAACTCGACCGGGTCCCAGGGGTGGCGCGGCTGGCGGCCGTCGACCGCCTCGAACGCGAGCGCCACCCACTCGCTGTCGTCGAGGGTCCCCAGCAGACGCGGGAAGGGTCCCGACGCGGGCAGTGCCGCCGCAACCACGGCCTCGCGCCGGTGCATGAACGGCGACTCGCGATTGAGCTCCGGGCCGACCGCCTTCACGAAGACCGAGCGGTCGGGCCAGTGCAGGATCGCGGTGGCACCCGGCGAGAACCCACCCGTGAGGTCGCGGACTGCCTCGGGCCGTCCGCCACCCAGGTCCGCCGCCCACTCGTGCACGACGTCGGGCACCTGAGCCCAGGGCAGGTGGACGCCGGCTGCCGGACCGGCCGGTGGGCTCACCGCGCAGCCGGTCTCATCCCGTTGCGGCAGCCCCCGCGGCCGCGAGCGCATCGTTGATCGACTCGACCAGACGCCGGGCAGATTCTGCCGTCAGCTCGACCGCGACGCGTGCGCCCGGACCCTTGGACGGGTCGATGAAGTCGATGTTGAGCGTGTGGTCGAACGGCGCGTGGAACGGATGGTCGAAATAGACCTGGGCCGAGGTCACGGAG
This sequence comes from uncultured Acidimicrobiaceae bacterium, assembly GCA_963744935.1. GTDB lineage: Bacteria > Actinomycetota > Acidimicrobiia > Acidimicrobiales > RAAP-2 > Bog-473. Next base: position 1,002,038 of record CAVUVM010000004.1, read on the forward strand.
AACCAGCCCTGCGCGCCCTTGGCGCTGCCGGCGACGCCGATGGCGACGGTGAGGTAGGAGCACATGGTCAGCCTCCCGCCAGGTAGCGCCCGTACCAGTCGAAGATCCGCTGCCAGCCGTCGACCGCGGCGTCCGGACGGTAGGCGGGCCGGTCCACCGAGAAGAAGGCATGGCCGGCCCCGTCGTAGCGAACGAACTCGAACGTCTTGCCCGCGTCCTTCAGTGCTTGTTCCAGCTCGTCCACCTGCTCGGGGCTCGGGAACTGGTCGTCGTTGCCGAACAGGCCGAGCAGCGGGCAAACGAGCTGAGGCGTGCGGTCGACCAGGGGCGTGACTTTGAGCGGGAAGCCCTCGGGGAGTCTGCCGGTGACGAACGCGCCGTAACAGTCGACTGCGGCATCGACGGGCAGGCTCACCGCGGTGAGGAAAGAGTGGCGTCCGCCCGAGCAGTAGCCGATCACCCCAACCTTGCCGTTGGCGGTCCGAAGTGCGCGCATCGCGTCGACGGCAGCGCCGGCGTCACCCACGAACTGCTCGTCCGGGACGCCTCCGGCCTCGCGGGCCGCGGCGGCCGCGTCATCGGGGTCGACGTCGAGACCTTGGCGGGCGTACAGGTTGGGGCAGATCGCGTTGTACCCGTTGGCGGCGAAGCGCCGGGTGATCTCCTTGGTGCCCGAGTCCCACCCCGGGAGGTGATGGATCACCAGGACGCCCGGGAACGGACCGTCGCCCGCGGGCTGAGCCAGATAGGCGTTGATCTGGGCTCCGTCTCTCCCGCTGAGCATGACGTTGTGGGCGCTGAGGGCTTCTTCGGGTGGTGCGGGCACGGGGGCCTCCTTCTTCTCGGTGCTCGACGCGCCCCACCAATCGTGCTCGGTATCGTCGAGCAGAGCGGTCGGGTGGGGCGCCGCCAACTTAGGGCGACTGCGGGTGTCCGCGTCCTCCAACCGGCATGATTGGCCGGTGCGCGGCCTCTCTGTCGTCCTGGCTTCCCTCCTCGGCGTCGCCGCCGCGGGAGTCGCCACCCCCGCCCGGGCCGCGTCCGCCGCCGGCGCGGTACCCAGTGTGCGCACCGTTCTCGGACCGGACGTCGTGAGCTCGCCGGCCGGGCTCGCGCTCGACCCTGCGGGCGATCTCTTCGTGGCCGACACGGGTCACTGCCGCGTCCTGGTTGTGCCGGCGAAGACCGAGGTGCGCTACGGGGTGCACCTGCGCGCCGGGCACGTGGCTTCTGTGGCCGGCGGTGGGTGTACGGCCACCGGTGGCATCGGCCACCCGACCGGCCTGGCGGTCAACGCGCAGGGCGACCTCTACATCGCGGAGGCGACGGCACAGCGTGTCCAGGAGCTGCGACCGACGGGCCGCTCGACGCCCGTTACGGTGGCCGGGACGGGCCAGCCGGGCTTCAACGGGGACGGCCTCGCCGCCACCGCCAGCAAGCTGAACCAGCCGACTTCCCTCGCTCTCGACGCCGCCGGCGACCTCTTCATTGCTGACACCGCCAACTGCCGCGTGCGCATGCTGCCGGGCAGCGCAACCTCGCTGTTCGGCCAGGCAATGGCGGCGGGGCACCTCTACACCGTGGCCGGCACCGGCGTCTGTGGTTCGGCCGGTCAGGGTGGACCGGTCGCGACGGCACAGCTGTGGAACCCGGTGGCCGTGGCGGTTGACAGTGCCGGCGACATGCTGGTGGCCGATGACGGCGACCAGTCCGTGTTGCTGGCCGCGGCCCGCGCCGGCTCGTACTACGGCGCCACCGTCCGCGCTGACGAGATCGCCGTCGTCGTGGGTGGGACGGGCAGCTACGGGCCCTATCTCGCGGACGGGCTCTCGGCGACAGGGCCGGTGGCCGAGCTCAACGACCCCAGGGGCCTCGCTGTCGGCCCGAGCGGGGCACTGGTCGTCACCGATGGCGACATGCATGCCCTCCGGGTCGTCCCCTCGTCCGACGGGACGCTGTTCGGTCGCGCCATGACGGCCGGAGACCTCTACACGGCGGCCGGCGCGGTACCGGTGACCAGCCCGGCAGGCGCCGGTGACGGCACGCGGTGGGTGCTGACCCACCTCGGCAGCCCCACGGGTGTCGCGGTGTCCACCTCGGGAACGGTGTACGTGGCGGATGCGGGAGACGACAGGGTGCTCGCCATAGGAGGCGCAGCATGAGCCGCTTCGGCCGACGCAGGTTCCTGGCCTCCTCCGCCGGCGTCGCCGCCGGCGCGGTCGGGGCAAGCTCTCTCGGGGGTACGGGTACAGGAGCCGATGCCGGCGCGGCGACGGCAGCCGATCGCCCGCTGACGGCCGAGGCGTCGCTCGCCGCTCCCCCGGGCTTGCTGCGCGCGACGGGGCTCACCGTGAACGGCCTCGTGGACCCGGTCGGCGTGGACCCCGACGGTGTGTCGTTCGCCTGGACCGTCCAGGCGACGGGTCGGTCGGTCATGCAAAGCGCGTACCGCCTTATCTTGCGCCGGACCGACCCCGGGCTCACCGGCCGGGTGTGGACAAGCGGGGAAGTGCTCTCGGCCCAGCAGGCGTTCGTCGGCTACACCGGCTCGTCTCCCCTACCCGGCGACGCGAGCTACGAGTGGACCGTACAACCTCGGGGGTACGCAGAGCGGTGGGGCCCGCCGTCCCCGCCGGCCCGCTTCACCACCTCGCTGCGCGGCGACCAGTGGCAGGGCCTCTGGCTGCGCCCGGCGGGTGGCTCGTTGCAACCCGACCGTGTGACCTATCTGCGTACCGAGGTGACGCCGCCTGCTGGCGGGCTGGCCCGCGTCACCGCGTACCTGTCGGCCGCGCACACCTATCGGTTCTACGTGAACGGAGCACCTGTCGACGCCTGGCCCAGCTTCTCCTACCCCGACGAGCAGTACGCGGTGGGCGGTCGACCTCACGCAGATCGTCCGTCAAGGTGAGCCCAACGCTCTCGGAGTCTTGCACCGTTGGTACGGACCCGGCCAGGGTCGGCCGGCGTCGACCCCCGGGCTGCTCTTCGAGCTCTCTCTCTGGTACGCCGACGGACGCCACATGACCTTCGGGTCCGACGGCTCGTGGCGTGAGCTCCCGGCCGAGTGGCTGCCCTCGCCGCAACGCAACGCAGACGTGGGCGACTTCGTGGAGTGGGTGGACGGGCGGGCCCAGCCCCAGAGGTGGTCGGAGCCGGGATTCGACGCCAGCGCCTGGTCGCCGGTCACAGTCATCGGCCCGGCAGGCACCGAGCCGTTCGCCGGGACCTACGCACAGCGGACGACGATCCGGGAGACGCCCGTGCTGCCGATCCGGCTGCACACCCTCGCTGGCGGTGCCGTGGTCGCCGACTTCGGTGCGGTCTACGCGGCTCGTCCCCGGATCCAATTCGCGCATGGCCGGGACGGCTCGACGGTCACGGCGCGGGCTGGCTATCTGCTCGATCCCGACGGTCAGGTCTCGACCCTGCACGGGACGCAGGAGACGAACCTCTCGTCTTCCTACATCCAGCGGGACGGCCCCCAGACTTTCGAGGCCTTCACCTACTTCGGATACCGGTACCTCCAGATCGACAACGCGGGAGAGGCGCTCGGCCCGCACCAGGTTGTCGCCGTCGCACGGCACGCCGACATGTCGCCGGTGCCGGCCGCCACCTTCTCCACGGACGACCGCATGCTCAACGCGGTGTGGCGGTTGATGGCGCGCTCGTGCCTCTACTGCAGCCAGGAGCAGTTCGTCGACACCCCGACCCGGGAGAAGGGGCAGTTCACCTGGGACGCCGCCAACGAGTCTGAGGGCATCATGCGGGCGTACGGCGACCAGAACATGAGCTGGCAGGCCCTGCGCGATGTCGCGAGGGGCCAAGCCCGCTACTGGCCGACCGGGCAGGTCAACGCCGTGTATCCCAACGGTGACGGTGCTCGCTTCTTCGGGACGTCGACGGCGCTCTACCCCGAATGGGTGTGGCGCTACTACCTCTCCACCGGTGACAAGCCCACCGCGCTGGCCCACTACACGTCGAGCGTCAAGGTGGCCGCTTGGCTGTGGTCGGCCCGTCAGGCGGGCACCGGATTGCTCTACGGCCTGGGCGACACCAGCAATGGCGATCCGGTCTATGGCTACGACCTCTCGGTCGCCGCCGATACCGCGAGCAACGTGCTGGCGGTGAACGCGTTCACTCGCGTGGCCCAGTTGGCCATGCTGGCCAACGACCCCGGTGGGACCGCGCTCTGGCAGGCGCGGGCGGCGCAGCTGGCCGAGGCGGTGAACACCGCGTTGCGCCGAAACGACGGGGTCTACGTGGACGGCGTCGACGCCGACGGTGCACAGAGCAGGAGCGCGTCGCAAGAGGCCAACGCGCTCCCTTTGGCCTATGGCGTGGTGCCGGCGGCAGACGTGAAAGCGGTCGGTGCCTATGTGGCGGGCATCGGTATCGACATCGGCCCGAACCACGGGCTCGAGCTCTTGCGCGGTCTGGCGGCGGCCGACATGCCCGAGGCCATGGTGCGCACGCTGACGGACACCTCCATCCCGGGCTGGGCCAGCATCGTGGCGGCCGGCGGCACGTTCACCTGGGAGGTGTGGCGTCCGAGCGACCTCATCGGTGATTCGATGTCGCACGGCTGGGGCTCGTCCGCCCTGGTCGCCATGCAGGAGTCATTGCTCGGCGTGTCCTTCATGGAGCCCAATCCCGATGGCACCGTGCGCGTGTCCGTGGCGCCGCCCTCATCCGGTCTGTCACGGGCGTCGGGCTCGGTGCCCACCGTGGCTGGACCGGTGTCGGTCTCGTGGCAGCGTCGCGGTCACGGCGTGAAACTGGAGCTGGATCTCCCGGCCAACGCTTCGGCCCTCGTACACCTGCCGACGGCGGACCCGTCCGCCGTGCGCGAAGGGGGCGGGCCGGCAGCCAAGGCTCCGGGGGTGGCGGTGTTCCCGGCAACGGCCGGTCGGGCGGTCCTCTCGGTGGGAAGCGGGAGTTACCGGTTCACGTCGACGTGAACCTGTCGCGCTCGGCCGCTCCCTCCCTAGGCCACGAAGACGAGGTGATCTCGGAGCCGGTCGAAGGACTGTGGCGCGCAGCCGACCACGACGCTCATGTCGTCGACCGACGAGTAGCCACCGACCGACTCCCGGGCAGCGACGATCTGCGAGGCCATCTCCTCGGTGATGTCCGGGATGCGCGCCAATGCCGTCGCCGATGCGTGGTTGACGTCAATCAAGCCCCCGTCGTCGAAGTCGCGCGGGAGATCGGGACGTCCGATGCGCAGCTCGTAGGCGAGGAGGGGATCCGTGCGCAGGAGCGTCCTCGCGTATTCGCGTCGCCCAATGCGCTCGGCGGCCTGTCGCTCGGGAGTGGCGTCGCCCATTCGTGGGCCGAGGAACTCGCCGAGGAGCTCATGGCGGAGCACGAAGGCGTGTGCCGTACCCACACACGCCAGCGTCAACGCGTAGAAAGCCCGCAAAGGCACCCGACAACGAGTCGTTCGAACCCGTCCCATTGAGGAGGACCAGGCAGAGGCACCCCGCCACCACATAGCCGGCTCCCACGGCAACCAATCTCCGACTCCGCAGCCAGAGCCCCCAGTAGAGGAACGGCACGGCCGCCGCGAGACCGAGCGTGAGCGCCGGGACCAGCGACAACAGGGCCGACCAGGTTCGGCTCACCGGCGACCGCGAGATCGTCCGGAATCTCCGGCGCACCCGGAATCGCGGTGCCTTGGTCGGACGAAATCCGCCGTACGTCGTCTGGTTCGTCTGGGTCGCCTGCATGGTCGTCTGCTTCCCGGGGTGCCTCGTCCCGAGGCTCCCAAACTCTGCCTTTTCTGCTAAGAGGGACCGTACCAGTGGCCCAAATGGCGCGGGCGAAAAAGCCTAAATGGTGCCTGCCTTTCGGCCCCAATGGGGCGGGACGCACCAATCCCGCTTCCACCCGCTTCTCCGGAGCCGGAAAGACGAGGTCGGACACGCTGGGCAGGCGGGCCCGACGGCACGGGGACATGACGATCCCGTGACATCGGTCACGTCGGAGTAGCAATTCCGGCCCTGTGAAAAAAGATCCGGCACCCACTATCCTCACGGGCGCTCTCTCTTGGCGATATTCGGTCCGGACAAAAGGGTGTGCCACATGGACGTGAACGATGAGGGCTGGCTCCGATGGGAGCCGTGCGAGCCCGACCTCGGAGAGGCGTCGCTCTCGCAACTGACGGAGGAGAGCCCACGCTTCTTCGCCGGCAGCCACTACGTCGGGGGGCGCCGGGCGAGGCTCCCCTTCTACGACGACTACGTCCTCCTCGAGCTGGGCTTCAGCCACAACGACACGGCGGATACTGCGTACGTCCTGCACGGGACGGGGGGAACGGAATGGTTGAACGGGGAGTCGTCACCGATCCACGAAGTGAACGAGTACGAGTCACTGGCCCTGAGCGCCGACCTCGTCGAGCCGTATCTGCGGTTCTTCCTGCACTTCCTCCGCAGCGACCAGGGCGCGTTCGTGCTCATCGAGTCGCCCGACCAGCTGCGGCTCCAAGAGGGTGCGTCCGCCGAGACCTCCGCCCTCAGCCAGCTGCGCGGTGAAATCATGGCCCTGACCTCGCGCGGCCTCAGCGACGACCGTTACGAATTCGACGGGACAGTTGCCTATGCCGACGTGCTCTTCCACGCCACCTTCGCCGTGGCGATCGATGGGAACGTCGAGATGATTGACGATCAACCGATGTGCGAGCTCGTCGGCGTCGACGTGCCGCAGTTGCCGAAGCTCGAGCTCGGCGTCGCCCGGCCATCCGAGCGCGAGATCACCGAGGTCCTCGTCGGCTTGCTGCTCGAGGAGGCGCTGCAGAAGTTGAGCGGACGCGACGAAGGTGGAGCGCGCTGCTGCGCCGCTTCAACGACGGGACGCAGTCCGGGGGTCCGATCGAGCAATTCCGCCGTCTGATCAAGGACTCGAACCCGATCGTCATCTTGGAGTCGGAGATTCCGTTCGTCGAGGACTTCGTCGCCGGCCAAGCCGCGCCACACCTGATCGAATCGGGACGAGTCCTCCGAGGCCAGGCGATCCTGGAGCAGAACGACGACCTGCGCTGCCAGCTGTCCGTGTCGGACTACGTGCGCCTCTACCTGCTGTCGTTCCACACCTATCGCACCCTCTTCGACGTGGACCGGGTGGCACACGAGCTCTCCTTGAGCGACGCCACCGTCCTGATCGGGTGCGAGCGGCTCGAACAGGTGCCCGAGCCCTTCCGGCGCATCGCGGACCTCGAGATCAGCTTCCCAGCGATCGACCGAAGCCGGTTTTCCCGGATCTTCGAGCGGATCTTCCACGAACCGCCGAGCGCTGACTGGGACGAGCTCGGATTCGATTGGACCCGCTACTTGGTGATTGCGGATTTCTACATCCCTCGCCAGCTCGACCTGCCGGCCGACGAAGCGGTCGAATTCCTGCGCGAGCGCGTGGAGCAGCGCCTGCAGCTGGTCTCGCCCGACGACGGTCCCAGCCTGAGCGAGCTGCACGGTCTCGGCGAGGCGAGGCGGGTCGCAGAGGACCTGATCCTCGACATCCAGTCGGCGCTGGCGGAACGCATCCCCTGGTCCGCCGTCGACAAGGGCATGCTCCTGGTCGGTGCGCCGGGGACGGGCAAGACGACGCTCGCCCGCGCCATCGCCAAGGAGTGCGGGATCAAGATCGTCATCTCGAGCGCGGCGCGCTGGCAGTCGGCGGGCTATCTCGACGCGCACCTGCGCGCCATGCGGGCGGACTTCGCGGAGGCCCGCCGCTATGCGCCCGCCATCCTTTTCCTCGACGAGATCGACAGCATCGGGAACCGCGAGACGTTCCAGGGCCACAGTGCCCAATACCAGACGGAAGTGGTCAACGCGATGCTGGAAGAAGTCCAGGGCATCGTCAGCAGCGGGTCGGTCATCCTCGTCGCCGCGACGAACTACCCGGAGAAGGTCGATCCCGCGCTGCGCCGCGCCGGGCGCCTCGACCAGGTCGTGACCATCCCGCTCCCGAGCATCGAGGGGTTGGAGCGGATCTTCGAGTACCACCTCTCCCAGCTCGAGGGCGAGGCCAAAGTCGGGAACGACGTCGACCCGCACGTCCTGGCCGTTCTCGCCTTTGGGCTGACCGGTGCAGACGTCGAGTTCTTCGTGCGGGGAGCGGCGAGGCGCGCCCGCCACGAGAACCGGCCCATCTGCCAGGCCGACCTCGTCGCCGAAGTGACGCGTCGCCCGCGTCGTCCCGATTCGGCGCCGCAGCTCGGCCCCGCCGACCTGCACAGGGTGGCGGTGCACGAGGCGGGCCACGCGCTCGCCCGCGTCATGAGCTCGTCGAAGGGCGTGGATCTCGCCTTCATCAGCATCATCCCGCGGATGGATGGGACCTTGGGGTTCGTCGCATCGGCTCCGACGGAGTCGCAGGTCCTCACGCGGCGCACGATGCTCGAGCGCCTGGAGACCACCCTGGCCGGGCGTGCCGCCGAAGCGGTGATCTTCGGGCCCGACGACGTCAGCACCGGTGCGGGCGGTTCGAGCGAGCACAGCGACCTGGCCGTGGCCACGAGTACCGCGACGTACTTCGTCTGCCAGTCGGGGCTGGGTGGGCCGACCGCACTGCTCTGGACGACCAGTCCCAGTCACGAACAGACGGCTCGCGTCAACGAGCTCCTAGACCAGGCCTACAACAGCGTGCTGGCGCGCCTCGAGCTCCAGCGAGAGCTCGTCCTCCGCATCGCCGACGTGCTCAAGGAGAAGCAAGAGATGTCGGGCGACGAGCTGCGGCGGCTGGTCCGTGCGGGAGAGGCCGAGCCCTCGGTCCCGGCTCAGTGAGCGACGACGCCCAGACGGTCGACCTCGTCCTCGAGGGTGGCGGCGTCAAGGGGATCGCGCTGGTCGGCGCCATCTCGGTCCTCGAGGAGCATGGTCTCAAATTCGCCAGGGTGGCCGGCTCTTCGGCCGGCGCCATCGTCGGCTCCCTGGTCGCCGCCGAGATGTCGGCTGCGGACCTCCAGACCGCCATGGAGGCCCTCGACTTCAAGCGCCTGTGCGACGACACGTCCTTCGGCAAGGTCCCCCTTGTGGGAAAGGGCCTCTCGTTCTTCTTCGAGCACGGCGTGTACGAGGGGGACTTCTTCCGCGAGCTCATCGCCGGCCACCTCGCCGACCTCGGCGTCCACACCTTTGCCGATCTCCGCTTCGACGATCCCGCGAGCAGCCTGCCCGACCACAAGCAGTTCAAGCTCCTCGTCACCGCATCGGACGTCAGCCGGGGCCGGCTCATGCACCTGCCGTGGGACTACGCGCTGAACGACATCGATCCCGACACGCAGTGCGTTGCCGACGCGGTGCGGGCTTCGATGTCGATCCCTTTCTTCTTCCGCCCCGTCCGGCTGCCGATTCCCGGGAAGGCACCGTCCACGCTGGTCGACGGCGGCATGCTGTCGAACTTTCCGATCGACGCGTTCGACAGGGTCGACGGGCAGCAGAAGCGTTGGCCCACGATCGGCATCAAGCTCGTCGCCCGCTGGGACCCCGACCAGGTGCAGCACGACGTGACCGGTCCGATGAGCTTGGCGGAAGCCCTCGTCGGTACCATGTCGAGCTGGCACGACGAGATGGAGCTCCAGGACCCCAAGGTCGTGCAGCGGACCATGTTCGTCGACAACCTCGGGGTCAAGTCGACCGACTTCGACATCGACAAGGGCACGCAGTCGAAGCTCTTCGAAAGCGGGCGGTCTGCAGCCGAGCGGTTCCTCAAGGACCAGTGGCCCCTGGTTGCTGACAACGGGCGCGACTGAGCGATGCAGAGCCAGCCCGGCGCGTCTTCCAACCCCATTGCCGACTTCCTTCACCGTCGTATTTCTCCGCCTCAGCACCCGGCTCTGGCGGCTAGTCCGTGGAGCGCTACATGTCAGAAGACGTCAAGATATTTTCCCTCGAGTCGAACGACACCTTGGATCGGATCTTTCAGTCCGTGCTGGTACCCGCCTTCTCCGCCGAAGAACTCGAGCCGCTAGAGAGTCTCCGCGGGTATCTGGAGTCCAATCCTGTCGAAGCGTTCGGGCTCTATGCAGCCGACTCCAGCGGTCCGATCGGCTGTTGCATCTACTATCCCTACCCCGAGGCGAACTCCTTGCTTCTGGGCTACATGGCAGTGGTGTCGAACGAGAGGAGCGGGGGGGTCGGGACCCGGCTCTTTGAGGCCAGTCGCGACGAGTGGTTCGGCTCGAATCAGTACGAGCTCGTCCTGGCCGAACTCGACGATCCTCGTGTCTACCCAGTGGTAAACGGAATAAGTCCGCAGCGGCGGATCGAGTTTTACTCCAAACTCGGCGCCGAGCTGATCTGTGGGCCCTACTTCCAACCATGCGTGAGGCCCGGCAGCCAGCGCGTGTACGACATGCTTCTCGTCAAACTCGGTGGCACCGCCCGGTCTCTGCGCGCCTCTCCACCGGGGGTACCGGCCCACATCGTCGCCGCCTTCCTACGCGAATACTTCTCGGAGGAGGAGGACACGCGGGACGCCGACGCTGGTGATCTCCAGTGGTTGATGGAAGCGTACGAAGGGAAGGGCAGCATTCCGGTGCTGCCAGTCGCCGACTACTGCGATTACGACGCACCGACCGTTCCCAGTCGACGTTCGCGATGACCGAGTCATCCGACTACGTCGTGGTCGGCGCCGGGCTCGCAGGACTCTCGGTGGCGACCCAGCTCCGCCATCGTGGAGCGTCCGTTACCATCCTCGAAGCACGCGATCGAGTCGGGGGCAGGATCTTGAGCGACTCGGTGCCCGATCCTGCTGGCGGACCACACCTGGTCCTTGACCTGGGTGCCCAGTGGGTAGGACCCGAGCAAACCCGAATGATGGGATTGATCGACGACCTCGGTCTAAAGCGGCTCGACGAAGGTACAGCCGGCAAGGTGAGCTGGTCGGTCGCGGGACAAACGAGCCTTGGCAGCGCTGTTCTTCCAAGGGTCGGTCCGCGTACCTTCGTGGAGCTGCTTGCAGTTACCGCGGCGATTTGGCTGATGTATCGGCGGCTGCCTGGCGCCGCGCCATGGTCGGGCAGACCCGCGACTCGTTTGGACCGTACGACAGCTGAGGATTGGACAAATCGACTGGTTCGCACTGCGGCCGGCCGGGCGATCTCGCAGCTCTATGTCCGGGGGAATGCGGCGATAGAACCGTCAGAAGCATCGGCATACGCGATTCTTTCGTACATCCGAGGGTGCGGGTCGCTGGGCAACGTGACACGTGCCGAGAGCTTCCGGATCGCCGAGGGTGCATTTGAGGTCCCCCGTCGATTGTCGATTCCGCTTCTTGATTCGATCCGTTTGGGGAGCCCAGTGCGCGCAATCCGTCAAGACTCACAGAGTGTCACGGCCGAAACGGACAGCGGAGTGGTCCGCGGACGTCGAATTGTCATTTGCCTCCCGGACGTGCTCGCGAACGACATTCAATTTGATCCTCCCTTGCCCCAAAAGAAGGCGGCCATGATGTCCAAGGCAAGCATGGGATCGTGCGTCAAGTTTTACGCGGTCTATAACCGGCCCTTCTGGCGATCAGCCGGCCTCAGCGGCACGATTTTGAGCAACGATCACCCTGTCAGCTTGACGTACGACAATTCGCCCAGCGACGGTCGGGGGTCAGGCGTGATCGTCGGGTTTGTGCTGGGCGACCAAGCGCGTCAGATGAACTTCTTGCCCAGACAAGAGCAGGAGGCAGCCATTCTCGCCTCGCTACGCCACTTCTTTGGTCGTGAGGCTGAACAACCTGGAGCCCTGGTGCTTCAGAACTGGAACCAAGAGCAATGGTCTCGAGGGGCGTATTCGATGCACTTTCCACCAGGAGTCTTGACCAGCGCGGGAGCAGCACTCAACGAACCTTGCGGCCGAGTGCACTGGGCCGGCACCGATTCATCAATCGAATGGTGCGGTTACATGGAAGGGGCGGTCCGTTCGGCGGATCGAGCAGTTCGAGAGATCGTCGCTCAAGCGGACTGGCAACCCTGTCATGGATGATTCGGTCAGCGCCGCGACGCGGGTGGCATCGAAGCTGGAATCCACGACAAGGAAATCCAAGCTGACACTTGCCATCCCAGAGGCATCGTTTCGCCAATTCCTGAAGAACCGTCAACTCACGGCGCCGGAAGAGCACGATCGAAGGTCCGATCAGGACAAAGAGGACCATGAGTCAGAGGCACCATCCCTCGATGCTGTGAAATCAGCCCTGGGCGAGATCCTTGGCGAACTCGAACTCGAATTGGGTGAACGCTGGCTCGGCGAGACCACGACTGCTTTCAACCCGGCCTTGCGCTTCCATGTTCGGCGGGGAACTGGCGGTGCGGGTGCGACTCAAGACAACGAGGTGGCCGATCATTCCAACGCGACGAGGTACGAAGTACTCGAGAGCTTCGCCGCCGATTATCTCCTCGAGGTTCTCAAGACCACCTGCCCCCCAGATCGCGGCATGCTGTCAACTGAGAGACGGGCGGTCCTGCTTCTCGAGCTCGGCCTCGCATGCTCGGCGCTCTGGGACGCGTCCCTCTGCTACAAGACGATCGAATCAGCCTGTCGCGCTGGTAAGAGATTCATAGAGCCGAGCGATCAGCCCTCCGTCGTGCTTCTCAAAGCGGCGACCGCATGGCTCGAAATGACCTACCAGGACTCCCTACTGTTCAAGCAGATCAACCGTGGCTATCCGGCCAATGTGCGTCACGCTCTCAAGGAGGCGCTGTCCGTACTTGACCAGGTCGAGGGTCAACTCGCTGGCGCGCTGAATGCCCTTCCGGCAGACGATCAGGTTGAACTGAAGGAAGGGCTGACATCGGCGCTCACGCGGTGCCAAGCGAACAAGACCTTCTACCAGGCGATCAACGAGGTCACGCTTTGTCTCGAATCCTTCGAGAGTTGGATCGAAAGGGAGCCTCGCGTTGGTTCTCCGACACCTCCCCTGGCGGCACACGATCGGGATGAACGACTGGGTCGCTTGATCGAAGAGGTCGATCGTGCCTTGTCAGATCTCGACCAGGTAGCCGGGGAGCTTCGAAAGGATGAAGCGACAGCAATCACAGCGTCCCGGTTCGAACCTTGGCGACAGCTCCTTGTCAACTTGGGCGAGACCCTGCGGTCCCGCTGCGCGGACGGTCCGGCGCCAACCAAGGTATTTGTCCCGCAGAGGGTGTCGGTCCTCTACTGCTTCCCGTTTGCAGTCGACTTTGCGCACAGAAAACACCGGCAAGACGACGTCGAAAACTACATCAAGTCTCTTGACCCACAGCTCGTTCCGTATGCGGCAACGCTGGGGTCAGCCCCGCAAGGCCCGGACGCGACAGCCGATCCAACGGGCAGCCTTGCCCCTGATCTGCGGAAGCACCTCTCAGATCTCTTCCCCGAATACGAATCGTCGACCCCCGCCGTCACACAGCTCCCGGTCAGCGCGTTCTGGCTCGGATCCGGGGACGGGATCTATGGAGGCAGGAAGGTTGTCCTCCCCGAGGTGACCATAGGTGGCAAGCGCCATAGCGCGTGGCTCGAGCTCAGCCGGATGGGTAATCACAGCCTCTGCGTCGCTCCGAACGAACCTCTGGAGGCCACGGGCGAGCGGGCGAAGACCCCGTACCCCCACGATGTGTATCGCACCTTGCGAGCGGGAACCCCTTGGGCCCTCGGCGAAGAGGTGGAGGTCAAGAGCGGGGCAACGACGGCACGGTGGGAAAACATGCACCTCTTTGCCCAAGACGTCGTTCTGGCAACAGCCCGCGCGTTGTGTGGCACCGAGAAACCAGATGGCGTGAAGATCGCCCAAATTCCCCCGTACATGCCCGGCAACCTGCACGAGGTCGTGAAGGTGCAGACGGATGTTCCGATCGCAGCACCGGGTTCTGCACCCATCGAGACCGTTCTTGGCGCGCAGGTACTGCTCAGCTCAGCCAATCTGGTAGCGAGCACGCTCGATGAGTGGCTGCGTGCGCCGGCACCCATGTCAACGGCCAATGGTGTGGGAGAACCGGGCGGATCCAGCCATGGGCGGACCCTTCCGCTTCCGATCCTCGGTTTCGCCGGTGACTGGTTCGCGCATACCGGAGACATGACCGTCTTCGGGATAGTCGCGGTGCCGGACTGGCTCTGGGGTGCTTACCTCGAGGTGGCCCAATTTGCCGCCAGCTGGGTACCTCGGCTTGAAATGTGGAGCACGCGCCTTGAGGAGGTCATCAGGACGGCCCACGGCGGTGATCATCGCTCACAGAGATCTTCTGAATCGTTGCGGATGGTCGACCAAAGCATTCGCCGTCAGACTTCTGAACTGCGATCCTCCCAACTCTGCCAGAGCCAGCTTCACCGACGGTTCCTCGACCTCTTCCTGGACGAAAGTGGCGTCCTAACACTCGCGAATGAGTTGGAGGAGCAGCTCGTGGCGGCCGAACGTCTGGCTGACTGGTACGACGAGCGACGAAGGAGTGCGTCGGAAGATGCTCGTAACTTCCTTCTCCTTCTTATAGGGCTCTTCAGCGTCTTTGGCTTAGCCAGCTATCTCAGCCTGGCCAATGGCACAACACCAGAAGGAAAGTACAGAGGATTCTTCGGGTTGCTCAACTCCGATCCTTCAGTCGAAGTGCACATCGTGCTCGGCGTCTTCCTCGCGTTGGTGCTGATCTGCGTGTGGCTGCTCTTTCTGAGAGGTCGCATGCTCACGAAGATGCGCCAATTCCGTAACTGGCTCAGGGGGAAGCCCAGAACCTGAGGCGATTCTTCGCACGGATACAAGCGGAGGAGATAGGTCGGTCGCTCCGTCAGGCGCCCGGCGGCACCTCCCACAAGCCAACGGACGCGCCGCCGAGGGGGTAGTGCCCCGGCAACCGCTCTCCCGACATGGCCCGCTCCATGCGCTCTTGCATGCCGGGCAGGAGCGTGCCGTCCTTGATCATCGCCATGAACGTGGCGCCCGCATTGCCGACGTCGAAGAAGTCACGCTGCCACGACCATTTGAAGTCGCCGCCGTAGCGGAACCACGATCCGCCCAGGCCGGCAATCTCGTACTGTGAGCCGTCGGCCCGGGTGGCGTCGGCCACCTGCTTCCACAGGCCCAGAACTTCACCTTGCTGGTCGTCGATCAGCACCTTTTGGTACGGATAGGTCCAGCCTTCGAGCCCCGCCATCTCGTGCCCGAGGGCGATGGCGCGGATCTCCTCGCGACCCACAGCCATGAACTCGTCGTTCGGCCCGACGTTCCAGCCATAGGTGGCGTCCTCGGTGTAGAGGTCGGCCATGTGTTGCCAGTTCTTCTTGGCCTCGCCCTGGCGGTTCGCCTCGAGCCAGCGCTCGACCATCTCCTCCAGCTCGGCACGCGGGTAAGCGGGCATTGTCAGTCCTCCTCAATCGAGAGCGCATGGGTGGGGCAGTACTTCACGGCCAGCAGGACCTGCTCGCGCAAATCCGCCGGCGGCTCGGGCTGGAGGATCGTGAGGTCCCCCTGTTTCGACACCGAGAACACGGTCGGCGCCTCGCCTTCGCAGGCGGCGTGACCCTGGCACAGGTCCCGGTCGACGACGATCCTCACGACGACGCTTCGGTGCGGGTGCGGCGCCGGTAGCGGACCAGGCAGGGCTGCTCGAGCTGCACGACCATCTTGGAGTGGTCATTGCGGTAGCTGTCGAGGGGCTGTGCCGCCTCGAATTCCCAGCCTTGGAGCAGCACCGAGAAGATGGCCTTCAGCTGCATCATCGCGAAGGCGGCACCCACGCAGCGGTGGCGGCCCGCCCCGAAGGGGATCCAGGTCCACGGGTTGGCGCGGTCCTCTTCCCGGGGCTCGAGGTAGCGCGCCGGCACGAAGTCATCCGGGTCCGGGAAGTCCTCGGGGATGCGGTTGCAGATGGCCGGGCTGGCCCCGACGAATTTGCCCGCCGCGATGCGGTAGCCGGCGTATTCGAGGTCCTCCATGGCGGCGCGCAGCAACAGGATGAGGGGCGGGTGCAGGCGCAGCGCCTCCTTGATCGCCGCCTCCAGCCGTGGGATCTCGCGCAGCGCCTGGAAGCTGACCTCGGAGCCGTCGGCATACAGGGTGTCGAGCTCCCCCGTGACCGCCGCCATCTCGTCGCCATGCCGCAAGAGCTCGATCAGTGTCCATGCCGCCGTGCCCGACGTCGTGTGATGGCCGGCGAACATCATGGAGATGAACATGCCGGTGACGGTGTCGGCACTGAAGCGCAGTGAGCCGTCCTCCTCGCGGATCGACATCAAGATGTCGAGCAAGTCGCCCTCGCCTTCGGGCGGTGGAGGCCCCGCGGCGCGGCGCTCCATGATGCCCGCCACCAGCTCGACCAGGGCGGCTCGCGCTGCGTCGCGCCGACGGAAGCTCTCGATGTCGGCGTAGGGATCGACGTAGGCGATCGGGTCGGTCCCACGCTCCAGATCGTGGTACAGCTGCGCGAACCGCCCATCGAGCTCCTGGCGAAAGCGCGGCCCGATGAGGCAGGCCGACGACGTGTAGATGGTCAGCTCGGCGAACCAGTCCAACAGGTCGATCTCGCCCTCGTCGCCCCACCCCGCGACCATCTGCTCCACTTCCCTCGCGATGGTGGCGGCATGGCCGCGCATGAACTTGTCGCGCAGCGCCTGGTTGTGCAGCATCTCGCGCCGGCGCTCGGGCGGGGCGTCGAACACCACCCCCGCGCCGAAGATCGGGGTCATGAAGGGGTAGGCCTCGGCCTGGTCGAGCTGCTCCTCGGGCGCCCGGAAGTAGAACTCGTTGGCGTCGGCCCCCGTGAGGAGGACGACGTCGCGCCCTCCGAGGGTGAACTCACCGACGTCGCCGCATTCGGCGCGCACCCGTGCCATCAGCGCGATCGGGTCGCGGCTCAGCTCGTCGAGGTGGCCGTTCTCGGCCTCGCCACCAGAGACCCGCGGGGGCTCGCGTAGGGTCGTCTCGGTCGTCATGGTGCAACCTCTCCCTTCTCGTGCAGCGGCGCCTCGGGTTGGACCTCGATCACGCTCAGGTGCGTCCCCCGCGGCGCCGCCATGGCGTGTGCGATGGCCAGCGCGACTCCGTCAGGACGCAAGAAGGCGGAGTGGCGAGCCAGGCCCCAGCGCGACCACTCGGCCAGCACGTCAGCCGTCACGTCGGGGTCCCAGTCCATGCCCATGCCCGTCAGGGTGGGTCCCGGGCGCACGATGATGGCGCGCACACCGGTCCCCTCGAGTTCCATCTGGAGGGCGGTGACGAACCCCTCGAGGCCCCACTTCGACGCCACATAGGCCGACATGCGCGGCCTGGGGTGGGCCACCACGTCCGAGGTCACGAAGATGAGGTCGCCGCGCCGGCGCTCGAGCATGCCGGCACCGAAGGCGCGCACGAGCCGATGGGTCCCGCCCACGTTCACGCGGAGCACCTCTTCGAAATCCTCGGGTGCGGTCTCGAATGCGCTTCCGGCCACGATGCGCGCCGCGTTCGACACCAGCACCTCCACCGGCCCGAACGCGTCCTGCGCCTCCTTGGCGAAGGCCGCGATGGACGCCGGGTCCGCCAGGTCGAGGTGGAAGGCGGCGGCGGCACCACCCTCACCGCGGATGCCGGACGCCAACTCCTCGCAGGCCGCGGTGCGCCGTGCGCCGAGCACGACCGGATGGCCCGCCTGGGCGAGGCGGCGCGCCGTGGCGGCGCCGATCCCCGATGACGCCCCGGTCACGACCGTGGGCCGGCGTTCTGGTGGATCCTCGAAGCGCGGCATCAGCGTGTCATCTGCGCAGGGTCACCCGGCGTCCTCACCGCCGCGTCACCGTGGTGGGCAACGCGGCGAAGCCGCGCACGTTGATGGAGTGGACCCGCGCCACGCCGTCGGGGTCGACGTCGTAGTCCCGCACCCGTTGGACCAGCTCGGTCAACGCGACGTGGGCCTCCATGCGGGCCAGCGCGGCGCCCATGCAGAAGTGGCGGCCGCTCCCGAAGCTGACCAGGTCTTGCGTGTTGCGCTCGAGGTCGTAGGACTCGGGGTCCGCGAACACCGCCTCGTCGCGGTTGGCGGACCCGATGAGCAACAGCACCCTGCGGCCGGCGTCGATGTCCACGCCCTGAACCTGCACAGGCTGGCGGGTCACGCGCGCCAACATCTGCGTCGACGTGTCGTAGCGCAGTGTCTCCTCCACCCAGCTGGGCACCCACTGCGCGTCGCCCAGCGGCTTGGCCCGCTGGTCGGGATTGCGCCAGCCCCAGTACCAGGCGTTGCCGAGCAGTTTGGTCGTCGTCTCGTTGCCGGCCACGACGAGCAGGAAGAGGAAACCGATGACTTCGTCGTCGCTCAGGCGGTCGCCGTCGATCTCGGCCTGCAGCAGTGACCAGGTCAGGTCGTCTCGCTCGTGGCGGCGCCGGTCCGCCACCATCTCCGCGTAGTAGCCGGCCAGGGTGAGCGCGGCCTCGAGGCCCTCGGGCGGGATGTCGTCCATCCCCTCCTCCCGGTGGACGAGCAGGTCGGCCAGACGGCGCACCTCGGAGCGGTCCGACGGCGGCACGCCGACGAGCTCGGAGATCACGTCCATGGGCAGCTGCCCGGCGAAGTCGCCGATGAAGTCGAACGAGGCGGCCTCGAGCGCCGCCTCGAGGTGGGACACTGCCAGCGCCCGGATGCCCGCCTCCATCGCCGCCACCCGCCGCGGCGTGAAGCTCTTGCCGACGATGGAGCGCATTCGGGTGTGTTTCGGCGGATCCATGGCGAGGAAGGACATGGCGCGGTGCGCGTCCGGGCCGAAGGCGGCGGGGTCGAGGCTGACGCCGTAGGCGTTGGAGTAGTGATCGACGTCGCGGAACGCGGCGAGGACGTCGGCGTGGCGCGCGTATGCGAAGAAGTCGAGATCGCCGTTGTAGAAGACGGGAGCCTCGGCGCGCAGCCTGGCGTAGGTGGGATACGGGTCCTCGTGGATCGCGTAGTCGTAGGGGCTGTAGGCGAGCGGGGCCACGGTGGTCATCGGGCCACCCGGTCCCGTCGCGACGTCATCAGCGCCGTGGCATCGGCCATGAGCGGCGGCACGGCGTCGAAGTCGAGGTGCCCCATGCCGGCGCTGATCAGCGCGCCGGTGTAGGTCGCTTGCAATACGGGCAGCACCGCTGCGTCCGCGGCACCACCCAGTGCGGCGGCCAGCCGTTGCCCGATCTCCACCCCGATGCGCGACCGCACCCGCTTGACGTCGGGGCCGTCGCCCAACAGCGCCGTCGTGCACGCGGCGACCGCCTGTGGGCCCATGGACGCGAACCCCATCGTGCGCGCGGTCTCCGCGACTCGCTCGGGCAGGTCGAGTGTGAGGTCGACCAGGTGCGGCGACGACTGCACGCAGCGCCACAGGACCTCGGCCAGCAGGTGGTCCTTCCCGGAGAAGTAGGTGTAGGCGGTGGCCGGGGCGACCCCCGCACGCCTGGCGATCGTCCGCACCGAGATGTCCGCGTACCCCCGCTCTTCGGCCTCCTCGGCCGCGGCCGCGACCAGTCGCTCCATGACCGAGGTTTGGCGCTCGGAGAGCAGCCGGCGCGCCGGCTGCTCCGCCAGCGCGGGCCCGTCGGACGCCGACGTGGACGCCTCCACGGGGTCGAACACGATCACGCCCTGCCGGCAGGCGACGATGCCGGAACGTGCGGTGTGCCGTCCTTCATGTCGGGAAAGGTGAAGGTCGCAGCCGTCGTCATGCGCGTGATCTTCGTGATGTCCTTCTCGGGCAGCGTCTCGGTGTCGTCCTCGATGACGATCTCCCAGCGGCAGTGCGGCACCCGGTCCGTCGGAACGCGGGGCGGCCGGTGCACGTGGCGGATGTGCGCCTTGGGATTGACCGCTTGCGCCGTCACGTCGAACGTCCCGTCCTCGATGTGGTGGCACATGTTGGTCACCATCGCGTCACCGAAGGGCTCCGCGTCCATCAGCGCGCCGCAGTAGGCCAACTCGAAATAGCCGTGCTGCTCGTCGACCAGCTCGTAATGCACGTCCATGTAGTGATGCGGGAAGCCGGGGTCGAGCTGGAGCACCTTGAAGATGGCGGAGACGCCGTCGCCCTCGACATTCATGATCTGGCGCAAACGGTCCCCGTAGACCGGGCTGGCGCCGGCCCATTCCTCGATGGCCAGCTCCTTGACCGCGTCGGCCCCGTAGCGCAGGCCGATGGCGGCGCACATCGACCGGTCGAGCAGGTGCACGATGAGCCCGTACTCGCGCACCAGGCGCACCAGCGCCTCCTTGGAGAGGTCCTCGTAGTCGAACCCGGGGTCGAAGGGGCCCGCGTAGTCGGGGCGCTCGCCGCCGTCGGTGACGCTGCCCTCGACATTGCGCTCGGTCATACGTCCAAACTATAGTCTAGACAGTTGTCCAAATCCAGCTCCGGGGACCGGGGCCACGACGATCGGGGAGGCTGGGCCGAGTGCCGGAGAACGAGAGCGGCGAGGCGGCGACGCTCCCCCGCGTCGGAGTCATCGGGCTCGGCGACATGGGCGGGGGGATCGCGTCGTCGCTCGTCGGCGGCGGCGTCTCCGTCGCGGTGTGCGACGTACGCGAGGAGGCCACCGCGCCCTTCCGGGAGGGCGCCCGCGTGGCGGCGACACCCTCCGAGCTCGCCGCCATGAGTGAGGTGGTCTTCGTCGTGGTCTTCAGTGACGCCCAGGTGCACGCCGTGCTCGAGGGGCCCGAAGGCGTGTTCGCCGGCGCCGCCGCGGGCACCACAGTCCTCGTGATCAGCACGATCCCCACTACCTCGCTGCT
The DNA here is from genome assembly GCA_963744935.1 of uncultured Acidimicrobiaceae bacterium. Lineage (GTDB taxonomy): Bacteria > Actinomycetota > Acidimicrobiia > Acidimicrobiales > RAAP-2 > Bog-473. The sequence continues at coordinate 1,022,724 of CAVUVM010000004.1, forward strand.
CGAGCTGCGCGCCGCCAGCGCGCAGTGGGGCGTCACCGTGGTCGACTGCGGCGTCAGCGGCGGACCGGACGCGTCCGCGGCCGGCGACCTGGTGTGCATGATCGGGGGTTCGGCCGAAGAGGTCGACCAGGTGCGCCCCGTGCTCGACGTGATCAGCTGCCTCGTGCTGCACATGGGTCCGCCGGGCGCCGGGTTGGCGGCCAAGCTGGCGCGCAACCTCATCACCTACGGCTCGTGGTTGGCCGCCTTCGAGGCGCAGGAGCTCGCCGAGGCGGCCGGCATCGACCTGATCAAGCTCGGCGAGGCGACCCGCGAGAGCGACAAGCGGATCGGCGGGGCCTCACGCCTGATGTTCCGCACCACCGCGGAGCCCTGGCCGGCGGACACCGACGCCGGCTTGCTCCGCCTCATGCGCGCCGGCGCCGACACCGCGCTGAAGGACCTGGCTGCGATCCGTGCGCTCGGCGAGCAGCTGGGCGTGGCCCTCCCCCTCGCCGCAATCACCGAACGCCGTACCGACCGCGTCTTCGGTTTCCCTGGGGAATGAGGTTGGACCTACCGTTCAGGGCCACGTGCACCACCAGGAAGGCAAGGTCATGAGCCAACCATCCGATCCCCGCGCCGCGGGCATGGCCAAGATGCAGGAGGTCTACGGCTTCACCGTCGACCCCGCCGACCTGCCCGGGCGCTACACCGACATCACCGTCGACCACCTCTTCGGGACGGTGTGGACCGACGACACCCTTGACCTGGTCCAGCGCCGGCTCCTCACCATCGGGGTGCTGGCGGCGCAGGACAAGCCCGAGCTACTCGAGATCCAGTTCGACTCGGCCCTCGAGCGCGGCGAGCTGACCGTCGAGCAGGTCCGAGAGGTCGTGGTGCACCTGACCCATTACGTCGGCTGGCCCATCTCCACGGGGATCAGCGGCGCCGCGGAGACGATCATCCGCCGCCGCGCCCAGGCAGCCGCCGACGCCACGGACGGCTGACGCAGGTGGCCCGTATCGAGACCGAGGACGCCGCGCCCGGTGTGCGCGTCCTGACCTTCAACCGGCCCGAGGTGCGCAACGCGTTCGACACGGCCATGTACCTCGAGCTCACGGCCGCGCTGCGTGCCGCTGACGCCGACGACGGGGTCGGTGCCGTCGTGGTGACCGGGAAGGACGGGGCGTTCACCTCCGGCGCGGACCTGGCCGAGATGGCGGCACTCGCGACGGGAACCAAGGTCGAGGGCTCCGATCGGGGCTTCCAAGGCCTGCTCGAGTGCCTCGGTGACATGTCGGTGCCGCTGCTCGCCGCGGTCAACGGCGTGGCGGTCGGGCTGGGCTTCACCATGCTGGCGCACTGCGACCTCGTGCTCGTCGACCGCGGCGCCCGCCTGCGCGTCCCCTTCTCCGAGCTCGGCGTGCCACCCGAGGCGGCCAGCAGCTTCCTGTTCCCTGCCGTGATGGGCTGGCAGCGCGCCGCGCGCGTCCTCCTCACGTCGGACTGGGTGAGTGCCGAGGAGCTCGTCGACCTCGGGCTGGCCCTGCATGTGTGCGACACCGGCACGGCGCGCGATGAGACCGTCACGCTGGCGGCGAGGATCGCCGCGTTCCCTCGACCCTCGACGCGGGCCATCACCTCGCTCATGCGGGCAGCCCGGCGCGACGCCGTGCGTGAGGCCAACCGGCGCGAGCAGGGCGAGTTCGCCAAGGTGCTCTCGGGGGCCGCGCAGCGCGGCACCCTGGCCGAGTTCGCGGCGAAGGCCCCGCCGGCCTGACCGTGCGGCTCGGTATCACCGCCGCGCTCACCGACCGCGATCTGGCGCCGGCCACGCTCGCCGTCGCGGTCGAGGAGCTCGGCTTCGACTCGTTGTGGCTCCCCGAGCACACGCACCTCCCGCTGCGAGAGGACCTGCCTCCAGCGCTCGTCGAGGGCGTCCGCCTCGACGACTACAAGCGCTGTCTCGATCCGATCGTCGCGCTGGCCACCGCGGCAGCCGTGACGACGCGCATCGGTCTGGGCACCGGCATCCTGCTCGCCGCGCAGCACGACCCGATCCTCCTCGCCAAGGAGGTCGCAACGTTGGACCACCTCTCGGGTGGTCGGGTGACGCTCGGCGTCGGCTACGGCTGGAATCGGGCCGAGGCAGAGGACCACGGCGTCGACTTCGGACGACGGCGCGCCATCGTGGCCGAGCATCTCGCCGCCATGGAAGCGATCTGGTCGTGCGACGAAGCCGAGTTTCACGGCGAGTTCGTCGACTTCGGCCCGACCTGGTCGTGGCCCAAGCCACTCCAGCAACCCCGCGTGCGCACCCTGGTCGGGGGCGGCGCCACCGAGACGGTGCTCGCCGCGGCGGCCGCGCTCGACGGGTGGATCCCCATCGGGGGCAGCGGTCTGGGCCGCGCGCTCCCCCGCCTGCGGGCGCTCGCCGAACAGGCGGGCCGCGATCCGGCCACGCTCAGCGCGGTCCCCTTCGGGACCCTCGCGGAGAAGGGCAAGCTCGAGCACTTCGCGAGCCTCGGCGTGACCGAGGTCGTGCTGCGCATCCGGGCCGGCGACGAGCGCTCGGTCCGGGCCGAGCTCGAGGCACTTGCCCCGCTCGTCCCGTTCGCGGCCACACTGGAGCAGGCATGACAGACCTCATCGACGACACCACGCCGCGGCCGGGCAGCAGCACGCCGCTGCCGAGGATCATCAGCGTGGACGACCACATCGTCGAGCCGACCCACCTGTGGGACACCTGGCTCCCGCCCCGGTTCCGCGACCGCGGGCCCAAGGCAGAGCGCCGGGGGATCGGAGAGATGGAGCACATCGGCGGCGGCACCTACCGCCAGTCCTTCGACCCCGACGGGCCGCAGGCCGACTGCTGGGTCTACGAGGATCTCGTCTACATCAACAAGCGCCACGTCGCCGCCGTCGGCTTCGACCGCGACGACATGACGATGTCACCCATCACTTACGACGAGATGCGCCCCGGCTGCTACGACCCCAAGGCCCGCATCGCCGACAACGAGGCGAACTGGGTCGACGCCTCGCTGTGCTTCCCGACCTTCCCCCGCTTCTGCGGCCAGACCTTCCTCGAGGCCAAGGACAAGGAGCTCGCCGAGGCGTGCGTCGTCGCGTACAACGACTTCATGGTCGAGGAGTGGTGCGGCGGACAGCGACGGCAAGCTCATCCCTCTGTGCATCATCCCGCTCTGGGATGCGGTGAAGGCCGCGGCCGAAGTGCGGCGCAACGCGGCCCGCGGTGTGCGCGCCGTCTGCTTCAGCGAGATCCCGCCGCACCTCGGGCTGCCCAGCATCCACGGCGGCTACTGGGATCCGTTCTTCGCCGCCTGCGAGGAGACCTCCACCGTCGTGTGCATGCACATCGGGTCCTCCTCGAAGATGCCGGCGACGTCGGCCGACGCGCCCGTGGCGGTGGCAGCGACGCTGAGCTTCGGCAACGCCATGTCGTCTTTGACCGACTTCTTGTTCTCGGGCGTGCTCATCCGCTTCCCGCGTCTGATCCTCGCTTACTCGGAGGGGCAGATCGGCTGGCTGCCCTACATCCTCGAGCGGGCCGACGACGTGTGGCGCGAGCACCGCGCCTGGGGCGGCGTGAAGGACATCGTGCCCGAGCCGCCGTCGACATACTTCCACCGCCAGGTCTACGGGTGCTTCTTCCGCGACCAGCACGGGCTGGACTCGCTGGGGGTCATCGGCGCCGACCGCATCACCTTCGAGACCGACTACCCCCACACCGACTCCACCTGGCCCGACACGAGAGCCGTCGCCGAGCACCTGGTGCGGGACCTCTCCGACGACGACGTGTACCGCATCATGCGGGGGAACGCCATCGCCATGCTCGGCCTCGACATCACGTGAAGCTCGGCGACGTCGTCAACCCCGACGCGGCCCACTGGGGCAAGCCGCTCGACGGCGTCCGCGTCCTCTCCCTCGAGCAGATGCAGGCGCTTCCCTTCGCCACCCAGCTGCTCGGCCGCCTCGGTGCCGACGTCGTCAAGGTCGAGGCACCGGGAACGGGCGACCTCGGGCGCAGCGCGATGCCCGCCATGACCGACCCCGAGGGTCGCCCGGTCGGCGCCACCTTCATGCGCAACAACCTGTCGAAGCGCTCGGTCGTCATCGACCTGAAGACGCCGGCCGGGCGCGACCTCGTGCTCAGACTGGCGCCGCGCTTCGACGTCGTGGCCGAGAACTTCCGCTCCGGCGCGGCGGAGCGGCTGCGGCTGTCCTACGACGACGTGGTCGTGGCCCACCCGAGCGTGGTCTATCTCTCGATCTCGGGTTTCGGCCGCCCGGTGCAGCCCGGCGTCGATCCCTCGCCCTACGACGGCTGGCCCGCGCTCGCCTCCATCGTCGAAGCCATGAGCGGGGCCTACGAGTTCAAGCGGCCCGAGGGCCAGCCTCCCATCGGCTCACCGATGGGAGGCCTGGGCGACATCGCCACCGCGCTGTTCGCGGTGATCGGCACCCTCGCCGCGCTGCGCCAGCGCGACCGGACCGGGCAGCCCCAGCGCGTCGACGTCGCCATGCTCGACGCCATGGTGGCCATGCTCGACGTCGTGCCCAACTTCTGGTCCATGGGCATGCCCATGGGCACCCCCTGGCCGGGCATCCTGCACGGTTTCCGCGCCGCAGACGGCTGGTTCATGCTCCAGGTCCTCCGCCCACACCAGTGGCCGGACCTGGCCCGGGCGATCGAGCGGCCCGACTGGGTCGACGACCCACGCTTCGCCACGCCGCAGGGCTGGCTCGACCACCTCGACTCGGACATCCGCCCGGCCATCGAGTCCTGGGCGACCACGATGACCCGTCGTGAGGCCTGCGACGCGCTCGAACGCGGCCGGCCTCGTCGCCGGGCCGGTGTCCACCGACACCGACGTGGTCGCCGATCCCCACCTGGCCGCTCGCAACATGCTCGTCGAGCACCCGCGCACCGACGGCGTCGACCAGCCCGTGCTCATCCCGGGTCTCCCGGTCAAGTTCGCCGACGTCGCCGAGGGCCCCGAGACGCGCGTACCGTGGCTGGGCGAGCACACCGACGAGGTCCTCGCTGCGGAACTCGGACTGGGACCCGACGAGCTGACCGAGCTGCGCCAGGGCCGCGTCATCGCCTGAGCGCGCCGCCCTGCGCGCCGCTCCCTACTCCCTGGTCCCTACTCCCTAGTACCGGGGCAGGGCCACGAAGGCGACCACGTAGGCGAACAACCCCGCGCCGACCAGCGTGCAGGCGTGGAACACCTCGTGGAAACCGAACACCCGAGGCCAGGGATCCGGTCGCTTGCGGGCGTAGACCAACGCGCCGGCCGTGTACACCGCGCCGGCGGCGAGTGCGAGGGCGAAGCCGACCCAGCCGAGGCCCCGCACGAGCTGCGGTGCCACCAGCAGCGGGCACCAGCCCACCACGACGTAGGGCACGGCGACGACCCACTGCGGCGCATCGAGCCAGACCTGGCGCAACGCGATGCCGGCCGCCGCGCCGCTCCAGGCGAACGCGAGGAGCAGTGCTTGGGCCCAGCCGTGCAGCGCCAAGACGGCCACCGCGGTACTCGTGCCCGCGATGCCGATGAAGATGGCGCTGTGGTCGGCCCGTCGCATGCGCCGCCAGGCCCGCGCCGACCAGCGCACGCGGTGGAACGCCGCGCTCGTCCCGAACATGACGAGCATCCCAGCGACGTAGAGCGACAGCGCGGCAGTGGCTGCGGCGTCGGGAGCCTCCGCGATGAGGAAGGGCCCGCCGATCAGCCACGCCGCGAAGGCGCCGACGTGGAGCCATCCGCGCAGCAGGGGGCGGTGGTCCAACGCCTTGGCGTGCTCGTCGGCGCTCTGGTCGTGGACGGAGACGCTCACGGGCCGACCTCGGGCTCGAGCCGGTCGGCCAGCTCCACTTCGCTGCGCGAGATGCCGAGGAGGAAGAGGATGGCGTCGAGGTAGGGCACGCTGAGCGCGGTGTCGGCGGCCTGCTGCACGGCCGGTTTGGCGTTGAAGGCGATGCCGAGCCCGGCCGCGGCGAGCATGTCGATGTCGTTCGCACCGTCGCCCACGGCGATGGTCCGGGCCAGCGGCACCCCGGCGGCTCGCGCAAAGCGCCGCAGCGCGTCCGCTTTGCCGGCGCGGTCCAGGATGGGACCCTCCAACTCGCCGGTCACCAGCCCCTGGTCGAGGGCGAGGACGTTCGCGGCCAGGTGGTCGATGCCGAGGCTGCGCACCAACGGGGAGATCACCTGCACGAAGCCGCCGCTCACCACGGCCAGCTCGTAGCCGAGCCGCTTGAGCGTCCGTACCAGCGTCCGCGCGCCAGGTGCGAGCACGATGCCGTCGCGCACTGCCTCGAGGTCGGCTCTCTTCAACCCCGCCAGCAGCCGCACCCGTTGGCGGAGGGCGTCGGCGAAGTCGAGTTCGCCGGCCATGGCGGCCGCGGTCACGGCCGCCACCTCCGGGCCGCAGCCGCACCGCTCGGCGAGCAGGTCCACGACCTCACCTTGGAGCAAGGTCGAGTCGGCGTCCAGCACGATGAGGTGCTTGGCCCGGCGGTGCAGCCCGGCCGGCTGCACCGCCAGGTCGATCTCCAAGCGCGCCGCCTCTTGCGCCAGCGCGCGCCGCAGCAGATCGAGGTCGGGCCCGGTCACCGAGAGCTCGTAGCTGTACACCGGGTACGACGCGAGCCGGACGATCCGTTCGATGTTGCCGCCGCAACGCGCCACGCAGCCGGTCACCCCCTCGAGCGCGACCGCGTCGACGTCGGGCGCGAGCAGCGTCACCAGGTGGCGGTCGGCCGTTTCCTCCACTGTCGGCTCGACGAGGGGGTCGACGGCGACGTCCACACCGGCACCGGCCAACGCCTCGGTCAATGCGTCGGTCAACGCCCCGGTCAGCGCGGCACGCACCTCATCGCTCTCGTTCGCGGCGTCCTGCCCCAATCGGACCTCGGCGCACAGGAGCAATCGGCCATGCACCCGGATCTGCTCGACGTCATCGACCGCCACGCCGCGGGCGCCCAACACGGCGAAGAGGCGCTGCGCGATACCGGGGGCGTCCTGGCCCCGCACCGTCACCAGGAACGATGACGGTGCGACGTTCGCCGCGCTCACGGCAGGGTGACGTCCTTCTCGGCGACCCACCCCGATCCCTCGACCCAACGCCGCACGACCCTGGCGGGCACCCCGGCGACGACGCAGCGATCCGGGATCTCGCCGCGCACGACCGCGCCGGCCGCCACGACGACGTGCTCGCCGATCTGCGCGCCCGGGAGGATCACCGCGTTGGCGCCGAGCCAGCTGCCCGAGCCGATGCGGACCGGTGCCTCGGTCGGCCACTGGCGCCCGATCGGCTTGACCGGATCGAGGTAGGTGTGGTTCTGGTCCGTGATGTAGACGTAAGGCCCCGTCTGGATGTCGTCGCCGATGACGATCTCCCAGTGCCCCACGATGTGCGAGCCGCGCCCGATGAGACAACGGCTGCCGATGGAGACAACGGGATCGGTGGGCATCTCCTGGCCCGGCGCCATGCCGGCCGAGATCGAGGTGTAGGGGCCGACGATCGTCTCGGACCCGATGTGCACGAGGTGCTCGTTGTAGACCGCGCCTTGGGGGAACAGGAAGCACGCGCCCGGCCCGAGGCGCCCGAAACGCTGCCCCCGCGGATCGCCCGGCCCGATGGCCCCGAGCTCGGCGGCCCCCTCCCACGCTGCGTGGACGAGCCGGGACAGAGGGCGGCGCAGCACCGATGGGAGGGACCTGGCCCAGCTCACGCCGGAATGGTAGGTGGTCCGGGGGCGGGCCCGTGACGGGCGTGACCCCAGGTCACCGGCGACCCGCTGGGTAAACTCACAGTGTGGAGGCGCTCCCCCCAAACGGCGGAGCCGATTCGACGTCGCCATCGGCCCCCGAGCCCGGCCAACCCGGCTCCGGGCGGGCGATTGACCGCCGCCAGTTCCTCCAGCTCTCTGCGCTGGGTGCCGCGGGCGCGGTCGGCGGCCGGCTCGTGAGTCGCAAGCGCAACTCGAAGAAACCGCACGCGCATGCCCGCCACCACCAGGAGCCCAGCGTCCCGGCGATGGAGGCGACCACGCTCTCCAGCGGCGTCGTCGTGCCGACCGCGCCGTGGCTGATCGCGGAGAACGCGAGGACGGGCACCCTCAACTGGATCTGCAACCACGTGCAGCCGGACCACGCGCTCGAGGGCTTCGCCAGCCAGGCCAGCGCAGCGCACGGGGACGACGTCGCGCTCTTCGTCAACACAGAGGCAACGGCCGTGCAGACCCAGGTGTATCGCATGGGCTACTACCAGGGTCTCGGCGCCCGGCTCATTCTCCAGACCGACTTCGTGTCGACCACGCCGCAACCGGCACCGACACTGTCCGCGGCGGGGACGGTCAGTTGCCCATGGACGCCGACCATGACGCTGAACGTGACCAAGGACTGGCCGCCCGGGTGCTATCTGCTGAAGCTGGTGGGCAGCGGCGGTGAGCAGCAGTTCGTCCCGCTCACCGTGCGCGACGACACCTCGCTGGCGTCCTATGTGATCCAGAACAGCGTGACGACCTGGCAGGCCTACAACCTCTGGGGCGACTACAGCCTCTACTACGGCCGCACCAGCGCCGGTGGCTCGGACTTCGCCAACCGCGCCCGCATCGTGTCCTTCGACCGCCCCTATCCGCAGACCTGGGCCTCGGGCGCGGCCGACTTCGTGGGCAACGAGCTCCCGCTGCTCATGCACCTCGAGAGCCTGGGCCTCGACCTCACGTACTGGACCGACGTCGATCTGCACGCGCAGCCTGACCTCTTGATGAACCACAAGTGCCTCTTCAGCCTGGGCCACGACGAGTACTGGTCCCAGCCCATGCGCCAGGGTGCCGCGACAGGCGAGCGCGGCCGGCGTCAATCTGGCCTTCCTCGGCGCCAACGCCTGCTACCGCCAGATCCGCATGGAGCCGAGCACGAACGGGCCCAATCGGCTGCAGGTCTGCTACAAGGATGCGGCCGAGGACCCGATCTCGAGCGAGCAACCGGAGCTGACCACCGTCAACTGGAACCAGGCGCCGGTTGACCAACCCGAGTCGACGCTCATCGGCGCCATGTACCAGTCCGTCGGGGCGAAGGCCTCCATGGTCGTGACCGACGCCTCCTCGTGGTTCTACGACGGGTGCAACCTGAGCGACGGCGACGCGTTCCCAACCGTCATCCTCGGCGAGTACGACCGCTTCGTGCCGTCAATGCCGGGACCGAGCAACCTCGACGTCCTCGCGCATTCTCCCGTCCCCGGCCAGTCCAACTGGTCCGACGTGACCTACTACACCGCGCCCGGCAACGGCGGGGGCGTGCTCGCCAGTGGCTCGGCGAGCTTCGTGTCCATGCTCTCGACCACCGGTGTCATCCCATCCATCGTGATCCCCGGCCCCTTCCCGGGCATCACCGACGTGGTGCGGCGGGCCATGGAGAACGTCTACAGCCGCTTCGGTCTCGGTCCCGCCTCCTCCTATGGCAGCTCGGGCGGCAACTGGACCGAGATCTACACCGGCGCCGCCGCGACGGCGGGCAGTGCCGCGGGCACCCCGTCGGCCTGAACGGCACCGACATCGCCCGACCTCCCGCCGGAAGGGCACACCACGCCGGACCTGCGGCCCAACGTGGATGACACCACTTTTGGATGCGGCGCACCTACGATCGACCCGCAGACATGGGCACATCCGACGACTCTCGCTCCCGGGCGCGCCGCCCGATCGCGTGGGGAGCCTTGGCCACCGCCGGACTCGCCGGTTTGGTGCTGAGCGCCTGCTCCTCCTCCCCCGCGCACCACGACGCGGCGGCCAAGGACCCTACGACGACGACGACGACGACCACGCCGAAGCCGACGTGCCCGCTGACCGGGCTGGCGGCGCCCGGCGGCGTGGTACCGCAGCGTCCGGCCATGGCGGTCAAGATCGACAACTACCCCGCCGGCCGGCCCCAGGCGGGTCTCGACAAGGCCGACATCGTCTTCGAGGAGCCCGTCGAAGGCGGCATCACCCGCTACGCCGCGGTCTTCCAGTGCCAGAACGACGGGCTGATCGGGCCGGCCCGATCAGCCCGCAACATCGACATCGGGATCCTCGGCCAGCTCGGGAACCCGCTGCTGGCCCACGTCGGCGGCATCAACCCGGTCCTCGCCAACATCGACGCCTCGCCCATCGTCAACGTCGACCTGGGCGACTCCAACTCGCTGATGATCCATCCGCCGGGCAAGGTCCCGCCGGATGCGGACTACACCTCGACTGCCATCGTCTACGGGACCCACCCGACGATGACCACCCCGCCGCAGCCCCTGTTCTCCTACTCGACGGCCCTGCCCGGCGGCGGTTCCCCGGTCTCGACGGTCAACATCGACTTTTCGGGCACCTCCAACGTGACGTGGAAGTGGAACGGGACGACCAACACGTTCCAGCGCTACTACAACGCGACCACGCCCGACATCCTGGCCGACGGCGCGCAGAACCAGACGCCCAACGTCGTCGTGCAGTACGTGCAGATCAGCTACGGCCCCTGGCTCGAGAACGACGAGGGCGGGCTCGAGGTGCAGGCCGACCTGTACCCCAACGCCAGCGGCACCGCCGAGATCTTCCGCAACGGCATGGCCTTCCCCGCCACGTGGCACCGCAGCGCGCTCGGTGACCCCACACAGTTCGTGAACGCGTTCGGTGTGCCGATCGCGCTCGAGCCCGGCACGACGTGGGTGGAGCTGGTGCCCAACACCATCTTGGCGAAGACCACGCCCTAGCGACGCCATCGCGGCGCCCTTACGGCGCCCTCGGCGACATCGGCGACATCGCCACGGGGTCTCAGCCGGGCTTGCGCGCGACGACCGCCAACAACAGGCAGTCCTCGGCGGCGGCGAAGACGCCCGGGTGCGCGCTCGCCTCCACCTCGTCGAACACCCCTTGCGCCGCGCCGCGCCGCATCAGGTTCAAGCCCTTGCACTCGCTGACGACGAAGCCGACGCGCTCGAGGAGGGCCACCAGCTGGCCCGCGCTGTACTCGATCTTGTGGTCGTGGTTCATCGGCTCGTCCGAGCGCAGCCGCCACAGTGGCCCGTTGGGCGTGTCGAGGCAGATCCACCCGCCGGGTGCCAACACGCGGAACGCCTCGCGTGCCACCTGCTCGCCCTGGGCCTCGGTGACGTGCTCAATGGACTGGCCGCTGTAGACGAGGTCGAAGGAGCCGTCCCCGTAGCGCCCGAGGTCGACCATGGAGTGGAAGGCGAACTCCACCGGACCGAGCTCGGAAAGCACAGGCTCGCCGGACGAGCCGCCCTGGTAGATCTCGTCTCGCTCCTCGACCGGGAGGTCGACCACCACGAGGCGCTCGAAGGGATAGGGATAGCCGAGGTGGACGAGCGCGCCGTCGGGCAGGCCCTGGTGGGTGCCGCCGAGGTCGAGGATGCGGGCGGCGCGGGGCAGACCGGAGACGAAGTCACTGCGGCTCACGTGCATGGAGAGCAGCACGTTGCCGATGGGGACGCGGCAGCGGAACTCCTCGGAGTGGGCCAGGGCCTCGGCGACGCCATGGCGCGAGAGCTCGCCCGACGCCAGTTTCTGGGTGTAGTCGGCGCCACCTACCGCGTCGGGCTCACGGTCGAGGATGACGTTGAACGCCATGCGTACCGACTGCTTGGGCGGCAGGAAGCGGAACGGCACCGTCGGGACCGCTCGGTCAAAGACGCGATAGATCCGTCGCTTCCACTCGTTGGCCGGCACAGTCCCATTGTGGCTGCTGGGCTCCGCTGCGCACGATCCCTGACGCGAAGCGCTCCGGACCATCACCCGAGGGAGAGACGGGAGACGGCCCGGAGGCTTCGGCCCTGTGAGAGGCGGGGTACTGCTCTGAGGGTCTTGCTTAGGAGTCGAGCGTGATGGGGAGGTCGTCAGAGTCCAAGGCGTCCTCGGCGGCGGGCAACACCCCGCTGTCCTCACTCGGGGCGAGGCACTCGCGTACCCGGTCGTTGATCTCGGCCATCAGCTGCGGGTTCTCCGAGAGGAACGTCTTGACGTTCTCGCGGCCCTGGCCGAGCTGTTCGCCCTCGTAGGTGAACCAGGCGCCCGACTTCTTGATGAACCCGAGCTCGACCGCCACGTCGAGGAGGGACCCTTCGCGGCTGATCCCCCTGCCGTACATGATGTCGAACTCGGCTTGCTTGAACGGCGCCGAGCACTTGTTCTTGACGACCTTGACTCTCGTCCGGTTGCCGACCACGTCGGCCCCGTCCTTGATCGCCTCGATACGGCGGATGTCGAGCCGGATCGACGAGTAGAACTTCAGCGCGCGCCCGCCGGGGGTGACCTCTGGGCTCCCGTACATAACCCCTATTTTTTCCCGCAACTGGTTGATGAAGATGGCGATGGTGCTCGACTTCGACAGCGTGCCCGTCAACTTGCGCAGCGCCTGGGACATCAGGCGCGCCTGCAGGCCGACATGGGTGTCACCCATCTCGCCTTCGATCTCGGCCCGCGGCGTGAGCGCGGCGACCGAGTCGACGACCAGGACGTCGAGCGCCCCGGAGCGGATGAGCATGTCGGCGATCTCGAGTGCCTGCTCACCGGTGTCGGGCTGCGAGATGAGCAGGTCGTCGACGTTGACACCGATGGCCCGCGCGTAGACCGGGTCCATGGCGTGCTCGGCGTCGATGTAGGCGCAGATCCCGCCGTTGCGTTGTGCCTCGGCCACGGCGTGCATGGCCAGGGTCGACTTTCCGGAGGACTCCGGGCCGTAGATCTCGACGATGCGGCCGCGGGGCAGGCCGCCGATGCCGAGCGCGAGGTCCAAAGAGAGCGCGCCGGTGGGGATCGACTCGATGTTCATCCCGACGTTGTCGCCCATGCGCATGACCGAGCCCTTGCCGAACTGCTTCTCGATCTGCCCGAGCGCGGCGTCCAGCGCCTTGTCCCGATCCGTTTCGGCCATCCCTCTCTCCTCTGCTCCCTCTTCGCTTCTCTGTCGTCGTGGTGTTCGCTGCTCTTCGCTGCTCGTTGTCCTGCTCTCGGCCGCTCGCTCGATCGGCGTCTCGTCGTGACCCTACGGAGAGGGTGTGACGGGTCCCGCTCGGGCGGCTGCCTGTTCGGCCACCTTAACGAACATGTGTTCGTACAGCGCGGACCCTCGGCGCGAGGGTCCGCGACAGAACGGTCGCTTCGGCCGCCGACCGAGCGGCTAAACCCGGTCGTGGGAAGCTGACTGCTCGCCGCGTGCGAACGGTGGAGAAAGGACATGGTGCTCCGCAGGAGAAAGCTGATGGCCGTCGTGTTGGCCGGGACCCTGGTCGTCGGGACCCTGGCCGCCGCCATCGCGGTGCTGGCCGGCACTGCCCAGGCCGCGACGGCGTCGGGTTCGAGCTCCCCGGACGCCGCCACGCTCTACAAAGACGCCATCACCACCACCCATTCGTGGTCGGTCCACTACGCCTCGGAGTCGACCCAGTCCGCGCACACGATCTCCGAGAGCGGCGACGCCGGGCCGGCCTCGGGGAGCCAGACGGTGATCATGGGCAAGGGGTCGATCTCCATCATCGTCATCGGCGGCATCACCTATGTGAAGGGCAACGTCGGTGGCCTCGAAACGCTCGTCGGGTTGGGCGCGTCGCAGGCCAGCCAGACGGCGAACCAGTGGATCGAGTTCTCCACCACCAACGCGGTGTTCGCGCAGGTCGTTGCGGGCGTCCGCTCGAGCGACATCGCGCAGGAGCTGGCGTTGAAGGGTCCGCTCTCCCTCGAGCGTCCGCGCACCATCGACGGGACGGCGGTCGACGCGATCGAGGGTACACAGAAGTTCGGGCACACGACGAACCATGTCGTCCTCTATGTCCGCGCGCACGGTTCGCACGTGCCGGTGGAGGAGGACTCGGTCAACGCCAAGGGTCAGCACACTGCGGCTGAGCACATCGCCTATTCCAAGTGGGGTGAGATCGTGCGGCCGCGCGCACCGCAGGCGGCCGCCTCGCTCGGACCGGTCAGTTCGGTGTGACCCACGCGAGCTCTGGTTCCGCTCAGCTGTGACTCAGTTCCAGCGACCCGAACCATGCGACGGCGCCGGCCGTGGGACAATGGGCCCGTTCCCCACCGGGCTCGAGCGAGCGCAGACGCGCCACCCCGCCGGCCCAACAGGAGAGTGAAGGTCATGCGTCCATCCCCCATCCGCGTCGCCGCGGCCGTCGCTGCTGCCGCCGGCACGAGCCTCGGCGCCCTCGGCGCGCTGGCCGCCGGACCAGCACTGCTCGCGGGCGCCGCGTCGAACGGCCAGAGCGCGCAGGCTGAGTACAACGCGGTCATCAAAGCAGTCGGGATCAAGGGGGTGCACTTCGACTCGACGGCGTTGCAGAACGGCGTCAGCCTCACGGTGATCGGTGATACCGGCACGACGTCGGGTGCACAGAAGCTGACGGTGCAGAACGGGAAGACGATCGAGCACATGAGCGCCCTCGTGGTCGGGTCGACTGGATACGTCTCCGCCAACGCAGCCGCCCTCCACCACGTCATCGGCCTCAGCACGAGCCAGTCGTCGAAGTACGCCAACGAGTGGCTGTCGTTCCCGACGTCCAACAGCTCGCTGGAGGAGCTGGTGAGCGGACTCCTCAACTCGCAGGTGAGTACCGAGCTGCAGATCAGCGGTCCGTACGCCTACGGCACGGCCACCACGGTGGACGGCCAGCACGCGCTGGCGGTGCGCGGCTCGGTGGCCACCGACAGCGGCTCCAAGGTCCCCGTCGTCCTCTACATCCCGGCCACGGGTTCGCCCCTCCCCATCGAAGAGGTCACCAATCCCGGCCAAAGTGGCCGGGGTTCGACGATCCACGGGACCGTGACCTTCACGAACTGGGGCGAGAAGACGACGGAGAAGGCACCGGCCCACGCGGTGTCGCTGCTGAAGATCGTGCCGCCCACGTCGAGCACCAGCTCGACGAGCTGAGCCGGCGGCGGGCTGATCCCGTGCCGCCACGGCTCGAAGCCGTGCGCGGCGACATCACGGCCGAGCTGGTCGACGCCGTCGTCAACGCGGCCAATGCGGGTCTGCGTGGCGGCGGTGGCGTCGACGGCGCCATCCATCGGGCCGCCGGCGCGACGCGACTGCAGGAGGCGTGCCGCGCCATCGGTGGCTGCGCGGCCGGGTACGCGGTGGTGACGGACGGCTTCGCCCTCCCGGCGCGCTTCATCATCCACACCGTGGGCCCCGTGTGGCGCGGTGGCACCGCGGGCGAGCCCGAGATCCTGGCCTCGTGCTATCGCTCCGCGCTGAGCGTGGCGGACGAGGTCGGAGCCCGCTCGGTGGCCTTCCCGGCCATCTCGACCGGTGTGTACGGCTATCCCTCCGGAGAGGCCGCCGCGATCGCCGTGACAACCGTCGGCGCGGCGGACACCCAGGTATCTCTCGTCCGATTCGTGGCCTTCGACGAGGCGACGCACGCGCACTACGTCGAGCTCCTGGCCTGATCCTCTCTCGACGAGATCCTTCCCGACGAGATCCTCTCCTGACCCGATCGACCGCTCACCTGTCCGCAGCACGCCGCGCGACATCTCGGCGCCGGCACCCCGGGGTGTCTCAGCCCGCCGTCAGGTTGTAGATCGTCACCTCTCCCACCGTCTCGGCGCTGAAGTGCGACTCGACCCACGAGGTGATCTGTGACGCGTCGTCACTGGAGCCCGCGCCGCCGCCACCGCCGAATCGGCCGAACCCACCGATGCCCCCGCCCCCGCTGGCGATGAAGTAGTGGATCTTGCCCTCTGCGACGTACTTCTCGAACTGGGCGAGCGTGGGCGCAGGATCGGTCCCGTTGAAGCCGCCGATCGCCATGATCGGCTCACCGCTGGCCAACTGGTAGCCGGCCGCGTTGTTCGAGTTCACGGTCGCGGCGGCCCAGGTGTAGCGGCCGGCGACGGCTTGTAGCAGCTTGGTGAGCGCTGGGTTGGACTGGCTGGCATTGAGGAAGCCGCCGCCGCCCGCCCCACCCAGGCCGAGGCGGGCGCCACCGCCGAAGCGAGGGGTCGTCCCGCTGCCGTTGCTCGTGCCGCCCGAGAAGCCACCGGCGGGGAACCCGCCGCCGGGGAACGCGCCACCCCCCGCCCGAGCGCCCGGCAAACCGCCTTGACTCCCGGTTCCGCCGGGGAAGGCGCCCCGTCCGCCCGGGAACCCGCCACCAAGGCCACGCCGGAACCCGCCACCGCCGGGAAACCGGCCGGCGAACCCGCCGGGGAACGTCCCGCCGGGACCACCTTGCCCGGCCGCCGGCGTCGGTGTCACCGACGGGATCGCGCCGTCGTGCGGTGTGCCCGCGGTGGCCACGGTCGAGAACAAGGGCGCGGCGAGTGCGGCGCCCAGGCCGAGGATGGCGACCAGGCCGACGGCCAACTTGGGGACGGTGCGCAACAAGGGCAGCGCCAAGATGGCCGCGACGCCGAGTACGCCGACGACCACGACGAAGGGTCGCAGCGCCGGGAACCAATTGGACGTCCGGCCCAGCAGCACGTAACTCCAGATGACCGTTGCAGCCAATCCGGCAGCCAAACCCCCACGACCGACCCAGGTGGCGCGTCGCTCCCAGAGGCTCATGGTGCTGATGCCCACCAGCGCGCCGAGCGGAGGGGCGAGGGCGACGGTGTAGTAGGGGTGGATGATGCCCTGAGCCATGCTGATGACCAGGCCGATGCAGACCAGCGAGCCGCCCCAGAGCAACAGCGCCGCCCGCTCGCGGTCTGTGCGACGGGCGCGGATCGTGACGAGGAGGAGCACCGCACCCATGACCAGTGCGCCCGGCAGCAGCCACGACATCATGTTGCCGAACGAGTCGTTGAACAGCCGCGTCCACCCCGTCGGACCCCACATGCTCGCGCCCCCGACGCCTCCGCCCACGCTGCCCGACTCGTTGCCCGTGAGACGACCGAAGCCGTTGTAGCCGAAGATGAGGTTGAGGATGCTGTTGTTCTGTGAGCCGCCGACGTAGGGGCGGTCCGCTGCCGGTGTGAGGGCGACGGCCGCGACCCACCACCCGGCAGCCACCACGACGGAGACGCCCATGAGCGCGACCTGCCACACCCGGCGCCACCATCCGGTCGGCGCGGCGAGGAGGTAGACGACGGCCATCACCGGGAGAATGAGGAAGGCCTGCATCATCTTGGTGATGAAGCCGAAACCGACGAGCGCGCCCGCCAGGACGAGCCACTTGGTCTGCGCCTTCTCGAGGCCCCGCATCGTGGCGTAGGTCGCGCCGGTGAGGAGCAACGCCAGCATGGCGTCGGGATTGTTGTAGCGGAACATCATGGCGGCCACCGGTGTGAGTGCCACGACCACGCCGGCGAGGATGGCGGCCTGCGCACTGAACCAGCGCCGGACGGCGAGATAGACGAGGCCAACGGTCGCGACCCCTTCGAGTGCCTGGGGCACGAGGATGCTCCACGAGTTGAGCCCGAAGATGCGGGCCGAGATCTCCATGGGCCACAAGAAGGCGGGCGGCTTGTCCACCGTGATGAAGTTGGACGCGTCGGACGAGCCGAAGAAGAAGGCCTTCCAACTCTTGGTGCCGGCCTGCACGGCGGCCGAATAGAAGGAGTTGGCCCAGCCGCTCGCACCAAGGTCCCACAGGTACAAGACGGCGGTGCCGACGAGGAGGATCAAGAGCGCTGGGCGCACCCAGGGGGCGTCGCTCTCCTTGCCCCGGATGAAGCGGGCGAAGCGTCCACGGCGCGGGCCTGGTGCCCAGGTCGGTGCGCTCGGCGCGCTGGGCGCGGCGGACTCGCCGACGGGCGTGGGAGCCGGGTCGAGTTGCACCGGGAGATCGAGGACGCCGACGGACGCTTCGGAGGCGTCGGACGCGTCGGAGGCGTCGGAGGCGTCGGAGGCGGGTGTGAGGTCCGTCATCGTGACTCCTCCGTCGATTCGGGTGTCAGGGGTGTGCGTGCGCTCGGTCGGAAGATCCAGGCCCGCAGCACGGCGAAGCGGACTACGGCGGCGAAGGCATTCGCCACCGTGATCGCGATCACCTCAGCCAGTAGGACCGACGGCGCAAGCCATTGCGCCACCGCCAAGCCGAGCGAGGTGAGACCGACGCTCACCACGTACAGGCCGCCGGCGACGGCAAAGAGGCGCCCGCGGCGCGCCTGGCCGTCGGTGGTACGTGACAGCTCGCGGTGCACCGCGGTGTTGAAGAGGGTCGCGATGGCCATGGCCAGCGCGTTGGCACCGTAGGCGCCGGCGAGCGGACGCCACGCGACGAAGAGGAACAGATAGCCGAGCGTGGAGACGACGCCCACGCCGGCAAAACGCAAGAGCTGGTCCGCGGTGACTTCGTTCGAGCGGATTCGACGCAGGCTCTTGGGCTTGCTCACGAGGAGGCGCCATACCCCGCGCAGGTCGGCCGCTGCGGTGGAAACGATGTCGACCCTCGAGTCGGGATCGTCGACCCAGTCCACCGGGACCTCTCCGATGCGCAGACCCAAGCGCTCGGCCGTCACCAGCAACTCGGTGTCGAAGAACCACTCGTCGTCCTGCACCAGCGGCAGCAACCGTTCGGCCGCGTCACGGCGCAGCGCCTTGAAGCCGCACTGCGCGTCGCTGAAGCGGCCGCGCAGGGTGAGCTTCAACAACAGGTTGTAGGCCCGCGAGATCAGCTCGCGCTTGGGGCCGCGTACGACGTGAGCGCCGGGGGCGAGGCGCGAACCGATCGCGAGGTCGCGGTGCCCCGAGAGCAGTGGCGCGACGAGGGGCAGCAGCGCCGGCAACGCTGTCGAGAGGTCGACGTCCATGTAGGCGACGACCGGGGCCTGACTCGTCGACCACGCGCTTCGCAACGCGAAGCCGCGGCCCTTGCGGGGCAGTCGCATGGCCGCAACACCTTTGAGCGAGGCCGCCAGCTCGGCCGCGACCCGCGCGGTGTCGTCAGTGCTCGCGTTGTCGACCACCGTCACGAGGGCGCGGAACGGAAAGGAGTCGTCGAGGAACCGCCGCAGTTCTCTCACCCGCTCGTCCAGCTGCGCCGCCTCGTTGTAGACGGGCACCACGATCTCCACGTCGACCGGGACCCGGCGCGGATCCACGTCGGCCTCGTAGGGAGCTAGGGCGGTCATGGCGCTCATGCTGGCGGGTGGGTCTCCAGGCTCCGTGAAGCTCCGCTGTGGGCCCGGTGTGAATCGTGGCAGACGCATGATTGGCCCTCTCACGAGGGTGTTCTCAGCCCAGCGGCTGCGGGGACGGAGGTGCGGCGCTCACCTGCGCGGGGTTGACCTGCGGGGTGTCGACCTGCGCGGTGTCGACCCGTGGGGGATCTGCCGGCCCAGCGCCGGCTGGCGGGTCTGCCGATGCGGGATCGATCAGGTGGCTCAACGGGATGCGGACGCTGACCGCCATGCCCTCGCCCGGTGCCGAAGTGGCTGTCACCGTGCCACCGTGCGCCGCCACGATGGCCCACACGATGGAAAGACCGAGCCCGCTGCCCCCGCTGGTGCGCGAACGTGCCGGGTCGGCCCGGTAGAAGCGTTCGAAGATGTGGCGCGCCTCTTCTTGGGGCATACCCGGTCCGCTGTCGCGCACCTCGATCTCGGCCTGGTCCCCGATCTGGTCCACGGACACGGTCGTCGTGGTGCCCTCGGGCGTGTGGGCCCGCACATTGGCCAGGAGGTTGTCGACCACTTGGCGCAGCCGATCCTTGTCGCCGGTGACCTCAACGGGGCGCGCGGCCCAGAACCGCACCGGCCACTCCGGCCCAACGGCAGTCGCCGTGTGCACGGCCTCCGAGGTCAGGGCGACCAACTCGACCGGGGCCCTCTCCATCGGAACGCCCTCGTCCAGCCGGGCCAGCGTGAGCAGGTCGTTGACCAGTCGGTCCATGCGAGCGGTCTCGATACGGATGCCCGACACGATGCGCGGCAGGTCGTCGATGTGCTCAGCCCCGCCGCGCTCGAACAATTCGGCGTAGGCCGAAACGGCGGCGATAGGCGTGCGCAACTCGTGCGACGCGTCGGCGACGAACTGGCGCAGGTGCCGTTCTGACTCCTTGAGGCGGGCCTCGGACGCAAGCCGTGCCGCGAACGCGCTCTGGATCCGCTCGAGCATGACGTTGAGGGCGCGGGCCAGCCGCCCCACTTCGGTCGACTGCTCGGCGCCCGGGACGCGCCGGTCGAGGTTGCCCGCCGCGATGGAGTCCGCCGTGGCCTCGACGTCCTCGAGGGGCTTCAGTCCCAGGCGCACCAGCCACCAGCCGCCGAGGAGCGCCAGGACCAGCGCGGCAGCGGTCACGGCGAGCTCGGTCAAGAACAGTGTGTGCAGGGTGCTGTCCTGATCCGTCAGCGGCTGTGCCAGCACGGCGATTGCGTCGGTCCCCGGCTCCTTCACGGCCCGCACCCGGAAGACCGGCCCGCCGGCGGCGATCGAACCGGTCGTGAAGTACACCTCCTTGCTCCCGTCGGGCTGGCTGGAAAAGCCGGTGATTGGATCGGGCAGCTGCGGTCGGTACGAGGAGGTCCCGACGTAGGCCGGACACTCGAGCCCGCTGAGAACCGTTCCGTTCTGAGACACGTACGCGCTGTAGTAGATGTCGAACACGTTCGGACCTCCACCACCGCCGCCGCCTCCGACGAACTGTTGGCCTTCCGGCCCGTTTCCGCCACCAGGGATGGCACTCGCGCCCGGGCCGCCGCTTTGCGGGTTCGTGCAGTAGTACGCCCCGGTGAGCGGGTTGAACGGGACCCCGGGACGGCGCTGGCCCAACTGCTGATCGACCTGGTTGTACAAAGAGCTGCGCAGCGCGGAATAAGTGGCGAAGTCCGCCACGACGAGCGCCACGATTGCGATCGCCCCGACCGCGAGCAGGAGCCGCAACCGCAGCGACACTCAGGCAGCTCCGTTGGCCGACTCCGGCTCACGCAGCGTGTAGCCAACAAGCCGGATGGTATGGATCAGTGGCGGGCCGAACTTCTCGAGCTTCTTGCGCAGGTAGCTGACATAGGTCTCAACGACGTTGCCGTCACCGCCGAAGTCGTAGTGCCACACGTGGTCGAGGATCTGGGCCTTGGAGAGGACGTGGCGCGGATTGAGCATGAAGTAACGCAGCAGGTTGAACTCGGTCGCCGTCAGATTGATGGTGTGCCCGGCGCGATGCACCTCATGGGCACTCTCGTCGAGCTCGAGGTCCGAGAAGCGCAGCACGCCATCGTCCTCGGGCTCGTAGCCCGTGCGGCGCAGGATGGCGTGCACGCGCGCGATGACCTCGGCTAGGGCGAAGGGCTTGGTCACATAGTCGTCACCGCCCACCGTCAAGCCGGCCAACTTGTCTTGGAGCGTGTCGCGCGCGGTGAGGAAGAGGACAGGGACCCGCACGCCGTCGGCGCGGAGGCGCCGGGTCACCTCGAGGCCGTCGAGGTCGGGCAGCATCACGTCGAGGATCACAAGATCGGGCGGGTCCTCTTGGGCCTGGGCCAGGGCCTTGCGCCCGGTCATCGCCTCGTCGACGACGAAACCCTCGTAGCGCAGCGACGTCGCCACCGCGTCGACGATGGAGGGCTCGTCGTCAACCACCAGGACGCGTGGTCCGTTGTCGATCTTCACTTGTCCTTACCTCCCTGCCCTCAGAATCGCACCCACGAATGCCGATCCAGTGTGACCTGGCTGTGGGCCCCCTGTGAGCGCGGGGCCCCCTGGCGGACCTCGGGCGAGGTGTCAGGCGGGAAGAGCGTCGAGCGCGCGTCTGAGCAGGTCAAGGGCCGTAATTGCCCCGTACTGGCGCACGCGCTCGCGGTCTCCGGGGACGCGCAACTCGCGCGTCACGTTGGGCTGCCCCGGAAGGCAGAGACCGACGAAGAGCGTGCCCGGGGGCACACCCTCCTGGTCGTCGGGGCCCGCCACCCCGGTGATGCCAAGCCCGACATCCGCGCCGGTCACCCGGGCGGCACCCTCGGCCATCGCCGCCGCGGCCGCCTCGGTGACGACCGGGCCGAGAGGCACACCCAGCACGTCGAACTTGACTTGCGAGTCGTAGGCGACCACCCCGCCTCGAAACCACTTCGATGCGCCCGGCACGTTGACCAGACGCGACGCGATGAGGCCGCCAGTGAGTGACTCGGCGACACCGAAAGTGAGGCCCCGAGTGATGAGGCGGGCGGCCACGGCGACCTCCATCGACTCGTCGTCCACGCCGAAGACGATGTCACCGAGGCGCTCGACGATGGCGCGCCGGACCTCTCCCTCTTCTTTATCGAGCAGCGCGGTGACGTCGCTCGGCGTACGGGCGCGCGCCGTGAGACGCACCTTGATGCCCTCAATACCCGACGCGAGGAAGGCGAGCGTCACGTCACCGGTCTCGTCGAGCGCTTCGATGCGCTCCTGCAGGGACTCCGCGAGAGCCGACTCGCTGGCTCCCCATGTGCGCAGCACTCGGCTGGCGATCACCCCCTCCTCGCCGGCCTCGGCCATGCGGGCTCGCAAGTCGGGCAGGATGCCGCGCTCGAACATGTCCATCATCTCGTAGGGGACGCCCGGTACGGCGTAGACGACCTTGTTCCCCACGGGACAGATGAGGCCGGGCGCGGTACCACCGGCTTGTGGGATCAGGGTGGCCCCGAAGGGCACGTCGGCCTGGCGCGCGTTGTTCTCGGACATCTCGCGTCCGCGCTCCCTGAAAAAAGCAGCGATGTAGTCCACAATCGCCTGGTCTCGCACCAGAGGGACGTTGAGGACCTCGGCGATGGCCTCGCGTGTGATGTCATCCTGGGTCGGCCCGAGCCCGCCGCACATGATCACGCCGTCGCTGCGCGCCAGTGCGGTGCGCAGCGCGAGCGTGATGCGTTCGTGGTTGTCCCCCACCGCCTGGTGGAAATGCGACGCCGCGCCGTTGGCGGCCAGGTGCTCGCCGAGCCAGGCGGAGTTGGTGTCGGCAATCTGGCCGAGCAGGAGCTCTGTGCCCACCGCCACGATCTCGATTCTCACCGGGGTGACCTTAGGTGGCAGAGGGTATGTGCAGGGCCCGGCGCCCGTCGAGCAGGTATTCGGCACCGGTGTAGAGCGTGAGCGCGCAGGCGAACCAGACCATGGCGATCTGCAGGTCGTGCTGGTCGGCCAACGGCGGGATGATGCAGACGCCGATGGCAAGGTCCTGCACGAGCGTCTTGAGCTTGGCCGTTTTGCGCGCCGGGATCGACACCCCGCGCCGGCCCACCCAGGAGCGGTACAGCTGCATGCCGATCTCGCGAGTGGTGATCAGCGCCACGGGCCACCAAGGCAAGTGACCCTGGGCGGCGAGCGTGATCAGCGCGCCGAGGACGACGGCCTTGTCGGCGAGCGGATCGAGAAAGGCGCCTGAGCGGGTGGTGCCGTGGCGGCGCGCCATGTAGCCGTCGAGGCCGTCACTGGCGGCGAGAACGAACCCGACGACGACGTTGATCCAGGACGCACCCCACGCCACCAGCATCGCGACGTAGACCGGCGCCGCCAGGAGCCGGGCCACGGTGACGGCGTTGGCCGGGGTGACAAGCGCACTGGGCCCGAACGTGAAACCGGGGTGGCCCGGGTGTTCGTGCGTGGCGTCGCTCACGACGCCGTAGCCCCGGCGCGAACGTGCTCGCGGTCCGACGTTGGGACGGCGGACACGTCGGGTCCCTCCGCGCCGACTATGTGCACGTCGACGAGGCTGCCTACCTGGAGCGTCGCCGGTACGTGGACGATGCCGTCGATCTCGGGTGCCTCGTGCACGGTGCGGCCCTCACCCGGCGCGTCGATGAGCACGGTGCGACGCTCGCCCACCAGTTGGTCGCGCTTGGCGGCCGTGATGGCGTCCTGGAGCTCGCTGCACTCGCGCAGACGTTCGAGCGCGAGCTCGGGCGGCACCTGGTCCGCCAGGCCGGCAGCGTGGGTGCCCTGTTCGCGGGAGAAGGGAAAGAAGCCGGCCCAGTCGAGCTGAGCCGCCTCGAGGAATTGAAGGAGCAGGTCGTGGTCGTGCTCGGTCTCGCCGGGATAGCCGAGGATGAACGAGGAGCGGAAGGTGGCGCGCGCGTCGGCGGCGCGGATGTCCTCGATGCGGCGCAGGAACCGCTCTCCGTCCCCCCAGCGGCGCATCCGTGCGAGCAGTGGGCGCGACACGTGCTGGAGGGAGAGGTCGAAGTAGGGCACGCCGGTCTGGAGCACCGTCTCGATGAGTTCGTCCGTCAGACCCGACGGATAGAGGTAGAGCAGTCGCGTCCGCTCCACGCGTGCGGCGACGGCGCGCGTCAGCGCGGCGATCGGCGAGGGCCCGTGGGCAATACGGTCGGCACGGCCGGGCCCCGTGCGGTCGCGTCCGTAGGACGCAAGGTCCTGTGCGACGAGCACGATCTCGCGGAGCGGCGGTGCGTCGGCGTCGAAGCGGGCGGCGGCGTCGGTGGCGGAGCGAAGCGCGTCGACCTCGGCCAGGATCTCCGCGGGGAAGCGGGAGCGCTGCTTACCCCGGAAGGATGGGATGGCGCAGAAGCCGCAGATGCGGTCGCAGCCCTCTGCCACCTTCACGTAGGCCCAGGGGACGTGGGCGGCGGGGCGGGGTAACTCCAGCAGGTCGAAACCGGCGGCTGCAGCGGCGGCGGACGCCGACGGGGGCAACGTGGTTCGAAACGACACGGGGACCGCTGCGGGCGCAACGAGGGCGCGGCCGAAGCCAGCGACGAGGTCGACCTCGGGCAACGCCTCGCGCAATTCGTCGCCGTACCGCTCGGCCATACAACCGGTGACGACGAGGCGCGCACCGGCGCGGCGGCGGTCTGCCAAGTTCAGCACGGTCTCGATCGACTCCTGGCGTGCCGCGTCGATGAACGCGCAGGTGTTCACGACGACGAGATCTGCCGCGGCGGGATCGTGAGCCGGCGCATAGCCCTGCGCCTCGAGGTAGCCCTCAAGCTTGTCCGAGTCCACTTGGTTCTTCGGACAACCCAGGGTCTGCAGCCAGTAACGGCCCACGACTTCTCGCACACTCCTCGCACCAGGCCGCCGCCGCCAAAGTGACGGTGCACGGCACGCCCGCCGCGGCGGGCCCACCAGCGGTCGCCCGGCACCGAGTGCCGTGCTCCCCCAGCGGAGAGGGAGGGATTTGAACCCTCGGACCCGGTTACCCAGGTCAACTCATTAGCAGTGAGTCCGATTCGGCCGCTCTCGCACCTCTCCAGCAGGACTTTCGCGTTTTCCCGGACCGGCTTTTCCACAACAGGTCCACGATCGACACGCTCGATCCCGTGTAGAGCAGCCTACGTGAACGCTCGCCGGGGGTTTGGCAGGTGAGGGTGTCACTCTGGCGTGACCCGGAGACGTCCCGCTACCCGTACGCAGCGGCAACAGCGCGAGGAACCAAGTGCGACGCCGAGCGGGCCGCGGCCGGTCTGGTCAGCGAGGCTGATCACGGATAGATCTCCCGTTGACCAAGGAGACTTTCGGGGGCTGCTGGCTTGCCGGCTCGACCACATCGAAGCCCGGGGGCGAGCCCCTAAGACGTTGCTCGAGAACCGCCGCATGGCCTCCGCCATTACCGAGGATCTCGGGACGACAGACCTACAGACGCTGAAGGGCTCGGACCTCGACGCGTTCTGCGACCGGCTGAGCCAGCGGGGCTTGTCGGCGACCAGTGTCCGTCGATACGACGCGCCGTGTTCGGCCGCACTCAACCAGGGGTCAAATGGGGCCTGCTCGAGCGCTTCCCGGCCGCGCAAGCATCGCCGCCGAGCATGGAGCGGAACGAACCGGACGCGCCGACGCCCGAGGAGATCAAGGTCCTGATTGAGCGAGCCGAGGAGAAGGATCCCGAACTGGCCACGCTGCTCCTCGTCGCGGCCACGACTAGTTGCCGACGCGGCGAGCTCTGGGGTCTTCGATGGTCGGACGTGGATTTTGAATAGGGAGTACTGCTCGTCCGGCGATCTGTCACCGACCTCCCCGGTCGAGTCGAGATCCGGTCGACCAAGACCGGCCACATCAGGAAGATGGCTCTCGACTCGGCGACGCTGGCCGTGCTCGAGCTCCTCCACTGCGTAGCTTTGTTGACGACGTCTGGAACGGCCGGAAGTACGAAGCGGCTGCTGCTCTCTACAGTGAGAAATACACCAACGCATTTGGGGTAGGGCCCTGAGCCAGAATCGAGCCGATACGCCGATACCACGAGGCGTTTCCCGATCTCCACTTGGATGTCGAGGAGCTGATCGTGACGGGCGACGCGGCCGTCCTCAGGATGATATTCCGCGGTACCGACACGGGAGGATACGTGGGTCGATCCCCCACAGGACGTCTCGTCGAGGAGTGGGTGGTCACGATCATGCATTTTGAGGACGACAAAGTCGTCAGGGAATGGATTGGAGCCGACAAGCTCGCCCTGTTCATTCAGTTGGGGGTCTTGGACGACCCGTGGCCCACATAGGCGAGTACGCCAGCCGACGCCGTGGGTGTCCCGAACGTCGGGTTCACCTTGCAGTGACTCATCAATGTTCTGTCCGCTGTTTTCACTCCCGAGCCCCAAAAAAGCGGGGTTGACAAGTGATAGGAGCGTCGCCGGCAAGGGGGCGCCCTCGAGGGCGGCAGATCGTCGCCCGATCACGCTGGAGGAGAAAGACTACCCGGCCACGCCGGTGTTGGGGACTCTCTTAGGGCTATATCCCCAATCCGGCGGTAAAGTCTATCCGAACGCTCTGGTCTTTACGAGCGTTCGGATAGGGGGCGCAGTGAACCTGCTCATCGACTCCGACACCCACCTTTTTGAGCCGTCTGGAATGTGGCAGGAGTACGTCGACCCGGCGGATCGCGACGTTGCACTGCGCATGGCAAAAGACGAGCTCGGTTATAGCTGGTTGATGTTCGGTGATCGTCGCTTGAGCTTGGGCGGCCCACATCGACCGGGTGACGTCGACGGTATCGGCGTTTTTCGGCAGCGTTGGTTGGATGGCTTGCCCGCGGATTTCGACCTTGAGGAATTCACGGCGAGCTACTCCGACCCAGAGGCTCGCCTCCATCAGCTAGATCGAGCTGGTTTCGACGCTTCGATCATGTTTCCGAACTACGGGATCGGTTGGGAGCGACCTCTCCAGCATGATCTGCGCGCCACCTTGGCCAACATGACTGCGTGGAACCGTTGGATCGTAGAGATAGCCGCCAAAGGTCGGGGGCGGCTCTACCCGGTGGCCCACTTGAGTCTTCGGAATTTGGCGTGGCTTGAAACTCAGTTGGCGACGCTGGCCGACGGCGGCATCCGTCTGGCCTTGATCGCGCCCTCGTTGGTGGATGGGCGGCCCTTGTCGCACCCCGAACTAGATCGCGCTTGGGCTGCATTTGTGGACCACGGGATCACTCCGGTGTTCCACGTCGCCAATCAAACTCGCCCATTCGATGAGGCGTGGTACGGACAGGATATGGAGGGCGGGATCACACCGCTTAGCGTTGTCTTCATATATACGGCGGCAGCGCTCGCGATGACCGACCTGATCCTGAACGGTGTTCTGGAGCGCTACCCAGCTCTTCGGATGGGCATCATGGAACTATCCGCGACCTGGGTGCCCCAGCACCTGCAGATGATGGATGGTGGGTACCGCCACACGGCTCGCTTCAATGGAGAATCTACGGAACTCTCTCTCATGCCAAGCGAATACTTCCGACGTCAGGTGCGGGTTGCAGCTTTCTCGTACGAGCAGCCACACCGACTGATGGCACACTCCGGCGACATCTTCATGGCGTGCAGTGACTATCCCCATACCGAGGGGACGTTCACCGCCATCGAGGACTACGAAGCCTCGGGACTCGTGCCCGAGGAGAGCTCTGCGGGCTTCTTCGGAGGCAACGCCGCATATCTCTTGAGGGCGCCCTGGCCGAACTGAATAGGAGCAGGTCAGACCCGCAACTTGCGCACCCTAGTGCTGTCCCCGTTCGCTGCCGAGCCGGAGACGCCTTCAGCCGAGCGCTGTGTCCATGACCATGCCGTCTCGAACCAAGAGATTCAGCCGGTTGGAGTCCAAGTTGGCTCTGAACACGGCCCGGATATCCGTCGGAGGACCGAAGACTCGCACCTTGAACGCCTTGTCGGCAGCAGTCTCTTCTGCGGCACGCAGAGTGAGGCCCACAAACTCTGGACGCCTCCGACCAGACGAGGTCATTTGCCACCGCTTCGCCCACGCCTCGTAATCGTCCATTGCTTTGCACCCTAAATCTCGAACCGCTCAAGGGAGTCGGGCGGCCCTGCCCCATTTCGCCAATCGGGAGAAGTGAGTTCGCACTTTTGTGGATTCGGGAGAGGCCGCTATGTTCAGATTTTGGTGCTCTTGTGACGCCAACCACCGTGGCGTCCATGATGAGGGCGAAGGGCCTTCTGCCTCCACAGGTCGAGCCCCCGCGCCATCCCATGATGATCAGGACCACATGCCTATCTTGGAGCCGTGGGACATTGTCAGCTTGATAGTTCCCAGGTGCCTGGGAGTCCGAAAGCGAGGACCGATGATTGACATGACGAACGCGTCGGCTGCTGGCCCGTCCGCCTGGGCGCGCGACCTGTATGCCCACCTGACGAGCCACGTGCAGATCGAACGTCGCTTGCTTGAGGATTATCGCTCGGCCGCCGAGGCAAGCTCATCGAAGGCTTTTGGATACCTCGTCAACTTGTTGATCGAAGACGAGATCCGTCACCATCGCATCTTCTCAGAGCTTGCCGATTCGTTAGAGACTATGTCCCTGAGGCCCGGCGAGGAACCGCAAGTCCCTTACCTTGATTTCAATCGGGCGAACAAGGAAGCGGTCTTGGATCTCACCGAGAAACTCCTCGAGAACGAACAACAAGACGTTCTGGAGTTGAAGCGCCTCCGGCGTGAGTTGCGCGACGTGAAGGACTCGAGCATCTGGGCCCTCCTGGTAGATCTGATGGAACGTGACACCCAGAAGCACATTGCCATCCTCAGGTTCGTCAAGAAACACACTAAGGGGCCGCGCGGGTAGGTGACCATCCACCGGTCGTTGTGATGGCCCAGATTTGATTCTGGGTGCGTCCCAACCAACGACCAAGTGGAGGTCACCCCCATAATGCGCGCACTCGAGCCCGAAGTGGTTGATGCGGTCTGGGCCGTCATCGAGCCCCTGATCCCCTCGACTCCTGAGAAGCACCCTTTGGGTTGTCACCGGCCCCGGGTCTCGGACCGGTTGTGTTTCTGGGGGATCCTCATCCGCCTGGTCACCGGCTGTTCGTGGGTGAGTGTCGAGGCGATCCTCGAGTACCAGGTGTCCGACACGACGCTGCGAGCGCGCCGCGATGAGTGGATCGTCGCCGGCGTGTTCGACGCCCTGCGCTGCCACGCCGTGCATGCCTACGACCGCATCATCGGTCTCGATCTCTCCGAAGTGGCGCTCGACGGGTCCTTGCACAAGGCGCCCTGTGGCGGCGAAGGCACGGGCAAGAACCCCACCGACCGGGCAAAACTCGGCTGGAAATGGTCGATCGCGACCGATGCTCACGGCATCCCGATCGGCTGGGCCCTCGACGGCGCCAACCGCAACGACGTCAAGATGCTCGATCCCACCCTCGACGACCTGGCACGTGCGGGGCTGCTCGAGGAGGTCGAGACCCTGCACCTCGACCGGGGCTACGACTATCCCAAAGTCCGCGACCAGCTCGCCGGTCGCGGACTCGACGATCTCAACATTCAGCTCCGCTCGAGACACATCACCACCTCCGTCAAACAACCGATGCGGCTCGGGCTGCGCTGGGTGGTCGAAGGCACCAACTCGTGGCTGAGTAACTACGGCCAGCTCCGTCGCAACACCGATCGGCGAACCCGACACCGCCATGCCCAGCTCTGCCTGGTCGTCGCCCTGCTCATCACCGCCAAGCTCATCGACTGGCGCAACCGGTGGAGCCCGGACTCACGGCCTATCCGCTAATCCCCTAAGGGTCGCTAATGTCAACCGCTTCTTTGAGAAGCACATCCATGTCCGCAACGACGTCCACATCCAGCTCGGCGCGTGTGGACCTACCAGTCGTCGCTCCAACTGAACTTCCCGGTGAGCAATGCAGCTAAAGGCAGGCGTGGGCCGCCAGCGCGGCCCACGCCTGGAAGCGCTGGGCCCGCGCTGGCGGGTTGGTGGCCATTTCGACACCGGGTTGGCTGCCTCCCTGACGCCGACAACGGTCAGCGCCTGTAGTAGACAACTACCTCTTGTAGGTGCCCGTTATCTGGGCGGTGGCAGCGCCGCTCGTCGTGTTTATGGTCCCGGTGTAGCTGTAGGTGCACTTGACACCCGCAAAGATGCCCGTACCGTTACTACACGTTCCGGTCCCACTGATCGGCACTGCGGTCGCGGAACCTCCCGAGCCATGGTGAACCGTGGATGTCACCGTAACGGAGCCTTTCGCAAAGTATTCCACGTCTATCACCGAGCCCGCGGTTTCGTGTGCGATTCCCGCACCCACACCAGCGTGTGAGTTTGTGTTCTTGGTCAGGTACTCGCTGGGGGCGAGGTTGTCTGGAACGTAGTCGCTGGTCTCGGTGAACCGGCCCGTGAGTGTCTTTGGTGCCGCCGCGGCCGGCGTCGCCATCAACGCGATGCTCGCGGTACTGAGCACCACAGCACCCATAATGATCCCAAAGGTCTTTCGCACAGTCCTCCTCCAATCTGTGATCAGGTCATCTACCTGATCGAACGCCAGACCGCCCCCTGAGGGCGTGACGCCTCGAAGCAATGTTGAGCTGCATCGCCCCGCCGGTCTGTTTCGAGAAGCACGTTCACTGTGTGACCGTGGGCACGCACACGGGTCGCCGTCATATCGAGAGCTGGACGTCCCCGAAACCAATGGGCATCGGTGTGGGATCCACCCCGAGGGATTCGATGTCGGGCTCAGCCCAGCGCGACGGAGGATGAGTGGAGCCGCTACATCGGCGTTCGTGCCGTACCACCGAACGCGCTCACCCATGTCGGGCTGAATGCCAGCTCGTCGGTTCCGGGATAACCCTGCTCGCCGTCGATCGTTCTGATCAGGGTCCGCACCACGGACCCATTGGCGTGTCGATCAAGGACGGGTCCCCAGTGATCAAGAGAGTGGCCAGCAACTTCCCATCGGCCGACGGGCTATCCGGTCGATCTCGTCCGAGCGCACGTGTGGTGGTACGGGACACTCGCACCCACGTAGGAGTCCCACTCGGCGGGAGTCAGATTGCGCATCACAGTGGCACAGGCCGCCTGCACCAAGTTGGAGGGCCGCAGGGACCAGGTGACGGTTCGCATCACGCCGTAGGAGGCTCCGGTCTGTACCCCACCGGCTGAGGCGAGAGTGAAGTTCTGCGCGTCCCGCAGCACGAGGCCCGACCCGTCGCGGGTGAAGGTCAGGGCTCCCACCTGGTCGCCGGGGGCGGCGGCATCCTCGGGCGACGTTTCGGCGATACGGCGTCCGTCGAAGACAGCGATCGACTGGCCCGTGGTGGCGTCCCAGAGTTGGACGCCGTTGGCTCCTAGGTGCCAGGAGGCCACCAACCGATGATCCGGGCTGATGGCCAGCATCGGTTGCGCGATCGTGCCCGGCCCCCCATTGTCCCCGAACGTCGCCGCGCCCTGCGGCGCCAAGGTCTGCAGCACCGAGCCGTTGGTCGTGTCGGTGAGGATCACGGTGCCCGAATAGAGATCGGTGGCCAGGACGTGCCCGTCGGCCGAGAGGGTGGCGGCGACGGCGTTGTCCTCCGAGGCGGTCGGACCTGCCGCCCGAACCCGGCCCGTCCGCCCGTCGCGGATCTCTATGCCTAGTGTCGTACCGTCGGTCACGACTGCGCCATCGTCGCTGATCTGCACCCCGGAGTCGGTGACGAACCTCCCGGGCCAGACCCGCTGCCAGGTCGGCGCCGACCGAGCCGTCGAGAGGGCCCACAGCTCGATGGTATTGCCGCAGCTGGCGACGACATGGCCGGTGGCGGCCGAGCCGGTGAACGCCCATTCATCGGGGACGAGGCTCTCGCCGCTGTTGCAGTAGATCGAGATACCGGTGAGACGGCGGGTGATGCGGCCGGTCACCGGATCCCAGATGGCGATGCCCGACGAGCTGATGATGGCGACGGCCCCGGTATTGCTGACCGTGGCCATCCACGGGTCCTGGGGGGAGGATTGCGGCGGAAGACCGAGGAGGCGCAGCGGCCGGGCCAGTCCAACGGGAGCGCCTACGGGCGAGAGCACGACGGGGCCGACAAGGCGGCCCGAGTGGGCAAAGGTTGCGACGTGACGAGCACCCACCTGTGCCCAATCGGCGAGCGTGATGGCACCCTCGCCGGCCTGAAAGGCGACGATCGGCTTGGCCGGGTCGACAGCCAGCGGCGGGGTGGTCTGCGTGATCGCGTCCGTGAATGGGATGTCCGCCAGGTCTGCCCCGGTGGCCGAGTCGACGACGCTGACCCCCGATGATGAAGAGAGAACCAGGACGCGCAGGTCGGCGGACACAGCCAGCGCGTAGGAATCGGCCGTCTCCCCGGCGTTGGACGCCCACACAGGGGCACCAGTGGCGACGTCGAAGGTAGCCACGTCGTCAGGAGTCGCCTCGGACACCGAGTCGACGACAGAACTGACGTGGCGACTGTCGGCCGAGAACACGGTGGCACGCAGACCCGGGGAAGAGTAGGGGTCGAATTGACCCTTCGGGTGGGCGTCGAGCAGCGGTCCGAGGCTCCCGTTCGAGGCGTCGACGAGTTGGGTCACCAGGCTGGTGTTGCCGCCGCCACGCGTCACGCTCACCGCCACGGTGCGGGCGTCGGGCGAAATGGCGACACTGGCCTGGGTCCCAGGGATGGAGACGGGAGCGAACACCTGGCGACCGGTCAGGACATTCCATTCGTCGAGTGTCGTCGTGCGGGCGTCCGGGCCCACCGAGGAGCCCGGCGTGACGTACTCACTTCGCACCACCGCCAGCAGGCCGCCGTTGCTCAGCGCCACGCTGCTCGTGTCGACCGCTTGATCGCCGAAGGCGGAGGGCTTCTTCGGGGAGGGAGGCTGCCATCGCCACGGCTTGCCGGTGGTGAGGTCCCACAGTCCCACGTTGGCGTAGTCATCGGAGTGGACCGAGAACCCGGCGCGGGCCACGAGCCCGGAATCGTTGACGGCCAGGTCGGCCAGGTCAGAGACAGAGTACGGCGGCGGCTGATGGTCAAAGGCGTGCAGGGACGGAAGCCTCCAGGCGCGCAGCTGTCCGGTCGAGGAGGACGAGACGACGATCCTCCCGTTCGGAGAGAAGCGGATCAGCCCCACCGTTCCGCTCACGCCGCTCAGATACCCGTACGTCCACGGTGCTCCGGCGACCGTGCCCAACAGCGCTTCGTGCGCCTGCGTGGCGGTGCTGGGGTCACTGCCGGCGAGCCCGCCGTAATGAGCTGCCTCCGTAGCCAGCAACGTGGCCACGTCGTTCCGGTGCTGGGCGGACAAGGTGGCGACCTCCGCCGTCAGGCCGCGGGCCAGGGCTTCGTTCGAGGACCGCTGGACCAGTGTCGTCTGGTGATCGGCATCGTCGCGCTGGCCCAGCGCGAACACCGTCGTGACCAGCGAGACGACCAGCAGCAAGGCCAGCGTGGCCACTCCACCACGGGCCAGGCGACGGGCCCGGCGATGCTGGCGGATGTCCTCGCCTTCCAACTCGTCCTTGGCCACACCGTGCATGGGGGCGGCCAGGTCGGCCACCGCGGAACGGAAGCGGCTGTTGCGCAGGTCGAGGTCGGTCTCGTCTCGGGCCCAGGCCAAGTCCAAGTGGCGCGGCTCCTCGCGCAGGGCGCCCCGCAGGGCGTCGGGGACGGCGGACGACGCCGGCGTGAAGTCTCCCGATCCGGCGTCCCACTCCCACGTCCCGTCGGTGAGCACCGGCAGGATCCGCTCCACCGACTTGGTGGCCAGCCAGTGCGAGACCTCCTTGCCCACCCACGGCGACTGGGCGGACTCGGGCGAGGCCAGCAGGACGAACCAGGTGCTCTCGTCGAGGGCCTGCTCGATGGCCGACCACAGGTGCGGATTGGTCGAGAGGCCCGTCTCGTCACGGAAGATCCGCAGCGCGCTGCGGCTGTTCCACGGTTTGGCCAGGCGCTGGAGTCCGCGCTGGAGCGCGGGGGCCAGCCGGCCATCGGCCGCATGGCTGTACGAAATGAAGCCGTTGTAGGCCATCGGTCCCTTCCCCGGCCTCCGTAGGAGTAGCGGAGATCTTCGCATGTGACACGGGGATTGGCTCGGCAGGCTGCGAGAGCCGCCAGCCGGACGAGGCCACCGATTCAGCGACCCGCCCGTTCCGCCTCGCCTTGGACGCCCCATCGTGGAACCCGGTCATCGAGCAGCCCTGACCAACGAAGCCGGCGCCCCGTATGCGTGCTGTGTCACCGCACTCACAATGGCAAGGGCGAACCGGAAGGCCCCGGACGAGTACTCGTCGCACGGTCCGGTGACGCCTGCGGTCGCCGGGGTGCCGTCCGGGCAGAAGTGGATGCCGTCGGGCGAGCGCACGGTGTTCACGCCGTTCGGGCCACAGCTCGGCTCGATGCTCAAGCAGGGCAACTGCCACGTGAACCCACCACTGGAAGACTCCACCGCGGCGCCGGCGTCCACGTAGGTCACAGCGGCGGGATCGGCCAGAGCCAACTGCCGGTAGATGTAGTCGAGGCGGTGCCACCCGGCCACCGAGGACTGATCGATCGGGGTTCCGACCAAGAAGACGTGGGTCCCCGCTGTGCGGAAGATCTCGATGGCCTGCTCGGTGTCAGTGGTGTAGAGGTCGTAGTACTGGGGGCTCCGGAGGGCGACCCCGTCCATGCAGGGCGTGAACGCGTTCCCCGAGAACACGAGGACCGCCGCCTGGGGGTGCTCGGCGGCGGCGGCGGCCATCTTGCTCAGCCAATCGCAGGTGGCGGTGCCGCCGTAGGTGTTGTTCGACACTGTGTAATTCCCGGTTTCTGCGAGGAACATGTCGAGATAGGACTGGGCCTGGTACCCGAGCGAGTCCCCGAAGAGATCCACCGTCTCGTGGGCCGGAGCGGGAGGCGCCGGGGTTGCGACCGAATCAGAAGGGTTCGTCTGGGCCGCAGCCACGGTGGCCTTCGGCTGTCGTCTCGCCACGGTCGCCGATGCCCCCGACCTGGACTGAATTGAGCGCGCCGGACACGGCCGCGAGGACGACCAGCGTCGCCAGCACCCCTGTCCGCTTCGTCTTTCGCCCGGACCCACTCCGCCTCGTCGATGCTGATCGAATCGTTCGCATTTCAGATCCTCCGTCGCAGTTCAAAGCCATACGAAGAGACTGAACGCCAATGGCGACGGGGTCCGTTTCGCAGGACACACAGCGCGTGTTCCCGTCGACACGGTCGTCGCGGTGCCCACCAGATACCGTGCTCCCAGTGCCCGATGGACTGCTTGCAGCCGCCCGCGCCGCGCTGGCGCGTGGTGACGTCCTGATGGCTTATGACGCCGCGGTCTCGGCCATGGGGGCCGACCCCGAGAGCCTGGAGTCCGCGTTCGTGGCCGCGCTGGCGCTGGCGCGGGCCGGGGCAAGCGAACGGGCAAGGGTCTCAGCGACAGAGTTGTCGGCCAGGATCGACGTCACTGCCGAAGTCCCGGTTCGGCTCCGCGAGGACGCCGCCGCCCTGGTGGCCCGACTCGCCAAGCAGGACGCCTTGACAACGCAAGGGGATGATCGCCCAGCCCTGCTGCGATACGCCGCCGATCTCTACGAAGCAATTGCCGACCGGTATGGACGCTTCTACACGCGCATCAACGCGGCCACGCTGCGGCTATTGGCCGGTGATCTCGAGAGAGCTCGCCAGCTGGCCGAGGAGACCCGCCACCTGGTGACCGAAGCACGTCGCAGCGATCCTGCCGACTATTGGCTCGATGCGACCGAAGCGGAGGCCGCGTTGATCCTCGGAGACGTGGAGGCGGCCAGCCGAGCCCTTACCTGCGCTGTCGCCGTAGCAGGGAACGATTTCGCCGCGCTGGCGGTGACACGACGCCAGCTCCGACTCGTCTGTGACGCCACATCGACGAACATGGAGGTGCTCGACGATCTCCGCCCTCCGACCATCCTCCACTACTGCGGGCACCGCATTGATCCCGCCGGTGCCTCTGCACGCTTTCCTCCCGGTCTCGAGGCGCACGTGAACCACGAGGTCCGCTCGTACCTGGCTCAGCAGCGGGTCGGGTTCGCGTACGGCTCGCTGGCGTCGGGCGCGGACATCCTCATCGCCGAGGCACTCCTCGACCATGGGGTCTCGCTCCAGGTCGTGCTCCCTTTCGACACCGCCGAATTCGAGCGGACTTCGGTGGGTCCGGCGGGTCCCGAATGGGTCGATCGGTTCCGGGCGTGTCTCGGACGCGCGGAGTCAGTCGTCCACGCGTCGGATTCTTCCTTCCTGGGCGACGACGAGCTCTTCGGGTACGCCGGACGCATCGCCATGGGCCACGCCTTGAACCGCGCCGCGTTCCTCGACGCCCCGGCCCAACAGCTGGCGATTTGGGACCAGGCAGAAGGCGTTGTCCTTGCCGGCACGGCCCACGACGTCGCCGTCTGGAAGGCCAGTGGTCACCCGACGCACGTCATCGCGCTGCGCCCCCGGGAGCAATCTGCCGGCGAGGCGGGACCCATTTCGACGACCCGGCACATCGGCGCCATTCTCTTCACCGACCTTCACGGGTTCTCTCGGCTACGCGACGAGCAGTTCCCGCCGTTCGTCGACAAAGTCCTCGGATCGCTGGGCGCGGTGCTCGATGACCACGGCGAGGCCGTCCTCTGGCGCAACTGTTGGGGTGACGCCATTGCCGCGGTGTTCTCAGATGTCACCGAAGCCGCGGATTGTGCGCTCGGGCTGCACGAAGCCCTCACCTGCATCGACCTGGAGGCATTCGGGCTTCCGGGGGACCTCGAACTCCGCATCGGCGCGCACGCCGGCCCGGTGATGGCGATCACCGACCCCATCACGCAGAAGCCGACATACTGGGGACGCGAGCTCACCCGTGCCGCCCGCATCGAGCCGCGCACGCCGGAGGGGGAGGTCTACGTGACCGACGCGTTTGCCGCCCTGCTCTCCCTCGAACCCGCGGTTCCGTTCGCCACCGAGTACGTCGGCCGGGTGACGACGGCGAAGGGATTCGAGACGATCCCGATGTATCAGCTGCTGCGCCGCTGAGCTCAGTGGGCGAGTCGTCGCAGCGCGGCCCGATCGTGAACCTCTATGCGGCCGCGGGCCAACTGCAGGACACCCTGCTCCTCGCCCGCCCGCAGGACTCGATTTGCGGTGGGGCGCGTCGTACCGGCGAGTTGGGCGATGTCGTCCTGCGTGAGCGGTATCGCGACCGGCGCGTCACCGCCGTACAGGTCCACGAGGTCGATCATACGAAGCCAGACGCGCCGTTCGACGGGTACGTAGAGCGCTTCGATCAGAGCCGCCGACAACCGTCGCACTTCGGCGACCAGAGCGTCCGTCAGCACATCGTTGATCCGTGGCCTCGTCGACCGCAGTTTCTGGAAGTCCTCACGGCGCACGCTCAGGGTCTCACCTCCGTCGAGGGAGACCGCGCTCCACGACGCGGGCCCTCCGAAAGCATCGCCAGCTCCCCGAAGTAGTCGGCGGGGCCGAACACCCGGACCATCGCCTGGTCACCCATCGGCGTGGTGATGCGAATCGCAAAATGGCCACTGACGACCAAGTGCAGCGTGTCCCCGGGATCGCCGTCGTGGAACACCACTTCGTTGCGCTTGAACCGCCTGCGTCTCGCTGCCGCGAGGACCTCTCGCTGCTCGTCGTCGTCGAGCAAGTCGAGCAGGTGCGACAGCATGGCGCCGAGTATCCCATCTCGCAATCGGGCACAGCCTGCCCGGGTTAACTTCGCGGTCTGACGCAGTTCGACTGAAACCCGTCAGGGCTCGTCCATAATCCTGTCCATAAACTCGAACGGAATCGGTTGGACGGGAGGGAACGGACTGGATCGCTCTCCAGATCAGAGCATCGTCGGTCGATCGTTCGGCACGCCGTGGACTGCTTGCTGCTGGTGAGCAGTGAGTCCGATTCGGCCGCTCTCGCACCTCTCCAGCAGGACTTTCGCGTTTTCCCGGACCGGCTTTTGCACAACAGGTCCACGATCGACACGCTCGATCCCGTGTAGGGCAGCCTACGTGAACGCTCGCCGGGGGTTTGGCAGGTGAGGGTGTCACTCTGGCGTGACCCGGGGACGTCCCGCTACCCGTACGCAGCGGCGACGGCGCGAGGAACCAAGTGCGACGCCGAGCGGGCCGCGGCGGGTCTGGTCAGCGAGGCTGATCACGGACGGATCCCATTGACCAAGGAGACTTTTGGAGGCCTGCTGGCCCGCTGGCTCGACCACGTTGAGGCGCGGACCGCCCCATGGCCGCTGCTATCGCCGAGGAACTTGGGTTGAAGGACCTGCAGAAGCTCAAGGGGCCGGACCCCAACGCCTTCTACGACCGGCTTAGCCAGCGGGACCTATCGGCGACCAACGTCAGTCGGTACCACGCGGTGTGCTCGGCCGCCCTGAACCAAGGGGTCAAGTGGGGCCTCATCGAACGCTCCCCAGCGGCTCGGGCATCGTCGCCGAGCACGGAGCGTCAGCGTAGACGCCGCAGTAGGCGAAAAATGTGTCGATGGGCATGCCTGTGGTTCTCTCGGGAATGAGGGCGTTCTCAAATCACGTTGCAGCTGCAGTTAGATGCGGCTCAGCTCCTGGGGGGTGAGAGTCGCATCAGTTGGGGCGCCGTAGGCGGCGAGCGCGTAAATCACGATCACGCCGAGCGCGATGTACGTCAAGGACCAGATCGGGTAGTAGGGCATCCACCAGATGGCGGTGATGGCACCGATGGCACCAGCTGCGACGCCGACCCAACGGCCCAGCTGTGAGCCGCTTATGACTGCCAATGAGCACAGAATCAGGATGATGCCGACGATCAAGTAGACCCAGCCGTACGTCTTGAGGCTGGTGCCGAACAGAGCGTCTTCAAGGTTCTGTGGAACGACCCCATGGTAGCGGAACGCCCAAATCGCATCGAAGATACGCATGACGCCAGCCACCCCCAGCACGATGGCGGCGAAGACAATCCAACCGCGGCCCTTGTCATTCATCGCTTGCCCTCGCTTTGGATTGCGCTCATATCTTGAAACCGCTGGTCACTTCATCCATTCCACAGGTCCGCTTAGCTAGCCAGAATCTTGGCCTTCTGAGCCTGGAACTCGTCTTCGTTCAAGACGCCCTGGGACTTGAGATCGGCAAGCTTGGAGAGCTGGTCGGCGGTCGTGACCCCAGATGTACCCGCGGTCCGCTGGACGTACTGGTCGAAATCCTGCTGCTGCTGTGCCGCGTCTCGCGCCGTTCGCTCCTGCATCTCGCCGCCCCGGGCGATCAGGTACACGAACACGCCGAGGAAGGGCAGGATGATCACGAAAATCACCCAGAGTGCCTTGGCCCATCCACCCATGTCCTGGCTGCGGAAGATGTCGATGAACACCGTGATCAGCAGCCAGATCCAGATGATGAAGAGGAAGAAGTACAGCATCGTGAGGAAGAAATCGAGAATCGGGTATTGGTAGCTGGCGAAAAGCACTCATCCTCCTTGCGTCATGGTGCGATTGCCACAGTCCAAGCCAACTTCCCTTTCGAGAGTGGTTCAGGACCCGAGGACCCTCGCTTTTTGAGCTTCGAATTCGGCCTCGGTGAGGATGCCCTGTGACTTGAGTTCGGCGAGGTCCTTCAGCTGAGCGATGGGGTCTTGAGCCGGCGCCGCTGGTGCCGGCTGGGGGGCGTACTGCTGTTGTTGCGCGTACTGCTGTTCGTCTTGTTGCGCCCACCGATTTTGCTGACGGCGTGAGACACGGTTCGACACGGCAGTGGCCGTTCCGGCGATGGCCGCAGTGCGTGCGATACCTCGGAGAAGCGGCATGGTCCGTCCTTTCTTCGTTGGTCAGCTCATTATTTGATCAGCCCTCGGCTGCGTCGAGCGCTGCAACAAGGTCGTCCTGGGGGATGTAGCCGGCGGCGACAAGCTCAGCTTCCCCACGACGCAATGCCTGTATGAACGGCGTCGCCCAGCGGTTCTCGAAGATCAGTACGCCAGCCGCCGAGCCTGGCTCGATCACCGATGCCGCCTCAAAGAGATCGCTGTCTCCCAGCAGACCGGACGACGCACCTGCGAAGACGGCGAGGTCGAACTGGCCGTCGCGGTCGATGTCTTGCAGGTCGAGCGCTCGCATCGAGCCGTCGATATCCCGTTTCACGAACATCAGGTCGAGGATCCGGATGACACCTCGATCGACGAGATCGAGCAGAGACGAGAACCCTTCGCCCGTCATCTTGTTGCCGGGGAACTCGACGATCAGATAGCTGATCGGGCCCAGAGCTTCCGTTTCGTCAGGCATCGTCCGACCCCCTTCCGGGCGAGCGAAAGGACTACGGACCGAAACGTACTCCAATGACGGGGAAAATGCTACGGCCATTTTGTCGCGTGTCCCAGTCTCCCAGTCTCCGGACTGGGCTTAGTAGGACAAGGCGGGAGTCTCGCTAACCGACGTTGTGCGTGTGTGCACTGAGCCATTTGCTCCACCCAACATCCTTC
Source organism: uncultured Acidimicrobiaceae bacterium (assembly GCA_963744935.1). Taxonomy (GTDB): domain Bacteria; phylum Actinomycetota; class Acidimicrobiia; order Acidimicrobiales; family RAAP-2; genus Bog-473. The sequence continues at coordinate 1,063,263 of CAVUVM010000004.1, forward strand.
CGGCTCGCCACGCCGCAGCCAACGAGGCCCTGCCGTCGCCAAACAAGTTGGCCTTTGCTGATCGCTTCAACAGTCGGTCTCGAAAACTACGCACGCCGCGATCTCCGTCCCTGCCACACCACACCAGCCACCGCACCAAGTGTGATGACCGCTCCGATTGCAATGAACCACGTCACCAGCGTGAAGACCACGCCGATCTTTCCGTACACCCGGCTGTCTGAAACCAGGGTGGAGGAAAGGTAAAACGACGCGAACACGCCGAGTCCTATCCAAAAGAGGGCCGTCGCCACCGCCGCAGGGGCTACCCGAGTCCACGATTCCCGTCCGGCCAAGAGGAAGTGGATCGACCACCAGAAGAAGAGCGTCAGAAGGACGAAATCAACCAGCCCGAGAATAAGTGAACCGGCTGGCCCGTTACGCAAGGTTCCACTGATCTCACCGTCGAGGATGAGCAACCCAGCGAGTCCCGCAACCCATGCGGAGCAACGAAGCAGATTCGCGGCTCCCCGGACGTGGGTCTGTTCGAAGGTGCCTTCGTAGATCACCTGGACCGATCTCGCTACCGCGATCGTGCCGGCCAGGGACAGCACGAGGCTGACAAAGACACCAAGATTGAACGAAACGTTCGATGTACGAAAGAGACCTTCGAGGATTCCGCTTCCTTGGCGACCTAACCCGAGGTGTCTCGCAATGTCGTCATCCACCCGCGAACTGGCCAGGGCCCCGAGGAGAATGATGAGAGGGAGTACCGAGAGCAAGAGTGCTGATCCGAACAGAATGATGCGATCTCCGAATTCGATCGCGCCGAGGGTTCGGAACAGGTCTTGGACAGCCGATCCTTCGTAATGCTGACGCCACTTCGTTGCCGTCGCAGGCGCTCTTTTCGACTGATTGGCGTCGGGAGCCAGGTCTGCATCCAACATCCTCAGCTCGTTCGCTGGGTCACGCGAGTTCATCGCTATGCCGCTGCATACTCCGGACTGCGGAGGAAGATCGTAACCCCAAGGCCGATGAATCCCACAGCTGCGACCACGATCATGGCAAGGGCATAGGACCGCGTTGGGTCGGTCAGTCCCGATATGAGAATGGTGCCGGCAATAGCCGTACCCAGTGACGAGCCCAGGTTCGACACGCACCGGGACAATCCAGAGATTTCGCTCTGCTGGTCCTCCGGAAAGGAGGACTGGACCACATTCACCGAGGGTGTGAGCATCACCCCAAGGCCCAACCCGATGAGGAGCAGCCCGGGCGCGAAGGCCCATTCGCTCGGCGAGTGCTTCACGATCAGCAAAAGAAAAACCACACCTGCGATGGTGGTCACAAAACCGACCAAGATCAGCGTTCGCTGCTGGAAGCGCTTCGCCAGTGCGCCGGCAGCAAGCGAGGAGACCAAGATGCCTAGCGTCGCCGCGGTGAAGATCACACCGGTCTTGATGGCGCTGTACCCCCGTACGACTTGGAGATAGGCGGACACGACGAACGACGTTCCCATGAGCATCAGCCACTGCACGTTCTGTGTCACGAGCCCGAGGTTCGACGTGCGGTTGCGGAAGAGCTTGGTAGAGAGCAGCGGCTCCTTCCCGACACGTTCCCGGCTCCGGACCCAGGCGAAGAAGCCGAAGATGATGAGCGCCCCGGCGACGATCAGGAGGGCACACAGAACGAGGTTGTTGTCGGCCGCCATGATGCCGACGACGAGTGTCACCAGGCCAACCGCTGACAGGATCGCCCCTACCGTGTCGAACGGGCGAGTGGGGTCGGCCGGCAGTGGATCATGGACGCGACGACCGAGGAAAACGATGAGGACGACCACAACGGCTTGAAAGACGAAGGCAGCCCGCCACGTGATGGTCGTGGTGATGAAGCCCCCGATCAGGGGACCGGTGGCGGCGCCGATCCCACCCATGCCGCTGATGATGCCAAAGGCCTGGGCCCGAGACCTGAGGTCGTGGAAGAGCATGGTCGTGAGGATGTACACGGGGGGAATGAGGAGGGCGGTGCCCACCCCTTCGAGGATCGAGTTCCCCAGGATCAAGACGCCCAGGCCAGGGGCGACGGCGCTGAGCACCGCGCCCACAGCGTAGATGGAGAGGCCCATAGTGAAGCAGCGCTTGCGACCCCATCGATCGGTCAGCTTGCCGCCAGGGATCATCAGCGCTGCCATGACCAACAAGAACAGGGTGATCGCGATCTGAACGCCTTGGACCGTGGTGTGCAGATCTTGGCTGATGTCGTTGATCATGACGTTCATGTTCGAACCAGCGAAACTGCAGATGAACTGGGCTAGGGCAAGCGGAAGCAGCATCCGCCGTAGTGACGGAGCCATCCTTCCGGTCTCGACGGGGTTCGCCATGGCGCGGTTCTTCCCTGGCTTTCTACCTTTGGACGTCGCCGCACACCGTTGATGACGCGAATGATGCACCTTCGTTCAGACACCGTCGGGTTCTCGACGGGCATGAAATCGAGGACTTCGGCGATACGGACTCCGACAGATGGAGGTCGCCGATCAACCCATGCGCCGAAATCGTGGGATACACCTCAGGCCCTTTCCTCTTGTCCTAGGACGGCAAGTCGTTTCGAGAAGAACTCCAAGGCCCTCTTCGTCTTTGTCTCCTGCTCTCCGGTCAGATCGACCTCCCGCTGAGTCAGGAAGATCCGAAGTTCTGCGGCCATTTGAAACGCCTCGGACGGGGCACACCTCGTCGAGAGTTCGAGGATCATTGAGTTGTCGGGGTAGAGCCACAGCTCGGCGGCGAGCTTGCGCGCATAATCCTCGGGCGCAAACTTCACTTTCAGGACGAGAATCGGCCCCAGGATGGCGAGGTCGTCTAACCCGAGGCCCTCGGGCGCGTGCTCTTCATAGAGAGAACGCTGCTCATCGGAGAAGAGTTCATGAACGGGGACCCTCCCCGCAACCGAGTCCTTGACCTTCGTCGGGTCGAGAGCGTGTTTCATTGATCCCGAGCACACGTAGCCCCCCGGCATCGCATCGACCTCGACGCCGAAATTTCGAGAGCTACGCAGTTCCGGTGACAGATTCTTCGGGTCCACGGGGCGGAGCTTCACGACAGAGTCGTCCCCCTTCCCCTGGACCCGGCGGGCGCGAACGACGAGCCCCCCCTGGTTGAGCGTCAAGTCGGGCGTATCGAAAAAGTAGACCTGGCGGATCTGGCCATCGAGGGGATCTACACCGAGCGCCGCTCCCGCTCGGCTCCGGTCGGAGAGTTGCACCGTTAATTTCAGCTCGACGGTATCGGCGCCCCTAGTCAGGGCCAGAAAGTCAGCGAGTTCCTCATCCGTCAGTGTTGGAGCAACGGCCCTCGATCCCATGACCTTCTCCTTCCTGCTCATATGTATCTTGACGCCTAAGAGGCTGAGATTCACGAGTGCTCGTACTACCTGGTTGGCGGTCTGCGGGCGGCCCCACTTCAATCACGCTGTCCACCCGACGCGGGGCCCGGCAGCAGAGCCAGGGTCCTAAGCGTCACTTTTACGTCCATGCGGGGAAAACCCACAAGCGCCAACCAAAAACGGTCGCACGGCCAGCCCCCAGTTCTGGATTCAGGCAAGGTACGGAGACAGCCAGGCAAGGCGAGGGTAGATTCTGGGTGTGTCCATGGGACGGGCGCCCGGCGAGGTCGATCGCGAGCGGATGTGGCAGCTGGTCTCCACCATCACCGGCATGTTGGGCGGGCTGCTCGCCCGAAAGCTCATAAGGGCCACCTACCAGGCCGTCCGAAAGGACACGGACCCAGCCACGCCGTTCGATCCCACAAACCCACGGTTCTCGTGGCCTGACGCCATGCTGTGGGCGGCGGCGGCTGGCATCGGCCTCGCCATCGCCAAGATGATGAGCGCCCGACTCACAGCTATCGGCTGGAAGGCCGTCACCGGCACTCTTCCTCCTGGAGATGTCGAAGAGCCAGCAGTCCTCTGAGTTCTCCGGCATCGGACCGAACTGAGCCCCACCATTGTGCATGGGGTTTACCCCGCCGGCCCCGCCCCGTGTGCCCCGACCCCGGTGGGCCGGCCGCCCCGCGGCCTCGCTGCGCGGGGGTTTCGTCCCGCCGCTGCGGCGCCCCTTGCCTTCTCTACAGCCGCTCGTGGGCTCATGGGGACTCGAACTTGAACCGGCCCGCCTGCTTCACTTGTGTCGTACGGGGACAATCTCGAAACCACTGGAGCCGCATCACATCGAGGAAGTTCTTTTCCATCGACCACGACTCTTTTGCATGAGTTTGAGGCGGCATTGCATGAGCTCGATGTGGCGCGCCAACGCTGTCGAGTCGCGACGCGGCGACACACGGGACACCGAAGATCGGGCGAATTTTCTTGACCATGATTCTGTCCATAAACGCCGACGAAACCGGTTGGACGGAATCGGACGGCACGGATCACGTGCCAGGTCAGAGCGTTTTCAATGGATTCAGTGGGAGGAAGTGGATTGCTTGCTACTGGTTAGCAGTGAGTCCGATTCGGCCGCTCTCGCACCTTTCCAGCAGGACTTTCGCGGCTTAGAGGCCCGGGGCGTCCATCAGCCGGTCCAGAAGCGCTCCGTACAAGTCCTACGAGGCAGCCTACGTGGAACGGTCAGAAGGCGTTTGGCAGGTGAGGATGTCCCTTGGGGGGAACCAGCGACCAAGCGCTACGCCACGCGACCACACCGTCGAAGGTCGCCTTCCGGGCAACCGGCTCTACCACGCAACGAAATAGGGGATCGAAGGGTTCGCCGAGTCGCCGGCCCAAGAAGTCCCCGGCTTGGGATCGGCGTCACGATCGTCGAGCTTGGTGACGCGCACCCGGTTCCGCTACGGGAGCTGGTGGGCGCTCCTGGCGGTCATCCCGTGGAAAGGGGAGGGGAGGATGCCATCGAGTCGTCGAGGGTCGTGAGCAGCTCGTGCGCCCGGCAGGCCAGCTCGAGATGGAAGCGCTGGTCGGGATCGCTCAAATCACGGCCCGCTATGTGAGCGATCTTCGCCAGCCGGTACCGGAGGGTGTTCCTGTGGATGAATAGGTTGGCGGCCGCGCATTCCGTGGCGCACGACTCGTTGAGGTAGACGGTGAGCGTCTTGACCAAGTCGCTCCGTTGCATTGCGTCATGGCGGATGAGCGTCCCGATCCATTGCTCCACCAACTCACGGAGCTTGATCGCCGAACTGGAGTCCACGAGTAGCTGCCAGAAGCCCAGTTGTTCGAAGCGTATGACGCGGTTCGTGCTCGCCAGCGAGACGCCAAAATGGAGGGAGAAAACGGCCTCCTCCATGGATGTTCGCAGTTCCCGCGGGTGATACGCCCGCCCGATGCCAACCCGGACGTCCGTCCCCAGCGCTTTCTCTAGAGCCAACGCGACCTCCGAGAAGAGCACCCCGGCGAGGGACGGTCGGTCCTCTTCGGGCAATGCGACGAAGAGCCGTTCGCGATTGGTGGCCACGAGAGGTTTACGAATGTGGAGTGACCGAAGGGCGCTCTCCGTGAGCGCCACCGGGTCGTCGCTCTCCTCGGCCCCCCGGACGGCAAGGACGCGGTGCGGACGGCCGAGGTCGTAGCCGAGAGCCTTGGCCAGCGAGACGACCCGGTCGGACGTGGGGTCGCCGATCAGCTGATCGGCCAGCTCACGGAGTGACGCTGCCTCAGCCTCGACGGCACGCTCGATGCGCACCAGCTCGAAGGTGACGATCGAAACGGCCTGCTCGAGGGCCGTCCAGATCCTCTCGTCGACGTCGCCTATTTCGTCGAGAATGCACAGCCATCCGAGGATGCGGCCGTCTGGGGCGATGGCGGCGGACCAGCATGCCTCCCCTCTGGTCACCACTCCGTGTCTGGTATCGCCCAGGCCACCCCGTGACCGCCGGAGGGCCATCCGATCCGACGTGCGGACGCCCGCCTCGGCGAGGACGGCGCGTGAGGGATCGAGGACGACCACCGGCCGCTCGAGGTGCCGGTGCAGGACGTCCATCATGCCACTCAGACCTTCACCGCGGGCCATCTGAGCGAGCAGCTCCTTTTGGAACTCAGTCGTGGCCCGGATGGCGCGGCGCCAGCTGACGGTCAAGGCCGCGGACCTGTCGCGCGAGGAATCCAGCGGGGTTTCGAGCACCAACAGGATGAGCGTCGGGGTCGAGCCAGGCAGTGGTCGCAAGGTCAAGCAGAGGGGAATTCGTTTTCCCTCGAAGCTGATCGCCTCGACCGCGTACCCGCGGGCCTCCGCTGTCGGGTGCCGGCTGGCGTGCTCGAGGCTGGCGCTGATGACGTCCCAGTCGTCAACGATCAGGTCCGCTAACTTGCAGCCGACGAGATCCTCCGGTGAGCCGCCGAGGATACGTGCGGTCGCCTCGTCGGCGCGCATGACCCTCCCCGAAGGATCACAGATGGCCAGGCCCTCGTGGTCTACCTGGACGAACGGGTCGATCTCGAATAAGCGGTCTCCTGGCTGAGAAGCGCCGTTCGCCCGAACCGAAGCATCGAGCGCGGTGGGGCACTCGGAAGCACGTGCATCTCTCGATTGACACGGAGACTGGATTTTCATGACCGCCGAACCGCCTTCCGGGGGGAGGAAGAAGACAAGAGCGGCAAGGGAGTCCGGCTCGCCGACACCGGTTTACACCCGAGCTTCAATTCAACAGTTGCTGCCCCGTACATAGTCCTTTGTGGCCCCCTTGTCCAGCGGGAATTGAGAAACTTGAAATTCTACGAACAAAGGGGGTCCATGCCGCTCGACGAACAAAGAGGGATCCATGCCGCATGTGGCCACTCCCTCCGATGCAGAGCGGACCCTTCCGAGAACGACCGGGGGCGCAGGCTACCGGTGAGACCCGCACGCTGGGCGGTTCGAACAACATCGGGCGGATTCTTCGTTCGGATCGCACGATGACCTCGTCCGGACGCTCCATCACCATTGAGGCAGGAGGTGCCACGGGCACTTCTTCAACGATGGAGGAGACACATGGGACGAAAAGGGCGGCACCGTGCCGCACGGAGGGGCCGGCGGCTGACGCTCGCCGGGGTTGCCGCAGTGGCGCTCTTGGGCGGACTTTCGTTGGCGGCAGTATCGGCCGCGTCGGCCATAAAGAACGCCGCGACTACACATATTGAAATCTGTAAGGTTGGGCAGGTCTCAGGGACCTACTACTTCAGCGTGGACGGCGGGCCCCAGGTCGGAGTGCAGGCCAACGGACCCTGCCAGTCGGTCACGGTGTCGGCGGGGAGACACACCGTAGCTGAGCTTCCTGACACGACGGGGGCGACCGTCCTCACGAAGATCAAGGTGATTCCCTCGACCGCGGGCACCGGCGACGTCGCAACCCGAACGGCGACTGTGACCGTCGCGTCGGGGAATACCGTCGAGACGAAGTTCAGGAACATGCCTGCTCAAGGTGAGCTGAAGGTGTGCAAGGTGGCCGACGCCAGTAGCGCCAGTCTGACCGGCTATCCCTTCAATTTCACTGCCAATGCGGGTGGCTTCAGCGATTCGTTCACGGTCCCTGCGGCGGCGCCTGGTGACACCTACGGGAGCTGCGTCGATCTCGGTTCGTTCCAGGTCGGCACTGCGGTCAACATCGCCGAGGCGCCGGTTGCGAACGTGCAGGTGAGCAGCATCTCGGCCCTCAACGGCTCCTTGAGCAACACGAGCTATTCGGGCGGGACGACCACGGTCACGCTGACCGGAGGGGTCACAGAGGTCGCCTACACCAACGAGAGCACCCCCCCGCCGGTGAACGGCTATCTCGAGATCTGCAAGATCGCAGGCGACCCCTACGTGCCGGCAGGTCCCTGGTCCTTCACCGTGACCAACTCGGGCGGTCAAGTGGTCGACACCGAGCAAGTCATCGCCGGACAATGCAACGAGGTCCTGAACGGCGCCGGTCTTCCTACGGGTACTTACACCGTGACCGAGTCCGTTGCTTCCCCGTACTACGTGAGCGAGATCAGCGCGTATCCGACGTCAGATCTGCAGTCGTCCAACACGAACAACGCCACGGGCACCTTCACGGTGAGCGCCAACTTGACGACGACCGCGCTGTTCACGAACGACACCCTCACGGGGTACGTGAAGGTCTGCAAGAGCCTGGCGTCGAACGCCCAGGCACTCTCGGGCCAAACGTTCAACTTCAAGGTGAACGATGCCGCTGGTACGCAGACGATCGACGTCGTGGCTCAGTACGGCCAGACTCCGTGCTCTATCGACTTCACGCCGCTACCGGCAGGGTCGACGGCCAAGATGACCGAGGTGTCCACACCGAACACGTCCATCAGCGGCGTCGCGGTGAGCCCGCCGAACGCGGGTACCACCACCTCGAGCTCGGCCTCGGTGACTGTCAGTCCGACCAACATCAACGCTGGCATCTTCACCAACGAGGCGCTGGGTTGGGTCGAGATTTGCAAGATCGCCGGTGACGCATCGGTAACCGGTAGCTTCGACTTCACCGTCAATGGTGCGCCGATCAATCCGGTTGCTGTCGGCGGCTGCTCGCAAGCCATCCAGGTGCCCGCCGGCACGGCCACGATCGACGAGAGCGAGACCAACCCGGACTACTACGTCAGCAACACCGCCGCTGACGGGTTCAACGGGTCGACGTTCGTGAGCCAGCTCGTCACGGCTCCGGGTGCGAACCCGGCCGTGGTGAAGGTTCCCTACGGTGGGGTCGCAAACGAGACGGTGGTCTCCTACACGAACAGCACCGTGACCGGCGTCTTCAAGATCTGCACCGCTCAGACGTCGAAGGACGCCATGTTGGCGGGTGACTCGTTCACCTACAGCTGGAGCTACACGGTGAACGGAACCCCGACCACCGGGACAGTGCCCCTCGTCGTGCCGACGACGGGCTCACAGTGCTCGGGCCAAATCGGCCTGCCTGGCATCCCGGTCATCAACAGCGACGGGTCGGCGGTCACAGTCTCAGTGACGGCCCAAGCCCCGTCGTACGTCGGGGTCGATCTGGCCGCTTACCTGTACCAGGGAAACGGTTCGGTGGTGCCGCCGCCACCTATGACGCCGGGTCCCCTGCCCCAAACGGTGACCATAGACCTCGGCTCTGGCCTTAACGAAGAGACATTCACCAACGGGGCTAGCCACTGAGCTAGCCCTTCGCCAAGGGACTCCCATACGGGAGCTTCGGGGACAGGACAGAGGGACCCCTTCAGGGGTCCCTCTGTCGCGCCCGGAGACTCGCGTCGTCGAAGTCAGGAAGGTGTCCAGAAACCGGTGTCGAGCGCAAGACCCGGGCGATCGGACCAAGGAAGCGCTGTGTTTTCGTTCGAATCGCCCGATGACGGAGGCCCAGATTTGCGTCATCGTTGTTGTTTTAGATCGTTGTTGTCTTAAATCGTTGTCGTCGTCATGAACTTGTTGCTATTGCTCATGACGTGTCGGCGCGTTTCAGCGGATCAGAGGGGGTTCAATGTCTTCGGGACTGCAGCGACGCGGCGGGTCGTCGGAGCGTCGTGCTGTTAGGACACCTTTGAAGAGCGTCACGTCTGGCATCGTGGTCTTGGCCGTCCTCCTCGGGATGGGGACGCTCGGCTCGCTCGTCTCGCTGGCTTCCGGTACCGCATCCGGTTTGGGGCTGGGCCAGGCGTGGATCAACATTTGTAAGGCCAGCACCGTCACAGGTACGTACCAGTTCAGCCTGGACAGTGGACCGGCCATCTCGATCGCGGCAGGCAAATGCGATCTCATCGAGGTCGAAGACGGGCACAACACGGTCACGGAACTCCCCGACATGACCGGTGCCACTCAGCTGAGCGGAATCTCGGTCTCGCCCCCGGTCGATACAGTGGCAGGCACGTTGTCGCTGCCCAACCGGACGGTCACAGTCAACATCCCGGCCAATCAGACGGCCACCACGACCTTCACCAACGTCTACGTTGCCCAGATACAGGTGTGCAAGATCGCCGGGACGCCCTCGCTCGTGGGAGACCCGTTCAATTTCACCTACTCGGGCGGCGTGCCGACGACCACACCCTTCACGGTCGATGCCGGCACCGCGTCCGCGCCCATCTGCAGCACGCCTGTGTCCTATCCGGCTGGATCTTCGGTGACGACGACCGAGGTCTCCATCCCCTCCGGGGTCCAAGTCTCCCCCCCCATCGTCACGTCCTCGCCGTCCTCGGGGTCGTGCACCACCGATGTTTCGGCCGGCACGGCCACCTGCAGTCTGGGCACGAGCGGCGGCCTGACCACAGTGACCTACACGGACGTCGAGGAGCCCCAGATCGAGGTGTGCAAGATCGCCGGAACCGCCTCGCTCGTGGGTGACCCGTTCGATTTCACCTACTCGGGCGGCGTGCCGACGACCACACCCTTCACGGTCGATGCCGGCACCGCGTCCGCGCCCATCTGCAGCACGCCTGTGTCCTATCCGGCTGGATCTTCGGTGACGACGACCGAGGTCTCCATCCCCTCCGGGGTCCAAGTCTCCCCCCCCATCGTCACGTCCTCGCCGTCCTCGGGGTCGTGCACCACCGATGTTTCGGCCGGCACGGCCACCTGCAGTCTGGGCACGAGCGGCGGCCTGACCACAGTGACCTACACGGACGTCGAGGAGCCCCAGATCGAGGTGTGCAAGATCGCCGGAACCGCCTCGCTCGTGGGTGACCCGTTCGATTTCACCTACTCGGGCGGCGTGCCGACGACCACACCCTTCACAGTCGATGCCGGCACCCCCTCTGCTCCCGTGTGCAGCACCCCGGCGGTCTACGCCTCGGGCTCGTCGGTGACGACGACCGAGGTCTCCATCCCCACCGGGGTCCAGGTCTCCTCCATCACCCCGTCCTCGCCGTCCTCGGGGTCGTGCACCACTGTCGTCTCGGCCGGCACGGCCACCTGCAGTCTCGGCACCACCGGGCTGACCACCGTGACCTACACGGACGTGGTCGAGCCAGCGCCGAAACCCCAGATCCAGGTGTGCAAGATCGCCGGAACCGCCTCGCTCGTGGGTGACCGGTTCGATTTCACCTACTCGGGCGGCGTGCCGACGACGCCACGATTCAAGGTCAGGGCCGGCACGGCCTCCGCTCCCGTCTGCAGCACCCCGGTGTCCTATGCCTCGGGCTCGTCGGTGACGACGACCGAGGTCTCCATCCCCACCGGGGTCCAAGTCTCCTCCATCACCCCGTCCTCGCCGTCCTCGGGGTCGTGCACCACCGTCGTCTCGGCCGGCACGGCCACCTGCAGTCTGGGCACCACCGGGCTCACCACCGTGACCTACACGGACGTGGTCGTGCCGCACAAGCCCCAGATCCAGGTGTGCAAGATCGCCGGGACCTCGTCACTCGTGGGTGACCGGTTCGATTTCACCTACTCGGGCGGCGTGCCGACGACGCCACGATTCAAGGTCAGGGCCGGCACGGCCTCCGCTCCCGTCTGCAGCACCCCGGTGTCCTATGCCTCGGGCTCGTCGGTGACGACGACCGAGGTCTCCATCCCCACCGGGGTCCAAGTCTCCTCCATCACCCCGTCCTCGCCGTCCTCGGGGTCGTGCACCACCGTCGTCTCGGCCGGCACGGCCACCTGCAGTCTGGGCACCACCGGGCTGACCACCGTGACCTACACGGACGTCCAGACCCAGGGGTGGATTGAGGTCTGCAAGGTGGCTGGTGACCCGTCCGTCGACGGGCACTCGTTCAGCTTCAGCGTGAATGGCGCAGCGGCGTTCTCGGTTATGGCCGGCAACTGCTCGAACCCCATAGAGGTGCCGACCGGGACGGCCACGGTCGACGAGATCCAGTCGAACCCAGACTTCTACCTGAAGAGCGTGTCGACGGTCACGGCGACCGATCCGACAGGTGCACGGCTGCTCAGCGCTCCCACGCAGGATCCGGCCATGGTGAGCGTCCCGGGCGGCGGCGTGGCCAACGAGACGGTGGTGACCTTCACAAATGACACGGCTCAAGCGACCTTCAAGATCTGCACGGCGCAGACCTCACCCGGGGCCAACCTCGTCGGAGTGCCTATGACCTATGCCTACACCTACACCGTCAACGGAACGGCCACGACGGGGTCGGTCACCCTTGACACGCCGCTGGTCAGTTCCGTCTGCTCACTTCCGATAGGACCGTTCAACGTCGTGAACGACGACGGGTCCTCTGTCGCGGTGTCGGTGACGGCCGAGGTTCCTCCTGTCACCGCTGTCGACCTGGCCGACTTTCTCTATCAAGGCGACGGATCTATCACCTCCGAACCCGCGTTCCCGTCGAGTTTCCCGGCGACAGTCTCGATCGCAGTAGGTCCCGGAGCCAACGTCATGACCTTCACGGACGGGGCCGCTCACTAACCCGGTCATCTGTGTGCTCAGGTCAAATCAGGATCCTCCGGGGAGCGATTTCTGCTCCATCTGGAGGCGGTGAAGGACAGGGCATTCCGCCAACCTCCACTTCGGCTCTGGACTTGCGCCAAAAAACAGAGCATTAACTACATAGAGGTAGTTATTGTCTTCCTGTTGTTCTTCCAGTTGCCTCCGCTTATGATCAGCGCCGTCGGGGGTTTGCACAGTGAAGTATTCAGTGCACCAGGGACGCACTGATTGTCGGTCTTCTGTGCGGCGATTGTTGCGACCTTCCTCGCGGCGATCGACGCTCGTGCCCGTCAGGCAGTCCCGGTGAGACAGTCGTCGTGGGGCATGAGCGGCGTCCGGAGAAGGCGCGCGGATCGGCCGGTCCATACCGAACGAGGGAGCGTCGGTCGACTGAAAAGCGTAGCCACGCGTGCCAGCGGTGCGGCGATCCTCGCCTGCGCCGTGTGCGCCGTCATCCCATCGCAGCTCGCGCTCGGCGGCTCCATCCGGTTGGCATGTGACTGCTTCGTACCCCGCGGTGCCATACACCCTCTCGGTTGCGTGCTCGTCTCCGGTAGCGTGCACCGCGGTCGGAACGACAACATCTGGGGGCGGTGTCGTTCTCACCACCGCCGACGAGGGATCCAGCTGGAGCGACGAGGACGTGCCGTCCGACATCGGCGCATTGTCAGGAGCGGCCTGTCCGAGTTCTTCCCTGTGTGTCGCCGTTGGTGGCACGTCGGGGGGCGCCGGCGCGGCCATCGTGAGCACTGACGACGGAACGACCTGGTCGCAGGTGTCCCTGCCCGGGAACGTCGGACAGTTGAGCGGTGTCTCCTGCTCGTCAGCATCTAACTGTGTTGCCGTGGGAGCCAATGTGATCCTGGTAACCGGTGACCCTGAAGCGGCATGGGCGATCGCACCCGAGCCGCCGGGCGTCGGAGGCCTTTTCGGCGTTTCGTGTCCAACCGCTCAGGACTGCATCGCAGTTGGGTCGGCCTACGGAGGCACGGGTGCGGCCATCGTCACCACGGACTCAGGAGCGGAGTGGACGCAACAGTCACTTCCCTCTGACGAGTCGGCTCCCCTTACCGGCGTCGACTGCGTGTCGGTTACTGAGTGCTATGCCGTTGGTACCGCCAGCCCGTCCGGAACCGGAGTGATCGAGGCGACTAGCGACGGCGGCGCGACGTGGGTCGACGACTCAGCGCCAGCCGGTGTGCAGGATCTGAGCCAGATCTCATGTCCGTCAAGTGGAAATTGCTACGCCGCCGGCTTCGCCGGTGCCTCCGGTTCGGTCATCTCGACCTTTGACGGAGGCGCGACTTGGACGGACGACTCGTTGCCGTCAGCCGGCGTGTTCGTCTACGGGATCGACTGTCCGGCGGTAGGGATCTGCCTCGCGTCGGGTGAGAACGCAACGTCGGACGTGGCCACCTTCTTCTCGACCAATGACAGCGGATCGAGTTGGACAACCGTGGCTGTTCCGATCGGGGTGTCGTCGCTCAACGGCATCTCGTGCCCGTCGAGCGCAGACTGCACATCGGTAGGCACCGGGGCACAAGGTGGGATCATCACCGGCACGACCGACGGGGGCCAGTCGTGGTCCCTAGAGAGTGGACCATCGGGCATCAACGGGCTGGAAAGCGTCTCCTGCTCGACGACATCGGACTGCGTGGCCGTCGGTTATGGGTCCGGCGGAGGGGTCATTGTCACGACGACGGATGCCGGTGTCTCGTGGGCAGCGAGCTCGGCACCTGGGACGAACGTCCTTTGGGCCGTCTCTTGCCCAACGACAAACGAGTGCATCACCGTCGGCAGCGCACAAAACGGAGCGGCCATTCTTGTGTCCAACGACGGCGGTGCCAGTTGGGCGTCGGAAACGGTTCCCACACAGATAGGCCTGCTCCTCGGCGTCGCCTGTCCGACCGCCATGAACTGCCTGGCGGTCGGCGCCACATCTGGTGGGACGGGAATGGCGGTCACCAGCACCGATGGTGGATCGACCTGGGCACTCGGCGCGCTACCGCAGCAATCAGGCGCCGTCAGGGGGGTGGCGTGCATCGCCAGCCAGACCTGCACAGCGGTCGGGCTCGACAGCACGACGGGTGGCGCCGAGGCTCTGGTGACCACTGATGACGGCGCCGACTGGACCCCGAGCTCCCTTCCGAGCGACGCGCAGGTGCTCAACGGGGTTTCCTGTCCCACCAGCAGCAACTGCTACGCGGTCGGTGCGGACAACTCGACCTCGACCGGTGTCATCGTCGCTTCCCAGGATGGCGGCACGAGCTGGAGCGACGAACAGGTGCCGCCGGGCGTACAGAGGCTTGCGTCGATCGCCTGCCCATGGCCCGCAACCTGCGACGCCGTCGGCAGCGGGTCCGGATCGGTCGGCGGCCTCATCGTGACCGGTCCATCGCCCTCGCCGGTTCCCCCACTGCTCCAGCCAACCGCGCTCCCGGGCGGCTCGATTGGTACGCCCTACAGCGCCTCGTTGCAGGCCACCTCGGGGACGACCCCCTATCAGTGGTCGATCACGGCCGGAACGCTGCCGCCCGGCGTCGGTCTCGAAGCTGCCACAGGGTTGTTGAGTGGGACCCCGACGTCATCGGGGTCCTACTCCTTCACAGCGGAGGTGACCGACGCCAACAACCTCACGGCGCAAGCCGTCTTGTCGATCACGATCTCGCCAGCGCAGTCGGGCACCCCTCAGCCGGTCAATCCGCAACCGGTCACCCGGCCATCCTCATCGACCAGCTACTCCCTCGTCGACACAAGTGGCCACGTCTTCTCCTATGACCCGTCTGAACTCCCGTCGGACTCCGGTCCCGCTGCGCTCAACGAGCCAGTCGTGGGCATGGCCGCCACGCCCGATGGAGGGGGCTACTGGCTCGTGGCCTCCGACGGAAGTGTGTTCGCCTACGGCGACGCCCATCTGTACGGCTGGTCCGGCGGCATCGAGCTCAACGATCCCATCGTGGGCATGGCGGCCACGCCCGATGGAGGTGGCTACTGGCTCGTGGCCTCCGACGGGGGTGTGTTCACCTACGGCGACGCCCAATTCTACGGCTCGACCGGCGGCCTCAAGCTCAACGAGCCCGTGGTGGGCATGGCGGCCACGCCCGATGGAGGGGGCTACTGGCTCGTGGCAGCCGACGGGGGCGTGTTCACCTACGGCGACGCCCATTTCTACGGCTCGACCGGCGGCCTCAAGCTCAACGAGCCCGTCGTGGGCATGGCGGCCACGCCCGATGGAGGGGGCTATTGGCTCGTGGCAGCCGACGGGGGCGTGTTCACCTACGGCGATGCTCCCTTCTACGGCTCGACCGGCGGCCTCACGCTCAACAAGCCCGTCGTGGGCATGGCCGCCACGGCCGATGGAGGGGGCTACTGGGTCGTGGCCTCCGACGGGGGGGTGTTCACCTACGGTGACGCTCCTTTCTACGGATCATTGGCCTCTGTACACAACGTGTACCCGATCGTCGGTGTCACGAACTGATGCACGCCAGGCGCTAAACGACAAGGTGCCGAGGGACATCCATAAGGCGGCCTCAGGCCACACGTCGGGGCCGACGTTCTTTCTCCTAGGAGATCGACGCCTTCGGGTACGGCCGGGGACCAGCCAGGCCGTGGTTGATTGTTTGTCGGTGCCGAGAGCGTCATCCCCGCGGTCTCAGCTGGATATGACGACAACCGGGTTCTGCGGCGAGGATCCGGTGGCGCCGACTCGCTCCTTCGGATTCTTGGTCACGCTCTGAGCAGCAGCGCCCGCTGGTCACCGCGGCGAAACTCAGAGAGACGACGCCGCGATGACCATCGCCAAGGCGGGGCCAACTGCTGCGAGCAGTATTCATCTGGCGCGTTAACCGGACGCAAATCACCAGGTGCCAAGGCTGACGGTCGTGAGAAGGCCTTCGCCGACCTGCTGAGGGACGACAAACGAATCGTCAGTCCAGCGGAATACGCTCGGGCGTCATATGGGCACCATGGTCCGGCGCGGCCGTCTCCTCGCTACCCTCGAAATGCGACACAAGCTCACGCTCTGTGCCCTCGTCGCGCCCGCCGGCTTCGGACGCACCGTCCTCCTCGATCAGGCCTCGGCCGCGCTAGGCCCCCATGCCCGAGACATCCGCTACGACTGCACGACCGGAGACGCCAGCCCCGGTGAGCTCGCCCTTCGGTTGTCAACCATCCTGACCGAGACTTTGGGCGGTGAACCCGGGACGCAACGTTTTGACGCCGTTCCCGGATCCGTCGCGCACCTGTCTTCGGCACTGGCGGCGTGCGACCGCCAACAACCGACAGCCCTGTGTCTCGACCGCTTCGAACGAACTGGGACCGCCGGCACCGAACTCCTGCGCGACCTGGTCGCGGATGCACCACCTGGAGTGCACCTTGTGGTGTCAGCTCGACACCTAGGACACGTCGGTCTCGGGCGCCTGGTTGCGACTCGCAGAGGGTGTCTCCTGGGCTGGCGTGACCTCGCCTTCGACGCCGCAGAGCTCTCTCTCTTGGGCGTCCCCGACGAACCCTTAGCGTCGACGGGCGACGCGCCTGCGATGTGGCCCGCTCTCGCCTCCCTCCACATACAGGGCACCCCAGAACTGATCACCGACTACTTGCTCGACGAGGTCCTGAGCGCTGAACCGGCGTCGGTCGTCCGGGCGCTGGCCGCACTGGCCGCCATCGGTGGTTGCACGACCGACGACCTCCCCGATGCGACTGCGCCGGTGCTGAAAGGCTTGTCACCGACCGTCCGCGACGACGTCCTGGACCGGGTGGCGGAGCTGCCTCTCGTCGGACGGGGATCCGTCGGATGCTGGCCCCATCCGGCGTGGAGCCGCGCGACTCGTTCCGTTCTTGACGAAGAGGAACGCCGCCTCGTCGTCGACGCGCGGATCGGCAGGCTGCTCGACCGTGGCGCGGTGAGCGAGGCCGGTCGGATGGCCGTGGAGGTATCGAGTCCCAATGCGCTCCGCGCCGTGGTGCGGTCCGCCCTCGCCTGCCTTCCAGTCAGTGCCTCGATCACAGATCTGCGCGCCTGGCAGCGAGCCGACCTGGTCGGTGCCGACCGTCCGGAAGGTATGTGGCTCGATGCCATCCTCCGCTCTCGTGAGGATGACGAGGCGACGCAATTCCTGCGGCTTGAGGAGGTCCGCTGCACTTTCGAGGCCAGCGGCGATCTTGACGGCGAAGCCGGTGTCCTTCTGCAACTCGGCAGCCTGGCGCGGGCTCGGGGTGACACCGGCGCGCTCGTCGCCTTGCTCGCGCGCGCCCAGGTGCTGGCCGACCTTGGTGACGATCGGGCGGTCAGCCTCGTTGCGCTGGGTCGCGCCATCTCCGCCCAACTGGCTGGAAGACCCGGCGACGCGGTACGGGCGGTGGATTCAGTAGCGGCAGGTTCGCTTCCGGCCGATTGGGCGGCACAGGCGCTGATGATCCGGGGGACCAATCTCCTACTCGACGGGAGGGTCGAGGCCGCAGTCGCGTGCCTCGAGGGGGCGACGGGCGAAGGCTCGCCAGGGACGTTGGCTACCGCCCACGATCTGTTATCCACGGCTCGGTGGCAGGCCGGTGATCCCCACAGGGCACTAGAGGACGCATCACTGTCCGTGTCCCTCGCCGCGGCCGTCGGACCACCGGCTCGGCTTCAGCTGTCTCAGTCCTGGTTGGCGTGCCTACTCGCCGCCTCAGGTCAGGACAAGGAAACGAACGCGCTGCTTG
This sequence comes from uncultured Acidimicrobiaceae bacterium, assembly GCA_963744935.1. Classification (GTDB taxonomy): domain Bacteria; phylum Actinomycetota; class Acidimicrobiia; order Acidimicrobiales; family RAAP-2; genus Bog-473. Next base: position 1,081,259 of record CAVUVM010000004.1, read on the forward strand.
AACAGATCCACGGAGGGGGCCGGGTCCTCTCGGCCGAGGGCGCGGCCTTAGCGGCGGTAGCTGAGGCACTGCTCCGAATCGACGATACAGATGCTGCCCGATCCCTTCTCGAATCGACCGACGTGGTCGACCGGCCAGTCAGATCATCCCTCTGGCGGCGGGCCCTCCTTGAGGCCCTCTCGCCCATTGGCACGCCCACCACTGCCGGCGAGGTGGGACCTGGGTTCGATCGGGCCGTCGCCGCCGGAGCGGCGGGACGGCGGGCGCTTGCAGGGGGGTCGCCCGCCGAGGCCCACCACCGCCCTTACCTTCCGGCCAGATGGTGTGTGGCGACTCCAGCATCGACGGCCGTGGTCCTCTTCGGCATCGGCTCGGTGCGGCGCGATCATCGAGTCGTTGATCACCCCGCGTGGCAGCGCGCACACGTGCGCGAGCTCTGCCTCTACCTGGCCCTCGTCGGCCAGGCACCCCGGTCTCAGGTCGCGGCGGCCTTGTGGCCCGAACGCGACGAGCGAAGCGCCGGCCAGAACCTCCGCGTGACATTGAGCCACCTGCTCGACGTAATCGACCCTGACCGCGAGCGCTCCCAGGGAAGCCGGCTACTACGAGAGACAAGCGGTGCGATCCACCTCGACCCGAACTCGGGGCTCTGGGTCGACGTGTGGGAGGTTCAGCGTCATGCCCAATTCGTGATGACCACATCGGACGATCAGCGCGCCTCCGTCCTGGCCCATGCTCGGCGGCTCCTTGCGACTCGTACCGGTCCTCTTCTCGATGCGACGCCCGTAGGTGATTGGTGCACCCACTACCGCCGGCGCCTTGATGATCTTGTGCTTAGTGCTGCCGGCCGAGCCGGTGCGCTGTCCCTTCACAGCGCCGACCTTGGACTGGCCGTCGACTTCGGACGCTTGATGTTGACCATCGACCCGTGGTCTGAAGAGGGTCATCGCCTGGTCGTCGAGGGGCGACTGGCCCGAGGAGATTTAGACGGGGCACGACGTGCCCTACTCGAGGCGATGAGCGTTCTCGAAGATCTAGGCGTGGCGCCTGGAATTGCGCTCGTCCTGCTCGGCTACCGGCTGGGCCTAAACCGCAAAGGGCGCTGACCGGGAGATCGAGAGCACGCTCTCGACGGCGTCAGCACTGACCAGCGGCCGCAAATTCATGATCGGGTCATCGCGAGGACACGCCAAGTCGGCGAATCGAGGTTTGCTGACGACCGGACGGATGTTCTCGTGGTCAGAGGGCACCGACGAGACCTTCCGGTGCGCAGTGGGAATCCAACATTGCGAGTTAGGCGGCGCGCGCGAGGTGTCCTGCGCTTGTATTGGAGGCTCGTCCGTGCTTTCCATACATCCCTTGGCTTGGTGTGGCCACATTGGCAGAACGTCCCCTGCATCCATGTCCTAAAGTTTGCGCGGTCTCGGTGAATACCGAAGGAGCACCATGCGAATACCCTCCAACCGCCATCTATCTCGAGGTCGGCAGTGGTCCAGGCACGTACACGTCGATCCTTCCAGGCAACGGTTGTGCGCTCGATCAGAGTGAAGCTGCTCTCCGGCTCCTGCGCTCGCGGGTACCGGGGGTTCCGGCCATTCGAGGAGATGCGCTCCACCTTCCCCTCTACGTCCGCTCCGTCGACCGCGTCTTCGCCACGCACATTTATGGAATCCTCGATCAGTCAGACCGGAACGCGCTTCTGAGCGAGGCTCGCCGAGTGGCAGGCGAACTTGTCATCCTCGATTCCGGGCGTCCGGCCGGGGCGCGCGCAGTGCAATGGCAGCAGCGCACTTCTGGGCTTGACCAACAGCTCTATCGCGTTCTCCGACGGCATTTCGACGCGCAAGAGCTCGCCGACGAGATCGGTGGGCAGGTTCTCTATGCAGGCCGGTTCTACGTCGTGGTTGCCTCGTCTGCCTGACAGCTTCCCAGCCCCCAATCGGGCGGCTGAGACCGTCGAGACCCAGGTCAAGCGGCCGTCAGTTGTCGGCCCAAGTCCATGTGTGGTCGAGTGAGAGTTGCCCGCTGTTCGCGTCGAAGTCGAAGAGCTCGCCGTAGCGGCCCCAGTCGATGGCGATCCTGAGTTGCTGGCGAGCCTCGTCCTCGGAGAAGCCGCGCCGAAGAAGATCGAGGAAGAAGCCCTCGCCAAGATTCCCGTCTTCGGTGGTCTCGAGGGCATTGCAGATCGCTCGGACGAGCGGCGCTCGTTCGCGTGCCCGGCGGGCGAAGATCTGCTTGGACTCGAGGATGTCGGCGGCCACGAAAGTCCGACCGTCGTCGGTGACCTGGAGGTCGGCGTCATCCACCTCGGCCAATCCGAGGACTTGCGCGGCGTCGACGAGCGGGAGCAGGTCGTCGACCTCGAACGTCAGCTCATGTGCGAGCTTCGGCAGATCCTCGCGTCCTCCGTGGGCAACGAGTATCTCGAGAAGGCCGGACATACCGCCCACACTGGCTTGGGGCAAGGGAGTGTCGACGGGGGAACCCTCCCCCGGAGCAGCCTGGGTCCAGATATGTGCGGGTGGACGAGTATCGCGGCCGGTCATGAGGCCGTAGATCTGATCGACCAGAGCCCCGAAACTCTCATCGTGGCGGTTGCGAGGCTGCGGCAGCATGCACGAGATCTCGGTGCGGATCCGTCCGGGATTGGCCCCGAGCACGAAGATGCGGTCGGCCAGGATCACCGCTTCTTCGATGTTGTGCGTGACGATCAGCATGGCCTTGGTCGGGAAGTCCTTCTGTTGCCAGAGCCGAAGGAGCTCCGCTCGCAGGTTCTGCGCCGTCAACACATCGAGCGCCGAGAACGGTTCGTCCATCAGAAGTGCGTCGGGCTCGACCACCAGGGCTCCGCGCGAACCCCACTCGTTGGCGCATCCCACCCGAGAGTTCCTTCGGGTAAGCGGACTCGAAACCGTCCAGGCCGATAGCGTCGATCGCTCGCTCGGCTCGCTCGCGCCGCTTCGCGGTTCGGTCCCCAGGGCTTCGAGCCCGAGCTCGACATTCTGGCGAACTGTCAGCCATGGCAGGAGCGCGAAGCTCTGGAACACCATCGCCACGCCGGGATTGGCACCATTGAGGGTCTGACCCCGATAGCTGACCGTTCCGGCTGTGGGTGCGATCAGTCCCGCGATGCAGCGCAACAGCGTGCTCTTCCCCGATCCGGAGCGTCCGAGGAGGGCCACGATCTCCCCTTCGCGCAGATCGAGCGAGATGTCGTCCAGCACCGGGAGCGGACTGCCGTCCGGCGAGACGAATGTCTTGGTGACGTGGGAGACCTCGATGATGGTCGCCGGGTGGGCCCCGGTGTCACCCGCCCTCGGCTGTGTCGTCACCACGGTCGTCCACCTTCTCGTATCGCAGCTGCGCAGTGCAACGCCAACGTGTTCACAGTGTGAACCGGCGCTCGGCCAGGCTGTAGAGACGCCGCCAAAAGAGCCTGTTCGCCAGCACGACAAAGCCGCTCATCACGATGCCACCCGCAATCAGGAGAGCGAACTTCCCCTGGATCGACGCAGTGGCGATGTAGTTACCGAGCCCGTAGGCGTGGAGCGTGTTGTGATGCCAGCTCACGAGCTCGGCCACGATGGACGCGTTCCACGCTCCGCCGGCCGCTGTGATGCCGCCCGTCACGTAGGCTGGGAAGACGGCAGGCAGGATGACCTGTTGCCAACGTTGCCTCCGGGTCAAGCGCATCATCACCATCATTTCGCGGAGGTCGTTGGGAATCGCACTCGCCCCGGCGATGACGTTGAACAAGATGTACCACTGCGCGCCGAGGGCCATCAACAAAATGGCCCCGTAGTCGAGTGGAATCCCGAGGTTGATGAAGATGAGGGTGGCAAAGGGATAGAGGAGGATGGCCGGGAAACTGGCCAGCACCTGCACGACCGGCTGGGCGAATCGGGACAGTTTCGGGCTCATGCCGATCTTCACACCCACCGGCACCCAGATGAGCGTCGAGACGATCAACAAGATGACCACCCTGCCGAATGTCGCCAAGCCGAATCCGATGAGGCTCGGAAAGCGGGCGAAACCGAGGTGGGAATTGAGGTAGATGATCCCGATCACGGCAACCGCCGATAAGGCAGCGAAGATGACCGACCAGAAGACGACGTCGCCCACTTGCCGCTTGCGGGGATCAGTCCGGAGCGGGTACTCGGCCAGCCCGAACGGCCGGGTGATCTTGTCCAGTACCCGGCCCACCGGCCGGCTGAGACGGCCCGCCAGCTTGGGAACCGATGACCGTTGCAGGACGTTGAGCACGATGCTCTTCGGCTTGTCCGCACCTTCCGAGCTCTCGAGGCGGAACTTGTCGGACCAGGCAACGAGCGGCCGGAACACGAAGAAGTTCGTGCCGACCACCAGGATCACCATCACCGCGATGGCAATCGTCACCTGCACGTACGAACCGTCGGCGATGGCGGCCGCCATGTAGCTCCCCATGCCCGGCAGACTCTCGAGGATCCCCCTGCCCTTGACGAAGACTGTGACCGCCTCCGACGCGGTCAAGAAGAACCAGCCGCCACCCATCGACATCATCATGTTCCAGACCAAGCCGATCATGGAGCTCGGCACGTCGAGCTTCCAGAACCTCTGCCACTTGGTCAGCCGGTACATCCGGGCCGCCTCGTCGAGCTCCGTCGGCTGCGAAATCAGGGAGTGGTAAAAGCTGAAGGTCATGTTCCAGGCCTGCGACGTGAAGATGACGAAGATCGAGGCCAACTCGAGGCCGATCAGGTTGTCCGGGAAGAGCTTGTAGAAGAAGGTCAGGGCGAGGGGCAGAAAGACCAGGATCGGAATCGATTGCAAGATGTCGAGGATGGGGACAAGGACCTTCTCGGCGCGACGCAGGCGAGCTGCCGCCGTGCCGTAGACGAGGGTGAAAACGGTGGAGAGGCCGAGGGCAATGAACATGCGCAGCAACGACCGGGCTGCGTAGTACGGGACATTGGTTATGTCCGTCGAGATGACGACGCGGGTTCGGCCCGGGGTGAAATTGACCGACAACGACCGGCCCAGCCGGACCACGATGTAGAGGAGGGCGATGATCGCCACTCCGACGACGACATCGACCCCGCTGATCCGGCGTCCCCGTAACACCTCTCGGATGGGGAGGGTCTGCCGTACGGACATCGCGCATGTCCTTTCTCGGCCACGCCAGGGTGCGTGGAAATCTATCGATGAACGCGCCTCTGCTCACAGGCTGATGACTCTGCACGACTGCTGGCGGCGCCGGCGAGGACGAACTCCCCGACTCGTGACATTCCCTGGAACCAGTCGGTAGTGGTTAGAGCAGGTCTCACTTCCTCAGTGGACCTGGCCGCCTCAAAGAGTCCGGCGACCTTCTCGGAAGTCGCTGACGAGTCCGGTCAAGAGAGTCACACCTCAAGCGAGGCCCCGGGCTTCTTCGGCCCGGTGCTTCCACGCGATGGCCAAACCGAGGACGGCAACGTAACCGGCCAGGATCAGCCAATGGCTGAGCGCCAGGGTATGGCCGTCGAGAGCAGCCAGGGCCAGGGCGTCGTGGTGGTAGCTCGGCATGAGGTGGGCAATGAACTGAAGCGATCCCGGCATACGGTCGACGGGCGAGAACAGGCCTCCGAAGTAACCGATGACGAACATGAGCCCCGTGACGACAGGGAAGGCAGCCTCGGTCGTCACCATGAAGCCGATGAAGACGCCGAGGACGGCAAACGGGAGGGAGGTGGCCCACAGCAAGACGGTGAGCCCTATCCACGTCGTGGCCGCCAGTCGGACGTCGCCGAAACCAGCACCGGTCACTTCCACCAAGACGATGACCGGGAGCACCACAAGCATGCTGGCCACGACCTTGGTGCAGACGTACGACCAAGCCGGGATGGGGGTGATCCGTAGCTGACGGGCCCATCCCGACGCTCGCTCCATCGAGAGCCGAGTGCCCCCTGCGTTGAGCGCGGCCACCAGCGCCCCGAAGGAGCACATCGCAACCATGAGGTAGACGCGCCATGGCACGGTGCCGTCCACCACCTTCCCCGCTGGTTGGTCGCCGAGGAAGAGGAGGTAGAAGATCACGGGGAAGCCGACGGTGATGGCGAGGAACTTCCAGCTCCGAACCAGGCGCCCCACCTCGAAGCGACCAAACGCGAAAAGTGGCGTGAGGCGGCTGCGGACGTCGTCCCGAGGGTTGCCTGGGGTGGGTTGACGTCCCGGCGACCCGTAGACCCGGCTTGACGGTATGACGGAGAGCTCGGTCACAGGTCGCCTCGACTTGCAGCGCCAGCAGGCGGAGCGGTGGCAGGCATCGCCGGGCGCACGGCCTTGATGGTCCCGCAGCCGGTCAGCTCTACGAAGGCCTGCTCGAGCCCGGCCCCGGTGACCTCCAGGTCACGGAACGAGACGCCACGGCCGACCAGGTCTCGAATGGTGGCGTCGGCATCGAGCGAGTCGATCGAGACGCCTGTACCACAGACCTCAACCTCCGTGACGCCGTCGAGCTCGGAGAGCGCCGCTCGGTCCGGCCGGTCGGTGACAAAACGCAGCCGACGGGTGGCCACAGCCGCCTTGAGGGTGGCACCGGGGCCGTCGGCCACCACTTTGCCGTGGTTGAGCACGACCACGCGGTCGGAGATCTCGTCTGCCTCCGCCAGGTGGTGGGTGGCGAACAGGACCGTGCGGCCCTCGTTCCCGAAGTCCCGCATCATCCGCCAGAAGCCCTGGCGGGACTCCACGTCCATGGCGGAGGTCGGCTCGTCGAGGAAGACGACCTCGGGGTCGCCCGCGATGGCGATGGCGAAACGGACCCGTTGAGCCTGACCACCCGAAAGGCGGTCGGTTCGCCGGCGCAAGAGCGCACCGATGTCAGCGCGCTCGACGATCTCGGCGAGCGGCAGGGGTCGCGGGTAGAGCCGCCGGACGAGGCCCAGGGCCTGGTCGACGCGGACGCCGGGAGGCAGACCGATACCCGAACCGGACTGGAGCATGGCGCCGACCCGGCCGTCGGAGACGGCACGGCGCGGATCGCTCCCGAGAACCTCGACGCGTCCCTGCTGCGGTCGGACGAGCCCGAGCAGCACGGAGATCGTGGTGGACTTACCGGCTCCGTTCGGTCCGAGCAGTGCAAGCACCTCTCCCTGGGGCACCTGCAAGTCCAGCTGGTCGAGCGCAGTCCGGGTCCCGTAACAGTGGGTGACGCCGTGAAACGACAACGCGACCGGCCGTTGGGACACGAGGGCATGCGCTCGGGGCAGTACTGCTGAAGGAAGGGACAACTGCGCAGCTCTCCGGCGGCTCAGGCCGCGGTCGCCTGATGTGACAGGCACACTCTACTGCCGGCCAATGCGGGCGGGCGGGCGGCGAGCAAGGATTGACGGAGAATTAACGGCTCATTCACTATGGACAAAGTTCCAGCGAGGAGCGCACAAATGGATCATCACGGACCCGAAAGACCTGCTCACTCGGGTTAGCAGCAAATCTCCTGCCCTCGTTCACTTCGAGCCGACTATCACGTTGTAGTCGTTGTCCGTGGCAACGCACAGCTTGTTGACGGGGCACGACACAGCGATCAGCCACCGTCCCGGGTCGACTTCGTCCACGGTCCACGCCGAGGTCCCGGCGGTGGGCTCGTGGCTGGTGATGACGTTGCCGTGGTCATCGGTAGCGACGCAGAAAGTCGTCGCGATGGCACAGGACACGGCGAAGAGATGGTTCGTCCCATCGATGTCGGTGTACGACCACGCCCCGGCCCCACCGCTCGGGTCGGTGGAAGTGACGATGCCACCGCGAGAATCGACCGCAATGCACAAGGTGGTGCTTGGGCATGTCACTGAGTCGAGGGCGCTGCCGTCAACCCCAGTTGTGACCGTCCAGGCCGAAGCGCCTCCGGTCGGGTCGGTACTGGTCAAGATGTCTCCGCGGGAGTCGACGGCGACGCAGAGCGAGACAGTCGGACACGTCACCGACGCGATGAAGCCAGCCGGATCGAGGAACGGGTCGGTGACCCAGTCAGACGCCGGACCGGTCGGATCGGTGGAAGTGATGACGCCGCCCGAACCGTTGGTGGTGACACACAGTTTCTTCGTCGGACACGAGATGCTCGTAAGGCTCTGGCCGCCCGCGACCTCGGTGTCGGTCCACGAAGCCGTCTGGCTGGACGGGTGCTTCGAGGTGAGCACGTCGCCTTCGCCGTCGGCGGCGACGCACAGCTTCGCGGCTGGACACGAAATGCCCTCGAACGGATAGAGCTCCCCACTATGCACGTCGACGGCCCGTGTCGTCCATGCCGGTGTGCCTCCTTTCGGCGTGGTCGAGGTGATCGTGTCGGCGACAGAGTCACCGCCGATGCAGAAGGTGGTCGTATTGCAGTCGATGGTGTTGATCGGGTGGGTGAGTACCAACCCGGTGGCGGGACTCCACGTCGCGGGGTTGTCGGTCGGGTCGGAGGTGGCGAAGAGGTTGCCGGCAGCGTCGCCGCCGGCACAGAGGTTCGCGTCGCAGCTGAGAGCAGAGACCGTGGCGGACGTGACGTTGTCGCCAACCCAGGTGCCCGAGGTGCTGCCGACGTCCGTGGAGGTAAACACGTTGCCGTCGACGTCGCCGACGATGCAAAGACCGCCGCTGGTGCACGACCCCGACTCGAGCTGGATGCCCGATCCAGAGGTGGCGTCGATCTGAGTGACCTGCCAATCACCGCCGGTGGCGGTCGGGTCGTTCGTGGTGATCACGTCGCCGTTCAGGTCGGTGCCGACGCAGACATCGGCGGAGGTACAACTCATTGAGGTGATCGGGTCGACGGCGTCGACGTGCTCCAGATTCCAGGACTGTGCACTCGGGTTGCCGGACACGAGGACGTTACCGTTGTCGTCGCCGCCCACGCAGAGGGTGCTCAACGGACACGACAGAGAGATGACGGGCCGGCTGTCGACGTGCACACCGGCCCATGCAGACGCGCCGCCCGCCGGCTCGGCGGACTCGTAGATGTTGCCGTTTTCGTCGCCAGCAAGGCACAGCGTCATCGATTCGCACGACATGGACACGCCGGTCCAGCCGACCGGGGCGATCGCCCAGCTGCCTACCCCGGAGGTGCCCGGGTCGGTGGAAGTCAAGATGTTGCCGCTGGCATCATCGGCGACACACAAGCTCGCAGTGGGACACGACACGGCGTCGATGCCGATGTCGCCGTCGACGTCGGACTCGTTCCAGGCTGAAACTCCTCCCGACGGGTCCGTGGAGGTCAAGATGTCGCCGCTCTCGGTGACGGCGACGCACAGATTTGTGTCAGGGCACGATTCGCCCGAAATCTCGCTCGGGACGCCGTATTCGGGGACGGGCTGCACGGACGTCAGCGACCAGGTCAGCGGCTTGGCGGCAGCCGGGGTCGTGGCGACGGCAAGGAGAATTGCTCCGGCGATCGTGGCCGACATCGCCGCGGCTCGGAGGGCGCGGAGCGCGATCACCTTCGAAAGGTACTCCCCAATAGTCGTGCTGCCTAGGGTCTCGGAGAGAAGTGGTCCGAAAGGCCTATGGATCGAGTAGCTGTCGAAAAGCCCAATTCTCGCCGTACGTCGTCAGCGCACGCCTGGAGGAGTCCAGCTGTCAGCATCGGTCGCGCAGTCAAGCGCGCTGAACACGCGAACTCGCACTCGATTCGCTGAGTCCGTGCACGGCAGCCCCGGGCACGCTCACGTGCGGTCTGGCGGGCGTTCCGACGTGTAGTCGAACTCGTGAACACCCAAGGGAAGCGTGCCCGGTTGTTCGGGATGGAGTAGTTCAGCCAGCTGCTCGACGCCGTCGATCACTCGCGGTCCCGGTCGCGAGAAGTACGCGTTTGCGTCGACCGCGACGATCCGACCAAGGCTCGAGAGATCCGGACGCTCGAGAAGTGCGCTGGCCTGAGCCACTGCTCCATCGAGGTCGAAGCCGCACGGATTGAAGACGGTCATGTCGATTGCCTCTGAGACGATCTCCTCCCAGGTCAGACGGCGCGAAGGCTCACCCGCCGCAGCGAGCACGGGCTCGCCCCCGGCCGCCTCGACCATGTCTGGCACCCAGTGACCGGCATTGAACGGAGGGTCCGGCCACTCGAGAACGAAGACACGCGGCCGAGGACGGCCCGACACCCGGCGGCGTACTGCGGCGAGTCGCTCACGAAGCCTCACCATGAGGTCGCGGGCCATCGACTCTGTATCAGTGGCTCGGCCGACGCGACCTATGCAATTGATGACGTCGTCAAGCCGACCCGGGTCGAGAGAGATGACGTCGGCGCGGCAGCCGATCACGTCAAGTGCATCTTGGACTGCTCCGGACGGCACCGCACACACACGACAGAGGTCCTGGGCCAGAATCACGTCTGGACAGATGGCCCTGATCCGGGCGTTGTCGAGCCGATAGATCGGTTCGTCCACCGCGAGCAGAGCGCTGACTTTCGCGTCGATGTCCGCAGCACTTTGGAAGTCACTGGTGTCGAGTGCCGTACCGGACACCACCGGCACGCTTCGGGCTGCCTCGGGATAGTCGCACTCGAAGCTGACCCCGGCGAGTTGGTCGCCGAGTCCCAGGGCGTACACGATCTCGGTCGCCGATGGCAGCAATGAGACGATTTTCATGGTCCCATCATGGTGCGGCGACCATCCACCGCCCAGGTCCAGGACCAGCTCGCTCCTTTCCAGACGGGGTCCAGGTAGTTCGCCTCGCAGAACTGCTGGAGGAGACAAACCGCGACAACGGGCCCGCGCTGCAGCGCCCAACAGAGCCTTGCGTCCGGATCAGAAACCTGTGTAGCGTCCCATCGACAGTTGCAGATTGTCACGGGTAGTTCAGCGGGGAAGCCGGTCGAAGTCCGGCACTGGTCCGCAGCCGTAGGTGGTTGAACAGGTCGTTCGCCACGAGTCGGAATGCCGTCGAACTACCGGAAGTGGATCCCTATCCGTCGAGACATGCGGCAAGGATCCGGGTGGTCTCCGGTGATTTGACGACCGGGCCTTTCGGGTTCGCTGCCCGGAAATGGAGTCGTCCCGTGAGGTTCCGTCGAATCGTTTCACCGGCAGCCCTAGCGATCTGCACAGCTGTGATCCTTGTTGCGTCAGCCGCTTCGGCGGCAGCCTCGAAGCCGTCGCTGCCTCAACCCGTCTCTGCCCAGACGGGAGCCACGTGGCTCGGCGGTCAGTACACGGCGCAGGGCTACATCCCGTCGTCAGGCGATCCCGGGACGGCTGATCTGTCGGCTACTGCGAACGGCATCTTGGCCTTGGCCAGCGCCAACATCGACCCGGCTACGACCGCGACCGCGCTCTCCTACTTGGAGGACAACGTGGACGCCTACGTGACACAAGACGGGGCCGACGGGCCCGGGCAGCTCGCGCTTCTGATCCTCGACGCGCATGCGCTGGGGGTCGATCCGACGTCCTTTGGCGGCACCGATCTGGTCTCTCGCCTCTTAGCGACCCAGCAAGCGTCAGGCCGCAACACGGGAATGTTCGGAACCCAATCCCAGCTCCATGAGTTCCAGGCCGGTGTGTATGACCAGGGGCTGGCCCTGGCTGCTCTGGCGGCGGAGGGTGACACAGGCGGTTCGGCGATCAGATCGGCCGAGTCGTGGGAGCTCAACCAGCAGTGCCCGGACGGCGGCTGGACCAGCTTCAACTCTGGCAGCAATCCGTGCAACGGATCGCCGGCCGACTTCGAAGGACCCGACACAAACTCGACCTCGCTCGCCATCCAAGGGCTCTCTGCCGAGGGCGACCTCAGCGGCTCCGCCCTCAGCAAGGCCGACGAGTTTCTCGTCCACGCCCAAGACAGCGACGGCGGCTGGGGGTACGAGCCGAACACCACCAGCACACCCGGTTCGACCGACCCCGACTCGACGGCGCTCGTCCTCCAGGCCATCCTCGCCATGGGGTACGCGCCGAACCAGGCGCCGTTCAACCAGAACGCGAATCCGATTTCAGTGTTGGAGTCGTTTCAGACAAGTTCCGGCACGGATCAAGGGTCATTCAACTTTCCGGGCGTCAGTGGACCGAACGTCATCGCCACTTACCAGGCGGTTCCGGCAGTTGCGGGTGTCATGTTCCCCTTCAACTTGTTCGTCACGACGACTTCCCTGCCAGCCGGAACGGTCAACCAGCCCTACAAAGCGAAGCTCAGGGCCAGCGGCGGAAACGCTCCGTACGCGTGGTCGCTGGTAAAGGGTGATGGGACGCTACCGCCGGGACTGACGCTGAACAGCTCAACAGGCAAGATCACCGGTACGCCGACGGGTGCGGGCCCGTCGAACTTCGTTGTAGAGGTCACCGACACCAAGACCACCTCGTCTCCGCATCATGACAATGTCGGTTGGGCGTTCCTCTCGATCACTACGTCAAGGTCGTGAGCTGAGGCCATGCGGAACCACGTCGGCAAAGGACACAGAGGACTTCTCGTCGCGGTCGGTCTTGCCGGGGGTTGGCTCGCAACCGCCATAGCCCCGGCAGTCCCCGCCCTGGCGAGCGGGCAAGTGTGCGCGGGGATCGTCATCGACTACGGCACTGGCGGCGGCGCACCGGTGTCCCAGGGTGCCTCAGTCCCACCCGGTTCGAGCGATCTCGACCTCTTGAGCGCGGCCGGTGACACGTTCACGCAGAACGATTCCGGTCTGACATGCGCCATTAACAACTATCCGCCGAGTGGTCTACAAGACTGTCTCGACGCGGCGCATGGCCTCTATTACTACTGGTCGTATTGGGAGGGCGACCCCGCGACCAACAGCTGGACCTATGCCAATGTCGGACCCTCGGAGCACACCGTGACGGCTGGACAGTCGTATGTCGAGGGTTGGCGCTATCAAGACCCCGGCCCGGATTCCCCCGACGCAACCAAGCCGTCGGTGAAGCCTGCGAAGGCATTCGCCCGGGCCTGTTCCGGAGGCTCCTCGTCCCCACCGTCGAGCGGAGGCGGATCGGGCGGGGGCGGATCGGGCGGCTCGGTGACCTCCACGACGGGCGCCCCGGCGACCTCGCCTGCGACGTCAACAGCGGGAACCGGCTCGAACGTGCCGGCTCCCACCGCTGATTCCAGCGCGTCCCAACCCGGCGCCAGCACGTCCACGACCTCCGCTTCCGGGGGGACAACGGGGATCAGGTCTCTCAGAACGGGAACGCAATCCCAGTCCACGACGACGGTCCAAAGCACCCCGACGACCGAGCCGGCGTCGAAGGGGACGCCCGGCAATCTCGCCCTGGCAAGCGCGGCGCACAAGAGCAGCTCCGGGGGAGACCCTGACCTGCCGATCCTGCTGATCGCTCTTTTGATCGTGCTTATCGGCGCGGCAAGCTGGTTCAAATGGCGACGGAGGCCGGCCGAGGAGTGAGCGCTGCCCGCGTACGTCCCCCCGTTCACCCGCTGGCCTGGTGGGCATGGGCGGCGTGCTTGGCCGTCGCCGCCATGCAGACGACCAATCCGAACCCGTTCCTCCTCTTGCTCATCGGCGCAGTGACGTGTTTCGTGGTGGCCAGCTGCCGCGGCAACGACCCGTGGTCGAGGTCACTCGCCCTATTCCTCAGGATCGGGCTCGTCGTCATCGCGATCCGCGTCGCGATCGAGATCGTCTTCGGGAAGCGGGGTGTTCCTGGCCACGTCCTCTTTACCCTGCCGCACGTGCCGCTCCCCTCATGGGCCGCCGCTGTCAGCGTCGGCGGAGCGGTGACGCTGGAGTCGATCCTCACTGCGTTGGTGTTGGGTCTGCAGATCGCGGTGATCCTCGTGAGTTTCGGTGCCGCGAACTCACTTGTCAGCCCTTACCGCCTCCTTCGTTGTCTCCCGACGGTGTTGTACGAGGCTGGGGTCGCAGTCACCGTGGCCCTGTCGTTCACCCCAGAGCTGATAGAGACGATCTCGGCCGTGCGGAGCGCCAGGCGCCTGCGCGGCATCCCCACCAACGGCATTCGTGGTCTACGCGGGATCGCGGTGCCGGTCTTAGAGGGTGCACTCGACCGCTCGTTGGAGTTGGCCACCTCCATGGATGCGAGAGGGTACGGGCGTCGGAACCGAATGGGCCGCGCCGCGCACAGGCTCGCGGTAGGAGCCACCGGGGTCGGTCTCCTCCTGGCCGCCGTCGGCGTCTACGGCGTGATCGACGCCGGGTCGCTCCTTGGCTTGGGACTGCCGATCATCGCTGTTGCCGTGGCGCTCTGTGCGCTGGGCCTGTCCGTCGGAGGTCGCCAGACGGACCGGACGCGCTATCGACCGGACCGATGGGGCTCCCAAGAGTGGGCCATCGTGGGGTCCGGTCTCGCCGCGGTTGGGTCGATGGCGTTGGCGCACGCGCTTGACGTGCCTGGCATGTCAGTGTCCTTCGTACCCCTGGCCGTACCACCGCTCCCGCTGCTGCCGGTGGCAGGGATTCTCGTCGCAGCGCTGCCCGCCTTCATCGTGCCGGTCCGACGCGCCGCAGTGGCACCGGCACGGTCCGAACTCGGGGCAGCGGTCGCGTGATCCGTTTCGATGACGTCACTTTCCGGTACGCCGAGGCGTCAGGCCCCACGCTCGAAGCCGTCACCCTCGAGATCCCAGAAGGTGAGCTGTGCGTGGTCGTCGGCGAGACGGGAACAGGTAAGTCCACCCTGCTGCGCAGCGTCAACGGGTTAGTCCCACACTTCAGCGGGGGCACGTTGGCCGGCAACGTGACCGTCGACGGGAGATCGACCCGGGAGCACCGGCCGCGCGAATTGGCCGACATCGTGGGCTACGTCGGCCAAAACCCCCTCGCAAGCTTCGTCACCGAGCGCGTCGAGGACGAACTGGCCTACACCATGGAGAACCTCGGTGTGGTGCCCGAGGCGATGCGCCGGCGGGTCGAGGACACGATCGACCTGCTCGGCCTGCAGGATCTGCGGGAGCGGCCGCTCCGCGCCCTCTCCGGCGGACAACAGCAGCGGGTGGCGATCGGCGCCGTTCTCACGGCGTCGCCACGCGTGTTGGTCCTCGACGAGCCCACTTCGGCTCTCGATCCCGCAGCCGCCGAAGAGGTGCTGAACGCCCTGACCCGGCTCGTGCACGATCTCGGCCTGACGGTGCTGATGGCGGAGCACCGGCTCGAACGCGTGCTCCCCTTCGCCGACCGGCTGGTGCTCGTGCCCGGTGGTGCTGCACCACTCGTGGCTGGTCCGCCTCAAGACATCATGCGTTATGCCAGCGTCGCGCCACCCATCATCGAGCTCGGTCGGCTCGTCGGGTGGGATCCGCTCCCGTTGACGGTACGAGACGCGCGCCGTAAGGCGGCCGGGCTGAGAGAGCGGATCGCGCCCATGCGCCATGCACAGAGCGACACGGAGAACGATGAGCAGGGCGAGGTAGCGGCTTCCCTGCGGAAGGTCGCAGTGCTCTACGGCCGGGTCGTGGCACTCGGGTCTGTGGACCTCGAGATCCGGGCCGGCGAAGTCACTGTGCTGATGGGACGAAACGGCTCCGGGAAGTCCTCGCTGCTCCAGACCCTCGCCGGCGGGCGCAAACCGAACGGTGGCTCGGTGCGCGTGGGACAGCTCGACCCGCACCGGATGAGCCCCCAGGAGGTCATTGCGCGGGTCGGCCTCGTGCCCCAGGACCCAGGCCTGCTCCTCTACGGCGAATCCGTCGAGGACGAATGCAGGCGGGCCGACCGGACGTCGAAGCTCGAGCCGGGCACGACGGCGTGGACGCTGTCTCGGGTGCTGCCGGACGTGCCAACGGAACGGCACCCGCGTGATCTCTCCGAAGGACAGCGCTTGGCGCTTGCGCTCGCCGTGGTACTGGCTCCGGCACCGCCGGTGCTCCTCTTGGACGAGCCAACGCGGGGTCTCGACTACCCCAGCAAGGAGCGGCTCATCGAGATCCTGCGCGAGTTGGCGAGCTCGGGTCACGCCGTGGTGCTCGCCACCCATGACGTGGAGCTCGCCGCCAGGGTGGCCGACCGCGCCGTTGTGCTGGCGGACGGTGAGGTCATCGCAGACGGACCCGCGCGTGAGGTCGTCTGTCACTCGCCGGTCTTCGCACCCCAAACTGCCAAGATTCTTGCTCCCGACGAGTGGCTCACGGTCGGAGAAGTGCAAAAGGCGCTGGAGGCGGTCCCCGTATGAGCGTTCTCGAGATGCCAGGAAGGGAGCGACGCGTCCCGGCCATCCGGCTTGGCCGCCGCTCCGCCTTCCTTCTCGGGCTGACGAGCGTGTTCGGTGTCGTGGCCTTCGGTTGGCCCCTCCTGATCCATCAGCACGCCGGAGCAAACTCGGCACACAGCGGGGACGCACCATGGATCTTCGTGGCACTCGTTCCGCTGTTGATTGCCATCGTCATGGCCGAACTGTCCGAGGGCGGGATCGATGCCAAAGCGATCGCGCTGCTCGGGATCCTGGCCGCGTGTTTTTCTGCTCTCCGTATCGCAAGCCCCGGCATCGACGGGTTCGAGCCCGAGTGGTTCCTGCTCGTCTTGGCCGCACGCGTGTTCGGACGCGGCTTCGGATTCGTATTGGGAGCGCTGGCTCTTTTCGCTTCGGCCCTCGTCACCGGCGGTGTGGGACCTTGGTTGCCGTTCCAGATGCTCGCGGCGGCCTGGATCGGCTTCGGAGCGGGATCGCTTCCGCCTGCCCGAGGATTCGCAGAGCGAGGGATGCTCGCCGCCTACGGCGTCGTGGCGGCTCTCGCCTACGGGTTCCTCACGAACTTCTGGTTCTGGCCTTTCGTCGGATCGAGCACGACGTATTCGTTCGTGCCAGGTGCGGGCGTGGCGGACAACCTTCACCGCTTCCTGCTCTTCGACCTCACCACCTCAATGGGATTCGATCTCACTCGTGCCGCGACCTGCGCGATCCTGATCCTGGTGCTCGGACGCCCCGTGCTTGCCGCGCTGCGCCGGACTTCACGCCGCGCCGTCTTTGAACCGTCGCCCCGATTCCTCGACTGAACCCGTATTCGATGGCGTGCTGTCGCGTCACGCCATGGCGGGCTGCGGCGAAACCTCAGGGATCTCGATGCTCTCCCTCTCGATGAGCTCGGGTGCCCGCTCCAGGTCCACCTCGATATCGGCCAGGATGCCCGGCCGCCTGCGGTTCACGACGAAGAGCCACCCGGCCCCGACGACCATCCACCCCAAGAAGACGTAGGGAAAGAGGTTCACCGGCCACGCCGGCTGCGGATAGAAGCTTCCGATAGTCGGCACCATGAGGCAGAGGACGGCGACACACGCCAGGACCACGTTGCGCCAGCTCAACTCACCGAGCTTCTTGAGGTAGACCGGAGCCGCCACGGTGATCAGGTAGTAGGCCACCAGGAAGCCGAAAGCGGCCAAGGTGCCGGCGTCGCCGAAGGCGGTCAGCGGGTTGGTGAAGATCATCAGGAACGCCGGAAGGGCGAAGATCATCGCGATGTAGACAGTCACCGCCACGTGCGGCGTGCGGTTGGTGGCGTGGGCCCGCCCCAGGTGTCCCGAGAAGATGCCATGGCGAGCCATCGGATACATGATGCGAGAGCCCGCGTTCAGACAGGACAGCGAGAGGGAGAAGAAGCTCACCATTGCGCCTATGGAGACCGGGATCCTGAACCAGCTCACTCCATAGGCCTGCGCCAAGAAGTTGAGTGGGGCCGAAGTCCAGCCGGCCCCGTAGTTCGAGGTTCCCGCCACCTCCACATAGGCCATGAAGACCATGAACGATCCCGTAATGAGGAGGCTGGCGATCACGGCCCGGGGCAGGTTGCGCCGCGGGTTCTTCGCCTCCGCCCCCATCGTTGTCGCCGCCTCGAAGCCGACCAGGGAGAAGATGCAGGCGACCACCGCCAGACCCATGCCCCGCACGTTGACGCCACCGAGGGAGAGCTGCTTGGTGTCCACCGAGAAGCCGTGTTTGAACAGGATCACGAAGGCCAGGGCGGTGATGCAGGCGACCGAGGCGGCCTCGAAGACCATCGTGAGGATTGAGGAGACCCGGATGTCCTTGTACGCGATCACCCAACAGGCCACGGCGCTGATAGCGAAGAAGATGATCGGGTGCACCGACCCGTGGTACCCGAGCGCCGAGAGCAGCTGGCCGCAGAAGACGGCGAACCCGCAGAGACCGGCCACGGCTATGAAGTAGTAGGCCCAGATGAGTGTCCAGCCGGAGAAGACGCCAGTGCTCGGGCCGAGTCCCTTGGCCGTGTAGGCGTACATGGAACCGGCGAAGGCCGACCGCTTGGCGAACTGGTTGAGGCAGAACACGACGAAGAGCAGCATCACGGTGCCGAAGGCGTAGGCCAGCCATGTGCCCTGGCCCGCGCTGGCGAAGGCGAGGGGGATGATGAGCACCGCCGTCATGGTTGGTGAGATCACGGCAAGCGACTGCGCGAAGAGGGACGGTAGCCCCAGCGCGTTCGACCGCAACCCGTGCATCTTCTCCATTGCCGAGGCGTCTCTCGTGCCGACAGACGTTGTCATCGTTGCTCCTTTGTCGTGGTGCTCGAAGGGATATGTGCTTGTCGATCGGTCGTGCTCAGACGGGGAACGACTGGTCCTCAAGCAGGAGGTCCTCGTAGAAAGCGCCGAAGGTCCGCTCGGGGTGCGCGATGGCGATCTCGAGCACCCACAGGTTCGGGTTGGGTCGGAACGCCACCTCGGCCAGAGGCCCGTCGTAGTGCGCCGAGTGGGGGTAGTCGGAGAGCCGGTGACCTGACAGGTCCATGTTCAGCTTCCACCCGTAGCCGGCGGCGACCTCGATGGCGTGGTCGTAGAGCTCCTTGCCACTGGTGCCCTCGGAGAACCACGTGTGGCGCACCTGGTCCCAGATCAGACGTACCTCCTTCTTGGCTCGCAGGTGGTCAGGGTCGTCGCCGAACACGAACGTCTCGCCGGCGTCGCCCTCGGTGTCGCCGTAGATCGGCCCGATGTCTACGAAGAAGATGTCGTTCTCTCCGAGCACGACGCCCGGCTCCGACCGCTCCATGAAGTCCTTCGTCGTGTTGGGTCCGCACCGGACGATGATGTGGTGCCAGCCCCGACGCATCCCCATCTCCGTGAGGGTGTCGCGAGCGATGGCCTTCGCCTCTTCTTCGGCCATGCCGGGGTGTACCTGATCGGCAATCAGGTAGACGGCCCTGCGGGTGCGGGCCCGGACCTCCATAAGACTGTCGAGGGAGTACTTCTCCCCCGTCCTTTCGAGTTCGGCCATGGTCAGCGTCACGGTGGGTCTCCTCCTGCTCGGTTGGTCAGTGGTCGGTGATGGAAGCGCTGAAGAGGGGGTGGTTGCGGAAGTCGTTCGGCGCGTCGGCCGCCACGACGAGGACCTCGGCGGGGCCGCCCTCCGCTCCGAGCCGGTGCGGCCGGTTGGCGTCGAAGTGCGCCGTAGCACCCGCCTCCAACAGATGCACGTGGCCGTCGAATTCCAGCCGCAGGCGCCCCGCGACGACGAAGATCCACTCCTCGCCCCGGTGACGCGCCGGCTCGGGTGGCTCGCGGTCGGGGCTGATGGTGATCTGCAGTGCCTCGAGTGTGGTGGAACCAGGAAAGCCACTACACGCTGCGATGGTGAGGCCGTTGGACTCATGGGTCGCCGTCCCTCGCGGGTACGTGGCGAGAGCGGGTGCGCCGCGCCGCTCGCCGAGCAGCGTGCTCATCGACACCCCGAGCGCCCGCGACAGTGCGATCAGCGCGGCCACCGACGGCTGGCGGTCTCCCGACTCGAGGCGGGAGAGGTGGGCGGTGGACAGCTCGGCGCGCTGGGCCAGCTGCTCGAGCGTCAGGCCGGCGCGGGTGCGCTCCTCACGAAGACTCTCGGCGATGGTGGTGAGGGTTTCGCTGAGTTCCATCGGCCGATTGTGGGCCGGACTTGCCTCAGAGGCAAGAGAACTTGTCAGAGTTCACGATTCGGAAATATGCGCGAAACGGTGACGAGATCCATCGGGTGCCGCCGCGTCGGTTCCGGCCGCGACCAGGGCGGCAAACCGGTCAAAGACCAGGTCACGCCAAGGGCTCAGCGTCTCGAGCGAGGAGGTGGTGGCACTGCGGATGGCCAGCGCTCCTCCGGGCGCGCCGGCGGCGTCCGCGGCGAATACCCGCAGAAAGCTATCCACTGCCGCGGGCGTGACCTCCAGGTGGAACTGCAGACCCCAGGCCGCCTCGCCGACCCGGAAGGCCTGGTTGGGATAACGGTCGCTCGCAGCGAGGTGCGCCGCGCGGAGGAAGGTCGAAGGTGTCGCCGTGCCAGTGGAGCACGGGAAGGTGCTCCGGAAGCCCGGCGAGAAGGTCGTCATCGACGCCAGCGGGTCTCAGATCGACCACGGACCAACCGATCTCGGGTCCGTCCGCCCCCGGGTAGACGGACCCACCAGCCGCGAGCGCGAGAAGTTGCGCACCGAGACAGACGCCCAGCGTCGGGACCGCACCCACCAACGCGCGGTCGAGCAGCGCGATCTCGTCGCGCCGGGTGGCGAAGCCCCCGTCCGAGCAGGCCGACATCGGACCGCCCATGACGACGATGCCGTCGTGGCCCGCCGAGTCGGGAGGCAGCGGTTCACCGGCGAAGACACGTCGCACATCGACACGGACACCGGCGCGCAGAAGCGCGGCGCTGATCGCCCACGGGGGCTCGGCCTCCACGTGCTGAACCACAAGACAACTCGTCATGGTGCCGGACATGGAGCGTGCGCGAGGGCGACTCGCATGCCCAACCCTCCCTTCGGGCGTCGGGCGTGTGGGGCACACGATAGTTGCCCGCGACGCGTGCGGTCTGCGTTAACATTCTCGAAACACCGCCCCGGTGGCCGATCCGGAGTGTCCGAATGTTCGAACGAATACTGCTGGCCCTCGACGACTCTCCCGCCGGCGAGACGGCAACCGTCTTTGCCGGCGCTCTGGCGGGACGCGCCGGCGCGTCGGTGCACGTCCTTCATGTCAATGAGCGCCTGGTGGGCGGTTCCGGCGTCACCCTGCGTTCCCGCACGGAGGCCACCGACCTCGTGACCGGCGCCGTGCGCCAACTCGCCGACGCCGGCGTGCGCGCCGGTGGCTCGGTGTGCGTGTCGTCCTACCGCCACGTGGCCGACCGCATCGTGGCGACCGCAGGCGAGCATTCGGCTGGCGCCATCGTGCTCGGGTCCAACCGCAACCGGAGGATCGGCCGCCTCTTCTCGACCAGGGTCCGCGAGCGCACCACCCGCCTGACCTCGCTCCCCGTTCTGACTGCGCCGGCGCCGCTCACGGTCACCCGGCTGGACGGGTCACGGGCGTGGCTGAGCGATCTCGACCGAGCCCTCGACTCGATCCTCGGGTAATCACGGTTGGCACGCCGTCCCGCCCGGTTCCGTCCTCGGGTGCGACCTGAACCGCCAGGGGGCGCGATCAAGCGGTAGCCTCACGCCGTGAGCGAGAAGCGATCGTGGGCTCTGGTGGTGCCGCGGACGCTTGCGACGCTGATCATGGTCAGCGTCGCCCTCATGAGCGTGAATACGGCTGCCGGCGCATCAAATGCGCAACCCAGCCCGAAGACGACCACGATCGACCTGCAGGCACCAGCCGCGTACACGC
This sequence comes from uncultured Acidimicrobiaceae bacterium, assembly GCA_963744935.1. Lineage (GTDB taxonomy): Bacteria > Actinomycetota > Acidimicrobiia > Acidimicrobiales > RAAP-2 > Bog-473. Next base: position 1,102,731 of record CAVUVM010000004.1, read on the forward strand.
CGAAGGCACCACCGGGTGGAGGCACCGACGACTATCACTGCACCCTGCTCAATCCGCACCTGACGCACGACGCGTTCATCACCGCCATTGACTTCCAGCCCAACAGTCCCGAAGTGCACCACGAGATCACCTACGCCGTGCCCCCGGATCTGGCGGCGGCGGCCGAGGCACAGAACGACGGCGGCAAGGGATGGACCTGCTTTGGGGAGTCGGGGCTCAATTCGGGCGGAGCCGGACGCTCGCTGAACGGAGGTACCCCTTGGCTCACCGCGTGGGGACCCGGGCACAACATCTCAAAGGAACCAACCGGGACGGGCGCGCCGATGCCCGCGGGCACCCTCGTGATCATGCAAGAGCACTACAACATGCTGGTGGGCGACAAGCCGGTCCGCTCCAAGCTGACGCTCACCACCGTGCCGGCCAGCACGCCTCTCCGCCCCCTGCGCCTCGACATCGTGGCGGCCCCGCCGGACGTTCCGTGCGCACCGGGGGTCACGGGTCCTATGTGCAACCGGGCCGCCGAACTGGCCAGCGTCGGTCAGCGTTTTGGGATGGGACAAGAGGACTTGGTCAACGGGCTGGAGTCACTCTGCGGCAGGAGCCCCTCGGACCCGCCCGCCGGGGATACCACGACGTGCACCTGGCCGATGTACACCTCGGGCAACATCGTCGAGCTCGCGCCGCACATGCACCTACTCGGGGTGGGCATGAAATTTGTCTTGAACCCCGGCAAGCCCACGCAGCAGACGCTGCTCAACGTGACGGACTACGACTTCCACTACCAACACGGCTATGTGCTGTCGAAGCCCGTCCCGATCACACCGGGTGACACGATCGGGATCACGTGCACCTACAACCCGCAGCTCCAACAGGAGCTGCCTCTCTTGCGCCAGGTTCCGCCGCACTTCGTGACCTGGGGAGACGGCTCGACCGACGAGATGTGCCTCGGTCTGATCTTCACGACCCCGCCGACCACTGAGGCCGAATCGGTCGCGTTGTCGCATGCGTTCTCTCCCTCGGTCTGATCTGGCCAGTCGCGTTCACTGAGCTCGAACCGCTCATGGACCCGGTCAGCTCTGAGCACTTCTGGCACCGCGTCGCGCGGCACCGTCACATGAATGCGGGACGACCGGTCCTCAGTCGCCGTCCCAGCAGCCCAAGATGAGGTCGGCAACCGTATAGGCCACGTCCGTTGGTCCCGTCGGCGGGCGGCCGAATTGGGGCGGCAATCCCGAGATGTTCACCAGCAGGACCTTCCAGTCCTTGCGTACCACAACGTCGCCGCCGGAGGTGCGGAAGGCGCCCTGGCCCAGGTTGTCCAGCGTCTGGGTCTTGCCCATCTGCGTCCCCAGACTGCGGAAGTAGGTGAGGGTCTGGGACCAGCTCGAGAGCTCCTTCACCGACAACGTGAACGACCCGTTCGGGTAGCCGTAGCGGCAGGAGTACTTGTGGTCGACCCACGTCGGGTCGCTCACCGTGGCCTTGACCCCGAGGACCTCGTTGATCTCGCGTTGGGCCTTGGGCCGGCAGACCATGACGGCGATCAGGGAGGGGTGCCGGCCGGCCGGCAGCGGCCGTTGGGCCACCGTGGCGGTGGCCGAAGGGCTCCCTAACCCGCACACCGACACCAGAAGCATGAGCGGCGCGAGAGCGATGATCGTCATCGACCGACGCACGCGGGTGAGGGTAGCAGTGGTTCTTTGGCGTTGAGGGGGCGGGTGCGGTCGCACCAGCTATCTTTTGACGCCGCGCGGCGCGGACGGAGGACCATGCGGACGATCAGATGGGCCACGACAGTGAGGGGATCGAGGTGGCCGGCGTTCCTGGTGCTCACTGCGGTCGGCGTTCTCGCCACGGCGTGTGGCTCGGGAGGCGGCAGTGCGGCTCCGCCCACCACCAGCCACACGAACAACAGCAGCGGGGGCGCCGGCGCCACCACCACAACTGCCTCGGGCGGTGAGGAGGCCCCTGCGGGAACACCCGCCTACTACGAGGTCAAGACGGGCGCCGTGTCCGGCCTCGGGACGGTCCTGGTCAATGGACAGGGCCTCACCCTCTACATGTTCGTGCCCGACGATCAGCGGGGGCACTCGACCTGTTACAACGCCTGCGCCTCAGCCTGGCCGCCGCTCCGGCTGCCGACCGGGGTGACCGAGCCGGTGGCGGGTGGCCAGGCCGAACCCGCGCTTCTCGGAACGACGACCCGAAGGGACGGCGGTCAGCAGGTCACCTACAACGGCTGGCCGCTCTATCTCTGGGCGAGCGACACCGAGCCCGGCCAGGCCACTGGGCAAGGACTCGACAGTCTGGGCGGGTACTGGTACGTGCTCTCGCCCAAGGGCCAGGTCATCAGAGCAAAGCACTAGCGCATACCGATCGAGGTACGGCGGTCGGGGTTTCCGTGGTGGGGCGCCATGTCGTCGGGCGTTCACGGGTCGAGAGCGACCGGAACGGGATAGGAAGACGTGGCGAAAACGGTCGTCCCGAAGAGGACCAGCGTGAGCACGTGCACGGAAGTGCACCACAGGCATATGGCGTCGATGGCGAAGAGCTCGGCGTAGAGGAGGTACAGGACCGTGCCGAGCCCGACGACCGCCCAGGCCAGCCGACCGATCCGGACAGCCGGCTCGCGCCGACGCCACATGGGTGGCAGCTGCAGGACCAGCATGACGGCGAAGAACACGAGGCCGAGCACGGCCACCGGCACGCCGGCCACCGCAGAGTACGAGCTGGTGGTGACCTTTAGACAGTTGACGATCCCGTTGTCCGAGCAGGCCAGCGTGCTCGAAGACGTGAAGTGCTCGTACGTGAGGTAGATGGAAACACCGAGCCCGAGCACGCTGACGGCGGTCCCGACCACCGCGGGCCACCGGGGCATGTCCTCATCCACTGTGCACCGCGGAGCAGACGGCGACGGGCTGCTGACCGGAAAGCGAACCGCAGATCGTCGAAATCAACTGGGCGGCACTGGCGTCGATGTCCGCCCCGATCGCGGTCGAGTTCTCGCCCACCTGAGCTGCCACGGTGGAGAAGGGCAGCCCCTGCAGCGGGGTGAACAGGTATTGGGCCGAGGGGAGCACTTCCTTCCCAGCGAAGTCGACGAATGGGAACGAGCCGCCATTGGCGTCCTGCCACAGCGTGAGCTGGGCCTCCGTCGGCGTCTGCAGGGGCGCGTAGCCGTCTCCCTGCGGCTTGTTCGTATCGACCTCCACCGGCGTGAACGTGAAGTAAGGACTCGTGTACGTCGTGCCGTAGAAGGTCAGGGTGGGGACGTCGCCATCCTCGTTGGCCGAGTGGATGCGACCCGGCTGGGGGCTGAACGTGCCGAACTTGGACAGCGCGACGTAGAGAGCCCACCGCTCGGCCGCGCAGTGCGGGCAGAACTCGGCGCCGATGAACAGCATCTCGGGCTTGCCGTTCGCCCTCAGCGGCGCCTCGTTGACCGATTGCGGCGTGGTGACGATGCCGCTGGTCGGCGCCGCGGCGAGGGTCGAGATCGGAACCGACTGGAGCTTGGCCAGCGTGGCCGCCGGAATCGGGGTGCCCGCGGGAGGCGATGCCTGGTCGACGGTGCCAGAGCCCGAGCCACCTCCGGCGACCTTGACGATCACGAGCACGCCAACGATGACGACCACCAGCGCGATGGAGAAGATTGCGTATGTCCGCGTCCGAGCCCGGCGCTCGTGTCGTGCGGCCTCCTGCTTGGCCGCTTGACGCGCGGCGAAGCGCTGCCTGGACGCTGACTTCTTGGCGGGTGTGGATGCTTTGCCTTTCTGTGACTGCGTTGGTCGTTGGGGACGATCGTTCGGCATGACTGGTCTCCGGATTCTCTATGAGCAACACGCGGGTGGTCAGCTGAGCACGACCACGCGCCGTCGGCGATGTTGGGGCGGGCGTGCTCGGTGCACGCGCTCTAAGGACAGCGGCGCGTGGGCCGGCGGCGGGCTTAGCTGGAGAGAAGGTGCTGGGGCGGCCGGAGCAGCCGTGAACGTGAGCCCGCCGGCAGGGCGACCGCTGCCGGGCGCAGGCGGCGGACGGAGCAGAGCGCGAGGAGGACCAAGATGCCGGCGGCGACAGTGCCGGCCAGCGTCAGGGTGGGGACTGCCCACGAGGACGACGGCGACCCACGGTTGCACGACACCGCGGCACACTCGCTGCCCGACGGAACCGGTGCCGGTGCCGCCGCCGTCACGATGGCGGCGCTGCCCGACGCCCGTGCCGGCTGGGAAAGCATGGGGCCTGGCACCAGGCAGCTCACGGCCAAGGCCGCAAGGGTCACCAGGAGCGAGGGCCACCTCGATGCCACGATGGGAGGCTAGACCTCGTGCGGCGCGGCCGGTACCCGCGCCGAGTAGCGATGATACGAAGGTCGACATCTGATGCTCACACCGGTTTTCACGCGTGCGCTGTCCCCTCACCGTACGGGGTCGTAGTCTCGCTGCGATAGGTGGCTTTCTCGGCCTCGGCAAGGAGTTCTCTGTTCGGATTCGTCGCCATAGTGGGATGGGAAGCTGCGCACCGGGTTCAGGATGAGCATGCCTACTACGCTTTGTAGTATATGGAAGAAATGGCCAGGCCGATGGCTGTCTTCGCGCGCCAGTGAATCAGTCGACCTGTCAGACCCGTGGGGTGCTCGTTGACCGCCACTGACCTGGCCGTCCCCACGTCGGGCACCGAGGTATCCCTCTCAATCGGTGGGATGACCTGTGGCGCGTGCGTGGCCCGGATCGAAAACAAACTCAACGCGCTCGATGGCGTCGAGGCGCGGGTCAACTTGGCGTCAGAACGAGCCAGAGTACGAATCCCGCCAGGGACGTCCCCCGCAGTCGTCATCGAGCGAATTGAATCAGCCGGCTTCACAGCGGAGATCGTCGATGACCTCGTCTCTCCCGACGTCGGTGCTGAGGCTGACCGCCGAGTGCGCTACCTCGGGAGGCGGCTCGTCGTGGCGGGTCTTCTGTTCATGCCTCTCGGCGATGCCTCCATCGCTTTTTGGATCGTGCCGTCGCTGCGCTTCCCCGGTTGGCAATGGATCCTGCTCGCCGTGGCTGCACCGATTCTGACGTGGTGCGCCTGGCCTTTCTACAAAGCGGCGATCAGAAGCGCCCGACATGGGATCGCCACCATGGACACCCTGGTGTCGATGGGTATCGTGGCCGCCACCGCCTGGTCGATCTATGCGATGTTCTATCGCGATACGAGCGACGTCGCTCGATCGTTTCGCTACGTGCTGGATCACCAAACGAGCGGGGCTATCTATCTCGATGTGGCAGCCGGCGTGACCACCTTCCTTCTTGCCGGCAGGTACTTCGAGGCCCTCAGTAAACGGAGGAGCGGCAACGCCCTGCGTGCTCTCTCCGCGGTCGGCGCCAAGGATGTCGCGGTGCTCGACGACGACGGAACCGAACAGCGCCGCCCGATTGCCTCACTCTGCAAGGGAGATCGGTTCGTGGTTCGACCCGGAGAGACCGTCGCCACCGACGGAGAAGTCATCTTCGGGCAGTCGGCTATCGACCGCAGCGCGATGACCGGTGAGTCGATGCCAGCCGACGTAACGGTCGGTGACACGGTCCTGGGAGGCACCGTGTCTGTGGGAGGGCGGCTCGTGGTGCGCGCCACGAGGCTGGGAGCGGACACGCACCTGGCTCATATGCTCCGGTTGGTCGAGGACGCACAGAATCAGAAGGCCAACGTGCAACGATTGGCAGACCGAATCGCTGGCGTTTTCGTGCCGGCTGTGATCGGCATCGCACTCGTCACACTGGCTGGCTGGTTGCTTGTCGGCGGAACGAACGAGGAAGCGTTCAGCGCAGCGCTGTCCGTCCTGATCATTGCCTGTCCGTGTGCGCTGGGGCTGGCTACTCCCACTGCGCTGATGGTGGCCTCCGGTGAGGGGGCACGGTTGGGCATCTTTTTCAAGGGTTACCAGGCACTCGAGGAGTCGCAGGAGATCGACACGGTGCTCCTCGACAAGACGGGGACCGTGACGGAGGGTGCGACGGTCGTCGAACACGTCAGTGGTGTAGATGGAGTCACGAGCCAAGACCTGCTGCGGTGGGCCGGATCGCTCGAACTGGCGTCGGAACACCTCGTGGCCAAGGCGGTCGTTCAGCGGGCGCGGAATGACGGGGTCGACTTGGTCATGGTGACGGATTTCGAAGCACTCGCCGGTCTGGGGGCACGTGGGACCCTTGATATGCACGAAGTCAAGGTGGGGCGACGCGAGCTCTTCTCGGATCACACCCTCTCGGCGATGCCCGACTCGCTGACATCGCAGTGCGCGGCATGGGAAAGCGAAGGACGGACAGTGGTGCTCGTTGGCCGAGATGGGATCATGGTCGGTGCATTTGCTGTCAGCGACAAGGTGCGATCGACTGCGTTCTCCGCCGTACGCGACCTAAAAGCCCTCGGTTTGCGCTGCATCCTCCTGACCGGAGACCACGAGGCGGCAGCGCGCACCGTTGGAACATCGATCGGAGCCGATGACGTGATCGCGGCAGCCTTGCCCGCGGACAAGGTTGCCGCGATCAAGCAACTCCAACAGGAGGGTCATCGCGTTGCGATGGTGGGTGACGGCATCAACGACGGTCCGGCCCTGGCATCCGCCAACCTCGGCCTCGCTGTGGGCTCCGGCACCGATGTCGCCATGGAATCGGCCGACCTCATCATCATGCGCGACAACCTGACCGCGGTTCCGACGGCAATCACGCTGGCTCGACGCACGTATCTCACTATCCGGACCAATCTGCTCTGGGCGTTTTGCTACAACGTGATCGCCATTCCCCTTGCCGCATTGGGGTTCCTCAATCCGCTGATCGCCGGGGCCGCCATGGCACTCTCGTCCGGGTGTGTGGTGTGGAACAGCTCGCGGCTGCGTCACTTCTCGAGCGATGTCAAGCGGCAAGCCGGGCGAGGAGCCAGCCCACGCACCGCTCTGCGCGTAGCGACCCTCACGTCCCGATAGAAGCGCAGATTCATGCCGGTGAGGGCGATGAACACGAGCTGCCTGTTTTGCTTTCACCGCGTGTCAGCCGATCTGAATTCTACCTGCTGTAGTAGTAGAAAGGTGCCCCATGACCGCCGTGGAAGTCGAAGAGAGCCCTCCGACCGATCAGCCGCGTCGGTCCTTCTCGCTGGTCAGGACGCAACGGACGCTTCAGATCATTTTGGGTCTCTTCTGGCTCCTCGATGCCGGTCTGCAGTTTCAGCCGTTCATGTTCCGCAGCAGCTTCACCACGACGTACCTGCTGAACAATGCCCAGAACCAGCCCGATGTCGTCCGCTGGATCATCACCAATGTGGGGCATTTCGTGGGACCCCACGTGGCCGTGTGGAACACCTTCTTCGCCCTCATCCAGGTGGCCATCGGCGCCGGGTTGCTCTTCCGGCGCACCGTGCGCCCAGCCCTTGCGGTGTCGTTCTTCTGGGCCTTCGGGGTCTGGTTCTTCGGGGAAGGCCTGGGCCTGATCTTCACCGGATCGGCTTCTGCCCTGACGGGAGCGCCGGGGTCGGTGCTCATGTACGGACTGATCGGGATGATGGCGTGGCCACGATCGCGACCACGGCACGAAACTGAACCTCCGGTCGGAATGGCCTCGTCGGCGGCCGGTCAGGGCATCGGTGGAGCGACCACCCCCCTCCTGGTTTGGGTTGGCTACTGGTCGCTCGCCGCAGTCCTGTTCCTGCTCCCGAACAATCGCACGTCAACTTCGGTGTCCAGCGCCATCACTGGCATGTCCTCGGGGGAACCAAGTGCCTACTCCCATTTCCTCAACAGCTTCGGCGGCCAGTTCGGTAGCGGGGGCGTCTGGACCACGTGGCTGTTGGCACTCGCCTCCCTGATCATCGGCTTCGGGCCGCTGCTGGTCCGGCGACCGACCCCGTTCCTTGCCGCAGGTGGCCTTCTGTCCGCCTTCTTCTGGGTGAGCGGCCAGGGTCTCGGTGGCATCTTCACCGGTTCTGGTACAGACCCCAACACCGGTCCCCTGGTCATCCTCTTGGCCTTGGCCATGGTGCCCGCCGCGTTGCCGGACCCCTCGACATGGCGCTCACCCTTCGCACGTGCCCTTGCTCGGTATCCCGTGCCGGTCCTCGGGGGTGCCGTGGGCCTGGTAGTCGCCCTGTTGCTCAGTGCCGTCTACCCGGTGGCTGCTGAAGAATCGACGAGCACGGCGATGTCGGGCATGACCGGCAACGGCATGTCGGGCGGGTCCGGAGCGGCCATGACGGGTACGAGTGACCAGACTGCGACCTCGGCGAGCTGCACCAGAGGCAACAATGGCGCCCCTCGTGCCGGACTGGACGTCAACGACACGCCGAACATGATCATGGCGGGGCCGGGCACCGGTATGAACATGAACGGCGCTGACGCCAGCGCCGCCGCTGGCTTCAACACCACCAAGGCCAACTGGGGCTACACGGGCCCAGCGCTGCCGACAGCGGAGGCACAGCAACTCTTGGCGCAGGGAAAGAACGGGCCTACCGACATCCACATGCTCAAGAGCGGGTGCGCGTCGGACCCCACCTTTTCGGAGCAGATCAATGCGGCCCAATACGTCCAGGCCACGAGTCAGGCGGTGGCGCGTTACTCGTCACCCAGCGCCGCTCTCGCCGCCGGGTACGTGCCAGTCTCACCGACGACGTATCCCGTCGTCTATTACGTCAATCCGACTATCGCGGCGGCAAATGCCGCGGCGGGCAGGACGTTGGACCCACAGAGCGTGGACGGACTCGTCTTCGCGGAGACACCCTCGGGCCAGCAGGTGCTGGCGGCAGCGATGTACCTCCTGCCGTCGACCGTGACTCCGACCATGCCCTACGGCGTCCTGGTCCAGTGGCACCAACGCACGGACGTCTGTGGCCCGAGCAACGCGTCCGCCGCGCAGTCGCTGCAAATCACGGGCGTGCCACCATGCCCGGCGGGAAGCGTGCAGCAGCCCACGCCATTCATGACGATGGTATGGCAGGTGCCGGTGGCCGGAGGCCCACTGGCCATTCAGCCACCGGACATCCAGATCGTCGAGGCGGCGGTCATGTCGGCGGGAACGTGATGGAGCCAGTGCGCTCCGCGCTCCGCCGGGTTGTGAAACCGTGATCCGCTGGAGCTCACCATCGGGCCTTTCGTGTCGAGTCCCAGGTGTCTTGTTCATCCTGGCACTGGTCCTCGCTATCTGTTTCGAGGTTCCGACCGGCGATGCGGCTTCGAAGACGCCACTGCCGGCCGGTCGGATCCCCTCGCCCATCGCCACGATGATCTGTAAGACCAAGGCGAGAGGAGAGATTGCCTCGGCGCTCGGTGAGTTCGCCACGGTCTCCCGCCCCACCTGGGTCAACCACCTCTACTCGTGCCAGTACAAGTATCCGACCGGTTCGATGGTGCTGTCGGTGAAGGAACTCTCGAGCTGGGCGCAGACCAAGAGCTACTTCCGGACGTTGGCGAAGCAGATGGGGACTTCCCAGTCCATCAACGGGCTCGGGCAGGCGGCGATTGAGACCACCGACGGATCGATGATCGTGCGCAAGGACTGGAAGGTGCTCCTGATCAATTCGGCAGGCCTCCCCCCTCAGTTTGGCCAGCCCCCCACGAGCTCTCGGGCTGTCGCGCAGGCGGTCGCAGACGTGATTCTCGGTTGTTGGGACGGTGACTGAGCCAGGGCACCTGATCGCCTTCGTTCCGGGTGTGCACTCAGGGCAGCGTGCGGCTGAACAGAAAGGACACCGGAGTGCCTCCGAAATTGGCCACCACATGGAAGGTCGATAGGCCCGGTTGCAACAGGACGAAGTCGGTGTAGTGGCCAGCGGCAACACGTAGCTGCCTGAGGTTCTGAGGTGCTCCGCCGGCGACACTGGCGACCACCAGAGGCTTCACGGTGGCGAGATCCTCCTCCGACCCACTGAATATGATGTGGAACTGGTTGACTCCTGTCGTTCCCGGGTCGAGATACATCTCCACCGAACCACCATGGGGGAGCGCGACGGTCGTGATCGAGGGCAACTCGGGAAGGAGGGACTGACCCCGGGCGGGAGATACCACCTCGCTGACCACCGTGAGGCTGGCGAACAGGACAACCGGAAGCAGCACCGACACGATTACACCTCGTCGGCCCTCCATCAGGCGGGGTACGTGGATGTTTGACAGCCCGGATCGACCCAACCGCGTCAAGCGGAGGCTGTTGAGGACCACGAGCAGGCTGGAGAGCCCCATGGCGATGGCGGCGACCAGCGGATCGAGGAGTCCGAACGCAGCGAGGGGCAGCGCTGAGACGTTGTAGCCCATTGCCCACCCAAAGTTCTGCAGAATCACCGAGTAGGTCGATTCGGCGACGCCGACGGCCGCCGGCACCCCCTCGAGGTCGTTGCCGAGCAGGGCGACGTCGCTGTTCGCCAGAGCCGCCTCCGACCCGCTGCCGATGGCACAGCCCACGTCGGCCGCGGCGAGCGCGGGGGCGTCGTTGATGCCGTCACCCACCATCAGCAGCTGTCGATGACCCTCACGCAGAGCGGTGAGAGCTTCGACCTTATCCGCCGGGCTCAGGTTGCTCCGGGCCGACGTGATGCCGAGCTCCGCGGCGACCGTTTCCACGGCCGGTGCGCTGTCTCCGCTGAGGATGGATGAGGAGAGTCCGAGCGCGCGGAGGTGGGTGACTGCCGAGAGCGCCTCGGGTCGCAAGGGGGTCGTCACTGCGATCGCCCCGACGACGTCACCGTCGCGCTCGACCAGCACCACGGTCTCGCCGCGAAGGTAGCGCTCGGACACCGCGTCGGCAATCGGCTCCGGTAATCGCGACAGCACCAACCGGCTCACCTGAATCTCGTGGCCGTCCAACCTCCCGATCACGCCGACCCCTGGCAACGAGCGGACGTCGGTGGCTCGGATCTCCGATCCGGTGCTGGCCATAATGGCGAGGGCGATCGGGTGTTGACTTTCGGCTTCGACCGCTGCCGCCAACGAGAGCACTTCCTCGTTCGAATACGCAGGCATCGCAGCCACAGAATTCACTTCTGCGTGTCGTTCGGTGAGAGTGCCGGTCTTGTCAAACACCACCCCATCGATCTTGGCCAGCCGCTCGAGAACGTCTCCGTTTCGGATGAAGATTCCGAGGGCGGCGGCTCGGCCACAGCCGACCATCATGGCGACCGGAGCGGCAAGGCCCATGGCGCACGGACAGGCAACCAGGAGGACGGCCAGGCTGCTGAGGACGGCTCGTCCGGCGTCGCCAACGACCAGCCACCAGGTGAAGAACGTCACGACCGCACCGATGAGGACTGCCGGAACGAACACGCTGCTGATTCGGTCGGCGATCCGCTGCAACGGCGCCTTGTCTCTCTGTGCGTCCTCCACCAGGCGTTGCAAGTGGGCCAGGACCGATTCGTCGGCCACGGACGCGACGGTGAGGACCAATATGCCGCTCCCGTTCCGAGTTCCTCCGGTCACGAAGTCCCCCGGACCTCGATCGACTGGCAGCGGCTCTCCGGTCAGCATCGACTCGTCGACGGGCGACCATCCGGACAGGACGGTGCCGTCGAGGGGAATGGCCTCGCCCGGGCGGACCCGGATGAGGGCTCCAACGGGAAGGCTCTCCGGCGGGACCAGGACGCCTTCATCGTCCTCAACGTTCAGGACCACCCGCGCCGTCGGTGGCCGGAGCGAGAGCAAGGAGTGCATGGCCTCCGCCGCTCGCGTGCGCGCCCGCATTTCGATTGCGCGTCCCGTCGCCAGGATGGAGACGATCAAAGGGGCCATCACACCGTGCAACCGGGCCGCGAAGGCGCCTCCGCCACCGAGGTGCACGTGCCGACCGCCGAGAGCAATGGCCTCGACAGCGCTCACTGCCAATGCAGCCAACGTTCCCAGCGCAATGAGCGTGTCCATGCTGGTCGCCCCGTGCCGAAGTAGCCGGGCGCTGTCCCTCAAGAACGGCCAGCCTCCAACGATCTCCACGACGATGGCGAGGACCAGAACGGTCCATCCGGCCGTTGCCGACTCAGGACCGGCCAACGCAACCAGGAGCGCCAATACCGAGAGTGGCCACGAGACGAGAACCCGGAGATCCCAATGGTCCGGATCCCGATTCGATTCGCCGCTATGCCCGCGGACGACGGGAGTCGCGGTGTAGCCCGTATCGCTGACGGCGTGACACAGGGCTTCTGGGTCGAGCCGGGCCGGATCGTAGGCGACATAGGCCCGAGTGGTGGCGAGGTTGACCGAGGCACTCACGACGGCCGGGAGGCGGCCGAGCGACCGCTGGATCCGGGTTGCGCAGGCACTGCAGTGCATGCCGCCCAATTCGAGCTCGGCGGTCGCAACCGAAGGCCCGTCCTGCTCGACGAGGGGCGCTGCCTCCGAGGCCGCCGTCAGCATCGGACTGCTAGCTCACTGGAGTGGCGGAGTACCCGGCTTCGGCGATGGCGGCACGGATGTCGTCCACGCCGAGCGTGGACGGGTCGTACTCGACCACGGCGTGTGCGGAGTCGAGGTCGATCAAGGCTGCCGTCACGCCCTCGCGCTCGTTGAGTGTCTCCTCGATGAGCGCGACGCATGATCCACAATGCATGCCCTCCACCGTGAGCTGGGCGACGGCAATCCGAGCACCGGACATGCCTGTGGTTCCCGACGAAGTCACTCGGCCATGCTATTGCGCTTGTAGCTGCCCAAATCAGGCGGCCTGGGATCGGTGCAGCTGGGAGGTGCCGCAGGCGTTCCCGTTGGAGGGTGGACTCCCGGCCGTGCCCGGCCTCGACTCGCTGGGGTCTCGACTCCCTGAACCGTTGAGAGCGCTGTCGGAGGTCCCTCGATGTCAGTTGCGCGAGTACTACGAGTGGTAGTAATGACTACGGATTGTAGTAGTGATCCCGGGCCAAGAGGTGGTGGGCGATGAGCATTACCGAGGTGAGAACCTGCGATGCGCCAGCTGCGGTGATCGACTCCAGGGAGGTCACAAGCAGTTCCGTTGAGCAACCCAAGGACCTCCAGCGGACATTCCAGCTCGTGCTGGCAACGGTCTGGCTTCTCGATGCGGTGCTGCAACTCCAACCGTTCATGTTCACTCGGGGGTCGGACGGATTCAGCGGCATGCTCAACACCGTCGCCGCGGGCAATCCCGGCTGGGTGGCGCACTCGATCACCTGGAACGCGTCGAACGTCTATCACAACCCGATCCTCGGCAACAGTGTCTTCGCACTCGTGCAGTTCGTCATTGCCTTCGGGATCGTCTGGAAGCGATCACTCAAACCCGCGCTGGCGCTCTCCATTGTCTGGTCCCTGGGCGTCTGGTGGTTCGGGGAAGGTCTCGGAAATATTCTTCACGGTGGGGCGACCCCCTTCGGCGGCGGCCCCGGTGGCGTGCTCTTCTACGCCGTCCTGGCGATCCTGCTGTGGCCGCGCGACGGCTCAGACCGACCGTTCGTTGCTGCTCGGAGTGTCGGTGTGGCCGCCGCGAAGGCGATCTGGGCGGTGCTCTGGGCCCTCCTCGCCGTCTTGGCCGTCGTCGGGTCGGGTCGGTCGCCCCAGGCGCTGCACGACCTGGTGGCCGCCTACACCGGACAGCCCGGTTGGCTTGCCCGCATCGATCGGGCCACTGCATCGATGTTCCTCCACCACGGCACGACGGACGCAATCCTCCTCGCCATGGTCTGCGCAGTGGTGGGGGTCGGGGTCTACCTTCCTCCGCAGTTCACCAAAGTCACGCTCGTCCTCGGGATCGTGACCTTCGTGTTCATCTGGGTCGCCACCGAGAACTTCGGCGGGATCCTGGCTGGCGGGGCCACCGACCCAAATTCCGGACCACTGGTCATCATCCTGGCGTTGATCTATTGGCCGTTGGCACTCGCTCGCACTACCGCCACGGGCGTGCGGTGGACCTGGACAGCGGGCTCGAAGAACGCTCTCGTCCGATGACACCCACCCCCGCTTGGCTCTACTACCTCTTCGCCGTGGCCATGCTTGCTGTGGCCGCCTACGGCCTCGTACTCCTGGCTGTTTCGGTCTCGACGCGCAGGATCGCCGGCTGGGACGTCGACATCGCCCACCTCTTCATGGGAGTGTCAATGGCCGGCATGTTCATTGCCGACTGGGCCTTCGGCTCGAGCGCGATCTGGGAACTCATCTTTGCGGCGCTGCTCGTCTGGTTCCTCGCACAGAGCGTGCAATCGGTGATCACGTTTGGCATCCATCTGACCCACTATCTGATTCATGCCGCCATGAGCTTCGCCATGCTCTTGATGTACCTGTTCCCCGCTGGCGCCCGTTCCGGGTCCATGGCTATGTCGATGGCGTCGTCGAGTGCGAGACTCGACCCCGGGCTCAGCTTCCTCTTCGCCTTCGTGTTCTTCGCATCCGCTGTCTTCACGCTGGCCTCACCCACGAAGGGCGTCTCCCATCACGGCAGGCACGCTCGGGTCTATGCCATGAGCGCGACCGGCGCGGGGCCGGTCGAAGGTCCAAGCGGGCCAGCTCCGGCAGCAGCCGCTCGTGGCGCCGTGGGGCTGATCACCGCTCCATGGCTCGAGGACGCCAGCCACGTCGTGATGTGCGTCGGCATGGGCTTCATGCTGATACTGCTGACCTAGTAGTCACATCAGGAGCGCGCGAGGGCTCGTTCGCGGGCGCGACTCGAGTCCGTACTCGTCGACGATCGAGGCTGTAAGCGGACCTCAGTCCGCGGAGGTGCGCTGAGCGAGGGCATCAAGGAGGACGGCCACCTCCGAAGACGACAGCGTGTCGGCGAAGCAGACAAGGGCCGCGCTCGGGTCGCCGTCGGCAACCAGAGCCTGACGCATGACGACGGCGGTGTGGGCCCCCCGCACGCCAATGGGAACGAACCGGATGGTGCGACCGTCCCTGCGGCGACTCAGAAGCCCCTTGTTGACGAGGCGGTCGAGGACCGTCGCGACAGTTGTATAGGCATGTCCAGGAAGCGCGTCAGCCACTTCACGTCCCGTCGGCTCGGGATCGGGCAGGTCCCACACGAGACCCAGCACCCGGCGTTCGAGATCGCCGAGCGTCACGACACCGCAGGCGCACTCAGCACATCTGCAGGGATCGCACGAGCACATCGGATTGCTACATTTCGTTGCCGCGCTCATCAGCCTGCTCCTGATCCCGGGTGTCCGGTAACAATCGTACCGGGAGGGTCTATCCATCGGGACGTGGGCCGGTCTCATCGGAGCATTTGAGCGTGAACGAGTGGCGTGCGGGGTTGACCTTCACCCCGGGAAGCCAGACGATGTTGCGATGAGCGCGAGGGGCCGGCGTCGGCGGGCACGGATCGTCCCCCGAGATGACCATCGGCGAGTTCGCCCGCCAATCACGCCTCTCACCGAAGGTCCTGCGTCTCCATGACGAGCCGGGTCTCCTTACCCCGGCCCGGCTGGATCACGGTTCGGGTATCGCTGCTACTGCGAGTGGCGACTCGGGGCAGGTCGCCTCATCGCGGCGCTTCGCTTGATTGAAACCGGACTTCTGGAGATTCGCGAGATCCTTGGCGCTGGAAGCTCCTGCTGCGGCCGAACGGATCACTCGCCACTGGGCTGGCGTCGAAAAGGAACATTCTGACCGCTGCGAACTGGCCCAACAGTTCGTCGACCTCCGAGTGAAGAGAGCCACGACATCTACCAAGTTGCAACACGAGAAATACCTTCGCGGGCGATCTTATGCTTGAAGCGTCATGTCCACGGCCGGGCGGAGCCCTGGGCGCTGGGCAAGGCCTTCGGCCTTGCGAGAAGCACCCGGTCACCGCGAGGCCTTCGTCGAGCTGGGACCCGGCGGTCAGGTGAGTCCGGCTCAGTGAGCGGTTGTATCCGAGTCACTTCGAGACTGGGCGCGGGCGCACGGCGCTTGCCCGAGCGACCTGGGCATGCGGGCCACCCTGACTGCGACTTCGCCGTGCCATGTCGTAGTCGTTCCAGCTGATCGCACGGTAGTTCGCCTATCGCTACTGTGACGGTCCGGGCGGCCGCTGGCGCTGAGCGCGTCAACGGCCAACGGTGGCGCACAGCGGGGAGCACGAAATCCATGGCAATGGGCAACAGGCCGGACGTCAAGACCGCCGCGGCTCCGATCGTGGCGCTGGACGTGACACTGCTGGCAGAGGTGCTCGCCACTGCGCTCGCCCGTGTGCCATTCCGCCACCCCTTTCGCGGGCAATCGTCACTCCCCTCGAATCTCGGCATAGCCGTGACACGCGAGGTCATGCGGGCCTTCATGGGCTTCACCTCGGCGCTGCGCATTCCCGAGTTCCGCTCACTCGAACTCGTGGTGGACGAGGTCTGCCAATGGGTCATGCCCCCGTTCGTCCGCTCGCTCGATGTGGACGGGCACCCCAGCACGTTCGCCGGTGTGCCCGGCATCCTCTACCTCCCTCGCGCCGTCCCGCCCGCCGGGGTGATCCTCTACCTGCACGGAGGCGGCTATATCGGCACCTCGCCCACCATGTACGCCTTCTTCACCGCCCGGATATGCCGGGATACGGAGTGCGCCATCTTCGTCGCCGACTACCGGCTGGCCCCGGAGTTCCCGTTCCCGGCCGGGGCGCAGGACGCCTCGGCTGTGTACCACGAGTTCTTGGACCGAGGAATTCACCGCGAGCGAATCTTCATCGCTGGGGACTCAGGCGGCGGGGGGCTCGCCAACACGCTCTTTCTCGCCAACCCCGAACGCATCACGCCAGTGGACCCAGCCGGTCTGGTGCTGTTCTCCCCTGAGGTCGACTTGAGTCTTGACGAACCGTCGGTCACCGAGAATGCCGAGCACGACATCTTGCCCTGGAACATCCCGACGTCGTCGTATCTCCACGGTGTAGACCCCGACGCCGTGTCGGTCTCTCCCCTGACGGGGGACCTCAGCGGCTTCCCTCCGACTTGCGTGACGTGGGGCGGGGACGAGATGTTCCGGGACCCAATCCGCCGCTACGTCCAGCGTCTGCGCGACGCCGGCATCCAAACCGAGGCTCGCGAATACGAGGGCATGTTTCACGTGTTCCAGATGCTGATGCCCTGGGCGGACGACAGCCGGGACGTGTTTCACAGCGTCCAACACTTCATCCACGGCCTTATCAGCGACACTCCGCCTCCCCGGACCTCGTTGAGCCGGCTGCTCGGGATCGACGATTGAGCGATCTGCCTCTCTAGGGCCACCACTCGATCTGATCCCCTCAGACGCCTGCACCGTGCTCCCTCGTCGGTGCAACATGGCTGCGCATTGGCATCTTGATCACGAGGAGACGAAATGAGCGACGAATGGCCCGTTGCGGAAGTCGACCCCGTCACGGGGACGACGTACCAGCCTGCTCCCAACAGGGAGCCCGCATTCGTGGCCCCGGACCGAACCGAGGCGGCGGTCTCCAAGATGCGGGCTTTCACGGATCGCAGCGGCCGTCGGCCGAACATTATCGTCATCCTCATGGACGACGTCGGCTGGGGTGACTTCGGCTGCTACGGCGGCGGCGTCGCCGTGGGCGCGCCGACCCCCAACGTCGACCGGCTGGCCCGGGAGGGACTGCTTCTCACGTCGTGCTACAGCGAGCCCTCGTGCACCCCGACGCGCGCGTCCATCATGACCGGACGCCTGCCGATGCGCCATGGCCTGCTCGTCCCGCCTATGTACGGCATGCCCGGTGGGCTGAGCGGGGAGGTGACGCTTCCCCAACTGCTCTCCGACGCGGGGTACGTGACCCAGGCCGTCGGCAAATGGCACATGGGGGAGAACGAAGCGAGCCAGCCCCAGAACGTCGGATTCGACGACTTCTACGGCTTCTTGTCGGTGTCGGACATGTACACGGAGTGGCGCGATCCGTACTTCTTCCCCGAAGTGGTCTACAGCGAGGCTCGCACGGACTGGGTGAAGAACATCCCCTTCAACAAATGCTTCGTCCATGCAACACGCAGTGGGCAGCTCGAGGACGTCGAGGAGGTCACCATCCCCGTCCTCTCCCTGCTCGACGACAAGTGGTGCTCATACTCCGAGCAGTTCATTGAGCGGATGGCGGGGTCGGCGGGCCCATGGTTCCTCTACCACTGCACCCGCGGCGCACACTTCGACAACTATCCGCACCCGGACTTCCTCGGACGCTCCCCGGCCCGGCACCCCTACAAGGACGCCATCGTCGAGCTCGACGACATCTGTGGCCGTCTCGTGGCCGCGCTCGAGCGGACCGGTCAGCTCGAGTCGACCATGGTGGTGATCTCCTCGGACAACGGGCCCGAGATGGAGACTTGGCCCGACTCGGCCTTCACCCCTTTTCGGTGCGCCAAGGGCTCCACCTGGGAGGGCGGGGTGCGGGTCCCCGCCGTGGTCTCGTGGCCGGGCATGGTCGAACCCGGACGGACCAGCGACGGCCTCGTCCATCTGCTCGATCTGTTCGCGACCTGCCTCTCGATGGCCGAGGCGTCCGACCGGGTCCCGGGAGACCGTTACATCGACGCCGTCGACCAGCTCTCGTTCTTCCTGGCGCCCGACGACCGTGTGGCTGTCTCCAATCGTAAGTACCAGCACTACTGGCTGACCGCGACCCACTCTGCCCTTCGGATGGGCGAGTACAAGTACGTCATGGCGTCCATCTCCGACGACGACACCGACGTGCACAATCCGGGCGGATTCACCGGTGTGATGCAGCGCTACGGCTATGGGCGTCTCTACAACCTCTACCTTGACCCGAAGGAGACGCGCTCGTACATGATCCGCAAGCTCGTCTACGTCGACGCCATGATCGCCGAGATCGCCCGCCACAACGCGACGTTCCGAGAGTGGCCGAACAAACCGGCGCCGGTGTCTGCGAACTAGTTCTTCCTGCCGGTCAACGGGAATCGATCGTGTCGGCGATCTTGCGCAGATCCGCCCGGAAGTCCGGATGCGCGATGTCCGTCAGCAGGTGTGCCCGCTCGCGGACGGTGAGCCCGGTCAGCTCCGCCGCGCCGTGTTCGGTGATGACGACGCCGGTGTGATGCCTCGGGGTGGACACAACCGAACCCTCAGGAAGGAGTCCCACGATGCGTGACACGACCTCGCCGTCGCGCACGGCCGTGGAGCGCAGGCAGATGAGCGAGCGCGCATCGAGGTGTAGCTCGGCGCCGGCGACAAAGTCCTCGTGGCCGCCGACGCCGGAGATCTGCCGTCCGTCGATGCTGTCTGCGACCACCTGACCGTAGAGGTCTACCGACAGCGCACCGTTGATCGACACAAGGTTGGCGTTGCGAGCGATCACCGTTGGATCATTGACGACCTCGACCGGAAGGAAGGCAACGTCAGCATTGTCGTCGAGCCACTCGTAGAGCTCAGCCGTCCCGAGCGCAAAGGTGGTCACGGATACGCCGTCGAAGACCCCCTTGGCGTCGTTGGTCACCTTCCCCGCTTGGTGCAGGCGCATCAGCCCGCTCGTGAACATTTCCGAGTGGATCCCGAACCCGTCGAGCGGTCCCTTGGCCAGCTCCGAGGCCACGACGTTCGGGATGGCGCCGATGCCGGTCTGCAGCGTTGAGCCGTGGCGCACATACGTGAGGGCCAAGCGGGCTATCGCGTCGTCCACGTCGTCGGTCGGCGGCTCGGGCAACGCAAACGGGATCCCCGTCGCCTCGACGAGCACGTCGACCACATCGAGGGGGATCGTGTTCTCGTACTCCGGCGGGAGGCTCTTGGTCCGCGGCAGGTTGGGGTTCACCTCAATAATGAGGAGTCGGTCGGGGTCCGCGCCGGCACGCAAGAGCTCAGGGCGCGTCGCCCCGAGGTGCAATGACAGGCTGAGGTTGCCGCGCTCGTCAACAGGTGCCGCTTGCGCCACCATGATGTGGGGCGCGAAGCGAGCCATGATCGGTGCCATCTGACGGAATCCGCCGGGGACCAACTCGACGTGGTGTCCCATCGAATGCAGCAGCCGCTCGGCGGGACCGAAGAACCCGCAGCGATAGCTCACACCGGGCTTGGTGAACACGTCGTAGAAATTGAGGCAGAGCGCACCACCGAGCTGAAGGTCCTGCCAGTCGTCGCGGCTGCCAAGCGCCGTCAAAAAAGTGTCCGGATTCGCGGGCCCGAGTCCGAAGCCGATGGTGTCGACCGGCCTGACCAGGGCGACGGCCTCCTCAGCAGTGCACGTCGTTGGCATCGTCCCACTCTCGCACTAGCGACCCTCGCGGCCGCGGACTAGGGTCCCGTCCGCCGGAAGTCAGCGCACCGCAAACCATGACTTTCGGCTCTACCCTCGTTGGAGGTGCGTCCGCACAATGTGTGGCACACCCTCCTCTTCCCAGACAACGGTGCTTGGAGAATGGCGGCCACCCCCCTCGGTCGCCATTTTCCAATTCTGGGATCTCGCTCATCTCTGGTTGCCTCGATTCGCGCCCTTCTTCAGAGCGGCGCTGTTCTTTTATCAACGGAAACACAACAAGTCTTAACCCCACAGCGAGCTACCAGCCGAGGCACAACTCCCGGTGTGTGCACCACATCCTCGTGACAGGCCTCGACACGCCGCAGGAGGGAATGCGAACGCGGCGACGTCGGTGGCCGGCTGCGTCACGATCTGCGACTCGCTCAGGTGCCGGTCGCGTCCGTGCGGGCCTCATGGACAGTGCGCTCATTGAGGCGGGCAGCGAACGTGGCCGCCTGGGTGCGCCGTTCCATGCCCAGTTTGGCGAGAAGATTGGACACGTAGTTCTTGACGGTCTTCCCCTCGCGCAGGCGCGCCTGAACGCGCTCGGTCAATGCCGGATCGAGCAGCGACTGTCCGGCGCCGGCGCGTCGAATGGTGTCGATGAGGTCCAGGCTGCCGACCTGTTTGAGGACGTAGCCCGCGGCTCGCGCCATGACGGAAGCGATCAAAGCCTCGTCGTCTTCGTACGACGTGAGCATGGCGCATGCGATCTCTGGCATGGTCGACCGGATCTCTCGGCACACCTCCACGCCACTTCCGTCGGGAAGCCGCACGTCGAGGATGGCAACGGTCGGCTTCGTTGACGGAATCCGCGTCAGCGCGTCAGCGACTGTCGCCGCTTCGCCCACGATCTCGATGTCATCGCCGGCCTCGAGCAACGCCCGTAAACCCGTCCGAACGACCTCGTGGTCATCGAGGAGAAACACACCCAGCGACACGGCCGCTATTTTCGCATTCGGGGCCGGTTTCGGGCTACTGCGGTGATCGGCGGGCGAGACACCTCGATATGCTCGGCACCAACTATGGCACCCGATAGCGCACAGCGCACCGGCAGGATCGTCGTTGGCATCGACGGCTCCGAAGCATCGTTGGGAGCACTCTCGTGGGCGGCCCGCCAAGCTGATCTGACCGGCAGCGTGCTGGAAGTCGTCATGACGTGGGAATGGCCGTCCAGCTTGGGTTGGGCCGTACCGGTCCCCGATGAATTCGACCCCGAAGCCGATGTCCGCAAGACGCTCGAAGCGGCGATCGACTCGACGCGCGTCGCCTTCCCCAGGATCGCTGTGGAGGGGCGTGTGGTCAATGGGCACCCAGCGCCCAGCCTGGTCGGAGCCGCGAAGGGTGCGGACCTGCTCGTCGTCGGGAGCCGCGGACACGGCGAGTTCGTCGGAATGTTGCTCGGCTCCGTCAGCGAGTACTGCGTGAGCAACGCCGAATGCCCCGTGGTCGTGCACCGAGGCACTGCGTAGCTCGCTTCGGGCGTCTCCTACTTCTCTCGCTTCGAAGCGAGAGACTCAGGCTCAGGCCTGCGCCGCGTGGGCCCGGTCGATGCCGCGCTGCCGTTCGAGCCGGTCGTCACGCAGCTCACGCATCCCCGGACCGCCGCTCGTCGGAGCCGCAACATCGATGCCGATGTCCAGCAGCGAGGCGAGTGTCGCCTCTACGCACGACTGGAGCGCGGCCAAGTTGTACCCACCTTCAAGGAAGAGTGCGAGGCGTCCAGGAGGTGCGAATTCCCGGGCGACGCGTGCGAGTTCGGCGTAGTCCCCGCTCGAGAGTTCGAGGTTGCTCAGAGGATCGGCATGGTGGGCGTCGAAGCCACACGAAACCAGCACCCAGTCCGGAACGAAGTCCTCCATGGCGCCGCGGGCCTCGCCGTCCAGGGCGGCGCGGACAACGTCGCCGGTCGCTCCGGGCGGTAGCGGGAGGTTGACGGTGAGTCCGGGCGCGGCCTCACCACCCACCTCACCGGCGCTGCCGGTACCGGGGTAGAGCGGATGTTGGTGGGTCGAGACATAGAGGACATCGGCGTCGTCCCAGAAGATGTCCTGTGTGCCGTTGCCGTGGTGCACGTCCCAATCGATGACGAGGACGCGCTCTCCCAGTGCCGTGCGCGACGCCGCTGCGACGGCGACGTTGTTGACCAAGCAGAACCCCATAGCCCTCGTGGCCGTCGCGTGATGCCCGGGGGGACGGATGGGGATGAACGCGAACCCCTCGCCGCGCCGTTCCAGCTCGGTGAGCGCCTGGAGCCCCGCACCCGCGGCCCGACATGCGGTGATCCACGAGTCAGGACGCGCGTAGGTGTCGGGATCGATGTTCCCACCCCCTTGTTCGCAGAACACCCGAAGCTCGTCCAGGTACCCCAGCGAGTGCACCCGCGCCAGCTCCTCCGCTGTCGCCGCGCGCGGCTCGACATGCACCACGTCGTCTCCCAGATTCAGTGCAACCACGCCTTCCATGACCGCTCGAAGCCGTGCGGGCTGCTCCGGGTGACGCGGGCCGCCGTCGTGCTCGGAAAGACCCACCGGGTCGGCGAGAACGAGCGTGGTCATACCGACCTCATGCTAGGAGCGACCAGTTCTCCGAACAGGGCCCATCTGAGTCGTCCTGAGTCGTCCTGAGCCGTCCTGGCCTCTGGTGTCGCGTCTAGAAGAGAGCGGGGAGGCACTTCTCGCTGTATATGTATCCTTCCGAAAACCCCCCCAATTAACGAAGGATATCCCGATATCCTTCCGCAACCACCCCCAATTAACGAAGGCTGCATATACAGCGCGATAGGACACCCGGACGGCAGACCTGACGGCACAGCGGCCGACCGCTCCTACGCTGAGGGGCGATGGCTCCGCTGATGGACGCATGGGTGGTCGACAAGCCCGGCCCGATCGATGCGAGTCCCTTGGCCCGGGTCGAGAAGGAGGTCCCCGACCCCGGGCCGGGCCAGGTCCGCGTGGACGTGCGGGCCTGCGGAGTGTGCCGGACGGATCTTCATCTGGCCGAGGGCGATCTCCCTCCGCGGCACCAGCGCGTCACGCCCGGACACGAGGTCGTGGGTGTGGTCGACAAGACGGGACCCGGCGCATCGCGCTGGAAGGTGGGCGACCGCATCGGAGTCCCCTGGCTCGCCCACACCTGCGGCGTGTGCCGCTTTTGCATCAGTGGGCGCGAGAACCTGTGCATCGATCCGCTTTTCACCGGGTGGGACGTCGACGGCGGCTATGCCGCGTACGCGCTGGTGGACCAGGCCTACGCCTATGCGCTACCCGATACGTTCGACGACGTCGAGGCCGCACCGCTGCTCTGCGCGGGCATCATCGGCTATCGGGCGCTGCTGCGGGCCAACCTGCCCGAAGGTGGGCGGCTCGGCATCTACGGCTTCGGCGGCTCCGCTCACCTCACCGCCCAGATCGCCCTGGCCCGCGGTGCGCACGTCCACGTCATGACCCGCTCGCCCGAGGCCCAGCGCCTGGCCCTCGCTCTCGGCGTAGACAGCGCGGGGGATTCGGATGCGGCACCGCCCGAACCCCTCGACTCGGCGATCCTCTTTGCCCCCGTGGGGACGCTGGTGCTGCCCGCGCTGGCGGCGCTCGACCGGGGCGGCACCCTCGCCGTCGCCGGGATCTACCTGAGTGACGTGCCCCCATTGCATTACGAGGACCACCTCTTCGAGGAGCGCACGTTGCAGAGCGTGACGGCGAACACCCGCCATGACGGGGAGGAGTTCTTGGCCGAGGCGGCCCGGTACAAGATCCGCGTCTCCGCCACTGCCTATCCCATGGCCCGGGCCGACGAGGCGCTACGCGACCTCGCCCACGACCGAGTCAACGGGGCGGCGGTCCTGGTGCCTTGAAGTCGCCCCGGCCCCGGCCCCGGCCTTGACACTCATTTCCCCCCGGACGCGACGAAACGCGAGGGTAAGACTTCAGGAGCGTTTGAGAGGCGCCGACGGTGCCCCAGTCGATTCACGTCAAAGCGCTGTCACAGGGCCCTTGGCGATAGGTCCTGGAGCTCTCGACTGGGGCACGCACGCCGGCAGTGCGATCAGGCGGTAGATCGCTACGCCCATTATTCCCGATCCGAGAGCCTTTAAACACAGAATTCCAGGAAATTTTGAAAGGGTTTAGATGAGGGGTTCTACCTGGTCAGCAGCCATAAGTACGGCTACAAGCTCCCTATCTCGGGGGTAGGTCAACGCCCGGAGGGCGTGTTCCAAGCTCAACCACCGCAACTCGTCTACTTCTTCATTCGGGGTGAAACAACCTCCTTCGGCGTCCATCACCCAGTAGGCGACCGCCTTCGGACGACCCTTGCGATCGAAATACTCGGTGTGGCCGATGAAACGGATCAGGCGGCACGCCATGCCCGTTTCCTCTCGCACCTCCCGGAGGGCCGCAAGCTCGAAGGTCTCACCGGCCTCGAGTTTGCCCTTGGGGAACGCCCAGTCCTGATGCGTGGGTCGGTGCACCAGGACGATCTCGAGAGTCCCGTCCTGGCGACGGACCACCAGTCCGCCCGCCGCCTGTACGACCTCTGTTGGTGTCGGGAGCTCAGCCGTCATCGCCCGTCGCGCCACTGGTTTCGAGACTACTGCCGCGACTTGTCGAATCCGCGGCAATCGCGATCCGCTTTCGCACTGGTAGACCCGGCAGCCGATCGGAGCCGGGGACAAGGCAGGCGTACCGGGCGTCCCGGCGGCGGCGGCGGCGGCGACGGCGACGGCGACGGCGACGGCGACGGCGACGACCCAATGTCTCGCCGCAGAGCCCGCTGTAGCCTGCACACAGTGTCCGATGCCAGGGGAAGAACGGGAGAGGCACAGCCGGAGGACCCCGTCGAGATCGAGTGGCAGTTCGACGCGCTCGACTTACGCCCCGTCGAGCGATGGCTCGCCGCGCTGCCCACACTCGCCACCGAGACCGGTGACCTCGGGACGGTGACCGCATTGGCGCGCACCCCGCGTCGCCTCGTCGACTCCTACTTCGACACCGACGACTGGCGCATCGCCCGCGCTGGCTTCGTCGCGCGGACGCGACGCCGGGGCCGCCACGACGAAGTGACGCTGAAGGACACGCGACCTGCTGGGAGCAACGGACTGCGCCAGCGACTCGAGGTCACCGAGATCCTTCCGCCGTCTGGCCTTTCCGCCCTCGGACCCGACGGACCGGTGGGGCGACGCATACGCGCCATCGTCGGTGTGCGGCAAGTGCACGAGGTGCTCCAGGTCCGCACGCGGCGGCGGCCCTTTGCCTTGCGCATCGGCGGTGTCAACGCCGCCGAGGTGGCGCTCGACGACACGGTTATCGTGGTCGGCAACGGCCAGCGGCCAATGCAGCTGCGGCGGGTCGAGGTGGAGGTGCTCCCCGAATGGCTCGAGGCGCTCGAGCCGCTGATCGAGCAGCTCCGTACGGCATGTGGCCTGCGGCCGGCGCACCTGTCCAAGTTCGAGGCGGGTCTGCTAGCACTCGGTCAGGAGATCCCCGGCTCGCCTGACCTCGGACCGACGGCGATCGAAGCCGACAGCACCATGGGCGAGCTGGCGTTCGCCGTGCTTCGAAGACAGCTCAGCGTCGTGCGGGACAAGGAGCCCGGGACACGCCTCGGTGAGGATCCAGAAGAGCTGCACGACATGCGGGTGGCGACGCGCCGCTTGCGTGCCGCGCTCGCGCTCTTCTCGGGGGTACTGCCCGTCCGGGCGCAGGTCTTCCGAGAGGAGCTCGGCTGGTTGGGTCGTCTCCTTGGCGCGGTGCGCGACCTCGACGTGCAGCTCGAGGGCCTGGCCGAGGACGCCGACGCCACCGCCGGTTGGAGCGCCGACGCCCGACCGGAGGACCACGACCCGCTCGAGGAGCTCTCGGCCCTCTTGCAGCGCGAGCGCGATGCGGCCAGAGCTGCCATGTTGAGTGGCCTCGACTCGGTCCGCTGGGAGCGTCTCACCCGCGGCCTGGCCGCGATGGTGCAGCAGGGGCCGGCGCGCCGTTTGGTGGCGACCCGGACGCCTGCGGTCATCGGGATGCCCGACCTGATCGTCGAGCGGCACACTGCAGTGTCCAAGGCAGCCAGACGAGCCAAGAAGTCCGGGCTGGTGGGTGACTTCCACCGGGTGCGCATCCGCTGCAAGCGGCTTCGCTATGCGCTCGAGTTCAGCGCCGAGGTCTACGGCGGGCGTACTTCCCGCTACGTGCGCCAGCTCACAGCGCTGCAGGACGAACTGGGGCTCATGCAAGACGCCGAGGTGGCATCGATACGCCTGGCCGATCTGGCAACGGGCGCGGGCGACTTGCCGCCGGCAACCGTGTTCGTCATGGGTGGCATAGCCGAGCGGCACCGGCGCGACGTCGATCGGCTCCTGCATCGCCTGCCCAACCAGCTGAAGCGGGTGCGCGGACGCGAATGGCGCAACCTCCTCGACGTCATGGAGCGGCGGCGCAACGCGGCCGAAGCCGCCCGGCCACCACTGCGGAGCACCCTGCGGGCCGTTCCGGTGCCTCCAGATCAGCAAGCGGAGCCACCCGAACGTCCCGACGCCGCCGGTCCCGGCGCGCCGGCCTCCCCGGCGTCCTCGCTCTCACCCGTGGCGCCCGTCACGTCGGTCACCCCAGTCACCCCGGTCACGCCAGCCACCCCGACGGGATCGATCTCGCCCGACCACCCCGCCGCTGTGCCCGGGCTCAGTGCGCTGGCGCCCCCGCCGCAATCAGGCAAAGGGGAATGATTCGGCGTCCTCGCCCATCACGAGGCGGGGGTGCTCGGTGAGGACGAAGTGCAGCTTGTCGGTGTCGAGGAACCGCTCGATGTCGGCCCAGATGTCACCGAAGTCAGGCTCTTGCATGTGGGCGCGGTAGGCGTCCATGTTCTCGAACCACTGCACCGTCACCCCGTCGAAGCCTGGGTCTGCGTCGTCGGCGTAATCGTCCAGCGGACGGGGGTGCTGCTCGTAGCGCAGCACATGCTGGCCACTCTTGCTCGATGCGATGAGCGGGCCGTGCACGTCGCGCCAGTGCGCGTGGAACTCTGCGGGGGTGAGCCCCTCCTTGCGACGGAGGAGGCACGTCAGCCTGATCATCGGGACCTTTGACCTCCTGTGCCGAGCATGCGAGCACGACGCGCGCACCAGGCGCGCGCTCGCACGTTAGGCGGTCATGAGCCCTTCGGTGCGGTGGCACCGCCCGAACCGCTACGGCAACGTCAAGGAGAGGCCCGAGCCCGAGCTGCTCGAGGTCGCGCCGACCGAGACGCCACCCACAGACACCGGTGGCGTGCTCGGCAACGGCAGCGCGGGCAGCGGCACCGTCACCGTCGTGCCACTCGAGCCACCGCCCGAGGGCTTGGTGGTGGTCGTAGTCGTCGACGTTGACGTTGTCGTCGTCGACCTGCCGGTGGAAGCCGACGACGACACCGAGCCGGACGGCGCGGTCGCGTGGAGTCCCGAGGACGACCCGCCGGCCGACGAGAGCGGGCCCGTCGTCGAGCTCGCGGCACCGGCTGCGCCCAGGATCCCGCTCAGGACCGAGCCCGGCCCCGACGTCGAGCCGGGCAGGCTGTCCGCACCGCCGGATCCGATCGAACCCAACGCTCCGAGCGAGCTACCCAGAGAACTGAGCGACGCCAGCCCGCCCGAGCCCGTTCCCGAACCGAGGAACGAGCCGAGTCCGAGCTCCTCGAGCACTGCGGTCGGGAGCCCTGCGGTCGGCAGCGACCCGATGGGCAACAGCGCGCCCAGGTCCGACAGCGCGCCGGTCACGTCGGAGACGACGCCGGTGAGGCTCGGCAGGAGATCGTCCACCACGCTGGTCGGATCGCTCGAGGCGGACCCGAGGCTGCCCAGAACGCTCGTGACGCTGCCGAGGATGCACCCGACACCCAGGTCGCTCTCTGAAGTGCAGCCGAGACCGAGTCCGAGCCCACCCGAGCCCGAGCCGACAGCGCCCAGACCGGGCTGATTCGCCACCGCGGAGGGCGAACCCGGTACCGAGACATTGTCGGAGCCCGACGTGGTGAGCCATTGCAGCGGGTCGACGCCTTGCGCCAGCGCGCCTGACGGCGACGAGAACGACACCGCGGTGGCGTCCGCCGGGTCCCCGCCTGAGGCGACGCGGTACGCCTGGTCGACCGCGCTCGCGAGTCCCTGGCTCGGCCCGGCCGCCGAGGCGAAGGGGTGGGCGGCCGCGGGATTGACCGTGAGGTAACCGCCGAGACCGCCGAGAAAGGCACCGATTGCGGCGCAGGTGAGTCCACCGGCCCCGACCATGGCGGCGTTGCGATAGCGCGTGAGCCCCCGCGGCCCCTCGCCGTGGGCTGGCCCGTCCTCGGCGGCATGGATCCCGCCGGCGCGGAAGGCTCGGTGAATTGCCGTCGACGAAAGCGCGTGCTGCGGCTCGGGGACCGATGGCGGCACTGAGGACGGTGCGGCGCTGACCTCGGACGCGCTCGGGCCGCTGTACGCCTCGCGCGACACGACCGGGACACCGGCCGCAGCATGTGCGCCACTCGAGCCGAACTCGTTGCGCAGCATCTCGTCGTACGTCTGGTCGAAGCCCATGGAACCGCCCTCCTCCAGTCCAGTGACCCCTCACCTGGGTTCTCACTCTGGAAACGGCACCGCGGCGCCATCCTTGCGGCGAGGGTCATAGGCCCGATGGCCCCTCGCCTGGGGGGTCGGACACGCGACTCAGCTGAGGACCCAGCTCCCGATGGTCACCACGCCACCGTGAACAGGGAGAACGACCGTCATTGCGTACTGGCCGGGTGCCGCTCCCCCGCTCAGGGTGACCGTGGTCGTGAGGACGACCCGGGTCGGGGACCCGCCCGCCGAGTCGATCTCGACGTCGAGCGGGGCGTCGTGGGCGCTCACGGCGGCCCCTTCGAGGGCGGGTGGCGTGGCCAGGCCGGGGGCCAGGGCGTGCCACCAGGCGGCCTGGCGCTGTGCGCCGGCGTGAAGGCCGCCGAAATAGGTCTCGAGAGCGGCGGCCTCGAGCGAGAGTGGCCCGGGCGACTGGGCGAACGCGACGGACGCGCCCACTAGGTTCATGGTCCCCATCGGCGCCTCGTTCTGTTCCAACGTGAGCCCCTGCGCCTGCAGCGCGGCCGGCGCGGACGTCGTGTAGTCCGCGGACGCCACCGTCTCGATGAACGTTGCACCCGGGTTGAGCTTCTTGCCCTTGGTCACCGCACCCACCTCGGCGGCGCGGATCAACAGACGGTCCGGCGTGAAGAACAACGCGTTGGGCGGCCAGCACGTGTCGAGCACGAGGCTCGGATCAGTCGTGTTGGCCACCGGCGACCCAGCCGGCACGACCTGGTGCGCGTCGACCCGGAAGGTCACTGTGTTGCAGGCCGTCGCGTAGACGATGGTGTCGCCCGGCGTGAGCGCGTTGAGGTGCACGAAGTAACTCACGTCATGCGCGAGGAAGACCGCCGCGCCGTCGACGCCGGGCCATACCGACTGCGGGTCGTGCCCGACCGCGACGTTGAGCTCCGCGTCGTCAGTGCCCTCCTCGACCGGGGCCTGCAGACCGAGTGCGGGGATGGTGAGGATCCCCGACAACTGCCCGGGCTGCACCCCGGCCACCTGGCACGACGCGCCGTGGCTCTGGCGCGCGATCTTCGCCATGGCGGCCCTCTCGCTCGCCAGCAGGACGGCCTGCGCGTGATGCTGGTGCTCTTGGTGGGCGAACGCGTAGCTCCCGGCAAAAATCGCGCCGAAGAGGAGGATCACACCGAACAGGGTCACGCCCACCGCGCGCACGTCACGCACGGCAGGCGTGAGGCGAGCGCGAGAAGCGAGCGCGAATGGAATGAGCCGATTGCGGTGACCGGCGTGATCCCACCGGGCCGCTCCACCCGGGGGCGGAGGCCGACGCACGCTGCATCTCCTTCTCCATCAGTCCTCCGAAGACCTCCGTTCGTCCTGCTGTCTCCGGCGGGACCTATTCGGAGTTGGGCCCCGAGCGCGCGCGTCGCCCATGGTGCCACCGGGCCGGCCCCCGAGACCGGAGGGGGAACGGAGGAGGTCCCGAAGGCCGGGCCCGGTGGCGGTCCGCCGCGCGACCCGAAGGGGTCGGTCGACTGAGGTGCCTCATTTGCCACCCCTGCGGCGGGCGAATGTGGAAAGCGATCGAGTGAACGAGACGAGGCGGCGGCGGGCGATCAGCACGAGCCCGGCCAGACCCATCGCGATCATCACGACGATCGGCAGCGGGCCGGCCCAGTACTCCCCGGTATGCACGCTGGTGACGTTGGGCACGGCGGGGCTGGCGGCGGCGACGGGCTGCGCGCTGGCGGGCGAAGTCGCGACCGGGGGCGTGGACGCGGTGGAGCTCCCGGTCGCGCTGACGTCCCCGACGTTGAGGGCCAGCCCGCCCATGAGGCCGCTCAGCAGACCGAGGTTCAACACACCTACCTGGGCGCCCGCGCTGGTTCCCGGTGCCGACGTGTCACAGGTGAGCAGGTTGCCCGTGGGGTCGTAGGTGAGCACGTCGCCGAGCAGGGTCGAGAGGGCAGCGGCGAGCGCGCTGAACGTGCTGCCGAGGGTCTGGAGGACCTGGCTCACCAGGCCGTCGACCTGCGTGATGGTCACGAAGGTGGGCAGGGAGCCGTTCGTGGAGTAGGACACCACGCCGGCGTTGCAGCTCGGCGTGACGGTGCCGGTGCTGCGGTCGAGGGCGACCGCAGCCGTCGTCGGTGCCACCTGGAGGTCGGCCAGCCCGAAGAGGTCGACCTCGAGCGCACGCTGCGTCACCGCGTCCGTGACGACGTTGCCGCTCGTGGAAACCGAGGTGTTCGAGCCGCCCAAGGAGATGGCGAGCGGCTGCACCGAGCTGGCGTCGCCCCCCGTCAAGCCGAGCACGTGGTTCAAGATGCCGGTGAGCGCGCTGGTGACCGGCGAGGAGCCGCCGGCCTTGCCGAGCTGGGTCAGCAATCCGCTCAAGACCGAGCACTCGCCGGCGCGGTCACTGCCGCCGGCCACGCTGGTCGGGTTGAGGGCGAGGTTGGCCGGCAGGATCCCGTTGACCGTGCCCAGCAGGCTGTGCACCGGGCCCGACAGTGGGCTCGAGTTGGAGCCCGACGATGTCGTCGCCGCGGGCGCGTCGGCGCACAGCGAGGAGGCCGAGGGCAGTGGCCCGCCCAAGATCGTCTCCAAGACGTCACTCAAGCTCAGGCTCAGCGCGGTGCTGGCGATGCTGCCGGTGCCGGTCGCGGTGGGGTTCCCGCTGCCGTCCTCGGACGCCGAGGCGTTGCCGCAGAGCACGTCGACGTCCAGCAGGCCCGTATGGATGGGCAGCGGGCAATTGACGGTGTCAGTCGGGGTGGCGGTCGTGCCGTTGCCCCGGGCCACGGCGTCCTGCGTGCTGTCGAGCGCGTCGCCCGAGAGCGACGACGTGGCGCTGGTCGGGCACGGGTTCGTCGAGGCGGCTGTCGAGAGGCAGGCTCCGGTGCCCGACGCCTCGGCCATGGGTGCGTTGCTCGCGTCGGCTTCGGAGCCCCCGCCGGAGACCTGGACCGTGTTGAGGAGGCTGAGGGACACGAACCCTCCGTTCGCCTGCACGCTCCACTGGCTGGCGGGCTGCGCGCCGGCGGTCGAGGTCGTGGCGCCCAGAGCCGCGATGGCCAACAGGCCAACGGTGGCAATCCTGCGGCGACCTCTCATCTGGCTTACCCCTTGCCGTCCCCGCCACACGCGCCCAGGGGACTCCTCACTGCCTTGCCAATGAAACGGGGGGCCTCCCGAAACCTTGCGTCCGCCTGTGAAATAATTCGTGTCTCGACACCCCCGTTGGCGGCACATGCCGTGCACAGATACGGGCCTGCACCGGTGGGGATGGCGAGCAGCTCTCGTACCCTTTGGCCGATGTCCGCCTCCCACGCCCTCGTGATCGCCTTGGCGGGCGTCGGTGCGGGGATCTTCAACGGGGTGGCCGGGGGCGGCAGCTTGATCTCGTTTCCGATCCTGCTCGCGCTCGGCTACCCGGCCCTCACGGCCAATATCACCAACACCATCGGGATCTGGCCCGGCTACGTCGCCTCGGCCGCCGGGTACCGCCGCGAGATCGGGGATCAATCGCGCCGGCTGGTGCGCCTCACACCCGTCGCCCTGGCCGGGGGCGTCACGGGTGCGCTGCTCCTGCTCACGACGTCAGCCGCCACCTTCGACGACGTCGTGCCCTGGTTGGTCCTGGGGGCCGCCGCTCTGTTCGCCGCCCAGCCCGTGTTGCGGCGGGCCCTCGACCGCGACGCCGCGCCTCCCCGCACGCGGACGGTCCTGCTGGTGGCCGGGGTGTTCGCCGCGTCGGTCTACGGCGGCTACTTCGGCGCCGCCATGGGCGTCATGTTCCTCGCCGTGCTCGGTCTGGCCTTGCCGGTGTCGTTGGCGCACACGAACGGCCTGCGCGCCGTCCTCTCCATGATCGTCAACGGGATCGCCGCAGTGGTCTTCCTCATCCACGGCGGGCTCGTCTGGGAAGCGGTCGGGCTGCTGGCGCTCGGCAGCCTGGTCGGCGGGTACCTCGGCGCCCGCCTCGCCCTCGCGTTGCCCGCGCCCGCACTGCGCGTCGTGGTCGTGGTCATCGGCGTCGGCACCGCTGTGAAACTGCTCGTGTGAGGGCCCGCCCTCGGCGAGCGCGCGTAAGCCAGCGGTGTCAGCCCGCAGCAAGCGGGTAGGGGCCGACCACCGCTCCCGCCAGCGCGCGCCGTTGGGCCCGCCGGGCCTCCTCGGCCTCTTCGACATCGACGACGACGAGGCGCACGAGCGTCCCGGGCGCGCACTGGCCGAGGCGACCGTGGTCCGCTGTCGCGACGACGGCCAGCACCGGGTACCCGCCGAGCGTCGCATGGTCGGGCAATAGGACAACGGGGTCGCCGTCGGGTGGGACCTGCACGGCACCCGTCACCATGCACTGCGAATCGAGCTCGCCGCGGTCCGCGACGCGCAGGCCGGCGTCGCCCCGCTCGGCGCGCAGCCGGATCCCCACCCGGTTGCTCTCGGGGGTGACAACGAACACGACGTCGCCCAGGCCGCGCCAGCGCGTCGGCACGGAACCACTCTGGGTGCGGCCCCGGAACCACGCGCAGCTCGACCGGCGCGTCGGCAGCGACCTCGGTGGCGGCGCCCGCCACGAGGTGGTCGCCCAGGGGTGGTGCCCACGGGCCCGCCCAGAGATGGTGCCCTGCGTCGAGCGGGCCCGGACCCAGCCGGCACAGCTCGTCGCTCGCGCTGGACCCGAGGGCGAGCGGCCCGAGCAACCCGCCGGCCACGGTGAGATAGGCGCGACAGCCGCGCCGCAGGGTGCGCACCTCGAGGCCCTGACCCGGCGCGAGCGGGAGCAGCTGGCCGCCCGGCACGGCCGCACCGTCGACGCGCACCTCGGGCGCCGCACCGACGACCGCGACATGGCAGGGCCCGAGGCAGCGCAGGCGCGTCCCGCCGCCCGTGAGCTCGAGCGCGCCGGCGCCCGACGGGTTGCCCGCCAACGCGTTGGCCAGCGCGAACGACGTGGGGTCGGCCGGCCCGGCAGTCGGGACGCCCACCGCGGCAACGCCGCGCCGGCCGCCGTCCTGGAGCACGGCGCGGAGGCCCGGTGCCACCACCTCGAGCACGCGCCGGGCCCCGTGGGGCGGCGACCAGGCGGGCGGGTCCGAGACCGGTGGCGCCGTCGAGTCACCTGCGGCCACCAGGCGGAAGTGGACGCGGTCCCCCAGAGCGAGAGCGGCGTAGGGAGGCTCGTTCGCCGAGAACAGCGGGACCCCCGTCCGCCCCACGAGGTGCCAGCCGCCCGGCGATGCCGTCGGGTAGACGGCGGCGTGACCGTTGGCCAGCGCGACGGAGCCGGCGGGGACCGCGGGACGCGGCCGGTCGCGGCGTGGCACGCGCGCCAGCGCGGCCGGGAGGCCCTCGAGGTAAGCGAAGCCGGGTGAGAAGCCCATGACCGCGACGGTGAGCGGCTGCGCCGTCAGGTACGTCACCACCTCTTCGGGCGAACAGCGGCTCAGCGCGGCCACCTCGTCGAGGTCCGGGCCGTCGAAGGCGCACGGGATCGTGACGAGCCGGCCCGTTCCTGACAGCGCGGGCGCAAGGTCAGGCGCGCCAGCGAGCACCGCCTCCACCGCGGCGCGGGCCGCGGCGAGCTCGGCCTCTGTGCGTGCGCCGGTCTCGGTGAGCACCGCGGCGACGGTGGCGAAGCCACAGACCACCTCGGCACCGGCGACTCCGGCCTCGGCGAACGCCGCCTCGAGCGAGGGTGCCAGTGCCCGACCCTCTGCCGTGTCGTGCACACCGATCACCAACGCTGTGTCGCCGAGAAGCCGGACCTCGCCCGCCGGGACGGAAGGTGTCACGCAGGGATCGGCGCGCGCACGTCGATCCCGGCGCCGGCCAAGACCCGGCGCACCGCCGTCGCGATGTCCACCGCGCCGGACGTGTCGCTGTGCGTGCACAGCGTGTCGACCCACAGCGTCAGCACAGTGCCGTCGCTCGTCGCGACCGCACCGCGGGCCAGGCTGAGGCCCTGGGCGGCGGCCACCTCGGGATCATCGAGGACCGCGTCCGCAGTGTGACGGTCGACCAAAGCGCCGTCGCGGCGGTAGGCCCGGTCGCAGAACCCCTCCTCGTATCCCGTCATGCCGTCGCACAAGACCATTCCAATGGCATGGGAGCCCGACGGCAGCACCAACGCGACACGATCCCCGAAGCAGTCACGTACCGCGTCGCGGAACGTCTCGTAGATCGCACCGCCCTTGCCGACTTCTTCGTACAGCGCGCCATGGGGCTTGACGGACTCGACGGATGTGCCGGCGTCACGGCAGACCCGGTCGAGATCCCGCAGCTGCGCCGACAGCGACTGGCGCAGCGCGCCGCGGTCGATGGCCATCGGCTCGCGGCCGAAGCCGGCGCGGTCGGGGTAGGAAGGATGGGCGCCGATGCGCACCGAGTGCGCCAGGGCGGCGGCCACCGTGGCCTTCATGGTCTCCTCGTCGCCGGCGTGGCCACCGCAGGCGACGTGGGCCGAGGTCACCACGCCGAGCAGGGCGCGCTCCACCTCGATCCCGGCCGCATCGGTGGCCTCCCCTACGTCCGCGTTGAGATCGATGGTCCGGTGGGTCGACATCGTTCAGCCGGCCTCGAGCCGCTCCACCACCACACCGTCGCGGTAGACGACCTGTTGGTGCCGCCGCGTCGGCACGCGAGCGCCGCCGATGATGGAGCCGGTCATGTTGAGCGGGTCGGCACCGGCGACGACCACCTGCTCGCCGTCGGACGCACGCCGATGCACCTCGCGCAAGTCCTCGAAGGCCTCGGGCAGCGCGTACTGCTCTCCCGAGAGACCGGCGACGAAGCGCCCGCCGAGCGCGAGCCCCCGCGCCTCGAGGCGGCGCAGCGCCCACACGACCTCGCGCCAGGGCACCTTGAAGGACTCACGACTCCACAGCTCCCAGGCGACGATGCCCCAGCGCGCCAGCAACTGGTACGCCACCGTCTCGGCCAACTCCTCGTTGCCCGGCGTGAGCACGCCGTCGTCGACCGCGGGCACACCGAGCACCTCGGGCCCGGGCAGGAGTGACCAGCGGCCCTCCCCGATGCCGGTCCCCGCAGGCGCACGGCGCCGGGCCAGGCGACCCGAAGGACGGCGGACCGTCCGCGTGCGCCACCGGTCACGCGCGGAGAGCAGCGAACGCACGGCCGAGAACGCGTCGGCCGTCACGAGGCCGCGGGCGACGAGGTCCCAGAGCCCCTCGTCCACCTCCGCCGGGAGCCGGCCGCTCAGGGAGGACAGCTCGGGACGGAAGCAGGCGCCGCGGACGCGCAGCGCGGCGAGGACGTCGGCCGCCGCGCCGACCTCCGGCTCGGTCGCACCGGCGCCGGCCCGCACGGCACGCAGCATCGGCACGAGGTCGTCGCGCACGACGAAGGCCAGCGGGGTGGCCGGTGACGGTGCGCCGCTGCGCCCTGTCCGCTCGACCCGGGGTGTCAGCCGTCCCCAGACGATCTCGCCGGAGAGGCAGAGCTCGTCGAGCCAGCGCAGGTCGTAGCCCTCGACGCGGGTGGGAAGGATCTGGGCCTCCCACTCCGACGCCGGTGCCTCGATCCCCTGTAGCTGTTCGAGCACTTCGAGCAACCCGGCCCGCCCCTCCAGCCGGTGCCCGGTCGTCGCGTGCTGCCAGCGGGTGAGGAAGCGCACGTAATCAGCGATCGGAACCGGGTCGACGCTGCCACGCCGCCGGCTCCGGCTCGCGCCGTGGAGCCGGACCAACAGGTTGCGCGCGCACCAGCGACCATCGGGCAGCTCGATGGCGGATCCCCGTCCTTCGAGACGGGCCAGGGCGGTGCGGGCCCGCGCCTCACTCAGCGGCGCGCCCTTGGGCGCGCCGGGGGGAAGCGGGGCGTCGCCCACCAGGTCCGCCACCGTGAGGGGTCCGGCGAGTTGGAGGTGGCCGGCCACACAGGCGGCTGCCGCGTCGTCGTCGTGCCCCAGCGCCTCGGCAAGAGACCAGCGCTCGGTGGCGACCCAGCACCCCTCGAACACTCCGGCCCGACCCTCGGCGGCCAGCTCGTCGAACCAGGCCGCCCAGTCCTCGACGGGCCGGGCGGCAATCAGCGAGAGCAGCAGGTCGTGCAACTCGTCGGCATCGCGGGGGCGAGGCTGTACCTGCTCGAGGACGAGGGCGACCGCGTCGGGATCGAGCGGAGCGAGCTCGTCGGCCGGCACCGGGAGCCCATCGGGCCCGAGCTGGCCGAGCCCGCGGCGCAGCGACAACGCCCGGGTCCGGCGCTCCTCGAGCGGCGCGTCGTCTAGGTAGGTATAGGGCCGTCCGCTCAAGATGGCGTGCGAGAAGGGCGAGGGCTCCGACGACTCGACCGTGTGCACGGCGATCTCGCCCGACTCGACCCGGGCCCACATCTCGACCAGACCCTCGACCGAGAGCCCTTCGTGCAGGCAGTCGTCGACGGTCTGGCGCGCCAGCACGTGGTCGGGCACGCCGACCGGGCCCTGCGGCGCGTTCTCCTGGCAGGCGGCGAGGCCGGGCCAGACGGCGGCGAGGAGGTCGTCGGCTTCCATGCGCTGAAGGTGGATGGGGCGGCGCTTGCCTCCGTTCATGCGGGGCAGGACGAGCGCGGCGAGTCAGGTTCCAGCGCCAGCGCGCACCGAGCATCGGATGCAACAGCACCGCCTGGGTCAGGACCTCGGGGGCCTTGGCGCTCGACAACATCGACTGCACACGGGTCAGGGGGAAGCTGTGCTGGGGGCCGAGGGAGAGGACAACCGTGTCGTCGTCCGCCGCCGCCTGCAGCTCGAAGTCGAACGACACGCAGAACCGCTTGCGCAGCGCCAGCCCGAGCGCCCGGTTGATGCGCCCGCCGAAGGGCGCGTGGATGATCAGCTGCGAGCCCTCGGTGTCGTCGAAGCACCGCTCGACCACGATGCGCTCACGGGTCGGCAGGTGGCCGAGCGCCTGGAGTCCGGCCGCGCAGTAGGCGACGACCTGCTGGGCCACCTCGGCCGACACCCCGGCGCGCTCGCGCACGAACCGGCGCGCTGCGTCGCCGTCGGCGTCGCGCAGGAGCGGCTCGAGTCCGCTGCGCAGGTCGCTCACGGCCTCGGAGAGCTCGGTCGTGCGGGCCGGTGCCTCGCCCAGCCAGAACGGGATCGTCGGAGGGAGGTCACCGGCGTCGTGCACGCGCACGGTGCCGACCTCCACCTTGGCGACGCGCCACGAGTGCGTCCCGAGCAAGAAGATGTCTCCGGCCGTGGCCTCCACCGCGAAGTCCTCGTGCACCGAGCCGACCGTCACCCCATCGGGATCGAGGACGACGCGGTAGTCGCCGGTCTCGGGGATGGCGCCGCCGCCGGTCAATGCCGCCAGGCGCGCACCCGGCGCGCCCGCAACCGGCCGTTGACCGCGTCGTGATGCAGGTGCGCGCCGCGGCGCCCGCGCCCCGTCTCGATCCCCCAGCTCGCCAGCGCGACGACGCTGTCGAAGTCCTCCCGGGCCAGCGCGGCGTAGGGCGCGGCCTGAGTGGTCATCGCCCACAGCGCCTCGACGTCGCGCTCGTCGGTGGAGGCGACCTCGGCCACGAGCTGTTGGGCCAGCACATCGAGCGGCGCGATCGGCGGCTGGAGGATGTCCAGGCGGCCCTCGCGCACGGCGGCCAGCAAGGCGGTGCACTCGACGAGCTCGTCGCGCGTCGTCGGGTAGAGGCGGCCCGCCGGCGTGCCGTCGCGATGGTGGTTGGCCCGGCCGACCCGTTGGAGGAACGTCCCGATGGCGCGGGGCGAGCCGATCTGGCACACCAGCTCGACGGGGCCGACGTCGATGCCGAGCTCGAGGGACGCCGTGGCCACCAGGGCGCGCAGGTCGCCCGAGCGCAGGCGTGTCTCGACGATGCGCCGGCGTGCGGCCGACAGGCTCCCGTGATGCGCCGCCACCAGCAGCGACTCGTCCACATCACCCCCCTGCTGCGGTTCGTCGGCGGCCAGGCGCTCGGCCAGCTGGTGGGCCACCCGCTCGGCCATCTTGCGCGTGTTGACGAACACCAAGGTCGTGCGATGGTGCCGCGTGTGCTCGGCGATGCGGTCGAGGATGTCGGACATCTGGCCGCCGCTCATCACCGCCTCGAGCTCGGTGGAGGGGAGCTCGATGGCCACATCGAGGTCGCGGGCGTGGCCGCAGTCGACGACGACCGTGGGCGGCCGGTCTTCATGCACTCCCGACAGCAGCCGGGCGACCATGTCGAGGGGCCGCTGCGTCGCCGAGAGCCCGATGCGCTGCAGCCGCCCGCCGCTCTCGGTCACCAGCGCATCGAGACGCTCGAGACTGAGCGCGAGGTGGCTGCCGCGCTTGTCGCGCGCCAGCGTGTGCACCTCGTCGATGATCACCGTCCGCACCCCTCGGAGCAGCGCGCGCGACGACGGCGCGGTCAAGAGCAAGTAGAGCGACTCGGGCGTGGTCACCAGCAAGTCCGGTGACTGCTTCCGCATGGCCGCCCGCTCGGCCGGCGGGGTGTCGCCCGTGCGGATGGCGACGCGCAACCCGGGGTCGGGGTACCCCAGCCGGGCCGCCTCCTCCCGGATCTCCGACAGGGGGACGTGGAGGTTCTCGTGCACGTCCACCGCGAGGGCGCGCAGCGGGGAGACGTAGAGCACCTCGGGCGTCCCGCCGGCGCGCTCGCCCGCCTTCGCCGCCCGGTAGGCAGCGTCGATGGCCACCAGGAACCCGGTCAGGGTCTTGCCCGAGCCGGTCGGCGAGGCGACCAGCACGTCCCGGCCGGCCGCGATGGCCGGCCAGGCGCCGGACTGCGGGGGCGTGGGACCAGCCGGGAAGCGCCGGGCGAACCAGCTCGCCACCGCAGGGTGGAAGAGCGACTCGGGCGTGGTGGCGCGGGTCTCGGGCTCGCTGAGCACGTCGGTCACGCTGGGCACGCCCCTATTCCACCAGGATGTCGCGACGCGGGCGGCGCGAACGCATGGAGCAGGGCTTTCAGCTGGGTGGCTTCCGGCCCCAGCAGGCGATCATGGGCGGCTGGGTCAGGTCGAGCTCGCCGGCGGCCACCGCGGCCAGGTGCTGGTCGATCTCGGCCTCTGTGACGATGCCGTGCTGGACCAGCTCGTCACGGATGAGGCCGACGGTCGCCGACTCCAGTTGGTTACAGGCCGGGTCGCTCACGGGAAAGTGGGCATCTGCCGCCACCTCGGTCAGACCTGCTTCCCGGAGCCGGCGGGGCAGCGAGCGCCCGTAGGCGAGGTCGACGCCGCGTTCGGCCAGCAGCGTCCGGAAGCCCCGGCGCAGCCGGTTGGCCAGCACCTGTGCCGGACCGGTCTCCTCGAGGCAGCTGAGCGGCTGCAACGCAGGGTCGGCGTCCTCGAGCACCAGCACCCCGCCGGGCCGGAGCGTAGCCACGATGTTGGCCAGCGCCCTGTCCCGCTCGGTCACGTGCACCAGCACGAGCCGCGCGTGCACCAGGTCGAAGGGCCCAGCCGGTGGTGGGTCGCCGGCAACGTCGTGTTCGAGGACCACGACGTTGGGTGCCACCACGCCGGCGGCCCACGCCACGTTGATGTCGGTGGCGAGGACGGAGCCCGTTCGTCCGACCCGCTCCGCGAGGTGTGCCACCACCGAGGTCCCGCCGGCGCCGACCTCCCAGCAGCGCCAGCCTGCGGAGAGACCGGCAGCGTCCAGATGCCGGAACGTCGAGGGGTCGAAGAGGTGCGCGAAAGCCGTGAAGCGGTCCATCGCCTCCGGTGCGTCATTCGAGAGGAGGTAGCCGTTCCCTGTCACGACCCGGCGGGCAAGGGAGCGGCGGCCAGCTCCTGCGACGTCCCCACATAGCGGTCGAGGACGTCGGCGACCTCGGCCCGGCCCTCCTCGATGAGTACCGCGGTGGCCGAGAAGTCCCTGTACTGCCCCGACGGATCGCCGCCGCCGCTGAACACCACGACCTCCACGCCGGGGGGCAGTGCTGCCAGCTCCCGCACGAAGCGCGCGTGCACCGCGACGAAGAACGCCGTCAAGGCCGCCTCGGCCGGACGACGCGGCGGGCGCGGGTAATAGTGCAGCGGCCCGCACAACAAGACGTAGATCCGGTCACAGCCGGCTGCGAGAGCCCGGGCGATCGGCACGTTGTTGACCACGCCGCCGTCGACGAGCACGTCGCCGTCGATCGTCACGGGCGGGAAGATGGAGGGGATGGCCGACGATGCCAGGATCGCCTCGACGGCGGGACCGTGCGTGATCCAACGCTCCCGCCCGTCCGTCAAGGACGTCGTCACCACTTCGATCGGGATCGTGGCGTCCTCGAGATCCTCGTAGTCGATGCCTGCTTCGATGATGGCGCGCAGCCCCGCGTTGGCGTGCACCGCGGCGCGCTTCTGGAAGAAGGCCCACGGCCCGTCGAACGTGCCGCGCGGGAAGATATCGGTGCCCTTCACCTGCAGCCAGATGGTGGCCATCCGCTCGATGCCCTCGAGCGTCGGGTTCCCCGCGTAGGCGGCACCGTTGATGGCGCCGACCGAGGCGCCGAAGACGCGGTCGGCGCGGATCCCGCGCCGGATGAGCTCCTCGAGCATGCCCACCTGGACTGCGCCACGGCTGCCGCCTCCGGCGAGGACGAACGCGGTGCGCCCCGGCAACGGCCCGGGCGATCCGTCGACCTCGCGCTGGTGGCGGGAGAACCGGGCACGGAGGCGCTCGGACCACCTGGGCTGCGCGCCGTCAGTCGAGGCGGGGTCGCTCACGGCTGCCCCTGGGGGCCATCAGACCCGTCCGCGCGCGCCTCCTGACGCTTCCGCCACGCCTGACGGCCCGCGAGGTCGTGCCGCACGGCCCACATGATCACGATGACGATGAGGGCGACCATGGCCACGATGAAGATCCCGAACACGATGAAGAACGCGACGTCGGTCGAAACCAGCGGAGCGAGGACGGCGCACATGCACCAGCCAGGGTAGAGGAGGCGTCACACCCTGCGGGCACTCTGGCGTCATGGTCCTGGTGGCTCCTTCCCCCCTGCTCCCGAGCACCCCGGTCGCCGCTCGTGCGGCGGCGGAGGCAGGCTCCGGGCGAGAGGTGCTCGCCCTCCTCCGGGGCGACATGGCGGCCCGGCCCCACTTCGACCCGGGTCTCGCCGGTGGCGTGCGCGCCTGGCTCGAGGACGCGGCCTACGAAGCCGTCTCGGCGCGGAGCGACCGCTCGGGGGCACTCGTGCTGGGCTCCCGACAACTCCTGGGCTCCGCCACCGAAGAGGCCAAGAATGGCGCGACCTCACGGATCGTCGCTCGCATGGTGCACGTGTTATTCCGCCAACTCGTCCACGGCGTGGACATCACGGACCCGCTCGACGACGGGATCGGGGCCTTGCGGGCGGCCGGCGACCACGTCGCGGTGCGCGAGGTCGAGTCTCTAGACGCGCGCGCGCGTCACGGCCTCGCTACCACGCTGGCCCGTCACGTGGCGAACCTGTCCGGCCTCGTGCCGCGCTTCGCCCCCGGATGGATGCCCCGAACGGACGACTACGTCGCCATCCCCCTGGCCGGAGGCCGGGTCGTGCTCCACGGCGTGTTCGACCTGCTCGTGGGCGTCCCGCAGACAGGGACCGCGTCGCTGTGCGCGCTGGGCCTGTCCACCGGTGGCCCCTGGGACCGGGAGCGGCGCACGCTGCATTTCCTCGCGCTGCTCCAGTTGCTTCGATCCGGCGCTCCCCCTTTCCGCGTGGCGCTCTTCGAGTCGGCGTCGGGCCGCTACGGCGTCGAGGACGTTCGAGAGGAGCACCTGCGGGCAATGGCCGCGCACGTCGCTGGCTGGCTCGCGCTGCGTGACACCGTGCATGACTGACATCACCGACGCGCTACTGGCGCCAGTGACACAGATGGAACCAATGTGCTGGCAGGCCGCACTGGCTGACGCCAGGTCGGTGCTGGCCGACCTGGCGGTTCGCCGTGCCTGTGCCGGCCCGTTCCGCATCACCGAGCACGACGTGCGACTCGCCCTCCGCCACGACACCGCCGAGTCCGGACCGGAGACGGCGTTCGCGTGGACCGCGCGCACCGCGCGTCGGTCACTCGGGCTGGCCGCCATCCGTCTTCTCCTGGGCGGCAGGTCGCGTTCGCCGCTCGAGGCCGTCCGCGCGCGCATGTTGGAGTCGGCGCGTTGGGTGCACGACGGGAGCGCATGCGCGTCCCAGCTCGACCGCTGGGTGGCGGGCCTCACGGACGCCGGACGCGCCGCCGTCGAGGCCGAAGCAGTGACGTGGGCGACCCGCTTGTGGTGCGCTCTCGACTGGGCCGCGTTCGACACACACCCGGTCATCGGTCGCGACTGCTGGTGGGACAGTCCCCATTCCGCGCTGCTCGCGCTGCGTGGCCGCGCCGAGGTGCGCACCGCAGGAGCACATCTCGTCGTCCTGAGTGGGCCGCGACGTGACTCCGTGCGGTCGGAGCTGGCGCTCGTGGCCCTCGTCGAGGCGTTGCGGTCCCGGTCGCCCGTTGCGCCGGGCCGCGTGGTCGGGTGGTGGCCCGAGTCCGGTCATATCGTCCGGCTCGAGCCCGAACCCACGGTGCTGTACCTCGCCACCGAGGCGGTGACGCTCGTGGTGACCGGGGGCGGCGCCAGCGGAGGGGTGCGAGCGGCGGCCTGAGCCTGCAGGCCGCCGCTTTCAGGCTCGCGCCCGGGGGCGAAAGGATAGGGCGCAGCGTCCTCTATCGTTGGCTCCCCCATGGGAACGCGCGACGACATCAGGAACGTGGCCATCGTGGCGCACGTGGATCACGGCAAGACCACGCTGGTCGACGCCCTGCTCCGTCAGACGGGTGCGTTCGGCCCCCATCAAGAGCTGACCGACCGCGTGCTGGACTCGGGCGACCTCGAGCGCGAAAAGGGGATCACGATCCTGGCCAAGAACACGGCCGTGCGCTGGGGCGGCGTGAAGCTGAACATCGT
Source organism: uncultured Acidimicrobiaceae bacterium (assembly GCA_963744935.1). Classification (GTDB taxonomy): domain Bacteria; phylum Actinomycetota; class Acidimicrobiia; order Acidimicrobiales; family RAAP-2; genus Bog-473. The sequence goes on from CAVUVM010000004.1 coordinate 1,146,293, forward strand.
CGACACACCGGGTCACGCGGACTTCGGCGGCGAGGTCGAACGAGGCCTCACCATGGTCGATGGCGTTCTGCTCCTCGTGGATGCGTCCGAAGGTCCTCTCCCCCAGACCCGGTTCGTGCTGCGTAAGACGCTCGAGGCGCGCCTGCCGGTGGTGCTCGTGGTCAACAAGGTGGACCGCGCCGATGCCCGCATCGCCGAAGTGGTGCACCAGGTCGAAGAGCTCTTCTTGGATCTCGGCGCCGATGAGCACCAGATCGACTTCCCGATCCTCTACGCCAACGCCAGAGCCGGGTGGGTGAGCACCGAGGCGGGCGTGGAAGGGACCAATGTCGAGCCCCTCTTTCGGACCATCGTGGAGCACGTCCCGGCTCCGTCGTTTGACGACGACGCGCCGATGCAAGCACTCGTGTGCAACCTGTCGGCCTCCCCCTATGTCGGCCGGCTGGCCATCTGCCGGATCCACAACGGCACCCTGACCAAGGGGGGCGACGTGGCGTGGTGCCGTCTCGACGGCACGGTGGAGAAGGTCAGGGTCACCGAGCTCTATGTGACCGAGGCGCTGGACCAGGTGCCGGCCGAGAGTGCCGGCCCGGGTGAGATCGTGTCGGTCGCCGGCCTGGCCGAGGTCACGATCGGCGAGACGCTGGCCGACCCGGACCGGCCGGTCGCGCTGCCCGCCATCACGGTGGACGAGCCCAGCCTCGCCATGACGATCGGCATCAACACCTCCCCACTCGCCGGGCAGGATGGGACCAAGCTCACGGCCCGGCTGCTGAAGGCGCGCCTCGACGCGGAGCTCGTCGGCAACGTCGCCATCCGGGTCGGCCCGACGGAACGGCCCGACATGTGGGAGGTGCTCGGACGAGGTGAGCTGCAGCTCGCGGTGCTCGTCGAGACGATGCGGCGGGAGGGCTTCGAGCTGACGGTGGGCAAGCCGCAGGTCGTCACCCGCGAGATCGACGGCGCCGTGTACGAACCGATCGAACGGGTCTCGGTGGACGTGCCCGACGAATACCTCGGCGTGGTCACCCAACTCTTGGCGCTGCGCAAGGGCATGATGCTCGAGATGGTCAACCATGGCACCGGCTGGGTCCGCCTCGACTACCGCGTCCCCGCCCGGGGTCTCATCGGATTCCGTACCGAGTTCCTCACCGAGACCCGTGGAACAGGCATCCTGCACCACGTCTTCGACGGCTGGGATCGCTGGCAGGGCGAGCTGCGCACCCGCCGCAACGGGTCGATGGTGGCGGACCGACGCGGCCTGACGACGACGTTCGCCCTCATGAACCTTCAAGAGCGCGGCACCCTGATCGTCGGCCCCGCCGAAGAGGTCTACGAGGGCATGATCGTCGGTGAGAATGCCCGGGCGGACGAGATGGACGTCAATCCCGCCAAGGAGAAGAAGCTGAACAACATCCGCTCGTCGACGGCCGAGGAGTTCGAGCGGCTGACGCCGGCGATGTCCTTCTCACTCGAGCACGCGCTGGAGTTCATCGCGGAGGACGAATGCGTCGAGGTGACGCCGAAGGTCGTGCGCCTCCGCAAGGTCGTCTTGGACCAGGCGATCCGAGGCCGGCAACGCAGCAGAGTCCGGGACGCGCGGGAGCGGGCGCAACGAGCCTGACGACACCGACGGAACGGAGGGCCGGGTAGGGATGGGCGCGGTAAAGAACGAGGGGTTCGACCACATGACCGTCGTGGTCAGCGACCTCGACGGGGCGAAGGCGTTCTTCGGCCTACTCGGCTTCGTGGAGCGGATCGCCGTCGTCGCGCAGGGAGAGACGATCTCGCGCTACATGGGCATCGCCGACTGGGAGGCCGACCACGTCACCTTGGTGCTCGAGGGTGCGCCGGTGCACCAGGAGGTCCAGCTGTTGCGGTTCCACCATCCGGCCGCCGCACCCGACGAAGGTGCCGGCTCGCTGGCACGTACCGGCTTCAACCACGTGTGCTTCCGGGTGGCCGACATGGACGCCATGCTGGCGCACCTCGCCGGCCACGGTGTGAACCCGCGCGGCGAGATCTTGGACTTCCACGACCGCAAGCTTGCATTCATAGACGGGCCCGGCATCGTCGTCGAGTTGGCCGAGTGGTCACTCGGAGCCGCTGGCCAGGCCGTCACGTAGCATTGCCCCCGCCCGGAGGGATGGCAGAGCGGACGAATGCACAGCTCTTGAAAAGCTGCGAGGTGCAAGCCTCCGTGGGTTCGAATCCCACTCCCTCCGCTTCCGCTCATCGTGGGCGCTAAATGCCTCGTGACCCCTGGCAGATGGCGGTACTCGATATCCGCCGCCGGATACCGGCGACTTGCTCCTATTCAAACCCGGCCTGACCAATCGCCAACTGACGGGTCTTATTAAACCGCCACCTACCGGCACACCAATAGCCGCGCCGTTCCGACCACCCGCGTGCCTGGAAAGCCGTTCGTGACAGCTTCGCGACGAATACAGGGCAACTCGCCGCCCAGGACGCAACTGTGCGATCATCAACATCCCGACCAGGCAGCGAGGAGCCGCGGATGACGACGGAGCGCTCGCTTTGGCTAAGCTAAGGCAAGGCTCTGATGCCATCGCTGCCCTTCTTGCCGTCATGGCACTTCTGGCTGGCAGTGTTCTTCTGACGGCGGCGAGCGCGGGCGCAACAGACTCCGACTGGATTCAACAATCAGTTCCCGCGACTGCCTTTGCCGATGCTGACCCTGCGTACGTCAGTTGTGTAGCAAATACCACCTTCTGTTTGGTTGTCGAGCCGGATTCGAGCGTCATCGACTCGAACGACCACATCGGTGACGCGGTACTTGTCACGACTGATGGTTCCACCTGGGCGAGCTATCCCACGCTTCCATTAGTCGACGGTAGTGCAGTGTCCTGGAACTCAGTCTCGTGTTTTTCAGAGTCGGATTGCTGGGTGGCCGGCGCTGGGCCTATGGACCAGCCCGAGGTTGCCCAGTCGGTCGACGGCGGCCAAACGTGGACCCTCGAGACTCTGGGAGTCTCGGCCGAAAGTGGCCCTTCGTGGTGGCCGAATTCCATCGACTGCGTGTCGGCGTCGACGTGCTGGCTCGCAGGAGTGGACGCCAACAGCGTGCAGGACCCGGTTACTGCGGTAACCACGGACTCCGGCCAGACATGGACCACTTTCGCCACAATGGCCGACCAGTCCGACAGCTGGGTGACGGATGCCACGCTTCCGAGTACCGGAGGGGACGATTCGAACGGCATGTACGGCCTTGGTGGCGTCTCGTGCATCTCGGCGCTTTCGTGCGTCGCTGTCGGGGGGCTGAACGATCCAGAGGGCGTCGCACAGGCGATTTCGACTACAGACGGGGGTGCGAGTTGGACGTTGTCGCCTGACCCCACGCTCTCTGGAATCCAGTACCTCTTCAGCGTCTCGTGTGTCGCCCAGGCCTCCGGCGTCCCGTGGTGCGAGGCCGTGGGGAGCGCGCTCGAGGCCTCAGGACCAGTCACGCTCACGTCGACGGACGGTGGGGTGACGTGGTCGGGAGAGGAATTCCTCGATGGCGCCGGCTGGCTGAGTTCGGTGTCGTGTGCCGACGCCAGCGATTGTTGGGCGGGCGGCGCGGGAACGGTCCAGTCGCTGGCCGGGAGCGACGATGGTGGCACCACCTGGCAACAGACCAGTGGGGCCACCTCAAACCAAGTAGTCGACGTTTCCTGCGCGACCAGCTCGTTCTGCGCGGCGGTCACCGGCGGCGGGCTGTTCGTGACCTCCGACGACGGAGGCCTGACACCGGGCTCCGACTCGCCGATGGCGGATGTCCGTACGGACGTAGCCAGTTCACCTCTTACTGCGAATTCACCACTCACTCAGCCTTTGCCGGTGCTGACTCCCCGGAAGATGAGTGCTCAGAGGGGTGCGGCATTCACGGTTGTCGACAAGGATCATTTGGCAGTCCCGAGCGACCTTGTTACCTGGAACGTCCGCTGGCCCGATGGAGAGACGGCCACCACGCAGACCACAGTGCAACTGAACGATTTCTTCTCGTACGAGCTCACGGCACCGCCGACCGGTAAGACGATTCTGACACCGTCGATCGGCGGAGCCAATCTGCCTGCTCTCACCGTGCACGCGTATCCAGGACCGGCTCCGGTGGTTTCCTCGGTCACTCCAACGGCAGGCCCTCTCGGCGGTGGCCAAACAGTGACCATTGCGGGTCAGAACCTCACCGGTACAACCTCTGTCCTCTTCGGTCATGCGTCCGCCACCGACGTTCAGGTGAACAATGCAGACCAGCTCACGGTGAGTGCGCCCAAGGGTATCGGCGTGGTACCGATCACCGTGAGATCGGCCCAGGGTGGTGCCAGCGGGATCTCCCCTGCGGCCGAGTACACCTATGCCGCCGCACCCGTGTTGGAGCAAGTTAAGCCTCACAAGGGGCCTGCAACCGGTGGCAACACCGTCGTACTTAGAGGTCCGGGCCTCGTTCGGACACTAAAGGTCAAGTTCGGGACTCACCTCGGCTCGAATATTCAGGTGCTGGCGGCCGATGCCATCAGTGTCGAGGTGCCAGCAGGGTCAGGTCGGGTGAACGTTGTCGCGGTTGCGGCGGGCGGAACTTCGGTGACCACGAGATCGACCAAGTACTCCTACGACAGTGGACCCTGACCCCCTGTAGCTAAGTGATTGTCCCTGATCGGAGGGAAGGTCGCGTATGACGCCGTCCCCCTCCAGTCGGGATTTGGAGTCCAAATTCGGCGTTCAGCGCTTCAAGAGTTGGCTCGATCGGTGGTTGTCACGGGGACCCTGACCTGGGACAATTACTGATGGCACCCATTCTTGGCTACGCGGCAACAACGTCGAGGAGGCGGATCAGTCCAATCGGAGGGTTTGAATAGTGTCTTAGGCTCTCCGCTCGCCACATTTGTGGACGAATGTCTCCAAAACGGCCCCTGTTAGGGAACGATTTTTGATGTCCGCCTCCGGACATCAGCGACCTGCTCTTATTCAAACCCTCACGATCAGGCGATCTGGTAAATCGATGAGAGAGCCACCCCGAACTCGTTTACAGCTCGACGCGAGCATGCGCGCCGACTTGAACTGCGTCCCACGGACTCCCCGAGTGGTGGCATGTATGACAAATCGAGGTGGCTGACCTAATCGACGGTCATCTCGTTCGATATCGCTGTAGCGGGGATATCAATGCGCTTAGCGACTTCGGCGTTACGGTGCCGGACTGAGATCATCCTCGGAGCGAGCGGATTGACTAGTCCAACGTGCCGTTTCACTTGGTATGGGTTGCCACGATGTCGCCGCCGGAGCGGCTCGCGGCATTGGGTTTTGGACGGAGCAGTTCGAGGAGTGCTTGTTGGGAATGAACTCCGAACTTTCGAAAGATGGTGGCCAGATGATTGCGTACGGTGCTCTGACTTATGAATAGTGCTGCGGAAATTGTGAGGACACGTTCTCCTTGAAGGAGCAGGCTCAGGATCTCCCGTTGACGGCCGGTCAGATCACCAAGTCGGGGGTGACTCACGGCGCGAGGTTCGTCCACCCCGTCAAGCACACCTGCGGCACGAAGTTCTGACCCAATGCGGCGAAGGCACCGTTCGAGCTCGATAACTCGCTCGGAGGTCGAGCTCGGGAGTGGCCTCGGCATCCTGATGATTGCGAAGGCAAATTCTTCGGGCTGACCGAAGACCAACTGAACCAACAACAAGGACGCCGGCACGCAGCCATCCACTCGATGTATGCAACGAACATGAAGGAGCGAGACCACGGTAAGTTTCGGCGCTCCCCCCAGCCCGGTAATGAGTGCCACATCGTCGGGATGAACGAGATCCAAAAGCGATCGTCCAATGCAGTCCGCGGGTTCCAGATCTGTCACCGCTTTGATGTCTGCACTCATTTCCTGGATGAGCCAACCCTGATTGGTGGTCCCGAATGCAATCGGAACCGACTCTGGCCAAGGAGTGGCCGGATCACAGCTCCCTGGTTCGACCAGGGCCTCCTCTCCGCGTTTGATCTGAGTCGCCTTCAACTCGCTACCAACGAACGATTCGTTCTGTGCGCGTCGCGAAGCTCTCGCTCTCCATCTGTCGGCTCAACGAACAGCGCTCCGATCCGCAGTTCCTGGTGCGGTCCTTCGGCACCGTGTTTCCTCGGTCTCCCCGCAGGTGGCGTGGAGAAGGTCAACTCCAATGCCGGCCGAAGAGGTGTCGATCACCCGGTACCCAAGCCAGCATTCCTTGGGATCCCCTCGATCATGTACTTGTCCCGCCACTCGGTGAGCCGTCAAGGAGAACGTCCTGGCTTCTGTTCCTTCATGTTTCTCGTCCTCCATCCTCAGATCTCAGACTTGTGGCGCAGTTCGATTCATTTGGCCGCTCGATGTCAGCGTGGAGGAGGTGAACTATCTCCTGCAATAGAAAAAATAGATATATTGATCGTGTGTCACGATCAATGAGTCTGCAGCAGCTCGAGCAGTTCGTGGCGGTAGCGGAGGAACGTCACTTCACTCGAGCGGCGCAACGCTGTCACATCGCACAGTCAGCCCTATCAACCTCGATCCGGTCCCTTGAGCAGGAGCTAGGTGCACCACTCTTCATCCGCTCAACTCGCCGGGTAGAGCTCAGCGAGACGGGTGAAGCCCTGCTTCCCGAGGCCCGTCGAGTCCTCGCCGCTGCCGACTCAGCGCGTGAGGCCGTTGACCAGACCATCAACGGCGTGCGGGGGAACCTGACGATCGGGTCGGTCTGGGGAGATGTGAGCGAGGTACTCGCGGCTTATCGCACCGCATTCCCGTATGTGAAGATCACGATCAAGCGAGGGCTTTCGGTCGCGCTTATTGGCGACGTGCGATCCGGCGACGTTGATGTCGCATTCGTGGGCCTCCACCCACAAGGACTGCCCCCGGGCATCCGCGTTGTTTCGCAGCGTTCGGTACCCGTCGGCATTGCTTGTGCTCTCGAGCATCGCTTGGCTCGCCGAAAGAAGGTCGCAGTCAGCCAGCTCTCGGGCGAGTTCTTTGTCGCCGATCCGGGAGACGTGGCGAGTTACGACTCCGTCAGCCGGTTCTTTGCAGACGAGGGTGTGGACTACCAAGCGCCCTTCAGCGCCGCTGATGTTCCCAGCATGTTGGAGCTCGTAGCTAGCGGTCTGGCTATCGCGTTACTGCCGAAGACTGCGGCTGAATCGTGGCCCGGGATCTGCTATATCCCGCTCGCGGGATACTCGCCTTCATGTAATGCGGGAATCATCACCGGAGACGGAGCAATCGGAGTTACCACGCAGGCCCTGCTCAAGGTGCTAAATAACACCGGGCGCTTCGAGACGGCTCACTGACAAGGCGTTTCATGTCGACCGCCAATCAATATAGACAACCGTGTCAGCGGTTGCATCCAGCGCAAACAGACTTGAGTACGGCAAGACGAGGTTCAAGGCCCTGCTGCGGCACATGCAGACGAGTACTGGGGATCGAATAGGCGATTTATCACTTTCGCGTGGGCGGTTTATCTATCCGCTGACAAACTCCTTGTAATCGCTCGGCCGACGTTCCTAGCGTGGCCTTAGACGGGGGGGAGGAGCGGATACCCGCACGAGCGCGTCATGCCGCCTTGGCGCGACCACCGTGGTCGCCAACACGGTGACGGGATCGGCCCACCCGCTGCGTTGCGTCCCCGCGCTGGCGGGGATGCTTCGCGTTTGGGGTCCCGTTGTGCGAGGAACCCCGGCTCGGCGCTTGACTTCCCCGTGGGCAGCGACGAAGAGCGCTCTTGCTGCGTTTGCTACTGACGGCTGATGAGCGGACGTGCCCATCCCGCGACGACACCTTGGAAGGGCAGAGGCAAAGCCACACCGAAAGGACCGTCGCTGGGTGAACGCCTGGAGCCCCGAGCAGATCGCGAACCGACTCAAGGTCGATTTCCCCAATGATGTGTCCATGCGGATCAGCCACGAGGCGATCTACCAGTCCCTCTACGTCCAAAGCCGGGGCACCCTCAAGCGCGAGCTGGTCGCCTGCCTGCGCACCGGCCGTGCACTTCGTGTTCCGCGAAGCAGGTCGAGACGCCAAGCCTGGGCGCACGTCACACACCCGAGGTCATGATCAGCGAGCGCCCACCCGAGGCCGAACATCGCGCTGTGCCTGGCCACTGGGACGGAGACCTGCTTATCGGATTGGAACGCTCCGCAATCGGAACGCTTGTCGAGCGCACGAGCAGGTTCACGATGCTGGTCCATCTTCCTCGCGAAGAGGGCTATCGCCACAAGCAAACACCCAAGAACGGGCCGGCGCTAGCCGGCTAGGGAGCAATCACGATGAAGGGCGCTCTCGCGTCAACGATCACCACGCTTCCCGAACAACTGCGCCGATCGTTGACATGGGATCGCGGCAAAGAGATGTCGGCACACGCTCAATTCACAATCGAGTCAGGTCTCCCTGTCTACTTCGCCGACCCGCGCAGTCCGTGGCAGCGCGGGACAAACGAGAACACCAATGGCCTGCTTCGTCAGTACTTCCCGAAGGGCACCGACCTATCTCGATGGAGCAGCGAAGAGATCGAAGCCGTTGCTCACGCACTCAACACGAGGCCGCGCAAGACTCTTGGATGGAAGACGCCCGCAGAGACACTGGATGAGCACCTACGATCTCAACAAGAAGCCGGTGTTGCGTCCACTGATTGAACCTAGTCAGTTCCGATTCAGAAAATTCCGGGCCGTGCTCAAGGCCAACGACCTCACCGGCTCGATGGGACGCGTCTCCTCTGCGGGCGACAACGCCGCCATGGAGTCCTTCTACGCCCTGTTGCAAAAGAACGTGCTCAACCGTCGGCACTGGAGGACGCGCAACGAGTTGGCCTACGACATCACGTATTGGATCGAGCACACCTACAATCGCCGCCGACGCCAACGTGGGCTCGGGCGGCTCACCCCCGTGGAGTTCGAACTCGCCTTCTCCAACCCCGCTGCTGATGTCACCTGACAACAAAACCACCGTCAACCAAACTCAGAGCAGTCCCCCTGTCTAACCCCAGCGTTGGGTTTGAAAGGTGCCTCAGGCTCTTCCATGGGTCCGGCGACGCTTGGAGGGGTCGCACATGGCTCAAGCCGACCCCGGCGACAACCAGGGCGCACTATGACCCGGAGGTCAACCAATTGACTCACGGATGGGTTGACTAACAGACACCGGGCGCGTGACCCCGCGGTTGTACGGTTGCGGACTGGGTGGCACTCTCGAAGGGGGTCCCATGCCCAGCGCCACAATCAAGTCCCGCAGGCCTCGGGGGATCCGCGCAGGGCTGCGGTTTTCCGCTGGGAGCGCGGCGGGGGCGATTGCCCTCATTGTGCTCGCGCTGACCGGCGTCCCAGTGACCGGTGGTCCATTGGCAGCCTCAGCTACAAGCCAGACGCTCCCAGCGGCACAGCCTGTGCCGGGCACCTCATCCCTCACTGGCGTCAGCTGTCCCAGCACGACCTTCTGCGTGGCGGTTGGGTCTGGTGCGGGTGGACCCGTCGTGGTGCCGATCACCGACGGATCGCCGGGAGCGCCCGAGGGGATTCCGGGGTACGGCCAGCCGGGCACGCCGGCGGACATGGACCTGAACGGTGTGACGTGCACTAGCACGGTCTCGTGCATGGCGGTCGGTACGGGGGAGATCCCGGATCCACCGTCGCGCATTATGGGCGTCGGCGTGATCGTCCCGATCACGAGCGGGGTGCCCGGGGGCGTTCAACAGGTGTCGGGCGTCGGGCAGATTGGGGTCCCCGATACCATCATTTTCTACGGTGTGTCCTGCTCAAGCGCCACACTTTGCGTCGCGGTCGGTTGGGACACGTACCTCAACGGTGTTGCCGTGCCGATCACCGATGGAGTGGCCGGTAGCGAGGTACCGACTCCGGCCTATCAGCTGAATGGAGTGTCCTGCCGCCCGTCCGGTGGCTGCAGGGCTGTCGGTTCTGGACCTCTTGGTGGCGGTGTCTTGGTACCGCTGAAGAATGGAACGATTGTCAACGGCGGAGGTGGCGTGACCGGGGTGAGCGACCTGTCTGGTGTCGCTTGCCGCGTGACCTCCGGCTGCCTGGGGGTCGGCGGCGTCTCCGTGGTCGTGCCGATGACGAAGTCGAATCCTGGTACCGGGATTCCCGTATCGGGCGCCAGTGGACTCAGTGCCGTGGCATGCAACGGTACGACGTACTGTCTGGCGGTCGGCAGCAACAGCTCCAACGAGGGCGCGATGGTACGGATCGATGCTGCGAGGCCGGGCATCGCCAGGGCAGTGCCAGGCTCCTCTGGACTCAACGGCGTCGCGTGCCCCAGCCTCGACTTGTGCGTAGCTGTCGGTCAAGACGCTTCAAACGAGGGCGTCATTGACCAGCTCCCGTTGTCTCCAGGCGGCTGAAGCCGATCGCAGATCTCGAACGGGCCGTGGGAGCGACGGTGGAGTCGCCCCGGGAACACATTCTCGGGCTCCGTCAGCAGTCCATTTTGAAGACCGCGCAGCCACTCGACTGGGCGGCTCGAAGGCTTCCGTTCCCCCGCCAAGGGCGGTCGCGTGTGCCTCTCACACCGAGCCCGCCGCACACCCAGCCAAGAGAATGAACTTGTCGTGACAGCCCAGATGAACCCGCTTGTGGGTCTGCAACGCAGGGTGCTAAGCCACACAAGGGCGGCGGTCACAACTATTGACTTCGAGGTAGAGCTAGACGGGAGGCGCAACGATCCGGATGCCCATGCGAGTAGCCGTATGTGTCAGTGCCGTCTGTGTCCTGTTCGCCATGGTGGTCGGCCAACCAGCGGCTGGAGCGAGCAACGTGCCTCAGCTGAACTCCACGGGCTCTAGCTTCGCCGGCGTAGCGATCTCGGAGTGGGAGGGACCATTCGACGAACTCGACGGCGGCGACATCAACTTCGCGGTGTCCAATTCCATCGTTGGGATGAACGACTTTTGCAACAACACGGTCGATTTCGGGGCCACTGACATCTCCTACGCCACCCGCCAGTCCGGTTGCGGCCCAAAGCAGGTTCCCTTCCCCTATCAGTACGTCCCCGACGTCGGCGGGTCCCTTGCCTTCGAATACAACCTCAAGGGCTCGAACGGCGTGCGGATCACGAACCTCGTTCTCAACGCTCCGACGCTGCTCGGGATCTTCACAGGCTCCATCAGGAACTGGCACAACGCGGCCATCGAGGCATTGAACCCAGGCACACCCCTGCCACACCGGCGGATCACGGCGTACTACCGCAGCGACCCTTCCGGCGAGAACTACCTCCTGTCCGACTACTTCTTGCATGTCGACCCTGGCCCCCTCACGGCCTTCCAGCAGGAGGCGAATGTCCCCACTACGCCGGGCACACCGTCGGCGACGTGGGCCGCCTTCCCCAATGGGGTCCCGACGCAGTTCGACAGCTTGGACGGGGCCAACGGCGCAGACGCTGCGTCACAGGGCCCGGTCCAGACTCAGGGTGGCATCGCGTACGTCGAGACTGCGTACGCCAAGAACGTCGGCCTTCCCGTTGCGTCGGTGGTCAACGCCGCCGGTGTGGCTGTGCAGCCGACGGCGGAGAACGCCGCCGCGGCGCTCCAGGGGGTGACCTTTAACTCCCACTTGATGGAGAACCTCGGGGGCGTCTTTGTCAATGCGACCACCGATGCCTATCCATTGTCCGAGTACAGCTATTTCGTAACTCAGTGTGTTCCGAGACAGGCGGCGAAGCAGCATTTCTCGTGCAATGGCAGCGGCAAGGTCACCATGGACAACGAGCAAGGGGCGGAACTGGCCCAGTTCATTACTTACGTTCCCTGTCTGGGTCAGAAGGGGATGGCGAACCTTGGGTACACGCCGCTACCCCCCATCTTGATCGAGGACGATTTTCAGGCCGCAGGACGACTCCCAGGTGGCACGACGCCGCCGCCGCCAACCCCAAAGAATTGCCCGAACCCCACCCTGGGCTCCTGAGGGTCGGTCTTCGGCTCTCCGCCGACCAGGAGCGGTCTGGTGCGCCTCCTTCAAACCGAGTCCCGCTCCGCACCCCAGGCGAAGAGAATGAAATTGTCGTGACCGCCGAGTTACACCGCTGTGAGCGTGCAGCGCGGAGTGCTAAGCAACGGATGGCGGTCAGAACTATTCACGTCGGGGAACCCAAACGGGAGGCGCGGCGATGCGGGTGCCCATACAAGTCGTCTTGGCTGTCAGTGCCGTTTCTGTCCTCTGCGCAGCTCTTGTGGGCCAGCCAACAGCTGGAGCGAGCTCGCCGCAGCTGAACTCGACCGGCTCGAGCTACGCCGGCGTGGTTATGTCGGAGTGGGAAGGCGTGTTCAACGAGCTGGATGGCGGCAACATCAACTTCACGGTTTCCAGTTCGATCGTCGGCTTGAACGACTTCTGCAACAACACAGTCGACTTCGCGCTTAGCGACCTCTCGTACGCCGCCGGCCAGTCCGACTGCAGCCCGACGCAGGTCCCTTACCCCTACCAGTACGTCCCCGACGTCGGCGGGTCCCTCGCCTTCGAATACAACCTCCAAGGCCCGAATGGGAAACGGATCACGAACCTCGTTCTCAACGCTCAGACACTGCTCGGGATCTTCACTGGCTCGATCAAGAACTGGAACAACTCGGCGATCCAGGCTTTGAACCCGGGCACGACCATGCCTGACGAGGCGATCACCGCGTTCTACCGCAGCGACCCTTCCGGGGAGAACTACCTCCTCTCCGACTACTTCTCGGATGTCGACCCTGGCCCCCTCGCCGCCTTCCAGCAGGAGGCGAGTGTCCCCACCACGCCGGGCACGCCGTCGGCGACATGGGCTGCTTTCAGCAACGGCGTCCCCCCGAACCTCGACAGCTTGGTCGGGGTCAACGGTGCCGACGCCGCCTCACAGGAACCCCTGCAGACTGAAGGTGGCATCTCGTACGTCGAGACCGCCTACGCCAAGAACGTCGGCCTTCCCGTGGCCTCGATGGTGAACGAGGCGGGCAACGCGGTCCAACCCACGGCGGAAAATGCCATCGAGGCGCTCCAGGGTGCGACCTTGAACGCCGACCTGACCGAGAACCTCAGCGGCGTCTTCGACAACACGGCCGGTGACGCCTACCCGCTGTCTTCCTACAGCTACTTCGTCGCTCCTTGCAGCCCATCCCTCGCAGCTGCCGAGCAACCACCGACGACGTGCTCCGGGGACAACAGCGGTGTCTCGCCCATCTCCACCGCCCAAGGTGCCGAGCTCGGGCAGTTCATCGCCTACGCCGTGTGTTCCGGTCAGGCCCACACGGCTCAGCTCGGCTACGCGCCCCTCCCCGAGCAACTGGTCGAAGAAGCCTTTGCCGGCATCGGCCGCATGAACGGAGCGACTGAGCCGCCTCCACCCACCGCAACGAACTGCCCGAACCCAACGATCACCGGCGAGACCGGCTCCATCTCCGCAGTCGGACCACCTGTTTCGCAGGTCTCCACGGGGGGCAGCACGTTGTCAGTCTCTCCTCTCACCATCGGTGACGCCTGGGTACTGGCGATCCGAGTGTCGAACAGCTCAATCAATGTCTCTTCGATCACTGGCGGTGGTGCCGGCGGCGATTGGACCAAGCTCGCGCAAGTGAGCGATTCCGTCCAAAACAGGGACATCGAAGAGTGGTTGGCGCCGATCTCCAGGACAGGGTCGCGCGTTCTCACTGTCCACTTCTCGAGAGCGATATCGAGGACAAGGGTCGAACTCAATGCCCAAGAGTTCACGAACGGCACCGGTGCTTCGACGGACTGGGCCGAGGATGTGGGCACCAGCACGATGAACGACACCGCGTCGTCGACCATCACCTACCCGACACTCGCGCCCGCTTTGAGCGGTGAGCTCTATGTCGGCTTCAGCCGAGCCAGCTCCGTGTCTTCTGCAGGCAGCACCCCCGGATTCACTTACGTGTCCGCAACCCCGAACAACCTCTTCATCTACGACCCGAACGTCTCGTCAAGCGTCTCGCCTACCGCGTCTCAGCAAAGTGGCCTCTCGCTGACCACGGGGGCGTTGATCGGAGCCAGCTAAACCGCCCTGACGGTTCCGGGAGACTCATCGAGCCACGGACGACTGAAACTATTTTAGTTGACACTTACGCAAGAAATCACTTACGCTCTGGCCATGGAGGCTGCGCTCAAGGCACTCGCGGAGCCGCGTCGGCGAGAGATCCTGCGGCTCGTCTGGTCCGAAGAACTCCCGGCCGCGGCGATTGCCGCACGGTTCACGGAGGTGACTCGATCGGCAATCTCCCAGCATCTCGGGGTGCTACGAGAAGCCGGGCTCGTTGTTGAACGCCGCGACGGCACCCGGCGCTTGTATCGGTCGAACCATCACGAAATGGCGAAGCTCCGATCCTTCCTCGATGACTATTGGACCAACGGTCTCGAGCGACTCCGTGACGTTGCGGAAGCCGCTGAGGCAAAGAAGGAGAGTATTCATGGCTGAGCTCGTACGCGAGATCGTGGTCGACGCCAGTCCGGCGACCATCTTCGACTTCCTGACCGTTCCGGAGAAACACATTGAGTGGAACGGCACCGCTGCGGAGCTCGACCCTCGCCCTGGCGGTGTGTACCGGGTGGTGGCGGGAGGGGCCCATCTCGCTGCCGGTGAGTTCGTAGAAGTTGTTCCGAACGAGAGAGTGGTTTTCACGTTCGGGTGGGATGAGCCGGATCACCCGATCCCGGCCGGGTCGACGCGGGTCGAGATCCAACTCATTCCCGAAGGAGACAAGACCCGTGTGCGTCTCATCCATAGCGGGCTTCCTGCCGACGCAATCTCGGACCACACGGGCGGTTGGGACCACTATCTCGGACGTCTCGCCGTCGTCGCCGCAGGCGGCGTCGTTGAAGCAGATCGGGCGCCCAGTGCGTAGGGCCGACGACTGTTCAGAGGGCATTGCGGCGGTTTCGCTGAGCATCGGAGCCCGATGAGTGCCCACCAGACCTGGACCTATATCCATGCTGAACGGGCCGCAATGGCGGACACGTGGACCGGGCTTTCCGGCGACCAGTGGACAACATCCTCATGGTGTCAAGGTTGGACTGTTCAGGACACGGCCGGACACATACTCGCCGCAGCAGAACAGACTCCGTTCAACTTCTACAAGGAGATGGCGTCAGCTGGCTTTCGGTTCAATGTCTTTACGGACCGGGCGGCCAGGCGCCTCGGGACATTGAGCCCGCTAGAGCTTGTCGACCGCCTCCGCGCCCGGACAGCCACGACGAACCATCCGCCCGCTCCGGTTATCGCCATGCTGGGCGAGATCGTGGTCCATGGCGAGGACATCCGACGCCCGTTGGGCCTCCGCCATCGCTACGCCGAAGGAGCCCTCGTCGCCGTGGCGGACAATTACAAGAAGACGAACCTCCTCATCGGGTCCAAGCGCAGGATCGCCGGTCTCCGCCTTCGGGCCACTGACTGTGATTGGGTTCACGGCGAGGGCCCTGAAGTCAGCGGTCCCCTCGCGTCGTTGATCCTGGCGATGGCAGAGCGCACGGGGGCTCACGCTGACCTTGATGGCGAGGGTCTATCCATTCTCAAAGCTCGAGGCTGAAGCAGCTCGCCCGAACGCTCTCTGCTGACAAGCCCTCCACGTAGGTCGGGAGGTTGGCATCGTGTTCCCGACTCAGTTGGAATCAGAGAACGTTCCGGTCCCGGCCGCGCCCAGCGTGCCCGCGGCCCCTGGTGAGCCGTTGGTCCCGGGACTGCCATTCGACCCGGATCCCGGCCCGCCGTAGAAACCGCCTCGCGTTCCGGTCCCGAGGGCTCCGCCGGTCCCGGCAGATGTCCCCGCCGCGCCGCCCTTCGACATGTCGGAGGTGAAGGTGTCGGTCGAGCCGGCGAATCCCCCGTGGACGGTCCACACCGCTCCGCCGATGGCGTTCCCGCCCGCCCCGGAGTCGCCGCCGTTTCCACCGTTTCCACCGTTACCGCCGTTGCCACCCGTGCCGCCCGAGACTCCCGTCACCACGCTCTCGCCCCCGTTGCCGCCGGCACCGCCGGCACCGCCGGGCCCACCCGGTCCGGCCACGTTGCCGGTTCCGGCCTCAGCCAGGCTGTTCGTGAAAGTGCTCGTGGTCGCCTTGGCAGTCCCCGTGAGAACGGCCAGGGAGCCTCCTTCGGCAGCGCCACCGGCACCTCCCGCGCCACCTTGGCCGCCGGTGTCGCCGTTGCCGCCCAGGCCGCCGACCCGACCTGGCTGTCCGGACGAGCCGGGGCCGATGCTGCCGGACCCTCCGGTGCCTCCACCCCCGCCGATACCGCCGGAGGAGCCACTTCCGCCGAGCCCGCCGTCGCCGCCGGCTGCGGTGTCCGATTCGAAGCTGCTCGCCTTGACGGTCAGACTTCCGTCGTCGGCGATCGCGCCGCCCTCGCCCAGGCCACCATTGCCGCCGCGCCCGGCTCCCGGCCCCGGTGTGCCGTCCGCCCCGGCAGCGCCCACCACGCCCTTGCCGCCGGTTCCGGTTTGACCCGGAGGCGTACCGCTCCCGCCCGATCCGCCATCGCCGCCTCCACCACCATTACCGCCCTGCCCGCCGTTGGGACCACCCCCGAAGTCCGGGTACCCGTTGCCGCCATTGCCACCACTCCCGCCTTCCGCAGTGTCGCCGCTGAAGGTCGCGCCCCGGATGGTGGCGGTACCCATGAGATACACGGCGCCGCCGGCGCCGACCCCGCCGGACCCACCGGGCTTGGCATTGATACTGGTGGAAGCCGGGCTGGCCGCACCCGCCGCACCCCCGCTCCCGCCGGGACCGCCGTTGCCGCCGGGGCCGGTCGGCGAACTCGTACCGGGAGCACCTTCGCCGCCGAGCCCACCTTGACCGCCAATTCCCCCCTCGCCACCGAGTCCACCGGCGCCACCACCACCACCCGAGCCGGCCCGGGCGAGGTTCGCGTCGAAGCTCGTGGTGCCCGAGATGGTCAGCGTCCCGGTGCTGTAGACCGCACCGCCCTCGGCGATCCCGCCTGCCCCGGCCGCACCTGGCTTGCCTCCCGGCTCAGCGGCGCCGGCATTACCTCCGGCTCCACCGGCCTCGCCGGTCGCTCCGAAGCCACCCTCGCCCCCGGACCCGCCAAAGCCGCCGTAGCCGGGAGCACCTCCGAAGCCGCCGTCGCCGGCATCGGCGTCGTTGTCGCTGAATGTGCAGTCGTCGAGGTTGACGGTGCCGGCGCTGTAGATGGCCCCGCCAAAGGCGTCAGCCCCCGCGCCTCCCTTGCCTCCCTTGCCTGCGTTGCTGCCGTTTCCCCCCGCACCACCGGCCGCACCGGTACCGCCGGCACCACCAGCGCCTCCGGTGGTCCCGACGCCACCCGTGCCGCCCTGACCGCCCGATCCTCCGGTGGCGTAGTTGCCCGCCACCTCCACCGACGTGAGGTCCAGCGTCCCCGACGTGACGTCGATTGCACCGCCCTGGGCGGGCGTCCCCGGCTTCCCCGCCTTGCCGGCGGTACCCGAGGCGCCCGTCTGTCCGGGTCCGCCGGCCGAGGTCCCAGTCCCCGGTGTGCCGGCCGCACCCACGGTGCCATCGACGCCGTTCTTCCCGTTGGCGCCGTTCGCCCCCTTGGCTGCCCCACCGGAGAGAGTCAGTCCGCTCATGGCGAGCGTCCCGCCGGTCACGTCGAAGAGCCGGGACGCGTCGTCACCGTAGATGTCAACCGGGGACCCGGTGACCGCGACAGTGAGGTCAACCGACGCCGGGATCTTTATCGGGTTGGTCAGCGTCAAGGTGCACGACGACGACGTGTCAATGGTGATCGTGCCACTCGACCCGGCGGCGGCCACGAAGGCCGACGTCGAACAGGTGGTGAGCGTGACCGTGCTGGCGCCGGCGGGAGTAGGCACCCATGCCAGGGCAGTAACCACCAGACCAGTGGTCGCAATCAGCGGTACCGACCGCTTCCAGCTTCGCCGCTGACTGCTCATCGCTCCTCCGTCCGTCGTCCCACCGTCCGGGCATGCTTGAGTCGAGCCTACGACGCCGTCCCGCCGTCAGCGGGTGCCACGACAAAGGTTTGTTCGAATGGTGTCTTAGGCTCTCCGCCGTGATACAGGCGGATCGCACGATGGACCTGCTGCTGGAGGAGCGACATCCGATCGTCGTCGAGCAGCCCCCCCGCAGCTGGCGTCTGACGCGCCGCGGTCGATGGGCAATCGTCATCACGTCGTGCGGTGTGCTCGCCACACTGGTGGGGTATCTCGTTGCGGACCAGGTCCAGCAAGGTGACCAGTTCAATCAATCCCGCGCTGCGCTCGCCGGGGCCCAGCACCACATCTCCGCGGGGTCAGCGCAGCTAGCCAGCGTTCAGCACGACCTCTTGGTCCTCACGCACCAACTTGGGAACGACACCACCGCGTTCGATCAGGCCGCCTCGCAGCTCAAAGCCGCGCAGACGGCCCTGGGCGCAGCGCAGGCGCACGTGACACAACAGGCATCGTTGATCACGTCATTGCAGACGTGCCTCGGCGGCGTCCAACAAGCCCTCAACGCGTTCGCCGTTGACAATCGGAAGAGGTCCTTCCGACTGCTCGAGTCGGTCTCCTCGAGCTGTACGACCGCGGCGGCAGCAAGTGGCTGATACCGGAGGCGCACGCCGCCGTCGCCGTGGTGCTCTCACATTCGCCGTCCTGCTTGGTCTCGGCGTCCTCGCGGCAGCGATCTGGACTGATGTCGATGCGCGGACCCGTGCCCGCGACGAGGCGACCGCTCTCCGTGCCGCCGAGTCACACCTGGCCAGTCTTCGGAATCATCTAACCGCCACCCGAGCCGCCACGACACGCACGAAGACTGAGCGCGACTTCCTCGTGGCGTCGATCGCGTCAACGCTCAGCCAGCTGGCCTCGACCAATTCCTCCCTCTCGAGCGCCAGCGTGCACGCCTATCTGCAGGGGGCCAGCATCAGCACGCTGCAGACCTGCCTCGGAGGGGTGCAGAACGCGCTGACCGAGATACGCGCCAAGAACAAGAACCAAGCGGCCCAGGACATCTCGGCGGTGTCAGGGCCCTGCAGGCAACTCGCAGGGGGTGCGAACGCCGGACTTGTCTATCCCTTCGACTTTCCAGATCCCGACGTGATCCTGGTGGGCCAGACCTACTACGCCTACGCAACGAACTCAGTGGCCGGGAACATCCAAATGATCTCGTCGAGCGACCTCGTCAACTGGACGGCGATCGGCAACGCGCTCCCCAGCCTTCCATCGTGGGCGGCGGCCAACCTCACGTGGGCTCCGGCAGTGGCCACATTCAACGGGCACTTCGAGCTCTACTACGCCGTCGACGTCGCTGGTACCAACGACGAGTGCATCTCGGTGGCGACGTCGGGATCGCCTGCGGGTCCCTTCAACGACAACTCCACCAGGCCGCTCGAGTGCCAGAAGTCGCTCGGTGGCTCCATAGACCCGTCGGTCTTCGTCGCCGGCGACGGCACGCCGTACCTGGTATGGAAATCCGGCGGTCCCGGTTCCTCCGCCATCTGGTCCCAGCAACTCGACCTCAACGGCAAATCTTTCGCCGCGGGGACCAACCCCACACTCCTGCTGACGCCGGATCAGCCCTGGGAGTCGGGGACCGTCGAGGCGCCCGACCTCGTGGCCAACGGCGCGCACGACTACCTGTTCTTCTCGGGGAACAACTGGAACAGCGCCAACTACGGCGTCGGGGTCGCTACCTGCGCCGGTCCTCTCGGCCCTTGCACCGACAGCTCGGCGAGCCCGATCCTCTCGAGCGGCGACGGGATCGATGGACCCGGGGGCGAGTCGGTGTTCACCGACGCCGCCGGCAATTTCTTCATCGCCTTCCACGCGTGGGTACCCGGCGCGGTGGGCTTCCCCAACAACAGGGACCTCTACATACGCCACCTCGGCTTCTCGGGCTCCGTGCCCATCGTCGGGGGGCCGGTGGGCTAGGAACTGGCCCGGCTAGCCGCCAGCTTCTCGGCCCGAGTGGCTATCCCGCTCGCGTCGAGACCGGCACAGACCTCTGCGAAGCCGGCCCTCGGGCCCCGCCAGCGCAGGTCGTCGACGGTGCCGAGGAGCGAGCGGTCCACCCGGAGCGTCGCCAGATCCTTGAACAGCCGCGCGTGTTCGATGTCGTCGCGCAGCGTCGCCGCCAGCTTGGCCGCGCTCCGGACGGTGACCTCCCAGTCGGCGGAATCGGCCGGGATCTCCTCGAGGTGCACCCAGCGCGCCAGGACGGCGGCCGCCGACTTGGCGCCCCACCCGGCGAGCCCAGGGAACCCGTCCGCGCTGTCGCCGACAAGGGCCAAATAATCGGGGATGGACACGGGGCTGACGCCGAACTTGGCCACGACACCCGACTCGTCGATGAGAAGGTCCTTGCGGCGATCGAACTGGACGACGTGTGTGCCTGCGACGCACTGCCCGAGGTCCTTGTCCGGTGTGCAGATGATCACCTGCTCGACGCCGGCGTCGTCACCCGCCACGGCCGCCGCGCTGGCCAGAGCATCGTCCGCCTCGAGCTCGACCATCGGCCATACAACCACGCCGAGCGCGGCGAGCGCCTCCTCGAGCGGCCACGCCTGGGACCACAAGACAGGGTCGACGCCCTCGCCGGTCTTGTAGCCGGGCCACAGTTCGTTGCGGAAGGATTCGATTACGTGGTCGGTCGCGACACCGACATGAGTGGCGCCGTCGGCCAGCAGCTGGAGCACCGAAGCGAGTACGCCGCGAACGGCCGCCACCTCCACGCCCGCCGCGTTGCGGTGCGGAGGCGCGCCGAAGAAGTGGCGGAACAGTTCGTAGGTCCCGTCGACGAGGTGCACCTTCATAGATGGTCCGAGTCTGTCATCGGGCGGAGTGGAGTGAGGCCGGCTTCGCCTCCAGTGCAAACAGGGATGTCGACAGGCTCTGTCAACATTTCTCCCGGGCGACCGCGCGATCTGTCACATCCGACCGCTAAACCGGGTCTTCCAAGCAGTGAGTTCCACGACTTCCACGTCCGAAGTTCGCCGGCCCCCCGCAGACTGCAGCCTTGGGGTGGGAACAACTCACGGCCAGGCGATGTCACTGACACGGACGCTGCGCTCACGGAGTTTTTTGCCCAAGGAGACCCATGTCCACCGATCGCAAAGAACACGGCATCATGATCGAGCTCGACGACGGACGCACGGTGCCGTCATGGCTCGTCCTCGCGCTCGTGTGCGTCGGCCAGTTTCATGGTCGTGCTCGACGCATCGATTGTGAACGTGGCGCTGCCCTCCATCCAGCGTGACCTGCACTTCAGCACCTCGAGCCTGCAATGGGTGGTCAACGCCTACACGTTGACCTTCGCCGGCTTCCTCCTCCTCGGTGGCCGGGCCGCGGATCTCTTCGGGCGACGTCGCATCTTCTTGGTGGGCCTCGCCGTCTTCACCGCCTCCAGCCTCTTCGGGGGCTTGGCGCAGAACGAAGCGTGGCTGGTGACTGCCCGGGCGATGCAGGGGCTCGGTGCGGCCATTCTCGCCCCGGCGACCCTCACGATCCTCACCGCCACGTATCCCGAGGGGCCCGCACGCGCCTGGGCCCTCGGGACGTGGAGCGCGGTCTCCTCGGCCGGCGCGTCGGCCGGCGCGCTTCTCGGAGGCATCCTCACGGACTTCTTGAACTGGCGTTGGATCCTCTTCGTCAACGTCCCCGTCGGCGTCATCGCTCTGGTGGCGGCGCGACGCGACCTCCCCGAGTCGAGGGCGGAGATGGCGCAGCGTCACCTCGACCTCGGCGGCGCCATCACGGTCACCGCCGGACTGGTCGCACTGGTCTATGCGCTGGTACGCACCGAGAGCTACTCGTGGGGCTCGGCCGAGGTTCTCATGCCGCTGGTCCTGGGCGTGCTGCTCATCGGTGTTTTCCTGTTCCTCCAGGCACGCGTGTCCAAGGCGCCGCTGGTCCCCCTGCGGATCTTCGCGTCGCGCTCTGTGGCGGGTGGAAATGCAGTGATGTTCTTGATGTTCGGCGCGCTGTTCGCCTCGTGGTACTTCGAGACGCTCTACATGCAACACGTGCTGGGCTACAGCCCGCTCCAGGCCGGGTTGGCCTTCTTACCCCAGACCCTGCTGATCGCCGCGGGGGCTCAGGTGACGTCGCGCCTGGTGCCGCGCCTCGGGCCCCGTCCGCTGATCCTGCTGGGCACGCTCGTGGCCTGCGGCGGGCTGGCCTGGCTGGCCCAGATCAGGCCCGACAGCACGTTCGTGGGCGATCTGCTCGGACCGTTCATCCTGATTGGTCTGGGCATGGGCCTCGCGGTGACACCGATCGCCGTGGCCGGCACGGCAGGGGTGACACGCGCGGAGGCCGGCCTGGCATCAGGTCTCCTCAACACGTCGCGCACCGTGGGTGCCTCCATCGGTCTGGCCGCGCTGGCGACGGTCGCGGCCAACCGCACGTCGGGTGCGCTGGCCGGGAAGCTGGTGGTGACCTCGGGTCGGACCGCCGCCGCGCTGACCGACGGCTATGCCCTGGCATTCAGCGTGGCCGCGGTGTTGCTCCTCGTGACCGCGGCGGTGGCGCTGGCCACCCTGCCCTCGCTGCGTGACCTGACCGCGGGCACCCGGGCGTCCCGGGAAGTAGCGGTCCCGGTCCTCGAGCTCGAAGAGGCTTGACCCACCCGAACCGGATACACGCGATGCTGCCGCACATCGCTCGCGCGGTCAGGCCGGCGGATCTTCCAGCTGCTCCATGAACTCGAGACGGATCCCCCCCGGTGCCTCGACGAACGCAATACGGCGCGTGCCGAAGGAGCCCGTCACCGTTCGCGGACCCCACAGGACCGTATGACGCGCCAGTTCGGCGTTGAGGTCGTCGACGAAGAGAGCAGGGTGCAAGAACCCCTCGTCGGGCAGCACGCACGCGTCCTCGTAGATCGCGTGGGTGAACAAGGTGATCGCCAGCGTGCCGAGCTGCACGTCGGCCCGGCGCCCGTTCTCCCAGGCCACGGGCTCGGTCACCGTCGCGCCGGCCGCCCGGTACCAGTCGCACGCGCCCTCCATGTCGGCCACCTTGATGGCCAGGTTGGCCATACCGGTGACGGCCATCAGTGCAGCGGCGTGCCGTAGAGCGAGCCGAGGTCCTCGGCGATCAACTCGAGGCGCACGCCGTCGGGGTCGGAGAAGTAGAGCGAGATCTCGCTTTCGATCTGCGTGGGGATCCCTGCGGCTTCGAGCCGGGCCCGCGCCGCGTCCCAATGCTCCTCGTCGACCGAGATGGCGAGGTGGTGGAACCCGCCGAGCACTTCTTGGTACGGGCCGAGCCCGAGGTCGGGGAAGTCGAAGAAGGCAAGAGTGTTGTCGTGGCCCAGGTCGAAGAACAGGTGGGTCGAACCCTTGTAGTCGCGGTTCTCGAAGAGCTCGACCAGCGGGAAGCCGAGTAGCTCTTGGTAGAAGCGGATCGTCCGCTCAACATCCGAGCACAGCAGTGCCAGGTGGTGCACACCGCGCGCGCTCGAGCGTGGCCGACCTGCCGGCTCTTCGAGGTACGCGGCCCGCAGGCGCTCTCGCTCGGCGGCTGCCGCTTCGAGGTCGACCGTCACAAACCGAGGAGCCAGGCGGCGTTGGCCCCCAAGATGTTGCCCCGCGCCGGCTCCGCCAAGCCGACGACGGCACGCTCTGCCGCCCCCATCGGGTCCGCCACCCCTTCGGCGTGGGGCCAGTCGCTGCCGATCATGAAGGTGTCGCCCCCGACCTTGGGCACGAGACGGTTCGGCATCTCGTACGGCAGCGCGGCTACCCGGACCTGGCGCAGGAAGTAGGTGGACGGCCGCTCGGCCAGCGAGCGGAAGGGCTCCCCGTGACGGGCCGCGTAGAAGTCCGACGCGCCGTCGATGTGGAGGAGGAAGTGCGGAACCCAACTCGCCGTCAGCTCCACGACGCCGATGCGAAGCCGGGGAAACCGATCGAGGACCCCATTGAGAATGAGGTTGGCCAGCGCCACCGCCGGTGCCATGTACAAGAAGATGGAATCGAAGAGCTGCTCGCCGTCCTCTTGTTCCCCCGTGCGCCAGGCTGGGTGCAGCGGGCTCTCGAACTCCGAAACGTGGAAGACAGGTGCCACACCCTCGTCGCTGAACGCGGCCCACACGGGATCGAACTCAGGGGCGGACAGCGGCTTTCCATCGACGGGAGCCGGTGCGACCATGGCGAGGCGGAGCCCCTCGGCTCGGACCCGCTTGATCTCCTCGACGGCCCACGCCGGGTCGTGCAAGAGCACGTGCGCCACGCCGAAGAGGCGATCCTTCCCGTCGCTGCACACGTCGGCCACGAAACGGTTGTACGCCCGCGCGTCGGCGCGCTGGGCCTCGCGGTCAGAGGCCAGCCGCTGCTCCCACAAGAGGCCGTAGTTGGGGAACATCACGGCGGCGTCCAGCCCGAACTGGTCGAGCGACTCGAGCCGCGCCCCGGCAAGCCGGTAATTGTCCGGCACGAGCTCGTCGAACGACGCTGGCGCTCGCTCGCCACGCAGACGGCGCTGACGGTCCTCGCCGATGAGCGCCGAGCGCTCGGGGATGGGGACCTCGAGCGGGGTCAAGTGAGTCCCCCTCCAGGTCAGCCACGGCCACCCCGCGTCGTCGTCGGAGATGGACAACGCATCGGGCCGATGGGCCGGGTCGATGTACTCGGACCAGGTCGTCCTCGATTCGAAGAGATGCTGGTCGACGTCGATGATCTGCAGCGTCGTCATGGCCCCTCCTGCCGCGTCGCGTGACGCGGGCCCCCGTAGTCTCGCCGGGAATCGGCGTGCGGTCCAACGAGAGCGCCGGCTCCCACGCCAGCGCCCGACCGCCTACTCGATCGAGTCCCGCAACTGGCGCAGCCAGTCGTCGGCGGCCTGCCAGGCGGCGTCGGCTTGTCGCCGTTGTTCGGGCCCGTGGTCGCCCGCCGCCGGGTACGAGCCGAGGAACTTCACCTCGGCCAGCCCGGCGTGCAGGTCGCGCAGGCAGTCGGCCACGAGCTCGTCGTCGAGGTGTCCGGTCAGGTCGATGACAAAGCAGTAGTCGCCGAGGCCCTGCTTGGTCGGCCGGGATTCCAGCTTGGTCAAGTTGATGTTGCGCGCCGCGAACTGGCCGAGGATGCCGTGCAGGCTGCCCGGGTGGTCGGCTCGCTGGAAGCAGACGATGCTCGTCTTGTCATGACCGCTGGGCTTGGGTATCCGCGTCCGGGCGACGAGCACGAAACGGGTCTGGTTGTCGGGGTGGTCCTCGACGTCCTCGGCCACGACCACCAGGCCGTAGCGCTCAGCTGCGAGCCGGGGGGCGATGGCGGCCTCGCCGGGGCCGCCGGACTCGCCGAGGGTCCGGGCCGCGTCGGCGGTGGAGTTGGCGGCCCGCTGCTCCGCCTCGGGCAGCTCCCGGGCGAGGTACTTCTGGCACTGCGCCAGGGCGTGCGGATAGGAGGACACGGCGCGGATGTCCACCAGGGCCGTCCCGGGCCGGGCCAGCAGGTGGAGGTGGATGTCCATGACCACCTCGCGCTGGATGTGCAGGTCCACGTCGTGGATGAGGCCGTCGATGGTCGCGCTGACCGTGCCCTCGATCGCGTTTTCGATGGGCACGAACCCGAGGTCGACAGATCCCTGCGCCACCGCATCGAGCACCGCTGTGATGGAACCGAGGGACCGCTGCTCGGCCTCGACCAGGTCCGGCTGGGTCAGCAGCGCCTCCTGGGTGAAAGTGGCTGCCGGGCCGAAGTACGCGACGGTTTTCACAGGCGGGGTCACAGTTGGGCAGGATAGAGCAGGTCATGGACGCTTCTTCACTTCGTGCGCTGGTCGAACAGGTCGCCGCGGGCCACTGCACGCCCGACGACGCAGTGCGCCAGCTGCGCCGGCTGCCCTACGCGGACCTCGGCTTCGCCCGCGTCGACCTGCAGCGCGACCTGAGGCTCGGCATGCCCGAGGCCGTCTACGGGCCGGGCAAGACTCCCGAGCACTGCGCCTCGGTGGTCGAGGAGCTCCTCGGCGGTACCGACGGGCCGGTGCTCCTCACCCGTGCGAGCGAGGCCCAGGTCAAGGCCGCCTCGGCTGTCGCCGCCACCGTGGGCGCAGAACCCGGGACCGTCTCGGACAGCGGCACCTTCTCCACTGTCGTCTTTCGCCCGGCGAAAGGCCGTCATGGCTCCGTCGTCGTGGTGACCGCGGGCACCGCCGATCTGCCGGTCGCCACCGAGTGCATCGCCGTCCTGCGCGCGCTCGGGTTCGACCCCACCGGAATCAGCGACTGTGGGGTTGCCGGCCTGCACCGGCTTCTCGCCGAAGTCGACACCATCGCCATGGCCGACGCTGTCGTCGTGATCGCCGGCATGGACGGCGCGCTGGCCAGCGTGGTGGGGGGGCTCACCCCGGCCCCTATCGTCGCGGTGCCGACCAGCACCGGCTACGGCGCTGCGCTCGAGGGTGTCACCGCGCTGTTGACGATGCTGTCCGCCTGCTCGTCCGGCATCACCGTCGTCGGCATCGACAACGGGTACGGCGCAGCCTGTGCGGTCGCCCGGCAGCTGCCATGAGCGAAGCCGGCGGCCCGACGACCGCCTGGTTCCACTGTTTTGCGGGCATCGCGGGCGACATGGCCCTCGGCGCCCTCGTTGACGCAGGTGCTGACACGGACGAGGTGCGCGGCCTGCTCGACCGCCTTGACCTTCCGGGCTGGGACCTTCGGTTCGACGAAGCCTTGCGCGGGGGGGTGGCCTGCACACGCGCCATCGTCAGCGGGGACGATGTGGTCGTCCGGACTTACGGCGCGATCGCCTCGCTCATCGCGCAGGCTGCCCTACCGGACCGGGTGACCCAGCGAGCCCTGGCCTCGTTCGGTGCTCTGGCCAGCGTGGAGGCAGCCCTGCACCGCCGTCCGATCGACCAGGTGCACTTCCACGAGGTGGGGGGGCACGACGCCATCGTCGACATCGTCGGAACCGCGGCGGCGCTCGAGGTGCTCGGGGTCGACAAGCTCGTGGGTTCGGCTGTCGCCACCGGGACGGGCATGGTGCGCAGCGCCCACGGACGGTTGCCAAACCCGGCCCCCGCGACCGTTCGCCTGCTCGAGGGAGTCCCCACCTACGGCCGCGACGTCGGCGTGGAGCTCACGACGCCGACCGGAGCCGCGCTCGTCGCGACCCTGTGCACCTCGTTCGGACCGTTACCGGCCATGACGATCGTCGCCTCGGGTTTTGGCGCTGGGGCCGCTGACCTCGACGACCTGCCGAACTGCACCCAGGTCGTGCTCGGCCGCCGCGCCGCGCCGGAGGCGGTGGGAACGGGCCAGCCTCTCGTCGTGCTCGAGACCAACCTCGACGACGTCACCGGAGAGCAGCTGGGCCACGCGCTGGCCAGCGCGCTCGACGCTGGCGCACTCGACGCGTGGGTCAGTGCCGTGACCATGAAGAAGGGGCGGCCGGGCCACGTGCTCCACGTGCTGGCCGACACCGGCGATGTGGCCGCACTGCGGGCGGAGATCGAGCGGGTGACGGGCACCATGGGCGTGCGCGCCACGGCCGTCGAGCGCTGGCCGGCGTCCCGCGAGCTCGGAGAGGTCACTGTCGACGGCATAACCGTGCGCATGAAGGTCACCGAGGGACGCGCCAAGCCGGAGTTCGACGACGTCGCTGTCGTCGCGAGAAAGACGGGGTCCACGCTGCACGAGGTCGCCAGCCGCGCCGAGGAGGCCTGGCGGACCGGACATTCCCGCATGGGTGGCCCGGAGGGCGAGCCCGCCTGATGGCGAACGCGATGTTCGAGTTCGACGAGGACATGACCGACTTGATCCTGGCGGCGTGCCGCGCCCGCCTGCGCATGGAGCCGGTCCCCCTCGACTTCGGTGGGCTCGTCGAGTCGCTCGATGCTGAGCTGGCCGGCCTCATGCGCCCCGAGGGCAACGACGCGACCCACGTCCTGAAGCTCTTCGTGGACAAGCTCTCCACCGCGGTCGTCTCGTGCGACAGTCCCCGCTTCCTCTCGTTCATCCCGGCGGCCCCGACCAAAGCGTCCCTGCTCTTCGACATGTTCGTGTCGTGCTCGTCGCTCCACGGCACCTCCTGGCTCGAAGCGGCCGGCGTCGTGGTCGCCGAGAACCAGGCGCTCGCGGTGCTGGCAGCGCAGGCCGGCTTCCCTGCGACGGCGGGCGGCTGCTTCGTGGCCGGCGGCTCGGCCGGCAACCTGTCCGCGCTCATGGTCGCGCGCGACACCGCCGCCCACCGGCGCCAGGCCGACGCGCCGCAGCGACCACTGGTTGCCGTCAGCGCCGACGCGCACTCGTCGGTCGGCAAGGCCCTGCACGTGCTCGGGATGGGTGTCCTGACCGTGCCGGCCCTCGAGCACCGGCTCACCGGGCACGCGCTGCGTGCAGCGCTGCGGGAAGACCCGCGCGGGCGTGACGTGATCGGTGTGGTCGCCACGGCGGGAACGACCAACGCGGGCATCGTCGACGATCTCGACGGGGTGGCCGACGTGGCCGACGAGCACGGGCTGTGGTTCCACATCGACGGTGCGTACGGCGGCGCGGCGGCGCTCTTCGCACCCTCGGTGCGGGATCAGTTCCGAGGTTTCGAGCGCGCCGACTCCTTCATCGTCGACCCGCACAAGTGGCTCTTCGCCCCCTTCGATTGCGCCGCGTTGCTCTACCGCCGGCCCAACCTGGCCAAGGCGGTGCACACCCAGGACGCCCAATACCTCGAGGTGTTGCACAGCGAGAACCCCGAGGAGTGGAACCCGAGCGACTACGCCTACCATCTGACGCGCCGGGCTCGCGGGCTGCCGGTGTGGTTCTCGCTGGCGGTCAACGGCCTCGACGCCTACGTCGACGCGGTCGAGGCCGGGCTCGCCATCGCCCAGAGCGCCGCCGAGCGCATCGTCCGGGCGCCCCACGTCGAGCTGGTGCGCGACCCCGGGCTCTCTATCGTGCTGTTCCGGCGGCCGGGGTGGACCAGGACCGACTACGACGCGTGGTCAGCGCGGCTCCTGCACGACCAGATCGCCTTCGTCACCCCGACCAGCTGGGAGGGCGAGACCGTGGCACGATTCGCGTTCTTGCACCCGAACACCACGGTTGAGATGGTCGACGAGATCCTCGCCTCACTCGCCGAGACGTGACCACGCGCGACGCAGCACGATCCCCATCGTCTCGACATCCTGGGCGCCGGGTACGGGCCAGGCGCCGTTGATCAGGAAATAGGGCACCCCGGTCACGTCGCGCTCTCGGGCCGCCGCCTCGTCGGCGCGCACCTCGAGCCCGAAGGCGTCGCCGGCGAGGACCTCCGCGGTCAGGGCTTCGTCGAGACCGGCGTCGGCCGCGACGTCCCGCAGGACACCATGGTCCGACAGCAGCCTGCCCTCGCTGAAATTCGCCGCGAAGAGGCCACGCACGACGGCCTCCTCGCTCGGCGTCCCGCGCGCTGCCTGCGCCAGCCGGTGGGCGTCGAAGGTGCTGCCCACCTGCACCCGGTCGAAGTGGAAGGTGAAGCCCACCTCGGCACCGAGCACCGTCAGTTGGTCGTGCAGCGCGCGCACCCGGTCCGTCCCGATGCCGTATTTGGTGGCGACGGCATCTTCCCGCGACACCGTACGGCGTGCCGGCGCGCTCGGATCGAGCTCGAAGGAGCGGTGCACGACCTCGACCTCCGCGCCGTGCTCGAAGGAAGCCAGGGCCACGTCGAGGCGGGCCAGCCCGAGAGCGCACCACGGGCACGCGAAGTCCGACCAGACGTCGATCAGCATGCACCGCTCACCCTAAGAGGTGGCCGGTGCGCGCTCGTCCGCGAAAACCGCTGACGCGGGGGCGTCTCAGCCCGCCGCGACCGCCAATTCCAACATCGCCCCGGCCGCCAGCAGCCGTTCCTCGCTGTTCGCTGCGCCGATCAGCTGGATGCTCGCCGGCAGCGACCCACCCGTCGGGATCGGAAGCGACAGCGCGGGCACCCCAGCCAGGTTGGCGGGCAGCGTGCAGCGCGAGACCAAGAGATCGTCCCCCTCCTCGGGGCGCGGCGGGAAGATGGTCAGCGTCGGCGTCACCACGAAGTCGACGCGCTCGAGCACACGCTCGAGCGCGGCCTGCCACTCGCGCTCGACTCTCCCACGCGACCTGCACGATCGCGTCGTCGAAGGCGCCGCCCAGCTCCAGCCGCTCCCGCACGTCGTCGCCGATGCCCTCAGGATCCTCGGCCACCAGCATGCGGTCTGAGTGCCAGGCCTCGACGACGAGCAGGAGGCCGGCCTGGATCAAGGCGTCGTCCCACCCCGGGACGATGAGGTCGTCGCAGGCCCACCCGGCCTGGGCCAGCGCGCGATCGATCGCCGCGGTGATGGCCGGGTCCGCGTCGATGGGCAAGCGGGCCACGCTGACGTCGCCCACATCGGCCACCTCGAAGCCCGGCTCGAGCAGCTGCATGCCCGTGACGAGGCCGCCGATGTCGCGCGCCAAAGGCCCGACCGTGTCGAAGCTCGGCGCCAGCGGCCACACGCCGTCGAGTGGGATGCGGCCCCACGTCGTCTTCAGGCCGGCGACGCCACAGCAGGCGGCGGGGATGCGCACCGAGCCGCCGGTGTCACTCCCGTAGGCCACCTCCGCCTCTCCCGTCGCCACCGCCACCGCGGAGCCGCTCGACGAGCCGCCCGGGACGAGCGCCGGGTCCAGCGGGTTGACCGGTGTCCCGTACCACGGGTTCACCCCGGTCACGCCGAGCGCCAGCTCGTGGAGGTTGGTCCGCCCGACGATCCGCGCGCCGGCGTCCCGGGCGCCCTTCAGGCAGGCGGCGTCCTGCTCGGCGGGCACGGCACGGCGAGCGAC
Organism: uncultured Acidimicrobiaceae bacterium; assembly: GCA_963744935.1. Classification (GTDB taxonomy): domain Bacteria; phylum Actinomycetota; class Acidimicrobiia; order Acidimicrobiales; family RAAP-2; genus Bog-473. The sequence continues at coordinate 1,177,019 of CAVUVM010000004.1, forward strand.
GGCGCGGCAGCCGGCCGTGGTGACCTCGCCCACCATGTCGATGAGGTCCTTGACGGCGAGACGCACCCCTGGGCCCGACGTGTCGTAACGGGTGATGAAGGTGGTATCGGCGCTCATGTGGTCGGTGTCGTCGGTGTCGTGGCCGTTGTGACCGTCGCGCCCGGCGGCAGCTGGAAGAGGGAGGACGCCGGCGACGCCGAGTAGTTCGTGATGGCGAAGCTGGTGGAGTTCGCGGCCACCTTGACATAGCCCAAGATGCCCTGCGAGGTGCTGCAGATGGTGCTCGTCCCGGTCACGCCGGGCGCGACGAGATCTACGCAGTTCATGTCGAAGCCGTTGAGCGACATCGTCGACGAGCTCACCTTGTCCCCGGCCAGCCCGGCCACCAACGAGGCGCCCTTGAGGAAGGAAATCCAGTGCGAAGGGGTGTAGATGTCGAAGATCTGCTTCTGTTCGGCGGCGTTTGCGCCACCCAGCTTCTGACAGGACCAGGCGCCGGTGGGCGCGCTCTGTGAGCACGAGTACTCCCCGGAGGAGTTCACGATCAGCTGCACGTTCGACGCGTTGGCACCGGTCTGCGTCTCGTGGAACGCGGCCCCGCCGCTGGCGGGGTCGACGGCGTAGACAACGGTCGCCGGCGCGACACCCGACGTCATGTAGGTCGCCTCGAAGGACGTCGTCTGGTTGGACTGGAGGCCCTGGGTGAACGAGTCGATCGTCGCCTTGTTGCCGTCGACGTCATGGACCGCGTTCTTGACCTTGTTCACGACGCTGCACCCCGTAGCGACCACCCCTCCGAGAGCGAGGGCGACGACGAGAGCCCCGACCTTGCTGAAATGCGACATTCGTGCCTCCAAGAGCGTGCGTGCCGCGAGTGAGAAGACCGCGCCGATGCAAGGTTACGAGAGAGCAACCTCCATTCAGGTGGACCGGACGCCTGCGGGCTCGTGCCCTGGTCCCGCGCGCGGCCTCGAGCCGAGAGGCTCAGTCGGCCCCGGTCGACGCCGGCACCGCGGCCGAGTCGACCTCTGCCACCTCCTGGACGCCACGTTGAAGGCCGAACAGCGCGACGAGGGCCGCACAGGCCATGATGCCGCACATGACGTAGAGCACCGCCTGAGTGGCGTGCGCGAAGTCGACCGAGACGAAGTGTGGGATGGAGGACACCGAGCCGCTCCCGTTCTGGGATTGCGTGATGCGGTTCGCCTCGGCGGCTGCATTGGGATCGCCCATCTTGCGCAGGCTCGTCGTGAGGTGCGAGCGGTAGTTGAACAACAAGATCGTGCCCAGCGCGGCCAGGCCGAGACTGGCTCCGAAGTTCCGTATGGTCTGGGTGATCCCGGTCGCCTCCCCATAGGAGAGGTTGCTGGCCCGGTTGACCGCGTCCGTATTGGCCGGCCCGAGCATCATCCCCATACCCGCGCCGGCGACGATGACCCAGATCTGCTGCTCGGAGAAGCTGAGCATGGTCGCCTTGGAGGCCCAGAATCCGAAGCCGACCGCGGCGATGGCGCAGCCGAGGACCACGGCGCGCTTGGCCCCTTCGCGGTCGAGGATCCGGCCGCCCACCTGCGCAAGAACGACGAACCCGACGAAGAAGAACAGCAAGAAGACGCCGGCCTGCGACGCGCTCTTGCGCAAGGCGATCTGCGCGTACTCGCTGGCGAAGAAGAACACCGGGATGAAGGCCATCATCGCGATCAACAAGACGAGGTTCTCCACCGCGAAGGGCCGTATGCGAAAGATCTCCACCCTGATGAGCGGCGACTCGGTGTGCAGCTCGACGAGCACGAAGAGGCCGATGATCACCAGCCCTCCGACGATGCAGATCCACGTCCCTGGGTTGCTCCAGCTCCACAGAACGGATTGTTGGAGCCCGAAGATGCTCAGCCCGATCCCTGCTGCGATGAGCACTGCGCCGCGGTAATCGATGGGGGCCCACTTGTACTGGGTCTTCGGCTTCGAGACGGCGATCAGGACCAGCGCGATCAGGGCCACGGGGATGTTGACCCAGAAGATCGCCCGCCAGGTCCACTGGGTCAGGTAACCACCGAGGATGGGACCGATCGCGGTCAGACCGCCGGCGATTCCGAAGAAGATGGCCAGCGCCTTCCCGCGCTCGCGCAGCGGGAACGTGTTGACCACGATGGCCAGCGCCGCCGGGAACATGAGGGCGCCGCCCACGCCCTGCACGACCCGGAACGTGACGATCCAGGCCTCGGCCACCGACCCTGTCGGCGTCAAGCCGCACAAGGTGGAAGCGCCCACGAAGACGATCACCCCGATCACGCACATCTTCGTGTGACCGAAGATGTCCGAGAGCCGTCCGCCGAGCGCGAAGAACGCCGCCAGCGCAAGCAGATAGCCGTTGACGACCCATTGGACGCCGGTCGACGACAGGCTCAGCTCACGTTGGATGTTGGGCACCGCGATGGAGACGATCGTCTGGTCGATGAACGTCATCGCGACCGCGAAGATCATTGCGGCCAACACCCAGTTGCGACCCTGCATGCGCTCGCTCACCCTGACCCTCCCGGCTGAACCTCAAAAAGAGGCTAACGGCCGGCCGGGCTAACCGACCGCGCCCGAGAGCATCTGTTCCAGCGCGGCCTGGTCCGGTCCGACGAACACGGGGGCGTCGGGGACCTCTGCGAGCACGCCTCTCGACGTCGACGTCGGGCGCCGCGTTGTCGGTGTGCACTTCTAGCGGCGCGACGGCGTCGACTCGGCGGCTCCTTTCAGCTGCTCGAGCGTGTGCTGCATCGCGTGACGTAACTCGCGGGCGCGGTTGGTCGGGACATCGACGATGCGGGCCCAGGTCGGTATCCACCGGACCTCGTAGGACTCGGTGACCCGGGTGGACCCCTCCCGGGGCTCCAGGCGGTACCGCCACTCGGTCGACTCCCGGCCGCCTTCCTCGGTCACGAAGGCGAACTCACGGCCGGGGTCGGCGGTGAGGACGCGGCCGTGGCGCGACCACCTCATGAGGCCTCCGGGGCCGCCTCGGTTGTGGCCGATGAATGTGGCGCCCTCGGCCGGTCCGGTCGACCCATCGAGCCACTCCACCCGCCGGCACTCGGGACTCCAATCCCCCATGCGAGGGAGGTCCGCCACCAATGCATAGATGTGCTCCGCCGGCGCCTCGATCACCACCGACTGGGAGTCCTGGCGCAACCACCAGCGGCTGCTCCGGTTCGAATCTGGATTGGTGTTCTCGGTCATGTCCCCTGTGGCCTCCGCTGCGTTCATGCGCCTGCCCCTCTCGGCTCTGCTGGCGCAAGGCTAATATCATTAGCTATAGCTGTCAAGCTGTATTAAAGCTATACTCGTTGGCTATGGAACGAACCGATGGGGTGGCCGAGCCGGCCGAGCGGCCAGGCCATCCGGCGCGGCCGGACCGCCGAGCCCGCCGTCGGCAGGAGACGATCCGCGAGATCCTCGATATCGCCCGCGACGTCATGACCGAGGAAGGGGTGAACGGCCTCAGCCTGGCGGAAGTGGCGCGACGCCTGGGCGTCCAGCCACCGTCGCTCTACAAGTACTTCCCGTCGCTCATGGCGATCTACGACGCAGTGTTCCTCGAGGGACAGCGCGACAACCTCCAGGCGATGCGCGACGGCATGGAAGGAGCGCAGCCTGGGCTTGACGCGCTGGTCGCCGGCCTCGAGGCGAGCGGGCGGTGGTGCCTGGCCAACCGCGCCGTCGCCGAGTTGCTCTTCTGGCGTCCCGTCCCGAGCTTCCATCCCTCACCAGAGGCGTTCGCGGTCAGCACGGAGATGGTGGAGCTCCAGCGCGGCGTCCTCGCCGACGCGGTGGCCAAAGGTCAGCTCGGTCCGGCGGCGAACGAAGACGACGCGATCTACCTCGTGTCGACCCTCATCGTCGGCGTCCTCAGTCAGGCCTTCGCCAACGAGCCGGGCCTTCCGTGGGGCGAAGGCCGATTCACCTCGATGTTCGCAACCTTGATGCGCCTGTTGCCCGCTGCTTTCCCAATCGACGCATAAGCCCGATCGGCCCCGTACCCGTTCAGTCACCGGCGACGCTGTAGCGATACACGTTCGTCGTGCGCTGCTCGAAACCGAGCTTGAGGTAGAGGCGGTTGGCGTCCTCACGATCGGGACGCGACGTGAGGTCGACCGTCCGGGCCCCGATCGACGCCGCGTGCGCCAGCGCCGCGTCGACCAGCGCGCTGGCCACGCCCTTGCCGCGCGCCGCCGTGTCCGTGATGACGTCTTCGATCCAGGCGCGGCGGCCGGTCGGGATCTCGAACGCGACCAGCGTGAGGGTGCCGACGATCCGCCCGTCGTCCTCCGCCACGAACAACGTGGTGTCGGGGTCGCCCACGATCCGCGCCAACTGCTCGTGCGTGGGGGGCGGCGCGGAGCGCGAGAGCTGCGGCAGCAGGGTGGTCACCGCCGCCACCAGGTCGGCATCCACCGACGCGGCGACCCGAACCGAGATCACGTGGTGCCGGCGGAGGACTCGCCACGCCACATGGGGTGGCGCACGCTGTCGTAGAGGACGTCGCGGCGCTCGCCGTTGATGGCGGCGAAGACGTGCTCGCCCCAGCGCTCGGAGCCGACGAGCGGGTGCGGCAGCGTGTCGCGGGTGAACCAGCCGACGTCGCGGGTCTCGAGCGGGTGCGGCGCCAGCTCGCCGCCGATGGCGCGGCAATAGAACAGGAGCGAGTAGAGGGGGACGCGGGTAAACCCGAGGCGGAGGCCATCGAGCACGGCGATGAGGCGGACGGGCTCGACGTCGATGCCGGTCTCCTCCTCCACCTCCTTCACCACCACCTCGGCGGCCGAGTAGCCGACGTCACACCAACCCGTGGGGTAGAGCCAGATGCCCGAGTCGGCCCGTTGGATGAGCAGCAGCTCCCCCTTGTCGTTGCCGACGGCCGCACCGACGGCCACCTTGGGCGTGACGTAGCCGGGGACGCCCTTGCCGACGGTGTCCATCCACTCCTGCACCAGTCCGCCGGCGTGGTCGGGATCATCGCCCGCGTCATCGGCTTCGACCCGGATGTCGGCCGCCACCTTGAGGATCTCCTCGAAGCGCTCGCGCTCATAGAGGCTCTCGGTGAACCCCAAGCCTGTGCGTGCGATGCCCGAGAGGGCCTCGCTCCAGCGCAACAGGGTCTTGAGGGGGACGCTTCGGTCGTCGCTCTCGTCGCTCTGGTCGCTCGGGTCCACGGCCGGTGACGCTACCGCGGCCCGCCCGGTGCGCCAGAATGGGGCGTGCCCGTCAACGAGGATTGCCGTCACTACGTCATGCGAACGACGCCTCGCGGCGAGCGCCTCGAGCGCTGCAAGGTCGACGCCAGCGAGCCGCTCCCCTTCGCCTGCCCCGAGGGCTGCGTCTTCTACGAGCCGCGCAAGGTGTCCTCGGCCGGCTGGCACGTGGCCCGCGACCCCGACCAGCGCTAGACGCTGACATTGTCGGCACCGCCGCGCCCCCGCCACCGGCGCAGCTCAGCCCTCGAGCACGTCTCCGAGCAGGTCGACGGTGATCCCCTCGCCGCGCAGCCACTCGAGCGCGGCCTCGACCTGAGTCCCCTCGCCGTCTATTTCGCAGACGATCCAGCCGCGGTGCTCCTCCACGTCGGCACGCCGGATGTTTGGCTCGACGTCGAAGCGCCGCACCAAGGTGGCGAGCACGGCGCGCCGGACCTCGGACTCGGGGAACGTGAGCCTGACCTTGACCCTGACCACGCTCACCGCGGCGCACCCTCCCCACGCGGCAGCGTGCGGTTGAGACTGCCCGAGCGGAACCCCTCGAGATCGAGCGCCACGAAGGCGAATCCCGCGGCCCGCACCGCGGCGACCACGTCCGCGCGGCGCGCCACCACATCGGCCAGCGCGTCGTCTTCGACCTCGACGCGGGCGGCGTCGCCGTGGTGGCGCACCCGTAGCTGCCCGAAGCCCAGCGCGTGCAGCGCCGCCTCGGCCTGTTCCACCGCGGCCAGGCGGCCGAGGGTCACCGGCGTGCCGTAGGGCAGGCGTGAGGCCAGGCAGGCGGCGGCCGGCTTGTCCCAGGTCCGCAGGCCGAGGGTGCGCGACCAACGACGGATGTCGTCCTTGGTGAACCCCGCCTCGACGAGAGGGAAGCGCGCACCGGCTGCCGCGGCGGCCTGCTGGCCGGGTCGGTGGTCGCCCAGGTCGCTCACGTTCACCCCGAGCACCACCGTGGCGCCCTCGGCCTCGGCCAGCGGCCCGAGCACGTCCATCAGCGCGGTCTTGCAGCGGGCGCAGCGCTCCGGGCCGTTGGCCACGTAGAGGGCGTCCTCCATCTCGGCCGTCGGCACACCGACCCAGCGCAGGTCCCACTCGTCGGCCAGCGCACTGCACTCACGCGCCTCGCTTCGCGCCAGCGAGGGGGACAGCGCGGTGGCGCAGAGCACGGCGGGCCGGCCCAGGGTGTCGTGCGCCACCTTGGCCAGCAGCGACGAGTCCGCCCCACCGCTGAACGCGACGACAACGCGCCCGAGGTCGCGCAGCTCGTCGCGCAGGTCGTCGAGGGTGGCGTACATATCGTCCGCCGGCCTCAGGCACCCAGCGCGACAAGCACGTCGTCGAGCGTGCCGACCATGCCGGTATAGAAGGGGCCGAACTCGGCGTAGCGCGCCGAGGCCTCGTCGAAACGCATCTGGTAGACGCAGTCCTTGAGGTCATCGGGGTGCACGCCGAAGAGGGTCACGCCCCACTCGTAATCGTCGAGCCCGGTCGAACCAGTGATGACCTGGAGCACCCGGCCGTGGAAGGTCCGCCCCAGCTTGCCGTGGCCCGCCATGAGCTCGGTGCGCTCCTCGAAGCCGAGCGTGTACCAGTTGTGCCCTTCGGCCCGGCGCTTGGACATGGGGTAGAAGCAGAAAGCGGCCTTGCCCTCGGGCGGGAGCTGGGGGAAAAGGCGGGCCTGGCGCATCGCCTCGGGGATGCTCGCCGCGTATTCGGAGATCTCGGTCAGCGAGACATAGGACTGCGCCGGCACCAGCCCGGCCGCGGTGGCCTCGGTCTGGAACTGGCGCAGTCGCCAGAGGTCGGGGCCGAGGGCCATGAGGCCGAGATCGGCCGTGTGGCCGAGCAGGGCGACCGGCACGACCTGATAGCCGTCGGCCTCGGCGGCGCCCACCGCCTTGCGCAGGGCGTTCGCGTCGAAGTCGGGCGCCAGCCGGCAGAAGAGGTGGAGGACCCCCCAGCCGGTCGTCGGGGTCAGAGCCACGCCGTCAGTGTAGAGAGGCCCAGGAGAAGAGCGAGAAACGGTGTGCCCCGGCCTTGCGACCGGGCACACCGTTTCAGCCTCGGTTGGGGGTGAGGCGGCATCAGTGTCGGTCCCACGTGTTGCAGCGACGTGGCATCACAGTGACACCGCTGCCCTGCCTGCCTCGGACCACCCCTGGCGGCCTGGGGCCCGCGGGCAGGCCTCTAGAAGTCGTCCATCCCGCCGCCAGGCATGGCGGGCGCCTCTTCCTCGGGCTTGTCGACGATGACCGCCTCGGTGGTGAGGAACAACGCTGCGATGGATGCCGCGTTCTGCAGGGCAGAGCGGGTCACCTTGGCCGCGTCGATCACACCGCTCTTGAAGAGATCTTCGTACTCGCCGGTGGCCGCGTTGAGCCCGTGGGCGCCCTTGAGGCCGCGCACCTTCTCGACGATGACACCGCCCTCGAGGCCGGCGTTCACCGCGATCTGCTTCAACGGCTCCTCGACGGCCTTGCCGACGATGCGGGCACCGGTGGCCTCGTCGCCTTCGAGCTTCTCGGCCCTTTCGGTGATGGCGGTCTGCGCGCGCAGCAGGGCGACCCCGCCGCCGGGCACAACACCCTCTTCGATGGCGGCCTTGGTCGTGGAGACCGCATCTTCAATACGGTGCTTCTTCTCCTTGAGCTCGACCTCGGTGGCCGCGCCGACCTTGATCACAGCGACGCCGCCCGACAGCTTGGCCAGCCGCTCCTGGAGCTTCTCGCGGTCGTAGTCCGAGTCCGTGTTCTCGATCTCGGTCTTGATCTGGTTGATGCGGCCCTTGATGTCGCTCTCGGTGCCGCCACCCTCGACGATCGTGGTCTCGTCCTTGGTGATGACAACCTTGCGGGCGGTGCCCAGCAGGTCGAGGGTCACGTTCTCGAGCTTGAGGCCGACCTCCTCGGTGACCACCTGGCCGCCAGTGAGGATGGCGATGTCCTGGAGCATGGCCTTGCGACGCTCGCCGAAGCCAGGGGCCTTGACGGCGACCGAGCGGAAGGTGCCGCGGATCTTGTTGACCACCAGGGTGGCCAGGGCCTCGCCCTCGACATCCTCGGCCACGATCAGCAGCGGCTTGCCGCCCTGCATGACCTTCTCGAGTACCGGCAGCAGGTCGCGGACGGCGCTGATCTTGGAGCCGACCAAGAGGATGTAGGCATCCTCGAGGGTGGCCTCCATGCGCTCGGGGTCGGTCACGAAGTAGGGCGCGATGTAGCCCTTGTCGAAGCGCATGCCCTCGACGAGGTCCATGTCCATGCCGAAGGTCTGTGACTCCTCGACGGTGATGACGCCGTCACGGCCGACCTTGTCGATGGCCTCGGAGATCATCTCGCCGATCTCGGTGTCGGCGGCCGAGATGGAGGCCACCTGGGCGATCTGCGCCTTGGACTCGTTGACTTCCTTGGCCTGGCCGTGGATGGAGCTCACGGCCGTCTCGACCGCAGCCTCGATCCCCCGCTTGAGCGACATCGGGTTGGCCCCGGCAGCCACGTTGCGCAGGCCTTCGCGGACCATGGCCCAGGCGAGCACGGTGGCCGTGGTGGTGCCGTCACCGGCGACGTCGTCGGTCTTCTTGGCGACCTCTTTGACCAGCTCCGCCCCGATCCTCTCGAAGGGGTCCTCGAGGTCGATCTCCTTGGCGATGGAGACGCCGTCGTTGGTGATGGTGGGCGCGCCCCACTTCTTGTCGAGCACCACGTTGCGGCCCTTGGGGCCGAGGGTGACCCGTACGGCGTCTGCCAGCTTGTTCATGCCGGTCTCGAGCCCGCGGCGGGCCTCCGAGTCGAAGGCGATGATCTTGGCCATCTGGTCTATTCCTCCATTAGCACTCTCGTCCTGTGAGTGCTAATACAACCACCTTAGGCGGGACGACGCAAGGGCGAGCGCGCCGAGCGGCCATCGGAGGCCTTTCGGTGGTGTTTGCAGCGCCGGCGGCCCCGGGGATCGGGCCCCCACCCCTCCTGGGGGCGGGTCAGCCCTCAGCCGCCCGCGACGGCGGGGACGATGGAAAGGGTCTGGCCTTCGCTGACCGGCGTCGCCAGGCCGTCGAGGAAGCGGACGTCCTCGTCGGCCAGGAACACGTTGACGAATCGGCGCAGGCTGCCCGACTCGTCGAAGAGCCGGTCGGCGAAGCCCGGGTGCGCGGCGTCGAGGGCCTTGAGGGCTTCGCCCACGGTGGCGCCCTCCACCTCGACCTCACCGGCACCACCGGTCAGGGTGCGCAGCTGGGTGGGGACGCGGACGGTCAGGCTCATGGGGTTGGCTCCTCGCGCTCTGGGCCGTGGTCGGCCGCCCCGCTCTCGACGGCCTGCTCGAAGTCGATGGCGGCGTCGAAGGCGGCCAGCGTGGGCGAGATGGTCGCGGACGGGCCGTTGCCCGGTGCGTTGCTGAGGGCCTCGACGGTCTTGAGGCCGTGCCCGGTCACGAGGGCCACGACGCGCTCGTCTCGGCGGATGGCGCCCGAGGCAGCGAGCTTGGAGAGCGTGGCGATGGTGACCCCGCCGGCAGTCTCGGCGAAGATCCCCTCGGTGCGCGCCAGAAGGCCGATGGCCTCGATCACTTCGTCGTCGGTGACCGCCGCGCACGACCCGCCGCTCCGCCGCATCACCTCGAGCGCGTACCAGCCGTCGGCCGGGTTGCCGATGGCGAGCGACTTGGCGATCGTCTTGGGCCTGACCGGCCGGATGGCGTCGCTGCCCTGGAGGAAGGCCGTCGCCACCGGCGAGCAGCCCTCGGCCTGGGCCCCCGAGACCCGCACGGCGGGCTCTTCGGGCAACAGGCCCACCTTGCCCAGCTCGGCGAAGCCCTTGGCCACCTTGGTCAGCTGGCTGCCCGAGCCGATCGGCACCACGACGTGGTCGGGGGCGCGCCAGCCGAGCTGCTCGGCGATCTCAAAGGCCAGTGTCTTGGAGCCCTCGGCGTAGTAGGTGCGCACGTTGACGTTGACGAAGGCCCAACTCGGGCGCTCGCTGGTCAGCTCGGCGCAGAGCCGGTTGACGTCGTCGTAGGTCCCGTCGACCGCGATGACCGTCCCGCCGTAGACGGCGGTCATCGTCACCTTGGCCGCCTCGAGGTCATGGGGGATGAGGACGACCGAGTCCAGACCGGCGCGGGCGGCGTGGGCCGCCACCGAGTTGGCCAGGTTGCCGGTCGAGGCGCACGCCGCCACCTTGAAACCGAGCTGGCGCGCCTTGGTCAGCGCCACCGAGACGACGCGGTCCTTGAAGGAGCCGGTGGGGTTGGCGGTGTCGTCTTTTATCCAGAGCTCGCCCAGGCCGAGCTCGGCCGCCAGACGGTCCGCCCGCACGAGCGGGGTGAAGCCTGCGCCGAGGTCGA
>CAVUVM010000005.1:0-191464 GCA_963744935.1 uncultured Acidimicrobiaceae bacterium
CTGGATTCTCGTCGTCGACGGGCAGCAAGTCCCGATAGCGCCAGATGGTGCGGGGCCCGGCCTCGATGCGCTCCCGGGTGACGGTGGCGGCGATCCGCTCGTAGTCATAGGCCACCTCGAGTGGCCCGAAGCAGTAGTCACAGACGTGCAGCGCCTCGGCAGGGAAGGCGCGCTCACACTCACGACAGCGCAGCCCAGTGACGAAATCGACCATCGGTCCTCCTCATCGGTCGGGCATTGGCACCAGGTGCCCCCTGTGAGGGGAGCACTGGTTGCCGCGACGTCAACGGGCCCGTCCCTCAGTCGCTCTGGATGATGGTCACCATCGTAGCCGGGATGCGGAGGCCGACTCAATCCATCATGGCTGCTTGAATCGGGGACGTGCCCCAGACCTACCACCACGGGGATTTCCCCACGGGCGCCGTGCTCGAGTCCAAGGCCCGTACGGGGCGGGCGGTCTCGGTGTGCATCCCGGCCCGGGACGAGGGATCCACGGTCGGCTCGGTCGTGCGGGCCGTCGTCCAACCCTTCTTGCCGGCACACGGCGGCAACGGCCTGGTCGACGAGGTGATCGTCCTCGACGACGGATCACTCGACGACACCGCCGAACAGGCACACGACGCCGGTGCCCGTGTGGTCGCGGGCCCTGGCGGCGCCGGCGGCAAGGGCCAGGCCATGGCCGCCGCGCTGGCGGCCTCCGCCGGCGACGTCGTGGTGTTCCTCGACGCCGATGTGGCCAACACGACGCCGGCCTTCGTCACCGGGTTGCTCGGTCCGCTGCTCGCCACCGACCACGTCGCCCTCGTCAAGGGCTTCTACACCCGGCCGCTGCACGGCGAGCCGACCGGTGGCGGCCGGGTCACCGAGCTCGTGGCGCGCCCGGTGCTCGAGTTGCTGTTCCCCGAGCTGTCCTGGGTGCGCCAGCCTCTGGCGGGCGAGACGGCCGCGCACAGGTGGGTCTTCGAGAAGCTCGGATTCGCCGGCGGCTACGGCGTCGAGCTCGGTCTGCTCATCGACGTCGCCCAGACGCTGGGTCCCGACCGCCTGGCGCAGGTCGACCTGGGCGAGCGCATCCACCGCAACCGGCCCCTGCACGAGCTGCGGCCCCAGGCGGTCGACGTGCTGCGCGCCGCGCTCGAACGCGCACCCGACTCGTCGCCGCCGCGCCGCACGTGAGGACGGCGGGTCACCCAGGGTGAGCGGAACCCTCGTCGTCTCCAACCGCGGCCCGCTGAGCTTCCGGGCCACATCGAGCGGTGCCCTCGAGCCCGTCCCCGCCGCCGGCGGGCTTGCCTCGTCGCTGCGCCCGCTGCTGGCGGGCAGCGGAACGACGTGGGCCTTTGTGACGATGGGGCCGGCGGACCGCGAGGCCGTGGCCCAGGGCCTCATGCACGAGGACGGCCTGGACCTGGTCCCCGTGATTGTCGACGACGACACCTACCGCCAGGCCTACGACGTCGTCGCCAACACCACGCTGTGGTACGTGCACCACCACCTCTTCGACCTGCCCCTGCGCCCCCGCTTCGACCGCCACTGGCGGGCGGCCTGGGAGGGCTACCGGGTCTACAACCGCGCCATGGCCGACGTCGTGGTCGAGTGCGCCGGCGAAGGCGACGCCGTGCTCGTGCAGGACTACCACTTCTCGTTGCTGGGCCGGATGCTGGCCGAGCGTCGGCCCGACCTGCGCACCGTGCACTTCTTGCACACGCCCTTCGCCGCGCCGGCCATGTTCGGAGTGCTCCCCGACGACGTGGCGGCCGAGCTGCGCGACGGGATGGCGGGCTACGGCGCGTGCGGGTTCCACTGCCACGCCTGGGAGGCGTGCTTCACCGCCTGCTACACCGCCGCGGGCGAGGAGGCACCGCCGACCTTCGTCGCACCGCTCGGCACCGACGAAGTGGCACTGGAGGAGGAGGCGACCTCCCCGGCGGCGATGGCGGCCGCCGCGGCGCTACGCACCGAGGTGGGCGGCCGGCGCATCGTGGCGCGGGCGGACCGCATGGAGCCCTCGAAGAACATCGTGCGGGGCATGCTCGCCTTCGAGGAGTTGTTGCACTCCCACCCCGAGTGGCGCGGCGAGGTGGCGCACGTCGCGCTGGCGTATCCCTCGCGCCAAGGGCTGGCCGAGTATCTCGCCTATGCGGCCGACGTGGCGCACACGGCCGAGCGGATCAATCATGCGTTCTCGTCGGAGTCGGGAGCAGGCGGTCCTGGCGGGTGGACACCGATCCTGCTCTCGGTGGAGGACGACAGGGCCCGGTCGCTGGCCGCGCTGACCCTGTCGGACGTGCTCCTCGTCAACCCGGTGCGCGACGGCCTCAACCTGGTGGCCAAGGAGGGTCCCCTCCTCAACACCGCGCAGGGGACGCTGGTGTTGTCGCATGAAGCCGGCGCCTGGGAGGAGCTCGCCCTTGGCGGCCGGGGGGCGATCGGGATCAACCCCTTCGACGTGTCCGGCACGGCCGAGGCGCTGCATGCCGCGCTGTCGATGGGGACGGCCGAGCGAGCCGAGCGGGCCGGCGCGTTGCGCGTGGCCGTGCAGGCGCGCACCGCGGCCGACTGGTGGGCCGACCAGCTCGCTGCCGCAGCATCGTGACGCACAGGTTCATGTGGCACGGTGGCTGCGTGACGGCGTGGTTAGGCCGCCGCGGCAGCGTGCGCCAGCGCCCGTAGCAGCTCGACAGCGCCCGTCGCTCCCTGCACCGTGATGTCGGCGCGCGCGGTCACCTCGGCGGGGCTCTCGCGATCGACCGCCGCCACGCGGACCACGTCGAGTGGCTCGGCGCTGGCTGCAGCCAGGTCGCCCAGCGCGGCGAAGGCGGGCAGATCACCGATGTCGTCGCCGAAGGCGGCCAGGTGCCGCAGCCGCTCCGGTGCGCGTGATCGCTCCGTCCCCTCGTCGTGCTCGGCCACGAGCGCACGCACGACTGTCCCTTTGTCGACGGCGAGCGGCGGCCGCAGCTCGCGCTCGCGCCGGCCCGGATGCACCAGGAGCCCGTACTCGGCGTGCTGGCGTTGGGCGAACGCCAGCACCCATTCTTCCTGGTCGAGGGCCTGGCGAAAGTGCAGGGTCACGGTGAGGCCCTTGGGCTCGACATAGACCCCGGGGGGCGCCGTCGCCGTCGCCTCGGCCACGACCGCGTCGATGACGGCCGCCCAGGCGTCGTGTTCGGCCCCGTGCAGCGCGCGCTCGAGGCCGTAGAGGCCGGCCAACGTCACACCGGGCGGCTGACCGAGTGCGGCGGCGAGGAACGCGGTGGGACGCCCAGAGATCACCGCGACCAGCGCGATGTAGCGCGCCAGATCGGCCAGCAGCTCGGGCACGCCGGGCAACGGCAGCGCGGCGCGAGGGTCTGACACGACGGCCGAGAGCGTGCCGTCGAAGTCAAGGAACAGCGCGCTGCGCGCCGGATCCGAGGCAAGAGGCTCCAAGAGGGGGGCAGACGCGCCGCATCGCCGCCCGCGCCGGCATCCGCGCCGGACAGGGTCAGGGAGTGCCGCCCGTTGTGCCTGTTGCGGCCGGTGCGACCGTTGTGGTCGTCACGGTCGCGGCCAGGTCCGCGCCGATCACCACTACCACGTCGACGCCTGTCACACCGCTGACCGGCGTCGAGCTCGTGACGGGCAGGACCTGACTCGGCTTGACACCGATAGCGGTGGCGATCGCCGCCGCCGGCTGCTGTTGGCCCGTCTCGTAGTAGACGGCCGACGTCGTCTCCATCGTCGACGCGTCGATGGGCGTCTGCATGGACCACCCACCGGAGCTGATGACCGTCGAGTAGTGCGCGGCCAGCCCATTGGTGCTCGTTGCGTTGGCCACGACGACGCTCACCGAACTCGGCGCCACCGTCGTGGTGGTCGTCGGCGCCCCTTTGCCCTTGTGACCCGCCTTGGTCGTCGTCGTGGTCGAGGCTCCGTGATGACCGTGCCCGGCCGTCGTCGACGTCGTGGTCGAGCCGCTCGCCGCGAGGGTGGTCGACGTCGTGGTCGCGGTGCTGCTCACGCTGGGCCGGGTCCCCACCGCGACGAGGACGGCGACCGCCACGACGAAAACGATGATCACCACCGCTGCCTTGACGACGGAGAGAGAGCCGGAAGTCCCCGGTGTCGGCTGCTCTCCATCCATCGCGGGTCCAGCCTGCCGTGCGACCCAGGCCAACGCAAGCCTTTCCGCTGGTGAGAAAGGGAGGGGGCCGTGCCGCCCTGTAACCTGAGGTCAGCGCCCGAGTAGCTCAGTTGGTAGAGCACTTCACTTGTAATGAAGATGTCGCGGGTTCGATTCCTGCCTCGGGCTCCAGCGGACGACGTCCCGTGCGCGGTCGCTGCGCTGGGTATGAGTCAGGTCGCATCAGGCACGCGAAAGGTACCTGCGACCGGGGAGACACTCATGCTTTCGGATTTCAAGAAGTTCGTCCTACGGGGCAACGTCGTGGACCTGGCGGTCGCCGTCGTCGTCGGCGTCGCCTTCACGGCCATGGTCACCGCATTCGTCGCGGACCTCATTACCCCTCTCATCGCTGCCATCTTCGGCAAGCCGAACTTCTCGAATCTGAGCTTCAGCCTGCATCACTCCACCTTCAAGTACGGGTCGTTCGTCAACGCTGCGCTGTCCTTCGTCGTCGTGGCAACCATCGTGTTCTTCGCGGTCGTGGTGCCGCTGACCGCACTGATGCGACGACTCAACGTGCTGCCTACGGAGGAGCCCAAACCCGAGACGCGCCAGTGCCCGCAGTGCCTGAGCGACATCCCCGTCGCGGCGCGCCGCTGCGCGTTCTGCACGTCGGAGGTCCGCCAGGCAATCGCACCCGCATCCTCGCCCGCGTCGTCGCGCTGACGCGCTGACGCTTTCACTCGAGCGTCAGGCGTCTCCACTGGCGCGGGCAATGAGCGCATTGCACGGCAGGTTCTCGTCGAGGACCTTGTGCGCCTGCTCCACGCCGGATACCGGCAGGCTGCCCGTATCGAGCAGGCCCACCTGCACGAGCAGCGAGGCCTGATCCCAATAGATGCGTTCGAAGGAGACCTTGTCGCCCTCGAACCCCGCGACAACGATCACGGGCAGCTGCACGAGGCGACCCGTGGGCGCGACGCCGGGCAAGAAGGTGTCCATGACGATGTCGTGGGTGAAGTGCATCACCATTTCGTCGACGACGCGGCCGTCACCCACGGTGCGCGACACGTGGGTGATGCGGGTGTCGGCGGGCCAGTGTCCGATGAAGTGGGCACCGTAGAAACGACGGACGCCCTCAGCATCGACGCCGCCGGCCAAGGTGGGCACGTGGGTCACATGAGGTGCTGCGGTCATGGAGCCCATGGTGGCGTCGAGGTCCTCGGTCTCGAACTCGTTGGCGACGTGAGCGTCGAACACCGCCCCGATGTCGGGTCCGATCCGCGTTGCGCTCTCGTCGGGCATCGTGCGCCCCCTTCGTTCTCCCAGGTCCTGGCCGCGTGCCCAGTCTGGCACCGGGGCCCGGAACGATTCGCCGTCGGGGCCTCAGCCCGAGGGTCGCTGCCGTGCCGCCGAACGCTGGCGCGCCACCTCGAAGCACGCCACTGCGCCGGCGACGCCAACGTTGAGGGAGGGCAGCGCCCCGTGTTGGGGGATCGCCGCGATGGCGTCGCAGCGCTTGCGTACCAGCGGCGCCAACCCCTTCTCCTCGCTGCCGACCACGACTGCGACCGGGCCCTCGCCGAGCGGGAGGTCGTAGAGCGACTGCGCGGCCTCACCGGCCAGGCCGATGGACCACACGCCGAGGTCGCGCAGGTCGTTCAGCGCGGTGGGCACGCCCCCCACGACGGCGAAGCTGAGGTGTTCGATGGCACCGGCCGCCGTCTTGGCCACCGTCGGCGACAGGCGGGCGGAACGGTGGCGCGGCAACACGACCCCCCTGACCCCGGCACACTCTGCGCTGCGCAAGAGGGCGCCCAGGTTGCGCGGGTCGGTGATGCCGGCCGCGACGAGGAGGAAGGCCGGCGCGCCAGCCCGGTCCGGCCGGCACAGGTCTTCGAGGGGCACGGGCTCGAGCGGGCGGGCCAGGGCCAGTACCCCCTGGGGCGCCTCGGTGCGCGCCTGGGCATCGAGCCGCGCGCGCGGCACCGTCTCGATCGGGACGCGCAGGCGGCCTGCCAGCTCCTCAATGCGATCGAGCTGCGGCGAGGGGTCCTGGTCCTCGGCGAGCAGCACCCGGCGCACCGGGCGGCGCCCGACCGCCAGCAACTCGAGTACGGCTCGACGGCCCTCCACCTGGTCGCCGCCGAGTTCGCTCAGGGCCTCTGGCCGGGGGCGCCCGCGGGAACCGGAGCGGCCGCGCTGACCGTCGGGTGGCTGGGCACGCCGCCCGGCTGCGCTCTGGCGTGGGGCACGCTCTGCCGCGCCCCCTCCCCTGGCGGCACCGCGCGGCGCGGCGCGTGGCGGCCGGCGACTCACGACGGCTCCATCAAGACGACCGCGAGGCAGGCGATGCCCTCGGCCCGCCCGAGCGCCCCGATGCCCTCTGCCCGCGTCGCCTTGACCGAGATCGGTGCGCCCACCACGGCACCGAGCCGTTCGGCCATGGCCGCCGTGTGCGGGGCGAGGCGGGGTGTGTCGGCCACGACCGTGCAGTCGCCGTTGACACAGGCATAGCCCTCCCCGGCCGCCATGCGCACGACGTGCGTCAGCAGGGCGAGGCTGTCGGCACCATCCCAGGCCGGGTCGGTGTCGGGAAAGTGCCGCCCGAGGTCGCCGAGACCCAGCGCACCCAGAATGGCGTCGGCGAGCGCGTGGGAGACGGCGTCGGCGTCGCTGTGGCCGCCCAGTCCCCGGGCCCCCTCGATCAGGACGCCGCCGAGTACGAGAGGTCGGTGGGGGTCCTCGGAGAAGCGGTGGATGTCGATGCCCTGGCCGATGCGCATCCTCAGCCCCTCCGCTGCGCCAAGAGGCGCTCGGCCGTCTCGAGATCGTCGGGCGCCGTGATCTTGAGGTTGCCCGGCTCGCCGGGCACGACCAGGACCGTCCCGCCCACAGCCTCGACCAACATGGCGTCATCGGTGGCGCCCGCACCGGCCGCTGCCAACTCGTGGGCCCGGCGTAACGCGGCGGACCGGAAGGCCTGTGGCGTCTGCACCGCCATCAAGCCCGTCCGGTCCAGCGTGCTCGTCACCCGTCCGGTCGCGTCCACTTCCTTGATCGTGTCACTTGGCTGCAGACCGGGGACGGCAGCATCCACGTCCACGCCGTCGAGCGCGGCGACCACCGCGTCGAAGAGCGCGCGCGACGCGAGTGGCCGTGCTGCGTCGTGCACCACGATGACTTCGGCCGCGGCGGGGACAGCGGCCAGCCCGCAGCGGACCGAGTCCGCACGGGTCGCTCCGCCTCGCACGGTCGTGTCGGCGCCGTGTGAGTCCGATTCCGCCGATTCCGCCGAGTCGGGGGGAAGGACGAGGACGACCCCGGCGGAGCCGGGCCGACATGCGTCGACGGCCCACTCGAGCACGGGACGTCCACCGATCAGTGCGTACTGCTTGGGGGCGCCGAAGCGGGAGCCTGTGCCGGCCGCCACGACGATCGACCACACCGTCGCCATGCCCGTGGCGTGACCCGGGCGTCCGGTCAGGTCAGCGCGTCGTTCAGACGCTCTTCGGCCGTCTCCTCGTCCACGTTGAGCGCGAAGGTCAGCTCGGACACCAGGATCTGGCGCGCGCGCTGCAGCATGCGCTTCTCACCCGCGGACAGGCCCTTGTCCTTGTCGCGAATGGAGAGGTTCCGCACCACCTCGGCCACCTGGTAGATGTCGCCGGAGCGAAGCTTCTCCGAGTGGTTCTTGTAACGGCGGGACCAGTTCGTCGGCATGCGCGCCTCCTTCTTGCGCAGCACGGCGAACACCTCCTCGACCTCCTCGTCGTTGATCACCTCGCGCAGCCCGACACCCTCGGTGTTGTCAGCCGGGACGTTGAGGATCAGGTCGCCGTAGGCCAGGCGTAGGACCAGGTACTCGCGCTTCTCGCCGAACGCGACCTTGGTCTCACGCTTCTCGATGACGGCGGCTCCGTGGTGGGGGTAGACGACTTTGTCTCCGACCTTGAAGGACACAGGACTGGGACTCCCTTGGGTGAATCGGTGGCGCCCGCACGGGCGCACGGCTGTGCGGGCACTGCTCTGAAAGGGTGCCGAAGCGGGCCCGAAACCGCTCGGCGTGACAGACCATTCTACCAGACGAGGTCGCTCATTCGTATCGCTCGAAGATGCTGGCCTCGACGAGGCGAGCCAGGCCGTCGCGCACGTGGCGGGCCGTGGCGCCGCCGATACCCTCGACCGACTCGAGCTCCGCCGCCGACGCCGAGAGGATCTCGGGCAGCGAGCCGAAGCGCTGGACCAGGCGCTCGATCAACGTTTCGGAGAGCTGCTGGGGCAAGCGGTGCAGCAGGCGATAGCCGTGTGGTGCGAGCTCGGCCTGCATCTGGTCGGAGGAGCCGGGCAGGTTCAACGCCGTCACGACCTTCGGGAGGTCCATGAGCGCGTCGGGCGAGAGCGAGCGCAGGTGCGCGATGCCCGTGTCGTCGATGTAGTCGCGCAGCACGAGCATCAGGCTCTCCTCCGCGCCGGCACGCAGCTCCTCGGTCTGGAGATGGATGAGGCGCCCGTCGGAACCGAGCTCGACGAGGTGGCCCTCGATCTCCTCTGCGATGCGGCGCACCATCTCGCCCGGCTGGAGCACCGAGACCACGTCGCGCACCGAGACCGAATCCTCCATCTCGAGGCGGGTCAACGTGGCCAGTGCGTCGTCGTAGCGCGTCCGGAAGCGCTGCAAGGTGGACAGGGCCTGGCTCGAGCGGTCGATCAGCCAGCCCGCCGACTGGGTCGTGTGTTTCCGGTCGTTGCGGTAGACGGCAATGGTCGCCATCGCCTCGGAGACGGCGATAACGGGCACGTCGATGGAGCGCGGCGACGCGCTCCGCCGTTCGGTGGCGCGTCCCGGTCTCCGAGGTGGGGATCGTGGCCTTGGGCACCAGGTGCACGTTGGCCCGCGCGATGCGAGAAGCGTCCGGCGCCAGGATGATGGCACCGTCCATCTTGGCCAGCTCGGAGAGGCGCTGGGGGGTGTACTCGGCATCGAGCAGGAAGCCTCCGGTGCAGACCGAGAGGACGGCCGGGTCGTCCCCGACGAGGATCAGTGCACCGTGCTTGGCCTGCAGGATCCGGTCCAGCCCCTCCCGGAGCTTGGTGCCCGGGGCGATCATGGCCAGCGCGTCGTTCAGAGGCTGGCTGCCGCTGAGGTCGGACACCCGGGCATCGTATCCGGCCTGCTCCGCTGATCGACCGGTCCGCCGGTCGCGCAGCCCAGCGCGTCCGCGAGCGTCCGCACGCCCACGATTCTGATCCCCGCCGGCACGTCGCCGCCGAGACCGTCGACTGACGATGCCGGCACCAGTGCGCGGGTGAATCCGGCGCGGTGGGCCTCGGCCAGCCGGCGCGCCGCGCCCGGGACGGCCCGCACCTCACCCGCCAGTCCGAGCTCGCCGAACGCGACGAGGTCCGCTGGCACGGGCCGTCCGGTGACCACCGACGCCAACGCAAGCGCGACCGCCAGGTCGACAGCCGGCTCGCTCACAGCGATGCCGCCGGCTGCCGCGACGAAGAACTCACCCGTCGCCGGCACCGGCACCGTGGTCCGGCAGGCGAGCACGGCCACGAGGAGGTTGGCCCTCGCCGCGTCGATGCCGAGCACGTGCGGGCGCGACGCGCCGGCGCCGCCGGGCCCAAGTAGTGCCTGCACCTCGACCAGCAACGGTCGCCGTCCCTGCAACACCGGCACCACCATGCTGCCGGGCACGCCCGCCATGCGGTCGCCCAGCATGAGCGGACCGGGGTCCGCCACGCTCCGCAGGCCGTCGTCGCGCATCTCGAAGATCCCGACCTCGCCGGTCGGACCGAAGCGGTGCTTCACCGCGTTGAGCACGCGCAACGCGTGGTGGCGGTCGCCGTCGAAGGAGAGCACCGTGTCGACCAGGTGCTCGACCGCGCGGGGCCCAGCCAGGTCCCCGTCCTTGGTCACGTGTCCGACCAGAAGGAGCGGGACACCGCAGGACTTGGCCAGGCGCGTCAGGCGCTCGACGCAGGCCCGTACCTGGGCCAGGCTGCCAGCCGGCTGGGGCAGCTCGGGGTTCGAGATGGACTGCAACGAGTCGACCACCACGAGGGCGGGCCGCGCCCGCCCGACCGCCTCCTCGATCGCGTCGACGTCGGGGCCCTCCAGGGCGAGCAGGTGCGCGGGCACCGGGCCGAGGCGCGCCGCCCGGCCACTGACCTGCACCAGTGATTCCTCGGCGGAAGCGAGCATGACGTCGAGGCCGAGGCGTGCCACCGAGGCGAGGACCTGGAAGAGCAGAGTCGACTTGCCGATGCCCGGCGGGCCGAACAGCAGGGTCACCGAACCCCCGACCACACCGCCACCCATGACGCGGTCGAGCTCGCTCACGCCCGTCGGGATGGGGCGCGCCCCCGTCGTCGAGACATCGGCGAGGGCGACGGCGCCGTCCCGCGGCGCCCCGGCGACTCCGACCCGGCGCGGCGCCCGCAGCGACGTCGGCACCGCGGCGAACGTGTTCCACTCGCCGCACGCGGGGCAGCGCCCCACCCAGCGCAACGAGGTCGTGCCGCACCCCTCGCACGCGTAGGACTCACCGGATCGGACACGTGCGTGCTGGTTGCTCGCCATGACAGGCACGCTACGGACCGGGTGTCACAGCCAACCGGTCACCGGGCCGACCCGGCGCCGCCGGGCGCGGGCGTGGGCGCGGTGACAGGCTCACGGCGTGGACGTACCGAGCGGGCAGGCACGCGACGACTGGGTCACGCAGCTGGGTGACACCGATGCCCATCAACGGCTACTGGCCGAGCTCACGTGCCTCCACCAGGTCGATGTGCACCCCTCCGGCGCGCCGGAGGTGCTCTCGGGTTGGGTCCGCGTGGCGGCGTGGAACGTGCAACGAGGCCGTCGGCCCGCCGCGCTGGCGGCCGTGTTGCGTGCGGCCGGTGCCGATCTGTGCCTGCTCTCGGAGCTCGACGCCGGCATGGCCCGCACGCAGAACCTCGACACGACTGGCTGCATCGCCCGCGATCTCGGCGCCGGGTCGGTCTTCGGCGTGGAGTTCGTCGAGCTGAGCCTCGGTGACGAACAGGAGCGGCGCGCCGTCGCCGGCGCCACCAACGAGCGTGGCCTGCATGGCAACGCCGTCATCGCGGCCGCACCCCTCGAGGACCCAGCCGTGGTACGCCTGCCCGCGGTCGGCCTGGGCTGGTTCGCGGCCGACTCGACCCAGCCCCGCGTGGGCGGACGTATGGCGGTGCTCGCCACCGTCCGCGTCGACGGCACTGCCGTCCAGATCGCGTCCACCCACCTGGAGAACCGCACCGACGCCGCGCACCGCGCGGTGCAGATGGAGGCGGTGTTACGCGCCGTGGATGAGCGAGGGAACGGTGGCCCGGCTGTCGTCGGCGGCGACTGCAACACCCTGGGCGCCGAGTACGCCGAGCTCTTCGACCGCGCGCTCGTCCGGGCCATGCGAGTCGAGGACCCCACCCGCTTCACCTGGCCCGTCGCCTACGAACCGCTCTTCGAAGTGGCGCGGGCCTACGGCTACAGCTGGACCGACGCCAACGTCGCGGCGCCGACGACCGAACACGACGCCCGCGGGCTGCCCGACCACGTGCCCATCCGCCTGGACTGGCTCTTTGTGCGCGGCCTGGTGGCCCGCCGCCCTGCCGTCGTCCCAGCGGGTGGCCTCTCCGACCATCACCTGGTCGGCGTCGGCGTGCGGCTCCCGTGACCGTGCCCGTGCGCACCGCGATGCGACCGTCTGACGAGGAGGGGATCCTCGCCGTCGTCGCTGCGGCCTTCGCCGACGACACCCGCGACGCCAGCGAGGAGATCGCCATCGTCCGCGGCACGTGGGCCGCCTGCGGGGCCGCGTCGCTCGTCGAGCTGGTGGCTGATGACGCCGGTGCAGTGGTGGCGCACACGTTGGCCGCGCCGGGCCGTCTCGACGGCACACCGCGCGCAGTCGCGGGAGTGGCACCGGTCTGCGTGGCGCCGTCGCACCAGGGCCGAGGCATCGGCACCGCGCTCATGCACGCGCTCGTCGCCGAGGCCGAGGCGCGCCGATGGCCACTGCTGGTGCTGCTCGGTGACCCGGCGTTCTACGGACGCGTCGGCTTCGGCGCCGCCGGCTCGCTCGGCATCCACTACGCCCCAGTCGGGCCCGACAGTCCGCACTTCCTGGCGCGCCCGCTCGGCGGCGCGACCGCGCCAGGACGCGGCGTGTTCACATACTGCTGGGAGCCGGGGTAGGTCGCCCTATTCGGGATCGGCGCCGGCGCCGGCCAGCTCGAGCGGCGGGGGCTCGATGCCCTCGATCGCCCTGAACGTCAGCTGCGGGCCTTCACCGTCGATCGGCGACTCCTCGACGTCGACGACGATGGTCTCGCCGACCCGGAACTCCTTCCACAAGATGCGCTCGGAAAGCGGGTCCTCGACTAGCTGCTGGATGGCCCGGCGTAGCGGCCGTGCCCCGAGCTGCGGGTCGTAGCCCTTCTCGGCCAGGAGGGCGCGGGCCGCCGGCGTGAGCTCGAGGCCGATGCCCTGATCCGAGAGCTGCCGGACCGTGCGCGCCATGAGCAGGTCGACGATCTCTGTGACCTCGGCCCGCGAGAGCTCGTGGAACACGATGACCTCGTCGATGCGGTTGAGGAACTCGGGCCGGAAGTGCGCCTTGAGCGCCTCGTCCACCTTGGCCTTCATGCGCTCGTAGGTCACGGCCTCCGACGTCTTCGCAAAGCCCATGTTGGACTTGCGCAGATCGGCCGTCCCGAGGTTCGAGGTCATGATCAGCACGGTGTTCTTGAAGTCGACGGAGCGACCCTGGGCGTCGGTCAAGCGACCGTCCTCGAGGATCTGCAGCAGCGTGTTGAACACGTCGGGGTGCGCCTTCTCGACCTCGTCGAACAGCACGACCGAGAACGGCTTGCGCCGCACGGCCTCGGTGAGCTGCCCGCCCTCTTCGTAGCCGACATACCCCGGGGGCGAGCCGACCAGCCGGCTGACCGTGTGCTTCTCCATGTACTCGGACATGTCGAGCTGGATGAGCGCGTCCTCGTCGTCGAAGAGGAACTCGGCCAGCGTCTTGGCCAGCTCGGTCTTACCAACGCCCGTCGGCCCCAAGAAGATGAACGACCCGCTCGGTCGCTTGGGGTCCTTCAGGCCGGCCCGCGTGCGCCGGATGGCCCTGGACAGCGCCTTGAGCGCCTCCTCCTGGCCGATGACCCGCTTGTGGAGCTCGTCCTCCATGCGCAAGAGCTTGGCCGTCTCCTCCTCGGTGAGGCGGTAGACGGGGATGCCGGTCCAGGCGGCCAGCACTTCGGCGATGACCTCCTCGTCGACGACGTCGAAGAGGTCGACGCCCTCGGCCCGCAGCTCGGCCTCTTGGGTCTCCTTGAGATCGAGGCGCTCCTTCTCCTGCTCGGCCAGCTTCTTGGCCTGCTCGAAGGCACCCTTCTCGATGGCGGCCTCTTTGTCGGCCCGCAGGCGCGCGATCTCCTCGTCGAGCTTCTTGGCGCTCGGCGGCGTCGTCATGCGGCGGATGCGCAGCCGGCTGCCGGCCTCGTCGATGAGGTCGATGGCCTTGTCGGGGAGGTAACGGTCGGCCAGATAACGGTCGGCCAGGTTGGCCGCGGCGACCAGCGCCTGGTCCGTGATGCTGACCGCGTGGTGCGACTCGTAGCGGTCGCGCAGGCCCTTGAGGATGTCGATGGTGAGTGCCACGCTCGGCTGGTCGACCTTGACCGGCTGGAAACGGCGCTCGAGCGCGGCGTCCTTCTCGAGGTGCTTGCGGTACTCGTCGATCGTGGTGGCACCGACCGTCTGCAGCTCGCCTCGGGCCAACATCGGCTTGAGGATGGAGGCGGCGTCGATGGCGCCTTCGGCAGCACCGGCTCCGACCAACGTGTGGATCTCGTCGATGAAGAGGACGATGTCGCCGCGCGTGCGGATCTCCTTGAGCACTTTCTTCAAGCGCTCCTCGAAATCACCGCGGTAGCGGCTCCCCGCCACGAGCGCTCCGAGGTCGAGTGTGTAGAGCTGCTTGCCCGCGAGCGTCTCGGGCACCTCGTTGGCCACAATCTGCTGGGCCAGGCCCTCGACGATGGCCGTCTTGCCGACGCCCGGTTCGCCGATGAGGACCGGGTTGTTCTTGGTCCGCCGTGACAGCACCTGCATGACGCGTTCGATCTCTTTCGCGCGGCCGATGACCGGATCGAGCTTGCCTTCGCGGGCGAGCTGGGTGAGATTGCGGCCGAACTGGTCGAGAACGGGCGAGCCCGACGGGCTGTCGCCCGAGCTGGCACCCTGGCTCGCGCCGACCGACTCCTTGCTCTGGTTGCCCGACATCAACTGGATCACCTGCTGGCGCACACGCCCCAGGTCCGCGCCAAGGCTGACGAGCACGGTCGCGGCCACACCCTCACCCTCACGCACGAGGCCGAGGAGCATGTGCTCGGTACCGATGTAGCTGTGACCCAGTTGCAGCGCCTCGCGCAAAGAAAGCTCGAGGACCTTCTTGGCCCGCGGCGTGAACGGCGGCGAACCACTCGGCGCGGTACCCGCCATGCCGATGGTCTCTTCCACCTTCTCGCGCACGGCCTCGAGGGAGATCCCGAGCGACTCGAGTGCCTTGGCGGCAACTCCTTCGCCCTCGTGGATCAGTCCCAGGAGGATGTGCTCGGTGCCGATGAAGCTGTGGTTCAGCAGCCGCGCCTCTTCCTGCGCAAGCACCAACACCCTCCGTGCCCGGTCGGTGAAACGTTCGAACACCCTGACCGCCTCTCCTTTGTCTCCCTTGAATCTCGGCCCAGTGTACCTGTGGCCTTAGTCGAACACGCCGCAGCCAGGAAGCACGGCGTGACAAGGGAAACCTCGTGGACGCCGTTTCCGGCGACCCCTGCTAGCTGGCGTTTGTCGAGGTTCGGCGGCCGTGCCGTAACGTTTGGCTAGTGAACCCGACCGAAGCCCTCGGCCTGCCCCGCCTGCAAGAGGGACTGCAGAGGCTGGAGCCCCTGCTCACCGCCTCGGTGGTCACAGGCGACGGGTTCTTGGACGAGGTGACCACCCACCTGATCGCGGCCGGGGGCAAACGCCTCCGGCCCCTGCTCGCGTTAGCCAGCGCGACGGCGGGTGAGCGGGACGCCACCGACGACGACCTGATGGGAGCCGTCGCGGTGGAGCTCGTGCACTTGGCTTCCCTGTACCACGACGACGTGATCGACGAGGCGACGATCCGCCGCAATGTCGAGAGCGTCAACAGCCGCTTCGGGAACCTGGTGGCCATCGTGGCCGGCGACTACCTCCTCGCTCGCAGCGCGGCCATCGCCGCGAGTCTGGGCACCGAGGTGGCCGCGCTCCTTGCCGACACCCTGGGCCGCCTGTGCCAAGGTCAGGTCACCGAGGTCCGCTCGGCCTTCCAGATCGGCCGCAGCAGTGACGACTACTTCGCGACCATCAGCGGCAAGACCGCGGCACTCACCGCGACGTCGTGCCGGATCGGCGCGCTCACCGGCGGGCTGGCGCTCTCCGAGGTCGATGCGTGCACAGAGTACGGACGCTGCTTCGGCATGGTGTTCCAGATCCGCGACGACATCCTCGACATCACCGCGACCGACGGTCAGCTACAGAAGCCGGCCGGCCAGGATCTCGCCGAGGGCATCTACACCTTGCCGGCACTCGTCGCGCTGGACGACCCCGATGCCGGCCCCGACTTCGCCGCGCTGCTCGGCCAACCACTCGCCCAACCCGAGCGGGACAAGGCGAGGGCCATCGTGCTGGCGTCGCGGGGCATCCGTGCCGCCGTCGACCAGGCTCGTGCCTATGTCGAAGAAGCCCGGCGGGCCTCCGAAGGGATCGCCCGGTCCGGCCTGCGCGACGGCCTCTCGCGTCTCGCGGCCGAGCTCCTCACCGACCTTCCGGGCTAGGCCGGACGCTCAAAGCCCGCCGGTGTTGCCGGTGGCACCGGTCGAGCCGGTCGAGCCGGTGGCCCCGGTCGAGCCACCACTGGTCGTCGGCGTCGTGGGCGTGGTCGTCGACGTCGACGCGCCGCCCGGTGCGGTCGTCGGCCCGGTCGTCGGCTCGGTCGTCGTGGTCGTCGTGGTCGTCGACGTCGACGTCGACGTCGACGAGCCAGTCGTGGGCGCGCTGCTCGTCATGGGCGACGTCGCGGCCGAGCCCGCAGAGGCGCACCTCGCCTGCGCCCTGGCCAGTCGGGCGTTCACCCTGGACTCACGTCTCCGCAGGCGTGCGATGCGCGCCGCGATGCGGTTGGCCGCCTTGGTATGGCCGGCCGCCTTGGCCTTGGCTTCCCGTGCCTCGGCCTTGGGCACCCTGGCGTCGACCTTGCGCTCGATCTTGGCCACCCGGGTCTCGACCTTGGGTAGCCGGGAGCACACAGGCGCCGTCGCGGCGGCGCTCCCGGTCCCCGTGCCGGGCGGCGTCGACGCCGCGCCGGCCAGGCCGGCCGCACCGAGCGTCAGTGCACCGACGACGGCGGTCCCTGCGATCAGTGTGCGAACCATGGGTCCTCCCCGGACGACTCTGCTGCGGTCTGAGCCCATTGTGCGGGAGAGATGTAAGAGAGGTGTGAGGAACGTGTGAGGCTCAGCCGGCGCTCGATCCCGAGGTCCCCGTGCTTCCTGCGGTGCTGCCGCCGGCGCTGCAGGCCGCCTGGGCCTTGGCCAGCCGCGCGTTGACCTTGTTCTCGCGGTTCTCGACCCTGGTGACCCGGTTCGCGATGGCGTCGGCCCGCTTGGTCTTGCCTTCGTTCTTCAGCCTTGCCTCGCGAGCCTGGACCTTGGGCAGGCGCGCCGCCAGCTTGGCCTCGACCTTTTGGACCCTGGCCTCGATCGCAGGGAGCTTGGCGCACCGCGCCGCCGCGGTCGTGCTGCTCGACGGCGTTGCCGCACCGGCGGCACCCGCCGCGCCGGCCAGACCGGCTGCGCCCAGGCTCAGGGCCCCGGCGACTGCGGTGCCGGCGATGATCTTGCGGAACATGCCTGTCCTCCTTGGACGTCCGTGCACTCTGCACGCTCACCGCCCTTCGGCGGCATCACCAACGCTGAACGCCAGTTGTGAGGGAATCGTGAGCGGGGTTTGAAAAATGCACCCGAAAGCTAAGAACGCCCGAAGAAATGGGCCTGAAATTGATCAGCCAGGCTCGGGGCGGAGCGTGGGGAAGGCGATGACCTCGCGGATGTTGGCCACGTCGCCGAGCAGCATCACCAGGCGGTCGACGCCGAGCCCGAAGCCCGACGTCGGGGGCAGTCCGTACTCGAGCGCGCGGAGATACTCCTCGTCGACCTCAGCGGGTGCCTCCTCGTCGCCGGCGCGGGCGGCCGCCACCTGCTCTTCGAAGCGGGCGCGCTGGTCGTCGGGGTCGACGAGCTCGCTGAAGCCGTTGCCAAGCTCGCGGCCGGCGACGACCGGCTCGTAGCGCTCGACGAGCTCGGGGCCGTCGCGGTGGCGACGCGCCAGCGGCGACACCTCGGCCGGGTAGTCGGTCACGAAGACCGGACCCCACAGCTCGGTCTCGGTCGTCTTCTCGTAGATCTCGAGGAGGATCTTGCCGGTCCCCCAGGCGTCGTCGACGGCGAGGCCGACTTCGGTCGCGGCCCGGGCCAACTCGGCACGCGGCGCGCGCACGTCGAGCGTCATGCCGGTGGCCTCCGCGACGAGCTCGGTCATCGGCGCGCGACGCCACGGCGTCGTGAGGTCCAGGGCTCGCCCGCCGTAGCTCAGTTGCGTCGTGCCGCAGACGTCCTGGGCCAGCCCTGCCACCAGTTCCTCGAACACGACCATCGTGTCGGTGTAGTCGGCGTAGGCCTGATAGAGCTCGAGCATCGTGAACTCGGGGTTGTGGCGCGGCGAGATGCCTTCGTTGCGGAACATGCGGCCGATCTCGAACACCTTCTCGAAGCCGCCGACCACGAGGCGCTTGAGGTAGAGCTCGGGCGCGATGCGCAAGAAGAAATCGACATCGAACGCGTTGTGGTGGGTGACGAACGGGCGCGCCGCTGCCCCGCCGAGGACCGGGTGCAGCAACGGTGTCTCCACCTCCACGAAACCCTGTCCCCAGAGGCGCTCGCGCATGCGCTGCACCACCGTGCTGCGCAGCTGCAGCAACCGCCGACTGCTGTCGTTGGCCCACAGGTCGACCTCGCGCTGACGGTAGCGCGTCTCGATGTCGCTGACACCCCGCCACTTGTCGCCAAAGTTGCGCCGGGCCTGTGCCAGCAGCACCCACTCGCTCACCTTCACCGACAATTCACCGCGCTTGGTCCGCACCACCTCACCGCGCGCGCCGACCCAGTCGCCCAGATTCAGCCTGACGAACTCGTCGAAGCGCTCGGTCACCGCCGCCAGCGCGAACAGCTGCACGGAGCCCGAGCTGTCGCGCAGTTCGGCGAACGCGAGCTTGCCCTGGGGCCGGAAGAGCATGATGCGGCCGGCGACCCCGACTGTGACGCCGGACTCCTCCCCGGGGGCGAGCGACGACCAGGCCTCCACCACGGCCGCCGCCTCGTGGGTGCGCTCATAGCGGTAGGGGATCTCGGGTAGGACCTCGGTCATGCGCCGCCGCTCACGACGAGACGTTGCGTTCGTAGACGATGCGCAGGCCGTGCAGGGTCAGCCAGGGCTCCACGTGGTCAATCGTGTCCGAATACGGGGCGATGAGCGAACTGAAGCCGCCCGTCGCCACGACCGTCGAGGGGCCCAGCTCCTCCATGAAGCGCTTGGCCAGCGCGTCGACCAGTCCGGCGAAGCCGTACAGGGTCCCCGCCTCAATGGACTCGACGGTGGAGCGGCCGATGACGCTGCGCGGCTCGACGAGCTCCACCCGGCGCAGGGCGGCGGCTTGCTGGTAGAGGGCGTCGAGGCTGATGGCCACGCCGGGGGTGATCGCCCCGCCGAGGTACTCGCCCCTGGCGCTGACGGCCTCGACGGTCGTCGCGGTCCCCATGTCGACGACCACGCAGGGGCCGCCGTAGAGGTCGTAGGCGCCCACCGCGTCGGCGATGCGGTCGGCGCCGACCTCCTTAGGGTTGTCGTAGAGGATCGGCATCCCGCTCTTGGTGCCCGGTCCGAGGACGACGCACGGCACGTCGGCGAACCAGCGGCTCGCCATCTGGCGCAGCTCGGTCGTCACGTGGGGCACCGAGGAGCTCACCGCGATGCCGCTGACCGACGACGCGATGTCGAGGCCCTCGAGGTCGAGCAGCTGGGTCAGGAGCACGGCGTGCTCGTCGGGGGTCCTTGTGGGCACCGTCGAGAGGCGCCAGTGGTGCGTCAGGCCCGCGGGTGCCGTCGGGTCGCGCTCGCTCCCGATGCCGACCCCGACGCTTTCCTCGACGACGGCCACGGTGTCGGTGTCGTCGCACGTGTAGAGGCCGATGACCGTTTCGGTGTTGCCCACGTCGATGACGAGGAGCACTGGTCTCCCTTCCTCCTCTTTGCTCGCTTTTTGCTTGCCTTCGATTCTTTGTGCTTCCGTTGCTGCGTTTGTGCCTTGCTCGCGTTGTTCCTAGGCCGGAGCAGACACCGGCGCCGAATCCTCGGTCCACACGAGGTCGAGACCGAGGTCGAGCACCGGTGCCGAGTGAGTGAGGGCACCGACCGAGATGCGATCGGGCCCCGCTGCCGCGTAGTCCCCCACCGTGGCCAGGGTCACCCCACCCGAGACCTCGGTGAGGATGGGGCCGGTGGCGTCTCGGCGCGCCACCCTGATGGCCTCGGTGACGGTGGCGGGATCCATGTTGTCGAGCAGGACGGCGTCGGCGCCCGCCTGGGCCGCCTCGGCCACCTGGTCGAGCGTGTCGCACTCGATCTCGACCAGCCGCCCGGGCCAGCGCGCCTGCGCCGCGTGCACCGCGTGGGTGATGGTCGTGCCGGCGAGGTGGTTGTCCTTCACCAACACGGCGTCGGAGAGCCCCGCCCGGTGGTTCGTGCCACCCCCGGCGCGCACGGCGGCCTTTTCCAGCACGCGGAGCCCGGGCGTGGTCTTGCGGGTGTCGAGGATCTCCACGGCGCGGTTGCGCTCGCGGGCGGCCTCGACGAACTTGGCCGTGAGCGTGGCCACGCCCGAGAGGTGGCCGAGAAAGTTGAGGGCCGTCCGCTCCGCCGTGAGGATGGGACGCAGGGGACCCGTGACCTCCATGAGCGTCTCGCCCACCGTAAGAGGGTCGCCGTCGACGACGCGCCACTCGACGGCCAGACCGGGGCCGACGCGCGCGAAGGTCTCGGTGGCGCAGTCACGCCCCGCCAGCACGCCACTGCGCCGGGCTCGCAGCACGTCAGCGCGCCGTGACACCCTCGGGCACCAGTGCCGCCGTGAGGTCGCCGTCGGGGCCGAGGTCCTCGGCCAGGGCACGCGCCACCGCCTCGCGCACCGCCCGCGCGTACACGGTGTCTGGCTCGCCTCCCCCGCTCATGCGCCACCACTCATGCGCCACCACCGCGCTCGAGGAGGTCGGCGGGCGCCCCGTGGACCAGGCGGCACCGCCAGGCCGGGTCGGTCTCGGGGTACTCGCGCCGCGAGTGGGCGCCGCGGCTCTCGGTGCGGGCGAGCGCGGAGGTCAACAGCGCGTCGGCCAGCTGCAACAGGTTGGCCAGCTCGCCCTCGGCGACCGACCGGGCGCGCACGCCGAGCACACCCGCGATCTCCTCGACCACGGCGCGCGCACCGGCAAGGGATTCGGCGCTGCGCACCACACCCGCGCCGCGAGTCATGGCGCGCTGCAGCGTGTCGCGCAACTTGGGCACGTCCGCGCCGGGCTGCGCCACAGGGCCGAACGGCGGCACGACGGGGTGGCGGGCGAGTACCCGGGCGTCGATCCCGTCAACTGGCTCCGCGCCCAGCACGGCACGCAGCGCGCCGCTGGCCTCGGGCCCCTGCGCACCGGCCGGGATGTGCTCGGCCAGGCGCGCCCCGAAGACCATGCCCTCGAGCAAGGAGTTGGAGGCGAGCCGGTTGGCCCCGTGCACGCCGGTGCAGGCCACCTCGCCCACGGCCCAGAGCCCGGGCAGCGCCGTGGCGCCCCACAAGTCGGTGACCACGCCGCCAGAAAGGTGGTGCGCCGCCGGCGCGATCGGAAGCCAGTCGCGCTCGGGGTCGAGCCCGATGGAGGACAGCGAGGCGGCGATGGTCGGAAAGCGCGCCGAGAAGCGCTCGAGCGCGGTGGCGTCGAGCCAGAGGTGGTCCACGCCCTGGGCCGCCATGGTGGCGGCCATGGCGCGGCTGACCACGTCACGCGGCGCCAGCTCGTCGACGAAACGCTCGCCTTCGCGGTCGCGCAGCAGCGCGCCGTGGCCGCGCAGCGCCTCGGACAGGAGGGGGCGGGGCATGGCGGGGTGGTGCAGCGCCGTCGGGTGGAACTGGACGAACTCGACGTCGGCCACCGGGACGCCGGCGCGCAGCGCCATGGCGACGCCGTCGCCCGTCGACTCGGGCGGGTTGGTCGTGACCGAGAACAGCTGGCCGGCGCCGCCGGTCGCCAGCACGACGTGATTGGCCCGTACCTCGACCGCCTCGGTGCCAGGCGGACCCGGTGGCAGGGCGCGCACGCCCACACAGCGGCCGTCCTCGGTGAGCAGATCGAGCGCGAACCAGCCCTCGAGCACGGCGCTGGCCGAGCGGTAGGTGGCGTCGACCAGCGCGCGCTCCACCTCGGCGCCGGTGGCGGCGCCCCCGGCGTGGACGACACGCGGCGCCGAGTGGCCGCCCTCGCGGGCGAGCGCCAGCGATCCCGTCGCTTCGCGGTCGAACTCGGCGCCGAGCGCGATCAGCTCGTGCACACGCCCGGGGCCCTCGTCGACCAGGACCCGGACGGCCTCCTCGTCGCACAGGCCGGCGCCGGCGGCAAGGGTGTCGGCCAGGTGCAGGTCGGTCGAGTCCTCGTCGCCCCCGAGCACCGCGGCCACGCCGCCTTGGGCCCAGCGGGTTGCCGCCTGCGCCAGCGCGCCCTTGGTCAAGACGCCGAGGGTGAGACCAGGTCCGCCCGCCGCGGCGGGTCCGGCGAGCCTGACGGCGGCGGACAGCCCGGCGACACCGCTGCCCAGGACCAGGACGTCGAAGGGTCCCGGCCGAGCGGCGTCGGTCACGCCGGTTCGGTCAAGGTCAGCTCGGCATCGAGCCGGGCCGACACCGCGTCGATGACGCGGTTGCGCCCGTCGACGTGGATCACACGCGGCACGTAGCTCTCGAGCTCGGCGCGCTCGTAGTCAGCGTAGGTGATGATGATCACCTTGTCGCCGGGCGCCACCAGCCGCGCCGCCGCGCCGTTCAGACAGACCTGGCCGCGCTCGCCTTCGATGGCATAGGTCTCGAAGCGCGCGCCGTTGTCGATGTCGAGAACGGCCACCTGCTCGTAGGGGACGATGTCGGCCAGCGCCATCAGCTCGGTGTCGATGGACACCGAGCCCACGTAGTGCAGGTTGGCATCGGTGACGGTGGCGCGGTGGATCTTCGACTTCATCATGCGGCGGCGCATCGGCTCAACCTGTCCTTTCGAGTTGGCGGGCCACAGAGGCCGTGTCGTATCGGGCCACAGCGGACGCGCTGTCTGCGGCCCGTGTGGATGATGCGGGTGCGAGGTGTGCCGCGACGTCGTCGGCCCCTTCGAGGGCGGCGCTGTTGTCGATCAGGCGGACGGGCCCGACCCGCGCTGCAATGAGCAGGCGGGCCGCGGCAGGGTCGGCGACCGTCACGGCCTCGGCCAGCGTGGCGGCGTCGACCACGACCGCGTAGTCGAGCTGGGCCAGTGGCTCGGCCGCCACGACGGCGCTCATCGCGTCGGCCAGGGCTGCGCCGGAGCGCTCTCCGGCCGCGACGGCGGCCCGCGCCCTGTCCAGCGCCCGCGGCAGCACCGCGGCCGCGGCGCGCTCGGTGGCGGTCAGGCGCACGTTGCGGCTCGAGCGCGCCAGCCCGTCGTGCTCGCGCACGATGGGGCAGCCGACCAGCTCGACCGGCAACGACAGCTCGCTCACCATGGCGCGCACCACCGCCAGCTGCTGGTAGTCCTTCAGGCCGAAGTAGGCCCGGCACGGGCCGGTGATGGCGAACAGCTTGGCCACCACGGTCGCCACGCCGTCGAAGTGTCCCGGGCGCGCCTCGCCCTCCCAGGACTCGCTGACGCCGCGCACCGTGACCGTCGTCGAAGGGGGCTCGGGCCACGTCGGGTACATCTCGGCCACGCTGGGTGCGAAGACGACGTCGACACCGGTCTCCTTGCACACCCGCAGGTCGCGTTCGAGGGTGCGCGGATAGTGCGCGATGTCCTCTGGGTCGCCGAATTGCAACGGGTTGACGAAGATGGTCACCACGACTGTGTCGCACTCCGCACGCGCCCGCTCCATGAGCGAAAGGTGTCCGTCGTGCAGGGCGCCCATGGTCGGCACGAGGCCGACGCAGGCGCCGCGTGTGCGCGCCCCATCGAGCTGCGCGTGGCAGGCGGCAGCGGACTCGACGACCTCCACGACGTTGTCCCTCAGACCGTCGCCGGCACGGCCGGCGCCGTCTCGTCGGGCGTCGCCGTCTGCGCGTCCCCGCTGGTGGCCAGACGCGTCGCCAGCGCCGCGCCGGCCTGGTAGTCGCTGCGCTCGTCCTCGGGCAGCGCGTCGAGGTGGCGGCTGAGGGTGGCCCAGTCGCCGCGGCGCGCCGGACCGGTCAGCGCCGCACGTGCCCCCAGCGAGGCCACGTCGTCGACGGCGGCCCGGGTCAGCGGCAAGAAGGACTCCAGGTCGAGCCCGACCGAGGCAGCCACGCGCTCGACTTGGCCGAGCAGCGCCACGACGTGGTTGGCGGCGATGCAGGCAGCGGCGTGGTAGGCGGCGCGGTTTTCGTCGGCCACTTCGACGAGCCGGCCGCCCAGGCACTCCACCATCTCGCGCGCCACGGGCTCGCCGGCCACGGCGAAGGTGACCCCCGAGGCGAGGCGGGCCGCCCCGACCTCCCCGTTGGGCAGCGGGACGAGCGGGTGGACAGCGGCCCGCTGCGGATGCGGCGCCAGCGCATCGAGCCCGAGCGAGCCCGAGAGGTGCACCACTGTCGTGGTGGGCTCGGGGATGACGCTCGCCGCCACCTCGGCGACGGCGTCGTCGGGCGTGGCGATCACGAGCACGTCCACGCCTCGGGCGGCGTCGGCCATGTCGTCGTGGCGCCCGCGAAAGCCGGCGAAATCCCACCCGCGCGCCGAGAGCGCGGCGGCGAGGGACGTACCGGCCCGACCGGGACCGATGATCCGGATGGAGTGCATTCGACCTCCTTCGGCGTTCCAGCCCCTGTCGGGTGCCGTTCGCCTACAGACGATGCGAAAACGTCACCTACAGATTACCCACACGGCTGACGTCCCCACCAACCGCACTGAGCTGCCCCGCGGTCACCAGGTCGGGGGCGAGGTCGGCCAGGGGTTGGAGGACGAAACGCCGCTCCCACATGCGGGGGTGCGGCACCGTCAGGTCCGGCTCGTCGACGGCGATGCCCTCCACCCACAGCACGTCGGCGTCGAGGGTCCGCGGGCCCCATCGTTCGGCCCGTTCCCGCTGCGCCGCCTCTTCCAGGGAACGGCAGCGCTCGAGGAGGCGGCGCGGCGGATCGGCGGTGGCGAGTTCGACCACGACGTTGAGGTACGGCCCCTGCCCCCCGGGGCCGCCCACCGGTTCGCTCTCGTAGACCGCCGAGACGGCGACCACGTCGCCGGCGGCGGCGAGCCCGTCCACGCCGGCGCGCAGGTAGGCGGCACGATCGCCCAGGTTGGAGCCGAGGCCGATGAAGGCGCGCCGGGTCGCGCCTGGCATCAGCGGGCGCGCCGCACCCTGACCCCGGTCGAAGCCACGTCGAGCGCCAACGGGGGGCGGAGCTTGCGCACGGTGACCTCGACGGCGTCGAGCCGAGGATCGCTGACCAGCAGCGCGCTGGCCAGCCGGCCGGCCAGCGCCTCGAGGAGCGCGTACGACCGCCCGCCGACCACCTCGGCCGCGGTCTGG
Organism: uncultured Acidimicrobiaceae bacterium; assembly: GCA_963744935.1. Taxonomy (GTDB): domain Bacteria; phylum Actinomycetota; class Acidimicrobiia; order Acidimicrobiales; family RAAP-2; genus Bog-473. The sequence continues at coordinate 25,059 of CAVUVM010000005.1, forward strand.
GCCAGCGCGCCGTAGTCCACCGTGTCGGCCAGGTCGTCGCTCTTCTGGGCGGCAGCCATGTCCAGCCAGGCCACGACGTCGACCGAGAAGGGCTGGGCCCGCTCCCGCTCCTCGGGCAGGACACCGTGCACCCCGGTCACCCGGAGGTCACGGATCTCGATGCGGTCGGTCACCGCACGCGGCCGCGTGCAGGCATGCCCTCCAGCTCCGACAGCAGCTCGCGCCCGGGCTCCCCCATGGCGTGCCCCACCACGTGCTCGATGAGGGCGACCGCCTGGGGGAGGTTGGTGATGCGCTCGGACCACACGAGGTACCCGGCCAGCACGCCCATGACCCGGTCGCCCAGCTCGTCTTGGTGCACGAGGATGCGCAGGCCCGCCGCCAGTGACTCGTCGATGTCCTGGTAGCAGCCGGCCAGCCCCGGCCGGGGGTCTCCGGCGCGCTCGAGGGGGTAGTGGGCCCAGGCCAGGCCCTCTTCCTCGTAGGCAGCCAGGTTGTGGGGCGAGGGCAGCAACGAGATGATGCGACCGAAGCCCTGCACACGCAGCCAGATGATCTCTTCCTGGCGCCGCACCCGGCGGTGGTTGACCGAGAAGCCACCCGGCCGCTCGCTGGCGGCCAGGTGGTCCTTGATCACCCAGGTGAAATTGCGCGGCGGGATGCCGGCGGCCCACTTGCCCTTCATGCGGCTGGACCATACAGCCGGGCCAAACCGAGCGCGGCCCTGACGTCGTGGACCCGCACCATCCCCGCGCCGGCCACCAGGGCGGCGGCCGCCGTGGCCAGCGAGCCCTCCTCCCGCTCGGCCAGGGGGGCGGGGGCCCCCGCCCCGCCCGCGCCCGCCGCCAGCACGCCGAGGAAGCGCTTGCGGCTGGTCCCGACCGCCACCCCGGCGCACCCCGCAGCGTCGGCCGCCACCACCAGCTCGCTCAGGTGGTGGAGCAGGGACAGGTTGTGTGCGGTCGTCTTGCCGAAGCCGATGCCGGGGTCGACCCAGACCTCGTCCACCCCCGCCTCGCGGGCTCGGCGGGCCCGCTCCAGCACGAAGGCGTGCACCTCGGCCACGACGTCGTCGTAGTGGGGGTGCTCTTGCATGGTGCGGGGCTCACCCTGCATGTGCATCGCCACCCAGCCGGCTCCGGTGGCGGCCGCCACCTCCCAGAGGGTTGCCGAGATGTCGTTGAGCAGGCTGGCGCCGGCGGCGACCGCCGCCCACGCCACCTCGTCTTTGACCGTGTCCACCGAGATCCGCGCCCCCCGCCCCGCAGCCTCTCCGGCCAGAGCCTCGATCACGGGCACCACGCGGGCCAGCTCCTCGTCGGCGGACACCGGCATCGCTCCGGGGCGCGACGACTCACCGCCGACGTCGACGACGTCGGCCCCCTGAGCGAGGAGAGCATGCCCCTGTGCGATGGCCGCGTCGGTCGTGGCATAGAGGCCGCCGTCGGAGAACGAATCAGGCGTGACGTTGAGCACGCCCATGACGAGCGGGCGACCGCGGCCGGCGCGCGCGGTCGTGCCCACGCCGCTCGCCCCCACGCGGATCAGTGACCCCGGATGAACTGCATGGCCTCGGCCCGGGTGGCGACGTCGGAGCGGAAGAGCCCGCGCACCGCCGAGGTGACCGTGACCGTGCCCGGCTTCTTCACGCCGCGCATGGACATGCACAGATGCTCCGCCTCGATCACGACGAGCACACCGCGCGGCGAGAGGACCTCGGCGATGGCATCGGCGATCTGGGTGGTCATGCGCTCTTGGACTTGCAGCCGCCGCGCGTAGCCGTCCACGAGGCGCGCCAGCTTGGAGAGGCCGGTGATGCGACCGTCCTCGGCCGGAATGTAGGCGACGTGGGCCTTGCCGAGGAAGGGGACGAGATGGTGCTCGCACAGGGAGGCGAAGGGAATGTCGCGCACCATCACCATCTCGTCGTGTTCCGAGGCGAAGGTGACCTTGAGGTGCCGGGCGGGGTCGTCATGGAGGCCGGAGAACAGCTCTTCGTACATGGCGGCGACGCGCGTGGGCGTGGCCAGCAACCCCTCGCGCATCGGGTCATCCCCGATCGCGCTCAGCAGCTCGGCCACGGCGGCCTTGACCCGTTCGACGTCGACGCTCACTGGTCCGTCCCCTTGTAGCGGTGCACGCCCCGCAGGTTGCGGTAGCGCTCGGCGATGTCGAGGCCGTAGCCGACGACGAATTCTGCCGGGATGGTGAAGCCGATGTATCGCAGGTCGAGGTCGACGCGCTGCTCGCCCTCCTTCACCAAGAGGGCGCACACCTCCACGCTCTTGGGCTGGCGCGCGGTGAGGTAGCGGCGCAGGTAGTTGAGCGTCAGCCCGCTGTCGATGATGTCCTCGACCACCAGGACGTGTCGCCCGTCGAGCTCGGAGTCGAGGTCCTTGACGATGCGCACCACGCCCGAGGTCTTGGTGGCGCTGCCATAGGAGGAGACGGCCATGAAGTCCACGTCGACCGGGAGGGCGATGGCGCGGCAGAGGTCGCTCATGAAGAGCATGGCGCCCTTCAGCACGGCCACGAGGAGCGGCGGCTCGTCGGCGTAGTCGGCGGTGATCTCGGCCCCGAGCTCGGTCACCCGGGCCGCCAGCCGGTCGGCATCGACCAGCACCGCCCCCACGTCCGGCTCGGCCCACGCCGGGACGCCCGCTCCGTCCTCGTCGGGGGTCACCGGCGTGACACTACCGGAGCGACCCGGCTCCACCCGGAGGCGTCCGCGGGTCCGGCGCAGCCGCCGCCCGCCGCCCAGCTCGGTCCCGACGGCGGCACCGGAGGCCACGGTCAGGGCGCGGTCGACCTCGGCCTGGCTCGGTGGGTGCGCCCCGCCGGTCTGCTCGCGCAACCAACGTCGCAGCGCACGGCGAGCCAAGGGCCGGCTCGCGCGTGCCACCGCACGGGCGTCGGCGGGATCGGGCAGCGCGTCGGAAGCCAACGAGTCGAGCAGTGTCACCTCGTCGCGCAGCAGGCCGGCCTGGCGGGCGAGGATGGGAACCGGATCGCGGCGCGCGACCTCGGCGCACAGCGGGAGCAACTCGTGGCGCACGCGGTTGCGCACGTAGGCGGGGTCGGCGTTGCTGGCGTCGCACACCGGGACCAATCCGGCCGCCGAGCACAGGGCATGCGTCTCGTGGCGGCGCAGCGCCAAGAGCGGATGGCGCGGTCCAGGCACCATGCCCGCCAGCCCGTCGGCACCGGCGCCGCGTAACAGGTTGACCAGGATCGTCTCGGCCTGGTCGTCCATGGTGTGCCCCGTCGCCACCCCGGACGGCAGCACGGCGAAGCGCGCCTCGCGAGCGCGGGCCTCGAGGTTGGGACCCGGCGTCACCACCGCCCGGCGGCGCTCGACTCGGGCTCCGACGCGTCCCGCGGCGGCCGCGACCACGTCGGCCTCCGCCGCTGATCCCGGGCGCAGGCCGTGGTCCACGTGAAAGGCGGTCACCGCACAGCCGGCGGCGCGAGCAAGGACCACGAGGGCGAGCGAGTCTGCGCCGCCCGAGACCGCGCAGGCGAGCGGCGTGCCGGCTGCGGGGAAGGTGCAGCGGGGCAACAAGCCCGCCGCCAGTGCGCCGAGGGGCTCGGCGGGATCCGAGAGTGCCGCCAGGATGGACGAGCCGGGCTGCTCGGACTGGTCGGACTGCTCGGACGAGTCGGACTGGTCGGACGCGACGGTCGCGCCCTCAACCACCGGCCCGGGTCACCCAGGAGGCCGGGTCGCGGATCTCCTCGAGGCTGGGGAGCCATTCGGGGCCCTCCCAGACCCGGGCGAGCAACGGCGGGCCGCCGGCCGACTCCACGGCCTCCACGAAGCGCTCTCCCTCGGCGTACTGGCGCATCTTCGCATCGAGGCCGAGCAGCTTGGACATCAGTTTCGCGAGCCCGCGTGCCTGGGTGCGCCGCTGGTGGAGGACCTGGGAAAAGTGCTCAGCACCCGGCACCTCGCCGGCGCCGGCGCGGTCCATCGTGACGTCCCCGTGGCCCTCGAGGAGGCTCATCATCCCCGAGATCCGCGATAACGCCTGCTTCTGCTCGGGCGTGGCCAGCATGCCGATCACGCCCGCGTCACGCGTCGGGTTACGCCCGGCCCGCAGCTCGGTCGCGGCACGCTTGAGCACTTCGGCGAGGCCGGAGGGGTCGCCCGAGAGCGGCCCGACCAGTTCGGTGACGAGGCCGACGAAGTGGTCGCGCAGCCACGGGACTGCGGTGAACTGGAGCCGGTGCGTCACCTCGTGCAGCGCCAGCCACAGACGGAACTGACTCGGTGCGAAGCCGTACTGCTCCTCGACGGCGACGATGTTGGGCCCGACGTAGGACACCAGGTCCTGGTCCTCCGGCGACGAGTCGTCGATGAGGAGGTCGTACTGGCCGAGCACCCGCGTCGCCATGTAGGCCAGCATCAGGCCGAGCTGCGTGCCGGCCACGGCGCGGCCCACGACGAGCGACGGGCCGCCGAGCTTCGCGCCTCGCTTTTGCTGCAACTCGAGGAGCGCCGGGCTGACGAGTCGCTCAATGGAGCGGACGTTGGCCGCGGCCCAACCCGGGCGATCGGTGACCTTGGCCCGCGCCGTGCCGTGGGCCGAGTGCAACCCGGTGGCTTCGCTCACCAACACCTCCGCCCGCTCCGTCAGCTCGTCGAACTGACCCTGGAGGGCGGAGGAGCGGTAGGTCGCCGGCGAGGGCTTGAGGATGAGCGCGCCCGAGGCAACGCGCTGGGCCAGGGCCCAGTCGACCATGGCCGGACCGCCGAGAGGGATGTCCGGGACGGCCGGCGTGACGTCAGTGTTCGCCGTCGTGCTGCCGGCCTTCCTCGTCGATGGCGGCGGCCACCCGGTCGATCAGGGTCTGGGGCACCCGCTCCTTGCACCGGTTCGCGATGACCCGGCGCAACTCGGCCTCGAACTCCGCCGCGCCATTGCAGGGACCGCACCAGTCGAGATGGACACGGATCTCCTCGCGCCGCTCCTCGGTGAGCTCACCGTCGAGGTAGTGGTACAGCACGTGCACCGCTTCCTCGCAGTCCACCGACGCGCCGAACAGTGTGCCCGGATCCATGGCGTCCGATCGTGTGTCCCTGTTGTCGCCTACGTCTGCTCCGCTCATATCCCTCAACCCCCCGGCACACTGCCGACGAGGCCTCGCGCCTCCGCCACGTCATGCAACGCTTTTTGCAACGCTCTTCTTCCCCGGTGGATCCGGCTCATGACGGTCCCGATCGGCACGTCCGTGATTTCGGAGATCTCCTTGTAACTGAACCCCTCCACATCGGCCAGCAGCACGGCCATCCGGAAGGACTCGGGCAACGACTCGAGCGCCGCCTTGACGTCCTCGTCCGTGAAGCGGTCCAACGCCTCGTCCTCGGCGGAGCGACCCTGATCGCTCCCCCCGGAACCCGCCAGCCGCTTGTAGAGGTAGAGCTCCTCGACGTCCTCGACGTCGGTGGTCTCGGGCCGGCGCTGCGCGGCCCGGTACGAGTTGATGTAGGTATTGGTGAGGATGCGATAGAGCCAGGCCCGCAGGTTGGTTCCCTCGGTGAAAGAACCAAAGGACCTGTACGCCTTCAGGTAGGTCTCCTGCACGAGGTCCTCGGCATCCGCCCGGTTCCGCGTCATGCGGAGCGCCGCCGAGTACAACCCCGGCATGAACTCCATGGCGACATCGGTGAAGGTCGCCTGATCTGCCATGGACCAACCCTACCCACCCGGCGATATCGTCTCGGCCGTGACCACCGCGCCCGAGGACCTGGGCATCGACCTCATGAGCGGCAAATTCTTCGGGCGGGAGCCCCACGACGCCTTCGCCTGGATGCGGGCCAACGCCCCCGTCTACTACGACGAGGCCAACGACTTGTGGGCCGCTGCCAGCTACGCCGCCGTCAAGGCGGCCTCCGTCGACACCGAGGCATTTTCCAGCGCGGGCGGCATCCGGCCGAAGTTCCCGCCCCTGCCCATGATGATCGACTTCGACGCACCCGAGCACGTGCGGCGGCGGCGGCTGGTCTCGGAGGGATTCACGCCCAGGCGGGTGCGCGCCATGGAGGACAAGCTCCGCATCGTCTGCGACGCCATCATCGACAAGGTCTGTGAGCAGGGCAGCTGCGACTTCGTGGCGGACGTGGCGGCGCCGCTTCCCATCATCATGATCGGCGACATGCTCGGGGTCGCGCCCGAGGACCGAGACGACCTGCTGCGATGGTCCGACGACATGTTGAAGGGCCAGGGATCGCCAGACCCCGAGGCGATGATCCGTGCCGCCGACGCGTTCACCGGGTACTCCGACTACATCCACCCCGTCTTCGACGAGCGGCGCTCGAGCGGCAACACCGAAGACCTCGTCGGCGTGTTGTGCCACGCCGAGATCGACGGCGACTCGCTCGACGACGACTCGCTGGTCCACGAGACGCTCCTCATCCTGATCGGCGGGGACGAGACCACCCGCCACGTGATCAGCGGCGGTGTCGAAGAACTCCTGGCCCATCCCGACCAGGTGGCGCAGTTGGCCGCTGACCCGGCCGGTCTGATGCCCGGCGCGGTCGAGGAGATGCTGCGCTGGGTGTCGCCGATCAAGAACATGGCGCGCACCGCGACACGGGACGTCGAGCTGGCGGGCGCGCAGATCCGGGAGGGCCAGGAGCTGTTGCTGCTCTACCCGTCGGCCAACCGGGACGAGGCGGTCTTCGAGAACCCCGACACCTTCGACATCACCCGCAGCCCCAACCCGCACATCGCCTTCGGTTTCGGCGCCCACTTCTGCCTGGGCAACCAGCTGGCCCGCCTGGAGCTGCGCGTCATGGTCGAGCGCGTGCTGGCCCGCATGCCCGACCTCGCCCTCGCCGTCGAGCGCGGGGCGCTGGACCGGCGCGCGGCGAACTTCATCTCGGGGATCGAGCAGATGCCCGTCGCGTTCACGCCGACGGCGCCGGTCGGCGTGGGTCCTCTTTGATGCCGGAGAGCGAGGGGGACGGCGGGAGCGGCTCCGGGGATACCGGCGGTCCGGGGATCGCCGGCTGGTCGATCCTCGTCACCGGGGGCGGCAGCGGCATCGGGCTGGCCACCGCGGAACGTTTTGCGGCGGAGGGGGCGCACGTCACCATCTGCGGGCGCACCGAGCAGAAGCTGGCCGACGCGACGGCGCGCATCACCGCGCTGGCCGCAGCGGGGGCGACGGCACGGTACGTCGTGGCCGACGTCACGGTGGAGGAGCAGGTCGCGGCGGCCGTCGCGGCGACGACCGAGGTGACGGGGCGCATCGACGGCCTGTTCGCGTGCGCGGGCGGTTCGGCCCACATCGGGTCCGTCCTGACCGCCGACGTGGCCGCCGTGCGCTCCACCGTCGACCTGAACCTGGTGGGCTCCGTCATCTGTGTGAAGCAAGGGGCATCGGCCATGCAGGCGCAAGGCGGACCCGGTTCCATCGTGCTCATGTCGTCTGGTGCCGGGCGCTTCCCGCACCCATACCTCTGGGCCTACGGCGTTTCGAAGGCGGGGATCTGCTTCCTGACCGAGACGGCGGCCGAGGAGCTCGGGACGCTCGGCATCCGCGTCAACGCGGTTGCCCCGGGGATCATCGACGACGAGTTGATGTCCTTCATCACCGCGGGCGGCGCGCTCCTCGACGACTACCTCGTGCAGATGCCGCTGGGCCGCGTCGGCACGGTCGACGACGTTGCCGCAGCCGTGCGCTACCTCATCGGGCCCGAGTCGTCCTTCGTCACCGGCGAGACACTCGGCGTCGACGGTGGCCACCACCTCCGGCGCGGCGCCGACTACTCGCTGCTGTTCGGGGGCTGACCGGGCGCTCCGCGCGTGGACGTGGTCCTCTCGACCGGCCGAGTCCTCGATGCTCAGGCGCGCTCGGCCAGTTGGAAGAGACCCGAATCGATGACGGTCTCGCCCCGTTGGGTCTCGGTGCGGAAGCGATAGAACCCGGCCGCATCTGTCCCGATGTCCCAGACCGAGATGGTCAGCGTGTCGCCCGGCATGGTCGGCTTCGAGAAGCGGGCGCGCATGGCGCCGAAGCGTGCGGGATCCGAGCCGCACACGGTGTGCAGCAGGCCGCGGCCGGTGAAGCCGTACGTGCAGAGCCCGTGGAGGATCGGTCGGTCGAACCCGGCCCGCTTGGCGAAGAGGGGGTCCGAGTGCAACGGGTTGCGGTCGCCGTTCAATCGATAGAGCAGCGCCTGATCGGGACGCGTGGCGTAGGCCACGACTTCGTCGGGCTCGCGGGTCGGGAGGGGCTCTGCAGCCAGCGCGGTCTCCTCGTCGCCCTCGGGATTGCGCGGCCCTCCGAAGCCACCGGCACCGCGGATGAAGAGGGCGGTACGACTGGAGAACGCGAGCTCGCCGCCGCCGGCATGGCGTGACTCGCTCTCGAGGACGACCAGGCCCGCCGACCCCTTGTCGTAGATGCCGGCGACCCTGGTCACGGTCGAGACGGTGCCCGCCGGCGGGATCTCGCCATGGAGACGGATGGACTGTTCACCGTGCACGAGCATGGCCGGGTCGTACTCGCCGATCGACAGCACCGCCCTCCCGCCACCCTGCCCGATGATCGTGGTGAAGGTGGGCAGAACCCGCTGGGTGACGCCGACCGAGTTCTCCGTCGTGAAATCGAGCTCGAAGCCGGTCGGGTCGAGCGCGCCCGCCCCGACGCCCAGCGCGTAGAGCAGCGCATCGGTGTGCTCCCAGGAGCGCTCGGAAGGTTCGGACGTGTGGCCGACTGCGTCGGGGTTCAGTGCCATGAGTTCATGTTACATAGATTTATGTCATACTTGTCAAGTGGACCTGGTGACGAGGGGCCGACGCGAGATGACCATCGACGAACTGGCGGCAGCCAACGGGACGACGGCCCGGCGCGTCCGCTCCTTGCAGACCCTCGGCTTGTTGGCGCACCCGGCGCTGCGTGGCCGCACCGGGATCTACGGGCAAGCCCACCAGGACCGCCTGGCGGCCGTGTTGCGACTCCAGGACAAAGGCTTCTCGCTCGAGTCGGTCGGCGTGCTCTTCGGGGCCCTCGACGCAGGCGCGTCACTGGCCGATGTCCTCGGACTCGCTGACCCCCTCGCCGCGCCAGCCGGATCCCGGCTCCCGACGGCCGGCTCGGGCACCGACGCCGCCGAACTCTACGGATTCGCCGAGCTACAGAGGACCGACCGGGGACGGCGGCCGCGGCAAGCCGCCGCACGCCCGCTGCTCTCTGTCGTGCCGACCACGGTCTGGGACGAGAGCGAAGCCTCGTAGACGCTGCGTATCGTCGAAGGCCAATGCCCGATGGACACGTGCCTCCGTTGCTGCACTGGGACGACGCGGGATCCCTCGGCGTCTCGGTGGCGGTGACCACCCGGCGTGGCGGAGTGTCCGAACCTCCCTATGACACGCTCAACCTCGCCCTGCACGTCGGTGACAGGCCATTGGACGTGGCGGCCAACCGGGCGCGGGCCGCCTCGGCGTTCGGTCCCGGGCTCGACAGCGCGGTGTTTGCGCACCAGGTCCACGGCACCGGGGTGTCCGTCGTCGGCCCCGATGACCGAGGGCGTGGGAAGGCCAGCGACGACGATGCGATCCCTGACACCGACGTGCTCGTCACCACGACGCCCGCCATCACGCTGGTGATCATGGTCGCCGACTGCGTGCCGCTCGCCCTTGTCGATCCCGACGCGGGCGTGCTGGCAGCCGTCCACGCAGGCTGGCGGGGCACTGCTGCGGGAGTCGTCGGCGCGGCACTCGCCACCATGTGGTCCCTCGGCGCGCGGCCCGAGCGCGTCCGGGCCTTTCTCGGGCCCGCGGTGGCGCCCGATCGATATCAGGTAACCGACGAGGTGCGCCACGCGCTCATCGGTGCGCTGCGGCGAGGCGCTCTCGACGACGGCGTCGCCCGGGCCGACGGACCCGGGCACTGGTTGGTCGATCTGATCGCCGCCAACCGTCAGCAACTGCGCGAGGCGGGGCTGCGCGACGAGAACGTCAGTGTGAGTGGGGCGACGACCTCGCACGGCGACTTCTTCAGCGACCGGGCCCAGCGGCCCTGCGGACGCTTCGCCCTGCTGGCCCGCCTACACGGGTGACGGGCTGACCGCCCGACGGCGGGTCGCCTCGTAGCATGGGGACGCCCCGAGTGGGGCCGACCTCTCATCTGTGATGGCTCCCGACGACCTGTTCCGCTACGACGGCTACGTCATCGACTCTGCGCGCAACTCCGTGACCTGTCACTACGCCACGACGGAGCAGACCTTCACGGAGCGGTTCACCTTCGAACGCGGCGGCGAGTGGGCCGGCCCCGCCGTCCAGGCCGCCGTGCGGCTGCTCTACCTGGTGGCTGGGGTGTCGTACTACAAGACGAGCGCCGCGCCGGTCATCGACCTCGGCGACCTGGCGACGAGCTCTCTCGAGCGATCCTTCTTGACCGAGTACTACACCCACGGTCTCGGCGAGTTCGCCTACCGCAACGACATCGACCTGCGGGACCTGCGGGTCACCGGTCCGGACCGGTCGGAACCCCCCGCGCCGGCCTATGAGCCCGAGCGGGGTCGGCCGCTGATTCCATTCGGCGGCGGCATCGACTCCATCGTCACCGTCGACGCGCTGTCGCTCGACCATCCCGACGCCGCCCTGTGCGTGGTCAACCCCCCCGGTGACCGCTTCGCGGCGATCGAGGACGCAGCCCGCGCCACGGGCGTGCCCGTACGCCACATCGAACGCGAGATCGATCCGCTGGTGCGGCGCTCCGCCGAGCACGGTTTCCTGAACGGCCATGTGCCGGTCACTGCCATCATCACCGCCGCCGCAGTCGTGGCCGCCGTCCTGGAGGACCGCGACGCGGTCGTGCTGTCCAACGAGTGGTCGGCCTCGGCTCCGACGCTCGTGGCCGAAGGGCAAGCCGTCAACCACCAGTGGTCGAAAGGTGAGGAGTTCGAGCGCGCCTTCGCCGACGTAGTGCTGGCGAACCTCGGTCCGCGACTCGCGGTGTTCTCCTACCTGCGCCCCCGCAGTGAGCTCTGGGTCTCCTCGCAGTTCGCGCGACTCACCCGGTACCACCGGGTATTCCGCAGCTGCAACCGAGCCTTCAACCAGGATCCGGCCGAGCGGCTCGACCACTGGTGCGGGCGCTGCGACAAGTGCTGCTTCATCGACCTGATCCTCGCCCCGTACATGGACCGCGCCGAGCTGGCCGCTGTCTTCGCCGGCGCCGAGCCGCTCGACAACCCGGCCAACGAGGAACGTTTCCGCACGTTGCTCGCCCTCGGCACCGGAGCCAAACCGTTCGAGTGCGTGGGTGACACCGACGAGTGCCGCACTGCCATCCTCCTGGCGGCACAACGTGGCGACCGAACAGACTCGGTCCTGCTGCAGCGTCTCCGCTCGGCGGTCACCACCGCGCTCCCCGCTCCGACCGCCCGTCGCAGGAACGGGAGCATGGCGGGCAACGACGGGGACGTCGCCTCACTGCTCGAGCCGCGCGGCACCCACCGCATTCCAGATCGCTATGCGCCAACCGATCTCCTGGTCCGCGCTCACTGACGCCTCGGTCGGCGTCTGGGGTCTCGGCGTCGAGGGCCGCGCCAGCGTTCGCCGGCTCCGCCTCATGGGCGTCACGCCCGTCCTGGTCGACGACACGCCCAGCGCCGACCACCACGAGGGCCTCCCTGTCACCGCGACGGCGGACGGCGGTCTGGACGCACTGACGCGCTGCGAGGTCGTCGTCAAGGCCCCCGGCATCAGCCGCTACCGGCCCGAGGTGACCCAGCTCCAGGATGCGGGGGTCGCAGTGTGCGGGGGTCTCGGTCTCTTCATGGAGGAGGCCGACCCGAGCAGGGTGGCCTGCATCACCGGGACCAAAGGCAAGAGCACCACGACCGCGCTTGCGGTGCACCTGCTCACCGCGCTCGGCCATCGGGCCCGGGCCGGCGGCAACATCGGGCACCCACCGTGGGATCCGGTGGCCGGCGAGGACGGTGGACCCGAGCCCGAGCCCGACTACTGGATCATCGAGACGTCGAGCTTCCAGGTGCCCGACCTGGCCCATGGCCCCCACGTCGTCGCCGTCACGTCGCTCTCACCCGACCACCTCGACTGGCACGGGACGGTCCGCCGCTACTACGAGGACAAGCTGTCGTTGTGCACCAAACCGGGTGTGACCCTGGCTCTGGCCGACGGGAGCGACGCGGAGCTGCGGGCGCAGACTGCGCTGCTCGGTCCCCACCTGCACTGGGTGGGCGCCGCCGACGTGGAACACGATGCCACATGGTCTGGGTCTCTCAGCCTCCCGGGGCCGCACAACGCGCGCAACGCATCGATGGCGCGGGCCGTTCTGACCGCCCTCGGCATCGCGGAGGCCGACGACGACGAGCGGCTGGAGGAGGCGGCCAGCGGCTTCGCAGGATTGCCCAGCCGATGCCACTCGCTCGGTCGGATCGGATCGGTCGAGTTCGTCGACGACAGCCTCTCGACCAACGTGCTCCCCGCACAAGCCGCGTTGGCGGCATACGAGACCCGGCCCGTCGCCTTGCTCGTCGGCGGCCACGACCGCGGCGTCGACTATGCGCCCCTCGGGACGACCCTCGCCGCGCGCACGTTGCCGACCCTGGTCGTCACGATGCCCGACAACGGACCGCGTATCGGCGACGCGGTGCGCGAAGTGGGGGCCGACCGCGTCGAGGTCGTCGACGCATCGAGCCTCGAGGGTGCCGTCGAAACTGCGTTCACGTGGGCGGCGTCCAATGACGGCGCGGGTGGCGTCGTGCTGCTTTCGCCCGCCGCACCGAGCTTCGGACGCTTCGCCGACTTTGGCGCCCGTGCCGCTGCCTTTGCCGAGGCCGCGGCGCGTTGTGGGAGCCTGCGCTAGCGACTCAGCAGCTGGCGCCCGCGGCGGCCATTTCCTCTCGCTCACTCAAAAAGAGCCACCACGAGTCAGCGGACACGATGGCGGCGGCTTGGACCACGTCAGGGTCAGCGCCCAGCTCGGTCAGTGCCTCAATCGACCATCCTGCGTGGTCGAGCTCCTGGGTGCGGTGAACGTCCCAGAAACGGGTCCCGTCCTCGTCGAAGCCGTAGTGGCGGCGAAGCCCGTCGGCCTTGGAGCCGGCGATGTCCGACGCCTGGATCTCGTAGGCCGCCACCATGGCCAGCGCGGCCACGGGGTCATGCGTCGCCGTCGTCCGCACGACGGCCAGCAGCGCGGCCGTGGACGGGGTGGCGCGGGCCTCGGACTCCGCACCGGCGGCCCGTGCGAACGACTCGAAGAGGTCCGCGTGGGGCTCGGGTGTCCCGAGCTCGTCGGCCAGGTTGGCCTCAACGAGCTCGCGCGCCCGTCCCTCCGGCAACGCGGCCGCGATGGCCGACAACGTCACCGGGAGCTCCCGCTCGATGTGCCGGTACTGCTCCGCGTAGGCCGCAACCTCGCCCTCGGAGAGGGTTCCTGCGTCCCAGCGCCGATAAAAGGGGTGCGTAAGCAAATGACGCCCGACAATCGCCTCCGCCAGCACCTCACGAATCCTTTGAGTGTGCACTTCGGCACCTTATCCCGTGCCGCCGGTCGACACCCGAGGTGCGTCTGAACTCCGGCGCGACACAATCTGGGCGTGCTCAGCCTGGTCTGCTTCCTGGTGGGTGGGCTGCTGGGCTGGGGCGCCGCACACGGCGGCCCGCACGTCCGGCGGGTCTGGCCCGTCGTGCTGCGCGTGCAGATCCTGGTCACGTCGGCCACGCTGTCGTTCGCTGCGGCCTGGCGGCTGACCTCGGCACGCCAGCTGGTCGGACCGCTCGCGCTGGCCGCCGGGCTCTGGCTGATGATGGGCGCGGCGCAGATCACACGGGGCCGGCGCAGTGCCGGAGAAGGCGCACTCGAGGCCTGGGCCGTCAGCCCCAACAGCGGGTTCTGGGTGGTGCCGGCGGCGGCCGCATTCGCGGGGCCGACCGGGACGATGATCGCCGTGCTGGCCAACGTCATCACCTCTGCCTGGGGCGCCGTCTGTACCCACCTGATGCGTCGCGACGCCCCCATCCGCCAACGCCGGGCCACGACCTGGGTCGACCAGTCCCCGATCCTGGCCTCGGTGCTGGGCTTGCTGCTCCACCTCGTCGAGTCCGCACCGGCCGGGACAGCCGACGTCCTGACCCTGGCCGGTCCCCTGCTCGCCTTCTCGGGCGCAGCCCTGTTCACGGGCTCGGTGATCCATCCCCACAACCTGGGCGTGCCCCGCACCGAGCACGCCCTACGCCGCTGGTCGTGGTTGACGGCCCTGCGCGTCGCCTACTACCTGGTCGTCGCAGTGGTGGCGGGCATCGCGTCCTCGACTCCCCTCGTCGTCGTGGCGGTCCTCAGCGGCCTGAGCGCACCGTCGTTCCAACCGATCCAGCTCGCGGTGCTCTACGGCTACCGCTGCGAGCTGGTCGTGTCCGCCGTCCGTTGGGGCTGGCTGCTGGCGCCACTCGGGCTCGGACTGGCCGCGGTCGTGCGCTGACGCCCACAGCTACGTGAACCTGGGTGGGCGCTTCTCCAAGAAGGCCGCGATGCCTTCGGCGTAGTCCTCCCCCGCGTACACGTCGTGGCGCAGCTGGTTGATCCACTGCGAGTCCTGAGCCGAGAGGGCAACCGCGCGCACGAAGGTCGTCGCCTGGAGCTTGTAGGCCCGGATGGCCTCTCCGGACCGGCTCCGCACCGTGCGCGCCAGCTCGTAGGTGCAGGCCTCGAGCTCGTCGGGAGTGACGAGGCGGTTCATGACCCCGACGGCGTAGGCGCGGTCGGCGGCGATGAGGTCGGCCGTCATGATCAGCTCGTTCACCACGTTGAAGGGAAGGCGCGCCAAGAAGTACTGGATCCCCGACGCCGAATAGGGCAGACCCAGGCGTGCGGGCGTCACCGCGAAGGCGGCGGTGTCGTCCCCGACCACCATGTCGCAGTTGAGCACGAGATCACACGCCCCACCCCAGACCGTGCCGTGCACCATGGCGATGACTGCGCCGGGGTACCCGCGCACCGCGCGCAGCAGCTCCTCGAGAGGATCCCCGAAGGGAAGGGGATCGACACCGCGCACTGGCAGTTCGTCGATGTCATGGCCGGCCGACCAGACCTGGGTGGGCTGCGCCGTCCGGAGCACGACCGCACGGACGGCGGCCGCCTCGAAGGCCTCGAGCGCGCGCAGCATTTCCTCGACCGTCGCCGTCCCGAGCGCGTTCCGCTTCGCGGTAATTGTCGAGGGCCAACGTCCCGATCTTGTCGTCGATGCTGGTCCGAACCACCGGGCTCATCAGCGATGCCTCAAGATCTTGTCCAGTTGGGCCACCGTCAGCGCCGGCCGGCCCATGGGGGCGTGACCGGGACGAAGGCCATCGAGCGCGAGCTCCAAGAAGCGCAGCGACGGCTTGGACGACTTGGTGTCGCAGACGTCTGCGATCGACCGGACCGACAAGAGCACCACCACGAGGTCGGTCACTGCGACGTCGCTGCGCACGGCCCCGGCCCGCTGGCTGCGCGTCAGGATCTCCTGGAGCAGCGGTGCGGTCCTGTCGAGCCCGGTACCGGTCGAGCGCCACGGCGGCGCCGAGATCGTCGCCCGCCAGCAGCTTGGAACGGCGATACAGCGCCGGACGAACTCGAACACTGCGTCCTCGGCCGGCACCTCGGCGAGCACCTCTTCAGCGATCTGCCGGTTGCGCTCCTTGGCCGCCTCCACCACTGCGTTGAGCAGGTCGGCCTTGTTCGGGAAGCGGCGGTACAGCGTCCCGACCCCGACGTCGGCCCTGGCGGCGATCGACTCCATCGACGCCTCGAACCCCTCCTCGGCGAACACGTCGCGCGCGGCGACGAGGATCCGGCCGAGGTTCAGCTCGGCGTCTCGCCGGAGCGGGCGCGGCTCGCCGGCGCTGCCGGCGCCGTTCACGGGCACAACCGTGCCGCGCGCGCTCACACCGGCTCCTCTGGTGCATAGGCGATCGCGCCGACCACGACCTCCGCCTCGGCGATCAATGCAGGGTGAGCTTCGGACGACACGATCGACGGGCCCTCTCGGCGCGGAATCATCGAGCGCGGCCGCGGCCGCGATCAGCATCGCAATACCGCTGGCCGCGAACGCCAGCACGTAGCCCGCCTCCTTGGGATAGCCGTTCGGGAGCATCTCCCCGATGACCAGGCTCGTCGCGACGCCGCTCCCCAGCGCCGCGCCGATGTTGCGGATGTTGGTGTTCATCCCGGTGGCCACACCCGTCTGTTCCACCGGGACCGCCTCGATGATCAGGTTGGCCATGGACGCGTACCCCAGCGCCACTCCCACGCCCAGGAGCCCGGCGGCGGTGTAGATCGTCCAGGGGGCGCTGTGCGAGAGGGTCAGCAACAAGTAGCACGCCGCCGAGAACAGCGCGCCCGCGATCAGCACAGCCTTGGACCCGACCCGCTTCGAGAGCCGGCCCGTCAGGGGTGCGATCACCACCATCGCCGACGCGAAGGGAAGGAGATAGAGGCCCGATTGCGTGACCGAGGCCCCGAACCCGTAGCCGACAGAGCTCGGCGTCTGCGCGAACTGCGGAACCGTGATGAACATGGCGAACATGCCGAAGCCGAACAGCAGGGCAGCCAGGTTCGTGCTCCACACGGCCGGGATGCGCATCATGCGCATGTCCACCAGGGGAGAGCGGGAGTGGGATTCCGAAAAGATCCAGAGTCCGAGCAGGACCGCGGTGGCCGCAAACAGGAGGAGCACGGTTGGGCTGTGCCAACCCCACGTGGGCCCGTACGAGACGGCCAGCAACCCGGTGACCAGCCAACCCGACATGAGCACGGCACCGAGCCAGTTGATGTGCCCACCGGTGCGCACGGGCGACTCGGGCACGAAGATGAAGGTGGCGACCGTGGCGCCGACCGCCATCACCAAGGGAAACCAGAACAGCCAGTGGTACGACAGGTGCTCGAGGATCGGTCCGGCGAGCAGGATGCCGCCCCCGACGCCCAGCCCCAGGATGGCCGACAGCACCCCGATGGCCCCGGCCACCCGCTCGGGTGGGAACTCGTCGCGAATGATGCCGAAGGCGAGGGGGAAGACGGCGCCGGCAGCGCCCTGGATGACGCGACCGACGATCATGATGGCGAGCGACGTCGCCACTGCACTGACGAGTGTGCCGACGCTGAGCGCGATCAGCACGAGGACCATCATCCTCTTCTTGCCCGTCGCGTCGCCGAGGCGACCGAGGATGGGGGTGGCGATGGCGGCGCTGAGCAGATAGGCGGTGAGCAACCAGCTCGCGCTGTCCTCTGAGGTATGCAAGGTGTGTTCGAGTTGGGGAATGGCCGGAATGATCAGCGACTGCAAGAGGCTGAACGCGAGCGCGGCTGTCGCCAGAACGACGAAGGTGACGCCGGAGTGAGTTCGCGTGCTCGCCATGTGGTCGGCCCCCCAGACCCGGAACCCCGAGTTCCGGTTAGGCTAGCAAAAGCGGAACGGCCGGTTCCTGATCACCGGTCACGCGGCGCCGGACAGCGCACGACCAGAGAGGGGCATCCCCGCGCATGACCCAAGTGGTGGCACCGCCCCGGGCCGTCAACGAGCGGCACAAGTGGATCGCGCTCTTCATCACGACGCTCGGCATGCTCATGGCGACGATCGACGCCTCCATCGTTCTCATCGCGCTCCCCGCCATCTTCCGCGGGATCCACCTCGATCCCCTGCTGCCTTCCAACACGTTCTTCTTGCTCTGGATGATCCTGGGCTTCCTCATCGTCACCAGCGTCCTCGTCGTGAGCCTGGGCCGTCTCGGCGACATCTACGGCCGCGTGCGCATGTACAACCTCGGCTTCGCCGTCTTCACGTTCTTCTCGCTGCTCCTCAGCATCACCTGGATGACAGGGACCGCCGCGGGGATCTGGCTCATCGTGATGCGCATCTTCCAAGGCGTCGGCGCGGCACTCCTCATGGCCAACTCGGCTGCGATCCTGACCGACGCCTTCCCACCCGACCGCCGTGGCTTCGCGCTCGGCATCAACCAGGCCGCCGCCATCAGCGGGACGTTCATCGGGTTGCTCCTCGGTGGCCTCCTCGCCCCCATCAACTGGCGCCTGATCTTCCTCGTGTCGGTGCCAATCGGCCTCTTCGCGACGATCTGGGGCTATTTCGCCCTCCACGAGGTCGGGCACGGCTCGCGAGCCAAGATCGATTGGTGGGGCAACGTCACCTTCGCCATAGGGCTGATCCTGGTGATGATCGGGATCACCTACGGGATCGAGCCCTATGGGCACCACCCGATGGGGTGGACCAACCCGGTGGTCCTGACGGAGCTCGGCGTGGGCGTGGCGTTCCTCGTCTTGTTCTGCTTCATTGAGGTCCACACCGACGAGCCGATGTTCCGCCTCCAGCTCTTCAAGATCCGGGCCTTCACCGCCGGCGTGTTCGCCAGCTTCCTCGGCGCCCTGGGCCGCGGTGGCCTGATGTTCATGCTCATCATCTGGCTACAGGGCATCTGGTTGCCCCGACACGGGTACGCCTTCAATGTGACGCCGCTGTGGGCCGGCATCTTCATCATTCCGCTCACGGCCGGGTTCATGATCGCCGGTCCCCTCTCGGGGATCCTCTCGGACCGCTATGGCCCGCGTCCGTTCGCGACCTTCGGCATGATCGGCACCGCCATCTGTTTCGCCCTGTTCGAACTGGTGCCGATCAACTTCTCCTACCCCACCTTCGGGGTCTTGCTGTTTGCGATCGGTGTCTGCATGTCCTCGTTCGGCTCGTCGAACCGCACCGGGGTCATGAACAGCTTGCCCGCCCGGGACCGAGGGGCCGGGTCCGGCATGAACACGACGTTCCAGAACTCCGCGCAGGTCCTCTCCATCGGGATCTTCTTCACCTTGATCATCGTCGGCCTGTCCGACACGCTCCCGGCGGCGCTCGTCAAGGGCCTGACCGCCCACGGCGTGCCGGTGGACACGGCGGTCTCCATCTCCCAGCTGCCGCCGGTCTCGACGTTGTTCGCGGCCTTCTTGGGCTACAACCCGGCCAGCCACCTCATCGGATCGCACGTGCTCTCCCAGCTCACCCAACACCAGCGCGCCACGGTGACAGGTGAGCGTTTCTTCCCGAGCCTCATTGCCGATTCGTTCCGCAATGGACTGCACACCGCGTTCGACTTCGGCATTGTCATGTGCCTCATCGGTGCGGCGGCGTCCTGGACCCGGGGCGGCAAGGCGCCGGGGCTCGAGATCGCCGACGACGTGATCCCCGCGAACCTGATCCCCGAGCCGGTGTCGACCTGAACCAACGCCGACCCGACAGGCTCCCCGACCGGCAGGGCGCCGCGGCCAGGCGGGACCTCAGGTTCCGGCCGCCGCCATGCCGACGATCGGCCGGTTCAGCGCGAGGGAGCCGGTCGACCCGTAGAACCCGGCATCGCCGTAGTCGAAGACACCGCCGTCGCTCGCCACCAGCCAGTAGCCGCCGCCGTCTGCGGTCGCTGCCATGGCTACCACCGGCTTGTTGAGCGCGAGCGAGCCGGCCGAGCCGTGGAAGGTCGCATCGCCGTAGCTGAAGATGCCGCCATCGCTCGCCACCAGCCAGTAACCCTGCCCGTTCTTCGTGGCCGCCATGCCCACGATCGGGCGATTCAGCGTCGTGCCGCCGGTCGAGCCGTAGAAGGTCGCGTCGCCGTAGCTGAAGATGCCCCCGTCGCTGGCCACCAACCAGTAGCCCTTCCCGTCCGGCGTGGCCGCCATGCCCACAATCGGGCGGTTGAGCGTCATGGCGCCGGTCGACCCGTAGAAGGTCGCGTCGCCGTAGCTGAAGATGCCGCCGTCGCTGGCCACCAGCCAGTAGC
Source organism: uncultured Acidimicrobiaceae bacterium (assembly GCA_963744935.1). Classification (GTDB taxonomy): domain Bacteria; phylum Actinomycetota; class Acidimicrobiia; order Acidimicrobiales; family RAAP-2; genus Bog-473. Next base: position 44,855 of record CAVUVM010000005.1, read on the forward strand.
CCTTCCCGTCCGGCGTGGCCGCCATGCCCACAATCGGGCGGTTGAGCGTCATGCCGCCGGTCGAGCCGTAGAACCCGGCGTCGCCGTAGCTGAAGATGCCGCCGTCGCTCGCCACCAGCCAGTAGCCGCCGCCGTCCTTGGTCAATGCCATGCCCACCACGGGGCGGTTCAGCGGCCGGCCGCCCTCAGAGCCGCAGAAGGGCAGGTTGCCGAAATCGAAGATGCCGCCGTCGGACGCCACCATGTCGACGCCGTATGGCGAGGTCGGTGCGGTGCAGGGGACCTCGCCGTTGACGTTGGGGGGTTGCATCGGCGCGACGAACAGCCGCCTGGCCGCCCCACACGAATAGTTCGTACAGCCGGCGCTGCCGCCCTGCCACGCCGCGTAGGCCAGCCAGAAGTTTCCGTCGGCATCCGAGAACACAGAGCCCCCACCCGGGCCGAGAACCGATCCGTACGTGCCCAAGACCTGCGTTTGCGGCCCACACGGACCGAGCGGGCCGCTACAGGTCGTGATCCCCTCGGAGTAGCTGGTCGAGGTGTAGATGCCTGCCGAGAAGACGAGATAGAAGCCACCGCCGGCAGCCGCCATTGAGGGGTCCTCGACCGTGGCCTCCCAGGGATAGTCGACGGTGTCGTTGCTGAGCAGAAGGCTCGGGCTCGAGCCGGGCGCGAATCCCGTCCCGCTCGAGTTGAGCTGCTGGGACCAGATGTAGGCCGGCGCAGACGAGCCCCCGTCGTTCTGCTTCCACACCAGGTAGGCGAGCCCGGAGCTCGGGTCGACGAAGGGTTCGGGGTCGATCGACCCCGTCGATTGGCATTCGATCGGGCTGTTGGCGACGTCGGCGAACTGGACGTTGTGGGGTGTGATGTTCTGCGTGGTCGCCACGGCAAGGCAGTCGTAACCGCTGTCGGAGCCGTGGCCCGCCTGCGCGGCGTCATAGAACATCACCCAGTGGCCGTCGTAGTGGAAGACCCCAGGCGAGGTCTGCGTGTTCGGCTGCTCCCACGTCGAGGGGCTCGGGAGCGCAGAGGAGCCGTAACAGGTACCGGTGTAGGGGCCGTACCCCGAGGACGGCGAGTTCGACACCAGGGCCGCGATGTTGTTGCCAAGCGCATTGCCGGTAGTGAAGGCGTAGTAGATGCCGTTTGAGTAGACGACCTGCGGATCGGCCGCGTCGCCGCTCCCGGCGTAGTTGTAGGCAGGCGTCCCTGTCCCACACGCGGGTGGTACGAACGCGGGCGAACCGCCCGGCGTGACGGCGACACCGTAGGAGGTTGCCGCGGTCGCGTCGCTCTCGGCCACGGTTGCCCACGCCGCCACCACGAGCAGTGCGAGGAGTGCCGCCCCCGCGCCACGCAGTTGCTGCTTCATCGACCGACCACCTCGCGCTCGTGTCACCTACCCGGGGACCAGGCATGGCGAATCAACGGCCCAGGTGGGGTATCGGGCGATTCGTCGTTGATCCTGAGTGATGCGGGCAGGCATTGAGAACCTCTTGGGAATGGCGTCCAGGCGGGGGTTGCTGTCCGTTGCAACGGGGCGTGCGAGCCACGAGATGAGCGCTGTCGGGTGCGTTCTCCTCGGTGGGCGAGCTCCGTCGACACCCGAGACGAAACCGAGTCACGACGTGCGGCAGCGACTACAGCGGCTCCGCCCCATCCCGCCTGGGATCAAGCGACGCTGCGCGCTCCGTTCGACGCACTGCCCAGCTCGCCAAGGCGCCGGAAGGTGTTGCAGTAAAAGAGGCGCCCCCCTGGCGCTCGCCAGTCCGCCCATTCCGTGTACGCACTGGTCCCGGTGCCGCCCAGACGTGGCGCGACGTGGTCGATCATGGTCGAAAAGGTGGCTTCGGCCTCCTCATTGTCGAATTCGTAGAAATGCATGTAACGAGGGTCGGTCGCAGCCACGTTCTCGTAGACCGAGATCTGGGTGAAGCCTGGGATCCCGGCAGCGGCAATGTGGCGGATATGGACGAAATCGCCCCAGTCGCGCAGGCTGCGGGCGAGCTCGGGCGCTCGGGGACTGATCCAGACGATCAAAAGGCCCAGGGTCGGGCCACTGGTCAAGACCCCCTGGCTCGGGCGCGTCGTCCGTGCAAAGCAGTGGGCCTCAGAGGTGTGGGGAGCCGGCGACGGTGCCGTGAACTCGCCACCAGCCTCGACCACGACGAGAGTCCTGCCGTCGCGCACCCGCATGGGGAGATCCGTGCGTCCGAGCGCGCAGTTCTCCCACCACGTCGCGCGGTGTGCGCCGGCAAGCTGCATCAGCGACTGCGCTCGCGCCCACGCCGAATCCTGCGTCTCGTCGCCCAATTCGAGGTACAGCCGCGGGCTACACCGGTCCTCCACGTCCACCCACCTCCTCATGGCGCCGCGCCCCGGTCGAAATGGCCGAGGCGGTCACGTTAACGGGGGATCGGCGCGCGGCTCGAGCCGGCGACCCCTTCTACAGTCTCGCCACTGCCGGGACGGACGATCAAGCTTGTCACCAGCCCGTCTGGGGCTCGAGGCCGATCCGAACCGGCGACCTGCGCATTGCGACGTGGCGGACGAGGAGGTCAAACAGGGACCCGCAGAACATTCGAGAGGATGGTTGGTCTCCGGCTGACGCGGCATTTGTCGCCTTTTCGTCACTCACATTTCCGTTGACCGCCACCCGGCCGACCAACGACAATGCGCCACGTGCACAAGGGTTGAGCTGCTTGCGTCGATCTGGACTTCGCGGATGCCAGTCGACGACCGGTTCGGAGGTCCGTGCCCGCAGTGCGCGAACTCTGGGCGAGGTCCATCAACGATCCAAACGGAGGTAGTGATGAAGCGGTACAGGCTGGCGCTGTTCACAGCGGCACTGATCGGGACGATGATCGCAATGACACTGCCCGCAGGAGCACAGCAGTCTGACGCGAAGTATTGGGGTTATTCGTGGCCCAGCACCACAGTGCCCAATCCCACGCCAGACGACTTCCAAGGAAACATCGTCCAGGTCGCCACATCGAACTCTACGTGGTACGCCGTCAAGGCGAACGGTGCAGTAAAGGCATGGGGTGTCGGCAACAAGGGACAGCTGGGCAACGGGACCGAGCAAAACTCCATGACACCGGTCACTGTTCGGTTCCCGGCCGATGTGCACATCGCCTACATGGCCGACACGTCACCCCAGGCATCGGCGCTGGCCGTGGACACCACTGGTCAGGTCTGGGGATGGGGATCGAATTCCTATGGCGAACTCTGTACGGCCACCAAGCACATCGACGTTCCCATCAAGCTTCCGTTCACCGCAGCGACAGCTATCGCTGGTGCCGGTGATCACACACTCGTCGTGAACGATGGTGCGCTCGAAGCGTGCGGTGGCAACGTGGACGGTGATCTTGGCGACGGCAGCACCACGCAGTCCTACACGCCCGTCACCGTTCCCTTAACCGATGTCACTTCGGTGTATGCCTCTTGGCGCAACTCTGCCGCTCTGACAGCCACTGGTCAGCTCTATTCGTGGGGCTACAACGGGCTCGGTGAAGTGGGCAACGCTACGACGACCGATGCCTGGTCACCCGTGCCCATCATGCTTCCGGCTTCGATCACGTCGGTCGCACTGGGTGGTTCAGGTCCGACGAACGGCCAGGTCTTGGCGATTGCCGGTGGGCACATGTACGCATGGGGCAGTGATGCGTGGTCGCAGTTGGGCGACGGAGAGGCAACGACGGCTGTCACAGCACCCGAAGCGGTCGACACTCCCGAACCGTTCGTCACCGTGAAGACCGGTGGCCAGACTTCATACGGCATCGGTGCAACCGGGAACCTCTGGGCGTGGGGTGACAACTCCACTGATGAGGTCGGCGCTGCCTATCCGTCATCTGACCCGATACCGGTCGAAATCGCCACGGGGATCATCGAGGTGTCCACGACACTGGCCACGGTGGAGGACCTGTCGTGAAGCGGCAGGGGCGCGATCACATCGCCCGGGCCACGGAACATGAAGCGAGGCCGTGCGACCCAATTGTTGGGACAGATTTGCGACCTATCCCTGGGAGCCTCGCCGTGCTAGTGGTGGGTCACGGCTTCGATCAACTGCGCATAGTCGATGAGATGGCGGTCGCTCAGAAAATGGGATCGGATCCGCATCCGAGCACGGCGACCCATAGCTGCCATCTCGTCAGGACTCGCAAGTAGCTCCGCCAACGTTCGGCCGAAAGCGTTTAAGTCGGAGGGATCGTTGAGCAATGCCCCGGTTCCGGGGGCCACCTGGTCGACGATGCCTCCTACCGCGGAAGCCACGACTGGGCGGGATTTCCACATGGCCTCGGCGACCGTGAGACCGAAGCCCTCCTCAAGGCTCTTCTGCACGACGACCGTCGCTCGGCGTTGTATCGCATTGACCATGAGTGCATTGGCTTCAAAGTTGTCCATCGGCAAACCAACAAGCCGGATGGCGCGTCGTCGGTTGTGCGAGAGGTCTTCCCATAGCGTCATACATTCGTCCAGGACTCTGGCGCCTTCAGGATCGTCTGACACTGCGCTCACCTCGGGGCCCACGAGGACAAGCCTCAGACCCGAATGTCCGCCGACCATGGTGGCAAACCCCTGAAGGACCCCTTGCATGTCCTTGAGGTGGTCCCAGCGCGACACCTGGACGACCAAACGATCGTTGCGCGACAGCGGACCGGCGCCACCGAGAACCGACCGGGTCGATACGGCAGAGTCCCCGTCGTCATCGAACAGGCCGACCTTGACCAAGAGCCTGTCCACACGGGCATTGTCCAAAGGCCGATTCTTTGCGGTAAATGGGTCGACAGAGGGCGCAACGATGAAGACGGCAGCTCCGTCGAAGAGTCGGGGGACAAAGCCGCGGTGGGAGAAGACGTAGGCACGACAGGGAGCCAGGTACGGCTCCAGAAAGCTCCAACCCTCCTCCGTGTATTCGTTCGCCCGCTCCGTTCCGATGTGGCAGCGCCATACGACCAAGGCTCCGCGCTCCGCCAGGGCGGGGGCGAGACCCAACGTCTGCGGATCATGCAGGATCACCACATCGCCTTCACTTACTCGGTTCGAAAGTGCGACGAGGTTCTCCGCCATCACTGCGTCGTAGTGGTCCGCTTCGGGCCGGCCCAATGCGCCATCGTCCCCGCGCACCCCATGAAGCCGGTTGTGGAGTCGCTTCGTTATGTGGAAGAACTCCTGGTCACCCTCGATCACGTCCCAGTGGGCGTCGATATCGCTCCCAATGCAATATCCGACGAGGCTGTGCAACATCTCTGCGACACCACCCCCGGCAGACGTCGAGCTGATGTTCCACACCCGAGCTCCATCGAGAGCTTCCCGTGCCTGACCGGCAGCGCGGGTGAGCTCGCCAAATCGATCAGCTCCGATCAGACGAGAGAGGCGCTGGAGGGGAAGGGTCGTCACCTCGACCTCACGAGGCTCGGCCATTCCGACATCATGCCGCATCACGCCGGGACCGCCATGGTCCATAAGGGAGGGCCAACCCGCTCGCCAAAGCTTGGATGGGTTACGACCCACCTGATGCGGTCGGCATCACCGCCTGAACCGCATCGTGTGATGGTCGGACAGCGATCTTGAGGTTCCGGTTCAACTCATCACCGTTGGCGCGGCCACTCACGTGTCATCTGGGGGCGTTGCGTGAACGATGACCCGGCCCGTCATCTCGTTCGGCGCAATAGAGACCAGGGCATGACGCCGGCCGCCTGCCCATGCCTCGAGATCGAGGGAGGAGAGGCGAAGTAGTTCGTCGGGGTCGTCGACCAAGCGAGCTCGTCCGCTCACCAAGACGCTCCAACCCTCGCTCAGCGTGTCATCAACGCGATCGACCTCAAACCCGACCACGGGCAGTGCCTCCAGGGCAGCGGCCTTCTTCATATCGGTGCTGAGCACGATATTCCCTTCTGAGTATTCGAAGTTCACCGGAACGGCGACGGGTCCCCGCTCCGTGGTGAACACGATTCGCCCGATGCCTCCCACTCCAAGATGGGCCTCACACTGCTCCTTGGTGAGGATCTCAAGGATCGGATGACGGCCGGCCCGCCCCATGCCCGGCGGGCGGTCGACCTGACCGCCCTGAAGGTCGATGACTCTCGTGTCCAGAGCCAGCGCGAGAAGATTCAACGCGCCGGCGCTCAGGCGGGCACTCGCGTTGTGCTCGAAGTACTCGAGGTATGCCGGATCGATGCCGGAGCGCTCTGCGAGCTCTTCGACGGTCATGCCCAACTCAGCACGGCGGTGTGCGACCCGCCGAGCGAGGTCGCCGGCTTGGGTCCTTCCGGCACCAGCAGGTTCGACGCGTGCGGTCATGCTGTCGCCCCCGCCGAAACAGGCTCGGACGTCGAGCTAACAGACTCGCCGCGGTACACGAGCACCGGACACCGGGCATGGGTCACGCAGTGCTCACTGACTGAATCGAGCAGGAGACCAACGAGCTCCCCGTGCCCTCTCGTCGCGATCACGAGCAGCGCCGCTCCCTTGGAAGCTTCTTCGAGGACGGAGGCCGTATTCCCTTGGACGACGCGACCATCGATCTGCAGATCTGGGTGTTCCGCTCTTTTCTGTTGAATCAAGCAATCCAGCATATGTTCTGCACTTATTTCCGGACCGAAGTCCGGCGCGATGGGGGCCAAGCTGAAATTCACATGCCAATCCCACGCGGCAACAATCTCGACGTTCGAATGACTCAATGATGCGTAGCGAAGAGCCCATTCGAGCCCCTGAAGGGACGCCGGCGAGCGGTCGACACCTACAACGACTCTGTCCGAGGGCAAAGTGGATTGGGTTTCCGTCGTCATGAGTTCCTCCTGGTGCCGCATTCCTCTATTTTCTCAAGCTTTTCTGTGCCCTTACTAGGGACGAAAGTCCGGTGACCTAGGGACCTATCGCATTTCGAGCACCTCGAGGACCTTCGAGACGCCCTCGCAAAAGACCGTCACGTCCGGTACCACTTCGGGGTTCGAGAAGACGCCCAGGGTGAGCTGCCCGTCATAGGACAGCGCAGCCACGCCCAGGCCTTGGTTGCCCAGCAGGGGGACGATTGGGAATGCTTCGAGCAGACGAGCGCCCAGCAGGTAGAGCGGCACCGGCGGCCCCGGGACGTTGGTGACGATCAGGTTGAAGATCGGCTGGTACCGCAGCAAGCGCGCGGCTCCGGCCAGGACGCCCTGGGGCGTGGGATCGAGGAGCCTCAGCGCGACCAGGGGCACATCCTCTCGGTGCTGGTTCTTTTGCTTCCTCGTCGTCGAGGTGATCGTTTCCAATGCGCGTCGGGGATCGTCCTCGGAAACAGGAAGACGCACGAAGAGAGCGGAGACCCCGTTTCCCATCGCACGCCCCTCGCCGACCTCCAGTCCCACGGGGACCACGGCTTGGAGCGTCGGGGCAGAGCCGAGCTCGCCGCGTGCGGACAGCAGGGCTCGCAGGCCGCCTGCTACCGCGGTCAAGACGACGTCGTTGATCGTTGCATGCTGTCTGTGGGCAACGGCGCGCACCGCTTCGAGGTCGGCGCGGACGGGTGCACCGCTCGCTGGTCCCCGATCTGGCGGTTGATCGAGGACGGCCGAGTGATCAGGCCGGTGGGCAGCATGGCCGACGCAGACGATCTGCAAGACGGCGCCCGTCCGGGCCGCTTCGTGGGCGGCGTGAGGGCGCGCTTCGCGTTCTCAGAGCCGTCGACGCCGACAACGACCCGCAGCTCGCCATGGTTTCTGGCCACCGGCGGCCCTTTGCTGATGGTCGTGTTTCCCCACTCGCGATATTCGTTCTGAGGACCAGGCTCGTCCGATATCCGGTCGCCGACTACGGAAAAAGGTCCCGACACCAAGAGCCATGTGTCCTCCTCTCCGGAGAGCCAGATGATGCTCGTGGTCGAAATGGGACGTTGGTCCGTAGTTGTGGTCGACGCGGAGGCCGCACCATTGAGATGAGGACCAAGCGGAGGTACGAGGGTGAAAGCACTTGTGTACGAAGGACCAGGCAAAAAGAGCTGGACCGAGGTGGCCGATCCCACGATCGAGCACGACGGCGATGTCATCGTGCAGGTGGACGCCACGACGATCTGCGGCACGGATCTGCACATCTTGAAGGGTGATGTGCCGGAGACGACGCCGGGCAGGATCCTCGGACACGAGGCCGTCGGCACCATCGTCGAGGTCGGCCCAGGCGTGAAGACGCGCGAAGTTGGTCAGCGCGTCCTGGTTTCTTGCATCTCGGCTTGTGGATTCTGTCGCTTCTGCCGGGAAGGCCGCTACGGGCAATGCCTGGGAGGCGGCGGTTGGATCCTCGGCCACCTCATCGACGGAACCCAGGCGGAGCTCGTGCGGGTGCCCTTCGCCGACACCTCGACCTACATCGTCCCGGCGGGGGTGTCGGACGAGGACGTCTTGATGCTGGCTGACATCCTCCCGACGTCCTATGAGGTGGGCGTGCTGAACGGTCAGGTCCAGCCGGGCGACACCATCGCCGTGGTCGGCGCGGGACCAATCGGACTCGCCGCCATCATGGCGGCGCACCTCTTCTCGCCGAGCCAGGTCGTGGCCATCGACCTCGCCGACGCCCGACTTGACGCCGCCAAGCGCTTTGGCGCCGACGTCACGATCAACAACGGGTCCGTCGACCCCATAGCCGTGGTCCAGGCCCTGACCGATGGCCTCGGTGCCGACGTCGCCATCGAGGCGGTGGGCGTGCCAGAAAGCTTCGAGCTGTGCACCGCACTCGTCCGTCCGGGCGGCCGCGTGGCCAACATCGGGGTACACGGGAAGCCGGCAACACTGCACCTCGAGTCCCTCTGGATTCGCGATGTCACCCTGACGACGGGACTGGTCGACACGCGCTCGACGCCGACCCTGCTCCGGCTCCTGACGGCGGGCCAGCTCGACGGAGGCCAGTTCGTCACCCACCACTTCGAGCTGGGTCAGATGCTCGAGGCATATGACACCTTCGGGCGCGCGTCGGAGACAGGCGCGCTCAAGGTCGTGATCAGCCGATAGGACCTGCGCCGGTGATGGTACGCACCTCTGCGGCGATCTGGAGATCCTCTCTCGACTGGACCACGAAGACTCGGACCCGCGAATGTGCTCCCGTGATCTCCGCGTCTGGCACCGCCCCACCATTCGCTTCGCTGTCGAGCGACAACCCGAGATAGCCCATCGTCGACAACACCTCAGCCCGCAACCGCGATGCGTTCTCCCCGACGCCTCCGGTGAACGTCACGGCGTCGACACCACCCAGAGCGCTCGCCATCGCCGCGATGGCCGCCCGAAGTCGGTGCACGTACACATCGAGGGCAAGTCGGGCCGCACCACCACCGCCGGCAGCGAGGGCCTCTACCTCTGCCATGTCCGACGAGCCGCACAGGGCCTGCAAACCGGACTCATACTCGAGCGCGTGGGCGATTTCACCGACCGGGATTCTTTGCTCCTGGGCCAGCCAGAGAATCAGTCCGGGATCGACCGTGCCCGAGCGGGTCGCCATGACGACTCCCTCCAAAGGAGTGAAACCCATGGTCGTGTCGACCGACCGGCCTTCGAGAACGGCGGCCAGAGACGCACCTGCACCCAGGTGGCAGGTGACCGCACGGACACCCGCGCCGGAGTGCCCCATGAGCTCGATCGTGCGTCGCCACGCGTAGCTGTGACTCAGACCATGAAAGCCGAAGCGACGGACGCCCCACCTCTCCCGCCATTCGAGTGGCACGGCGTACGTGGCCGATGCTTCGGGCAGGGTCGAGTGAAAGGCCGTATCGAAGCAGCCCACCGCCGGCACGTCGCTCAACACCTCGGCCACGATGTCGGCGGCCCGAAGGCACGCAGACTGGTGGAGGGGCGCCAACGGGACGAGTTCGCGGAGCGCGTCGGTGGTCGCCTTGTCGAGCCGCGTCGGGCCAGCAAAGTGGGATCCGCCGTGCACGATACGGTGGCCGACCGCAGCTATCGGTCCAGCACGATCAGCGAGGAATCGCCTGAGCTTGGCAGGATCGAACTCGCCCTGGACTGCCGGCAGATCCTCCGCCTGCACCAGGTCGTCGTCGTCGGTGAGGACACGCAGCTTGAGGCTGGAGGAACCTGCGTTCACGATGAGCAGGTTCATCGTGCGTAGTCGCTCCACTCCCAGTCGGTGATCTCCGGGGGATCCTCCCCGTGCATGCGGGTGTAGGCGCGGGCTCTGAGTCGCGCGTCTTGCATCTCCTGGCGCAGACCCGCGGCCCGCTCGCCGAGGCCGGGTACACGGTCGATGACGTCCATGACCAAGTGAAGACGGTCGAGGTCGTTGAGCATCGTCATGTCGAAGGGGGTCGTAGTAGTGCCCTCTTCCCGATAGCCTCGCACGTGCAGATTGGCATGGTTGGTCCGGCGGTACGTGAGCCGGTGGATCAACCACGGATACCCGTGGTACGCGAAGATCACCGGGCGGTCGCTCGTGAACAGCTCGTCGAACTCGCGATCGGAGAGGCCGTGCGGGTGCTCAGTCGGGTCGCTCAGGCGCATGAGATCGACCACGTTGACGACCCGCACCTTGAGCGACGGAAGATGCCGCCTCAGCAGATGGGCTGCGGCCAAGATCTCGAGTGTCGGGACGTCTCCTGCACACGCAAGCACGACATCGGGAAGGACCCCGGCGTCGTTGCTCGCCCAGTCGAAGATGCCCAGACCTCTCGTGCAGTGGGCCACCGCGTCCTCCATTGAGAGGTAGGTCAGGGCTGGCTGCTTGCCGACGACGATGAGATTGACGTAGTCACGGCCGCTGAGGCAGTGGTCGGCGACTGAGAGCAAGGTGTTGGCGTCCGGGGGGAGGTAGATGCGCACCCGATCGGAGTTCTTGTTGACCAGATGGTCGATGAAGCCGGTGTCCTGGTGGGAAAACCCATTGTGGTCCTGACGCCAGACGTGGCTCGTCAGTAGGTAGTTCAGCGACGCGATCGGGCGGCGCCATGGGATGCCCTGGCAGGTCTTCAGCCACTTGGCGTGTTGGTTGACCATGGAGTCGATGATCGGGACGAACGCCTCATAACAGTTGAAGAGGCCGTGGCGGCCGGTGAGGAGGTAGCCCTCCAACCATCCTTCACAGAGATGCTCACTCAGGACCTCCATGACCCGACCTTGCCGTGCAAGGTGTTCGTCGGTCGGGTGGACTTCGGCTTCCCAGACGCGTTCGGTCGCCTCGAACACAGCCCCGAGCCGGTTCGAGACCGTTTCGTCGGGTCCGACCAAGCGGAACGTCGTGGGGTTTGCCGTGATGACGTCCCGCAGCAGCTCTCCGAGCAGTGTGGTCGGTTCAGCCCACACGGTGGCCGGTCTGTCGACGGGCACCCCATAGTCGGTGAAATCCGGCAGGGTGAGATCCTTGAGGAGCAGCCCGCCGTTGGCATGGGGATTGGCGCCCATGCGGCGCATGCCCGACGGTGCAAGCGCTGCCAGCTCGGGCCGAAAGCGCCCGGCCTCGTCGAAGAGCTCCTCGGACCGGTAGCTACGCATCCATGTCTCGAGCAGAGCGAGATGCTCGGGGTTCGTCCGGACGTCGCCGACTGGCACCTGGTGGGCGCGGAACGTGCCTTCGACCGGCAGGCCGTCGACGATCTTGGGACACGTCCACCCTTTCGGCGTACGCAAGACGATCATGGGCCAGACGGGACGATCGCTCGAGGCGCCGCTGCGGGCAGCGGTCTGAATGTCGGCGATCTCGTCGAGGGCTCGATCGAGCGCCGCGGCTAATTGCTCGTGCACATCGAAAGGGTCATCACCCGTCACGAAGATGGGCCGGTGGCCGTACCCCTCAAGGAGCCATCGCAACTCATCGTCGCCGATCCGGGCCAAGACGGTGGGGTTGGCGATCTTGTAGCCGTTGAGATGGAGGATGGGGAGCACCGCGCCGTCCCCCACCGGATCGAGGAACTTGTTGGAGTGCCAGGACGCCGCCAACGGCCCCGTCTCGGCCTCGCCATCGCCGATGACGCACGCCACGACGAGATCCGGATTGTCGAACGCCGCCCCATAGGCGTGCACCAGCGAGTACCCGAGCTCTCCGCCCTCGTGGATCGAGCCCGGGGTCCCCGGCGACACGTGGCTTGGGATGCCGCCCGGAAAGGAGAACTGACGGAACAGCTTTCGAAGGCCCTCCTCGTCCTCTGTGACGTGGGGGTAGAACTCGCTGTAGGTGCCCTCGAGATACGCGTTGGCGACGATGCCCGGTCCCCCGTGTCCCGGCCCGATGACGTAGATCATGTCGAGGTCCCTGGCGACGATCACACGGTTGAGGTGGGCGTAGACCAAATTCAGCCCTGGTGTCGTCCCGAAATGGCCCATCAAGCGTGGCTTGACGTGCTCAGCGCGGAGCGGTTCTCGCAGCAACGGGTTGTCGAGGAGGTAGATCTGACCCACCGAGCAGTAGTTGGCGGCCCGCCAGTAAGCGTCGATGGCGTGGAGATCGTTCGCTCCCAACACCTCGCCAGCTCCCTCGCTTCCAGCCCGGCGCATCGATGGCGCCTCACCTGGCGCAGGTAAGGGCGTCACCGAGGACCCGCGGAGGCGGATGGCACGTGACGTCAGCTGTTCGCCAATCTGTGCAGCCACACCTTCGAGCAGACGGCGGCGCTCGAGCAGTGTCCTGCGGAAGGCCGGATTATCGGTGTCGGCGATCTCGGGGCTGAGGTCACCGAGAACAGAGCGAAGGACCGAGGCAAGCTCATCGGACGCAGCCTGTCCTAGCCGCAGAGTCCTCGGTTCCCCGTGGTACTCGGGCGACTCGGCGGCCGGCTCTCTCTGCTCACCTCGGAGATCGGGTTCGACGGCGCGACCCGTCACCTTGAAGGGGATGATCTCGAACACGCGCACCCCGGGTGCGGTCACCATTGGGGTCGGCAAATTGGCGCCGAGTCGGGCGACCTCGTCGTACGGCACGGCGCGGGCGACACCCTCGACCACGACACTCCAGCCGGAATGTCGAGACGCCGTAGCTTGGTCGGTCTCGAAGGTCACCGCAGCGCCGTCCAGGTGAAACGCGGCCCAGCCCGGTCCGAGCCTGATCACGATGCCGCCCTCGACCACCGTGAAGTTCACAGGAATGACATAGGGCGAGTGAGCCCCGTTGATCGCGACTCGTCCGACCCCCGACTCAGCCGCTGCACGCGCCAGGCGGCGCCGACACGCGTCTTCGCCGAGCACCGTCGAACCTCTTGGGTCGAGTTTCACCACGATCGGGCCTTTCGAGTCGAGCATCACTGTGCCACCTCCACGGGTGGGTCGCCACGGCTGACGGTTCGGTGAAGCGCACTCACCGCTCTTGCTGCCACGCTCTCGGTCGTGACTTCCTCCGGCGTGAAGGGCTGCGTGAGCCGGCTCGCTCCCGTCTTGTGCCACATGTCGCCCTCCCAGACCGTGATGCGTCGCCAAGGCACGTCGACCTCGAGCTGGATGTAGGGATTCCGGTCCACCCGAGGGGGAACGGCGACAGGACCCACGAGTGACATCCACAAGGTCAGTCTCTGGCCGTGCCGGCCCTCCGCCGGACGTTCCTCGACGAGGCCGCCTCCGCCGTCACGGTTCAGCCGCTCGGCAATATCCCGGAAAACGGGCGCTACCACTCGTTCGAACATGCACGCTGCCGCGTGCACGAAACGCTGACGGTCTAAGAGGTCATCTCGTGCCCGGTCGGCTTCATCCTCTTGTTGACGGGCGTAGGTCGCCAGCAGATCGTCAACAACACACAGGCTTCCGTCCACTGGTGTCGTGCTGCCCACGGCCACCCGCAGCGACTCGGGAAGCACCCTCGAGGAGTTTGAACCGCAGAGCGAGCGCATGATCATCAGCGCACCACGATCGTTGTGCAGGTCGCGTGATGCAGGACATACTCGGACACGGACCCCAAGAGCAGCCCGGTCGCCGCTCCGTGGCCGCGGGTGCCAACCACCAGGGCGGCGGCTCCCGTGCTCAGTTGTGCGAGCACTGGCCCAGCCGCACCGAGGACAGCCTCGCCCTTGAGGACGACGTCGGGCTCGAACTCTTCGGCTTCGCAGAGAGCGGCGGAGACGACGGCCTCGGCCGATCCCTGGTAGAGACCTAGTGGCGCGATGAAGCCCCCGGTCACCGGCATCTCGTGGTACGCCGACACCACGTGGAGCAGGGCGGCCCATCGGGCCGCCTCCCGGGCAGCGAACTCGACGGCACGGGTAGCGCAGGCCGAGCCGTCGGTGCCCACGACGACTCGAAGTTCGCCGAGGCCTGGACTGTCCGGTTCGCTCGGTTCCACTGCCGCCTCCTCAGGGCCGCGGTTAGGCCTGTTGCCATCGTGTTCCCCTACGCGCCCACCCGCGTAGGGAAGAAGGTCCCGAGGACCAGGGACAGCAGTCCCAATGTGGCTGCGGGTGGTTCCTCCGCAGCCATGTCGGGTGGCGAATGTGACGATGGTCCTCTATGCGGACCTGTCAAAGGCGTCCATGCTTCGAAGGCCCACAGATTCGAAGGAGGAAGACCGATGGCCACCCACAATCGGACCCACCAGACGACGCAACCGGCCGAGGCCCTCGATGTCATGACGCGCCTCGAGTCGATGTTGGACTTCTGGAGGTCGCATGTCGACGAGTTCCTGGTCCAGCTCGACCTTGCTCACATGGAGCTCAGGGACAGAGCTGAGGCGCACGAGGAAGCCGCTGAGGAGTTCGGCGCCCGCTTGGAAAGACGAATCGCTGAATTTCGTCGTTCCCTGGCGCAGCAGCGAGAAGTCGTCGCCGGTATCCAGCAGGACATCTCCCAGGCAGCATCGGCCGGTCGTAAGCGGTAATTGATGAGTGGGGTCTGAAGCCACTCGAAGCGGATCGTCTCGAAACCACTGCCCCAAGGGAAGACCAAAGTCCCCTCGAATAGGGACTTTGGTCCCTACGCGGACCGGCCGACCGGACCACAGACTCCCAGGATGGGAACGCCGAGCGCTGGTCGTCATCGACCCGGCAGCGGTGTCGGGACGTGTGAACGTGTGGCCCGTCAGCTCCGAGCGTTCCCGGCCTCCCGAGGCCAGGGTCAGACTGGCGCCGACCAGCTCAGCCGGGTGCCACCTGTCTCAACGGAGAGGATCTCGAAGGTCCCGCTCAGCTTCTCGGCTCGGTTGCGCAGATTCATCAGACCATGACCCATGGCACCCGCGGGGTCGATCTCGAGCCCCCTGCCGTTGTCGATGATCTCGACGAGGACGAGGTCGTCGTCCACGCTGATCTCCACACTGCAGCGAGAAGCGCCGGCATGCTTGGCCGCGTTGGTCAGAGCCTCTCGCACAACGGCCAGGATGTGGTCGGCTACCCGTGGTGGGACAGTGTTGTCCACTGGACCGACGAACCGCACCTCGGGACGCGTCCCAAGAGTCGGGGTCAGCTCGTCGGCCAACTCAACCACGGCGTGGCGCAGGCCACCCGGCAGCGAGGCATCGCCCAGCTCGAAGATAGCGGTCCTGATCTCGGTGATCGTGGAGTCGAGCTCATCCACCGCATGCTCCACGCGGCCGTGCACCTGCGGGAGATCCTCCAGCCTGGCCGCGCCGGCCAGGCTCATGCCGACCGCGTAGATCCGCTGGATCACCCGGTCGTGCAGATCCCGCGCAATACGATCCCGGTCATCGAGAACGCTGAGCGACCGCACGCGCTCGTGCAAGCGATGGTTCTGGATCGCGACGCCCGTCGCCAGGGCAAGCGCTTCGGCCAGCGCCTCGTCTTCATCGCTGAATCCTTCGGAACCGATCTTGTCGGTCAGATAGAGGTTGCCAAAGACCTCGTTTCGAACCCTCAGCGGAACCCCAAGAAACGAAGTCATCGGAGGATGGTTCGGGGGAAACCCGTAACTGTCGGGGTGCTCGCTGATCTGAGCCAGACGCAGGTGCACGGGCTCGGTGATCAAGAGCCCGAGGACGCCCCGACCGGTCGGACGGGCGCCGATAGCCCGCTCCTCCTCCTCGTCCAGCCCAACGGTCAGGAACTGCTCGAGGCCCGTGTGCGCTTCGTTGAGCACGCCGAGGGCGCCGTAGCGGGCGTCGACCAGCGAACAGGCCTCCTCAATCAAGGTCCTGAGCAATTGGGGCAGCTCGACGTCATTGGTGATCAAGAGGACCGCTCCCAAAAGCCGCCGCAGCTTCTCGGGATCGCTCACCCTGCTGTAGGGCATCCCCCGAGCCTAGTGAAAGATCGCTGCGGACCCGGCGGCGCGGCCCAACGCTGTGTCGCTGGCACAATGGACTGATGTCAATCCGCGTTTTTCTCCTCGACGACCACGAACTCGTTCGTGAGGGTATCCGGAGTCTGCTGGAGAGCGATCCCGATATCGAGGTGGTCGGTGAGGCCTCCACGGCCTCGGAGGCATTGACGCGGGTGCCGTTGGCCAAGCCTGACGTGGCGATCCTGGACGTCCGGCTCGAGGAGGGCAACGGCATCGAGGTGTGCCGCGACCTGCGTTCGGTCGACCCCGAGCTCACCTGCCTGATGTTGACTAGCTTCGCCGACGACGACGCGCTCTATGCAAGCGTGATGGCCGGTGCGGCCGGCTACGTCCTCAAACAGATCAAAGCGAGAGATCTCATTGAAG
Source organism: uncultured Acidimicrobiaceae bacterium (assembly GCA_963744935.1). GTDB lineage: Bacteria > Actinomycetota > Acidimicrobiia > Acidimicrobiales > RAAP-2 > Bog-473. Next base: position 61,411 of record CAVUVM010000005.1, read on the forward strand.
ACGTGAAGAAAGTGGCAAAGGGCGAGTCGCTGATGGATCCGAGGGCGGTGGCTCGCGTGGTGGAGAGGATCTCGAACCCACCGAAGACGGATCCCACCGCGGACTCCCTCTCGCCCCAGGAGCTACGCATCCTGGAGCACATTTCTGAGGGGATGACGAACAAGCAGATCGCGGAGGCCATGTTTCTGGCCGAACACACGGTGAAGAACTACATCACCGGTCTGTTGCGCAAACTCAAGATGTCAAGCCGCACCGAGGCCGCGATCTACGCAACAAAACGAAAGGCTAAGGGTTCGACCGACGTCTGAGATGTAACTCGAGTGTTATGGCGGCCTGCATGCGGCGGACCCAAGGATTACCGAACATCCTCTGAAGCCCTGGCGACGGGCATCTCGGCCACGTCGAGACGTTCGGCCCCGGCGGATCCGTCTGTGTCCGAAGGCCGTTCGGTTCTCGTTCGGCGCCTCGGTGGCGAATCAAGGTCCACCCCATCGTGTCGGAGTATCGCCTCAATGCGGTGGCGTTCCGACGCGGGGTACGAAAAGCTGGTCGCGTGCGCGTCGATCCCGCGCTCGGTGCAGAGCGCGATCAGAGCTCGGTCATAGGCAATTTCGGCAGCAAGAGCCGTATACGCAGAGCCTCCTTGGGGAGGCGTGACTGCCCGAAGTTCCTCTCGGCAGAGCAGCGTGTACTCGATCAAATCGGGACCGTTCAGATCGGTCACCCACTGGTCGAGTGCGCTGGAGAGAATATCGACGTACATACTCACGTCTGCAAGTGTGACGATCCGAGGTGGTCGCGAGATAGGGACATTCCTCCCATCTGCATGCTTGGTGACGCCGTTTAGGACATTCGTCCCGTCAGGTCAATGACCATCGTCCCGGTCGGCGACCGGCGTCGCGGCGGTCATGCCCAGCTCGAGACCGGTGCTACCCAGAATTCCTCCGGCGTGCTTGCCGGCGCCCCTGCTACCCACCACGAGGAGGTTCGCCGAGACCGGGGGGTCGCCGCGCGCAACAACGCCGAACAGGGGTCTCCATCCAGGACGATCCAGTGGGTGCGTTCGGGCTTCGTGCCAACCGACGACACGATGCTCATGGCGGCGGATTCGTCCGGATGCCGCGAGAACTCGGTTCCTTCGAGAAGACGACGGCGTACACGACAACGAATTCGGTGCCGACTGAGCGAGCGAGCGCCGCGGGCCTCAGGCTCCCGTGAATCTCCTTTATGAAAAACCCTATTTCGCCAGCCTGGGACCCCGACGTCGGGACCGAGGTACCTAGTCCACGGGACCTTCCTCCCTAGTTGACCTGGTGCGCGGGACTTCATCGTGGGACGTACAAGGCCTGCCCCGTCACACGCGCTGGGGCGCCGAAGAGAAGAGAGAAAAGGACCAATGGCACCCCATATCCTCGATGTGGCCGAGATCACCGTCCTCACGACCGATGAGGACATCCGGGCCGCTGAGAGAGAACAATGGGACGACGGCACCAACTTCTTGGCCGTGGCGCCCGGCGTAGTCATGGGCTACGAGCTCAACGTCGCCACGAACACGATGCTGCGCAAGCATGGCATCGAGGTGATCTCGATCAGCGGCAGCGAGCTCGGTCGCGGACGCGGGGGCCCGCGGTGCATGACCTGCCCGATCGAACGCGATCTGGCCTGAGGAGGATGATCATGACTATCGATCTAAAGGGACGCAGCTTTCTCAAGGAGGCGGACTTCACTAAGGAGGAGTTCGCCTACCTGATCAGCGAAGCCGCGGTTCTCAGGGAGGAGAAGCGCTCGGGGACCGAGGTAGCTCGGCTGACCGGTCGGAACATTGCCCTGATCTTCGAGAAGACGTCGACCCGAACTCGTTCGGCCTTCGAGGTTGCCGCCCACGACCAAGGGGCGCACGTAACCTACATGGGTCCGGACGACTCACAACTGGGACGCAAAGAGTCGATGCCAGACACGGCCCGGGTCCTCGGCAGGATGTTCGACGGCATCGAATACCGCGGCTTCGCGCAGGGCGCAATCGAAACCTTGGCTCGTTTCGCCGGAGTTCCCGTCTGGAACGGGCTGACCGACCAGTGGCACCCGACGCAGATGCTGGCGGACGTCTTGACGATGCTCGACCATGCGGCACGACCGATCGAGGACATCGCCTATTGCTACGTCGGGGACGCCCGCAACAACACGGCCAACTCGCTCCTCGTCACGGGCGCACTTCTGGGGGCTGATGTCCGTCTGGCGGCACCCCAGTCGCTCTTGCCGGCGCGGGAGGTCCGCGACCTCGCGGACCGGCTGGCGGAGGTGTCGGGGGCCCGCCTCATGGTGACGGACGAGCTAGACAAGGCAGTCCGAGATGTCGACTTCCTCTACACGGACGTCTGGCTGTCGATGGGCGAGCCCCAGGACCAGTGGGCGGATCGCATCAGGGAGCTCGTCCCCTACCAGATCAATGCCGGATTGCTCGCCAGGACGCAGAACCCCGCCGTGAAGGTGCTCCACTGCCTTCCGGCCATGCACAACCGCGAGACCGAGCTGGGGGAAATGGTCTTCGCGAAGTGGGGTCTCGACGCCCTCGAGATCACCGAGGACGTGTTCGAATCCGACGCCTCGGTGGTGTTCGATCAGGCTGAGAACCGGTTGCACACCATCAAGGCGGTCTTGGTCTCGACCCTGGCGGCCTGATGCGGCTGGTGGTCGCCCTCGGGGGGAACGCGCTGCTCCAACGGGGCGAGAAGCCCGACGCGGAGATCCAGGAGCACCACATTGCGCAAGCTGTCGACGTCTTGGCGCCCTTGTACCGGGACCATGACGTCGTCCTCACCCACGGGAACGGCCCCCAGGTGGGGCTGCTGGCCCTCGAGAGCGGCGCCGACACCACCCTCTCGCACGCCTACCCACTCGACTCGTTGGGCGCCCAGACGCAGGGCATGATCGGCTATTGGCTCGCGCAAGCACTGGACAACGCCATCTCCGAGCGGACGTTCGCCGCGCTCGTCTGTCAGACCATCGTGGACGCGAAGGACCAGGCCTTCCTTGAGCCCTCGAAGTTCGTCGGCCAGGTGTACACCGAGGCTGATGCGGCGACGTTGGCCGCCAAATGGCACTGGTCCGTCAGGGCTGACGGAGCGAAGTGGCGGCGGGTGGTGCCCTCACCACGGCCCCAAGAGATCGTGGAGCTCCCGATCCTGGAGCACTTGCTCGCGAGCGGATCGGGCGTGATCTGTTGTGGTGGCGGCGGGATTCCCGTCGTACGCGACGAGCGGGGTGCGCTGCGCGGGGTGGAGGCGGTGGTCGACAAGGACAGGACCGCCTGTCTGCTGGCGACATCGCTCGGCGCCGATGCGCTCCTCGTCCTGACCGACGTCGAGGCGGTCGAGATGGACTACGGGACAGCGGCGGCGCGGCCGATCGGCCGGGCGAGCACCACCGAGCTTCGAGCGTTGACGTTCCCCGAGGGCTCGATGGGCCCAAAGATCGAGGCGGCGTGCGATTTCGTCGATGCGACGGGCGGGCTGGCGGCGATCGGACGGTTAGTGGACGCGGCGGCCATTCTGGCGGGCTCGGCCGGCACGACGGTCACCCGGGGCTGAGGCCGTCGTTCTGCGTGCCAAGGGTCGGTCCGGACTGCGGCCGATCAAGTCCACTGCCGCTCAGAATTGCTGTCGCTTCCAGCCTCTACGAGCTGCCAGTCCGCTCGGCGGGCGGTGCGGGCGGCCTCAGACTGCGGGGTCGGTGCCAGCGGAAAGCGCAGCGACACAGTCCCGTACTCGAGGTGGCTCGTGACGTCGAATCCCGAATGGAAGAACACGTCCAACATCGGGTGGTTCTCATGCAGCGTTTCGGCCGCGAACGCACGAATGCCGCGCTCGCTTGCCGCGCTGGCGAGTTCGTCCAACAACAAGGAACCGATGCCGTGATGCTGATAGTCGTCCGCCACAACGAACGCGACCTCTGCGACGTCAGACTCTGGCCGGCGATCGTAGCGACCCACTCCGATGATGCGGTCATTGAGGTCGGCAACCAGGGCCAGCCGGTTTACGTAGTCGACGTGGGTGAACCGCTCGACCTCCTTGTGGGACAGGTGGGGATGGAGCGAGAAGAAGCGGAGGAAGCACGAGCGGTCAGACAGGTGGTCGTGAAACGCCACCAGCCTTTGGCCGTCATCGGAGCGGATGGGACGAAGTCGGAAACGCAGGGCGCCATCGCTCGAGGCGACCTCGCGCTCCAGGCCGGAGGGATAGCCCTCGAGAATCGGACGGCTCCTTCTCGTGTGTGAAGGTTGAGTCACCGAGTGCTCCCCTCCATCCGCTTCGTCCACGTCTCCTCCAGGGTACGGACACGAACTGCTCCCGTCTAGGGACCATGGTCAGCGTGACCGTGGGACTTTCGTCCCGGTCCAAGGACACATCGCGTAGGGACCTTGTCCCCCATCGAAGAGGACCTTTGCGTAGGTCCCAAATTGGCCCTGGCCCTTGATGATTGGGGCAGGCCACCTCGCACGGAGGGGTCACTGAACAAGGAGACACCTCAATGCGACGCAGAGTCTTTGACATGTTGGTGAGCGTCGGCGGCGTGCTGATAGTCGTGGTGCTGGCCGTTGCCGGGACACTGCTGATGGTCGGCTACAACTTCGCCAACAACAACGTGCACAACCAGCTGGCGCAACAACAGATCGTGTTCCCGCCCGCCGCGGCCTTCGCCCATGCCAAGGCTGGTACCGAGATCACGCCGTCGATGATCCCCTCCGTGAGTCAGTACGCGGGCCAGGAGCTCACGACGGGAGCCCAGGCTCAGGTCTACGCGGATGACTTCATCGCGGTGCACCTGCAAGAGATCGGCGGCGGCAAGACGTACGCACAGCTGAGCGAAGCCGCGATGAACCTCCCCAAGGGATCGCCGGCCTACACGGCAGCGGAGCAGAAGGTCCAGACGGTCTTCCAGGGCACCACACTCCGCGGTCTCCTCCTCGAGGCCTACGGCTTCTCGGTGTTCGCGCAAATCGCTCTCATCGGTGCCATCTGTTCATTCGTGCTGGCAGCGCTGATGGCGGTGCTCGTCGTCTTCGGCTTCATCCACGCACGCAAGACACCCGAGACCGAAGAGATCTTCGGCACGCAGACGGTTGTCCGGGAGCCGGCTCTCGTCTGAGCCTTCCCGGCTTTGGCCAACCGAAGCCACCCGGTCCGCGTTGGGCCGGGTGGCTTCGCGTTGACATACCGTCTGGCGCAGGTGATCTTACGACTGCCTTTGAAGACCAGCGAGGGAGAGACGGCATGAGCACCGGCGCCATCGTCACGAAGGGCCTCACAAAGAGGTTCGGACGGGTAAACGCACTCGAAGATCTCGACCTCGAGGTCCATCAGGGTGAGGTCCTGGGCTGCCTGGGACCCAACGGCGCCGGCAAGACGACCACTATCCGGTTGCTGCTCGGACTGCTCGAGCCAACGTCGGGAAGCTGTCAGCTGTTCGGTGTGGACGCCACGCGCCACCCCGTCGAGGCTCACCGCCGTGTGGCCTTCGTCCCCGGTGAGGCCGACCTCTGGCCGAAGCTCACCGGCATGGAGACACTGCATCTGCTGGGCCGGGTCCACGGTCGGGTCGACGAAAGCTATAGGGACGAACTGATCGAACGCTTCGACCTGGACCCCTCCAAGAAAGTACGGGCGTACTCAAAGGGCAACCGCCAGAAGGTGATTCTGATCGCAGCGCTGATGACCCGGGCCGATCTCCTGATTCTCGACGAACCCACCTCGGGCCTCGATCCGCTCATGGAGCAAGTCTTCAGGGGATGTATCGGCCAGGCGCGTCAGCGCGGACAAACGGTGTTCCTGTCGTCGCACATCCTGAGCGAGGTGGAGGCCCTGTGCGACCGGGTCGCGATCCTTCGGGCAGGTCACTTGGTGGAACTCGGGACACTCCATGAGCTGCGACACCTGGCCACTGTCTCCGTCAACGCCACCTTCGCGGGGCCCGTCCCCGACCTCTCGGCCGTGCCGGGAGTGAGCCACGTCACGTCTGACGGGCATGCCGTTCATCTCGACTTGCGGGGGTCGGTCAGGCCACTTCTTCGGGAGCTGGCTAACACCGACGTCACCGGGCTCCAGAGCAGGGAGCCATCGCTCGAGGAGCTGTTCCTCGGCCACTACGGCGTCAGCGAGACGGATGGCCATGGCAACGGACGCCGCTAACCCATTCGGCGAGCCGGAGAGGACTCCCGGCCGCTCTTCGTGGGTGATCTTCGAGAGAACAGCGCGGGTCTCTGCGAAATCCGCCCTCGTGTGGGGCTATGTGTTCGGCGCTTTCATCGCCTCGTCGGCGTGGAGCTATTCCAGCATCTACAGGACCCAGGCCCAGCGCAACGCCCTCGCCGCGACGTTCGGTGACAACAAGGCGACGATCGCGCTCTTCGGACCGGCACCCGCACTGCAGACCGTCGGCGGATTCACCGTGTTCAAGGCGTCCATGACCCTCATGATCGTGGGCGCCATCTGGGGCCTGTTGACCAGCTCGCGGCTTCTCCGGGGCGAGGAGGACGCTGGCCGCTGGGACATCCTCCTTTCGGGTGGGACTACGCGAGGCAGGGCAGCGATGCAGGCCCTTGGCGGATTCGCCGTGTCCGCCCTCGTCCTCTGGACACTGACCTCCCTTATCACCTCCATCGCCGGCGTGTCGTCGAAGGTAGACATCGCCCCCGGTCCAGCGTTGTTCTTCGCTCTCGCGCTCGTCAGTCCCGCCCTCATGTTCCTTGCGGTAGGGGCTCTGACGAGCCAGCTCGCGCCGACACGACGACAAGCGGCCGGGTGCGCCGCGGCGGTGCTCGGCCTCAGCTATTGCCTGCGCTTGGTCGGCGACGCCGGCATCGGCCTGCACTGGCTCTCCTGGCTCTCACCCCTCGGCTGGTGCGAACAGCTCGCACCGCTCACCGAGAGCAACCCGTGGCCCCTGCTGCTGATCGGCGGCTTCACCGTGTTGGTCGGCGGTACCGCCGTTCGACTCGCCGCAAGCCGAGACGTCGGGGCGAGCGTCTTCTCGGATCGGCCCGACCGTCCCGCCGACCTGCGCCTGCTCGACAGCGCACTGGGGCTCAGCGTCCGACTCACGTGGGCCGTGGACATGGCCTGGCTGATCGCGCTCGCGATCTTCGGTCTGCTCTTGGGACTTGTGGCCAAAGGAGCGGGCGCCACCCTGTCGGGGTCCTCCCTCCGGGAGACCTTCGACAAGTTGGGCGCGACCGGCGGTGGGGTCGCCGCGTACCTGGGAGTGACGTTTCTCATCGTCAGCGTGCTCATCGCCTTCGTGGCTGCCGGCCAGATCGGATCTGCGAGGAGCGAGGAGTCCGAGGGCCGGCTCGATCACCTCGTGGTCCGTCCGCTCTCCCGCGTCCGCTGGCTCTCCGGGCGCCTCTGTCTCGCGCTCGTGCTGCTCGTGACCGGCGGTGTCCTCGCCGGCGTCTGCACGTGGTTGGGAGCCGCCACGCAGCACTCGGGCGTCCGCGTTGACTCTGTGCTGGGCGCCGGCCTGAACGCCGTCATTCCCGCCGTCTTGCTCCTGGGTCTCGGCGCTCTCTTCCTCGGCTTCTGGCCCAGAGCTGCGACGATTGCCATCTACGCCGTCCTGGCCTGGTCCCTGCTCATCGAACTCGTGGGAGGGATCGGGGCCGTCAGTCACTGGCTGCTCGATACCTCGGTGTTCCACCACGTCGCATCGGCCCCCGCCGTGCCTCCCAACTGGGCTGTCGACGCCGTCCTTGCCGCGATCGGCCTGATCGCCGCCATGGCCGGCCTTCTCGGGTTTCGACGTCGTGACCTCGTGAGCGCCTAGCTCCCGCGTGCGTCGTGAGCCTCGGAGAGGGCCATCTGCGTGGCAGGCCGCTCACAGCCATTTCTGGCCCATGCCACCCTCACCTGGGCTTCCGACGGAAGGATTGACGTGATGGTCGTCGGCACGCGTCCTGCGCCGGAGGAATTGGATCTCGTCGCGGCGGCAGCGCTTTCGCCCGATGAGACCCTTTCCGTCCTGGGGAGCCGACCCGAAGGGCTCGCAACCGACGAGGTCGAGGAACGGCTTCGTCGGTTTGGGCCCAATGTGCTCGCGGTTCATCGCGTCCCGCGCGGCGGCGGTCCTTTTTCGCCAGATCCGGAACCCGATCCTTGTTCTCCTGCTCGTGGCGGCGCTGGTGTCGGGGCTCACCGGCGGTGGCACCAACGCCGTGATTATCGCCGTGATCGTGTTTCTGAGCGTCGGTCTCGGTTTCTTCAACGAGTATCGGGCCGAGAGGGCCATGGCCTCGCTCCGTGCTCAGATTCGCCAAGAAGCAGAGGTCCGCAGGAACGGCCAGACGTGTCGGGTCCCCGTCACCAACCTCGTGCCAGGGGACGTGGTGGCCCTCCGCATCGGGTCGCTCGTCCCGGCCGATCTGCGCTTGCTCAACGTCCACGAGTGCGAGTGCGACGAGAGCATCCTGACCGGAGAATCCATGCCCGTCGTCAAGTCCGTCGCGGCCGACAGTCGGCCGGCGGGGCAAGATCAGCCGGGATGCGCGCTCATGGGAACGATTGTTCACGAGGGGTCGGCGGTCGGCGTGGTCGTCCAGACGGGTGCTCGGACTGCCTTCGGGCGAATCGCGGCCGGTTTGTCCGAACACCAGGGCCAGACCGCCTTCGAGGTTGGTCTGGCGCGCTTCTCGCGGTTCTTGTTCGGGGTGGCAGCGCTCCTCACCCTGTTCATCTTCGCGATCAACGTGGCGCTGTCGAGGCCACTGATAGAGGCGCTCCTCTTTTCCCTGGCGATCGCCGTAGGCATCGCGCCCGAGATGATGCCTGCCATCGTCACGGTGAGCCTGTCGTCGGGATCGAAGGCGCTGGCGGCGAAGAAGGTGCTCGTGAAGCGCCTGGTGGCGATCGAGGACCTCGGCAACATCGAGATTCTCTTTACCGACAAGACCGGCACGCTGACCGAGGGTCTGATTACCTTCGAACGAAGCCTCGATCCGCGTGGTGAGCCGAGCACTCGCCCCCTGATGCTCGGGCTCGTCTGCAACGAAGCAGCCGTGACAGAACAGGGACCAGTCGGAGGGAACGCGCTGGACCAGGCCCTCTGGACTAGCCCCCAAACCGTGACCGGAGGGGAACTCGCTGTCGATGCCGCTCGCTACGTCCGCCGGGCGGTGCTCCCGTTCGACCACGAACGGCAGTTAGCTTCGGTTCTGGTCGACGACCCAGATGGCACGCTGCTCGTAGTCACGAAGGGCGCACCCGAGGTGGTCCTCGAGCGCTGCAGAGGTGTACCGGACGAAGCCCGATCAGCATTGGACGAACTGTTCTCCGAAGGGGCCCGCGTGGTGGCCGTCGCCACCCGTCGGGTAGAGCACAAGAACTCTCTGACCGTGGCCGACGAGCAGGAGCTTGAGTTCGCGGGCTTCCTGACGTTCGCCGACCGGCCGAAAGCCGACGCCGGAGCGTCCATTGCCCAGCTCACGCGTCTCGGGGTGGACGTCAAGATCATCACCGGCGACAACGGGCTTGTCGCCGCCAAGGTGTGTTCTGAGATCGGCGTCGAGTGCGCTGGGGTGCTCACCGGTGTCGATGTCGAGGCACTCGATGATGACGGACTTGAAACGGCCATCCCGACGACGACCGTGTTCGCCCGGATTAGCCCTGACCAAAAGTCGCGAATCATCAAGGTCGCCCGACGCACCGGAAAGGACGTCGCGTTCCTTGGCGACGGGGTGAACGACGCCGTGGCGTTGCATCACGCAGACGTCGGCATCTCGGTGGACTCGGGAACGGACGTGGCCAAGGACGCCGCTGACGTGGTGCTCCTCGACAAGGACCTCGGCGTGCTCGCGGACGGCGTTATCGAGGGGCGTCGCATCTTCAACAACACCATGAAGTACGTCCTCATGGCCACCTCCTCGAACTTCGGCAACATGTTCAGTGCGGCTGGCGCGTCAGCCTTTCTGACATTCCTGCCAATGTTGCCCTCGCAGATCCTGCTCAACAATCTGCTCTACAACACGGGACAACTGGTGATCCCGACCGACCGGGTCGATCCCGAGGCGCTCGCACGGCCGGCGGCGTGGGACATGCGGTTCATCCGCCGGTTCATGTCCGTCTTCGGTCCTGTGAGCTCCATCTTCGACTTCTTGACGTTCTGGGTCATGCTCGCGGTACTTCACGCGGGTCACGTCGAGTTCAGGACGGGCTGGTTCGTCGAGTCGATCGCCACACAGACGCTGGTGATCTATGTGATCCGAACCCGCCGAGTCCCGTTCTTCAAGAGCCGGCCCAGTTGGCCGATGCTGGTGGTGCCGACCGGAGCGGCCCTGATCGGGGCAGTGCTTCCGTACACCGGTCTGGCACATCTCCTCGGCTTCACCCCGCTCCCGACGACCTTCTTCCTTTTGCTCTTCGCAATGGTCGTGGTCTATCTACTGCTCGTCGAACTGGCCAAGACGCGCTTCTACCGAGCTCCGCAGGCGCGCACTCCGCGGATTGCTTCCAGCCATGCGGAGCGGCTCGAGCGGCGGATTCGTCGCCGGGTCTCACGATTCGTTCACGTCGACCCGGTCTCGCGCACGGACAGCCTCGAATGATTTCTCGGCCAGGTGGCGTCCGACTACCTGCACACGTGCGGCACGTGTCGGAGGTCACCCCATGGACTTGGCAAGATCCGCGGACCCGCGGCTCGCGATTTCCAGCGAACCCTTGTGATCAAAGGCGATCCGGCCCGTATCGATGACTCTCAGAAACGCTGCCACGACTTCTGCGTCATAAGTCCTGCCCGACCCACTCTGAAGTTCCTCGACCGCTGCGTTGAGACCAAGTCCCGTTCGATACGGTCGCGCGGACGCCATCGATTCCACCACGTCGGCGACGGCAATGATCCGACTCCCCATGAGGAGCTGGTCGCCCACCAACCCGTTTGGGTACCCTGATCCATCACAGCGCTCGTGGTGTTGGAACACCATTTGCGCGACACGCTCAGGGAAATGGACTCGCTTTAGCAGGTCGAATCCCGCCTGGCTGTGCATCCGGACGACCGCCATCTCAGGGCCGCTGAGGCGTCCCGGACGCGAGAGCAGGTCAGACGGAACTGACAGCTTGCCGATGTCATGGATCCTCGCGGCGAGTTCGATCTCCTCGATGTCACGGGCTTCAAGATGGAGCTCGGACGCCACGGCACCCGCAATGCGCGCCACCCGCTCTTGGTGACCAGCTGTGTACGGGTCACGCAGCTCCACAGACGCCGAGAGGGCACTCACAACTGCCCTGGTCAATGTTGCGTGGCTCTCTTCCAGCTGCTTTCGGTCGGTGATGTCAATCACGACGATCGCGATCCCGATCACCTCGTCGCCGACCTTGACTGGATTCAGGTTCGTGAGCCAGGAGTGGATCTGATCCGGGTCAGTGGCCGTCGGCCCCGACACCTCCTGATTGACAACCGCCTCACCGCTCTCGATGACCCGCCGGTAGATGGGCTCGAGCGTCGGCCACAGCGACGGAGCGACCTCCGCGACCGGTCGACCGATCTGGTCTTCGACCTTGCCACCATTGACCGAAGCGAGCATCGCGTTGATGCGCAGGATCCGGAAACCTCGATCCACGTAACCGAATCCAACTGACGCCGTTGATTGGAGCGAGTCGATGATCGATGATGCCTCGACCGTCGCACGATTCGATTCACGGAGGTTCTCCTCGAGGCGGTCCCAATCCGCCCGCGCGAATATCGGATCCACTAATTCCTGATCGGTGCGGAGCCGGGCCGGAGCACCTGTCGCAGCGTGGCCGATGGTGGCGGTGCGAGCGCGTCCATTGGCCTTCGCCCGGTAGAGACCCTGATCGGCGTCCCGAAAGAGCCTCTGACTCGTCGGTTCGACGCGATCGAGAGCGGCGAACCCGACGCTTATGCGGAGCCGCGCATGACCGTCTGTGAAGCTTCGGATCATCCGTTCGGCCAGGTTGCCTGCACTGGCCAGATCCGTTCTGGGGAGGATCACCGCGAATTCGTCGCCACCGACCCTCGCGACAGTATCGATCGACCTGCTCGTCCTTCTGAGGATCGCTCCGGCTTCGGCGAGTGCCGCATCTCCTGCTGAATGACCATGCGCGTCGTTGAACGACTTGAACAGGTCGACATCCGCGACGAGCAGGCTCAATGGCTCATGATGGCGCACCGCCCGCTCGATTTCGATGTCCAGACGGTTGTAGAACGCCCCATGACTGAGACACCCCGTGAGCGCGTCTGTGGATGCTCGGTGATGGAGGTCTTCGACCAGCCGATCTTCGTGTCCCTCGAGGCGCGAGCGGTACAGCGCGGATGCCGAACACAGCACGGCCGTTCCGATCAAGAGGGCCAAGAGTGCCGCGATGTCGCTTGCCGCGGCTTCCACATGAGTATTTGCGCCGGCCACGGCGCCCAGCTCGACGAGTGCGGCGCAGCCGCAAATCGTGACCTGCTTTGGTGGAAGGGCCAGGGCGGCGCTCATGACCGGGAGGGCGATCAAGACCACCAGCGGACTATCGAGTCCACCATCCAACGAAATGCAGATCGTGAGTGCGAATCCGGCAAGGAGGGTGGACGCGACCGAAAATGAGACACGCCACGGATAGGTCGAGACTCGGCCTATGAAAGCCAGGGTCACGGTGGCGGCGACCAAGGTGAACGAACTGATGGCACACGCTGCGAGGCGGTGGGGTCCATTGGGGGTCGCTGCGAAGTAGGACAACACGAACAGGCTCCCAGCCGTCAGGGTCAGATACCCAAGGCGACTGTGAGACGTCCAGAAGATCCGCTTCTGAGCCTCGAGCGGGTCAAGGAAGGTTTCGAGGGGGTCATCGACGCCTTGTGACCGCTTGAACCCGTTGCCCGGGAGCAGACTCACACTCACCGTTCTGTATCGGTTGAGAGGGACCGCATCCTAAGGAATGGCAGCAAGTGGGCAACGTTGGGGTGCTTGTTTTCTCTGCACAGACTCACAATTCGGCGACAACTCACAAGAGGTCTCGGGAAGCATCCAGCCGAGCGAGCAGAGGCCAAGGGCCGGCGTAGCGGACCCTTGACGGCTGCGGGCCATGCGATACCCGATCCCGTTGGGTTTCGAGGCTGATGAAAGGGGAACCCGAGCCTCAGCGAGGACACGGAGCGCAGCGGCGTCCCGGAGCGTCCCCTCACCAGACGGTCTCCACATCGGCTCGTCGCCGGGAGTTGCTGGGACAGCTGTTGGGACAAAGCGGTCTCGGAGGTCGTTCGGGGCGACATTCGACCTCTGAGCCGGAGCCTGAGAGGAGATTCGAACTCCTGACCTGCGCATTACGAGGTAGGTCAGCCGAATCTCGCTCCATCTCGATGCGTCCCGCAGCGTGCCAACTTTGCTGCTTATCGGCGTCCCGCGATTTTGAGGGTGAGACGCATCGGGACCCCGCTGGACGCGCTGGGACCCCATTGTTGGGATGGAGTTGGGATCTGCGCATCGAAATTTTCGACGGCCGTCCGGCTCTCGTCCCAGCATTCTCAGGGGTCTGAATAGGGGGACGCTGCGCCTATCTGGGCGAGGCAGGTCAAGGGCAAGCCGGAGGCTTAGGGAGGACACGGAGCGAAGCGGCGTCCCGCACCAGCCCTTGACCTACTGGGAGGACAGCGGTATCACAATAGGGTGAGCCGGCCATTGTGGCCGGCCTGGCTGCCATTCTGATTCGTTCGCGGTTGCACCGCCTCCTGAACCGGTCCGGCGGCGAGGCGAGGCCATCCGTTCAGAACCCGTGCCCGCCAGCACCCGATAGGAGGTGTTGCAGCGAGCCGGTTGACGTTGCCAGCTCTGTCATACGAAGGACCGACCTCTCCACGTTGATCACATCGTCCCGCGGTCCAAGAGCGGAACCAACGAACCCGACAATTCCAGGCTCTCTGCGACACCTGCAACCTCGGGAAATCCCGACAGAAACTCGATTTCCGCTCGTAGCCGTCGGCGACCGCAGCCCCAGCTCCAACGGTCTCGAGAAGGACTTTGCGGGTCATCTCGCTTCGCAGTGGCCACGGAACTTGACGGACCTAGATGAAGGCGAGCACAAAGGCGACAGCGCACAGAATCAGGGTTCCGGTGGTCATCAGATACAGAACAGCTGGTTCTGTTGGGCTCGATGATTTCTGGGCAGAGACACTAGTGAAAGCCAGTGCTGCGGCGGACCACGTGATCGTCGCTACGCCGGTGAGTCCGAGAGCAAGTTCCTGTGCCACACCGTCAAGCTGCCAGACGTGGCGCACCAGAACGGCGATACAGGCAATGGCGGCCAGCACCGATCGATTCCAAGAAAGAGCAGTGCGTTCGTTCGCCGAGGCGACCGCGCTCGTCCTGGGTGCAGCCACCGGCTCAGCTACGACCCACGAGGGCGAGCACCAGTGCAATGAGCCCGACAAGGACGATCCCAGTGCTGAGCACGAAGGGCGTGATCGAGGTGGGGAGAGGTTGCCTTCCTCGCATGGCCTGTTCGCTGGCCCGCCAGCGGCGCAAGCTCTCCAGTGCCACAAATGCACCGAGAGCAACAAGGGGGAGTCCCAGGAGCCTCCTCCCCCATGTCATGTCAGCCCTTGGCAGCAATTGTGTGGCGGCCACGCCGGCCGCTATCAGCGCCAGGGCGGTCCGGTTCCAGGCCAAGAACGTCCGCTCGTTGGCGTAGGTAAATCGAACGTCAGGTACTTCATCGCGTCCTATATCGATCTCGTGTGACCGCCGCTGTTCCTCGACAGATGCGTCACTGTGTTCGGACATGGGTCACCCCTGACGTAGCAACATGACTGGTCAAGATCTCGGGCCCCGATAGGGGCTTGGTGAGCTCTGGAGGGAGCGTGTATCGCTCTGCCAACCAGTCCGCCGTGAGATAGGACATCCACACCTCACCGCGATCATCGACCCAGATGAGGATTTTCAGGGGAAGATCGAGGGCACTGGCCGGAACGGCCTCCATGACTTGCGTACCGGCGGCTGGGTTACCGAAGAGCACAAGCACGGTGTCACGCAGCTGCAGGTTCACGCGCTCAGCCTCAGCGCTTTGGTCTATGACCGTGAATATCTTTGCCCCCGCCGCCTCGATGGCCTCACTCAACCGATCCAAAGTCTCGTCGACCGAGTACGAACTACGTCGATGGATCACGCCATCAATCGATACCGACTCGGATGGACCTGTAACTGGAAGCTCGGTCATGGGAATGTCCATTGGGCTGCGGCCTCTCTACTCTGCTCTCGCCACACTTTGGGACAATGGCAAGGCACTTCGCATCCACAGATCCGCGTAGTCCTCAGGGAGCACCCACGCACGAGTCCTGCACCGCAATGGCATTTAGACAGCGCCCGAGAGCAGTCTCGACATCATTGGCAAGCACATCCCCTGCCTGGTCTCGTGATGGCCTTTCGTCAGATCCGACGGCCCAAATCCCTGTTCAGCAGGGACGTTTGCAGTCAGACATCTGATGAAACCGCCCAGCCGCTACGGGAGACAGGAGTTGCGGACTACGCGTTTCACGGGAAGCGCCTGGGTGGCCATCCGCTCACTATTAGCAGCCTGGAGTCGTTCAAAGAGAGCCAAAGGAGCCATTATGACGACGGGAGAACTCTTATTGAATCTGGGAGTGCTGGCCTTTGTGCTCGGCACCGGTTTGGGCACGCGGGCGCTGACGCGTCGCCGCTTCAGGCTTCCCATCGCCCTTGTGGTCATCGTTGGCGTCATCTTCTTACGGTCCGTGCCCACAACCGGAAACGACGTCAGCTTTGACGTCATCCTCGGGCTAGTGGGCGTTGGCTTCGGAGTTCTCGCTGGCAGTCTGATGGCCGTACGCCGGGATCCAACCGACGGATCTCTCGTCACCCAGGCAGGTGCGGCCTACGCCGCCGTGTGGATCGCAGTGATCGGCGGCCGCATCCTCTTCGCCTACGGCTCCGATCATTGGTACTCCGGTCAGATCGCAACGTTCTCTCGCCAGCACGCCATTTCAGGGACATCCGCTTTCACGGCTGCGTTTGTGATCATGGCGATCGCCATGGTGGCGACTCGGGTTGCGGTAACCGGCGTGAAAACCGGACGGATTGCTGAGAACGGAGAGTTGTCCCTTGCACAGGAGAGATCAGATCGGCGGAACGCCAGGGGCACAAGCTGGGCGCGTACTCGATAAAGGCCGACATCCACTACTCATCAAGGGAACAGATCACGTGACTACCGAAAATCGCTTTCTCGAAGGTCCTTTCGCTCCGGTGCCCAAGGAGCTCACGGCCTTTGATCTGCCGGTGACCGGCCAGATACCGCCCGAACTGAACGGACGCTACCTGCGAAATGGACCCAATCCCATGAATCGGGACGACCCGAAGTACCACTGGTTCATCGGGGACGGCATGGTCCACGGAGTACGGCTCCGAGAGGGCAAAGCCGAGTGGTACCGCAACCGTTGGGTTCGCTCCAAGGCCGTAGCAGAGGCCCTGCACGAGACCTGGCCGGGCGGTCCGGTCCACGCCGACATGGACTTCGCGGCCAACACCCATGTCATCTCTCACGCCGGACGGATCTTCGCAACCGTGGAAGCCGGGCCGCTGCCCTATGAGCTGTCCCCGGAGCTCGAAACGGTTGGCTCGTGTGATTTCGGGGGCACCCTGCCGGGCGGCTTTGCGGCCCACACAAAACTCGACCCTCGAACGGGCGAGCTGCACGCCGTTGCCTACTTCTGGGGATGGGACTATGTACAACACGTTGTGGTCGACCGCGAGGGCAAGGTCAGTCGAACCACCAACGTCCCGATCGCCGACGGTCCAATGATGCATGACTTTGCCCTCACGGAGAACCACGTGGTGCTGTTCGACCTCCCCGTGACATTCAGTATTGACGAGGCGTCCGCCGGGAGTGAGATGCCCTACGTCTGGAACCCCCAACACCAGCCCCGGGTCGGTCTGCTTCCTCGGAAGGGTGTCGCGGACGACGTGCGATGGCTCGAAGTCGATCCCTGTTTCGTCTTCCACACGCTCAACGGGTACGAGGACGGAGGGCGCATCGTAGTGGATATGTGTCGGTACGACACTGCCTACGACGTGGCCTCCCTGACGGGACCAGGGCCGGTGACGCTCGACCGGTGGATCATCGATCCGAGCAACGACAAGCTGACCCCGCAACGCCTGGACGATCGGTTCCAGGAGTTCCCGCGCATCGACGACCGGCTCGCAAGCCGTCCGCACCGCTACGGATACAGTGCGGTTATCGGTGCAGGCATTGAGGCGACCATCTCCATGGAGCACGGGACAAGGGCGAGGACGTTTGGCAACGCCCTGCTCAAACACGATCTCCTGGCCGGGACCGTCGAGGCGCACGAGTTCGGGAAAGGTTCCACCGTGGGCGAGGCGGTGTTCGTTCCGACGTCAGTCGAAGCGGCAGAAGATGAGGGTTACGTCATGGCCTTCGTGCACGATCCCGATCGCGGGGCGGCCGACTTGGTCATCGTTGCGTCGCAGGACTTCGGGTCCGAACCAGTCGCGCGTATCCACTTGCCGAGCCGAGTCCCGCTCGGTTTCCACGGCAACTGGATCTCTGACGATTAGGGCAGGTGGAGGGCACGAGATCTGGACCTTAAAACCGACTGCCAGTCGAACCAGCATCTGGTCTGACGGCGTCGGGGCCCTCGCTTCGCCATACCGGGGAGCATTTCGCCAAACCGTCGAAGCCCAGTTTGGCTGGAGCCAGACGCGGCACCCTTACCCGGGTTTACCATGGGCAACAGGAATAGCGCATAAGGGGTTCGGAGAGGGACCCCACAAGTGGCTGTGGAAGTTCATACCGGAGTCGCAGAATGTCGCCCACCATCTTCGTCGATCGTGCTCATGAGAGAACCGTTGTCGACGAAGTTCTAGAGTCGGCCCGGAACGGAATGAGCAGCGCTCTCGTCGTCTACGGCGAAGCAGGCATGGGCAAATCGGCCTTGCTCGACTACGCGGCCTCCACAGGAGATCTATCGGTAGCGCGGATTTCAGGCGTCGAGACTGAAAGTGCCTTTGGGTTTGCTGCACTCCATCGCCTTCTGCTCCCCATGCTGGAGGAAGTGCGCCGACTCCCGGTGCCTCAGCGCATGGCGCTCGAATCAGCGTTCGGACTGGTGGACGGGCCACCGCCGGACCGGTTCCTAGTGGCCCTAGCCGTCCTCACCCTGCTTTCCGCCGAGAGTACGGGCACGGGTCTCCTCTGCATCATCGATGATTCACAGTGGATCGATCTCGAATCCCTTCAGACACTTGCATTTGTCGCTCGGCGTCTGAATGCCGAAGGAATCGCTCTTTTCTTCGGACTGCGGACGTATCTCGACGTGCCTTCGGACCTTGTGGGAATTCCAGCGCTGGAGATAGCCGGTCTCCCTCGCGATGCGATCCCCGAAATCTTGCAAGCGGCTGCTGGGCGTCCGGTAGCCGACCATGTCGTCGAACGCTTGACCGTCGAGACTGCTGGCTGCCCCCTTGCGCTCTGGGAACTCGGAGCGGCGTCGCCTGACGGACCGTGGGACCGAGTCGGCTCGTTTGTCGAGCCGATCGCCGTCACACGACGCATTGAGGTGCACTTTGACGAGCAGATAGGCGCGCTATCTCCAGGAGCGCAGTTGTTCCTCCTCGCCGCTGCAGCAGACATCTCCGGAGACCGCGACATGGTGCGCGCCGCGGCACGAGCACTGGGTTGCGGGGTCGACAGTGAGGAGGAGGCTGAACGCCAGCGGCTCATCTTGCCTGGACCTCGTCTCACTTTTCGTCACCCGTTGATTCGCTCCGTTGTGTATACGAGCGCTGAGCCAGATACCCGGCGTGCGGTACATCGGACCTTCGCAACGTTGATCTCGAAGTCCAATCATCCCGACCGCTGGGCCCGTCACGTCGTTCTCGGGGCCCCTGGCCCCGACTCTGAGCTTGCAGCGGAAGTCGAGGCGACGGCACAGATCGCCAGGACCAGAGGAGGATATGCGGCGGAGGCGACCCTGTTGGTGCAGGCAGCTGAACTGACCGAGGCCCCTACCGAGAGGGCGATCCGTCGATTACACGCGGCGGTGGCAGCGTTGAATGCCGGCGCTGACAGTCAGGTGATGGAATTGCTTGACCAAGCGCTGCCGAACCTCGTAGACCCCTTCACGATCGCGGAATGCCAAGAACTCCGCGGTCAGCTCTCTCTTCGTACCTCGCAGATGACGGCCGCTCCAGGAGAGCTTCTCGCGGCGGCGCGCCTTTTTCTTCCCTTGGACAAATCGCGCGCCCGCGACGTCACCCTCCAAGCGTTTGCCGCCTACTCGATCTCACTTCACCGAACATCAGTGGTTGACGCAGCTGAGATCGCCGACGTCGCTCGTCAGGCGGGTCCCGCGGCCTCACCTTCGGCGCTCGAGGACCATCTTCTCGCAAGTACGTCTCAACTGGTCATGGACGGGCCCTTGGCTGCTGTCGAAGAGTATCGGCTTGCCGCAGCTCTCATGCGAGAAGGTGAGCTGTCTCATGATCAGATAGCGAAATGGTCACTGCTCGGACTAATCGTTGCGCTTGAGTTCTTTGACGATGAGACTCATCGGGCGTGGGCGGAGCGCACGGATAAGTCGGCCCGCCAGAGTGGAGACCTTCTTGTCTTGATTTTCAACTTATTTGGACTTGCCGATGCCGACTTACACGTTGGCGATATCGCGTCGGCCCTTGCTCGATACGAAGAAGTGTACGAACTCGGGGCGGCTATAGGAATGTCGCCCGAGCACTTCCCCACAAGCTTGTGTGCCCAGGCGTGGGCTGGGAACGAGGAGGTGACACGCGAGTCCGCGGCTCTGTTCATCGATGTGCTCGCCGAATTTGGCACCGGTGTAGCAGAGATCTATGGAAATTACGCCTTGGCTGTCATGCACCTTGCAGCAGGTCGCTACCGTGAGGCCCTCGAAGCGACCCAACGCGCACCCAAGTACACACCTCTCGCCTCGGACTGCTACCAATTGCTTCCACTCGCCATAGAAGCAGCAGTCCGATCGGGCGAGCACGACTTGGCGGACTCTCTTGTCCGTACCCTTGAGTCGAGAGCCGTGGCCGCTAACAGCGCATGGGGCCTGGGACTCCTCGCTCGTTCCCGCGCCCTTCTGGCCTCTGAGACAGAGTCCGAGGAACTCTTCGAGACGGCACTCGCGCATCTTCGCCAAACGGCGGTCACGAGAGATCTCGCGCACACGCAGCTGCTCTATGGCGAATGGTTAAGGCGACAAAACCGACGAGTCGACGCGCGGGAACAGCTTCGAGCGGCCCATGGGTTCTTCACGGAGATGGGAGCGAATGGTTTTGCAGCCCGTGCTCAGGCGGAACTTCTGATCACCGGGGAACGTGTTCGCGCAAAGGAGGCGGTGCGGACGTTCGATCTCACCCCGCAGGAGCGCCGTATCGCATTTTTGGCTGCCGAACGGCTCACGAACCCAGAGATAGCGGCTCAACTCTTCATTAGTCCTTCTACGGTCGATTATCACTTGCGCAAGGTGTTCCGGAAGCTGAATATCGGATCTCGCCGGCAGTTGGCCGTGGCATTGCAGTCGAATCCCAAGGCCATCTAGCGATGGGGCTTCTCCTTGCATCCGGTTTTGGGGGTATGGCGTGAGCACCTCGAAGTCTTCAACTACGAAGGACACTGCCGCTTCGCGGAGAGCTGCCTACCCCATACGAGCGAGCATGGTTCTTCGCGTTCCGCGGCTGTGGGTGATCACGCTCGTCGTCGCGTCGGTGATGGTTGGCTTGATAACGACTTTCTACATCGCATCGGTAGTTGATCCCCTTGCTCATCTCAACGGCCTGCCGGTCGTGGTCGTGAACGAGGATGCCGGTGCCACGGTCGGGGGGCAACACATCAACATCGGTCGCCAGGTGGAGAGCGGTTTGATGGCGAGCCCGGTTATATCGGGCCATCTGAAGATCACGCCCTCGAACCTTCCCGGGGCTGAGCAGATTATGGACAGCAACAACGCCTACGCGACCGTGGTGATCCCGTCAGACTTCACCGCTGCTCTCCTAACCGTGTCGGGTGTGCCCGTGCCAAGACCTGCCTCGGGTCGGCCCGAAGTCGACATCAGGACCAACGACCGGGCTGGCACACTCGGAGTCGGCCTGGCCACCGGATTCCTTCAACCGGGCCTCAGCGTCGCATCAAGACAGATTGGGCGGGAACTCTCGGCCCGTGCACCCGCTGGTGCGTCGACCCCAGCAACGCGGGCATTGCTCAGCGATCCGGTGGAGGTCATAACCACGCCATACCGGCCTCTGCCACCGCACAGCGCCCTAGGGCTGAGTGCCTTTTACATTGCCCTGCTCGCGCTCACATGCGGCTTTCTGGTGGGCACCATCGTCAACACTGGCGTCGACTCTGGGACCGGGTATGCCACAACCGAGATCGGGCCCCGCTGGCGTCAGAGTCAGCCACTGCCGATCAACAGGTTTCAGACCCTCCTCATCAAGTGGGCGGTGGTCGCCGTCCTGGCCGCAGTTGTGAGCGGGGTGATCCTTGCCGTGGCGGCCGGGGCGCTGCGCATGGACGCCCCCAACTTCGGTCTGTTGTGGTTATTTATGTGGTTGTGCTCAGCGAGCGTCGCCGCGGGGACCATTGTCCTCTTCGCTGTTGTGGGCAGCTACGGGCAGCTCTTGGCGCTGCTGATCTTCGTCTACCTCGGGTTGGCCTCTGCTGGGGGAACCGTGCCGATACAAGCACTCCCCGGGCCCCTTCGAGCCATCAGTCCGGTGGATCCGCTCCGCGAAATCCTCGACGGGACGCGCTCCATCATGTACTTCAACGCCCGAGCAGACGCGGGATTGACACGCGGCGCTTTGGCGGCCGGACTCGGCTTGCTCCTCTGGCTCGTACTGGGCACGGCGGTCGTCAGGTGGTACGACCGCCGAGGGTTCGAGCGCCTGAGCCCCGAACTCCTGACCCACATTGGCGCATCCGTCGCCCAGTATCGTGCCGAGCACTCAGCCCCTTCAGCAACGAATGATGGTGAACCGCCGGCCGTGAGCGAAAATGCCACGCCTGCTCCGCAACCGGCTACGGCACCAATGGAGGCAAAGAGCAAAACAGAGCAGTGAGATACGGCTGCCCCACAGGCGGGCATCCCCATCGCCGAGCATGGGTGGCACCGTTCGGCACATCCGAGGCGAATATTAGTGCTAAGAGCCGACCAAAGCGTCGGTCAGGGGGTCGATGCCAGCCAGCCTTTGGCTGAGTTCGGGAGTGAGGATGTAGCGGGCAGCGAGCACCTGCGGAGCAACGTAAGAAACTTTGGTCCGCGACTCGTCCCGCCACACCAATATCGTCAATGGAGGGTCCATAGCGGATAGCGGAGCTGCTTCCATGACGGGCGTGCCGGCCGCTGGGCTCCCAAACAGCACAAGAACCGTCGCGCGAAGGCTTAAGCCAACAGAGCTTGCTTCGGCACTCTGGTCGATGACTGCGAAGACCTCCATCTCTTTTGATTTGATGAGTTCTGTCAGCCGCGAGACCGTTTCCTCTACCGATCGAGAGCTCAGCTTTTGGTAGTGCCGGATTCGTCAGGCGAAAGCGTACTGGCCATGATGACGCCATTTCTAAGGTTTCTCCTTTGGAGTGAACGGTTCGAAGAGTCGACCATCTCCAATGACACTCGACCAAATAGAATCGGGCTTCTGTGTACGCCCGAGCTACCAGTCAGGCCAGACTCGGAGGCGGCTCGACTGGAGCGGGGAAGGCTCGGGTTTCGTTTGCCTCGGAAGGATTGGTAAGCGTCGCCGATTCACCGTCGGCCACCAGGCGGCGCCAAGCGGTCTGCCAGTCGGGAAGCTGCGCACTGTCCTGTTCCCAGGTAGCGAAACTGGCCTCGTCGCACAGATGGTCCACGAGTGCTCGCGTACTCAGGTGCGGCTCGGTGTTCATGAAGGTTTCGATCGGTGTTTTGCCCTGCCAGGCCGTGACGTCCCACCACACGTCGTGCGCTTCAGCCAAGGCGTCCACCCCTAGGTTCCCGTCGGTCTTCTGCGCCTGCTCGATCACAGCGGCCGCGTGGGTGAAGAACTCATCGAGAAGGGAGTGGTCCCGCAATCGCAGGCGGGCAACAACGATGATTGGCATGTGACTCCTTGTTCGGTCGGGGTCCGATCCGCTGATCCGATTGGCTTAGGGCGACGGGCCACGGACTTAGGACTTGAATGCCTCCTCGATGGCTTCTGAGACTCTCTTTGCGATTCCAAACTCGTTGATCATCCGCGAGATGACTAGACCTCCGCCGTGGACATGGAACGTTGTCGTCGTGCCCTCTTTGTTCAGGTGCACAGTGGCGAGTGCGGCTGCCGACTGCTTGACCTTTATGGCTTCTTGGGCGCCACCGCCGTGGGTGGTGATCTCGTAGCGGTCGCCAAGCCCCTTTCGTAAAGCTTGAGCTGTGTCCTGGATGCTCACAGATCGGTCGACAGTGACAGTCGGCATTGCCTCTCCTTCGTTAGTAGACCCTTACGGTGCTATCCCGAGATTCGTGCCAGATCGATGGCCACGATAAAAAACCAAGTGAGTGACGAGAGGTAGAACAGACGTTCGAACAGTCCAACGATGAGATGAAGCCTCAGTCCCGGGCGTATCCCAAGCACGAGTCCGATGAGGCTCCCGAGGATCACCCAGTTGAGGATGTTGAGGGCGCTTTTCACTCCGAACCAAGCGGCGTAGTGCATAAGCGTGGACCACAGCGCCCCTGCCGCCACTGCTATGCCGCCGAAGGAGACGACGGCCAACAGCATGTGGATCGTCCCCGGCACTGTCTGGAAGCGACTGCCGTTCTGGTCCGTTGCGAAGAAGGGGATGAAGAACCGGGCTACCGAGGAGAGGATGAGCATCACGACGACCAACGTCGGTGCGAAGGGGCTCAACTGCGCCAGGCCGATGGCGAGCGTGATCCCCGCCACCCCGCCGGCGACGGCTTGTAACCAGAACACTGAACGGTAACGACCTACGCCGTAGTCGCTGACGGCATCGCTGACGGGGCTATAGCCGGTTGGCAGGACGTGTAGGGCGATAAGTGCGCCCGACTGAACAGCCGTGGCGATTATCGCAATGATGCTGAAGGTGTGAGCCGTCGTGTCCATCCGGAACTAAGAGCGCATGCCTACCTGCTTCTCCGCCCCCTCTGGACTTGGACCATATCCGGAGTTCAGCTTGTTGTCACGTGGGTTTCCGCGTGGCTCACGGTTGACCGTTCCGGCACGGTTGGAGGGGTGGAGTTAACCCGCTTCGGTGGACACGGGGCCCTGACCGCGTGATTCAGGCGGATGCCCCCAAAAGTTCGCCGGGACGATGGCACAGTGCCAAAAAAGTGTCTGCGGGGCTGAACACTTCGAGATCCGTTGTCTCCAGCTACTCGCTGGTCGAGCGTTGCCGCGCCCCAAGGCAACGGGAAGGAACCCACGGTACGCCTAGGCGTCGGACCTGGCGTGCCAAGGCGGTACCTCGGGGATCAGTCCTCCCTCCGAGAACACCGTCGGCTCCGTAGACGCCACATCGGAATTACTAGGGTGAAGCCGTGGTATCTGGTGACTACAGGGAACTTTTCGTCGTCATCGCAACATCCGCCGCGACGCTGATCGGCCTGTTGTTCGTTGCCATTTCGGTCTCCAAGAGCCGATCGCAGGCTCGTTCGCAAGTAGTTCGTGAGTTCAGGGCCGCTGCCGCGCTGTTGGCCTTCACCAATCCGTTCACCGTCTCGCTTTTCGGACTAGTACCCGGAACGAATATCGGGTATCCCGCGGCGATCGTCGGAGTGATCGGAGTCATGTTTGCGGCTGCTGGTGTTCGCGCGACTGTGGCACTCCCCTCGCACCTACAACATCGCCGCCCGCAAGCGACCCTGATCGTTGCCATGCTCGTCGTCTTCGTGTTTCAGATCGTGTACGGAATCAAGCTCATCATCGACCCACATCAAGCCGGAACCTTGGCAACGATTGGGTATGTGCTCATTGCGTCCCTCCTGATAGGGATCGGGCGAGCATGGGAGCTCGTTGGCGACTGGGGCACCGGACTCGTTGCATCGATCAGCTTCTTGACCGGCCGCCATCCCCAGCCACAAGACGAGATAGTCGAGGTTTCGGATTCGCTCGCACGGGCCGAATCGTCCGGGGAGCAGGAATAGTCACTGGTCGATGAATTGTTCAGTGTTTCGCACGTTGCCCCCAGTGCCGCTGCAGCACGACCGACCACGCAGAACGCCGATCTGAAAGCGAGATCCTCGGATCGGCCGTAGCAATGGGATTGCTGCGGCTGAACACGTTGACGCAGCCGAGCACGGCAATATGTTGGGACAAACGCGAAACAGTGCGCTGTTCGCTACCAATCAATGCCGATACTCTGGGCAAATGCAGCACTTCTGTTCACCAAAATCTTGGGATCACTGTTGGGACAGTGCGCTGCTAACCGATCGGTCAGCCCTCTGAACAGGGCCAACTCGAGCCTGAGGTCGGATTCGAACCGACGACCTGCGCATTACGAGTGCGATCAATACCGTGTCACGTCACGTCCGATGACGACGGTGGACTACTGAGCAGGTCGTTTGTGCAGCGGTTGTCCGGTGTGTCCTGTTCGTAGCCTGTCGGTTTATGGGGTGGCGTATGGGGTGGCGGCCGCCGGGTGCACCAACTGCTACCGCTCCGGGGCGTCCTCGGGTGCCTCACCCGTCCAATAGGCCGCCATCTTCCATCGCTTCCGACGGCTGCTGCGAAGCCACCAACGACCGCGCCAGCCAGGGCCGAGCCGACAGCGATGAGGGCGGTGCTGCTCGCAATTCGATCTGTCGCCCCGTCGCCTTCGCCCACTTCACGATGTCGGCACGCTTCCATACCCGGCCGGGGGCGAGCTCCGCGATGGGCGCAGGGAACGACGGATCCTCGCTCTCCAGCCGGTACACGTACTGGCGCACGACGCCGAGCATCTCGGCGATCTCAGCCATCCCCACGACCTCGTCTGAGGGCATCCTCGGAATGTAGTGGACACCTCGTCTACTGTGGGTGATGGTGGACGAGTTGTCCACTCAGGGTGTACGGAGAAAGGAGACGGATATGCCAAGCGCAAATAGCGCAGCGGAGGGCCTCACACGCCCTCGAGCGGTGGAAGACATCGCCGCCGACGCTCATCGATGCATAGAGGAGCTCGTGGAGATCGCTCGCTCGAATCGGGCCAAAAAATCAACAGGGCAGGTGGGCACTCGAAATGACCGACGACGAAGTCATTCACCTGATTAACGCGCTCGAGGAGTTGCGGACCGATGCCCAGCAAGGTCGGGCATCGGCTCTTGAGCACATCGAGCGCCAAAGACAGGAGGCGTGACCCGCCAAAAGCCGGCCACCAGCCTGCCGAAGGTCTATACCGTGCCCGAGGCAGCCGCCCTGGTGAGCGTCTGCGCCAAGACTCTCCACCGGGAGATCAAAGCCGGCCGGTGCGCTCCTGCTGGTTGCCAAAACCATCTACACGGCGATGGTTTTCTGTGGGACGTCCCGGCCGGTTCGCGCTCGATACATCGGGCGTTGCGTACGAGTCCTCGACGAGGACCTGAGCCGGTGGCTGCGGCGAGGTCGGTCATCAGAGCCGGGCGGTACAGTCGGCGCCGGATGATAAGTCCGTCTGCGGCGTTGCGGCCCCGGCTTCGGCCGGGGCCGTTTCGCGTCGCCTCGGATATTCGCCCCGAATACACGTCAGAGGGTGACGCCGGCCTCCTCGAGCGCCGCGAGCATGAGCGCCAAGGCGGACTCCTCGGAAGGGCCAAGGACCTCTCCGTCGGGACCTCTTCGCACGATCGGGAGTTGGCCGATGGTGGCAGCGAACTGGACCGAGATCCGACACAGGCAGGTGATCAGAAGAGTGAGAACGATGACTTGATCTCGTCGGAGGATCCGGGTCTCGAACACCGCCGCCATCGCCTCGGCCATCGCATCGTCGAACGCAATGCTCATGCCGGTGTCGGTCGTGAAGTCGAGGGCACCCACGAGTTTCCGCGCCAGAGCGGCCATCTCGCGGGCCAGCTCATCCAAGTCCACCGTCGCCACTACGCGCCGACCTGAAAAAGCTGGCCGGCGGACCCGTTCACGGTCCCCTGCCGCAGCAGCTGCTGATAGATGGCGTCGCCAAGCTCCTTCTCGGTCGCCACGTTGCCCTGGACCGTGACGTAGACGTTGATTGTCGGCCCGGCCGCCGCAGCGCCACCGGCGACGCCACCGACCGCCGGGCCCGGACCCGGACCCGGACCCGGACCCTCGGCGACATTGGTGGAGGTCGTTGCAAATGCGGATGCCTTCATCGACGTCGCAGCGAGGGCGGCCGCCACCTGACCGACGGCGCCCGTTGGGAGGTGGGAAATTTCTTCGATGCCGCCGGCGAGGCCCTCCATGAGGTTCTGGCCGTAGCCGTAGAAGACCTTGGACGGGCTGAAGATCGACAGGACCGACGAGAAGGCGGACTTGATGTCGCCACCGATCCCCTTCACCGCGTTGACGACGTCGCCGACGCCGTCCTTGATCCCGTCAATGAGTCCGTCGATCAGACGGGACGCAATGTGGAAGGCGTCGTCGTAGAGCGACCCCAGGGCCTCGAGGATCTTCCCCGGAACGCCGACCACGAAGCCGATCACCGTGCTGACCCCGCCGACCACGGCGTTGTAGAAACCGCTCCAAGCATCCCTGGCGACGTTCGTGACATCGGACGCCAGAGACGAGAGAGGGCGCCGAGGATCCGCGACGGAATCGACTCGACGAAATTGACGATGTCGTCCCAGATCGACAGCGTCTCTGACTTGACCGTGTTCCAATGGGTAGCGATCAGAACCGCGGCTCCGCCGATCGGACCCGTCAACAAGGTGGCGATGATTGGCGCGATGGTGCCGACGTGGCTCTTTAGGAAGTTCAGGCCGTCGTCGAAGACACCCTTGATCGCGCCCCAGACGTCCTTGGCCACCGACTCGATCCCGCTCCATGCGTCCTTGAGGAGGGCGCTGACCTGCTTCCAGTGCGTCGCGAGCTCTGTCCCGGCGATCAGCACGAGGCCGATGGGCCCGAGCATCGCATCGAACCCTGCGCCGGCCTCGGGCCCGGCCTCAGACGCCACGCTCGCGGTGGTCTCGACGGTCTCGTCAATCGTTGCGCCCGATGCCTCCGCCTCGGCCGCTGTCGAAGTGAAGACGCCCGCGAGCTTGCTCAAACTCCCGATGGCGTCCTTGGTCGAATCCACCATCCCCTTGGCCATGTTCACGCTGAAGACGGCCACGGCGCCGGCCAGGAAGGTCCCGATGGCGATGCCCAGAGCCTCGGCCGCCATCTTGTGCTTCCCGAACCACATGACGACGTCCGACACGACGTGCTCGGCGCCAAGGAGCTTGGGGATCAGTTCTTCGCCGAACTTTGTCCCGAGATTGTGGACCTGTGCCGAGGCAATGGACATCTGACCGGCAAGGGTGTCGCCGTAGGCGGTGGCCGCGCCCTGCGTCTTCTGTTTGACCGTGTCCATGATTTTGCCGATGGTGCCCTGGTCAAGCTGGAGCTTCTTCGAGCTCGTGTCCACCGCCTCATGCGCCGTAAGGAGCGCTGAATAGGCGGCCGCCCCCTTCAGCGTGCCGTCCGCCACCTGCTGGTCGACGAGGTGGAGATTCCCGAGCGCCTTCTGGTAGGCGGTGGTGTCGGTGGCGATCGTCTTGAGCTTGCCCGAACCGACGTCGATGTTGACGCCGAGTGTGGTCAGCCCGCGGGTGCTGCCGGCCAGCGTCTTGGTCAAGATCGCAGTCGCGTCCGAGAGGCTGATGTGCTTCGCTCGTGCGAGGTCGGCCGCGATGGAGAGGTCCCCCTCTGCCTTCTTGGTGTTCCCCGTGGACGTGACGAGCATTTGGAGGGCGCCGGCGGCGTCCGTGGAATTCAATCCCAGCTGCGCCATGGAGCCATACGTCGCGTCGATCGACGGTTGCACCGACTTGAAGCTTTGGCCGCTGTTCTTGATCGCAACCTGCAGCTGGGACTGAGCAACGTCGAAGTTGTCTGCCATCTTGACGGCCTCGACGCCAACGGCAGCCAGGCCGGCTGCACCGGCGACCACCGTAGCCCCGCCGATGTCGGATATGACTTGCTTGAGGCCCTGCCCTTTGGACTTGGCCTCGTCGAGCTTGTCCCCCATTTTCGTCAAACTTCCTGAGAACGGAATTCCGAAATTGCCGAGGCTCTCCCCCAGCGATTTAAAAGCCGAGCCGATCTTTGAGGTGTGACCGTCGAAATCGCTCTCGAGGTCCTTACCGGCATCGTCGAGATCGCCGATCTTGTCCTTCGCTACGCCTACCCCGCTGCCGACGTCGGCCCCAATTCCGGCCCCCAGATCGCTGAACGCGGCTCCCATTTTTTCGGTGTGCCCATCAACCGCGCCTGAGAGGTCCGCCGTTGAGTCCTCGAGACCGGCGAGCTGCGGCGTCAGCCGCCGCGATCCCGGGGGCCGACGCGGCGGCGTCCAACACATATGACGCACTTAGCACTTTGCTCCCGGCCATCGGGTCAGCCGCCCGCCAACATCATCAGGCCTCGACGGGTTCTCGTCGCGGTGACCACGGCGGGCGTGATCGAGACGTCGACCGCGCTGGTCTGGTTGCCGGCATAGATCGCGTTCACGACCGCTCCTGACGCCAGCGTGCCGTGGATGCCGCCGTTGAGAAGCGTCGGCTTGTCCGTGATGCCGGTACCGAGGCTGGGCAGCCCGAGCTGGCCGCTGATGTTGTTGCCGCACACCCACACCCCGTTGTTGGCGTCGAGGTAGATCATGTGGTCGGCGCCGGCCGCGCACTGCACGATCGCCGGTCCACCATTCCACGCCGGGCCCGCAATGAGCTGCGGCGTGTCGAAGAAGTTGCCCGAGGTCCCGAGGCCCAGCTGGCCATCGGTGTTACACCCCCACCCCCACAGGTTGCCGGCGTTGTCGATACAGAGCGTCTGGCCGTCGCTCTGGAACCCTCCGCCGGCGAAGGCCTGCACGATGACCGGCGCCGCTCCGCTCCACGGAGGACTCGGAACCGCCGACCACAGCGGCGACACCGGGATCGACGACGAGTTGGTGAGGCTGCCGGTGGTGCCGCCACCGCTCGTGCCGTTGCCGAGCTGGCCGAAGGCGTTGTAACCCCACAGGAGAAGTGCCCCTGCCGTTGTAAGCGCGCAGCTGTGGTCGTTCGCCCCCGACACCGACGCGATGCCGCTGAGGGTTCCGGAACCGCCAGTGCCGACGACGTTGATCGGCACGCTGAACGGCCCGGTGCTCCCGACCGTCGCGCCGTCGCCGCACTGGCTGAAGGAGTTGTCGCCGCAGCAGACGACCAACCCGGCGGACGTGACGCCCATCATCCGCTTGCCGCCACCCCACACCGTGCCGCCGTTGCCGGGCGATGTCGCGGTCGCGGCCAGAGTGAGGTAGCCGGTCGAAGGTGTTGAGCCGCCCGGCGTCGAGCCGACGTTCCAGACTCGTTTCGGTTGCTGTTGAACGACGCCGGCCGCCGCCGAGCCGAGGCCGAGCTTGCCGCTCTCATTGAAGCCGCAGGCGAAGACGTTGCCCGCTGAGTCGATCATCCACCAGCAGTTGTTGCCGCCCTTGATGGCCAGGAACGGCAACGTGACGACGCCCGGGAACGTAGTGGCCCAAGGGAACACGCTCGACCCGTCGCCGCTGGCGAGCGGCACAGGCGTCGGCGGAGGCCCCTGCCCGACTGAGAGGACGTTGAGCTGGTCGAGGTTGTAGTAGTACGTCGGGCCGCCGCTCGGGTTGGTGCCGTTGCTGCCGAGGCCGTAGGCGCCGGGGAGCGTTGTTGGCGAGCTCGTGTCACACAGGAACGTGAACCACCCGTTCTCGCAGTCGAGGGCGACGCACTCTCCGATCGGCGAGGGACTGCCGCCGGTGCCGAGATTCGCGACGAGCGTCGGCGAGTCGTACGTCTCGATGACGTCGGTAAACGAGTCGTCGGTGTAGGTGGACCCGAAGATGTAGACGAGGTCGACGGCCACGGCTCAGTTGGCCGACTCGACCGTCACGCTGGAGACCTGCACCGTCGACCGGCACGTCGCTGGCGTCGTGCGCCAGCACCTGCGCGGTGCCCGCGCTGGTCACGCCCTCGACGGTGACGGCGGTCGCCGTCGTGATGGTGACCGGCACCTTGAAGCTGACGGCCCCGCCGTTGTCGCCGCTGGACGCCGCCCCCGTGATCCTCTGCCCGATCGCGTTCCCAGACGTCGACGGCAGCGTGTAGTCGGCGCTCGTCGGGACGTAGATGAGGACGTTGTTCCCGGCCGCACTGATGGCGTTGACGCTGAGAGCCACGCTGATCGTGTACTCGCCCGGCTGCAGCGTGGCGGTCGTGGCGATGGTGGCGGGCGTCGTCGACAGGCTGACGGCTGTGCCGCCGAGGTCGACGTATTGGATCGGGTTCCCGGGCGTCTGCCCTATGAGCCGCCACGCAGAGTTGGCCGTGTCCCGGTCGAAGAGCACCTCGGTGAGGGTGTTCGGGATTGTCTTGGTGAACAGGGAACCCGGCGACTCGAAGCCCGACCCGAGGGTCACGGCGCGCGCCGTCCCGTTGTCGAGGAATCCGAGCCTGAGCGTCTCGAGGGCCTGCGGCCCGATGCCCGTGGGGCTGAGCGTGATTCCGGTGATGGCCTCGTTCATGCCGGCGAGGATGAAGCAATCGAAACTGTCGGTGTCGAGCACGGGAGTGGCGCCGGGAACGATGCTGTAGGTCGACGCCGACGTGAAGGCGGTGGTCTGCGCCGCGAAGTGCAGCGTGTCGTTGGGGTTCGTCGTGGTGGTGATCGACGTAATGACCGGTTGCTGCCCGTTCCCTGGTCCCGTGAGGCCGAGCACCGTCCACCCGACGAGCGTGGCCGGGAAGCTGACCCGGAATTGATCAGGGTGGTTGTCGAGCCGCCGGTCGCCGTGCCGCCGTAGTTGCGGCTGTCCATGACGCGCGGGACCTTGCGGGTGCTGGAGAGGATCTGCTGGTTCGCCACCGACGCGAGCGGTGCGCCGCCTGGCACCGGGTTCAGCGCGGCCAGCTGGCTGAACAGGTTCTGGTCGATGGCCTGGTACACCGCGTAGCTGGTCGTGACGCTCTGCGCCGTCGTGCCGTACTGCACGCGCACCAGGGTCAGCGCGTCGCTGCCGCTCGTCCGGGTGGCGCGGGCGATCTCGGCGTTGTTCGACGTCGGTA
Organism: uncultured Acidimicrobiaceae bacterium; assembly: GCA_963744935.1. Taxonomy (GTDB): domain Bacteria; phylum Actinomycetota; class Acidimicrobiia; order Acidimicrobiales; family RAAP-2; genus Bog-473. Next base: position 93,640 of record CAVUVM010000005.1, read on the forward strand.
TCGAGCCCGCGGGCCACACGACGACGTCGAAGGACCCGACCGGGAAGTTCGCACCTTGACCCGTGGTCAGGGTGAGGGACGTGCCCGACGTGGCAGGGGAAGGCGCGGTGGCGACGGTCCCATAGGCGAGATTGCTGATCGGGTCCATCAGGCGCCGTCGCTCTCGGCCAGGGGCGCCTCGGTAGAAGCTTGAAGGGCAAGGAGGAGGTCGATATGCGCGCGGAGCTCAATGAGACGCCGGGTGACGAGCGCCTGACCTTCGGCCGTAGACAAATCCTGCCGAGTGAGCCCCCGGACGAGAAAGGACATAATCAGCGGGTCGGAGAAGAAGGGGTCCATCAGCGCCGCCCCGGCCCTTCCCTGAGGAGCTCGAGCGGCTCTCGGTCCAGGAGAACGCCGAGGGCCTCGAAGGCGCCGCCGGCAATCCAGACCAGCTCCGTGAGCACCTCGGCGGACGCCGTGGCCGCCGCCTCGGTTGCGAGCTGGTGCAGCACGCTCAGATCCCGATGCTCTCGGGTCCGCTCGAGCTGGATCAGCCACTCCGCGGTCAGAGCGATCGCCTGACGGCGGGCCGACGCCTCGAAAGAGGATGCGCGCGTTCGTAGCCGGCTGCTCACGGTTTCGCCTCGTGGAGAGTCCCGATCCGCATCAGGAGAGCGCTCACGAGAGCTAAGTGGCCGTCTCGGCTGGCGCTCCTTCGCCTCGGACTGCGACTTCGCCTTCGGCAAGGCGGCGTACAAGCCCAACGGTCGGCTGCTCATGACTCCCGCGTTCTGCAGATCGCCGACGAGGTCCCGGAGCCGATCGACGTCGCGCCGCCAGCGAGCCTGGCGGCCAGTTGACACGCTCTGCGCATCGACAAGCTCGTCGAGCATGGCAACGACGCCCGCCAGCATTGTCTTTGTGATCGCCATGCCATCGACGGTCGACGATCTCGACGGTTGCGAGCCGGGGCCCCGCCGCCCAAGGTCCGAAAGGTGCGCGGCGATTCCTGGACGCTCCCGCGCCGTTCGGTCGTACCATTCCTTGTAGGCGAGCTGAGCCTCCGTCCATTTCCAGGGCGCCCAGCCCTCGACACCGTTTGGCGGCAGCTTCGAGCCATCAAGGCGCCAACGCCAAGCAGCAGCGATTGGATCGCTTGGATCTCGCTCCTCGAGCTCGGCTGCGAATGCCGCCGGGCTCAGGTCTGGGACATCAGACGTGACGGTCATATCGCCGAGACGAGAGATCCCCACTTCGCCTCGTACTCGGCCCGCCGTTCCCGTTCGGCCGCCCTAGCCTCTGCGGCGCGGGCATCTCGCTCGGGCCGTGTCCGCTCGCCCTCGGCGACCTGCCGGGCGAGTTTCGCCCTGACGATCGCCTCGGCCGCGGCGAGGAGCTGCTCCTCCTCATCCGTCCACGGGTTGCCCGGCTTGCAGCTCTCGGTCTCGGACATCAGCTTGACCGAGCTCGCATCCAACAGGCCGAAGGACTCCCGAAGGTACGTCGGACCCTTGATCGGATCCGTCGCCAACTCCCACTGCAGTGGCTGGCCTGGACAGGCGATGACGATCGCCCCCGAGGCGGTCTCGGCGACCAATGTCTGCTCGGCCCTCTCCTGGAATCGTTCGAGCGCTTGCTTCCGGCGTCGAAGTCGGAGGACAGCGTCTCCGGGCTCGACGACCGGACGGCCAACCTCTCTGAGCGCGGGCGATCCGAAGGCTGCTGCAGCACGTGCGATGTCGAACTCCCGCTCGAGGTCGACGGTGCTCTCTGTCGTCATGGTCGTCCTCTCTTCAGCGCGGCCTCGACGGCCACTGGGTCGAATCGCACTGTCCGGCCGCCGGGACTGCGCAGACAGGGGATCGCCCCGGCCGCCGCCCATCGCAAGACCGACCGCCTGCTGACGTGGAGGCGTTCGGCCATTTCGCTCGCCGTCTCGTAGGGGCCATGAACCGGCAAGGAGCCTGCACCTACGTCTCGGCTGGACGTCGTCTCAACTTCCAGGGCGATCCCCATGACAAGAGTGAACTCAGGGGCTAGAGCGGATCATGCGAGGACATCGGCGCCAAGGCGTGACGGCCCCTCGGCGACAGGGACGAGGGAAGCAAAAATCTAATTCGCGGTGGTTTTGGGCTTCGGTGCTCTCGCACTTCAGGCTTCGATGACGTCGCAACTACCCCAGACGCCGCCGAATCCCGCCGGCAGTGCGGGCGATCCAGCGCCAACGCCCCCCGAAACTTGCAAAACCGCGCTCGTTTTTACACGTCCATGTGACGGTGCAGAGAGGTGGCCGTGAGCAAACCTCGACCTGGGGGTATGGTCAGGCCCTATACCAGCGCTGTGACCAGGACTGATGTCGTTGCTTGCGTCGCCAGTGACCCGCGGGACCGGGCCGCCCCGCCTCGCATCGAAGCGACGATGACAGGTGGCGCACAGCCCCACCAGGTTCGACTCGTCGTCTGCGCCTTGCGGTGCTGGGATAACCGCGGTTACGCCAGGCGACGCTTGTCATCGCGTCGCCACAATCCGGGCAGATCTCTGTCGGGTGCAGACAGGTGGCTGTGAGCAAACCTCGACCTGGGGGTATCGGTCGGCCCTGCCAGCCACCACGGGCAGCACGACTGGTCGTCAACTGTTCTCGCCGCTGATCCACCCGGGCCCGGTCCGGTCCTCACGGCATCGAAGCAACGAGGATCACCGAGCCCGGACCAGCCGCTTGGTGGCCGCCCTGATTCGATCGACCTCGGCCTTCTGCTCCCGCTCGTTCCCCATGAGCCAGCCCGTCTTCCCAGCGAGCTCGAGCGTGCCCGTGACAGGGTTTGCTCCCCGCACACACACCGAGGCCTCAGCGAGATCGCCCTGTGCGATCTGGTCGCACTTGGGGTTCTCGTTGGTCGTGGTGATGGTTTCCGCCCAAAACCCAATGCTCCACTCCTCGAGCGCCTCGTCGATCATGGCCTGATAGACCCGGTCGACAAGGTCGCTCTGTCCGAGGTAGAGGCGGAAGTCGACGAGCAACTGATTGCCTTGCTCTTTCGGTCTCCCCGAACCAATGGGTGCACCTGCCCAATCGTGGTTGTAGAAGATCGGAATCGTTGGATGCGCTGCGATCGAGTCGGCGAACGCGCCGGGCAAGACCTGTTCGGAAAATCCGAACCCAATGCGGTACTCGAGGTTGAACGTCGATACGACTGCCTGGCCAGTGCCTTTGCCTTGACCGGGTGTCGCGCGCACTTGCATCCGCACACGTCGCTTCACCGAGGAGCTCGACCGGATCGACAATAAGCGCCGACCACGCGCTGTCGCCGGCCTCGTCTGTCCACTGCCGTTCGACTTGGTCGATCTCGAGCGCGACCACTCCGCTAGGGCCGCATTACGCGCGGCCCGGCTCACGTCGTCGTGAAAGCCGCTATCAGCGCGGAGACGCCAGACCTCGCCGGCGCAGACGGCTCGGGCGAACGCTGGGACAACGCCTTGGCCGCCGGTTCTTGTTGCCAGCCAGGCGTGGAAATCACTGCTCATGTGCTGCTCCTTTTGGATATTCGCCACGAATCGTCGCTGGGCTAAACCTCACGATTACGCCGCGGAGCCGCGCGATCCGCCGGGTCAAGTCATCGCCCTCGAGAACGTCCTCGTCGTCGCCCGGTGGCGTGAAGTCCGCGACCTCGGGTCTCACAGCGCCACCGCTTCTTCTGCTGACGGTCCTCGCTTGAGAAGATCCTTGATTCGCGCGATCTCGGCGAAATTGTCGGCCAGCGCTTCAGTTCCTTCGCGTTCAACTTCAGTTCCGTGCCTGCCAGGCACGACGTTTGACGCGGGTTCCCGCGTCGCCTTGACGCGGGATTTGTCCACCATGACGCGGGTCGATTTGGAACCCGCTTCATGGTGACGCGGGTTGTCGAGCCTCATTTCTTCGTGGTCGCGGAACTCGAATCGGTAGATCCTCGGCTTCCCGGGACCACCTCGATCGTCAACGGGAGTCAGAAACCCGTCGACGAGGAGCAGGCCCCGCGACCTCGTACAGGTGGAACGCGTCAGCGGCCATTCCTCCGCCAGCTTTCGGTCGGAAATGAAGATGAGGTAGTCGTACTGGCGGTTGGCCAGGTCGCCCATCACGTAGTGGAACCACCACGTGTTTCCCGTGTAGGGCGAGTATCTCTTGACGAAGGCGCGTCCTTCGTCACTCATGGCCCGTACAGCCGATCTCGAGCGTCCCCGATCTCGTTGGCCCACTCATCGAGCCGCATCTCGGAAATCACGATGCGCCGGCCGATCCGCTTAACGGGCAAATGCCCCTCGCGAGCAAGTCTGTAGAGCGTCTCCGCTGAGGGTGTCCCGCCAAGGACTTCAGACGCCTGCCTCATCGACAGGAACCGAGGCATTTTAGATCGACGCCAGCCGATCGAGGCAGTGGAGGAATCGCAGAGCGCGGTCTCCCGTTGGTCGGCTCTTGCCGCGGCACCATTGCCACACGCAGGCATCGTCAACGCCGATGACGCCCGCCACTTCCGCGAAGCTGACGTCGGCGTTGCGGAGGATCTCCTCTGCTCTGCCGCTTCGGGCCATCTCGCGAACCCGAGCTATGGCCTCGAGCTCGTCCAGCGTGTGAGTCTGTGACATAGAGCCATGGTGGAAGGCGCCTAGAGCGCCAGCCGATTCGACATCGAGCATCCGCCACTTGGCTCAGCGCCAGCCCTACCCGTGTCGGCACGTCTAACAGAAGAATTCGGCGACGCCAGCCAGGGCGATGTCCTATCTAGGCACGTTGGAGTTCGTGACAACGACCGACGTCATGCGCGAGTTCAGGGTCGTGAGACGCACGGTTCGACGCTGGGTTGCCGCCGGCGAGCTGATCCCGCACTCAGCCTTACGGAGCGCCCACGGCGAGCACCGCTTTCGACTTGAGGAAGTCGAAGCGTTTCGCCAGCGGCGACGCGCCGGACAGTCGATGGACGATGTGATCGCCGGCGCCTTGGCCTATATCCGCGAGAATCAGGCGGAAGGGCACGGGATGCTCTGTCCGTCGTGCGTAGCCCGACAGGTCAACCGGCATGGGGACTACTGCACGAAATGCGAGCAGCAACGCCTCCTCGAAAGCGGCGCCGCCTAACCGGGTTCAGCTGGCCGGCTCGAGCGCCCCACTGAGCAGCGCCGCCGCCTCGCGGTCACGTTCCGGCAAGGCGTGCGCGTAGACCTTCAGCGTCGTCGATGCGTCGGCATGGCCCAGGCGGCCGGCGACCGTTCGCACGTCCTGGCCGGCACCGATCATCTGCGTGGCGGCGAAGTGACGCAGCGCGTGCAGGTGGGTGTCCACGCCGGCCGCGGTGGCGATCGCCCGGGCGTAGTGACTGGCCGTGTCCGGGCTGATTGGCTGCGCGAGGTCGTAGGTCAAGATCGGCATATCGTCGGTCAGCTCGGCCCCGAGCTCGGCGGCCCGACCCTCGAGCCGGGCCCGTTGCTGCCGCAGTGCCTCGAGCCCGAAGGCGCCGAGCGCCACCCTCCGGGTCCCGTGAGTCTTCGTCGGCTTGTAGATGTGCTGCCCGTCGACGACGGTGTAGGACCGCTCGAAGGTCAACAGACCGGCCTCTTCGTCCAGATCGGACCATCGCAGTCCGCACAGCTCACCGCGGCGAGCGCCGGTAACCGCTGCCAGGGCGATGAACGTCGCCATGTCGGGATCTCCCTGAGCCTCGGCCGTAGCGATCAGCAGCTGCACGTCCGCCGGTGTCGGCGCCACCCTCGCTGCGGTGCGCACAGTCGGCGGCGTGGCGGCGAGTGCCGGATCCCGCGTGATCTCACCCCATTTGACGCCCTGCTTCGTGGCGGCCGCAATCACCGCGTGACAGCGACGCACCGAGGACGCCGACAGCGGCCGCTCCCGCGTCATGAGGGCGGCGTAGAAACTGTCGAGTGTCTTTCCGTCGAGCCGCCGCACCGGGACGTCACCGAGCACGGGCTTGATGTTCTTCTCGATCGTCCGCCGGTGCTCCTGCACCGTGGTCGGCGAGAGTCCCTTGAGGGTCGTGGCATGTGTGAGCCAGCGATCCAGCAGCGAGCCGAAGGTCACCTCTTCGCCGGCATGCTCCCCGCCGGTCACCTCGGCGACGAGCTCGGCCAGCTTCTCGTCGGCGACCTTGGCCGCGCCAGTGACCGTCCTCGAGACGTACTTCGGCTTGCCGGTGACCGGATTCCGACCGGCGTGCACCCGCAGCTCCCAGACGGCCCCGTTACCCCTGCCTCGCACACATCGTTTCGAACCCTTCATGGGCCGGATGGTACCGAAATATGGGGTGGCTATGGGGCGATGTTTTCGGGCCACCCGCTCTGACCTGGAGCCTGAGAGGAGATTCGAACTCCTGACCTGCGCATTACGAGTGCGCTGCTCTACCGACTGAGCTACCCAGGCAGACGTCCTCTCCGCCCAAGTGCGGACCCGTCACTACCCGGGCGGACGACGGTGAGCAGTGTACGCGCGGCTCAGGTACGCCAGCGACGCCGTGCACCCGTCTGCGCCTGCCGAAGCTTCCCTTCCAGTACGGGCACCGGAGATGCTCTCGTTTCTGCTGGTCATGAGCGGCAGCCACGGCGCTGTCGGGCGATCTCGGCTGAGTTGCTGGCTGTCACTGTGATGCACCCGCCGGCATTCAATCGGGGTCGGCCGCCATGGTGGCCAGCCGGCGCAGCCCCATGGCGAGTGCGGCTTCCTCGCCGCTTCGCAACAGGACCGCCACACGCACGTCCCCGGGTCCTCGCCGTTGGCGAAGCGTGCGCGCGAGCTGGATCTCCGCGGCGGCGATGAAGGGCGGAGAGTTCATGCGCCGGGCCAGCCGCAACGCCGCCTCGAAGTGCACCTCGGACAGAGCCAGGTCGCCCATCGCCCACGCCACGAGGCCCAGGTATTGATCGGCGGGCCCGATGCACGCGGCGGCGGGGGCCCGGATCACGACCGCCGTGCCCGCGTACGGTCGCATGCGCTCGTAGATGTGCGCCGCTATCTCGCTCGTCTCCCTTCCGAGGACGCCGCAGGCTGCGGCGGCCATGGCCATTGAGACACCTTCGGATTGGTCATCCGCCACCTCGTCCCATCCCAGATCCGTCAGCACGCGCAGGTCCTCCAGTGCCTGCTCTCGCTCGCCTGTCTCAGCATGGATCAGTGCCAACGTGGCCCGAACCATCGGGTACTCGACAGGGGCCTGCGCGACGATGGCACTGAACGTGCTGTCCGGCGATGTCAGGTCACCGCGTGCCCACCAGGTCCACGCCATGAGAGCGCCGTAGAAGCTCAGCGCCAACTCGTTGTGCGCTCCGGCTGCCTCCACCGCTTGGCGGCCCAGTAACTCCGCCCCATCGAAATCTCCCGCAAGGGCGGCCATCATCGCGGCGAGGTTGTAGGCGTAAGAGGCCTCGACCGGGTGAACCGGACCCGTGTCCCTCGCCCGGAACCTCGTGATCTCCGCGCGCACCGCTTCCACATGGCCCTGCGCCAGGAGCTCACGAATGCACCACATGTGGCCGTGGAGCGCCAAGAGCTCATCACCGATCTCCTCGGCGATCTCACCGAGCTCCGTCCCGGTGGCGAGGCGTTCGGGCGCGGGGCCAATCCCCCACAGCGCGTGCATCCGTGCGTTGAGCGCATACCCCAGCGTGCGCCGGTCACCCAGCCGCCGGGCAATGGCCACCGCCTCGCTGTTCAAGGTGAGGGAGTGCTCCAGCACGCCGGGCTTCCGCACCCCGTAGGAGCCGGGCTTCCGCACCCCGTAGGAATAGACCGTCACGAGCCCGAGCCGCGCCGTCACCATGGCGCGCAACGAGGTGTCCTCGTCTGGCAGCGCCGCGCGCCTCCTCGAGCAGACGGACGTGGTCCCGGTTCGCCGCCACGATGCCCAGGTAGCTCAAAGGGCCCCCTCGCAACGCGACCCCGGCCAATCGCTCGGCATCGCCCATCGCGCGCGCCAGATCGGCCGCTCGCGTGACGGTCACATTGGCCCCGGCGCTGTCCCCGGCGCGGTTCTGTGCCTCGGCGAGCCCCATGAGCACGTCACAGCGTGTTGGCGTGTCCTCGGGAGCGTAGAGCTCGCAGATCTCCAGGGCCCGCGTGAAATGGCCCACTGACTCCTCGAAGGCGAGGAGTCGCAACGCGCGCTCGCCCGCCATGATGGAGTAGCGCAGGGCCTTGTCGGCGTCGCCGAGGGGCGCTCCCATGAAGAAGTGGAGCGCCAGCTCGTTGACGTGGCGGTCGAGAGCGCTCATGTGAGCGCGCTCCATGGCCAGCGCGATGGCATGGTGGAACCGGACGCGTCGCCCTCGCAGGAGTTCGCCGTAGATGGCCTCGCGCACCAGCGCGTGGCTGAACCCGTAGCGACCCTTGGCGTCCGCGCCGACGCGTCGAAGCAGGCGCGACTCCTCCGCTCGGTCGAACGCGTCGAGCCGAGCGTCCGGACTGAGATCTGCGGCCTCTGCCACGATGGCGGCGTCGAAGACCAGCCCGGCCACAGCCGCCACCTGCAACAGGTGGATGACGTCATCGGGAAGCCGCGACACTCTTCGCGCCACCAGCTCTCGGATCGCCTCGGGCGGGCTGAGGTCGGGGAGCACGCGGTCGACGTCGTCCTCGTCGTGGTGTTCGCCCGCCCGGGACTGGAGCTGGCGCAGGAGCTCGTCGAGGAACAGCGGGTTGCCGTCTGTCAGCTTGCAGAGCTGGGGTACGAGCTCCGAGGGGACCTCGGGCCAGGCCTGCGCCAACTCCTCGACCGCATCGGGGCTCAGCCCCTGCAGGTGGATCGACTCGACCGCGTGCGACGCCCGGATGTCCGCCAGAACCGACCGCAGCCGATGCGTGGAGAGAACCTCGGTGTCGGTGTACATGGCCACGATGCCGAGCCGGGAGCCATCGGTGCCGCGAAGAACGTGCCGCAGGAGCAGCAGCGTCGGTTGGTCGGCCCAGTGCAGATTGTCGATGACCAAGAGAACGTCGTGATCGGTCCCGATCTCGTTCACGGTGGCGGTCAGCGCCTCGAAGAAGCGAAATCGATCGTTCTCTGGGTCTCCGCGCTCTTCTGAAGGTGCGGGGGAATGCTCTCCGAGTCGGGGCACCAGCCGGGAGAGCTCGGTCAGCTGCCACTCGGACATGCCTGAGATCACGTCTTCGGACAATGAGTGGAAGTAGCGGCCGAGCGCCTCGGCGAATGGCTGATATGGCGCGACGGGTTCCTCGTCGCAGCGCCCCCACAGCACCAGGGCCCCGCGCGCGGCGGCGCGACCGGAGAAGTCCGCCGCAAGGCGCGACTTGCCTATGCCGGGATCACCATCGACGAGGAGGAGCCGGCCGCCGCCGTCCGGCACCGATGACCACCAGTGATCCAACAGGGCGCTCTCGCTGGCGCGGCCGACGAGCGCACGTTCGACGACCGGCACGCGCACCCGCGACCCCTCCCCCGCCGACGGAACCCGCTCCTCGGACCGCGCCTGGCCGGCCTCTGGCGGCACCGGGAAGTCGAGCGCAGCGTCGTGCGCGAGGATGGCATGCTCCAGCCAAGTCACCTCGTGACCCGGTTCGATGCCGAGCTCGGCCACCAGCGAGGACCGCAGGTCTTGGAACACGCGCAGCGCCTCGGCCTGCCGCCCCGACCGGTACAACGCCAGCATCCGCTGCGACCACAAGCGCTCTCGCAGGGGGTTGGCGCTCGTCAGCGTCTCGAGCTCTCCAACGAGACCGTGATGACCCCCGAGGGTCAACCCGGCGTCGATGCGCGTCTCGGTCGCGGACAAGCGCTGCTCTTCGAGGCGCCGGGCCTCCGCACGCGCGAATGGTTCGTCGTGGACCTCGCTGTACGCCACGCCCCGCCAGAGCGCCTCGGCTTCGCTCAGCAGGCGGCTGGCCTCCCTCGGGCGGCGGCGCGCCAGTTCCCGTCGTCCTTCGGCGACCAGGCGTTCGAAATGGAGGACATCGGTCGCGTCGGGCGGCACGTCGAGCGCGTATCCCGGCGCCCGGGTGACAATCACGTCGGGTGCACCTGCGTCGCGCAGTCGCTTGCGCAGACGCGAGACGGTCGAGCGCAGCGCAACCTCGGCTCCCACCGCGTCGTGCTCGACCCACAAAGAATCCACGATCCGGTCAACTGGGACCACAAGACCCAGGTCAATGAGGAGCCGCGCCAGAAGCGCTCTGGCCTTCGGGCCCCCGATGTCGACAACGAGTCCGTCCCAGACAACCTCGACCGGTCCGAGCACGCGAAGCTCGAGCGCCCCCAGCGCGCGGTCGCGATCGGGCGCGCGGGCTACTCGAACCACCGAATCGAAACGCTTCGCCAATGCCTACCCCCTGACGCCATTCGGGAGAATGGGCAAAACTCTACGTCGCCTCACCGGTCTCCGCTAGGAGCTGCCGTTCGTGCCTGGGAGCCGGGCCGTTCGACCCATCCCGGAGCTCTCCCTATGCCGCCAAGTCGGCCAGGCGCACGAAGAGCGACTGCAGCAGCAACGCCTCGTTCGGGTTTCGCACCAACGACTCCGACGCCTCGGTGATCAACCCGACCGCGTCGGCTGCGCCCCGCACGTCGGCATCGCCCACCGCGACGGTGCCCGCCTCGGCTGCGCTCACGACGCGGCCACGATACGAGCGCGCCAGAACCCCGAGGCCGGCGCGCAGCGCGTCGGTGCGGAACCTCCGCTCTTCGCGCTGATGCTGCTCCACGATCTCCTTGCGACCCGGGAGACCGCGCTCGCCCATCTCCTTGGCGGACGCCGTGAGCGCGTCGATCTCGCGCGCGTGCTCGGCCCGCAAGGGCTCGACGGCGCGGTCGGCCGACTCGAGCACGCGGCGGGTCAAGCCCGCTGCCGTGGTGCCTTCGCTGCGCAATTGGTCGGGTACTGATTCCCAGAGCTCGACGCGGGCCGCCACGTCGGGGTCGTCGACCATGACCCGCGCCCGTTCGGGATTGCCCCCGCTGCTGTCGGCGACGACCGCCGCCATGTCAGAGGGCACGCCCGACCCGGTGAGCCAGGCCACCAGCTCGGCGCGGGCGACGGGCGGGAAGTCCACCTCGACGCACCGGCTCACCACCGTGACCAGCTCGGGCACCACCTGGTCCGCCAGCAGCACGAAGACGGTGTCGCCCGGAGGCTCCTCGAGGGTCTTGAGCAGCGCCGGTGCGCGGAGCGCGGCGAGGTGCATGTCGAGGACCACGATGACCTGGTGTGCGCCACGCAAGGGACGGCGTTGCGCGAGAGCGACCACCTGGCGGATCTCAGCGATGGAGACGGAGGCGCCGCTCCGCCGAACGATGTGGAGGTCTGGGTCGGTCCCGTTCAGGGCGGCGAGGCACGTTGTGCACTCACCGCACCCACCCTCAGGACACAGCAAGGCGGCCGCGAAGCCATGGGCCGCCGCCAGGCCTCCGTTGCCGGCCGGCCCGCGGAAGAGGTAGGCGTGAACCGGGTTGGGCGCCGCTGCGCACAAGGCGTCGACCGCCTGGTCCTGGCCGACCACGCCGGCGAAGAGCGCCCGGACCGGGCGCTCGGTGCTCATCGGCCCGGCGCCGGCGTGTCGCCGAATCGTGCGCGCACGGAGGCCACGATATGGGCCGCCAGGTCCGCGATCGCCGCCTCGCCGTCCACGACCAGCCAGTGGTCGGGATCGGAAGCCGCCTGTGCGTGGAACCCTTCGCGCACGCGTGCCGCGAAGGCCTGGCCCAAGCGCTCCATGCGGTCCAGCCGCTCCGCGCCGCCAGGTCCGGCGGCGAGCCGTGCCGCCGCCACCTCGACCGGGACGTCGATCAGGATCGAGAGATCGGCCGCGACGCCGTCCGTGGCCCACTCGATCAGCGAGCGCAGGGCGGTCGGGTCGAGGCCGCGCCCATAGCCCTGGTAGGCGATCGTCGAGCCCGCGTAGCGGTCGCTCACGACCCATTCACCGGCGGCCAGAGCGGGCCCCAGCACCTGGTTCACGTGCTCGGCTCGATCCGCCGCCATCAAGAGCGCCTCGGCTCGCGGCGACACGGCGGGGGCATTGGCTGCGAGGAGTAGCGTGCGCAGCCCGCGCGCCGAGTTCGGTGGCGCCCGGTTCACGGGTCAGCCGGGCACCGAGGGCGTCGGCTAAGGCGCGTGCCTGGGTGGACTTCCCACAACCGTCAATGCCCTCGAGCGCGAGCAGCCGACCCCGGGCGGCCATGTCAGAAGGGGTCGGTGGGCGGTGCCTTCATCGCCGGATCCGCGGATGCGGACCCGGTGCCAGCAGCCTTCTTCGCTGCCGTCGCCTTCGTTGCTTTCTTCGCTGTCTTCTTCGCAGATTTCTTGGCGGCCTTCTTGGCCGGCGCCGCCTTCTTGGCGGCCTTCTTCTTGCGCGTCGACGGCCCGGCGGCGCGGCGCTCGGCCAAGAGCTCGGCGGCTCGGTCCATGCCGATAGTCTCGACTTCGTCGCCCTTGCGCAGGCTGGCGTTCGTGGCGCCGTCGGTGACGTAGGGTCCGAAGCGTCCATCCTTCACGACGACGGGCAGGTTGGTGGCAGGGTCGGTGCCGAGTTCCCGCAGGGGTGCCGCGGACACGCGTCCCCGGCGTTGCTTGGGCTGCGCGAACAGGGCACGCGCCTCATCGAGGGTGATGGTGAGGAGCTGCTCCTCGCTCGCCAGGCTGCGCGTGTCGGTTCCACGCTTGACGTACGGACCGAAGCGCCCGTTGTGCGCCACGACGTCTTCGCCCGTGTCGGGGTCGCTTCCCACCGTGCGCGGGATGCGCAGCAGGTCGAGCGCCTGCTCGAACGTCAGCGTCGCCGGGTCCATGGAGCCGAACAGTGAAGCGGTGCGTGGCTTGTCGCCGCCCTCGACCAGCTCGCCGACCTGCACGTAGGGACCGAAGCGGCCCGCCTTGACCTGAATGTCGAGCCCGCTCTCGGGGTGCGTCCCGAGCACGCGGTCGTTGGAGGGTGCCGCCAGGATCTCCTCGGCGCGCGGGATCGTCAGCTCGTCGGGCGCCAGGTCGTCGGGAATGGAGGCTCGGTCCTCGCCGCGCTGGAGGTACGGGCCGTAACGGCCGACGCGCGCCACGATGGGCTGGCCATCGCTGCCCTCACCGAGCGGGATGGAGTTGACCTCGCGGGCGTCGATCTCGGCCAGATGCGCCGCCACCGTTGCCTTCAGGCCGAGCGTGTCGACCTCGGTACCGTCGGTCGCCATGGCACCCGGCGCGTCACTCCCGAAGTAGAAGCGGGTCAGCCAGGGCAGCACCTCCTCCGTCCCCGATGCGATGTCGTCGAGATCGTCCTCCATCGACGCCGTGAACCCGTAGTCGACGAGATTGCCGAAGTAGCGCTCGAGCAGCCCCACGACGGCGAACGCGGTGAAGCTCGGCACGAGCGCCGTGCCCTTCTTCCAGACGTAGCCCCGGTCGAGGATGGTGGCGATGACGCTGGCATAGGTGGACGGCCGCCCCACTCCGAGCTCCTCCATCGCCTTGACGAGCGATGCCTCGGTGTAGCGGGCGGGCGGCTGCGTGGTGTGCGAGCCCGGCTCGAACGCCCTGCCCTCGACGCGGTCTCCCTCGGCCAGCGCGGGGAGCACCATTTCTTCTGGGGCGTCGGTGTCTGGGTCGTCCTCGTCGCGACCTTCCTTGTAGGCCCGCAGGAACCCCGAGAAGGCGATGACCCGGCCGCTCGCCGAGAACTCCGCCTCTTCCCCGGCCGCCACGCCGCTGGGCACGTCGGCCACCAGCCGCACCTGCGCGCTCGTCCCGGTGGCGTCGTTCATCTGCGAGGCCACCGTGCGCATCCAGATCAGCTCGTAGAGGCGGAGCTCGTCGCCCGAGAGCGCGCGGCCGACCTGTTCGGGCGTGCGGAAGGTCTCACCCGCCGGGCGGATCGCCTCGTGCGCCTCCTGGGCGTTCTTCACCTTGCGCTCGTAGCGCCGCGGCGCGTCGGGCACGTAGTCGGCACCGAACATCTCGCGAGCCTGGCTCCGCGCCGCGGTGAGCGCTTCGTCCGAGAGCGTGGTCGAATCGGTCCGCATGTAGGTGATGTAGCCCTGCTCGTAGAGTCGCTGGGCCACCTGCATGGCGCGCTGCGCGCTGAAGCGAAGCTTGCGGCCGGCCTCCTGCTGCAGCGTGGACGTCATGAACGGTGCGGCAGGCGAACGCCGGAAGGGGCGCTCGGTCACCGACCGCACGGTGAAGGCCTCGCCCGTCAATGCTGTGGCGACCGAGGTTGCCTCGTCCTCGCCCAGGACCCTGACCGCCGTCTTGGCGGACTGCTGGCCCTGCTCGTCGAAGTCCTTGCCGGTGGCGACGGCGGTCCCACCGAGCGTGACCAGCGTCGCCCCGAAGCCGTTCGGCGCGGCGGCGTTGGCGAAGCTGCCCTCGACGCCCCACCAGGTGGCGGAGCGGAAGCGCATGCGGGCCCGCTCGCGCTCGACGACCATGCGGGTGGCCACGCTCTGGACACGACCCGCGGAGAGCCGCGGCATGACCTTGCGCCACAGCACCGGCGAGACCTCGTAGCCGTAGAGGCGGTCAAGGATGCGGCGGGCCTCCTGGGCGTCGACCAGCCGGCGGTCGAGCTCGCGCCACTCGTCGACCGCGCGGGCGATGGCCGCCGGGGTGATCTCGTGGAAGACCATCCGCTTGACCGGCACCGTCGGTGACAGCACCTCGGACAGGTGCCACGCGATCGACTCACCCTCGCGGTCCTCGTCGGTCGCGAGGTACAGCTCGTCGGCCCCCTTGAGGAGCTTCTTCAGGTTGGCGACCACCGACTTCTTCGGCGATGACACGACGTAGAGGGGTTTGAAGCCGTTGTCCACGTCGACACCGAGGCGTGCCCACGACTCGCCCTTGTAGGCGGCGGGCACCTCGTCGGCACCGCGCGGCAAGTCGCGGATGTGGCCGACCGAAGACTCGACGATGAAGTCGGGGCCGAGCATCCCGCCGATGGTGCGCGCCTTGGCGGGCGACTCGACGATCACGAGCGCCTTACCCACGAGGCACCCCGCGGGGCAACGATCGGAATAGTGAAACGGGGGGCATGGTCACGTCAGCGTGGGGGTCCGCCGCCCTGCCTGTCAAGGGCGGCTGCTTCAGGCACGTCTCCTGCTGATCGATCTCTTAGGTGGCTGAGCAGGTCAATCGGCCGCAGCGACGGCCGTCTGTGCCGGTCCCGTATCAGCCGCGTCTGCGTCCATCGCCTCGCTTCCGCGCTTGGAGAAGGCGAGCGCCGCCAGGAGGATGACGAGGGAGGCCGCCGCGATGCCGAGGCGCGCCCCCGTGTCGTGCCGCAGCGAAATGACCGCGGGCAGGATGAGGAGCGAGACGAGGTTCATCACCTTGATCATCGGGTTCAACGCCGGGCCGGCAGTGTCCTTGAACGGGTCGCCGACCGTGTCGCCGATGACGGCAGCCTTGTGGGCCTCTGAGCCCTTCCCGCCCTCGTTGCCGTCCTCGATGTACTTCTTGGCGTTGTCCCATGCGCCACCCGAGTTCGACAGCGTATTGGCCATCAATTGCCCGGTCAGGATCGTGCCGGCCAGGAAGGCCCCGAGCGCGAGATAGTTGATCCCGAACCCCACGATCACCGGGGCGAGGATCGCGAGCAGGGCGGGTGTGGCCAACTCGCGCTGGGCCGCCGCAGTGCAGATGGAGATGACCCGTCCATATTCGGGCTTCTCGGTGTAGTCCATGATCCCCGGGTGCTCGCGGAACTGGCGCCGCACCTCGAGCACCACGGTCCCCGCCGAACGACCGACGGCCCTGATGGCCAGGGACGAGAAGAGAAAGGCGATTGAGCCGCCGATGAGCAGTCCGATGAAGGTCGTCGGGTTCGCGACATTGATCTGGATCACGCTGAAGAGCTTCGAGCCCGTTGCGTGCAGGCTCGGCAGCTGTTCGCCGATGGTCTCGATGAACGAAGCGAAGAGGGCGACGGCCGCGATGACCGCCGAACCGATGGCAACACCCTTGGTGATGGCTTTGGTGGTGTTCCCCACGGCGTCGAGGCTCACCATCACGCGCTCTGCCTCGCCGGTGAACTCGCCCGACATCTCGGCGATGCCCGCCGCGTTGTCCGACACAGGCCCGAAGCTGTCCTCGGAGACCACCATGCCGGCGGTGGCGAGCAACCCGATGCCGATGAGGGCGACCAGGTAGAAGGTCAGCTCGATGTTGCCGTCGCCCAGCCCGATGGCCACCCCGATGGCGATGGCGATGGCGATGATGGCCCAGACGGAAGATTCCAGGCCGATGGAGATCCCCGCGAGCACCGTGGTGGCAGGGCCGGTACGAGCCGCCGCCGCGATCTCCTTGACCGGTCCGCGCTCGGTTGACGTGAACTGCTCGGTGATCTGGCTCGCAACCAGGGAAAGGATGACTCCGGTCAGCACTGCGTAGAACACCTTGAGGTCGTGCACGTAGTACTGCGCCACCAAGAAGGCGCCCACCACCGTCAGGACTGCGGCCAGCCAGAAGCCGCGGTTGATGGGGGCCAGCGCGTTGCGATCGCTCTTGCGGGCCCGCACCACGAGCACGCCGATCACCGAAGCGAAGATCCCCATCGCCGGGACGATGAGCGGGTACAGGACGGCGGCGGTGGGGTTATGGCCGATCGTTCTGAAGGCCGAGTACCCGAGGATGAGCGAGGAGATGATCGTGATCTCGTAGGACTCGAAGAGGTCGGCCGCCATGCCGGCGCAGTCGCCGACGTTGTCGCCCACGTTGTCGGCAATGGTGGCCGCGTTGCGCGGGTCGTCCTCGGGAATGCCGGCCTCCACCTTGCCGACCAGGTCGGCCCCGACGTCCGCCGCCTTGGTGAAGATGCCGCCGCCCACACGCATGAAGAGGGCCAGGAGCGATGCGCCGAAGGCGAAGCCGATCAGCACGGCTGTGGCCGAGTTCTGGAAGATCAAGACGATGGCCGTCGCTCCGACCAGGCCGAGCCCGACGCAGAGCATGCCGGTCACCGCGCCGGTGCGGAAGGCCACCCGCAACGCCCCGGCCATCCCGCCCCCTCGAGAGGCCGCCGCCGCGGTGCGGACGTTGCCCCGCACGGCGATGCTCATGCCGATGAAACCCGTCAGGCCCGAGAAGGCGGCGCCGAAGAGGAAGCAGATCACCCGGTAGAGGCCGTCCTGCTGGAAGGTCAACGCGACGTCTCCGTCCGGCTTCACCACCTTGGTGGCCGTGAAGAAGATCAAGATGGCCAGCGGGATGATGATCATCACGATGGCCCGGAATTGCCGGGCCAGAAACGCCTGGGCCCCCTCCTGGACCGCTTGCGCGATCTCCCTCATCTTGACCGTGCCCTGGTCGAAAGAAAGGACGTTGCGGGCGAGCAGCAAGCCGGCGGCGATGCCGACGACGCCGGCGAACAAGCAGATGTACAGCCAGGTCTTGTCTGCCCCGCTCAGGTGGAAGGCCTGGTAGCCGCCCTCGGCTGCGAGGAGATTGATCATTCCCGGTGTGCCCTTTCTGTTCCAGTACGTCTTGGGGCGAGCTGGCGCTGACGCCCTCGCCCCTGCGGTGCGGCAGCGTTCGGCACCACGGTGGTCGTTGTCATGAACCCCCTCGGAAGGCGCGCCGGCGAGGTCACGCCCGACGCGAGGCCGCCGGGCACGTTAGCGACTGGCACACGGGCGGGCAATTTCGCAGCGGTCGCGGGCGCCTCTGACCAGGACGAACGGCTCAAGATTCGGCCGGGTCACTGGGGGCGCCCTGAACGAGCTCGAAGGAGGGATTCAACATCGCAGGGCGGCGGCCCCAGGTGCCGACCATGCCCTCGGCGACCAGGCGCGCGCCGGGCTCGATCCCCGCGATCTTGGGGCGGCCCTGGAACACGAGAAGCAGGCCGCCGGTGCCGTCGCTCAGCACGCACTCGAGGTTGGAGGTCCCGGCCCGGGGCTGCACCCGGACCGACTTCACCCGTCCGGCCACCCTGAGCCGCTGGCGCGGCACGACCGAGGCGATGGGTGTCGTCGCGCCGGCGCGCTGTGCCAACGTCTCGTCCGCCGCCAGCACCGCGGAAGGTCGGCGCGGACCGTCCTTGCGGCCCAGGCGGTCCACCCCGCTCCGTCCCTCGCTGTCGATCTGCGCCGCGCCGTCTCCGCCCGTTCCGCTCAGGCGCGACCTCTGGACCCAACGCCCGTAGGAGCGCGCCCGCTCCTCGAAGCGGCCGCCGACCGCGAAGGGGACGATGGTCGCGCTCACGTGAGGCACCTGGCCCAGCACTGCTGCGATCTTGTCCGCCGTGCGGTCGTGCAGGAACCGCTGCCACACCCGGGCGAAGCTGCGCCGCGGGAGCAGCACCGTGCACTCGGTGTCCCCGTCGAGCGTGGCGTCCGCCACCAGCTCAATGGCAGCCCGGCCGAGTCGCCGATCAGGGCACTCGATGATGTCGAGGGGAAGGCGGGCCAGCCCCAGCCGGCTCCATTCGGCCTCGAGCTCCCGGGCCGCCTTGGTGTCGATGTCGAAGTGGACGGCCCGCAGGTCGTCGGGCGACAGCGTCCAGCGCGTACTGCAATGCGCGCGCGGTGGCCATGTCGAGGCGGTCGACGAGGACGACGACGACGTGCCGGCGCAGCACGGGCGCCTCGGACGCCTCGATGACCCCCGTCTCGAGCATGTCTGCCTCCCCGCGTACTGGTGGTGCAGGCGGATGAGCCCGATGTAGAGGAGCGGCCCCACCACGAAGATCAGCCACGCCCCCTCCTTGAACTTGGCCACGGAGAAAATGAGGACCACGGTGAAGGACAAGAAGGCGGAGAAACCGTTGATGACGACGCTGCGGCGCCAATGGCCCTCTCGCGCCGTGAGATGGTGCTTCACCATGCCCGACCCGGCCATGGTGAAGCCGGTGAACACGCCGATCGCGTAGAGGGCGACCAGACCGTTGACCTGCGCCTTGTAGGCGAGCACGAGGGCCAGCGCCACGCCGGCCAGCACGAGGATGCCGTTGGAGAAGGCCAGCCGATGGCCGCGGCGGGTGAGCTGCCGCGGCAAGAAGGCATCGCCTGCGACGAAGTTCGCCAGGTACGGGAACCCGTTGAAGCTCGTGTTGCCGCCGGTGTAGAGGATCAGCATCGTGGCCAGCTGCACCAGGTAGAAGCCCAGATGTCCGATGGGGCTGGAGCCGAAGACGGCCCGGACCTCCTGGGACACCACCGTCGGCGAACCGTTGGCGTAGGGCACCGCATGGGTCCACCGCGCCAAGAGGGTGACGCCGAGCACGAGGAAGCCGAGCGTGGAGCTCATGATGACCAGCGTCTGGCGGGCGTTGCGCGCCTCGGGCTTGCGGAAGCTGCTTACGCCGTTGGAGATGGCTTCGAGGCCGGTCAGTGACGACCCGCCATTGGCGAAGGAGCGCAACAGCGTGATGAAGGCGAGGCCCATCAGCCATCCCGAGCCCGGCGTGCCGATCTTCCCGCCGAAGACCTGGTCGGCGGGCGGCAGCGGGATCTGGTGGAGTGCGCCCAGGGCCTCCTTGACGAAGCCGACGATGATCACCGAGCCCAGGGAGAAGATGAAGAAGTAGGTCGGGATGGCGAAGTAGCTGCCGGCCTCGCGGATGCCGCGCAGGTTTCCGTAGAGGAGGACCAGCACGACGCCGACCGTGATGGCGACGGTGTCGACGGTGTTGGCCAGTGCGGGCACGGCACTCGTCAGCGCCGCCGTACCCGCGGAGGTCTGCACCGCGACGGTGACCGTGTAGTCGATGAGCAGTGCGACCGCGGCGATCTGCGCGATCTTCGGTCCGAAGTTGTCGCGGGCGACCACGTAGGAGCCGCCCGCCTTGGTGTAGAGCGCGATGACCTCGAGGTACGACAGGGTCACGAAGAAGAGGACTCCCAAGATGGCGAGCGTGATGGGGACGACCAGCGTGAAGGCGGCCAGGCCCACGTAGGGCACCAGCTGGGTCAGCATCTCCTCGGTGCCGTAGGCAGACGACGAGATGCAATCGGGCGACAGCACCCCGAGTGCAGTCGGCTTGTTGAGCCGCTCCGATGCCAGCTGCTCGGTCACCAGCGGCGGCCCGAGGAGCCGGTTCTTCAGCCGGTAGCGCCGCGTCTCTGGGATGTCCTCTGCGGCGAGCCCGGGCAGGGGAACCGTGGGCCTAGATCTCGTCGAGGTCGCCACGGCCACACAGTAGAAGCAATCGACCACCGCCTCGGGGCGCTTTTTGCACGGCCGGAGCAGGCGTGTTGCACTGTGGCGTGCACGTGATCGTCGTCGGGTGTGGCCGCGTCGGCTCCGGCCTCGCCATCTCGCTGAGCGCAGAGGGCCACTCGGTGGCCGTCTTGGACAAGTCACCGCGCGCCTTTCGGCGCCTCAAAGACTGGGACGGTCCCCGTCTCGTCGGATCCGGCTTCGATCGCGACGATCTCGAAAAGGCCGGCGCGCTGCGCGCTGACGCGCTGGCGGCGGTGACGAGTGGCGACAACACGAACATCCTCACCGTGCGCATCGCCAGGGAGACCTACAAGATCCCCAATGTGGTGGCGCGCATCTACGACCCGCGACGGGCCGAGATCTACCAACGCCTGGGCATCCCCACCGTGGCCACCGTGACCTGGACGATCGACCAGGTGCGCCGGCGCCTGCTCCCCGACCTCGACGTCGGGGATTGGTCCGACGCCACGGGCCGGCTCTCACTCGTCGACCGCTCGCTGCCCGATGCCTGGGCCGGCCAGCCGCTCAGCGAGCTCGAGGAGCCGGGACGTCTCAGCATCGTGGCGGTCACGCGCTCGGGTGTCCCCCGCCTCGATGGGCGCGAGCTCGTCGGCCAGGAGGGCGACGTGCTGCACCTCGCGGTGCTCGACGACGCATTGCATGACCTCGACCACACCCTCGCCCACACCAAGGCGAGCGGCGCCTCGTGAAGGTCGCCATCGCGGGCGCGGGCAGCGTCGGCACCGCCATCGCCTCGGATCTGCACGCGAACGGGCACGACGTGCTCGTCTTCGAACGGGATCCGGACCTCGTCGAGCGGCTACGCCCGACCCTCGACGTGACGTGGATCGCCGCTGATGCATGCGAGGTCTCGTCCCTCGACGCGGGGGGCCTCGCCACCGTCGACGTCGTGGTCGCCGCCACCGGTGACGACGAGGACAATCTCGTGATCTCGCTGCTGGCCAAGCAGGAGTTCGCCGTGCCCCGGGTAGTGGCGCGGGTGAACCACCCCAAGAACCAGTGGCTCTTCAACGAGAGCTGGGGTGTCGACGTCTCCGTGTCGACGCCCCAGTTGCTCACCGCGCTCG
This sequence comes from uncultured Acidimicrobiaceae bacterium, assembly GCA_963744935.1. GTDB lineage: Bacteria > Actinomycetota > Acidimicrobiia > Acidimicrobiales > RAAP-2 > Bog-473. Next base: position 114,846 of record CAVUVM010000005.1, read on the forward strand.
TCGAAGAGGCGGTGTCGGTGGGCTCGCTCGTGCGGCTCCTGCAGTTCCAGGGCGGCGCCGCCCACCTGGTCGAGATCACCCTCGCCGAGGACTCACCCGCCAGCGACACCGCGATCGCCGACCTCACGTTCCCCCGCGACGCGGTCGTGGTCGCCGTGGTCCGGGCCGACCGCCTCATCGTGCCCCGCGGCGACACGACGTTGCAGTCGGGCGACGAGGTGCTCGTGCTCGTCACCGCCGAGGCCGAGGACGCCGTGCACGCGGCGTTCATCGCCGAGGCGAGCGCGTAGCGCGCAGGCGCAACCAGTCCGCAACCCCAGCGGCGGCCCTGCTCAGCGACACCGATCGTTCGCGGGCGCGTCCTCTAATTGTCACGCCTGCTCAAGATGGGGGTCGAACCGCCCGTACCATTAGTCATATGGAGGCGGCCTTCTTCGACCTCGACAAGACGGTTATCGACCGCGCCTCCATCGCCGCGTTCGGGCGTCCCTTCCTCAAGGGCGGGTTGATCAACCGACGCCTCGTGGCGCGCGCGGCCATCTCACAGCTCATCTACCTCTACTTCGGGGCCGACGAGGACCGATTGGTCCGGGTCCGCGAGTCGATGCTGGCGGTGACGAAGGGGTGGGACCGCGCCCAGGTACGCCAGATCGTGCGCGACACGATGCTCCACACGATCGAACCCATCATGTACGCCGAGGCGCTCGAGCTGATGGAGCTGCACCGGGCGGCGGGTCACCGCGTCTACCTGGTCTCGGCCTCACCCGAGGAGATCGTGCTCCCGCTGGCCGACCTCCTCGGGGTCGACGGTGCTATCTGCTCGCGCGGCGAGGTCGACGAGCAGGGCCGGTACACGGGCCGGATGGCCTTCTACGCGTACGGCGAGTCGAAGGCGAACGCGATGCGCGAGCTGGCGGCGCGCACCGGGATCGATCTCAGCTCGAGCAGTGCCTACTCGGACTCGGCCACCGACCTTCCCATGCTCGAGGCGGTCGGCCGGCCCGTCGCGGTCAACCCCGATCGCGCGCTGGCCAAGGTGGCGCGCGAGCGCGGCTGGGAGGTGCGCAACTTCACCAAGCCGATCCGGCTTCGCGACCGGGTAGGGCGCACGACGCCGGTGGTGACGACGAGCCTCGCCGTGGCCGGCGCCGCGCTGATCTTGTGGTGGCGCAGCCAGCGCGCCCGTCACGCGGCCCTGGCGGGCCGCCGCGCGGCCTGAGCCAGTCGACGGCGACCCCGAAGGGGGCCTCCGGGCTTTCTAGGCTTCGCGCAGGCGACGCGCCGCGACGACGCCGATTGCAACCAGCAGGGCGAGGATGAGGAGCTTCTTCATGTCGAGAAGCCTAGGCGCGGGCCCGTTCGCCGTGTTGCGGCCACCCCGGCTCGGAGGCCGGGAGGCGGCGGGATCAGACGGTCAGCAGGTCCCGGGCGCCGGTGTCCGACGACGGGTGGCGCAGCTTGGACATCGCCCGCGCCTCGATCTGGCGGATGCGCTCACGAGTCAGGTTGAAATGCTCGCCCACTTCTTCCAACGTCCTCGGCTCGCCCCGGTCCAACCCGAAGCGCAGGCGCAGGATCTCGCGCTCGCGCTCGTCGAGCGGGGAGAGGAGCCGGCCGATCTCGTCGGGCAGCAAGGACACCGCCGCCACCTCGAAGGGTGACTCGGCGGAGCGGTCCTCGACGACATCGCCCAGCTCGGCGTCGCCGTCTTCGCGCAGCGGCTCGGACAGCGAGAGCGGCTCGGCCCGGAAGCGCAGCGCCTCGACGAGCTTGTCCTCGGGCATCTCGACCTCGATGCCGAGCTCGGCCAGGGTGGCGGGGCGACCCAGCTTGAGCTCGAGGCGCGCCTGCGCCTTCTGCACGCGCGCCAAGGTGTCGCCGGCGTGCACCGGCAGGCGGATCGTGCGCCCGGTGTTGGCGATGCCTCGCGTGATGGCCTGGCGGATCCACCATGTGGCGTAGGTGGAGAACTTGAAGCCCTTGCGCCAGTCGAACTTCTCGACGGCGTGCATCAGGCCGAGGTTGCCCTCCTGGATCAGGTCCAGCAGCGGCAGGCCCGAGGCTTGATACTTCTTCGCGATCGACACGACCAGACGCAGGTTCGACTGGACGAAGGTCTGCTGGGCCTGCTCACCCTCCATCACGGCTCGACGAAGCTCGCGCTTCTTCGCCGTGGTGAGGCCCTTGGTCGCCTTGGCCACCTCGGCCTCCGCAGCCCGCCCGCCCTCGATGGCCTGGGCGAGGCGGACCTCGTCGTCCTTGGTCAGCAGGGGGTATTGCCCGATGTCGGTCAAGTACAGCCGGACGAGATCCTCGTCGTCGCGCTCAATTCGTTCCTTCGCCAAGATCCTCGCCGCAACCTTCCGTCCCAGTAGCTCGGCAGGGGGGCCTGGCCGGGCATTCGCGCTCGTACACAGCAGCCGACGTCCGTTCCTGGCGTTCGTGGTCTGCGGAGACAGTGTAATGGCACTGTCAAGATGGGCGTACACCTGGGAAAACGTCGGTCGCGGCAAACGCCCGTTCGACCTGCACCCCGAGGTCGCCGCCCTGGGCCAGTCCCTCCGGCAGCATTTCGACGAGGGCACGGCCGCCCCTGATCTCCCCCGCCACCTCCCGGCGTGCCCCCGTCAGGACCTCGAGGACAGAGGCCTCGCTCACCGGCGAGGCCGACCCGAGGTGGGCACCGTAGACCGCGTCGAGCGCAGGCAGGACGGCCCCGACCAGCGCCGCCACCCCTGTGGTCGCCTCGGGTTCGGCCACCAGCTCGGCGAAGGCGTTCGCCAGTGCTCCAGACGGGGCCGTCACCAACGCGCACGCGTCCACGCCGGCACGGACCGGAAGGCGGTCGGCCCAGCGCGCCGCCAGCTCTCCGTGGCGTCGCGACGCCGCGGCACACCAGACGCGCGCCTCGGCCCCGGCCGTGTCGTCGTCGCCCGCCCCGGACCCCGCGGCCCACAGCCCGGTCGCGGCGAAGATGTGCTGCTCGGTCCAGCAGTAGGCGCCGACCAGCGCGGCGAGCTCATCGATGCCGCGCCAGCCCACCGGGCTGTTCGCATCAGCCACCTCCAGACTCCTCACGTGCCGAGGAGCGGTAGCGGTTGGTGATGGGCATGCGGCGGTCCTTGCCGAAGGCCTTGGTCGTGATGCGCACACCGGGGGGCATCTGACGCCGCTTGTACTCCGCGCCGTCCACGAGACGTACGACCCGGTCGACCACTTCGGGATCGAAGCCCTCGGCCACCAGGTCGGCCGCCGTGCGGTCTCGCTCGACGTAGCCCTGCAGCACCGGGTCGAGCTCTTCGTAGGGGGGGAGGGACTGGTCGTCGCGCTGGTCGGGGCGCAGCTCGGCGGAGGGTGCCTTGTCGAGCACGCTGTCGGGGATGGGGCCGGGCAGGCCCTCGAGCACCGCCTGCGTGTTGCGGTATCGGCACAGCTCGTAGACGAGGGTCTTGGGCACGTCCTTGATCACTGCGAACCCGCCGGCGGAGTCGCCATAGAGCGTTGAGTAACCGGTCGCCATCTCGCTCTTGTTGCCGGTGGTGAGCACGATCCACCCCTTGGCGTTGGACACCGCCATCAACAGCACACCGCGCAGGCGCGACTGCAGGTTCTCGTCGGTCAGGCCGAAGGGCTCACGGCCGAGCACCGGGACCAGCATGGACGCGAAGGCGAGGTGCGCCTCTTCGATGGGCACCACCTTGAGATCGACGCCGAGTCGCTCGGCCAACACCTCGGCGTCGGCCCGCGAGCCCTCGCTCGAGTAGCGCGAGGGCATCGACAAGCCGTGGACGCGTCCAGCCCCGAGCGCATCGACGGCGATCGCCGCCACCAGCGAGGAGTCGATGCCCCCCGAGAGGCCGACGACCGCCTCGGTGAACCCGTTCTTGGCCAGGTAGTCGCGTGTCCCCAGGACCAGCGCCGCGTACACCTCGGCATGGTCGCCGAGCGGCGGGCGCGGTGTGACCGGCGCCAGCGGCGGCCGTGTCGACAAGCTCGGCTCGGTGACGACGACGCGGGGCACCAGCTCGCTGACCCCGAGTGGGCGATGCGGGCCGACCGCCAGGTCGACGACCACCAGGTCCTCTTTGAATTGTGCCCCCGACGCCAGCAGCGAACCGTCCGCCGCCACGATCAGCGAGTCGCCGTCGAAGACGAGCTCGTCCTGGCCACCGACCTGGTTGACGTAGGCGACGGCGCAGCCCGCCTCCGCCGTGCGCCCGCGCAACATCGCAAGGCGCTCGGCATGCCGACCTCGGTTGTAGGGCGACGCGTTGAGGTTGACCACGACGTCTGCGCCGGCACGGCCTGCTTGCGCAACAGGCCCGTCGTCGAACCAGACGTCCTCGCAAATGGAGACGCCCACCCAGGCGCCCGCCACGCCGAAGAGGGATGGTGGCCCCTCCCCCGGCACGAACCAGCGCTGCTCGTCGAAGACGCCGTAGTTGGGGAGGAAGCGCTTGCGGTAGACGCCGACGACGCGCGCCGCCCGCGCAGACTGCAGCCGCGTTGGCCAGCCCCCCGCCATCGGGTGACGCGCCGACGAAACCGACCACGACCGCGCACTGCCGGGTCGCCGCGGCGACTTTCTCGAGCGCGGCGACGTTGTCGGCCACGAATCCGGGCTTCAAGAGGAGGTCCTCAGGGGGATACCCCGGAATGGCCAGCTCCGGCACGACGCAGATGTCGGCGCCGGCTGATTCCGCCGCAGCCAGGGCCTTGAGTATCCGCTCGACGTTGCCCGTCAGGTCCCCGACGACCGTGTTGAGCTGCGCGGCGGCGAGGCGCAGGTGCGGCATCGCTCCAGATTACCGGTGCACCGTCGCAGGTCAGAGCACACGTCGCGGCGGCCTCTTGACTCTGCACCACGGTACGGGTCGTACCGTCACCACCATGGCCACGAGGGCCGAGAGGAAGGAAGTCACCGTGTCCGCCACCGATGTCGAACTGTCCAGCGCCACCTTCGACGAAAAGATCGCCGGCGCGGAGGGGCCCGTGCTCGTGGAGTTCTGGGCCGAGTGGTGCCCGCCGTGCAAGGTCCTCGCGCCGATCCTTGACGAGATCCTGACCGAGCTCGGCGACGGGCTACGCGTCTACAAGGTCAATTCCGACGAACAGCGCGAGCTCTCGGCCCGCTTCGAGGTGCTCGCCGTGCCGACGATTCTTCTCTTCTCCGGGGGCGAGCTGCGCCAACGGCTGGTCGGTGCGCGGAGCAAGGCACGCCTGTTGGACGAAGTGGGTCGAGCGCTCAGCTCGTGACACGCAACGCCCGGCAGTCCTCGCTGTCGGGATCGGCACAGATGTCGACCAGACGCGCCAGCCGCCCGCGAACTTCGGTGAGATCGCGCTGGCGTTCTTCGATCGCTTCGAGCTTGCGCTGCACCATGATGCGCACCGAGCCGGGGTCGCCGCGCACCCCAACCTTGAGCAACTCGCCCACCTCGGAGAGCGTGAAGCCGAGAGCCTTGGCCCGCCCGACGAACTGTAGGCGCCACAGGTCGTCAGCTCCGTACTGGCGGTAGCCGGCCTCGGACCGAGGTGGTTCTGGCAGGAGCCCGCGTCGCTCGTAATAGCGGATCGTCTCGACGTGCACGCCGGCCGCCTCCGCAAGCTGGCCGCTGCTGAGCACGTCCACGAAGACGAGGCTAAAGGCCGGACCACGGTCCGGGGTCAAGGCGGGTGCGGGAGCCGAATTTCCGACGGCGTTCCTGCACCTGACAAGCTTGCGTGGTGCAGAGCCAGCGGGACTACGTGCTGCGGACGGCCGAGGAGCGGGGCATCCGCTTCGTCCAGTTGTGGTTCACCGACGTCCTGGGAACGCCCAAGGGATTCAATATCACCTCGGCCGAGCTCGAGAACGCGCTCGACGAGGGCATGACGTTCGACGGCTCGGCCATCGACGGGTTCAGCCGGGTGCAAGAGGCCGACGTACTCGCCCGACCCGACCTCACGACGTTCCAGCTGCTGCCGTGGCACCACGACGACGCACAGGTGGCCCGCGTCTTCTGCGACATCGCAAACCTCGACGGCACGCCATTCGAAGGGGACCCGCGCCACGCGCTGCGGCGCACGCTCGAACGGGCCCGGGCCGCGGGGTACACGTTCTTCGCCTCACCCGAGGTGGAGTACTTCTACTTCGCCGACGCCGATCCCGTCCGGGGCCCGATCACACTCGACTCGGGCTCCTACTTCGACCTCTCGGTGGCCGACCTGACCAGCGACCTGCGCCGGCGCTCGGTGCTGATGCTCGAGGAGATGGGCATCCCGGTCGAGCACACCCAGCACGAAGACGCCCGGAGCCAGCACGAGATCGACCTGCGCTACACCGACGCGCTCACCATGGCCGACACTGTCATGACCACCCGCATGGTCATCAAGGAGATGGCGCGTCAGCAGGGTGTGTTCGCGTCCTTCATGCCCAAGCCACTCGGTGGCGTGCAGGGCTCGGGCATGCACACGCACGTGTCGCTGTGGGAGGGCGAGCGCAACGCTTTCGTCGACGAGACGGACCAGTACGGGCTCTCCGAGGTCGCACGCCGCTTCATCGCCGGCCTGCTCCACCACGCACGCGAGATCACGGCCGTCACCAACCAGTGGGTCAACTCCTACAAGCGGCTCATCGGCGGGTACGAGGCGCCGGTGCACGTGAGCTGGGCGCGCAACAACCGCTCCGCCCTGGTACGCGTGCCCGTGGTCAAGATGGGCAAGAGCGAGTCAACGCGGGTCGAGTACCGCGCCCCCGACAGCGCCTGCAACCCCTACCTGACCTTTGCCGTGATCCTGGCCGCTGGGCTGCGAGGGATCGAGGAGGACTACCCGCTGCCGCCCGAAGCCGACGACAACCTGTTCACGCTGACCCCCAAGCAGCTCGCCAAGAAGGGGATCGAGCCCTTGCCCTCGAGCCTGCACGACGCCGTCAACGAGATGGAGGGTTCGGAGCTGCTGGCTGACACGCTGGGTGATCACGTCTTCGAGTGGTTCATCCGGAACAAGCGTGAGGAATGGGGCGCCTACCAGGCCGAGGTGACCCAGTTCGAGCTGGACCGCTACCTACCGCTCCTCTGACCGGCACATAGCGATGGACCCCCTGCTTTGCTTCCCCGCCAACATGCCCGCCGAGGTGACGCTCGCGCTCCAGGGCGCGGGGCTCGGGCATCACGGCGTCGACGGAGCCGACGAGCTGGCGGCTCCCGGGCTCGATGGCCGCACCCAGGGCTACTCGGGTGCGCTCGTCGTCGCCGGCGAGGACATGACGGCCGCGGTTGCGTTCTGCCGCCACCTGCGCCTGCGCGAGGTGCCCATGACCCCGTTGCTCCTCGCCATCGGGGCCGACCAGGTGGGCGAGCTGCTCCTGCGCGACGACCTCTACGACGACTTCTGCGTGCTCCCGGCCCGTCCCGAAGAGCTCGTGGCGCGCCTCCAGCACCTGTTCTGGCGCACCGGGCAGAGCCTGCGCCCCGACATCATCGAGTACGGGCCCTTGATGCTCAACCTCGAGACGTACCAAGCCGCCGTGTCGGGCCGGATCCTGGACCTCACCTACATGGAGTACGAGCTCCTGCGCTTCCTGGCCGGCCACCCCGCCAAGGTCTTCACCCGCGAGACCCTGCTCAGCCGCGTCTGGGGCTACGAGTACTACGGCGGCGCGCGCACGGTCGACGTCCACATTCGGCGCCTGCGGGCAAAGCTGGGCGAAGAGCACGCCCACCTGATCCAGACGGTGCGCTCTGTCGGGTACCGCTTCGGACAGGTCGCCTGGCACCCGGGCCTGAACCAGCGCAACGGTGCTGCGAGCACCGCCGCTCCGGTGCCGGGCGCCGCGCCCGGACAGACGCCGGAGGATGCCGCCCGGCTCAGGCAACCGACCGATCAGCCGACAGGGGCGTAGGCCCAGGCCTCCACCTCCACCCGGGCCCCGATCGGCAGGGCCGCCACGGCGACCGCGGATCGGGTGGGGCGCTCGGCGGTGAAGTACTCGACCCAGACGTCGTTGACGCCGGCGAAGTCGGCCATGTCCACGAGGTACACCGTGGTCTTGACGACGTCGTCGAGCGTCGCGCCCGCAGCGGCGAGGACATCGGCCACGTTCTGGAGGGCCTGACGCAGCTCGGGGATCGTGCCGCCAGGCACCAGTCCCGGTCCCTCGGGCCCGCCGGTGGCGAGACCGACCTGCCCCGACGTGATCACCCAGTCGCCCGCCCGGCGGACGGGCGAATACGGGCCAACGGCTGGGCTCATCTGTGCTCCTCTGCGCTCCTCTTGACCGCTCCGGTCACTGCGATGGTGCCACCTCACGCCGCGGGGCCCGCACCGCCACCCGACGGGTCGGCCACGAAGGTGGCCGACCCTCGGCGATCCAGGCCGCGGCAAGGGTGGCGGCGAACACGGCGTCGGAGCCGTTGACCGGCCACCCCTCCTCGTCGTGCAGGCGCACCTCGACGCGGGGCATGTCGCGTGCGGCCAAGATGCCGAACGAGCGGATGGTCAGGTCGACGGGTTCGCCGGTCTCGTCCAGGGCGATGCCCTCGCTCCAGACGAGACCGAGCGCCTGGTGCACGGCGCCGAGCGCGTAGGAGCGCAACGTGATCGGGCACAGCACCTCGCCCGCCCACACATCGACCTCCACCGCGCCGCGCTCACCCGTTGTCTGCCGGAACGCCACAGCGGCGCGCCCGGCGCCGGGCACCGCCACCTCGGCCCGGCCCTCTCCCGGCGGCCCCGCCGGCACAGCACAGACCTGCTGGGCCGCCAGGACCTCGGCCCAACCCGCAGCGCGCAGGTCAGGGGACACCGGCGGGCCCGCCACCTCGACCAGCTCGACGTCGACGCCCGGACACACCCGGGAGAGCCGCGCCACCACCGGGCCGAGGTCGGCCGACCCGGGCGTGTGGCCGAGGCGCACCACACCCGTGCCGTCGCGGCGCAGGGCAATCGAGAGCGGAGGACGCTTGGGCCCACACCGAACGACGTCCTCGCGTCGCCAGAGCACCCGGACCGTCTCGCCCGTCTCGTCCGCCAAGGATCGTGCCTGTGCAGGCACCGGGCTGCGGCGCTTGCCCCCGAACGCGCCCCCGTTGGCAAGTGGTGATGCCGGCTCCGCCCCGGGCCGGCACCAACTGGCATCGGGCTCGACGTAGGCGGGCTCCACCCAGGTCGTTTGCAGCGTCAGCGACCACTCTCCCGCCGGCACCTCGACCGGGTGCGACAGCGGCACCGTGCTGTTGCGACCCTGGACCCGTCCGGTCGCCGCACGCGCCGCTCGCATGCCCGCGGTGAGCGGCGAGGCCACGCCCAGCTGGACCAAGGCGTCCACGGGAGCGCCGTCGTCGGCAAAGCCGCCTCCGCCAAGCACGACGTCGGGACCCGAGGTCTGGAAGGCGGGCCCCTCGACCTGGGACCTCCAAGCCGCCAGCACGGGGTTGCGGCCCGAAATGGATGCTCGCTGGGCCGTGGCCGTGGTGTCGAACACATCAGAGGCCGCCTCGACGATCGACTGCCATCCCGTGCAGCGACAGAGGTGGGCGCGGAGCGCCGCCTCGACGTCGCGTCGCGCCGGGGGCGCGCCCCGGGGTCCGCCAGAGCAGCGAGACGCATCACGATGCCTGGGGTGCAGAAGCCACACTGGCTCGCACCTCGCGCCACGAAGGCCGACGCCCAGATGTCACGCGCAGGAGGGCTCAGCCCCTCGAGCGTCGTGACCTGACGCCCCGCGACACGACGGACCGGCGTGACGCACGACACTCGGGGAGCGCCGTCGACCCAGACCGTGCAGCACCCGCACTGGCCCTGGGGGCTGCAGCCGTCTTTCACGGATCGGCACCCGAGCTCCTCGCGGAGCGCATCGAGAAGCGAGATCCCGTCGACGACAGAGACGGCATCGCCGTTGAGGATGAAGTCGATGTCGCCGGCAGTCATCACTGCACCGGTCGCGGCACGGAGACCGGGCGCTCCAACGAAACGGGGAAGGTCAAAAGGGGGGCCGAGGCGCCGCGTCCTCAGCGGGCGCGACGCCGCGATGCGCCGGGGCTCAGCTGAACGAGGAACCGCAGCCGCAGGTGCGAGTGGCGTTGGGGTTGACGATGTGGAAGCCCGCGCCCTGCAAGCCGTCGCTGTAGTCGAGCGTCGATCCCGTCAGCAGCTCCGCGCTGGCCGGGTCCACGACGACCCTCACCGTGCCGAACTCGCTCACGACGTCGTCGGGCATCACCTCGGAGTCAAAGAACATCTCGTAGCTGTAGCCGGAGCAACCGCCAGGCTTGACCGCCACGCGCAGGGCCAGCTCCGTCCCGGCGTCCTCTTCGGCGAGCAGCTGGGCGACCTTGGTGGTCGCAGTGTCACTGAGGCTCACCGGGGCCGGCTTCTTCCCGATGTTGACCGACGTGGAGATGGTGCTCACTTGATCCTCCTCGTTGCGCCGTACCCTGGCGGCCGGCCTGCCCGCCAAGCACGTGCTTGGCGGCTCCACCATGTTACTGGCAGCGTTCTGATGGCATCACCAGGGGCCGATCCGGTCGGAAAAGGCCGCCACGCAGGTAGAATTGCCCCACTATGGCCCCTGACCCGGCCGACGAGGCCGGCACTCCCGAAGAGTTGGTACGCGAACGGCTCCGGGCCGTGATCGACCCCGAGCTGGGTGACACCATCGTCGACCTCGGCATGGTGCGAGACATCGCCGTCAACGGCGGCGAGGTCACGGTCGAGGTGGCGCTGACCATCGCGGCCTGCCCACTGCGCAGCCAGATCGAGCGGGACGTCAAGAGCCACGTGCAGTCACTCGACTGGGTGCGCTCCGTACGGGTTGTCGTCGGCTCCATGGATGCCGAGGAGCGGGCGGCGGTCATGGCGCGGGCTCGCTGGAAGGCCAGGGAGGATGCGCCCGAGACGGCCGTCGCTCCCACCACACGGGTGCTCGCCATCGCGTCGGGCAAGGGCGGCGTCGGCAAGTCCTCTGTCACGGTCAATCTGGCCGTCGCCCTGGCGGCCCGGGGATTGGTGGTGGGGATCCTCGACGCCGACATTTGGGGCTTCTCCGTGCCGCGGCTGCTCGGGATGGACGGGGACGTCGAAGCCCGCCAGGGCAAGATGGTCCCGCTCGAGCGCCGGGTCGGCGAGGGGACGCTACGTGTCCTCTCCATGGGATTCCTCGCCGAAGACGAGGAGCAGGCCATCATGTGGCGCGGCCTCGTCTTGAACCGGGCCGTGCAGCAGTTCCTTCAGGACGCCCACTGGGGTGACCTCGACTACCTCCTGATCGACCTGCCGCCGGGAACCGGCGACATCCAGATGGGCCTGGCCCGGCTGCTCCCGCGCACCGAGCTGCTCGTCGTCACCACGCCCCCGGTGGCGGCCCAGAAGGTGGCGGCCCGCGCAGCCGACATGGCCCGGCGCGGCTACCTGCGCGTGGCCGGCGTCATCGAGAACATGAGCGACTTCACGTGCGAGCACGGCACCACGTACGCGCTGTTCGGCGCGGGTGGGGGCGAGCGCCTCGCCACCGGGCTGGGGGTGCCGCTGATCGGATCGATCCCGCTACACCCCGACATCGCCGCCGGCGGCGACGCCGGCGTGCCCGTCGCGCTGGCGGGGGACGGAGACCTGGCGCCGGTGTTCGCCGAGATCGCGCGCGTCATCGCCGAGGACGTCGCACCGATCGTCGAGACCGAGGGCTGCACGGCCCGCCTCCTCGAACGGGTCGAGGCTGCAGTCGCACAGGGCGAGGTCGGCTCGGAGTAACGCAGGCTCGACCGAACACTCGAGGGAAAGAAGACGGCTCCGCTAGCTGCCCTGAGGTCCCGTCACCCATGTGGTCTCGATGGTGTCCTCGCCCAGCGCCGCGTCGCCCGGCACGGCCCTGCCTTCTTGGCCCAGCGCCCGGAGATGGGCCCACAGTGAGAAGCGCGCGACCGGGAGCTGGCGCTCGGTGACGTCGCCATAGACGTCGGGCAACAGCTCGACGACGGTCGCCGTCCGGCGCGCCGACATTGCGGCCGCCACGACCTCGTGTCGTCCGAGCCGGTGCGCGATGAGCGCGTCCACTTCCGCACCGACGTGATCCATCAGCCGGCCGTGACCCGGCGCCAGCGCCCGAACGGGCGGGTCGGCGTCGCGCACGCGGGCCAGGCTGTCGAGGTACTGGTGCAGGTCGCCGTCGGGCGGACGGATCACGACCGTCGAGCCGTGCATGACGTGATCGCCCGTGCACAACAACGCGTACTCCTCGATGAGCCAGCACAGATGATCCGACGCATGGCCGGGCGTGTGCAGCGCCCGCAGCGTCAACTGGTCGTCGGGACCCGCACCCCCGCCGGGGCGCGACTGCGGTGCCGGGCACGACACCGACCATCCCTCGCCAACGCACTCGTCGGGCGCGAAATCCTCGGCCGGGCCGTAGCCGACGACGCATGCCCCTGTCGCGGCGGCGAGAGCGGCGGCGCCTGGCGCGTGATCGACATGCGTGTGCGTGACGACGATGGTGCGAATGGAGCCGAGTGGCGCGGACACCGCAACGAGGGCCGCCGTATGCGACTCGTCGGCCGGGCCGGGGTCGACGACCACCATCTCGTCCCGCCCGACGAGGTAGGTGTTCGTGCCCGGGCCCGTCATGAGCCCGGGATTCGGAGCGGTCAGCCGCAGCACGCCCGGAGCCACCTCGTCGACTCGCCCGGGCACAGGGGCCGGGCCGATGCCGAAGTCGGGGACCGCCGGGATGGTCGCCACCAGATGCAGCCCGGTCAGCCCCTGGCGGGCCGTGGTCCCGGCGCGGCCTCAGGACCCTCCTCGTTCGCCCGCATGGAGACCGCGCGCACGGCCTCGTTGAAGTCACCCAGCGCGCCACCGTCGCCGGGATCGGGCACCGGAGCGCGCTCGTACGCCGGGTCGCCGGGGAGCACGATGCGCATCCCGTTCCCGTCGGGCACGACGCGGGGCTCGATGGCGGGAACGGCGCTCGAGGCACGCTCGGCCGCATCGAGCAACGCCGCGCTGGTGGCGAAGCGGCCGATGGCCTGGAGGTTGCGGATGGTCGGGAAGATGATCTCGATCTCGCCGGCGCGGTGGCGAGCGAGCGCGTCGTCAGGCGAGATCCACACTTCGGCGATGGTCTCGCCGGCATCGTGGGCGGCGATCTGGCCGGGTGGCGCGGCCGCGACGAAGAAGCGAGTGTCGTAGCGCCGCGGCACGCCACGCGGGGTCACCCAGTGTGCGAAGTAATGGATGTCCCCCACCGCGAGCAGGAGCTGTTCGTCGCGGCACAAGTCGAGGAACCGGCGGGTCCCCGCGTTGACCGCCAGGCGTTGGGCCGCGAAACGGGCCTCCTCGGCGGGGTCGCCGGCCAGCAGGGCGGGACCTCCGACCCGACGAGCCAGCAGGAGGCCGGCCTCCTCGAACGTCTCGCGCACGACCGCCACCCAATAGGCAAGCCCCCCCGAGTCGAAGCCGAGCAGCGCGCTCGCCTCGGCGTCGGTCCTCCCGGTGCAGCACGCCTCCGCCTCCGCGCCCCCGTCGAGGGGATCGACGGCACCACCAGGGAACACGTACGCACCGCCGACGAAGTCCGAGCGCAGGTTGCGCCGTACCATGAGCACCTCGAGCGCCGTTCCGCCCGACGAAGAGGGCGCGTCGCGCACCAACATGACCGTCGCCGCCGGACGGATCTCGACCGATCCGGGCTCAGACACGGAAGCCGGTGGCGGTGATGGTGGCGCTGGTGGAGGCGGCGAAGGCGGAGCCGGTGGAGGCACGCCGCCCACGGTACCGGCAGCACGGGGCGGCGCCCCCGGAACGGGGGCACCCCTTGGGTAACCTGACCCAACTCATGAGCTTGTCCGCGCCCGAGCCCGCGCCTGCGCCACGCCAGATCCCACGCCGCTACCTCGCACTCGGGCTGATCGTTGTCGCCATCATCTTGCTGGGGACGCTCGTCATCGTGCGGGACAACTTCGCACCGAGCAGTACCTCGACGGTGGAGTCGTTCAACCCCGCATCGTCGTCGCTCATCGCGTCGCTCGCGTCCGTCCCGGCGTCGGTCTACGACACGGTCGGCGTCGACTCTCCGGCCAACCCCGTCACCGCGCCGCACCCAGCGGGGAGCGCGACATCGCCGCTGTGGGAGGCCTCCGACGACGACGGGCCACCCAAGCCGGTCGTCTTCTTCTACGGCGCCGAGTTCGCGCCCTATGCCGCCGTCGAGCGTTGGCCGCTCATCTTGGCCCTCTCGCGCTTTGGGACCTTCACCCAACTCGGACTCATGCAGTCGAGCCCGACCAGCGCGTTCGCCAACCTCTCGACCTTCACCTTCTGGCAGTCCTCCTACGCGAGCAAGTACCTCATCCTCGAGCCGGTGGAGCGCTACAGCTCCTTGGACCCGACGGGCGGGCACTATCTCGGCCTCCAGAAGCCCGACGCACGCCAAGCGGCGGCCATCGCCAGCGGCGGCGGCGGCGCCAACACCTTCGCGTTCGTCGACGTGGCCAACCGCTGGGTGCTCTCGGGCGCCAGCTTCTCGCCGACCGTGCTGAGCGGAATGACCCAGAACCAGATCGCTGGAACGCTGACCACTCAAGCCGCACCGCTCACACAGGCCGTGATCGCCTCGGCCAACGAGATCACCGCCACCATCTGCGCGGTCGACGGCGACCAACCCAGCGCGGTGTGCGAGAGCAAGGGCGTCCTCGCGGCGGACGCGGTGTTGCGGATTCCGCCACCGGCCTGATCCGCACGATCAGGCTCAGCCGGGCGAACGGTGTGCCCGACGGAGGTCGGTCAGCTGGCGCGTCGGTCGAGCAGCAGCTTGCGCTCGACCTCGTTCATGCCACCCCAGATGCCGTGCGGCTCGCGGATTCGCATGGCGTAGTCGAGGCACTCGCCTCGCACGCGGCACTGTTCGCAGATCGCCTTGGCGCGAACTTCGCGGCCGGCTTTCTCCTCCTTACGCTCGGCATGGGACGGCGGAAAGAAAACCGCGGCCTGCGGTCCCCGACATGCCGCCCTCAATTGCCACACCTCTGATCCCTGGCGCATCAAATCAAACCCCCCGATAGGGCATTCCCGAACACCCCCCCGGTCAAGCTATCGCCGGGGGTGGTCGACGTTCAAGGGTCCTGACCTGGCTTTTTGGCGCGTCACCGGTCAGCCCGACGAAGACGGGAACTACGCTCGGCCCCGCATGGACGTGGAGACCTTCTGCGCACAGAGCCACGTCCTCGTCGTTGCCGGCAAGGGTGGCGTGGGCAAGACGACGATGAGCGCGGCCCTGGCAACCATGGCGGCCGAGGTGGACAAATCGGTGCTCATCGTGGAGCTGGAGGGCAAATCCGGCATCACGGCCGCCTTCGGTCAGACGGAGGATCTGGGCTACGACGAGGTCCTGCTGGCGCCCAGGGGCAGGGCCCGGGGGGAGATCCGGGCCCGACGGCTCACCCCCGACGACGCGCTCATCGAGTATCTCGAGGACCACGGGTTGCGCCGGGTCTCCAAACGCCTGGCCCGCTCCGGTGTGATCGACGTCGTCTCCACCGCCATCCCCGGCATCCGCGACGTGCTCGTGCTGGGCAAGGTCAAACAGCTGGAGCGGGGAGGTGCCGCCGACCTGATCGTGGTCGACGCACCCGCCACGGGGCATGCGATCACGTTCTTGACCTCGGCGAGCGGCCTCGTCAACGCGGCTCGAGGCGGCCCGCTGCGGGCCCAGGCCCAAGACGTCGTCGACCTGCTGAGTGACCCCACCCGCTGCCGGGTGATGCTGGTGACGCTGCCCGAGGAGTTGCCGGTCTCGGAGACGATCGAGTCGGCCTACACCTTGGAGGACAAGGCGGGCGTGCAGCTCGGCCCGGTGATCGTCAACGCCTGCGATCCCGAGCCAATGGGGCTGGACCGGCCAGCGGCCGAGGTGGCCGCCGCCGCCGGCGCCACGGTCGACCCCGCACACCTGGCCGCGCTCGAAGCAGCACGGCGCTTCCGCCTGGCCCGCCACGCGGTCTCCGCCGAGCAACTCGAGCGGCTCCGGCGCGAGCTGCCCCTCCCCCACCTGCTCGTCCCCGCGCTCGACGCCGAGTCGATCGGGCCGGACGAGACGCGGACGCTGGCCAGCGCCCTGGCCGGCTCGGTGCGCTCGCTGGTGACCGAGGGCGCGCCATGAGCGCGACGGGAGCGGGCTCTGGCGCGCCGATCCCGGTCGGGCCGGCGTTCGGATCGTTCGACGACCTCGTGCGCTCCCGCGAGGTCGTCGTGTGCTGCGGGTCGGGAGGCGTCGGCAAGACCACGGTCTCGGCGACCTTCGCGCTGGCGGCGGCGCGGGCGGGCCGTCGCTCCTGCGTCGTCACGGTGGACCCGGCGCGCCGGCTGGCCGACGCGCTCGGCGTGCAGTCCCTGGCCAACACGCCCACCGAGGTGAGGGGCGACTGGCCCGGCCACCTGCACGCGCTGATGCTCGACTCGAAGGGGACCTTCGACGACCTGGTGCAGCGCTACGCGCGCACCCCCGAGCAGGCGGAGTCGATCCTGGCCAACCGGCTCTACCAGAATCTCGCCGGCGCGCTCTCGGGCACGCAGGAATACATGGCCATGGAGAAGCTCTACGAGCTGGTCCATTCCAACGACTTCGACATCGTCGTGGTCGACACGCCACCCACGCGCAACGCGCTCGACCTCCTCGACGCGCCGCGCCGGCTGACTCGATTCTTGGAGAACCGCCTCTTCCGTGCGCTGATGGTCCCGACGCGCGTCGGGCTGCGGGCGGTGAGCGTGGCCACCCAAGCGTTGCTCAAGACCATTGCGCGGGTGGCCGGCGCCGAGATCGTGCAGGACGCCGTGTCCTTCTTCCAGGCCTTCGAGGGCATGGAGGACGGGTTCCGCAGCCGCGCCAGCGCGGTCCACGAGCTGCTGGCAGACCCGGCCACCGCGTACGTACTCGTGACCTCCGCGCGGCCCGACGCCGTTGCCGAGGCCGGCTTCTTCGCCGACAAACTGGGCGAACGCGACGTCGTGGTTGCCGCGCTGGTGGTGAACCGGATCGCACCGGCATTCGGCGACACCTCGCCGGCCGATGGGCCCGTCGTGGCGGGCATGGAGGCCCTGGAGGCGAACCTGGCCGAGCTGAATGCGGTGGCGGCCAGAGAAGAGGGGGCCTTCACCGGGCTGGCAGCCAAGGTGGCTCCCGCCCCGGTGGGCCGGATCCCGCTCTTCGGCGAGGACGTGCACGAGCTCGTCGGCCTCGGACGCGCCGCCGACAGTTTGTTCCACTGACCCGGCGCTCCACATGGCCCGGCGCCGCATTGAGGCGCGGTGTCGTGGCTGGGCGCACCGGAGCAGCGGACCGGTTACCGGCCCCAGGGGTGGGTCCGGTAGTGTCGCCTTCCGTGCAGACCATCCTGGTCGCCAGCGACGCCCCCACACTGCGACACGAAGTCGAAGCCGTCATCAGCGGCCCTGACGTCGAGGTGCGCGCCGTGACCTCGGGGCCCGAGGTGGTGGCGTTCGTCGCCGAAGAATCGCCCGATCTGGTCATCGTCGACATGCAGATGGGCAACATGGGGGGCATGGCGGTCACCTTGGAGCTCCGCCTCGAGGAGTCCTACGACGCCGTGTCTCACATCCCGGTGCTGATGCTGCTCGACCGCAGACCCGACGTCTTCCTCGCACGTCGATCGGGTGCCGAGGGCTGGCTGGTCAAGCCTCTCGACCCGCTGCGGCTCCGCCGGGCCGTGCG
The DNA here is from genome assembly GCA_963744935.1 of uncultured Acidimicrobiaceae bacterium. Taxonomy (GTDB): domain Bacteria; phylum Actinomycetota; class Acidimicrobiia; order Acidimicrobiales; family RAAP-2; genus Bog-473. Next base: position 132,547 of record CAVUVM010000005.1, read on the forward strand.
CGCGCTGCTCGACGACGGGACATTCGCCGACGACTCCTACTCGCCCGTGCCCGTGCTGGTCAGTAGCGGACCCCAGCTCGACGCGGGACCCGACCGCATCACCTGACGCCCTCGCGCCGTGTCGCCACGCCGGGACGCGCCTGAGCCCCGTCCGCCAGCAGCCACACACTGGCGCTGGCCGTGGCGCCGGGCCTCGGGCAGAGCCGGTGCCGGCGCGAACGCCAACGCCAACGGGGAAAGCGCGTCCCATGGCGACGGCGTGGGCCGCCAGTCACCCGAAGAAGAGGGGTCGGAGCAGGAGCGCATCATCATCGAGGCCCTGGCCGACCTGCGGGACATGGACGTGCGCGAGGTCATGACGCCACGCGTCGACGTCACCTATCTGACGATCCCGGTGCACGCCGAGGACATCGCACGTGCCGTGCGGACGTCGGGACACAGCTGCTTCCCCGTGGTGCACGACGACCTCGACGACCTCATCGGAATCCTGTTCGTCAACGACATCTTCCGGACCGGAGGAGGCCGCGGGACACGCGCAGGCGCTCCTCTCACTGATGCCGTCGAAGAGGCGGGCGGGACGACCGAACAGGATCGAGGCCGCGACACGACGGATCCGAGCCCGCTGGAGATCTCGCGCAAGGTGCGTCAGCCGTACCTCCTTCCCGAGTCGCTCAAGGTGCTCGAAGCGCTGGCCGACATGCGCAAGCACCGCCGGGCCGTCGCCGTAGTGGTCGATGAGTACGGCGGTGTGGCCGGCCTGCTCACGGTCAAGGACCTCTTGGAGCCCTTGGTCGGGGACCTGCACGACGAGTTCGACGAAGGGGAGGAGGCGCTCATCGTACGCGTCGACAACACCCGCTGGCTCATTGACGGGCAGACGAACGTCGACGACGTGCGGGGCCGCCTCGGGATCGAGATACCCGACGGCGAATACGTCACGCTCGGCGGGTTGCTCTTCGAGCGCTTCGGCCACATCCCCGCCGAAGGCGAAGAGGTACGCGTCGGCGATTGGGACCTGAAGGTGGCCGAAATGGACAAGCGGCGCGTGGCCCAGGTGGTGGCCACCTTTGCTGGGCCTGGCGATCCGGCACCGACCGAGAAACACGGTCTGTCTTCCAACGGCCGGGAGGAGGCGGGCGGGTGAGGCCGCGGTAGTGTGGCGGGCTGCTCCCCACGGGGAGTGGACGGGCTGTGGCGCAGCTTGGTTAGCGCGCTGCGTTCGGGACGCAGAGGTCCCCGGTTCAAATCCGGGCAGCCCGACTCAAAACCCCTGGTCAGGGCCTCAGGATTCTGGAGTGCCTGACCCCTCGGAAGGATTGGCGCGGAAGTGGCGCGGAGATTTCGTGCCTGCAGCCCTTTTGGCCTTTTCGCCGAAGAAGCGCTCGCCAATGACGTCGGCTGCGGCCCGATCTATTGATGCCGGAGCCGAGGCGTAGACCGCCAGTGTCGTCCTCGGGTCGGCGTGGCCGAGACGGGTCTGCGCCGTCTTCACGTCGATGCCTTCGACGACGAGCGTGGTGGCGTTCAAACGGCGCAGATCGTGAAAGCCGGCGCCGGCACAGCCGGCGGCAGAGGCGGCCGGGAGCCAGACCCGCCGGCGCCAGTTCGAGTAGCGCAACGGCCCACCCTCCTCGTCGGTGAAGACGAGCCCGTCGGTGTCGTCGTCGGTGAACCCGGCCTGCTCAAGGTGGGCCGACAGCATGGCGACGATGACCTTGGGCATGAACATGGTCCGCTGGCCTGCCTTCGACTTGGGTGGACCGAAGACATTGCGGCCACCGGTCCCCCGGACGAGCGCCTCGGTCACCGCAAGCCGTCCGGCGTCGAGATCGAGCCGGCCGACCCGCAGGGCCGCCACCTCGGACCAGCGCAGGCCGAGTGCCGCCCCGATCCAGATCATCGGGCGGTACTCCTGTGACACGTGGGCGGCGATACCGGCGACATCCTCGGGGGTCAGGTCGAAGCGACGAGTTCCCTCGACCGGCGGCAGGTTGACGTTGCGACACGGGTTCCGGGCCAACCAGTCGTTGCGCACGGCGTAGCCGAACATGGCCCGCACGACCTCGTAGTTCCGCTTGACCGTCCGGGGAGCGTGCTCGGCCCGCCAGGAGTTGACCAGCCGCTGCATGTCCCTGGGCCCGACCCGTTCGATCCGAAGCTCGCCGATCGCCGGGAGCACATGGAGGCGGAGGGTCAACTCCTCGCGGGCGGTGGTCGACTCCCGCTTGTTCGGGTTGGAGGTGGTCCACTCTTGGGCCAGCTCGGACACCTTGAGGCGGCCGACCCACGGGTCGATCCACACGCCCCGGCGGATGTCGGTCTCGACGGCGGAGAGGAAAGCCCGGGCGTCGCCCTTATTGGTAAAGCTCGTCGGTGCGATGTGGCGGCGGCCGTTGTGCCAGTAGCTGGCCTCGTAGAGCCGGCCCCTCTGGCGCACGCTCCCGAACGGGCGCATCGACGGCACCGGCTACACCCCCTTCAATGAACGACCGCTACCCGGCACGACGGTTCTCCGTCCGACCGAGTCGTGACGCTCGCAGTGCGTCTCTCGATGACATGACGGCGACCCGGTGGTCGTCGACCCAGTGCTCGACCGCATGCGCATCGAAGCGGACGAAGCGACCGACCTTGACGATGGGGATCCGCCGCTCGGCCACCAACCGACGTACGTGACGTAGGCTCGTCCCCAGTCGGCACGCAACCTGGTCCATGGTGAGGAGCGCCGACGGAGGACACTGCTCGCCGCATTCGACACAGCGCAGGGAACGAGTGGGAGGCCGAGAGGGACGGCCGGCGAGGGCACGGCCTTTGGGCCGGCCCTCGCCGTCGGGCGCCTGTCGGCGCCCTCCCTCCCCCTCGGTGCCGGTGGTGCTGTCGTGACGCTCGGTGCTCACCGGAAACCCCTTTCTGCTCGACGGCGCTGGACCCGCTCGGCAAAGGTCATGCGGCGGACGACTTCGTCGTTGGCCACGGCGTCGAGGAGCTCCCCGAAGGTGTCGTCGATGTCTGTGCTCCCCGTCACCACGGCGAAAGCGACGAGGTACCCGACGAGGGCAGGCATGAGGTTGCGAAGGACGGTGGCCCGCTTGCGCTCCCGGATGAACCGCAGTTCGGTGGCGCCGTGGGCAAGTGATGCCGACTGCACGGCCTGCCAACGAGGATCGACCGGCCACCGGGAGCGGTTGGAGTCCGCACTCGGAGAGCGCAAGGTGAGCCACTCCCGTGTGCAATAGGCCCAGAGCGACGGCGCGGCGGCCAGCACGGCCTCGGGGCGGAACAGCTCGAGATCGCTCAGGGCGGCCCGCCCGACTTCGAACTCGATCCGCCACACCTGGACGCCCGGAGTATGACGATCGCCCCACACGAGTTCCCACCAGTCGGTGCTTTTGAGGGCCATTTCGGCCGTCTTGTCGTAGAGGCGGGCGCTGATGCGCTGGGTCCGTCTGGAGCCGAAGGCGAACCCGGTCACGGTGTTGGCGTTCTCGTAGGTCGTGCAGCCGTCGCCCCGGCACACGAACGCACTGCGGTCCTGCGCACACAGCTGCATCCCTTCCATGTCCACGAAGAGGTCGAGGCGCGCGACGCTCAAGACCAGTCCTTCAATGAACGGTCGCACCAGGTCGGCGAAATGTCGCACCGTTTCTTGCGGCCCGACCGAATGGAGTAACTCGGCCCGGGGCTGAATACGCACGGACGGCAGCCGGCGGCTGGAGGTGAAGCCGATCCGCCCCGTCTCGTGGTCGAGGCAGTAGCGGTACTTGCCCCAGCCGTGGGGGGCCAGCCCCGTAGTGAGGGGCCCCAGCTGGAAGGGGACGGGCACCGACACCCGGTCGGCGAAGATGCGCTCCTCCTCCAGCCGGGCCAAGAAGCCCTTGGAGAGGTAGCCGTGACCCGAGAGGTAGAGGGCGTCGACACCCGAGGCCAGCTCGCACATCCCCCCGTCCCCGGATGCCGACACACGCATATTTGCGACTGCATGAGCAGACTTGTGCGAGGACGGAGGCATCAGGGTCTTTCAGTCCAGGTCCGGCTTCACGGAAGTGATCAGGGCGTCCTCGAGCTCCTCGGACCAGGCTCGCCGGAGATCGAGCTTGATCCACTCGAAGCGGCTCTCGTCAGGATGGGTACCGAAGCGAGCCCGGAAGCGGCGGATCTTGCGGTAGATGGTGGCCCGATGCCAACCGCCGGCCTCGAGGCCCCCGAACCCGCCGGCTTTGTGCCACGCCACCCAAAAGCCGATGAGCTCGGCGTCCTCGACGGCCGTGCTGGTCACCTGCTCGCGGATGAAGGCCGGATAGTCCTCGATGGAGGCGATGGTGGCCCCATGGGAGGCCTCGGCCCGGACGTTATCCGGCATGGAGTCCCAGAAAGCGGCCAGGCGGCCGTAGGCGATGCCCCGCCCTTCGGGGCTCTCGCTGGGGTCGGATCGGTAGTCGGGGGCATCGGTCATATGGGGTCGCAAGTGTGCGACTGTGCCAGGAGGCTGTCAAGGCCTAACGTCAAATAGTTTTTGTGATGCTCGACTTCGGCCAAAGCAGGGCGCCTGTACGGTCTTCTCGTACGACAGAAAGAGCTGGTCCTGATGGGAATTACGGCAAGCGAGGCCCGCAAGAACCTCTTCACCCTGATTGAGCAGGTGAACGACGACCGCCAGCCGATCGAGATCAACTCCAGGCGAGGGGACGCCGTGCTCATGTCGAGGGCGGACTACCTGGCCCTCGAGGAGACGGCCCACCTGCTTCGTTCGCCGGCAAACGCCCGTCGTTTGCTCGAGAGCCTGGAGCAGGCCCGCCGCTGGCCATGACGGAGCACGGGCAAGTGACTACACTGTAGTCATGGTGACTCCCGTATCCATCCGCTTCCGTCGGGCCGAAGTGGCCGACCGACTCAAGGCCGAGGCCGGAGCTCGCAATGTCTCGACCTCGGCCCTGGCCGAGGAGCTCATCGAGGAGGGTCTGCGGCTACGGCGCCACCCGATGATCGTCTTTCGTGACGGTGCATCTGGTCGTCGAGCCGGGCTCATCGGTGGCCCGGACGTCTGGGAGGTGGTCGGCGGGCTCGTCGGCGGGGACGTCCCCCCCGAGGACCGAATCGGCCGTGCGGCCGAGCACCTCGGCCTGTCCTACCAGCAGATCGATGCCGTGTTGGACTACTACGCCGACTTCACCACCGAGATCGACGAAGAGATCGCCGACAACGTCGCTGCAGCCGACGAGCTCGAGGCAGCGTGGCGGCGGCGCCAAGGCCTTCTGGCGGGGTGAAGCTGCTGCTCGACGTCCATCACTCCCGCCTCGCGGCACAACGGCTCACCGCTGCCGGGTACGACGTGTTGGCTGCAGCTGACCTCCCCGACTTGGCGACCCTGTCGGACGAGGAGCTGCTACGCCGTGCCAGCGCCGAGGAAAGAGCGATCGTTACCGAGAACGCCAAGGACTTCGACCGCATCGTGCGGTCCTGGGCGGCGACAGGTGAACACCACGCCGGAGTGGTCTTCACGTCGCCCCGACGCTTCCATCGTGGCGGTGTCGCCTACCCGGAGAACCTCATTGCGTCGTTGACTCGGTTGTTGGAGTCACTACCTAACACCGAACATGACTGGGTGCACTGGCTGCAGTGACACACATTGACTCATATGTATTTTGCGGGTGCTGTGTTACAGGGTCCGCACCCGCCCCAGGAGTGGCCCTACTGCGCATCCAGGCCGGCCGCTGGGCGCCCGGCCAACTCCATTGTGGGACGTCGAGTGGAGTTACGACGCGGCCCTCAAGGATCCGCTTCGCCGGCCTTCGGCCGTCCTTGACCGCCGCTTCACATTGGGAGGGTCCTGGCGCCGTGCCGTCGGCCTCGCAGTCATACTGGGCACATGAAGGATCCACGTCCCCCGACGCCATCTGACCAGTCGTGGTTCTGGACGGATCGATGGCAGCGCATGGAGCGAGAAGCCACCGAGGAGATCACTGCCGGCCGGGTGGCCTCATTTGAAAACATCGACCTCTTTTTGGACGATTTGGATTCGTGAGGTCAAACGCACGAGTTCCTCGGAAAATGGCGCTCATTCCAGTTAGCGCCACGTGACTCACTGAACGGTCTGCGTCGACCTCAGACCGGCGATAGGTGACACCCTCAGCGGGAGCGAAGGCCGCGCGTTTGGGGGCACCCTTCGGGCATCTGTGCCAACGAGCGATCGCGCCGCAGAATGGTCTGTCGAGGGACCGTCCAAACCGCTCGCGGAGAGCAAGCATTCGGCCGTCTGGCCCCGAATGGTTGCGTCCGTGACCTGGCCGATCAGGGCACTTCTGGAGCGACAGGAAGTGTCGCTGCGGTCAATCCGAGTTGGAGTCAGATTGGAAGGGGGCCACCGTCGACATGTGCGCCGCTTCCTTCGATGTGCTGGTGGACCACTCCGGTTCGGTTGTAGTCGTTCCGGTGAGCGCAACAGTGTCGCTGCTGGCCGGATCGAGGACTCGGTAGGCCAGTAGCTTCACCCGGTCGCTCAGGAGGAACCACACGAGCGCATAAACCCACACGAAGAGCACCCAGTGCCAGCTGAGGGACGGCATGAAGATCCCGAACAGGGCGAGCATGGACGCGATGGCTTCGGCGCCCAGCACGGCCATCAACAAGATCCGCGCCGGGTGTGGATCGGACCAGAACGGTCCGCGGGTGCGGCTCAAGAAGATGGTCAACGAACCGGCCACCGACAACAGCAGGTACATGAGGGTCTGGAGATGGGCGTGATCGAGGTGGTACACGTCTTTCGCGAGGCAGAAGAGGCCAAAGGCGGCGATGGGGCCTATCACGCCGAGGACGGTGGCCATCCCGATGACCAGCCGCATGTTCCAAGTCTCGGGCTGGCGCTTGTAGCGGACGTTGTCATAGGCGATGGCCAGGATGGCGCCGTCGTTGAGCAACGCGAGGACCACGATCATGATGGCCGTCACCGGGAAGAAGTTGAAGATCAAGATCGTCAAGGTGACGAACAACAGCACGCGTAACGTCTCGGCGATGCGATAGATGGCGTAGCTGTTCATCCGCTGGACGATGCGACGGCTCTCCTTGATGGCATCGATGATCACCGAGAGTCCGGGGGTCATCAGCACGATGTCCGCCGCCGCGCGCGCTGCGTCGGTGGCATCCGAGACGGCGATGCCGCAATCGGCTTCCTTGAGCGCCGGGGCGTCGTTGACCCCGTCGCCGGTCATGCCGACCATGTGGCCTCGCTTTTGCAACACGTCGACGATGTGGAACTTGTGCTCGGGGAACACCTGAGCGAATCCGTCGGCTGCCTCGATGGCATCGGTCGCCGCCTTCGACTCCGTCCGCTTGACTTCCCCCAGGCTCGAGGCGTCGAGGATGTCCGAGCCCATGCCCAGTGTCTTGGCGGTCTCCTGGGCGATGGCCACCTGGTCACCGGTGACCATCTTGACCCTGACGCCCAGAGCCTCAGCCGTGGCGATGGTCTCCTTGGCGTCGACCCGTGGCGGGTCGAAGAGCGGCAGGACGCCGAGGAATTGCCACGGGCCATCCCCCTCGGCTCGGGCCACTCCCAAGGAGCGGTACCCCCGTTTGGCGAACCCGTCGACCGCCTCGTCTACGGCGGAGTGCACCTCGCCGGCGTTGGCCGAGAGCTCCATGATCACCTGCGGCGCACCCTTGGTGACCCTGAACGAGGTGCCGTCGGCCGCCGTGACGGCTGACTCCGTGCGCTTGTGCACCGGGTCGAAGGGTTGAAAGTGGCCCACCTCGTACCCATCGAGCGCCGTGTCGCTCAGGCCACCGAGGACCGCCAGGTCGATGGTGTCGTTGTCCTCGGCCCGTGAGGCCAAGGCACCAGCCACGATGACCTGATCTGCCGAGACACCGCTGACGGGGAAGGGATCGCCCAGGGTCAGTTTGTTCTGGGTCAAGGTACCCGTCTTGTCCGAGCACAGGACGTCGACCCCAGCCAGCTCCTCGATGGCCACCAACTTGGAGACGATGGCCTTCTTCTTCGCCAGTAGCCGCGCCCCGACGGCCATGGTGACCGAGAGGACCGTGGGCATGGCCACGGGTATGGCCGCCACGGTGAGGACCAGGGCGAACTGCAAGGTGGTGAGAATCGGGTCGCCGCGGATGATTGAGACGACGACGATCACCGACACCAGGACCAACGCCAGCAAGATCAAGAACTTGCCGATCTTGAGCACTGCCTGTTGGAAGTGGCTGACCGTCGCCGCGTCCTGGACCAGCTCGGCCGTCTTTCCGAAGTACGTGTCCGCGCCGGTGGCGTAGACGAGCGCACCGATCTCCCCTTGGCGGATGATCGAGCCGGAGAACACTGCGTCACCGGGTTTGTCGGTGACCGGGAGGGATTCCCCGGTCAATGCGGACTGGTCGACCTGCACCTCGTCGCCTTCCAGCAGCCGGGCGTCGGCCGGCACGATGTCGCCCATGCGTAGGCGGATGATGTCGCCTGGCACCAGCTCACGCGACGGCGGGGTCACCCACTTCCCGTCACGCCTCACCCGGGCCTTGACGGCCAGCTGGGCCTTGAGGGCGTCGATGGCCTTGCCGGCCGAGTGTTCCTCGGTGAAGCCGACGGCGGCGTTGGCCAGCAGCAGGACGAGGATGATGAAGAAGTCGGGCCAGTGCTTGAGCAGGCCCGAGAGGATCACTGCGGCCTCGATCATCCACGGAATGGGGCCCCAGAAGTAGGTGAGGAGCTTCAGGAGCGGATTGGCCTTCTTCTCCTCCAGCTCGTTCGGCCCGTAATGGGCCAGCCGATTCTCGGCTTCGGCCTGCGTCAGGCCGTCATCGGACGTCTGCAACCGTTGCTGGACTTCGGCCACCGGAAGGGTCTTCAGGTCGTCCATGGCGCCGGCTGCAGGAAGGTCAGGCGACTCGATGCCGATACTCATAGGATCAACGTCGTCGCGACGGCGGAGAGCGGCGCCGGGTCGTCCGCTCGGTCCATGAGTTTAATCACTGCGACACATCCCTCGCCCGAGGTCGGCTGCCTGGTCGAGACGAAACAGGTCGAACATCGATTTGCCTGATCCGCCAGCTGATCGAGCAGCGTCATGGACTCAGTCTTTCGTGACGGAAACCTTCGGTCTGGGTGGGCGAGTGGGGGATGGACCAATTCCTCTGGTGGGGCCAATGTGACAACGCCATAGTGGGACGTGTGGAGGCCAGCCAACTTCGGCGAGGCCCCATCTACGACCAAGAAGGGTGATTCACCGTGGCAGGAAAGACTGAGCAGGTAAAGGGCCAGGCCAAAGAGGCAGTCGGAAGCCTGACAGGCGACAAGGACCTCCAAGCGCAAGGCAAGAGCGATCGTCAAGCCGGAGAGTCCAAAGAGAAGGTTGGCCACGCGAAGGATCAGGTCGAAGAGGTCGTCGAGAAGGTGGAGCACAAGGCCGAAGAAGTGATCGACAAAGCCAAGGACGCTGCACATCGAGATGTTTGATCCCGAACCGAAAGAGGCAGTGACGTCATGAGTGAGGAGTCTTTAGCGTCGGATCGTCCGACCCCGCAGACAGCCGTGCCCGGTGCGCGCAATCCGACACCGCCTGCTCCGGGAAGTCCGACGAGACGCAGTCGAATCTCAGCAACCTGGGTGGGCGTCATCATCGGCGTTGTGGTGCTGGCGGTCTTGCTGACGTTCATCATTCAGAACGGTCAGTCGGTGAAGGTGTCCTTCTTCACCATGAATGTGAAGATGCCGCTCGGCGTCGCTCTGCTGATTGCAGCGGTCGGCGGTGTGCTGCTTGCTGGGATCGTGGCGTCACTGCGTATCTGGCAGCTGCGTCACCGCTCGCACCAATCGAAATGAGCTACCGACACTCGTCCTTGGGAACCGGAGAAATCGACCTATGCCCCTGCAGCATTGCGATTCGGTCCTCGTGCCTCACTCCCTTGCCCCCGATGTGCCGTTACACGGGCGCATGCAACTATCGCGAGCGGAGGCATCCGATGCACACCTCCGTTCAGGTTCGTCGACAATCTTCCACGAATAGAGAGTTGCCAAGGACGTCAATCAAACCGGTAAATGCTGAACACCCGATTTGAGTCAATAGAATTTCTTCGCCTCAGAGCCACATTGGCGCGGAAATGGCGCGGAACGCTGGAGAACTGCGGTATTTCGTGGTCTCGAACGGTCAGCCGACGGGTCCACAATATGGGCATTCACCTGCACATTCTCCGATATCCTTCGATGGACAAGGAGTGGAGACATTACCAAGGGCTCTGTTCGGGACGCAGAGGTCCCCGGTTCAAATCCGGGCAGCCCGACTCTGAGGCCTGGTTAGGCGGAGAAGTCCATCACCCCTGCTAGACAGGCTACGAACAAGCCGTTGGAGTCAATCATGGGCCGTCGCACCGACCACGCGCGCAAGGAAATCGTCGAGCTCTTCGAGGGCCGGCCTGGGTGGCGACTCGAGCCGAGGACGACGCCGGGTGCGACGCCCATGTGGTGCTTCGTTGCGGGCGGTGAGATCGAGTTTTCCGTCGCAGCGGACGATGGAGCCATCCATCTCTACGTCATGGCGACCGATCAGGAGCTCGTGTTCTCTGACGCGGAGCACCTCACTGCCTGGCTCCGGATCCACCGCGACGATGCGCTGCAAGAGCGGGCGCCCCGCCCCGTGGCCGAGAAGCGAGCTCGGCGTTTCTTCGAATGGGGTTGAGCCCCCCGCACGTTGCACGCAGCGTGGAGGGACGATCTAGCGACCTTCGCGCTCGGCGACGCCCCGCTCGGACAACGAGGCCGCGAGCGCATCGAGAAAGGGCACTTGGCCCTTCAGGAGCTTGAGGCGGGCCCGCTCGAGCGAGACCCACTCGACGCGATCGATCTCGGGGAACTCTCGCACCCTGCCCGACCCCCGCGGCCACTCCATCTCGAAGGTGTTGCTCGTCGCATCCTTCACGTCGAGGTCGCCCTCGATGGCCCAGACGCTGACCCGTTTCCCGCTCGGTTGGCGCAGCTCTCCGAGCGCCACGGCCTCAGCTGCCGCTACCGGCGGAGGGAAACCGACCTCCTCGGCGAACTCGCGGTAGGCGGCGGCGAGCGCGTCGTCATCCTCCTCGTACTCGCCCTTGGGCACCGACCATGCGCTGTGATCCTTCTTCGCCCAGAAGGGCCCGCCCGGATGGCCGATCAGGACCTCGACCACACCGTCATCCGACAACCGGTACAACAGCAGGCCTGCACTTCGCGCACCCATCGGCGCCGTCATCATTGCACCAGGTGGCCTCCTCAGGACCAGGTCAGGCCATTGCCGCTGGTCCGGCGAACGGGCGGGTGCCGCGCGGACGATGACTGAAACTCCGAGGCGCCAGTCACTAGGCTGACAAGGCGTTCCGGCTGCCCAAACCGGAGCCACCCCGGGGGCATGGGCGCTGACCAGATCATGCGGTCGCACGTCACCCACACCACAGCGCCATGAGTCCTCACGAACCCGAGCTCGACCCGGCTCAAAAGGGCCTGCACGAGCTGGGGCGCCAGATCGACGCTGCACACGCTGCGCCGGGTGACGCCACTGGGGGTGAGGCCGCCGAGGGTGACACCACTGCGGGTGGGGCCGCCGCGCCTGTCAACCCGGTCGAACAGCGGCTGCGCGAGCTTGGGCGCCAGATCGACGAGGCGAGCGAGGCCGGGCGGTCCACGAAGTCACGGGGCGGTGACGCTCAGCGTCGCGGGCCCGCGCATGCTGCGCCGAAACGCCGCACGCGCAAGCGCACCCTGGCCTGGGTCGGCGGCACCCTCACGCTCGTCCTCGTCCTCGTCGTCGGTGCCGCGGCCGGCTACGGCTGGTACCTCAACCACGAGATCCACCGCATCGACCTGAAGAACCTGACATCGGCGCCAGTGAAGGGAGCCGACGCCGGGACGGAGAACATCCTCATGATCGGGTCGACGTCGCGCTGCGCACTGACGGTGCAGAACCCTGCCTACGGCCTGTGCTCCCAGGGCGTCAACGGCGTCAACAGCGACGTCGTGATGATCCTGCACCTCAACCCGGCGACCAACTCGCTCTCCATCCTGTCCATCCCGCGCGACCTCTTCATCCCCAACGCGCGTGCCGACGGCGCCAACAAGATCGATGCCGCTCTCTACGAGGGGCCGGACCAGCTCATCGCGGCGATCGAGGAGGACTTCGGGATCCCGATCCAGCACTTCGTGGAGTTGAACTTCGACAGCTTCATCAACGTGGTGAACGCCTTGGGTGGCATCAAGATGTACTTCCCCGAGCCCGTCTACGACGCCTACTCGGGTCTCAACATCCAGACCACGGGATGCTTGGCGCTCAACGGGACCCAGGCGCTCCAGGTGGTGCGGGCACGTCACGTCCAGTACAAGGGCCCGGGCGTCACCACCACCGACCCGGCCTACTGGCCCCAGGAGGCGCAGAGCGACGTCGCGCGCATCCGGCGCGACCACGAGTTCTTGCGCGTGCTGGCGACGGCAGTCAAGGCGAAGGGCCTGAGCAACCCCATCACCGACCAACAGCTCGTCGCCGGCGTGGCCGGGCAGCTGACGGTCGATTCGGGCTTCTCGGCGACCAACATGATCAGCCTCGTGCTCGGCTTCCACAACGTGGACGTCAACTCGGCGCCGCAGCTGACCATGCCCGTGGCGGTGGACCAGTTCGGCGACTACGTCTACGAGGGCGGCGATTATGGCGACATCGAGTTCCCCGCCGAGCCCCAGGACCACGCCGCCGTCGAGCAGTTCCTCGGGCTGACCTCGGCCAACGCGGACACCTACTCGGGCGGCGCGCTGCCCGCACCGTCGACCATCACCGTCTCGGTGCTCAACGGCTCGGGCGCCTACAACCAGGCGACGAACACGGCCAACAGCCTCCACGCGCTCGGCTTCCAAATGGGCACCATCGGCGACAGCCCGCCGGTCGGCCAGGAGGCCGAGACCGTCGTCTACTACGCGTCAAAGACGCCGGCCGATCTGGCCGCCGCGCAGGCCGTGGCCAACTCGATGTCGGGCGCGGTCATCATGGCCGACGATCCCTTCGAGATGAAGCCGGGCTCGCAGGTGACCGTCGTCACCGGCACGGACTTCAGCGTCAACCCGCCGGCGCCCCCACCCACCTCCACGACGGCCCCGGGCCACTCGTCGGGCTCGGCCACCACCACCACGACGACATCGACGTCCGCGTCGAGTGGGAACAGCGGCAACAGCGGCAACAGCGGCAACAGCGGCAACAGCGGCGCGTTCCAACCGCCGACACCCACCGTCGAACCGCTCGCTCCGTGGGACCCCCGCTCGTGCACCCCGAGCGGGGGCGAGGGGACCTAGGCGAGGGCGAACGGCCCGCGCCGGCACTCGGCGTCAGGCGAAGATCTCGCCGCCGTTGGTGTCCAGCGCCTGTCCGGTCATGGCAGAGGACAGGTCCGATGCCAGGTACACGATGGCGCCGGCCACGTCCTGGTCCCTCGGGATCCGGCCGAGCGGCACCCGGGCGTTGAGCTCGTCGACGACGACTTGGGCCGGCACGCCGCGTCCGGTCGAGGTCATCTCGATGTAGATGTCGACCGACGGACCCGCCATCCAGCCGGGGACGACTGCGTTGACCCGCACGTTGGACGGGCCGAGCTCGGAGGCCAGCACCCTGGTCGCGGTCAGGAGCGCGCCCTTCGAGACCGCGTAGCCCCCCTGCCCGGGTTGGGGCTGCCGGGACACCATCGACGCCACCATCACGACGGACCCACCACCGCGTTCGCGCATCGACGGCAGCGCGGCGCGGGTCATCTGGAGCGACCCGAAGAGGTTGACGTCCATGATCTTGCGCCAGACCGTGAGGTCCACCTCCTCGAAGCTCTGGAAGACATCGGGCCGGAACGCGTTGTTCACGAGGACGTCGATGCCACCGAACTCCTCGGTCCCGGCCGCCATCAACCGCGCACATGCCTCGGCGTCGACGATGTTGGTCGGCACGGCGATGGCCCGTGCCCCGAGCGCGGTCACCTCGGCTCGTGCGTCGTCGAGCGTCGATTGGGTCCGCGCCGCCAGGACCAGATCCGCGCCGTGCGCGGCCAGCGCCCGGGCCGCCTGGCGCCCGAGACCCGGGCCGACGCCCGACACGACGCACACTTTGCCCGCCAGCAAACCCGAGGCGGCCTTGTCCTTCTCTGCTTGCACCGTCATGAGGGCGCAGCGTAGGGCGTGGCGCGCTGCGGCATCCGCGCCGGTGTCACACGAGACTGGGAAGATCGAGCCGCAGGGTTGGACGAAGGAGGGTCATGGCCATTTGTTCGCACTGTGGCGGCGAGATGACCGAGGGCATCAGCTGCCTGACCGACCCGGTCGTCATCGACGGCAAGGCCTTCGCCCGCGTGCGCTGGGGCCAGGAGCTTCGCCCAAGACACCGCTACGAGCCCGAGGAGTGCCGGGGTTGCGGCACTCCCTTGGGCGGCGTCCACCATCTCGGATGCTGCATGGAACGCTGCCCGGGCTGCCACGGCCAAGCCATCAGGTGCGGCTGCCTCTCCGAGCCCGGATGCACCTACGAGAGCCCGCGAAGGAACCGCTGCCCCTCGCACGTCCTGCGCAGGGTGGGCTGGCGTTGACCCAGCTCAGTCGCCGGAACCAGGCGCCCGGCCCGATCGCCTGAGCAACGCCTCCCAGGGCCGGAGGCGCGCGCCCAGCGGAACGAGCAGCGCGGCCACCTTGCCGCCGATACCTCCCTGCGCAGCCGCATGGCAAGAGCTGGACGCGGTGTAGAGCGCGGCGGGATCAGAGGGCCGGTGTTCCCGGCCGGCGGCGCGGGCGAGGTCCCAGGCATGCAGGTGCCATTCGGCGGCCGCCACCCCGCCGTGGAGGCCTGCAGTGACCGTGCCGCGGGGATAGCCGAAGGGAAGGTCCCACGCCGCTCGGAGGCGGTCGCGATAGGCGTGGGTGCGCTCGGCGAATTCCCCGACCGCCGTGGCGCCATCCAACCCCGCGAGCTCCTCGAGCGCCACCTCGTTGCGCACGGCCAGCTCGCCCGCCGGGAACGGCGCGGCGGCGTCGCCCGCCTCGGCCCGGTCCAACCACTCGTGGTACCAACGGGCCACCGCCAGCACGTGACGGGCCAGCTGGGCGGCGGACCACGTCCCACAAGCCGGACGTTCCCACCCCCCGGGTCCCAGTCCCTCGGCCATGCGGACGAACCCGTCCACACCCTCGTCGAAGAGCCGGAGGACCTCGTCTTGTTCGAGTCGTTCGATCACGCTGTGCTCTCTTCCACGACCATCGCCACGAGCACCTGCCCGCGGGCTCGCCAAGGTGTTCGACGACCTTGGGGTCAGTGCAGGTGGCGTTTGACGTGTGAAGAGAAAATCACAAGTGTGTGGGTCGCCATGCCCGTCCGCCTCGCCGCGTCCGCACGCGTCTGATCCCAGATGGGGAATCTCGATGGCATCCGGGTGCTGGAGGCGGGGCTCCTCGTCCAGGGGCCTCAGGCGTCGCTGACCATGCTCGAATGGGGCGCCGAGGTGGTCAAGATCGAACTGCCCGGGTTCGGGGATCAGAGCCGCTGGCTCCCGATCAGCCGAAAGGACAGGAGGTCGGCCTGGTTCTCCGCCTACAACCGGGGCAAGCGGAGCGCGACGATCGACCTGCGCGTCCCGGCGGGTCGTGACGTCTTCTTGCGCCTGGTCGAAGGCGCGGACGTCGTCATCTCCAATTTCAAGCCCGGGACGATGGAAGCCTGGGGCCTCGGCTACGCCGATGCAGCCTCGCGTAACGAGCGCATCATCTACGCGATGGGCTCGTCCTTCGGACCAGAAGGTCCCGACGCAACCCGCGAGGGCGCTGATCTCAGCGCGCAGGCGTCCGGGGGGCTGATCAGCACGACCGGCGGGAGAGACAGCGACCCGAGCCCTCTCGCCGCCACCATCGCCGACCACATCGCCGGCCAGAACCTCCTGGCCGGCATCCTCGCTGCGCTCTACGCGCGAGAGCGCAGCGGGCGGGGCCAGCTGATCGAGACGTCCCTGCTCGGCGGTCAGATCTGGGCCCAGGCGGGCGAGTACACGCGCTATCTCATGACGGGCGAGATCTCGGGCCCGGCCAATCGGGGGCATCCGATGATCCCGGGGATTTACGGCATGTTCGCGACGCGGGACGGCTGGATCGCCATCGTCGGCGTCGCCGGGCCGGCGCGGGACCGCTTCTTCCAGACCATCGGCAGGCCTGACCTGATCGAGCGCTTCAGCCAGCTCCTCTACTTCGAGGACGACAAGGCGGCGTTGTGGCCCATCTTCGACGAGGTGTTCGCCACGAAGTCAACGGCCGAATGGTGCGACCTGCTCGGTGCCGCCGGCCTGCGCTTCGCACCCGTGCGCGACCACGCCGAGGTGGCGGCCGACCCCGGCGTGTGGGTGAACGGCTACCTGGCAGAGCCCGGCACGGAGGACGGCGCACCGGCCGGCCCGGGCCACCCCGTCGTGCGCCCACCCGTTCGGTTCTCCCAGACCACCTCGGACCCGGCGACCCAGATCCCCGAACTGGGACAGCACACCGAGGAGGTGCTGCTCGAAGCGGGCTTCTCCTGGGAGGAAATCGGCGCGCTGTCCGAAGCGGGCGTCGTGTGACGGCTAGGCCTGCCTGATGCGGAGCCGGTTGCCCGCAGGGTCGCGGACGGCGGCATCGCGCACACGCCAGGGCTGACTGGTCGGCTCCTGAATCACCTCCACGCCTGGCGTTGCGACGACCTTCTCGAACGTCGCGTCGAGGTCCTCGGTGCGGAAGTGCACCGGGTACAGCTCGCCTTTGGCGAGCAGGGCAGCGAACGCATCCCCATCCTCCTTGGAACGGCCGGCGTGCGGCTGCGACAAGACGATCCCGATCTCGGGCTGGCTGTCGGTGCCGAGGGTGATCCACTTGAAGCCGTCGTTGGCCACCTCGAAGCGCACGGTCAGGCCGAGGGTGTCCCGATAGAAGGCGAGGGCGGCATCGGGGTCGTCGACGAGGATGTGCACGGTGCTGAGTGAGACTGTCATGGCACTGACGTTAAACCGGTGCGGCCACGGATGCTTCTTCGAAACTGCTGACTTCGGCGTGGCCCGGGCGGCCACCCTTGCGCGGACGGCCCAGCAGCATTGTCTGGCAGGACGGCACAACGCGCAGCGGCCCGTGGTTGCGGGCGCGGTAGGTGGACGGGCTCTCGCCCACCAGCTCGGTGAAGCGCGCCGAGAAGGACCCGAGGCTCGTCCATCCGACGGCGAAGCAGACATCGGTCACGCTGAGATCGCCGCGGCGCAGCAACGCCTTCGCCCGCTCGATGCGCCGGGTCATGAGGTAGGTGTACGGCGTCTCGGCGTACGCCTCGCGAAACCGGCGGCTGAAGTGGGCGGGCGACATCAACGCCGTCCGGGCGAGCGCGTCGACGTCGAGTGGCTCCGCGTACTCCCGGTCCATCCGGTCGCGGGACCGGCGGAGCCGGCGCAACTCGTCGAGGTCGACGCTCATCGCTCCATTGGGCATCAGGGGTGAGCCACGTCCCGCCGGCAACTCCTCGAACGCAGAATGAGAGAGGGACGGGGCCGAAGCCCCGCCCCTCTCGAGCCCGATCTCTCTGGCCCGTCGCCAAATGCAGACGCTGGCGTCAGGCGATGACAATCGTGCTGTTCGCGGAATCCAAGTTTGCCGTTTGGATCAGGATTGACGTATTCCCTTCGAACGCCGACACCGCGTCAGCGCCGAAACTGTCAGTGGTGTGCGGGCCACTGTCGTCGCCGAGGCAGGCGGTGATCGTGACTTTCTTGCCCATGAACTTGCCGGGCGCCGTCGTGAGGGTGCCAGTGAGCGTGAAGCCCTGTTCGGGGCTCGGGCAGCTGGCCGTACCAGACGAACTTAGGGTCACGGTGAAGTCCGAGCTGCCGATCGTGAACGACTCGGTCTTCGCGTCCTTCCACAAGGTGGTGGCTCCGCTGATGAACTGTGAGATCGAGTCGACTACGTAGTCAGTCGCTGGGCACGGTGAAGGCGGGTTCGAGTCTTCCGCGCACGTTTCCTTGCTCTTGGTCTTGATAGTGCTGGCCGACACAGTGCCCGCGCCGGTCTTCTTGCCGGTGCACGTGATCGTCCCCGACCCCGTCGTGCTGGTCGTCTTCTTGCTGACCTGTGCCGCTCCCAGGTCCGAAATGCCCGGCCCTCCGAATGTGATCAGCTGCCCGGTACCCGTTCCTGTACAAGTCGTTGCAGTTGACGCCCAGGCGTTCCCACTCGTTGCCACCTGTGCGACACCGAACGTGATCACGGGCACTGAACTCAAGATGGCCAGGGCCATAAGTTTGCGCAACAAGGTTGTTACCCCCAATTCTGTTTCCCCAACTTTGGCTGGACGGGCACGGACGTTCAGCCCAACTCCTAACCGGAGCGAAGACCTCATCGCCCGTGCGTGTTGTTTGGCGGCGGCGAGCATGGCACAACCGTCCGAATCATGCGCAGGGCTTGCTGTCATGGGGGTAGCAGGAAAGGAGTGATGATCGAGATGTTGGCCGGATCCGACAAGGAGGTGAACATCAGGATCGAGATGACCTCGTCGCGCTCTGTTCGCATATTGGTGTTGAAACAACCATTGCGGCGGACGGCCACAGGCAATGGCGGAGAGGCGAGTTCCCTCGGGCGCGCTGGAGCGCGGCCGCGACTTCGACCGGCCCTTGCTGCGAATCTGAGCCCCAACCCGCATCTACCCGTGGACGCGCGAACGGGCCGGGCGATAATCGCCCGGCCCGTTCGGTTGCTACTGGTTGTGCTACCGCGGGCTTACGCCAGCGGATGTGCGCAGGGATGCCTCAGTTAGCCGTAATCGACGTCCCGGGTGCAATGGTGATGGCCCCGGTCGTCCCGTTGATGCAGACCTCACCCTTGTACACGCCCGGGATCGGCTTGGCCGAGCCGGTCGTGTCAGCCGTCACCGCACCGGAGAACGTCTCGTCCGTGTCGGTGGTCGGGCACTTCGTACCCGTGCCGAGCGTGGGCGCCCCGAAGGTGGTGCTCTATGCCGCTCTGCCAGTTTACCGTTCCGCCGTGGCAAAAGCTGGCAATCGAAAGCGACTTCGACTTTGTGCCCGTGTTGCCGTTGCACTTCTTGAGCTTGACGTTACCAGCGACGTTGCCGCTCACCTTGGTGCAGGTGATCGTCGACTTCTTCGCGGCGCCGGCGGGGCCGGCAGACAGCGCCACGGCGCCGCCGATCGGCAGAGCCAGCGCGACCGCTGCCGAGAACGACAGCCGAGCAATGCGTGAACTCATCATGATTGTGTGCTTCCTCCTAGTTTTTTAGTTTTTTAGTTTTTTAGTTTTTTGCCTTTGGTGTTTTGGTACTTTCCTTTGGTGGAACACCGAAGTTGCAACACCCCCGATGGAACCCCACCCGTGCTGGCCATTCACTGTCCGGCCATCACGCTACAAACGTGCTACCGACGTGTTACCCCCAAACCCCTTTCCCCAATTTTGGCTGAACGTCCACAGACGTTGCCCTCTCCTCCGACCGGAGCGAGGACTCCAACAACGCCCGCGCAACATGTGTAGCGCCATGAGCATTGCACAACCGTCCGAAGAATGTGCATTGCCTGTAGTCATGGATGACACGACGGAAAACTTGGTGTCCTCCCGGTGAAGCGGCGGGAGGACGCAATTCCCCGTTCAGCAGGAGAATCGGTGTCCGAGTCTTGTCATCGCGCGCACGCCGGCAGGCATGGCTCCCCGGTACCTCACCTTTCTTCGACCTCGAGGAGGGCGGGGTCGCTGTCACGGCTGAACAACGCCTGCGCAATGCCTGCACAACAGCTGAGCAACAGCTGAGCAACAGCTGCACAACAGCTGCACAACGCTGCACAACGGCTGAGCAATCCGACTCGGGGACAATCGAATACCCAGCTCAGCGTCATGGTCGCCGTGGCGGCCGCGTAACAAGGGGTGCTTCATTTCAACGGCGAGACCGGACCTCCGCCGCCGACGAACAAGCCTTCTCCTATGAGAAACGCCAACGTTGTTCCTCGGCTCCCTCGGTGGCCGGCCTTAACGCGCCTGTCGTGGGCCCTTCCAAGGCAAAGCGAGGCGGCCGCCACGGCGAGGGAGCTACCAACAAGGCGCTCGGGAGCCAATCGTAAGATTTGCTCCCTGCCTCGGGGGGTCTCGGAAAGGTGATGACTCAGGTCGCCTGAGCCTGCCGCAGGATGCACGACACCGCAGGCGCCCCGTATGCCGCTCGTGCCGACCACGCCACGGATGCGTCCGGTGCGACGTCAGGGATTGTCACCGCCGTCGAGGAGAGAACGGTGAATCCCGGGCGGGATGTGGAGTCCACCACCAGCTTGAACGTCTTTGTCGTCGTAGCCGCGTTGTGCACCCTGCCGTCTGCCACCCATTCGCCCTTTGCCAAAGAGCACTGCTCGATAGTCACCTCGGACCGAGCGTTGTCGGCCGGATCGAAGGGAACGGTGGCACCCGGAGCAAGCTCCGATGTCCGCGGCACCGATTCGGTTCCGCCGGATCCTCCACTGGAGCAGCCGGCGACCGGTGATGCTGGTGGCACTCACCGTGGCCGTGTTGGTCACCGACCCGTTGTCGACGTCGGCCTGGGTCACCGTGTAGGTGGCCGTGCAGGTCTCCGACGCACCGCCTGCCAGGGAGCTGCTCGGGCAGGTGATGTCCGCACTCGGGATCAAGTTGTCGTTGACGGTGATGTTGGTCAGCGTGTCCGGACCGTTGTTCGTCACGGCGTAGCTGTAGTTGATCGTGTCGCCAGCCTGCGAGTAGCCCCCGTCAACGTAGGCCGTGGTGGAGGTCTTGACCACCATCACGCCCTCAACGTTGAGCTGCGTCGCGGATTCGACCGTTCCGAGGGTGCTACCGCGTGCCGTCTGGTACGCGTCGTTGGGGCCGTTGCCCGGAAGCGGTGTGGTGTTGGACTCGTCGATGTCGACGTTGTACGTCCCTGGAGCGAGTCCGGCGGGCAACTGGAACGTGCCGGCGGGCTGGCCCACCGTCAAGGTGCAGGGGTTGGGCCCGACCGTGGTCGACTCGGCCCCGGTGCAGGTGTAGGTGTTGCCCGGGATGGTCACCGTCAAGTCCGCCACCGGGACGGCAGTGGCCCGGGAGGTCCCGATGTAGACGGCCGGCGCAGCGACCGGATAGAAGTTCGCGCTGTCGCCCTGGTCGTCGCCGTAGGGACCGGGGTTGGGTGCTCCATCGTTCGCCCCCCACCAGTTTGTCCCCCCTGTCACCGTCACCGTGGCACCCGGGTCCGCGGCGGACGCCGAAAGGGTGGCCGTGGGCGTCTGAGGCACTGGCTGGCCGTTGTAGAAGAGATCCAGGCTCGAGTAGTTGGTCGAGCCGTTCTCGTCGTTGCCCGACGAGACGATCTCGGTGCAGTCGACGAAGCCGGCGTTGACGTCCGCCTGGCTCGGCGGGCACGCGACGTCGCCGGTTGGGCCGCTGAGAGCCGGCCTGTCGGTATTGCCTCCCGCCGAGTTGGAACCGAGGGTCCCGTAGGCACAGTCACCGCCGTTGGCCCAGGAACTCGGCAGGGTCATGCGGGCGGTTGAACCGGATCCGAAGGTGGTGGTGCTGGTCGAGGGCAGGATGTTGGTCCCGCCCCAGCAACCTCCGACCGCACCGGCGTTGGCGCTGGTGAGGTCCAGGTTGGACGATGCGAGATCGCCTTGGGACGCCGAGGGGTTGGTGTCGGTCGGTGTCGGCAGCGGGTTGGCCGTGTTGATCGTCCAGGCGTCGCCGAGGCCGCCGGATTCGGAGACACCCACACCGCCGGCACAGGTCGCCTAGTCGAGGCTCGTTCCGCCTTGGACGCCGTTGGTGATGGGCTGGCCGAAGGCCGACTGGGAACCGGCCTGCTCGAGGTCCTGGTTCGAGTCGAACATGGACACGGCCGTGCTGAGACCGGTCCCAGAAGAGGTCCAGGCGCACTCGTTCTGGGACCACAGCGGGACGCTGTCGGTGGCGCTGCCGCCCGAGTTGGTGACTGTTCTCGGCGCGATGGCGATCACGCTGCCGCCGATTCCCTTGAGCGGGCACCCGGAGGATCTGATCGCGCTCGGAGCAATGCTCTATGGGATCGCCGCCGCCTTCGATGGACGCCCAAAAGCCACCGGGTGGTGGCTCGGTGTCGCCCTTGCTTTTCAGCCCTTCGCCTTCTTGGCCATATCGATCGCCTTCGTGTTCCTCACACGTCGTCAATGGCTCACCACCCTCGGCCCCATCGTGGCGGTGCCGCTGGCATTCCTGCTCGTGCCCGCCGTCACTGACCCCGGCGTGACGGTGCCCCAGCTGCTGCACCAGAAGGTCTACGACGTCTTCGGCCACATCAGTCCGACCTGGAACCTCGATCCGGGCGTGGCGGCGTACATCCGCTTGGCGGTCGCGCTGGCCGCCATACCGGCTGCCCTTCTCTTGGCCCGGTACCTGCCCACGAGCCGCCGGCAGGGGCGGCGATCGTGGTATGGACGGTGGCGGTGCTCTTCGCTCTCAGGGTCTGCGAGCCCGAATTGTTTCCCTACTTCCTGGCCCCGGCCCTTGCCCTCCTCCCCATCAGTGCGGCGCGTCTGCCGTGGTGGCGATTGGCCGCCGTCCGCGCTCTCGCTTTCTGGCTCACCTGGTGGCTGCACATTGCCGTTCAGGCCAAGTGGTCACTCTGGTTGATCCTGGTCGCGCAGCTTGGCCTGATGGCCGGGCTCGCCTTCCCCGGACGACCGGGCCGCAGCCGTGACGAGCCAGCGACGGAGGACCGCCAGGGGGTTCGAAAGCAATCGGACAGGGTGCTCGTTCGTCCCTAAGCGCAACCGGTGGAGGTGAAGGGACTCGAACCCTCGACCTACGGCTTGCAAAGCCGCCGCTCTTCCATCTGAGCTACACCCCCCGCAAGCCTGGCTCACAGCACGGACATGCACGCCGGGCTCCGGACCGGGCCGGATCTGCACCCATCGTAGGCGGGTCCACACCACCTCTCTTGTACCGGCCGCTGCCTGGTCCCTCAGGCCGGGACCTCGGTGCGCCGGAGCAGTTGGTGCGAGATGACGATGTAGGCGATTCCCACCACGCCGAAGAGCGCCACGCCTTCTTGGATCGTGACCTGCGGGAGTGACCACGTGACGTAGGCGACGATGACGAACACGGCGGCTGTCACCAGACGCTCGATCACGAGCGGCAGCTTGGGGACCCGGGACGAGCACAGGCCCACGGCGCAGAGCGCGAGGAACGCCAGCACGAGAGGGGCGGTCAAAAAGCGGATGTCAGGGTCGGTCAGGTCGTTGCTCTGACGGAACGTCGCGAAGGCACCCAGCCCGACGGCCGTGCCGATGATGCCGATGTGCAGCGGAAGGTGCGAGAGCAGCCACCACCGTTGACGACGACGGCCCGCGGGCATGCCCGCGACAGCGACATCGTCGAAGTACGCGATCCACAGGCTGCACACCACTACGAACTCCAGGCAGACGATGATGAAGTTGATCTCGTAGAGGTGTCGCCCCGAGGTCGTGAGGGCCACCCGGATGAAGCTCTCACCGAGCACGATGGTCGTCAGTGCGGCCAGGCGATCAGCGAGGTGCTCGAGGTTGCTGGCCGGACGGTCGACCCCCCGATCGAAACGATCGACCAGAACGGGGACCACGAGAAGGACCGCGATGACGCCCCACATGATGGAGGCGACCACCGGTGGCGCCAGTCCCGAGAGCGCGGCCAGTGCCGCCGCGACCACGAACGCGTTGCGACGCGGGACTGCGAACGCGGACAGTTCCGGCCGCCTTTGGCGTGTCACCTCGTGCAGGATCGCGACGAGCAGCAAGAGCACTCCGATCATGGAGGAAAGAGGGTCGCGCCACTCGGTCTCGGTGTGACTCCCGACGATGATCAACAGGACCATCGTCAGCATCTGGGAGAACAACAGGCCGCGACGCACCGTGTTCATCGTGGGGTCCACGTTGACCAAAAGCGTCGTGATCAGCCACACCCACCACAGGACACAGAAAATGGCGATCGTCTTGAGGATGTTGTGCATCGTCGGATCGAGCGAGACGTCGTGCGAGAACACGATGATCGCCGCGACCATGACCAGGTCGTAGAACAACTCGAGCCAGCTCACTGCGAGGACCGTCGTGCGCGCCGGCCCGGCCACGGAGCCCGCGACGCCGCCGTCCTCAGGCCGCGGCGTCGGAAGGAAGGATTCGCTGCTCACGGTGCACAGATATTGGACTGGCCGCCGCCGTGCCTCAACTCGACTTGCCGGCGGACGGACCCGGTTCGTCCAGCCGCGGCCAGCGTGCCCTGATCGGCGCTCTCCGTTGTCAGCCCGGCGGTCGTCGCCGGTAGGGTGCTGCCCCGTGGACGCACGCACCTTCTTCGGAATGGAGCCGGTTGGCGACGACCTGCACTGGCGCATGCGAGTGGTGCAGCAACTGACGACGCCTGGCAACTTCCTCTTCGGTGGATGTGGTCTGGGCGCAGCCTTGGTCGCGTTGGAAGCGGCTTCGGGTCGGCCCACGGTGTGGGCGACCGCCCAGTACCTGTCGTATGCACTCACCGACACCGAGTTGCAGTGGGACGTGACGCTCGCCGCAGTCGGAGGACATGTCACACAGGGCCGTGCCGTCGGCCGGGTGGATGGTCGGGAGATCCTGACGGTGAACGCCGCGCTCGGTGCGGACGACCTCAAGATCGGCGGCATCTGGGTCAGTCCTCCCGAGGTTCCGCCGCCCGAGGAGTGTCCTCCCCGCTTCATCCCCGACTTCTTTCGGAACACGATCATGGACAGCGTCGAAGTTCGCAACGCTCGGGGGCGGAGCTTCGAAGAGATGGACGGCACTCCCGGCAGCCCTGATTCGGCACTGTGGGCCCGCGTGCCCGGCCATCTGACCCCGTCCGCCGCGACGCTCGCCATCATGGGCGACTACGTCTCCGGTGCCGTGTCACAACCCCTCGGCCGGCGGGCCATGGGACGCTCGCTCGACAACACGCTCCGCATGGTCCAGCTCAAACCTACCGAGTGGGTCCTCTGCGACATCCGGATGCACACGCTGGTCGACGGGTACGCCCAAGGTGTGGCCTTTTTGTGGTCCGAAGGCGGTGATCTTCTGGCCACGGCGAGCCAGTCCATTGCCGTCCGCCTCTGGCCCGAGGATGCTGTACTACCCGGCTGACCAGGCCCTGCTGACGATCCGACCCGCCGAAGAGACGAGACTGGTTGCATGGCTCGGCACACTTCCACGACGAGCGCGTCGGCGTCCGTCGCGCCCGGTCGTCATCGCGGGTGTAGTCGTCGTCCTAGTCCTCGCGGCGACGGGCATCCTCATCGGGCTCGAGGCTTCTTCCCCGGCACGTGGCGCGCACGGTCTCGGGCGCGACGTCGTCCGAGGCATAGCCCGACCAGCACCTCGGCCTCCCCGGTGACGGCACAGACGAGCGCTCCCCCTTCGTCGTCGACCATCACGTCGTCGACCACTACGTCGGCGACGGTCGCCGTCCCGGGGACAGCGGGTCCGGGCTTCGTTGCCGGTCAGGTGACGGCCGTCGGGGACTCGGTGATGCTCGACTACCAGGACTCCTTGCAGGCGGCCGTCCCCGGCATCAACGTCGATGCGGCGGTGAGCCGCCAGTGGTCAGACGGGGAGACGATCCTCCAGGGCATGAAGGCGAGCGGGCAGCTCGGCGCGCAAGTCATCGTCGCTCTCGGCACCAACGGGCCGATAACCGACACCGACTTCGACACCATGATGTCGATTCTCGGAGGCGCGTCGCGAGTCGTCTTCGTCAATGTGCACGTGGACCGGCCCTGGCAGGACCCGAACAACGCAGTGCTCGCCAGTGGTGCCCAGCGCTACCCCAACGTGGTGATTGCCGATTGGGCGTCGCTCGCTTCGCAGAATCCTCAGTGGTTCGGGGCGGACGGCACGCACCTCGCAATCGATGGGCCGGGTGCCGACGCGCTCGCTTCACTGGTGGCGACCACGCTGGCCAACGGATGAGGCCCGGCGACTCCGGCTCGCCGGCGTGGCCTGCGCGGAAGGACCCTGGTGTAACCTCGATGCTCCTCCCAGATGCCCCGGGGCTATAGCTCAGTCGGTTAGAGCGCAGCACTGATAATGCTGAGGTCGCTGGTTCGATTCCAGCTAGCCCCACTCAACAATACCAGTTAGATAGCCATTTCTTACTCTACCGTCTCGCGGTGAACAGCCTTGATATAGCCTGTCCCAACAGTTGTCCCAACAAACTTGATTGCCGGTCCATCGGTCGCCTTCCGGACCGAAATGGGGATGCATGGCAGGAAGCATCAGACGTCGTCCAGACCGCGGGTCCGATGCTTGGGAGCTCCGCGTGTATCTCGGTCGCGACCGGACGGGACGCGTCCGCCACAAGAGCCAACTATTTCGCGGTACCAAGCGAGAGGCAGAGAAGGAGCTCCGCCGCCTTGTCGTACGACAGGACGTCGAACCCAAGCCACCACCTCCCGAGCCAGTCCGTCCCAACTGGAACCGAATGACGACGATCAACGATGCGATCGAAGCGTGGAAGCGGAACGGCTGGGACGACCTCAGTCCCGTGACCGTCCGGCGCTACGAGAACGTCTGGCAAGTCCACATCAAGAAGACGATCGGTCGCGAGCCCATATCGACGCTCACTCCTCATGAAGTGGAACGCTACTTCCGCGGACTCAAGGCCAAGGGTCGTGGCCGCGAGACCGTTCGCTACGTGAGGTCATTGCTGAACAGAGCGTGCGGACTAGCCCGAAAATGGAGTGGGAACGAGCTTCCCAACCCAATTCTCGAGACCGAGCTTCCCAATTGGGCCCTAGGCGAAGTTCCCCAAGCCGTCAGAGCGCCGACCGTCGGCGAGGTGAGGGCACTCCTGATGTGCGCTCTGGAGTTGGATCCCCGCTACGCGGTCTGCCTCAGGGTGATCGCAGCCACCGGCACCCGGCGCGGCGAAGCATGCGCTCTGCGTTGGTCGGACATCGACTGGAAGGGAGCCACCTTGACCATCGACGAATCTGTCATCCCCTCCGACGGTGGCGCTGCGATCAAATCCCCAAAGACACGGGCGAGCATCCGCCAGGTTTCGATCGACGCCGGCACACTGGCAGCGCTCAAGTCTCTCCGGATAACCCAGCAGGAACTCGCCGCTGACGCCGACGTCGACCTTTCGGAGGTTGCCTTTGTGTTCTCCGCGGAACCTGACGGAGGCCGGCCGCCGTATCCAGACACAGTCAGCCGAGCGTTTACCAAAGCTCGAAAGGCCGCAAGACTTCCAGGCGATCTCCGCCTGCACTCCCTTCGGTATTTCCAGGCGACTTCACTCGACTCCGTGATTCCCGAAAGACAGAAGCAAGCCCGCCTCGGTTGGTCGACCGTTCACATGGCGCGGCACTCCACCGAAGCCATCTCGAGCGAAGACAAGCGGGCCGCCGAGCACATTGGGAATCTCTTGGACTCATAACGACGATCGACCTCTCTGATAATGCTGAGGTCGCTGCTCCACCAAAGCGAAGGGGCGGGACCGAGTGGCCCCGCCCCTTCGAAGAAGAGGATCTCGCCCTCGCGGGTTACTCAGCAGCTGTAGAAGAGCGGACCCCCGGCGAGACCCGCCAGCACCGACGAGCCGCCCGGTGTGGGGTCGCAGGTGTTGTCGGGGTTCGTCGCCACGCTGTTGGGATCGTTGGGGCCGTACTGGTTCAACAACGGGGCCGACGCGGGACTCGCGGGGTACGGGGGTCCAGGGTTGTTGTACCCGCTGAAGTCAATCACGTTGATGGCGTTGTCGCTCCAGGTGTTTCCGGCGAAGTTGTTGCCGTACGCCGCTCCCGGATCAGAGCCCCCGAACATGTTCGGCGCGTAGGCGCCTTGGACCAGAACTCCAACTCCTGCTCCGCCCGAGTTCACTGTGTTGCCAATGAATGCATTGTCGCTGCTGGCATAGGCGGGGTCGCTCGAGTTGCAGTTCGACCCGTACGCGAACTCGCACTCCGAACCCGGGCCGCCGACCACGATCCCGGATTGGCTGTCGGTGATGTCGTTGGGGTTGTCGCCGGCGCCCACGATACCGACCCCTGCATTGGTAACGCCGGTCAACAGCAGGTTCGTTTGGGCGCTTGTCGAGATGGCGTTCCCCTCTACCACCACCGTGTTGCTCGTGCCGTCGAGCTGGATGCCCTCGCCGTACCCGCCCTCGCCGGCGGATTCACCCGTTGCGGTGGCACCCGACACGGTGTTGCCGCCGATGTTCCACGCGCCCGCTGATGCCGGGGGGTTGGCCAGCAAGAAGTCGTATGCGGCAACCTCGCCGGCATAGATGTTCACGTCACTGTCGGACACCTGGTTGCCCTGGACTTGGACCGTCCCAGCGTTCAGGATCAGGATGCCGCTGGCCGAGTTCCCCTCGCCGCCTCCGGAGTAGGTGTCGTTGGAAACGGTGCTCCCACTGATGGTGATGGCCGCAGCACCGAAGCCCTGGATGCCGTTCTGGGCAATCATGTTGGTCTCACCCTCGCCCTGCACGGTCGAGTTCGTGATCGTGCAGGTGGTGTTCGCGTCGTCGCAGGTGATGCCGTTCTTGTCGTAGGCAGGGGTGTAGGGGTCGAAGTGGACCGTCGACCCACTGGGTGAGTCGATGCTGGTGGTGCCGGTGATGAACAGAACCTTGCTCGTGTCCCTAGTGGCACTCAGCTCCATCCCGTTCACAGTGACCGGACCGGACGTGAAGCCGGCTGGGAGCTTCGTGGTCGCAAGCTGATCGTTCGTGTAGGTGCCAGCTGGCAGGTCGGCTGTGCTCGTGACGACCGGAGCCGGGGTCAACAGCGAGACCTTGCTCATGGTCACCGTGGCCGGGCTCGCCCCGCTGTTCACGTAAATGCCCTGCCCGCCCTGGCAGCCGAACAGGTTGGCCGGCATGTCGATTCCGTTGACCGACACGTCGGTGATCGACCCCGAGGCTTCGTGGTAGTAGATGCCCACATAGTCCTGGGAGCAGCCGTTACCGTCGGCGTCGAGGCTGGGTATGCCGTTCAGTCCGTTGACGCTCAGTTTCTTCAATTTCACGCCGACCGCACCCGGTGCCACGTCGATGACGTAATACTGAGCGTTAGAGCTGTCGGTGTCCGTGTCGCTGAGCAACCCGGCAGAGGGGGGCTGGATCACGGTACTGGACCCTGCACCTTGGATTTTGACGTGGTCGTTGAGCGTCGTGATGCTCAGCTGCTCGGTATAGGTGCCAGCGGCGACATGAATGGTCCCCGGCGTGGCGCTGCCGGCCTGCTCCGTCAAGGCGTAGCTGATGGTCCGACACGGGCGTGCCTGGTTCGCGCACGAATTCAGCGTGTTGGAGCCGGTCGTTGCCACGTACCAGGTGTTGGTTTGGGCAGAGGCTTCTGGTGCAGCGATGGCCAGGAATCCCACCACCATGGTCGCCACGGCCAGCGCCGAGACGCCGAGTGGAATACGCCTTCTCATTTTCATTTCCTTCCCCACTTTTTTTGTCCCCATTTTTGCTCGATGGATGTCGGCCAGGGCGTCATGCTGGAGTCGACCAGACTGCTGGGCCGTCTATTTGAGGACCGTGATCGATACGGATTCGCTCGCCTTCTCGTTTGGCGTCGATGAATCCTTCACCTTCACCGTGAACGTGTAGGTCCCCTTGTCCTTCGGTGTTCCCGACAACAGACCAGAAGAACTGAGGGACAGGCCAGTGGGCAGCGTGCCTTGGTAGCTCCACTTGTAGGGTCCCACCCCGCCGGCCGCTTGGAGCTGAACCGAGTACGAGGCCTTCTTGATTCCGCTCGGCAATGGCGACGTCGTCGTTATCGCCAATGGCCCCGACTCGTAGAAGCACTCGTCAGCGGAGTCGTCGGTGCTCGAGAGGTAGTTGCTGTCCCCGTTGTAGACGGCGCGGAAGCACCAGTACCCGCTGGAGCTCGAAGGCGGAGTGAACGGTGCCGAAGCAGCCGTGCCGCTGTGACCCGACGTCGTCACCGTGACAGGGTTTCCGACCTGTGTCCCTGAGGCACACGACGACGTCGGGGTTGCGGTGGGCCCGCACTCATAGAAGGTCACGGTGCCGGTGGGTGGTCCGACGGGGGTATTGCCGGTGACCGTGGCCTCGTCGGTGTCGGACTGGCCCCCGACGATGGTCGTCTTCGCGGGCGCACTCAGAGTGGTGGTGGTGTCGTGGCTCACCGTGTAGCACTCGTCGCTGCTCTGATCGGAGCTGGTGGTGTAGTTGGAGTCTCCCGAGTAGACCGCGGCGAAGCACCAGGTGCCAGCAGGCCCCGTGTTGTCGAAGGTCGACGAGGTGGCCACGTTGGTGTTCCCAGAACCCGCGCCCAGTGTGACCGGGCTGCCCAACTGCTGCCACGAGCTCGACGTGCACGGCACGACGTTCTCCGCACACGTGTAGAAGGTCACCGACCCCGTCGGGTAGGGCGCGTTCGCCGCGCCGTCGGCGCCGGTGATCAACACGGTGTCACTGTTGGGGCCGAGCAGAGCGGCCGTCGAGCTCGACGGAGCGCTGACTGACGTGCTGGCGTCCGGGGTGACCGTGTAGCACTCGTCGCTGCTCTGATCGGAGCTGGCGGTGTAGTTGGTGTCTCCCGAGTAGACCGCGGCGAAGCACCACGTACCGCCGGAGTCCGGTGTGTTGGGACTCGAGGTGGCGCTGCCGCCGACCAGGGTCACCGGGTTGGCCGGATCGGCAGTGGCTCCAGGCGTCGTGGGAGTACAGGGGCTGACGTTCTCCCCGCACCAGTAGAAGTCGACCGAGCCGGTCGGGGTGCCGTAAGTGGCGTTGCCGCTCACCGTGGCCACGTCGGTGTTGGTAGCTCCCAAGGAGATGCTGGCGTTGGTCGGATTGCTCACAGTCGTACTAATGGCCGTGGAGACGCTGAAGCACTCGTCGCTGCTCTGATCGGAGCTGGCGGTGTAGTTGGTGTCTCCCGAGTAGACCGCGGCGAAGCACCAGGTGCCCGACGAGTTCGGAGTGAACGAGCTCGAGGTCGCGCTGCCGCCGCTCAGAGACACCGGGTTGGCCGGATCGGCGGTGACCCCAGGCGTCGTCGTCGTACACGGGCTGACGTTCTCCGGGCAGGTGTAGAAGTCCACCGAGCCGGTCGGGGTGCCGTAGGTGGCGTTGCCGCTCACCGTCGCCACGTCGGTGTCGGACTGCCCCGATAGGAGGCTGAGGCTGGTCGGTTGGCTCGCCGTCGTACTGGCGGCCTGGGGGACCTGAATCGGGGTTGATGACTCGACGGTGCCCAGCGTGGTACCCCGAGCCGTCTGGTAGGCGTCGTTGGGTCCGTTGCCCGGCAGCGGCGTGGTGTTGGACTCGTCGATGTAGACGTTGTAGTTGCCGGCCTGAAGACCCTCGGGCAGCGAGAAGGTGCCGGTGGGTTGTCCCACGGTGAGGGTGCACGGGTTCGGTGCGGCGGTGTTGGACTCGGCGCCGGTGCATGCGTAGGTATTGGCCGGAATGGTGACCGTCGGGTCGACCACGGGCACTGCCGTCGCCCGCGACGTGCCGATGTACACGCTCGGTGCCGCAACCGGATAGAAGTTGGCGGAATCGTTTTGGTCGTCACCGTAGGGGCCGGAATTGGGTGCCCCGTCGTTGGCGCCCCACCAATTCGTCCCGCCGCTGACTGTGACCGCCCCACCGGGCAGGGCGCTGCTGACTGACAACGTGGCTGTCGGCGTCTGGGGTACGGGCTGGTTGTTGTAGAAGAGATCCAGTGACGAGTAGTTGGTCGACCCGTTCTCGTCGTTCCCGGACGACAGGATGATGGTGCAGTCCACGAAGCCGGCATTGACATCAGCCTGTGAAGGTGGACAGGCGGCATCGCCCGTTGGCCCGCTTAGCTCTGGCGTGTCGGTATTGCCCCCCGCCGAGTTGGATCCGAGCGACCCGTAGGCGCAGTCACCACCGTTCACCCAGTTGCTCGGAAGGGTCATCGATGCGGTCGAGGTCCCGAAAGCACTGGTGCTGGTCGAGGCGAGAATGTTGGTCGCGCCGTAGCAGCCTCCAACCGACGCACTGGTGGCGCTCGTCAGGTCCAAGTTGGACGACGCCAGATCGCCCTGGGAGGCCGAGGGGTTCGTGTCGGTCGGTGTCGGCAGCGGGTTGGCGGTGTTCATCGTCCAGGCGTCGCCCAAGCCGCCGGACGCCGAGACGCCCACGCCCCCGGGACACGTCGGCTCGTTCACGCTCTCGCCTGCCGCGCCCTCCACTGTCCCGCCCGCCACGCCGTTGGTGATGGGTTGGCCGAAGGCTGACTGCGAACCGGCCTGCTCGAGGTCCTGGTTGGCGTCGAACATGGAGACAGCAGTGCTGAGGCCGGTCCCGGTGGACGACCAGGTGCACTCGTTCTGGGACCAGAGCGGGATGCTGTCGGTCGCGCTGCCGCCCGTGTTGGTGGCAACCGGGGCCATGGTCACCGGAGCACTGGCCACGGTGTTGTTGTTGGTACCGCAGATCTGTCCGGTACCTGCCGCGAGGTTGACGTCCTGAATCGAGTAGTTCGACACGTTGGCCGGTGCGGTGCCAGCGGTGAGGCTGGTCAGCGGCAAGGAACCGGGGCTGCCGGTGGTCGCGCCACCCGACGTGCTCGTGGTGACGGCCACGTCGTAACAGAACGGCACTCCCTTGATGGCCGAGAAGTAGTTGCCGAGCTTTGTTCCGTCGGTCTCCCAGCTCGGAGCCGGTTGCGCGATCGTGATGGTCAGGGTTCCCGACGTCACACTCGGGGCACCGTTGGCGCCGCCGGTGGCGAGGAAGGTCACTGGGTAGGTGCCGTTGTCCGCGTGCACCGGGGTCTCGGTGATGTTGCACTCGAGCTCGTACTCCTCGCTCACCCCCGAACCCGAGGTGGCCGTGGTGCACGGCGGACTGCTGGAGAGGGAGGTGGCCTCGGAGGCGTCCGAGGGAAGGGTGCCGGTGTTGAGGGTGATCGAAGCCGGGTAGTTGCCGGCATTGGCTGAGCCGAACCCTTGGCTGTAACAGGTGATCGTCTCGCTCTCAGCGGTCCCGTCGGTCCACGAGACAGACGTCCCTCCTGACGCCGGTGTCGAACACGTTGTCGTCGGTGGTGAGATGGTCACCGTCAAGGTGCCCGACGTGGCGGATCCTGCTCCGCCAGGCCCGGCGGCCGTGAAGGTGAGCGGGTAGCTGCCACCATCAGACGAGGTCGGCGTATCGGCCAGGGCGCACTCGAGGATGTACTCCTCGGTCGCCCCCGAGCCAGAGGTGCCGGTCGTGCAGGCCGGGCTGCTCGAAGTCGAGGTGGCGAAGGTCGGGTTGCCATCCGATGGCAGGGAGCCCGTTGCGCTTTGGATCGAGCTCGGGTAGGCCGGGGTTCCAGAGACACCGCTCTGTGCTTCGCACTCCACGGTGTAGCTGCTGGCCGTGCCCTCGTAGAACGTGGCGGCCGTACCACCCGAGGCCGGGTCGATACAAGTTGGGTTGATCCCCGCCACGGTGAGGGTCCAGGTGCCGGTCGTGACCGCGTTGCCGCCGTTGACACCCGGGGTGGCTGTGAAGGTCACTGGGTAGGCGCCGATGTCCGATGCCGTCGGGCTCTCGGCGACGGGGCAGCTAAGGATGTATTCCTCGGTGAGGCCCGAACCCGACGTACTCGTGGTACAAGCCGGGGAGCTCGACGTCGAGGTGGCCTCGGTGGCGTCGGCCGGCAGGGTGCCGGTGTTGAGGGTGATCGAGGCCGGGTAGTTCCCGGGACTGGCGGACGAGAAGCCGGTGCCGTAGCAGCTGACCGAGTAGGTGTTCGCGATCCCCACCTTGAAGGTCGTGGCCGTGCCGCCGGAGGCGGGAGCCGTGCAGACGACGGAGGGTCCGGACACGGTGAGGGTCAGGGTGCCCGAAGTCGCCGAACCCGCGCCGCCCGCACCGACGGCATCGAAGACGCCGGTGTAGGAGCCGTTGTCAGAGCTGACTGCGGTCTCGTTGAGGTCGCACTCGAGGATGTACTCCTCGGTCGCGCCCGAGCCGGACGTCGCGTGCGTGCATGTCGACGGCAATGTGCCGGTGCCGTTATAAGCGGCGGAGAGGGTGGCGTCCGCAGGAAGATTGCTACTGGGATCGATGGCGATCGACGTTGGATAGGCGGTCACCCCGCTGATGCCGCTCTGCTCCTCGCACTCGACCGTGTATGCGTTGACGGTGCCGCCGGCCGACGAGACGAATGCGGTGGAGGTCCCACCCGAGGCGGGGTCGACGCAGGACACGGTGGAGGCATTCACCGTGACGTTGAGGTTGCCCGAGGTCGTCGAGCCCACGGCGCCATCACCGGTGGCGGTGAAGGTGGCTGCGTAGGTGCCCGCATCAGAGGCGGACGGCGTGGCCGAGAAGGGACACTCCTTGATGTACTCCTCCGTCGCACCCGAGCCCGACGTACCCGTGGTGCAGGTCCCCAGGGTCGCATTGGCATCCGAGGGAATGGTGTCGGTGGCGACCACGATGGAACTCGGGTAAGCGGTCACGCCACTGACGTCGCTCTGCTGCTCGCATTCGACGGTGTAGGAGGATGTCACCCCTTCGTGCCAGGTGGCGGCCGTCCCGCCCGAGGCGGGGTCGATACAGGTGAGGGCGGGCGGACTGATGGTGACCGTCAACGTGCCCGACGTCGCGGGGCTCAGGGTGCTGCCGGCGAAGGTACCCGGCGTCGAGGTGAAGGTGAGCGGGTAGGTGCCACCGTCGGAGGAAGTCGGCGAGTCAGTGAGCTTGCACTCCTCGATGTACTCCTCGGTGGTACCATTTCCCGACGTCGCGGTGGTGCAAGAGGCGCCGGAGGCCAGGCTCGGGCTGCCATCTGCGGGCAGCGAACCTGTGTTGATCGTGATGGTCGGATACGCGGACGTGCCGCTGATCCCGGTCTCCTCCTCGCATTCGACCGTGTAGGTGGAGCTTGGCACGCCTTCGACGAACGTCTGGCTGCTCCCGCCCGCAGCTGGGTCGATACATGCGTTGGCCTGCGCGGCCGCGGCAGGGGTGGCCGCGATGGTCGCCTCGATGGCGGTTCCGGCGAGTGTCCCCATGAGGAGGATGGGTCCGAGGAGCACCCGGGCGTAGCGCCTCAAACTCAGCTTGCTGCGGCTCTTGTCCCGGTTCCGAGGTCGCTCGGAGACACCCGAAGCCTCAGGCGCGCCCGGCTGGTCGGAGAAAAGCTCGTCTGACGGCATCTGTGGTCTCCCTCCCCGGTTGCTGTCCCCTCGTGCACCCCCCGATACACCAGCAACGGATATTGCCCGTTCGTTGTGCAACTTCTAACAGCAAATCCAAGCGAATTCAAGCGTTCGTTGGAACGGCAGGGAATCCGGCCGATACAAATCGCTCACCCGGCCCGTTGCCGAGGCGCCCTTCGGAAGGGCAAGACCTACCTCTTGCAGCCAAGTTCCCGCCTGATCGATCCCCCTCTCACCCGTTTGCATCACCAGTCGCGGCATCACGACGGAGCCCTCTCATTGCGTCCAGGCAGACCCTGGGTTTCGGCCTCGGACAACAGTGTGGCGATAGCTTGACGAGGATGGCGGCGAATGCGAGCAGGCCTAGGACACGAGGACGAGTCCGCTCGCGGTTCAACGTCGTGCTTGCGGCCAGCGTGTGCTTGACGGGGACCATGCTCCCGCTCGTTGTCGTCGCGGCGACTGCATCACCGGCCAGCGCCGCCACCACGGGGGTACCGCGGTGTCCACCTGACTGCGGCGCCGTCGCTGCAGGCGACCCGTTGTTGGTGCCGTTCATGACGGCCAACCCAGGCGTCGACTGGCAGGCCTTTCCTGCGGCCGACAGCCAGTCGTACGTGAACTCGCTGCGCAGGAACGTGAGGCGTCTGGCCGGGAGGTCAGCGAGCACGAACGTCGCTGCGGCGCGATGGGAGTGGGTGAATCATCAGTACAACTTGCTGATCACGCTTGTGTCCTCAAGCTCGCTGGCGAAGGTCGGCCTTCAGAATCCGACCGCAGACGCCGCCGACATTTGCTCCTCGGAGGGCGGCACTCCTTCGGGGTCGCCCACCCCCATCCCCGGGATCCCCGGCTCGGTATCGGGCTCGTGTGCATTCGGACGGGAATCCGCCATCAAGGGCGCGAGCGTCGCGGCCTTCATCCGAGGCAATGTCGCGGTACTCATCGAGATCAACTCGCGATCGAGCACTCCGCTCGCCGCCCTGACCACGGCGCCCCCTGCGCACCAGCAATACGAGGCTCTCCCATCGGAAGGAGTCCCGATTTCGAGCGGTGATGTCGATGTCGAATGGATCCTCGTCTGGCTCTGCATCCTGGCGGCTCTCGCTATCGGGATCGTCGCTTGCGCCCGACGAAGGGGTAGCTGGAAAGGACCTTTCGTCGCGGTCGCCGAGGCATTCGGCCGCCGGAAGGTGGCCCTCGTGGTGTCGGCGGCGGCGGTGCTTGGTGCCATGGCTTTCTCCATGCTCGACGCCACGATCACGCGTGGGTTCGGCGAGTGGTGGAGTGTCGCCACCTTCGGTGATTTCTGGCAGAACTGGGTCGACGCGGCCAACATGACCTTTGCCGGCGGCTATGGGCACATCTACGTGCTCGACCGGACACTCGAGACCGCCCCCGCGCTGCAGGTGATTCTGGCACCGATCGCGCGACTCGCCTCTGGTCTCTCGTTTCCCTACCCGAGTGCAGTCCTGTACCCGACGGCGTACTGGGTGGCCGGGCCAATCTATCTGGGTACCATGGCGTTACCTATCTGCGCGGCCGACCGGTGGCTCAGCGGCATGGGGGTCACTGACATCCGTCGTCGTGTCACCGTTCTGGGCGTGATGGCGATCACGCTGCCACCGATCCCCTTGAGCGGCCATCCAGAGGACCTGATCGCGCTGGGCGCGATGCTCTATGGGATCGCTGCTGCCTTTGATGACCGCCCGCGTGCAGCAGGGTGGTGGTTGGGGGTCGCGCTCGCCTTCCAGCCCTTCGCCTTCTTGGCGGTACCGATCGCCTTCATCTTCCTCAAGCGCAAGAACTGGCTCACCGCGCTCGTCCCGATTGTCGCGGTACCGCTCGCCTTCCTGATCGTTCCAGTGCTCGCGGAACCGAGCGTGACCGTGGCACAGCTGCTGCACCAGAAGGTCTATGACGTCTTCGGGTACATCGGCCCGACGTGGAAGCTCGACCCTGGAGTGGCGGCCTATATCCGCTCCGGGACCGCCCTCGCCGCCGTCCCCGCGGCGTTCATCCTGGCGCGGTTCTTGCCCGAGAGCCGCCGCGGCGGAGCTGCCCTCGTCGTATGGACCGTGGCCATGCTCTTCGGCCTCAGGGTCTTCGAACCCGAATTGTTCCCCTACTTCTTGGCCCCGACCCTGGCCCTCGCGCCCATCAGTGCGGCTCGACTGCCGTGGTGGCGGCTGGGCGCTGTCTGCGCATTGGCGATCTGGCTGACCTGGTGGCTGCACGTAGCAATTCAGGCCAAATGGTCACTCTGGCTAATTCTGGTGTCTCAGTTGTGCGTGCTGGGATCGCTGGCCTATCCAGGACGACCGCCCCGCGGCCGTGACGTGCAGGCCAAGGCAACACGACCCGGGATTCGAGAGCAACCAGATCGAGTGCTCATCAATCGCTGACGTGGTTGTGCCATGCTGCAGCCGCGATTTCGCGTCAGAGCGATCGCCGTCGCAACCGGCCCACCTCGAGGGACGGAGTGTCAGCGGGATCTCTGATGGCGGGCTGTCCGGCGAGCGAACCGCTGTTCGGCGATACGTTACGTCGATGGGACGGATCGGTATTGCCATCTTGTTGGTGGGGGTCTCTCTCTCCGCATGCTCCACCAGCGGCAATGGGAGATCGACAACTACGGTGCAAGGCTCGCTCAATGTGACGCCCTGCAATTACGCCCGCGCATGGCATGACAACCCCACCAAATTCAGCGAGTTCGCGACCCTAGCTAGGTTTGCCCGTAAGGCAACGAACACCAATCTCCAAGCCGAGGGCCAACGGCTGGCCTCCGCGGTTGCATCTCACAACTTCGCTGGCGTCAACCAAGCCATGGGCAACGTCTTCGCCACCTGTCGTCAGCTGGGTCTCGTGGGGACTGCACCAACTCTTCCTTAACTCGGATCCACCGAATTTGACCGGTGAGAGCCCCTTCGTGAACTGGTCGATTGACGGAGGAATGCGGACGTGGCGAGTCGTCTCACACCCAATCCGTCCCGCTCAATGTCGCTCAGTCCCACCACCACACATCGGTGGCTCTGCGAGCAGGACGGATTGGGACCAACAAGGACGAGTCGGGACGGAGGGAGAAACCACTGACCTCCCTGAATGCTGAGGTCGCTGGTTCGATTCCAGCTAGCCCCACTGTTCGCCCCTGCTCAGAACGCTTCCGCAACCGCGGGCACTTGTGGGCCCCGTGGCTGATCCCAACAAGGCCTGTCCCAAATTCCCGTTTGACCGGTCGTCGCCTCGTACCAGGCGCCTACGACGCGACCACCGAATGAACCGGACCCTACTGGAACCAGTGCACCCTCTTCGGCTGAAGTGCGGTCGCAACATGAACATTACGCGGACGCCACCACAATGTATCGCCGGCGGGCGAAGACGATTGCTACTTTCGCGTTGGATTTTGCAGCCGAGGTTTGCCCGGCGTATTCAGTTTGGCTGGCGCTGGAAATGACCATGGCCCACGGGGATATGAAGGGATCAGAAACGAGGATTGATGATCGCATTGACTGCTTTGTTGGTTCTTCTCACTGTGGGTTCTCCAACTACCCCGATCTCGCCAGTCCAGGTGTGGGGCGGAACGAACGGTTCAAAACCTGTAGCCGTGTCGGGATTGTCCTCCGCGATTACCGACATTCAGGCAGCGAACTGGGGAGGACTCGCTATCGAAGCGGGAAACGTCTATCAATGGACGAACTCAAAGCACCCGACAGCCACCGAAGTGATTGGACCGAAGAACATTGTTTCGATTGGCGAGGGCGGCGGTTATCAGTACGGTGCCGCAGTAACTTCTGTCACTGCAAAAGGAAAAGTGTGGACATGGGGTATTGACGCTGATGGCCAGCTATGCAACGGAACAACCAATCCAACAAAGGTTTACCCGCCAAGTAAGGTTGACGTTCCGTCCGCTACCGAGGTCTCCGGGGGTCAGGAGCACCTTGAATTCCTGACAACCGACAACCAAGTGGTGGGCTGCGGAAACAACGAGTACGGACAACTTGGAGACGCGACGAACACGAACTCCTCCATCCCAGTAACAGCTCAACTGCAACTACAGCCGGGTGTCACGATCACGCAAATATCTGCCGGTAATCAGTTCACGCTGGCGCTCGATTCGTCGGGCAACGTGTGGGCGTGGGGAGAGAATGACCTCGGTCAACTCGGTGATGGGAATACAATGAACTCGAACGTTCCCGTGCAAGTACCGCTTCCGAGCCCGGCGGTACAGATTTACGCCGGTGGATCGCAAAGGAATCCACAGAATCCGAACGGTTCGGGCATTGCACGGTTAGCTAATGGTGACGTCTACGCTTGGGGCGACGATCAATGGGACCAGCTTGGTGAAAGCGTGTCCACTACGTGTCCTGGTCCTCCCGGACAGTCTCACGCAGTGCCGTGCTCTGTTAGTCCCGTAGAAATTGAAGGATTGCCGTCTGGCGTTGCCTATGTCGCCATGGGTGGCGCAGATTCATTCCTGTTGACGACAGGCGACGTTTTGTACGGTTGGGGCGACAACACAAAGGGTCAGATGGGTAAGGGTAAATGCCAAGACCCTCCGTGCATGTCCGCGACACCAACACTTCTCGAGTCCGGAGTGGCACAGATCTCTGCCGTCGCACAAACGGTCGAGGCTCTGAATACTTCAGGCTGAACTGAACATCGATCGCGTCGTCATCTCGAGAATCGAACGCAGTTATCGGGACGCGGTAGCGGCGGAGGGTGGTCGGGACAATCCGCGGCCCGTCAGCTGTTCGGGTCGCTCGTACCGAGCACGATGTTGGCGAGGCCCTCGACCAGCTGTGCCGTCGAGCGCAACGAGGGATTCGAAGAGCTCGCCGCAGCCGCCAAGGCGGCCTCTGCCATGGCCCGGGCCTGCAGCTCGGCGATTGGTGGGGGCGGGTCGAGTGCCGTCTGCGCCACCGACGCGACCAACGCGGCGGGCGGTCGGCCCACCGTCACGGTGTAGCGGCCACCCACGGCGGTCGTCCTTACGTAGGCGAGCCGGCTGCCGTCAGGGCGGAGAACGATGCGGTCGACGACGGCAGCGCCGCCGGTGCGTACCGCGCCTCTGCGGTCGAGAGTATGTAGACGATTGTGTCCGTCGCCCAGTCGGCGCGTCGCTCCACGCCGGTGGCGGTGGCAACCATGGCGAAACTCCGCGAGCCGGAATCGTAGGCGTACGCGTCCAGCCGGCCCGCTGTTGCCACCGGCCACACCCGCATGAGGAGGCGCTGGCGGCTCGGGATCAACTAGTCCGCGGCTGAGGGCTGCGCGTGCGGGTTCCCCTTCCCCGGCGTCCCGTTCGCCGTCGTCTGGTAACTCGAGCGCTGCCACCGCACGCACCAACACGACCCCGCCGTCTTGGCCAGGCCCTTCCAGGCCCATAGTGTCGCGCCCGTCTGCGTCGACTCCTGGGCAGCGAGCTCCCCGGCGAGGATCGTGGCGTCCGTCGACGCCGAGTCGCCGAACTCGGTCACAAATACGGCCGCGTGTATGGCCTGCGCTCCCTCCTCGGCGGTCTGATAGCCGAACGTGAAATTAGGCGGGTACCCGCCCGGCTCACCTAGCAGGTCCTGCTCCACGGTGAGCGCATAGGTATAGATGTGCGGCGCGAACACGAGGTTGGGATAAGAGGAGAACGGCGCGCTCACCTGGATCGAGAAGTCGGTCAGGTTCCGGTACGCCAGGGGCTCGAAGAAGATCTGCTGGCGGCTGACCGAGGCGAGTTTGGGGAAGGCGCACGCGCCGGTGAGGGAGGTTGGCGCCGATGTCGGGCACGTCGGCTTATCGTCGCGCACGCCGGTCAGTGCCTCGATCGCCCGGGTGTAGAAGGGGTAGAGGTCCTCGCTGCTCGCGGTGTAGCCGTTCTCGGCCGGTGGCGAGCTCAGCGTCCCGGGTTGGGGCTCGTTCATCAGCTCGTAGCCGAGGACGGTCGGGTCACTCTCGAAGCGCTGCGCTAAGGCCGCCAGCGCGCCGATGTAGTGGTCCTGCAACCCGGTTCCGGGCGCGCGCCCCTGTGGCCCCGACACTGGCGCGTTTCTGCCAGAAGTTGGCGAATGACGCGGACTCGGCCGGGTTGAGTTCGTCGATGCCGATCAGCGCGCAGCCCGGCTTGCCGTCGTCCTGCACCGCCCACGCCGGTGCACCGTCGCCCCCGCCCGAGGGGCTGCACCCACTCGGTGCGCTAGCCCCTGAGGCCGGGAGGATGTAACGAGAGTACTGATCCTGGTGCATGTCGAGGATCACATAGATCCCCTGCTGGCGCGCCCAGCCCACCACCTGTGCCACTCGGTTCAGGTACGTCGCCGAGTACGTGCCGGGCGTGGGCTCGAGCTGGCTCCAGTTGAGTACGAGGCGCGCCACGTCGAAACCCAGGGCGCGCATCTGCGCGAAGTCGTCGCCACTGCCCGGCGCCGTTGACTGGTCGAACGCGGCGCGCGAGGCCTGCACCTCGCACAGCGGCGGCTGAGGAACCAGCGGGGAAGCCTTGGGGCAGCGTCCTACGTACGCCGAGGGCGAGACCGGGAAGAGCACTGGCCCACCGTTCGCGTGTGGGTACGCTACGTCCTGCATACCTACGGCGGCTGCGACGTGGAGGAGCACCTCGCGTCCTGCCGCGTCGGCAAGGTACGGCGTACGGTCGGGGCCCACCGCGGGAGTCACCACTTGGAGAAAGCCAAGGGTGGGACGACGGGCGGAGGCGATTCGGCGGCGGCGGTGGCGCCGGGTGGCGCGCCGGCTGCGAGTGCGGCGACGAGCGCCACGAGGGCGATCAGGACCGCGCTCGTCCGGCGGCCGGCATCGGCGAAGAGGCGTCCGGGCACGGCGGC
Organism: uncultured Acidimicrobiaceae bacterium; assembly: GCA_963744935.1. Classification (GTDB taxonomy): domain Bacteria; phylum Actinomycetota; class Acidimicrobiia; order Acidimicrobiales; family RAAP-2; genus Bog-473. Next base: position 174,549 of record CAVUVM010000005.1, read on the forward strand.
GCAAGTTAGCCGAGCCTCCCCGCCGAGGCGCGAGTCAGCGAGGGCGTAGGGGCGAACTCCTCGGGAAATCAGCATGACGGAGTCGGCCGCCCGCGCTTGCCTTCGGGTCGTCGAGGGTCTCGTGCACGGCCGTTCGAGAGTTTCGAGCGCGTACGCCAACGCTACGACGAGGCCGTTTCCAAAGGGATTTGCCCTTCCTTAGCAGCGGTAAGGAATACGCAACCCTCCTCGTCGTGGGACAAGGTGATAAGCGCTTCACCTCCGTCAACCAGGATTTGGGCCAACATGGCACGTGATCCGCTTTCGCGGGCTTTAACCACACTGGTCCTTATGTTGCTGATTGCCAACGCTCGCTCGCCGACTGCCGCGTAGGAGCGGCTCAAGTACCCCCCGGCGAGCACCACCTAGACTGGAGCTCGAACCAACTCGGCCGCCTCGATGCTTTGTCGCAACGGGGCGACGGCACTTCGCGGGTCGGGCTCCGTTTCGGCATAACCGAGGTCGAACGACGCGGTCATGATGGCGGTTGGATTGCTCAGCTCATTTGCAATCTGAAATCCCTGGAGAGCGAGAGTTCGTACCTCGTGGAGGTCGTGCGCCGGATCGTTGAGACGAACGTCCACGGCCGTCGTCAAGCAGGCCACCTGAACCCAGGACTCGGAATGAAGGGTCCACCAGCGCCCGCCGCTTGCAAAGGCCTCATGGGCCGGGGAATAGGTCGACACGTCAATTGCGTTCAACTCAGAGGCAGATTCAGATAACTGGTCAGCAGAACGGAGGTCGCCATGCAAATTACCGTTAACACGACTCGGCGGACCATCGTCCGGGTCGAGGACCAGATCCACCTCGGCGCCGACTCTCAGGTGGACGACCGCAACGTCGTCATCACGCCGTTGAATCCGGACCTGACGGATCCTTTCCTGCTGCTCGCCGAGGATTGGTTCTCCACGTCGGGCTTTGAGTGGCACCCGCATCGCGGCCTCGAGACGGTCACGCTCGTCCTCGACGGTGTGCTGGAGCACGGCGATAACCTTGGCAACGCAGGCGCCTTGGTCGCCGGCGACGTTCAGTGGATGACCGCGGGGCGCGGGATCATCCATAGGGAGTTGGCCTTCCGCAACGAGCGTGCCCATGTTCTGCAGCTGTGGGTGAACCTTCCAGCCGAGCAGAAGATGGTCGAAACCCGCTACCAGGACCTCCGGGCACCCGTCCGTCCGGTCATCGAGCGAGACGGCGCTCACCTCGACGTGATCTCGGGCCGGGTCGATGACATCTCCGGAGCGGCGCTGAACAACTGGCCAATCTCTGGGACGCTGATCACCGTGGAGCCGAACGCCAGGCTGGAGCACCTGGTGCCAGCCGCCGACCGCGCCTTCTTCTATGTCATATCCGGTGGGGTGACGATCGACGGCCACGACCTCCGGAGTGGGCAGATCGCCTGGTCCGACCCGGTGCCCCAGGCCACGGTCTCGGCGATCACCTTGGCCACGGGTGACGGGGACAAACCGAGCGTCGTTATGGCCTACAGCGGCCAGCCGATCCACCAGCCTGTCGCGATGGGCGGACCCTTCGTCATGAACAGCCAGGCCGAGATCGAGCAGGCGTTCCGCGACTTCCACTCCGGCAGGTTCGGGGACGTCCCCAGCCAGGCTCGCCTCCAGTTCCGCTGAGGCCGCCTCGGGCAGCACACGGTGGCCGGCAGTTGAACTACCCGATGAGAACGCGTCGCCGCCCGCCCCAGTCAACTGACCGCCGGTACCACAATAGTTGGAACCGGTTTCAATTTCGGATGGGTACGAAGTGGACAAAGGAAACCGACCGGCGATCCTTATGCCTTCCGACTAGCTATATAGCTAGCCAGCTAACCGGCATCGGCCTTCCGAATTTATGAACATCTCCAGTCAAGACCGGCAGGACCTTTGACCCTACCGAGCGGCCACCCGGCCCGCGTATGGTCTCCTGAGATGGTCTGGTGGCCGTTTCGGCTGTCGGCCCGAAACGAGGAGGTCACGATGACCAAGGAAAGAGATCTTGCTTATTATGTAGCCGTTTACGACAGCGTCGATTCCGCAAAAGCTGATCTTGAAGCCATAGAGCAGCTCCACAAAGACGATCTGATCGGAACGTTCGACGCAGCCATCGTCGACAAAGAGAACGGCAAGCCGCACATCGTCAAGCGGATGGCCCGACCTATGGTGCGAGTAATCCCAGATGGGTTCGGCGGCGACTCTGCGTTGCTGCCGTACGACGAGCTGCATGGAGCGGCGACCGAGCTCAACGCCAACGAGGCGGGCCTTATCGTGGTGGGGGAGCCAACGCTCGACAAGGCGTTCGACAAGGCCGTCACTCACGCGACAAAGACTCTGAAGCACGTCGTCAACGCGACCGCCGATGAGCTTGCGAAGGAAATGAAGGAGGCTGCGGGAAGCTGAACCATCCCGGGAGATGCGGCTTCAGGACCTCTTCAGAGCCGCTCGGTGTTCTAACCGATGTTCGCGGGTGGCATGAGGAGATGGGGGTCAGTTTGGACTAGCCACGTCCTTTGCAGGGCTGACGGCGAAATCTGGTGGACGAATGTGCTGGCCCGAGCAAGCTGAAGATCTGGGTGCAACAGGCTCCGTACGCGTCGAGTCCACGGAGGGTGGACGATGTTCAGTTCGGAACTGCGTGAGGTGTCGTCGGATCTGAAGGGACGAGTGGTGGGCGTTCCTCGTCTTTGCTATCGCCTGGTTCGTCATCGCCATCGTGGTTCTTCGGCTCGACCTCACGTCGGTCGTGACGGTTGGCATCCTGCTCGGTGCGGTCTTCGTGTTCACCTCCGTCCCGGAATTCGCAATCGCCGCTCTTCGATGGGGCGGTTGGGGGATCTTCCACCTCATCCTTGGCATCCTTTTTCGCCAGCGGCGCCATCTGGTGCTTCATCGCCCCGTTCGACGCGTTCTGGTCGCTCGCCGCCGTGCTGGAGTCTCCTACTGATCGTCAAGGGTGCCTACGACATCACCTACGCGGCGATGTCACGGGTGACCCACCCGCTCTGGTGGCTGGGCCTTATCGTAATCGGCCTCGGCCTTTGGGCCTCTCAGCAGTACACCCCGGCACGTGCTGTCTTGCTGTTGCTTTGGGTGGGCTTCTACGCCGTCCTCCGACGACTCAGCGACATCGTGCTCGCCTTTGAGATCCGAACCCCCAGCTGACCGGCGCATGGCGCTGACCGGCATTCTCCGCCAAAGCGCCCGGTGTCGCTGAGGGGCTCACCCCGTCGCCAGTGACGGCCCACCGGAAATACCTGCCCGCCGCCCAGCGGCCGGTAGCGCGTCGGGAAGGCGAGATACGCGCTCAGGTTCACTGTTCGGGTGTTCCGGCTCTTGTTCCGGATCGCCCTGCGTCGCTGCCGCCGCACTGCTCTCGGTGACGGAGGACGGCCTGCCTAGCTGGCCAGGATCTTGGCCTTCTCGGCCTCGAACTCGGCGTCGGAGAGGACGCCCTTCGTCTTAAGGTCGGCCAGCTTGGAGATCTGGTCCGCGCTTGTGGCGCCGGAGGTCCCTGCCGCCTGTCGGATGTATTGGTCCATCGCCTTCTGCTGCTGCGCCGCGTCGCGCGCCGACCGCTCGTGCATCTTGTCGCCGCGGGCGATCAGGTACACGAAGACGCCGAGGAACGGCAAGATGATGATGAAGATCACCCACAGGGCCTTCGCCCCGCCCCCCATGTCGTGGCTGCGAAAGATGTCCATGAACACGTAGATCAGTAACCAGATCCAGATGATAAAGAGGAAGAAGTACAGAATCGTCAGAAAGGCGTTGAGCAACGGGTAGCTTGAAGCAAGCATCGAGAATCTCCTTGTGATCCTTGGGTCGGCGAGTACCCCCCGACCTCCTATTTAGCCCAGAACCTCCTTGTGATCCTTGGGTCGGCGAGTACCCCCCGACCCCATGTTTAATGCGAAAGTCCTCAATCTGTTCGGTGGGTGCACGCGGGCCGCGCGATTCATCATCCGCCAGTGACACTCACAACTCGTAAGCCGACGCATCGAAGACCACGTTCAGGCCAGTAACTTCCTCTTGTTCGTCTGCGACTCGGAGTCCGATGGTCGACCGCACGAGCGCGGCAACGCAATAGGTAGCGGCGACGACAAAGGCAAGAGTGGCGCATATAGCGATGATTTGGTAGCCCAGAAGTGCCACGTGTCCGAATATCACCCCATTGAGATGGGCACCGTCAGTGGCGGTCAAACCACTCGGATTGACCGTGTAGTGCGCAAAGATCCCGACGGATAACATCCCTAGCACGCCCCCCACGCCGTGGGCACCGAATACGCCGAAGGCATCGTCGATTCGCCTGAATTTCAGTAAAGCCCTCGTAGCCAGATAGCAGACCGTTCCGGCAACCGCTCCAATGAGCAGGGCCGGCATGGGCCCCACATAACCCGATGCCGGAGTGATGGTCGCCAGGCCCACGATGGCTCCAGTCGCCAATCCAACAAGCGTCACCCTCCCCGTGATGATCCGCTCCATCGTCGCCCAGGCCAGCAAGCCCGTGACGGCGGCGATCTGGGTCACTGCGAAGGCGTTGGCTGCTAGCTGATTGGCTCCCAGCGCAGATCCGGCGTTGAAGCCGAACCACCCGAACCACAGGATTCCGGCTCCCAGCATGACCAGCGGGACCGCATGGGGCAGGTACGCGTTACGGGCAGCGGTTATCCGCGGACCCACCATGAGGACCACCACGAGTGCCGCAAAGCCGGCGCTCGCATGGACCACGGAGCCGCCCGCGAAGTCCCGGCCACCGAGTTTGTAGATCCATCCGGAGGGGTCGAAGACCCAATGAGCAATGACCGGATAGACGACCAGGCTCCAACCGATGCAGAAGGCGATCCAGGCCTCGAATTTCATCCGTCCTGCGATGGCTCCGGTGATCAGCGCGGGGGTGATGATGGCGAACATCAACTGGAACCCCATGTAGTCAAGCTTCGGAATGTGCGTGCCCGGCCACAGGCCCCCCATGTTCTCGAGCGCGGCGTAGTGCAGCCCGCCGATGAGACCGAACCCGGCGTCAGGCGCGAAGGCCAAACTAAACCCGATCAGGACCCACACGACGGTCACCAAAGAGATGGTGAAGAAGTTCATGGCCATCATGTCCAGCACATTGCGCTTCGGCTCCAGGCCCCCATAGAAGAAGGCCAGACCGACAGTCATGAACAGCACTAGTGCCGCGCTTATCAGTACCCAAGCGGTATCGCCAGCATTCATGATGTCGTCTCCTCGGTTCTCATGACCCGACCACAGGACCGGCGGGGAGCCAAGGTGTATTACATTCCGCCGTTGCGGTGACGCCGTTGCCGGACAAGAGCTGAACACCCCACTGGCACGACAGCGTCGTCGATAAAGCGTGGCGCAGACCCTGCGTCGTGCTCGTGCTCTGTCTACGCGTGGACAAAGGTCCCTTTCTTTCCCTCGAGCTCGCGGGCACTCGCCAACGCCAGAAGGCCCACCTGGGGCCCGTTGCAGTGCGTCACCACCACGTCGTGCTCCTTCGCCAGCGCAACAAGCGCGTCGACGGCCGACCTCACATGGTGCTCCTGGATGTCGGCGTCGGGTGTCTCCCCCTGCTGGAGGAGGGCATTGCCACCGAGTGCAGCGACAACGAGCACGTCAGCGGGCCAGCGTGGCGACCATGACCGCCTTGATCGTGTGCAGCCGGTTCTCCGCCTGATCGAAGACGATGGAGGCCTCGGACTCAAACACATCCTCGGTGATCTCGAACGCGCTGAGCCCGGTCTTCTCGAAAAGCTCTTCCCCCACCTCCGTATCGCGGTTGTGCATTGCCGGCAGGCAGTGCATCACCTTGGCGTCCGGGTTGCGGGTGGCGGCGAGGAGGTCCGCGTTGATTTGGTATGGCAGCAGCTCCTTGATCCGCTCGCCCCAGCGCTCCTCGGGCTCACCCATCGACAACCAGACGTCGGTGTAAAGGAAGTCGGCGTCGAGCACCGCTTTTTCGGCCTCGTCGGTCACCGTGATCCGTGCCCCCGACAACGAGGCGAGCCGGTCGGCGATGGCGCGCACCTCCTCGGACGGCCACAGGGCCTCGGGTGCGGCCAAGCGGACGTCGGCACCGAGAAGGGCCCCCGTGACGAGCAGGGAGTTGGCGGTGTTGTTGCGGGCGTCACCGAGGTAGCAGTACGCCACCTCTTCGAAGGGGCGCGCCGCATGGTCCAGCATGGTCAGCACGTCGGCCAGCATCTGGGTCGGATGCCACTGGTCGGTCAGGCCGTTCCACACGGGGACGCCGGCGTATCGGGCCAGAGTCTCGACGTCGTCCTGCCCGAAGCCCCGGTACTCGATTCCGTCGTACATCCGGCCGAGGACGCGTGCCGTGTCCTTGATCGACTCCTTGCGGCCCAGCTGGGAGTCGTCGGGACCGATGTAGGTAACGTGGGCACCCTGGTCGTGCCCGCCCACCTCGAACGCGGAACGGGTCCGAGTCGACGTCTTCTCGAAGATCAAGGCGACGTTCCGCCCGGCGAGCCGCTGCGTCTCGGTACCCGACTTCTTCTCATCGCGGAGCAGGATCGCCTCGGTGATCAGATAGGTGAACTCCTCCTTGGTGAAGTCGATTTCCTTCAGGAAGCTCCTGCCCCGCAAGTCGATGGCCATGTCGTCCCCCCGTGCCGGCCTATGCCGGGTCGCGCTCAATCGGGCAGGTCATGCAGCGCGGACCACCTCGTCCACGCCCGAGCTCGGACCCCTCGATCGAGATAACCTCTATGCCCTGCTTGCGCAGCATGGTGTTCGTGGCGACGTTGCGGTCATAACCCATGACGACCCCGGGCGCAACCGCCAGGAAATTGGTGCCGTCATCCCATTGTTCACGCTCTGCGGCTCGGACGTCCTCGTCCGTCGTGAGCACCTTGATCTCCGGCACACCCAGAATCTCGGCCAGCTCCTGCCACAGGCTGTGGTTGCGGGCGATGGAGAGGTCGCCGGGCTCGTCGCCGGCCTGGATGGTCCAGCTGCGCAGGTTGCGGTCGAAGTAGGGGTAGAGCACGAAGGTGTCCCTGTCGACCATCGACATGACGGTGTCGAGGTGCATAAACGCGTGGCTGTGGGGGAGCTCGACGGCAACCACCTTCGAGGCCTGCTTGGCCGCGAAGAGCGCCAGGGCGAGCTCCTCCACGGTCATGGGCGCAGTCCGCTCTCCCATGCCGACGAGGACGGTGCCGTTCCCCACGACGTGGACGTCGCCGCCTTCGATGGTCGCCGGCTGGTGGTGGACGTCGTCGTCACCGAGGTAGGTGACGTAGTGCGCCCCGGCGAACATCGGATGGAAGCTGTAGATCGCTCGCGTGTGCAGTGTCTCGCGCTCGACGCGCCGGCTTGGCCATGGGGTTGACGGTCACGCCACCGTAGATCCAGGCCGAATTGTCCCGCTGAAAGAGGTGGTTCGGCAGAGGGGTGAGCACGAAGTCGTCGGCGCGCAGCATGTCCCATTTGAGGCTGTGGACGCGCATCGGGTGCAGATCCGCCTTGAGGATCCCACCAACGAGCAACTCCGACAACGCGACGCCGTCGAGGTCTTCCAGCAGCCGCCGGACCGGTTCGACCAGCGAGGGCCCCAGCTGGTCCGGCGTGCAAAGCCGGTCGAGCACGAAGGCTCGGCCAGCCGGGATCTCGAGCGTCTCGGCCAGAAGCGTGCCGTAGAGATGGACGCGCACGCCACGCTCACGGAGGGCCTCGGCGAAGGCGTCGTGCTCCTCCTTGGCCTTCTTGGCCCACATCACGTCGTCGAAAAGCAGCTCGCCGATGTTCTCGGGCGTCAGCCGGGAGAGCTCCAGGCCCGGGCGGTGGACGATGGCCTGGCGGAGCTGCCCAACCTCGGAGTCGACATGGAACGTCATGGTGCGTACCTCCTTTCTCTCAGGCTGTTGGGACCGGGTCGACAGCGGCCGACTCGGCCGGCAGGTCGGTCGGCTCGGGTGCCTCACCTAGCCGCTGGCGGCGGGCGTTGAGGAAGGCGTACAGGATGAGCCCGGCGATGATCACGACGAGCGCCTGGTAGACGACCTGATATCCCGAAGCGAAGGTGACCCACATGGAGAAGAGCACGCTCATGCCGGCCACGCCGAGGTCGCGGGCCAGGGCCCAGCCGCTTACACGGCGGCGCCGTGACACCAGGTAGGTGAGCTGCGCGATGGCCGACATGAAGTACGGGATGGCCACAGTCACCACCGTGAGGTCGACCAGGTAGGTGAACACGGTTAGGCCCGAGCTTGAGGTGTAGCGCCACAGCATGAGCAGCGACGGCAGCGCGGTGCCGACGAGTATGCCGAACCAGGCCGTGCCATTCCGGTCGCTCCAGGCGAAGGGCCGCGGGAACATGTCGTCTTGCGCGACGGCCCGGGACGTCTCCGTGACGATGAGGGTCCAGCCGTTGAGGGCGCCGATGCCCGACACCACCGCGATCGCGGCGATGAACTTGCCGGCCCAGGCCTCGCCCGGGAACATATTCTGAAACGCGTTGACGAACGGCGAACCGGTTTTGACAAGTGTCCCGTGGGCGACCAAGCCCATAACGGCCGCGGTGACGAGAACGTAGAGGAGCGCACTCGCTGCCGTGCCGATCAGCGACGCCCGCATGACGTTGCGCCGGGGGTCGCGGACCCGCTTGGCCGTGACAGCGGCCGCCTCTACACCGATAAACGAGAACAGAGCCACACCGGCGGCGATCCCAATGGCGCTATAGAGGCTGCCACCCGACGCGTTGAAAGGACCGAAGTTCGCCGAAGTGACGAAGGCCCAGCCAACGATGCCCACGAAGAGCAGCGGCAGGAACTTCAAGACGACGGTGACGTTCTGAAACCAGGCCATGTGACGGACCCCGGCCAGATTGATGATGGCGGGCACCCAGAGGCCGACGAGGGCGATGAACCAGTTCTCCAGGCCGGTGTTGTGGCCCCAGCCGAACAGCGCGTCGACGTAGAACACCCAAGACGACACGATGGCTGCGTTGCCGGCCCATGACTGGATCCAGTAACACCAGCCGACCAGGTAACCGGCGAAGTCGCCGAACTCGTGGCGCGAATAGGCGTAGAGCCCGCCATCGGAGTTGGGAATCCGCTTCGTGAGCTGACCGAACAGGACGGCCAGGAGCATCGCGCCGACGGCGATCGCCCCCAGAACGATGATGCCGCAGGTGCCGGCGCCTGCGATCACGGCCGGCATGGTGAAGACACCGGTGCCCACGATGCTGCCGATGACGAGAGCGGTAGCGGATGTGAGCCCGAGAGAATGGGCCTTCTGCTGATTCCGTTCGGACAGCCCGGAGGAAGCGTCTGACTCGGCCGGGGGGGCGGTGAGGAGGGACATGGCGAAGCTCTCCTTCGTGAGGCGGCGCACGGTCCTGACTCTGAGGCCTACGCTCGCTGCCTACTCACGCCGACCTCTCTTGGTTGTGCCGCGTACCACACTGATGGAAACGAGTACACCCGGGTAGGGACCAAGGTCCCAAATCGGGATTCACTTCCGGACAGATGATGTTGCGAAGCCGGAGCGGCAGCAGTAGGGCTACCAGTTCTACAGGTTGCCGCTACAGGGGGCGGCTCGCAGTTGGCCGGTTGACGGTCGTACCTGCAGCCCCGCCAGATGGCGCGACGAACGTCGTCGACCACCGGGGTGATCAACTCGTTTCGACAAGTCGAGTTCAGATACTTCGTCGCCGAGGTCCGAGAAGCGAAACCCGGGACTTTGTTCTCTGTTTTAGACCGTTGACCGTACGCAACAATGACCTACGGTGATCCCGTGGGGGTCCCTTCCGAGTATTGACAGGCAGGTTTTGGACCGTGCTCACAAGCGAGGCCTGCCGGGTTGTGTCGGGTGGATCGGAGTGCGCTCGATGATCGTGCCGAAAGTGCCCGGGACTGCGAAGCGTGTATCGGATCCAACCCGGACCAAATCCACGCTTTCGAACGTCAGCGGCGAAAGCACCGTCGCCGCCATCGATGTCGCCACGCTGGCCCGATGAGCAACGTCCCCTCCAAGGAATCCGTCGAAGAGAGAGCTGCGACCGAGGAATCTCCTTGGTACGCCCAGAGCGTGCACGACGTCGCCGCTGTTTTCGAGGTCGATACCGCGGTCGGACTCTCGTCGGCCCGGGCGGCCCAGCTCTTAGACGAGTACGGGCCCAACTCCCTACCCGAGGAGAAGCCCAAGCCTGGCTGGCGTCGTTTTCTCGACCAGTACACGAGCTACATGCAAATCATTCTCGTCAGTGCAGCCGCCGTCTCCTTGGCCGTCAAGCAGTGGGTCACGGCCGTGTTCCTCTTGGTCCTCACCGTCTTCAACGCAATCGTCGGTCTCCGAGAGGAGGGCAAGGCCGAGAGTGCGATGAATGTGCTCAAGTCCATGACGAAAGCCACCGCGCGGGTGCGACGCGACGGTGTCTCGGCTGAGATCCCCGCCGAAGAAGTCGTAGCGGGAGATATCGTGCTCATTTCAGCCGGTGACCTGGTTCCCGCAGACGGGCGGATCATTGAGGCCAACGCTCTGCAGATCGACGAGTCGACATTGACCGGCGAGAGCACGCCTGCGCTGAAGGAGGTTACGACCCTGCAGGCAGATGCGTTGAACCCGGGCGACCAGGTGAACATGGCGTTCATGAACTCGCCCGTTACCCACGGGACTGGCGTCGTCATCGTCACCGGATGCGGTGCCGACAGCGAGCTCGGGAAGATCTCTGGGATGCTGACGAGCACCCGCAAGGAGAGGTCACCGCTCACCAAGGAGCTCGACAACCTCACGCTATGGATCGCTGGCGCAGCGGGACTGACGATGGTGGTGATGATCGCCCTCGGCCGGACTCGAGGCCAAGCATGGGACGCGCTCTTCGTCAGCGCAGTAGCGCTGGCCATTGCGGCCATTCCCGAGGCGCTGCCCACCGTCACCGAGGTAATCCTGTCCCTCGGGAGCCAAGAGCTCGCCAAGCGAAACGCCATCGTGAAGGAGCTGCCCGCCGTCGAGACCCTTGGGTCCACCTCGGCCATCAATTCCGACAAGACCGGAACCCTGACCATGAACCAGATGACCGTCGTCGAAGTGACCGACCTGGCGGCCCGCTACAGGATCAGCGGCTCGGGCTACAGCCTCGAAGGACGCGTGGAGCACCCCGCGGGCACGGCCGCCCTCATCGAGGACGCGATATTGCCCTTCCTCGTGGCAAACGACGCCGACCTGATCGACGACACCGTCGTGGGCGATCCCACCGAGGGTGCTCTGCTGGTGCTGGGCCACAAGGCCGGAGTCGACGTCGACGCCACCAGGGGGAAGCTGCCTCGGGTCGCTACGTTGCCCTTCGACCCTACCTACAAGCTCATGGCGACCTTCCACGAGACCGCCGACTCTTCCGGACACCCCGTGATCCGCTGCTTCGTCAAGGGTGCGGCTCCTGCGGTCATGGACCGCGCTGCGCACCGCTCTGTCGGACGGGAGGACGATCCCCTGGAATGCCAGCCTCGCGCAGCGGGCTCAAAACGACCTCGATCACATGGCGGCACAGGGCGAGCGGGTCATGGCAGCAGCGATGCGTGATCTGGACCCAGGCGGGTTCGATCCCGAAGGCGACCTGTTCGCTTATGTGACCGAGCTGCAACTGACCTGCTTGGTGGGGATGCTCGATCCGCCGCGTCCGGAGTCCAAGGATGCCGTGAGAGAGGCGCAGGCGGCCTACATCCGTGTCCGCATGGTCACCGGCGACGACGTTACGACGGGCGCCGCGATCGCCCAGCAGCTCGGCATTCCTGGCGAAGCGATCCTTGGCTCCGACTTCGCCGCCCTCTCCGAGTCCGAGCGTTTGGCCCGCATCGACGACATCGGCGTGATGGGCCGGGTCGCCCCTGAGCACAAGGTTCTCCTCGTCGAGAGCCTGAAGAAGAAGGGCGAGGTCGTAGCCATGACCGGTGATGGCGTGAACGACGCGCCCGCCATCAAGGCCGCCGACATCGGAATCGCCATGGGAACCGGCACCGAGGTGGCGAAGAATGCCGCCAGGATGATCCTCTCCGACGACAACTTCGCCACGATCGTCTATGCGGTCGAACAAGGCCGCAAGATCTTCGACAACCTCACGAAGTACATCCGTTACGTCCTCGTCCTCCTCGTGGTCTTCGTCCTCACCTTCCTTGGCGCTGCAGTGTTGGACATCGCCGCCGGTGAACCGTTCACCCCGTTCCAGGTGCTATGGATCCACTTCTTGGTCAACGCACCCTTCGGCTTCGCACTCGGCTTCGATCGGGAAACGCCGGGGATCATGGGGCGCGTCCCCAAGCCACGGGACGAGTCCGTGCTGACGCCCAGCATGATGGTCACGGTCGCTCTGACCGGCCTGGTGATCACGGCGGGGTTGCTCGGCATGATCGAACTCGGCACTTCGCACTTCAAGAGCGCCGCCATCGGCAACTCAATGGCCTTCACCGCCTTCGCGCTGTGCCTGATCGTCGCTGCTCTTGAGTGCCGCAGCGAGACTGACTCAGTCCTGACGACTGCGACTTTCGACAGCCGTCAGATGAACTGGACGATCCTCCTCGAGTTCGTCCTGGCCGTGCTCGTCACCCAGATGGATGCCTTGCGTCGGATCCTGGGCACAACCCAGGTCGACTTCCGTGAGTTCGCCTGGGCGCTCGCGCCCGCCGCCGCCCTTTTCGTGCTCTGGGAGCTTGGCAAGCTGGTTGCACGGCGCGCGACATCAAGAAGAAGCGTGCGCGAAGTGGCTCTTACTTCTGTGACGACTGGGCAACCGACGCGAGTCTCCCCGTCGGACGTGCAGGCACTTGACGTGTCCGAGGCGCTGTGAGTGCGACGCAGGACGCCGCCGCGGGGCCCGTCAGACCAGCCTTGACGGTGTGCCACCGGACCATCAATCAGCACGGTTAGTGCAGCGGGTGCACGACCTCGAAGCGGGAGGATTCCGACCCTCCGGCGCCGCCCCAACCTCCTGGACCTACCCGGCGGTCTGGCCCCCGCGCTCCCTGCGGGACATCCAGGGCGGCAAGCCGCGGGTCAGTTCAGCGTGGCCGACGGGGAGGTCGCGCTCAGTGCCGTCGCGGGCGGCCTCATCGGGTTGCTGCGGCTGCACCAGCGGCATCCCGAACGGGTCGAGGAACTCGGTCGACGAACTCGCCGAGGGCTGCCTCCGCCTGCTCGGCCTCCCGGCCGCCAAGGCCAGATGTCTGGCCCAGCTGCCGCTGCCCGCCACCGAGCCTCGGTGATGCACGCCCCATGGACCCTCCCAACGACACGCCGAGCACTTGAGCCGAGATACTCGAAGCCGGGCGGGCGTTGCGCGCTCGGGTTCCGCGTCGCGCTCATGGCCAATGGACGCCTTCCCCGGCCGTCCTCATCCGCTCGAGGTCCTGTCCCGGTCGAATCCAACCGGTTGCCCGAGCTCGTTCCCGTCCGGAACGACCGGATGATGGCGTCACCGTTCGCTTTAATTTGCCTGTGATACCGCGGCACACACGAAACCGAAACAGACAGTCCCACGCCCGGCGGGCGATCGTGGCCCTACAGTCTCGCTTGCGTCCAGGCAGATGTGATGGACCGCCCATTGCGGCTCACCGAGGTCCGGCTGATACTCCACTGCCGAGGGCGGCCAACAGCGTCCCGCCGGAAAATGAGTGCGAGAGGTTCGTCGGTCCCTATGCAGCGGTCGTTCGACAAGGCGCCCTTCGTTATCGGGGTGCTGGACGCGAACGGACGTGTGCTCCGCATCACTGGCGACGTCGCCGAGCTCCTCGGGTACGAGCCTTCGGAATGCGTCGGGACCCGAGCCGTCTCCATCGTGCATGAAGACGACCGGCCGCTGCTCAATACCGCCGATAGGGGACGAATAGAGCTGCGACTGCAGCACCGGTCGGGACGTGGCTGCAAGCCACCGCTGTCATCGCTCCGCTGCATCCACCAGAGACTCACGACGTCGCGTTCGTGCTCACGGCGTCCGACCCTTCGACGACGCTCGGCCTCCAGGCCCGCGTCGCTGCACTCGAGGCTCGGCTGCGGCGAATCGCCCTGGAGGCCGTGACCACGGGTCTCGATGACGATTCCTCATCGAGGGTGTACGTCGAGAACACCGTCGCACTGCTTAGCCCGAGACAGGCAGACATCGCCCAGAGGCTGGTCGCTGGAAAGCGAGTACCGACGATCGCTCGCGACACGGGCCTGAGCCAGAGCACGGTCCGGAACCACCTTTCGCAGATCTTTCGGAAGTTCGATGTGGCGTCACAAGCCGAGTTGATCGAGGCGCTCCAGCGAGGTATTTGGGGTCGAACGTGACACAGTGCCTAGGGAGAGTGTCACATCGCCCATCGATCGCCCAAAGCCACATGCCGATACTCAGGTGTGGGCTGAACCACGGAGACCCGACCGACATGAGGTGGGACGGCGATGTCGAAGGCACCCGAACAGTTGCACGCAGGGCACACGAACGGGGACTGGCACGCGAGCGCCTGCGACTCTCATGCGGTGCTCGATCGGGCCCAGTTCCTGACGAGATTGGAGACGGCCGCGCAAGTCGCGCCGGTGCTGAAGTATGCGCTGGTGCTACTCGACGTCAACGACTTCCAGTCGGTCAACGATGCATTCGGAACAGAGGTGGGCGACAGCGCGCTGGAGGTCATCGCGCACCGACTCCTGGTCGGGATCGACCCCGGGGACGTCGTCGGAACGCTCGGCGGCGACCGCTTCGGTGTTCTTACCCCGGTGCGCTCCGGGAGCGGGGCAGTCGAGTTAGGACGAAAGCTGCTGGCTCTCGTTGCCTCGCCTATACACGTCCGCGCGTACGACGTTGCTATGACAGGACGGGTCGGGATCAGCGTACTGACCGAGGGGTCGGACGCCGCATCATCTGCGCTGCGGTACGCGACAACGGCGCTTCGTGACGCCAAGGTTGCGTCGGCCGCGAGGTCAGTCGTCTGTGCACCGGGGTCCGATTCGTCGGAGTGGAGAACGATGATTCGCCGCGAGATCGGTCAAGTGTTCGACACGGAGCGGCTACGTCTGGCCTATCAACCGATCGTCGCACTCACGCAACGCACGACCGTCGGATACGAGGCGCTTCTTCGGTGGACGATGTCCAACGGAACAGTGGTGCCGACCGAGGAGTTCGTGTCAGTGGCGGAGAGCCTCGGCCTTATCGAACGGATTGGTCGGTGGGCTCTCGACCAGGCGATCGGGCAGGCGTCGCGGTTCGGCGCGAGAACTGCGACACCACCGATCATGGCGGTCAACTTGTCAGCTCGGCAGTTCGCCGACCCCCAACTCGTCGGGGTCGTGGCGAGGGCGTTGGCCAGGCACGACGTGGAGCCGTCGAGGCTCGCGTTGGAGATCACGGAAAGCCTCGCGGTCAGCGATTCCAACGCACGAGAAACGATACGCGACTTGCGGAGCCTCGGCTGCCACGTCGGGCTCGACGATTTCGGAACGGGACAGTCGTGTCTCAGCTACCTGCGTTCGCTGCCGATCGACTTCATCAAGATCGACCGGTCGTTCGTGGCGGAGGTGACAACAGACGAGAAGGCGGCACGGCTTGTCGAGACCATCGTTCGTATGGCCCATGACCTCGGACACTGCACCGTCGCCGAGGGGATCGAGGACGACGCACAATGGGATGTTTTGCGGGAGGCCCGGTGCTCCTTCGGTCAGGGGTATCTGTTCGGTCACGCCGCTGCCCCGGAGGTTCTCACGTTCGGGCAGCCTGAGCCGCCGGTCTCGTCGCCTCACGTCCGTTGCACGGAGGCGAGGCGCATGGTTTGATTCCCCTGAGCCCAGTGATGACCACGGATCAGGTGCCCAGAGACGGCGGGGACGTCTCCGGTGGGGAACCGACCCGCTCGCGGCGCCGTGGCGGAGTCGGGGACTGGGAGGATTTGGCACAGGCCCTCGACCGCGTCGAGTTCGGCGTCGCCATCCTCGACGGCGATGTCATCCGTATGGCGAACCACGCCGCTGCGAATCTCGTAGGCGCGAGGCTCGAAGAACTCGCGGGACATCACGTCGGGGAATACGTGACTCCGACCGACGACCTGTTGCGCGACATCGACGATCTCGAGACAGGGAGGTTCCAAGGTTTCAGGGCCCGGAGGTCGATGAATGCACCTGGGGGTGGGCGCACGCTTTTCTGGGTCACGATGCGTACGGTCGAGATCAGAGACGAGCGCATGGAAGTGACGATCTTCGTTCCCGAGGTGGAGCTTGGTCAGCTCGGTCGTCACCCGATCCGGGCGTGGATGGACCTGATCCCGGTCTGCCTCGGCATCGCCGATCGCCATTGGCGCATACGGTCGATCAGCGCCGAGGTCTACGAGCTGCTTGGCCGGCTCCCCTCAGAATGCGTCGGCACGCGACTGCTGGACTGGGTGGTTCCTGCGCAACGGTCACAGCTCAGCGAGGCAACGGCGAACGCCGTCACCCCCCAGATCTTCTCTGACGTTGGTATGTCAGCGGCCGGCGGCGCGTCGACCGCGGTGAGCGTGATGCTTGCCCCGGCTGGTCACCAAGAGCACGACCTCATCGACTTTGCACTGGTGGGCCGGCTGGAGGATTTCATCCCTCCCTCGGGCAACAGGGTCAACGACCTCGAGATGCGCCTCCGCCGGATCGCTGCGGAAGTCAGGGCCGCCGGCGTGATGGACTCCTTGTCCTCTCTGCCGCATGTGGCAACGGAGCACGAGCTAACCGATCTCAGCGCCAGGCAATGGGAGATCCTCGTGCGGATCGCCCAGGGTCAGCGGGTGTCGACCATCGCCAGCGAGCTCTACATCAGCCCGAGCACCGTGCGCAACCACCTCGCCGCCATCTTCAAGAAGTTCGGCGTCCACAGCCAGGCCGAGTTGGTGGAGAGGCTACGCGGCTCAGGTCAACAAAGCTGACCTA